>JAZDNF010000002.1:0-24022 GCA_043800255.1 Candidatus Altarchaeota archaeon | reverse complement strand
TATATACGTCACTATAGTTTTATACTATCTAATACAAAATATATATTAAAGTTAATACTATTCGACATTCGTGAAAGATGTGAGACTTACGAAAAATGTGAGAGTACAGGTGGAAAACATGATGCGTTAGATCTCTACGATACAGTCAAACTTGAAGGATATGTCCCTTACAATCTTTTGATCATCGTCTTTTCTGGTGAAAACCACCAGTTTAGCGCCATATTCGCCGGAGTTCTCTATAACCTCGCTGATAAACTTCTCTACAAGGGCAGGCTCGTTATACAATAGCACAGTCCTAAGAGCGTCAATCACAATCATCTTCTTCCCGGGAACAGACGCCAGGAACTGGTTTATAGACCTGATAACCTTGCCCTCAGCAGTCAAATGCGATGGATTTTCGGCATATTCGACATTTTCCGCCTTCTTATGGGGGATTTTGTGAGAGATCGCGGTTATGCAATCGATAAAGTATAGCCTGTCTGACCTGATTCCCGCCTTAGAGAACATCGCCTCAACGCTGCTATGAGGCTCGTTCAGGCTTATGTACAAACATCGATAACCCTCCCTTAACAGGACGTCAACCGCTTTTGTGAGGGCTAATCTAAGCTTGTCAGGTTCGGTGATTATGAAACACGTCCTCTTATCCCTCACGGAGCGTTCTATCTTTGCTTCCATATGCCTCAATTGTGCCAGTTTTCTATGTCCAGTATCCTGTCGGCGAACATGTTGATGTCCCTCAGCAGGACCGATGACGTATCCTGCTTTAGTATGGAGAAGATGGCCTTGGAACCTATTATCCTGATCTTCGAAATCAGCTGGTGCACGAACTTCGTGACCGTGATCTCAGACTCATAGACCAGAAGCGTGGAAAGCGAATCGAATATGACATAGTTGAAACCCTTTCTGTCGAGTATGTTGGATATGCTGAGGCTTAATTCTGTGAGAGCTCCAGGCGATGAGACGAACTCGCAGTTTTCCGTTTCAGGCGACATCTGAGCGGTTTGGGTGATGGCATCGACAAAATAGAACTTGCTGGCGTCTATGCCCAACATCTTGAAAGACTTGATGAGGGTCTCATAGGGCACGTTCAATGAGATATAGCATATCTTGCCGTCCAGATTCGAGAGCTGCTTTACGACCTCCATCCACTTGGTCTTATAGTCCTTGTCAGGTATCACTAGAACGAGAATCTGGGCTCCCTGAAACCCGGAATCTGACTCCGTTACATTATCATCTGCCATTTGAACCTATGATGAGCCTGATGCTAGAGTACCTTACTCGTCGGAAAGAGACAACGGCACCTGGGTAGGGTACACTATTATCCCGTTATCTGTTATCTTCATCGGCCTGATGTCAGAGCTTATCTTCGTGCCCCTCATCTTCACGACCCTGAAGCATCTCTCATGTTTGTCCCTGTGCCTGCTCCAGAACAACAGGATTAGACCGTCAGCCAGGAAGTGCTCATCCAGGTAGGTTATGTCAAAAGACGATTCATGCTGTTCTGCTACCAACAGTGTCGTGCAATCCGCATCCTTCACCTGCTTTATGAAGTTCAGCAGGTTAACCCGTCTTGATATCTCATCCTGGAACAGGTATTTGAACAGGGTCACGGAATCCAAGACCACTCTCTTGGCGCCAACCCTCTTTATCGCGCTTGCAAGCGTCTCCCTCTTCTGCGCGTCCTTCCCTTTGCCCTTTTCTTCAGAGTATATGGGCTGTGCGACAATCGCTAGCTTGTTCTCTTTCTCAAGCTTTTCGATATCCCATCCGAACTGTTTGCCATATAATCTGATGTTCTCAGGCGTGTCCTCGACGGTGATGTACACTCCAGACTCGTTGAACTTCTCAGCCCCGTTTACCAGGTATTGCATCGCGAAATTGCTCTTGCCTATGCCAGGCGAGCCTGACACTATGACGACGCTATCCTCGAGGAACCCTCCCCCAATCATCTCATCGACTCCCGGAATTGCTGTCTTTACTCTCTCCATCTTGTCACCTCACTTTAAGCTAAGGTAGTCTCTCCAAAGCCTTTTGAACCGCCTCGTCCGCCCGTCTGAACCCTTCTGGATCAGGTAATAGACTAAAAGCAACACCACAAGGCCGACGCCGATATAATGGTATATGTAATTCTTGGGCTGCGCCTGCACGTTTAATACTGAGCCCTTCTCGTAGGACTTCTTGCCTGAGTACTGGACGTATCCTCTGATAGAGTACCTGCCGTCCCTCTTGGGCGTGAAATATGAGATTAGCAGCACATCCTCATTGACGGGCACGCTGGCAGGCGCTGATTCGAAGACACCGAGAAGCTGCTCAGTATTGTACTTCTCATCAATCAGATAAGCTTCTCCGATGAACTTGGCATTCTCTATGAGGAGCTCACCCTCGTTCCTGAACCGCGCCTCCACCTTCACTATCTCGTCCACGCTGACCCATATCTTGCTCAGCTTGACCTGCTCGAGGTTGCCCTTGATGGCAAGCGTCCCAGGCTCAAGCACGTCAAAGGTGAGTGTCTGGACTCCGCCTATGTCGGATGTGACGTCAGTCCAGTACCTGCCGACAGGCATGTTCTCCGTCGGTATCTCTAGTATGCCGCTCTTGGTCGTCGTCGGAAGTATCTCCAAGTCAGAGTATTCCAGAGTCTGGAGAACGTTCTGTTTGTCAGGGTCGGCGTATACCTCGAAGGTCACGCTAGGCTGGACTTTCACGTTGCCCAGGTTCTCTAGGGTTATGTTGAATCTTACCGGATACCCTACCTCGGTGTCGGAGACCGTCACCGACTTCACCTTGTAGTCGACTATCTCCTCCCCAGTTATGTCTACAGTAACCGACAGCCTGACGCCGGCGCCGACTGAAAAGCCAGTCCCCTCAGTGACTTCGGACACTGGAGCCGCCCTGAGCTGGATCTTCCCGGTGTAGACGCCGTTCGCTATCTCCTCTGGAGGCTGCACAATAGCTTTAACTTCCAAACGGGATCTGCCTGGGAGGTTGAACTCTCGGCCTGGCTCAAATGTCATCCAGTCGTTGATTTCGCCCTCAACATCCAAGGTTATGGTGAGGTTATCGTCTCCGGCAGTACTGACGGTTATAAATTTCTGCGAGTATCCGCCGCGGACCATCTTCTGAAAGTCGAGAGAAGACGGCCCAGCCCCTATGCTAATCGCTGTCGCACTGCCGGCTAGAACCAGCACCGCGAAAAAAACCCAGATTTTCCCGATTCTATTGTGCATTTTTACCTCCATCTTACGTTATGTCAAATGTCAAACGAGCGTTACACAACCCCCCCACCCCCGTAGGCACTTCGATGCCCCAGTAGGAGACGTTGATGTCATCTGATGAGCTGACGTCGCGGCCCTGTATGTTGAAGGTGTCGCAGTCCCATTCTGCGCCAGTCCCAAGCGTGCCGCATGCGGAAGCATAGCTTATGCCTGAGAACGCGTACTTCACGTTCGATGACGGGATGTCAGAGCTTGCCGCCAGACTCGACCTGCTGCAGTTCATATCCGAGCCTGTTACAACGACAATCCCATTGGAATTCCCGGTATTGTTGATCGAGAGCGTCTTGCTGAGCGGGTCTGTCCTCATGCCAGGCGACAGGAGGCCGAAATTCAGCAGCGACTGAACCTCCAGGCCGGCCTGGGAGTTTATGGTCTGCGTGTTGGAGTCGCTCGCATTATTGCCTGCGCCGCCATCCCACACGTTCACAATGAAAGTCCACGTGCCAGGGTTCGCATAGTATTTGAAGCTTCCGAAGGTGCAATTGTAGCCCTCATCGGTTCCGGAGCCGTTGTTAAGGCTCAAACAGTCAGGAGTTGAATAGTGGACGTCATAGTTGTCAGCCGCGCCGAGGCTGGAACTGCTATGATAGAATTCAGCCCAGACTTTGCTGATGTTCTGGTAGCTGTTGTTGTCTGATACGATGACCGTGCACCAGACAGGATAGTTGCCGGCGCTGTTGTCGTTGCGGGAGCCGACGCTCGGCTGATATACTCCATCAGAGTCCGTTCCGAAGGTGCAGGATAGAGTGTCCGACTTTATTACCGGGTCCCTGTTCGAGATTGTTACCGTTGTTGAGACGGTTACTGCCTCCATTCCGCCAATCATTGACAACATTGTGAAAGTTATTATGAGGGCTATATGCGATGGTTTCAACTTCTTCTGACATGAGCCTGCCATAACTTATTACCTCCTAGTCTTATAAAAAACTCCCACAACCACGAGCAACGCGACGCCTATTATCGCATACAGCCTGTAGCTTGTTCCTGAGACTTCAAGCTCTACGACCTCTGCGTCACTCACCTTCTTCCCGTATGTTATGGTCCCTTTAACCTGAAATTTGCCTGATGCCTGCGGGGTGAAGTAGGCTATCAGGTTTTTTGACTCGCCCTGCGCTATCTCAAGCTCGTCGCTCTCGAATGCTGCTATGAAATTCTGCCCGGCTACTAACTCACCCTTGAGTTTCGCTATCAGCGGCACCTCCCCCGTGTTCTTGAAGAGCGCCGTGACACGGACCGGCGTGCCGACTTCGACCTTCTTCTTGTCCAGTAGGAAGGTCATGAAAGTCCCATTCGCGCTTAACACGCCCTCAGGCAGCAGCTCGAATGTTACGTTCTTGTGGTTGACGTAGGCTTCGTATATCCGGTTGGAAGCCTCGTCTTTGAGTATCATGTTCGAATTCACCCTGGCCTCATGGAATCCAACGCTCAGGTTCTCAGACGACGCCGTAAACACGACCGTCCCGCTCCTTGAAGGCTTGATTGCGGTCGTATTGTGCCTGACGACCAGGGCAGTATTCCCCGTTGCATTGACCACTTCAACCACAATGTCGGGGGTGTTGATAACGTTCCCCCCGTTGTAAACCTCTATCTTGAAGTTTATCGGGTAGCCTATCTCGGTGTTCCCGACTGATGCTCTCACGATCCTGTAGGTGGACTTCTCTATGCCTGTGACGTTGACTATCACGTCAAGGGATACTCCAGCCCCGACCGCAAAGCCTGCTCCAGTCGTTACCTGCGTCACCGGAGCTGCCTTTATGTCCAGCGACCCGCGGTAGACGTCGTTGGCGACGTCTCCCGGCAGCTGTAATATTACCATGAAACTATGCCTTCCCTCTGACGGAAGCACGAAGCTCTGTGAAGGCTTTATAGTGATCCACCTTGCGACATCGCCCGTGACCTGCAGGGAGCAGTTCAGATCGACCTTTTCGGCTGTGCTGACCGTAACCTCAACCTCAGCGAAGCTCCCCCGTACCATGTCCTGGAACTCTATGGTAGATGGTCCGGCGCCGATGCTTATGGCTGCAGCATAGTCCAGCGCCGCCAAGGTTATTATCAACAGGATTAGGGCTTTTGTGTCCATATTATGTCGACTTTATCGCAGTATAGGTTACTGTTCCATTACACAGGCCTGAGACTCCTTCAGGCACGCTGATATGCCAGTAGGTGTTCTTTGTCGGCACTTCGACATTGCCTGTCTTCGTCTGGCTCTTCTGCAGGTTAAATGCCTGGCTCAGTCTATAGCAAGTGTCGTCTGCGTCGGTCGTCAGAGACCCGCACATGCTGCTATAATCAGTGGAAAGGCTGTCATAGTGTATGTTTGAGAGGGGTATGCCACCCGTAACGCACGTTATGGCGGAGGGAGCGTCGAGTAGTAGGTCAATCTCCTCATTGCATGTGTTGTTTATGACCGCACTCTTTACATCCTGTGAGATCTGTCCTGGCAGCATCGACCCGAAGTTTATGATGCCTGTCGCGGAAAGCGCCAGGAAGTCAACAACCGTTATGTACGACACGTTGTACGTCTGCCACGTTCCAGCCTGGTCGCTCGCGTTGAATTCTATCGTCCATTCCCCGGGGTCGGCAAAGAATTGCATGTCAAAGTAGCATTCAGCTGTCCTTGAGAGTTCGCTGCCGGACGTGAGATTGCAGTTAACCATGCTGTAGTGGTTTAAGTAGTTGTCTGCGCTGCTCTTGTTGGCTGTATTGTTATACCATAGCATAGCGTCAATCCGGTAAATGTCCTGCCATCCGTTCTGATCTGATGCTGTAACGTTGCAGTACAGTCTGGTCGTCAGTCCGGACGTCAGCACCACAGGTTCGTTGCATTCCAGGTTGGAGTTATTCAGGGTAGGGGCTATGTTCTGGACTGAAACCCTGAGCTCAGTAGTCTGGCTGAATACAGGTCTTATGGAGAGTATTATTAATGCGATGATGAGTATGCCCGCTTGCACCCTTGTAAAATTAACCGTTCTCCCGTTCATTTTCTCCTGCCCCTTACAGCCAATCTGATCAGGACTGTTAGAATAATTAATCCTAAAGATATAATAATCAGGCGGCTGCTAGTTTCTGGCGTGGATTCCGGCTCCTGCGGCCGCGTTGTTGGGGTTAGGGTATAGGGGGGTATTGAGACCGGAAGTTCGGCTCCAGGGTGCATTATCCTGAACCCTCTGCTGTCAGCTGACAGGTCATCCTCTCCAAATGATATCCTGAACGTAAGATTGTATCCTCCCAGAGGAAGGTCTAGGATAGGTATCACATCAAGAAAGTTCTGCATTTCGCGGTTTTGTTCGACCTTCACCTTTCTTTCCCAGAAGCGCCTGTTGTCGAGTGTCGAATTCAAGGACATGATATCATACCTCAATATAGCGTCTATGTCAATGTTTCCGGTATTCTCGATAGCGTATTCCACTATCACCGGTTCGCCCTGGTAATTGTCATACACTTTCAGATTGTGCTCCTTCACGCTGTAACGTGGCTTGTTTGTGACGAATATTATAAGATCAAGGTTCACTCCAATCCCTACTGGAGCGCTTACTCCTTCACCTTCGCCGTCCGCAGGCTCTGACATTATATGGATATTGCCTTGATAAGTCCCAGTCTCCAGATTATCAGGAATCTGCAGGTTAACCCTCCCACGCATAGGCTTAGACGGGATGAGCTCTAATCCACCGTCATCTGAGAGGTCGTAATTATCGGCGGTTAGCGTAGTCCATGCTGCCGGCTCTCCTGAGACGGAGACTCTGACGTCTAATGTTCCGTTGCTGTTGACGCTGACAGTAAATGGTTCATCCCAGGTCTGGCCTGCCATCATGTCCCTGAAGATTATCGTCGCAGGGCCTGCGCCGATGCCTGCTGAGGACACTGTTGATGCCATAAGAAGGAGGGGTAACAGGCATGACAAAATAGGCCGGAAACTCATGATAAGAATTACTTTTTTCTCTTACTTAAAGCATAGACTACAACCAGGACTATGGCCAAGATTCCTGCATAAACCAGGTAGCCCCTACCCCATCCGGCGGTTGGGGTCGGCGGTAGGATGGACGTCGTCGGCACGCTTATGACAGTGGTCGGCATCGTTGTTCCGAGAGTGGTCACCTCGTATATGTTAAAGTATTTTGACTCCACGTATATTGTCTTATTGTCCAGATAGGCTCTCACGTCTATCATGTATTCTCCTGTCTTAGACGAGTTCACGATTATCTGGTTCTTGAACGTCTGTGAGCCCCTCGCCCTTGGAAGCGTGAATGCTATCGTCCCGCTGCCTATTGAATCGCCATTCCTGTCCTGTAAGTTGTATTGCAGTTCTGGCATGATGTCAACGTTTCCCGTGTTCTCGAACGTGCACTCTAGGAGTATCGTATCATCCTTCTTCCCATTGTAGGCTACTATGTACAGTCCTTTCGCCTCCCTCTTTGGAACGTTCGTTACGTTGACGATGACGTCCAGGCTGAGGCTCACTCCGACCCCCATCACTATGCCTGACCCTGAAGCCTCCGCTGGCTTTGATTTTATCACTACTGTTCCCTGGTAGACTCCAGCTTCGACACCTTCAGGCAGATCGAGATTAGCTTTTATTCTTAGAGGCTCGTTTGAGCTGAGCGTGAATTCCTTGCTGACATCAGTCTGACCGTCTTCAGGCTCCAATGTAATCCAGCCATCCGGAAGCCCTGAGACCGATATTGAAGTCTTAAGCGTTTCATGCCCTCCGTTGCTTACTGTTATAGTCTCATCCCAGGTCTGGCCTGCCATCATGTCCCTGAAGATTATCGTCGCAGGGCCTGCGCCGATGCTGTTGGCTGAAACAGAGTATTGCCCGATGACCAGCGCCATCACAGCCAAAATCGTGAGTCCTCTCTTCATGTTCCTAGACTTGTGTTACCGTCACTGATGTTGTGCACGTGCCAGACACACCTATCGGTATGTGTATCCCAAAATACAGTGTTTCCGAGGGGTCTGACGTATCCGCGCTGTTCCTTGTCCTTAGGTCGAACTGCTCCTCGACCGCCGGGCAGGATGAGCCCATTGCGCACATGCTGGCGTAGGCTTTGCTGCTCGTATCATAGTGTATGTTCGATGAGGGTATCGTGCCTACTGCACAGTATAAATCTCCTCCGACGCTCAATTGCACGTCAGCCTCTGTTGTTCCCTGGTTGGTGACCTGAAGCGAGGCTTCCCTGCCGAGGGCGGTAACGTCTCCAGGACCCATCGTCCCAAACGCCAGGGTATTCTGCGCTCCGATGCCCTTGAACGACGCTATTGTTATGTCTTCCTTGGAGTTGGAGACGTTTGAGCTGAAGCGGTCTGACACGTTTATCGCGCATGTCCACTCGCCGGGGTTGGCATACCATCTGAGGTAGAATGTGCAGGAGTAGTTGATGGAGTTGAGCCCGTCATTCGCCAGTTGGCCGCAGCTGCTGTTGGAATAGTGCGTCTGCAGCTCATCAACTGACCCGAATGTTGATGTTGAGTGCCAGATGACCCCTCTGACCGCTCCACCGACTGCCACGTCATCGTATCCGTCAACGTCGGTCACCGTCACATTGCACCTTACAATAGTGGACGCGTTGTATGTTGGCGTGACGTCATCTGACGATGTTATGACGCCGAGTGTCGGCGGGCTGTTGCACTCGCAGACTCCGCTTGTGCATGTCCCCCTGCCGTATCCGCTCTCCTGGCAGTCGTACCTGCATTCGGCGTTGTTGCATGAGCAGGCCACAGTCTGGTCTGCGCAGATGTAGCCGGTCTGATAGTTTTCGGTGTTGATCTTTGTTGTACCGTTCAAGCCCCAGCAGTCGTCGGCCCTGCTTGTAGTCTCATCCCAGTACCTTGTTCCAGAGTTGGGGCAGTGTGATGTTGAATCGCAGGTGCTGCTCAGGGCAGGAGCGTTGTCTCCTGAAACCTTGCCTGTCGCACTGCAGTAATCGCACGTGTTCGCCGACAGTGTTGCGCTGCTGCTGTAAGCGCAGCCGCTGTCTGAGCAGGATTCACTGTGATAGCATGTGTCGTTGTTCGTCGGGTCAGTGCGGGATTGCGTGCAGTCTCCTCCGTCATTGTCGTTGACGCAGAAGTCCCTGCATGTCTCCGTCGTGTTAGTGCATCCTGTCGTAGCGCTGCAGTAGTCTGTCGGATTGTAACAACAGGTGTCATTGGAATCCAATAGTGTCGCCTCTGTGCACATGCACGTCTGCGATGAGCAGTCGCCTCCTGACGGTGTGTAACAGCAGGCTGAACCGCTTACCGTGCCGGAGTCAAGGTCATCACACGCTGTCGGCGCTCCGCAGGCTGCATCGCATTCGCCATTCGTCCCGGTAAGGTTTCCTGAGCCTGCAGCCTCTGCATTGTCATTGCCGCAGAGTATGCACTGTGTCTCAGACTCATCGCATCTGTATTTGTTGGTCTCCTCGGTATCGCCCCAGCTGACTGTGCCGTCAGATATGTCGTCACAGTACTTCCCCCCGAAACCTGCGCCGCAGACTGTTGCCTCTATACCGCATGCGTCAAGGTTGGTTGTTGTGCTGCCTCTGATGAACTGCGTGCAGCAGTCTGAGCCTGAGCATACCCCATTCTTGTAGGTGTCATAGGCGCTTCCATTGACGTCTGACCAGCATGAATCCAGGCTGTCGCATTGGGCGCAGTCGGCTCTGGTGTCAGTGCCGTCGTCGCAGACCTCGTTCACGTCGCAGTCCCATGCGTTCGTTGCGTCTTTTGCGCAGATTCCATCTGGCGTGAATGTCCCGTTAGCGTCAGAGTGGCAGATGTTCTCATCAGTATCGGATGAGCAACCGCATTCAGCGTCTAACCCTACATCCGCCGGGTCTGCTGTCTCGCCTGATGCGATGTCCTCCCCGGAATCGTCTCCGCAGCAGATTATTGTGGCAGATTGGTCGTCCACACAGTAGCCTTCTTCATCAAACAATCTGTCAGTGTCGCCTGCACCTTGTGCTTCGCACCAGTATCCTTCAACGCTCGCGCACGAGCCTGACCACCCTGTGGCATTGTTCCATGCCACAACGTTTGTATCACATACATCGCTGATGCATATGCCGTTGAAGTCTGACTCGTCGGCTGTTCCGCTGAGTGCTGTCACGTCTGAGATGCATGGGGCGCCATTCACAGTGCAGCCTGCTTTGAGGCTGTCAACTGTTGCGGTAGCGTTGTCTGACTCGTATGCTGCTCCCGATGTCGTGCAGGCTGTTCCATCAGTACAGATTCCAGCCTGCAGGAAGCTGCCTGCCGTCAGAGTGCCGTCGCAGGCGTGTCCTGAGTCCCCTCCGCCTACGTCAGCGCATGCTGCATAATAGGTTGAGGTTCCGCTGAATACGACATGCCCTGAGGTGTCGCAGGATACTGTTCCATCATTCTCGCATATGCCGTCCTGCTCGAACCCGTTGCTTCCCACGTCTGAGTCGCATGCCTTCCCTGCCGTGCAGCTGTTGGCGCATTTCGCGTCTGTCATGTCCGTTGTCGCGCATGCCGTCCCGGCAACGCAGTCGCATGACACCAAACTTACTTCGCATGCTCCGTCCGCGCATATGCCTTCAGCGGTTGCGCCCCCGCTCTCGTCTCTGTCGCATCCCAAGCCCTGGTCTGTGACAGCATCGCAGTCAGCATTCTCGTTCCCGCTGTCGAAGGTGATTGCAGTCCCTCCTGTAACTCCTGTCCCGTATTCGCCGCTTACCACCTCTCCGCCGGCGAGTACGCAGCTGTCTGAGTAGCAGGTTCCGTCTGCACTGTATGCCCCGTTTGTTATGTCCATGTCACAGGCGTCTCCTGACGAGCAGGAGCTGCAGTCGTTGTAGTAGTTGCTGCCGCTCTGGCAGGCTTCGCCTGAGGTGTCGGCCGTGCTTCCTATGCATATCCCGTTCGCCGAGAACGTTGTCCCGCCGTCTGAGTCATAGGGGTCCCAGTCCGTAATCGCTGTCGCGCATTCGCATCCTTCATTCAGGTGGTTTGAGTCTTCTGAGTCCCTGCATGCTGCTCCCGTGAGGCAGTCATCGCCTGTATCGTCAGCATCGGCTTCGCCGCACATTCCGTCAGCCAGGAACTGGTATGGTGTTCCGCCTGAGTTTACATTGGAGTCGCATTGCACCTCTGAGGCGCAGTCACCGCAGTCGTCAGCAAAGTACGTGCCGTCGTCGCAGACCTCGTTTGCGTCGCAGCTGAACGTCGTCCCCCCTCCGTCGCCGTCATTGTCGACGCAGATACCGTCGGCTGTTTCATCTTGGTCTGAATCGCATATGTTAGGCGCAGCCCCGTCACTTCCAGTAGCGTCACAATTACATGTACTATCCTCAGTATTCACTGTTGTGCCTGAGGTAGCAGTATTGTCATAGACTTCAGCACACCCACCATCGCCACCTCCACCTCCATATGAGCCACATATCCTGCCTCCAGGCATGCTCTCTAGCAAGGCATAACACGTTCCACCGCTTTCGCAATCGGTGACTAAATTGCAGCAGGCTCCGGCGTCCACGCTGTCTGTGATAAAAAACTCGTTTGTATCGTCTCCGCAGCATTCTGTCGCCGTGCCTGAATCATATTCGCCAAATGCTGCTGATTCCCCTCCCACTATCCAACAGCCAGCACCAGTGCACGGGTAAGACCCTGCAGTGTCACATGCTGTGCATGTTGTCGAGCTTGTGTCGCAGTCTATCCAAGTACTGCTGGAGCAGAATGCATCATCGTCTGTGCCAGTTGCCCCGGTGATGTCCTTCGCGGCGTTGTTTGCAGTGCATGCATTGTTGTCACAGCAGTCCGTACTAGTGTCACAGCATGCGTCCGTGTCGTCAGAGTAGCTTGAAACGTTCACGGCCGCGGTTGACGCCTTATAACTCTCGCTCGAATCGTCTCCGCAGCAGTACTGGTTTCCAGACTCGAATAGACCATCTGCGTCGCAATTGAATCCGTAAGCTGTCACACAGTCTGCGGTATTACATGTGCCTCCGGCGCCTCCGGTATCGCAGTTTTCAATTCCAGAAGCACACCCTGCCTGGTTTGCGTTGTCGTCTGCCGCTATTGAGTAGTTTATGCCAGTAGTATAATATGCAAGAATCAGTAGGACGAGGACGAGTGGTAGTAGCATGCTGCTGGAAGTCTGCTCCTCCTCTCGTCTTCTGACTGGCATTTTAGGGCAACCCCTGCGGGTTATAATAAACTATTAAAAGTCAAGGGTATAAAAAGGGTGGAATCATTCCCCAGGGCGGGATTCCCGCCGCCTCTTCTTCAGCAGGGCGTTCCAGAGCGTCTGGTTCTTCCTGCGTATGTAGTTCACCATCTGATTAACGCTCCAGTCCGCATGTTTTCTCTCGATTCTGGCATCAAGGTGTACCAGGTACAGCGGCAGAGGGTAGCCGTAGCCTCTAGAGCCTCTGCTCAGGTCTACTATCGTTTTTATGATGCCGTCGAAGTCCTTCTCGCCGTCCAGGACATCCACCCTCAGGGGCGTTGAAACCCTGGTGGGCTTGATGTATACTGTAGGAGAGGTGAAGTGTTCAGAATGGGGAACGAATTTTTCAGTCACGAACACTTCATTAGCCTTTGATGCCAGGAGTTCCAGCAGCGTCGGGTCTGTTATGAACTCAGGAAATTTCACGTTGCATGTTGACTCGATGTACTGCTTGAATATCCTGGATTTGGAATCCTCTGAGACGCCTACAAGCTTGATGCCCTCAGCCCTGCACAACCCTATGAGCTCTGAGAACTTTTTGACATAAGTTTCGAACTCCGGGCAATTCACCCTGGCTCTGTTGGCTTTCACGTAGAGTGAGCCGTCTAGGAAGAGCATTCCAGGCTGGTGTTCTCTGATGCATTTTACTGCTGTTGAGAATTCCATAGCATCCCTCATGAGCTCGACCCTGTCCTTGGTGTAGTCATCATAGCCCAGGATTCCCATGTCCAGCTCTCTCACGAACTTGTGGCTGTCTTTCCTGTCTTTTTCCATCACAAGGCCTGACGATTTTATGAAGTAGACGCTGCATCCGACAAGCTCTCTGATGCCCTCGCCGCCGTCGACGAAACAGTACTTTCCATATTCCCCGCCGGAGTCTGGTATCTCATGGAAAAGCTTTTCAAGCGGCAGGCTGCCTTTCAGCTTGGATATATGCCTGCCGTGGGCTTCAAGCTCGCTCAGCAGCTCATCCCTCTTCCTGTTGTACTTCTCAAGCCACAGGTTATAGTGTCGCATTCTTCTTTGTCGGACAGTGGGGGTTAGCGCAGAACCGCCATGGCTTCCTGCCGGAAACCTGGAGCACGGCGTAACCGCACTGTTTGCACTCTCCCGCCTTTTTTATCTTGCCCTTGGGGAGCGACATCGTGAACGTGCAGTTCGGGTAGTTGTCGCAGCCGACGAACTGCTGACCGTTCTTTGACGTTCTCATGACCATGCTTCCGTCGCATTTTATGCACCCTCCGAGCGTGTCCTTCGCCTTCTGCGCTGAGAGTATGGAATCCCTGAGGGATTTTCCTATCTCCTTCTCATGGGACTTGAACTCTGCCGATATCCGCTCTATCGTGGCCTTTCCCTCGCTGATTATCTGCCTCGAATCGGTCTTGCCGTTCTGTATGTCCTCCATCCTCTCCTCGAACTCCCTGGTCAATTTTATATTCACCACCTCGGGGCAGAACCTGTTGAGGGTGTCGACCACTCTCAAGCCTAGTTCGGTGACCTCTATCGTCGAACCCGTAACATAGCCTCTCTTGTACAGTATGTCGACTATGTTGGCCCTCGTAGCCTTGGTGCCGATGTTCTCCTTCTCCATCTTCCGTATTATGGAGGCCGGAGTGTATCTTTTCGGCGGCTTCGTCTCCTTCTCAAGGAGGTTGATATCTTTGACGTCGAGCTCCTCGCCCATAGCAAGTTGCGGGAGCAGCTCCTCTTCCAGTTTTAAGAACCTGCCGTAGAGCTCATGCCATCCTCTGACGACGGTTGTTATGCCTTTCGCTATGAACTGTTCTCCGTTGTTGTCGAATTCAACTGTGACGCTCTCCCTGACGGCGTCGTCTCCGAACGTTGCCAGGAACCGGTGGACTATGAGCTCGTATATGTCCTTGTGCGCCCCGTCAAGCCCTGTCGGAATCTCTCCCGTTGGGTGGATGGCAGGGTGCGCGGGGTCGGTCTTTTTCCCGTTGTTGGGCTTGAGGCTCTTCTTTGCGAGAAGGCTCTCTGCGAGAGGCCTTACCGAGGCCATCGCTTTCAACGAGTTTATGATCTTTCTGCAGTCTATGTCAGGCGGCAGCTGCTCTGAAGCGGTCCTCGGGTAGCTGATGTACGCTTCAATGTAGAGATCCTGTGCTATTTGCAGCGTCCTCCTGGGGTCTATCTTAAGGCACCTGTAGGCTTCGGTCTGCAGTGTCGTGAGGTCGAACGGCGTCGGAGGCTTCTGCTTTATCCTGCTCTTCTTCAGGTCGACGACTTTGGCCTTGCTGCCGCATTTTTCTTTTATCCTCAGGACCTCGTCCTTGTCCAGGAACTTGTCCTTTATGTGGAAGGCGGAGAAGAGTGCGCTGTCCTTTATCAGGACCAGCTCCAGCTGCCAGTAGGTTTCAGGCTTGAACTCCCTGATCTTCTTCTCTGTCACTGCGAGGAACTTCAGCGTCGGCCCCTGGACCCTGCCGACGCTGAGGGTCGCGTACCTGCCGACCCTTCTCAGGGAGAGGCTTAACGCCCGTGACATGTTTATGCCCCAGTACCAGTCGAGCATGTGCCTCGCCAGCCCGGCTTCGGCCAGGTTCATGTCGCACTTCTGCAGGTTGCCGTATGCTTTTGATATCGACTCCTTCGTCAGGGTGGAGTATTTCATCCTCATGACTTTGTCGGATGATGGGTTGACATTGCAGGCGAACTTTATGACATTGTATCCTATGACTTCGCCCTCGATGTCGTAGTCGCAGCTGTTGATGATGTGGTCGCATTTTTTCGCCAGCTCTTTGACGTTCTGCAGGTAGCTCTTCGAGAAGTCGGATGATTTGTCAACCTCGTAGGATGGCCTCCACTCGATGTCGAAGACAGGGTACTCCCACTTGCCTGGATTCTTCTCCGTGAGGCTGTAGACGTGGCCCACTACTGGAGCGATTAGGGTGTCGCCCACCTCATAGTAGGGCGCTCCCCTCTTCGAGTTCTTCTTCGGGCTGCCTATTGAGTTCGCGATTCTCTCCGCGACTTTCGGCTTCTCGGTGATGATGAGCGTTGTCATGTTACCTAACTTTTAAGACGACAATGCTAATAAATACCTTGGGAAAAATGAAAGTTTTCATGCGATTACAGTTGAAGGACGTGCCGGGAAGCCTGCTGAGGGCGTTGGAACCGATATCGTCGCACGGAGGCAACATAGTCAACGTCGTTCACACGAGGGGAAAGAAAGACACGGTTGACGTTCAGATAAACTTCAAGGTCAAGGACGTCCAGTCTCTGGACATCATGAAAAAGGAGCTGAAGAAGGAGAGGGTTAGGATATCTGAGATAAACGTGGAAGGCAAGAGGTACTATTCAAGGGAGAGCAGGTCCTTTATACTCGTCGGCCATGTCATAGATACCGACGTCCAGGATACGATAGACAGGATAAACAAGGTGGGTATGGTGTCTGACATCGACGTTGTGATGCCGTCGCCTGACGAGAAGTCGTCTGTGCTGCTGAATGTTGACGTGGACAACGGACAGCTGAAGGAGCTTAACGGCGTTTTGGAGAGCATATGCAGCAGGAAGAAGTTCCTGCTCATAGAGTCGATATGAGAGAGGCAAGAATCGTAATAATCGGTTTCGGGCTTATCGGTAGGGGGACTGCGAGGACTCTGGCAGAGAAGAGAGACTACATAAGAAAGAAGCTTGGAACCGATTTGAAGGTTGTGGGAATATGCGAGCACAATGGGAGCGTATGGGATGATAGGGGGATAAGCCTGAAGTCCGCGCTCTCTAAGCCGCTGAACAGGATGAGCGGCTGGCGGAAGGAGAAGGCACTGGACCTGTTGTCCCCAGGGTCTGCTGACATCGTTCTGGAACTGACTCCAGGCAACATAAAAACGGGGGAGCCGGGCTTAAGCCACATGAAAGCCGCGCTCAGGAACGGCATAAACGTGGTGACATCCAACAAGTCGCCTCTAGCTTTAAAGTACAATGAGCTCATGGGACTGGCGGAGAAGCATAGGGTCTCGCTGAAATATGAGGCGACTGTAGGCGGGGCGATTCCCATAATAAATACTTACCTGAACTCATTGCAGATTAACGAGGTAGAGTCAGCCTACGGCATACTGAACGGCACCACTAATTTCATACTGTCGAAGATGTTCGACGAGGGAGTCGAGTTCGATTCTGCGTTGAAGGAGGCGCAGGAGCTCGGATACGCGGAGCCTGACCCCACTTATGACATAACGGGAGTTGACACTGCAGCGAAGGTTGTGATACTCGCCAACACCTTCATGGAGAGGGCTGTCTCTTACAAGGACCTTAAGGTCGAGGGGATAACTGATGTCACCCAGGAGGCGCTGGAATTGGCCAGAAAGCACAACTATGCGATAAAGTTGATAGGCGACGTCTCACAGTTGGAGGTCTCGCCTCGCCTCGTTCCAATAAGCCACCCGCTGAACGTTTCAGGCTCGCTGAACGCGATAATGCTTAAAACCGACGTCGCAGGGGAGATAACCCTGATAGGCAAGGGCGCCGGCCCGAGGGAAACCTCAAGCGCCGTGCTGGGAGACGTGCTCGAGATAGTCTCAAAGATTCAACATGGACGTTGACAGGCAGATCTGCTGTTACTGCGGAGGGTGCGTTGGCGTATGCCCGCAGGATGCGCTGACGCTTGAGGACACAAGCCTCCAAGTCGATGAGAGATGCAATGACTGCGGGATATGCGTCATATTCTGCCCAGTCCGCGCGTTGTCGATAAAAAAATGAAACACGACGTCGTTGTTGTCGGAGCAGGCCCTGCCGGGAGCATCGCAGCCTTGAACCTGGCGAACGCCGGAGTCGACGTGCTCGTGCTGGAGAAGCGGCAGGAGATTGGGGCTCCGAAAAGGTGCGCTGAAGGCATTAACATAACAGGGCTTACGGCGGTCGGCCTCACGCCTGATCCACGTTGGGCTGTCAACAGGATAAACGGCGCAGTCCTGTACACGCCAGCAGGGAAGTCCTTCGACATCAGCCTGAAAGAGCATGAGGGGTACATCCTCGAGAGGAAGATGTTCGAAAAGCATCTTGCGGCTGAGGCGATAAAGGCCGGAGCCAAGTACATGGTCAAGACGAGGGCTGAATCGGTTATCAGGGACGGCAACAGGATTACTGGCATAAGAGCCTCAAAGATGGGCAACCCAGTTGAGATCAGCTGCAGGCTTATAATAGGAGCAGACGGCGTCGACTCCAAGATAGGGAAAAGCGCAGGACTTAACACCCTCAACAAACTGAACGACTATCACAGCGGCGTCCAGTACGAGATGGCGAACGTGAAGATAAAGGAGAATGCGATTCACATATTCTTCGGCCAAAATATCGCGCCGAAAGGCTACGCCTGGATTTTCCCTAAAGGCAACACCGTCGCAAACGTCGGGCTCGGAATACTGGGAAGCCAGCTGAAGGGGAATGAGAGCCCATTAACCTATTTGGACAGGTTCATAGACTGCAGGCCCGAGTTTTTCAAGGATGCCAGCCCCATCGAGATAAACACGGGAGGCATCCCAGTAAGCTCCGGCAGCGGGACATTCGTCGGGGACAGCATAATGCTGGTCGGAGACGCGGCGCAGCAGGTCAACCCCATACATGGCGGCGGAATCGCCATCGCGATGAAGGCAGCCCAGATAGCAGCCGGAGTCGCCGCCGAAGCGTTGAAAGACGATGACCTCTCCAGGGACAGGTTGTTCGAGTATGAGAAAATCTGGAGGGAAACAGAGGGAGTCAAACTCAAAAAACTCTACAAGCTGAGAGGCTACGTCGAAAAACTGGACGACCAGGATATTGAGATGATGTCAACCATATTCACAGCAGACCAGGTCGTCAAACTCACCGAGGGCGATTTCGGCTTCATCCCAGGCGTCCTCCTCAAAAAATCGCCTAAACTGCTGTTTCTGGCACAAAAGTTTCTCAGCTAGACTGGAACCTAGGGAGATAAAAGGTTTTCACCCTCTTCAAATCAGCGTAGCCTGGTTAACTGCATTTTGACTCCAGTACCTCAATGCTTGCCGTAAGGTTCTCTATGACTTTCTGCTGTGCTTTTAATACACCAATGATATAACCATCCAACTGTCCCATGTCAACCCACATTGAGTTCACCATCCTGCCAGTAGGCACTCTCATCGGTCCCATTGTTGTTTCATTAAAGACTTCAACTGTTTCGGGTACTAACTCGGTTTTAAGGACTGATTGTACAACTTGACCCGTCGCATCTTTCTTTACAAGTTTGCTCAAGTCCCACACGCCATTGTTGGCAGTTATGCTATCCAGTAAGTCGGTGTCATAATTCGCATCCCCGGCAACATCCCACTCACCACAAGTGCCATTATCGGTGAAAACTGCTTTGGCATACAAATCCTTTGAAGTTGATGCTACTCCTGAACTGCCAATATAAACTCTTCCGCTTTCTGGCTCTAAGATGATATGACCCCCGCTTGCTCCACCTATCCCTCCTGTATCCAAAATCATGGAATTATTATTATGCTGGACTCTACCCCAGCCAGAAACACCTGAGGCTTTGTCTGCCCCCCACATTGAGTAAGCTGCTTGTGTTCCTGTACCACTTGGACTTATTTCAAATTGAAACCATGTATCAGCTAAATTACTTCGCACATGCAATATCTGCTTGCCTAAGGATTGAATTACCGGAAAAGGTGCTGAAAGCATTGTACTATTGTAACTTACCCCCACACCATACGTCGCCTGACCCTGCCCGAATATCTTGACATCCCCACTACTCGTCTTAACCGTGCCGTCCGCAGCCACAAAAATCGCGACTGTGATTAAAACCCCTATCAAACATATCCCCATGATCTTTTTCTTATTCATGTTAACCACCGTTCATAGTTTTACAAAATGCATAAGATGCGTCTTTTGTGCATAATTCTTGCTTCAGATTGTTGTTTTCTTCGATCAGCTCTTGTATTGCAAATATCATCTGGTAGGTCACATCGCCGTAGTTGATGTCTGTTTTGTTTGAGCCCAGGAACGCAGGGTTAAATTCTTCGGCCATCAGACCGGTGTGAATCACACTTGCCGATGCATCAAGGTCACCATTCGTCTCGTTTAAATCCAATGTCTCTTTCAGATAATCCCCCTTGTAATTGTATCTGTAGACGTTCACGTCAAGCCACTTATCCAAGATGCTCTTGTCTCTCTCCAACCGGACGAGGTTATCCTTGAAGTCCCTACTGGATTCTACAGTCCATGCGGAGTCTCCGGAGTTTATACTACTGGAGCCAATGTCCAAATCCCTGTCAGGTGTCGAATCACCAATGCCAAAATCGCCGTCCTGCTCGATAGTAAGCCTTTGGGCGTTAGTCCATAACGCCAAGTTTGTGCTACTCACAGGCACAAACCATTGAGCCACATGACTGCCTGCCTTGTAAAACCTATAAGAAACTTCATGATTGCTGGCCCCGTCCACGGCAACATGAGCATCACCATCGCTGTATACATGCAAATTGAATACCGGGCTAGCCATCCCAACACCCAACTGTCCATCAACATAAACTTTCCCACTGGCAGGGTCGAGGATAATATCTCCTATAGCTGTTGTTACTTTACCGTCTGATCCGTCGTGACCTATATACGCTCTCTGGGATGAAACACCCAATTGTCCGGGGTTATAGAAATAACCCCCGCCATCAACTTCAATAGCGCCACTAGAGGGATCGAATTCAATATCCTTCGAAGCCTGTGATCTTATTATGAAATCATTTACGCCATACCGCACCAAATCACCATCCACATAAACATTACCATCAGCTGGATCCAAGAGGATATAACCACTATCTGTCTTAATCATCCCCTCCGCCGTGACATATATCGCAACAACCATAAGTAGTCCTATCAAACAGATTCCTGCGAATTTTTTGTTGTTCATTCACACCACCTCAGATTAAACTCACATTTTTTTTAAACCATGATAAGATGAACATCATAATGCATCCGCCCCACCAGCTCATTGTTAGCGTAGTAGTAGACGGTATTGTGAACTGTTTCATTAGCGTATTCTTTAACCTCATAGTCTTTTCCAAGATAGTATGTGGTAGTATCTGATGTAATTGACGTAATCATCAGATACCTCCCTCTAGAATTTTGTAGAATGCCATTAGGATTAAGAACATTCCGATGATCCATCGTCTTTGAATTCTCTTCTTATAAGCTAAGGTCATATCATCATCATGAGGGTTTTTCATAAGTAACCATTTGTAAAAATGGAAATCAAAAACACCCCAATGAATTTTTATTTTGAGTTTGTTTTTCGTTATATAATCTGATAGTTTCTGAGTTAAGTCAACTATTGAAGCCCATATCATCACTCCCGGTATAGCAATTACAAGCAATATCAGGAAGTTAGGCCCGTACATCATACATATACCCTGTTTTTATTTTCTTATTAGTCATCTTCATCATCATCTTTCATTGAATTTCCTGTTAGGTATTCTTTTAGAATATCTCCAATGTATGAACCATGTACATCATATTCGGGATTGTTTATTGTTGGTGTCTCAAGTACTATAGTATCGACTTCAGTAAAACCAGCTGATACTGAAATGGGAGAATTCACATCTGCGGCAATACTTACCCCTAAACCTTCAGGTTCCGTTTCAATACAAGTTTTAAATGTTTCAGTTAATGAACTTTCAGTTACATCATTTTGCCACACCATTACACCACCACCAGAAGCAGGCCCCGAAATTATTGGAGTTTGACTTGCAGTAAAATCTAGGGATAATTCGTTTGTTTTGCCTCCGAGTTCACCTACTTCTTGAACATTTTTGTAGCCGATGATACGAATACCTAGAGAACCGGTAGGTGAACTAATTCCTTTACCACTACTCGCAAATACTCCTTGTGTGATTTTTCCCGAATTCGAAATTGCATAAGCTTTCCCATATGAAAAAGTTAAATCTGCACCTAGACCTATATTAAGAGTGATGTCTATCGTTAGAGCTATATGCCCCGTCGGATCTATGTAAATTAAGGGATTATTCAATGTGTAACTGTATCTATTCAGATTCTGGGGATTGTAGTAGTCTTGTATTATGGGATCTGGACTCGTGAATCGTCTTATTTCTGGTTGGTAGTATCGGTTCACCATATAGTTTAATCCAGTGTCAGCATCGTATCTGTGCCCCGTATATCCGGGGTCTGGACTATTGCTGGTGAATTCTTTACCAAAGGGATAGTATCTAGATCGCTCATCTAAGTTGCCGTCTTCGTCTGTGACCACGTGAGTCCCCCCTAAGTGGTCGCCATGATAGTAATATTTGCTGTCATCCGAATCCTTGCGTCCAACCAACTCATTGTTAGCATAGTAATAAGTGGTATTGTTGACGCTGTTATTGGAACACCCTTGAACTTCAGAGCAAAACGAGACGAAATGAACCATCATAGTAGCCACCAATTTATTATAAAAAGAATGATTGCACTAAGAAATGCGTATCTAGATCTATTTTTGTAAGATAAACTCTGTCTATCATCTTCTGAATCATCAAAAAAGTAAAGAACGTAATTAAGAGGGTTTGCAAAAACAAATGGGGGGGTACTGGGTCTTATGTTTAGAATTGGTATCCTAAGAGTTATTTTATTAAAAACGTTTGGTTTGTTTTTCTTCAGATGGATAATAAGTCTATAGTTGTTAATCAGTGAATATAGGATCAATGCTAGTGGTAGTAAAATCAATAGGATAAGCAAAGGTAACAATATGAGTAAATTCGTGTCTTTCATAATCCCACTTACTTTTTGTTTTTATCCCCCCGTTGTAGATTCCTGATCTTTATTACAACTGCCGACCTTACAATTATCCCCCTCATTGTCATCGGGTGGTTCTTTATTATGTATAATAAATTTAAGCCTAGGATCACCTGAAATATCGGCTAAGTCAAGGTTAATCTTTATCTCTGTTACTTCAGTCTTCGAGTTTAGGATATACGCTGACGCAGGGAATATGGGTAGACCTATTGAGGCTGTGCCCTGCACAATTTTCGTTGAGATATCGATATCATACTCTTCCTTTGTCGGATGACTTTCCTCGGCTGCTAATGAATAAGCACCCGTCCCTCCACCAATTCCCACGTCTAATGTTCCACCCGAAAATTGTTCTACATTTTCCATATTTTCAGAAATTCCAGCTTCAAGTCCTATTGATACTGAGGGAGTTATGGCCCCCTCACCTTTTCTTGTATAGATACCCCCACTAAATTTGCCTGAAGAAGAATAGCCTATTATCAAACCTAGGGATATAGACTTTCCCCCTCCAATTTTCTTATTGGACATACCAAACAGATTTCCAAGATAAGTGCCATAAGATGCTGTACTACCAACATAATAGACATTATGTCCTGTTGGATCCGTGTATTTCAGTGGGTTATTGTATGTGTAACTATACCTGTTCAGATTTTGTGGGTTGAAATAATCCTGAATAATCGGGTCTGGTTGTGTGAATCTTCTGATTTCGGGGTTGTAATACCGTGCTCCGTAGTAGTACAATCCAGTGTCAGTGTCAAACTCTTGTCCTGTGAACAAATTACGCGAACTACCCTCCCTGAATATCTTCCCGAACGGATAGTACCTACTCCGCTCGTCCAGGTTGCCGTCACCATCTGTAACCACGTGAGTACCCCCCAAGTGGTCACTGTGATAGTAGAACGTACTCCCGTCGGGATCTTTCCTACCCACCAACTCATTATTAGCGTAATAGTAGACTGTGTTTAACGAGAAAGCGGTAGAGATAGATGGTATCAGTAGTAAAATCAATATTACAACAACAATTGGCTTTAGCTTATGTGGTTTATGTTTCATGCTTTCTTATCCGTCAATCCTCTAGTCTCTGATATGTACGAAAACGCATCTGACTGTTGTGATTATAAGTTGGATGAAGAGTAGTAGTAAAAATAACTTGATGTAAGTAATCCCAAAATCGTTGATAGTTAGATTAGTATGTCCTGTTTTAGAATAGCCAAGAAAGGATATCATAATCTGCATAGTTAGAAAGAGGATTATGATGAAGAATAATATAGCAATATTTATTTTTTTAAATTCCCTGAAATCATCCCTGATCTTTTTAATTATCTTATCTCTCATTTGATCTTTTATTGTGTCTGATCCTCATAGGGTAACTCTTTATCAGTATCATCATCAGCATCATCAGTGCTAGAGTCAGTTAGCTGTAGATTATAACATTGATAACCCCATTCATCACTTTCACCGATAATATCTCCCCAAAGTTCAGACCAAGTAGTACCATATACTCCTGAAGTCCATTCAGAGACAGGTTTATAGATTACTGGTTGAGACCTCAGATTATCAATAAATCTATTTGTAACTTTTGAATCTGCTAGTTCTTTTCTTACAGTACCTTGAAAGAATGTTGCAAAACCCACTTCGACTACATCATTGGGTGAGAGTTTATTTAATGGAACACTACCTGACATTGCTTTTCCTACTGCTGCTCCGGTTAGTGATGCTATGGCATCAACTGCCATGTCTTGTGGTTGACCCAGTCCTTGGCCAGCAGGTTGATCGCTTAATACGTTAGCTGTCGCTCGTGCTGCCTGACCTGCTGCAACTCCGCTAGCAGCGATAC
>JAZDNF010000017.1:0-65997 GCA_043800255.1 Candidatus Altarchaeota archaeon | reverse complement strand
GATCAGTGCCGATACCACCAAGAATTTGATTATTGTTGGTGGTCCGGCTGTTAACAGCATGACGACTGTGACTGCTGATGAGATCGCAGCCGCATCCAACAAGTATATCGTCAAGAAGGACGGTAAGAAGCTTGTGGTTGCCGGTTGGACTGCAGCCGACACGGTTGACGCTGGAAACGCTCTGATCAGCTGGCTCAAGTCCAACGTCCACTAAGGGACCAAAGAACTGCGCCCCCCAAAGGGGCGCAAACCCTATTTTTTTATTTTTTTATTCTCTACTTCTAAGCACTATTATGACCGAAGAACAGGTTGCTATTTCCCTAATCGTTGGGGCTTTAACGTTCACATTACTCTACACGACCGCAAACTTCGGCAATCTCTTAGGCATAAGCCATAACCCCCATCTCATTCTGAGCTTCGTCTACGCCTTCCTCGTTTCTGGCGTGACCTACAAGTCTCTTGCAAAGAGGCAGTAAAATGCTCTGTCTGATTGGCTTAGGCTTATACGACACAGACGATATCAGCCTCAAGGGATTGAATGTTCTGAAGGATTCTCACAGGATATACGCTGAATTTTACACCAGCCTACACCATGCTGACCTAAGCAGGCTTGAAAAACTCTGCGGGAAGAGGATAACTCCCCTAAAACGGGAGGACATCGAAGAGCATCCCTCAGATAACGTCCTAAAAGACGCTCAGAAGCAGACCGTATCCCTCCTCGTCCCAGGAGACCCTATGGTAGCTACAACCCACATTGACCTGATACTACGGGCTGAGAAGGCAGGCATAAAGACGAGGATAATCCATTCCTCATCAGTCTACTCAGCAATCGCGGAAACCGGCCTGCAGATCTACAAGTTCGGAAAGACAACAACCCTCGCATACCCTGAGAGGAACTATTTCCCGACCTCGCCTTATGACGTAATCAAAGATAACCAGAATCATGGTCTTCACACCCTAGTGCTGTTGGACGTTAAAGCCGAGCAGAAGAGGTACATGACCGCCGGAGAGGCTATAGGATTGCTTCTGAGGATGGAAGAGGAGAAGGGGCAGAAAGTATGCGAGGGCAATACTAGATTGGTCGGGGTCGCCAGGCTGGGCGGCGACACACTCATCAGATTCGGAAGCGCCGACTCACTTCAAAAGGCAGACTTCGGCAAGCCGCCGCACGTCCTGGTAGTCCCAGGCGAGCTGCATTACATGGAGGAGGCGGCGTTGAATAGATTCAAAGTATAGCTGCCCTAATCCTTTTCTCGACAGACTTTAGGTTATCCCTGTTGTCGAATTTTTTTAAAATATTATCCAAATAAGCAGGACTTTTGTTTTTCAGCCGTTTTGACAGCATAATCATATTAGGATAAGCCCTCACCAGATTATCCACTATCGTGATGTCCGCTTTTTGCGCTGTCCTGCTCAATGGATTCAGGTCGACTGCGATAACCCTCTTTCCCATCCTCTTCAGCGCCTCGGTCCTGTCCCCGTCCTCCAAGGCCAGCAGCACCGTATCAGCCTCCCACAGTGCCCTGTCCACGTTCCTCCTCTCCGAACCAAGACCTGGAATCTTATGCCTTTTTGCTAGTCCATAGACGCGGCCTGCACCCGCATCCCTCAACGCATTAGCAATAACCCTTTCCCTCTTTTTTGTCCTGTAGAAGAGGTTAACCTCTACCCTAGCATCTAACGTCTCAGCCAGCCTAACAATCTCCCCAGAGGATAGGGCAGCCACGTTACCGTTCACAGAAATAACCGGCTTTTCAGCCAAAAGGAGGGCTGCAACAGCCGCCTCCTCCGCTTCACGGGCCTCCCGTAACGTCCTCTCCCCAAGCAAGTAGTCAAAAGCCTCCCCCCTCCCGTGAGCGATAAGCCCCGCCTCCGCGACAAGCCCCATCCTATAACCCTCCACCAACCTGTGACGTACCTCCAACGAGGCCCTCCTAGGATGCGATTCCAACAACCTCATGGTTTTTATATTAGACTTGCTTATTATTATTCCGTCAACGGTCACAGCGGAGGGGAAACACCTGTTCTCATCCCGAACACAGAAGTTAAGACCTCCAGCGATCCGGGCGGTACTGCATAACATGCGGGAACCCCGGGACGCTGTTGACATCCAACCTTTTCCAAAGGTTGATCAAATGTGCTATGCTCAAAATCGCTTCGCAATTTTGGCACGCATGAACGCAAAGCGTTCATCGCGTCTTCGCTTGCGCTCGATAGCACCTAACTGAATGAAAAAGAATGATGTCCTCTTTGTCATTGCTTATCATAACAAAAAGTAAGTGTGCTTGAGGCCGCAGGCCGAAACACACATGTTTTGATCAAACTTTTCTAAAAAGTTTGCCTGGCACGCTGTTGACATCCCCCGCCCTTTTTCTTTAGACGCGAGGGAACTTCGTTCCCTGCGCCCAAGGAGCTTCGCTCCTTTGGGAAAAGAAAAAGTGCAGGCTGCCCAAAAAGAAAATTTTTGGTAAAAGTTTGCCTGGCACGCTGTCGGCACCCTCTTTGTCGCTGAATTCCCTAATTGTCGGATTCTTATTTTTATCTTACGGTGATACTTACTGATGGCCCCAAAATATTTGGAAGCTGACAGGCATGATGGTAAAAATATCGCAGACTTAGCGAGGCAGCTGCCAGAGGTTTTCCCTATTGGACATAAAAAATTAGTTGGGTTGGAATCCAAAAAAATTGGCGGCAATCGGTCAGGAGGCCGTATTGAGGATACATTTGTAGGAGAACTTTGGATTGGCGCCGGCTCTCATTCATACAAATTTTGGGTTGATCACAACAAGGTTAAATTTCAGCGATTTGATGCGCACGGTGAAAAGGAATCTGGCGGGGTTCATAAATTTGACCTTGGTCAAACATATAGATTCGGACGCTCATATGTCCAAGGGCACGACACAATAAACGATGGAGAATCATCTGGAAGGCATTTTACCGTCCAAATCAGACCAGATGGCAGTAATTTTAGATTCACATTAGAAGATACCGCGTCCTTAAATGGTACAATGGTCGAATATCAAAAAACTGCCATTCCTGATAAAGAAACTGTCCAGAGTCCAGAGGGAACTGTAAGATCTAATTTAGATAAAATATTCTCAGATAGATTCAAGAATATCGTAGAAAAGGAGTCTATCGGTGGCAATGCTGGACCGGGATATGCTGCAGTGAATTGTGCTGTAGACAATAGTGGCAGAATTTTAGAACTGGGAAACATTCAAAATTTACCCCCAGATACCCGGGAGCGCCTTTCACGGGGTGATCTATATCGTCTAAGTATTGGAGTCAAGGCAGATAGCATGGCGGAAGGACCCGATTTCAACTATCTGTTCGGCGACATTAAAACTCAGACTCCGAAGAATGTTGTGGATATTATCGAAAAAACCATCCAAGAAGCCAATAAAAGAGGATTCAAATATCTCTTCTGACCAAACTTTTCTTAAAACGCTCTATTCCACCGGTCTATTGACCGATGGTAGGCGACCGGTGGAATAGGCGTGTAAGAACCACCAGTTATTCTTATATGATGCCACCGGTCTCTGACCGGTGGTTCTTCACAGTTTGCTTGATAGACTTTAATTGGCTCCTTCTTTTTCTTTTACAAACAGGACGACTATTGCAGCTGCTGTCAGCAGCAGCGCTCCCCTGAAGTAGAAGCTCGTGTCATACCCTATGGTGTCTGCTATCCAGCCCATAAGCGGGAGCCCTACGAACTTGCCAAGTTCCTCGAAGGTTGAGACGAAGCCGAAATCCTGGGACCTGTACTCCTCAGAAGTGTGTTCCGCTATTATCCCGATAACCGCTGGGAAGGCTATCCCATGCCCCATGCAAAGCAGTGCGAAGAAGAGGCCGACACCGACCAGCGATGGCATGTTCGGAATCATAAAGGCGCTTACGAGCGCGAGACCCATCCCATAAACATAATGCCTCTTCCTACCCCCTCTGTCAGAGCGTTTTCCGAATATCATCTGAGTGATTCCGAAGCTGAAATAGCCGGCGCCCAACACCAGCCCAATCTGGGTTATCGACGCTGAGAAAACGTCTTTGATGAATATGACCGTTACTGTCGCGTCCATGACCTCGACAAGGGATACCAGGAAACCGGTGAGCGCCAGTATCTTAAGCGTCCTGTGCGGCTTGTGGAAGAACTTCCTTATGTTGAACTTTATGCTCCGTTTTTTCTGCTCATACTTTATCTGGTAAATGAAGTAAAGGGCTGCGACCTGGAATACTGCTAGACCATAGAGTGCCCTCTGGTATCCTATCATGCCGACAACAGGGCCTGCTATGAGATAGCCGATAACATAGCCCAGGAAGAATGAGCCGATAAGGTTTCCAAAAGACTCTGAGAACCGCTCCCGCTGGGAGATGTCGACGAGGACGGTGTTTGATGCTGCCCTGTTCAGGGAGCCTGACAGGCCTTTCACGGCGTTCCCCACTGCGAAATGCCAGATTCTGCTGGCTGCCCCGTAGACGATGATGGTTGATAACATCAGGATGTCTGAGAAAATCAGTATCCCCCGCCTGTTGAACCTGTCCCCGAAATAGGATGATGGAATCTGCAGCACTATGAAAAGCAGAGAGTATATTGAAAACACGAGGCCCATAAGGGCGAGCGAGCTCTCGAATTTGAGGCTGAAGTATAATGGGAGCATTATGCTGAGCGCTCCACCCGCTATGCCGGAAAAAAACGACGAGTAGAAGAAGTTTCTGAGATTCCCCATGGTAATACTAAATGGTAACCGGCTCTTTTATTTATCCTGTCCTAATACTCTGTTGAGGTGGACAAAAATGGGCAAGACTGATGAGAACCTTAAGGCTGCCTTCTCCGGGGAGAGCCAAGCGAGGAACAAGTACACATACTTTGCGAAGGTCGCGGCGAAGGAGGGCTACTATTATATTGCGAAAATATTCGAAGAAACCGCTGAGAACGAGAAACAGCATGCGAAGGACGAGTTCAAGCGGCTGAACGGCATTGGAGACACAAAAGCCAACCTCAGGGAGGCGATCAAGGGAGAGCACTACGAGACGACGGAGATGTACCCTAAGTTCGCGAAGGAGGCTGATAAGGAGGGTAAGAAGGAAATCGCGAAACTTTTCACCGAAGTCGGCGAGGTCGAAGCCCACCATGAGGCCAGATACAAAAAGCTGCTGGAGATGGTGGAAAATGGAACAGTCTACAAGCGGAGTAAGCCGATAAGATGGAAGTGTAGCAATTGCGGTTACATTCATGAGGGCACTGAACCACCGACGGAGTGTCCCTCCTGCAAGCATCCCAGAGAGTACTATGAGCCGGAGTGCATGTGCTTTGAGGAAGGGTGCGAGACGTGCAACTGAAATGTACGACACGATAATAATCGGTGCCGGGATTTCTGGGCTGACGGCTGCCATCTACGCCTCCAGGAAGAGGATGAGGTATGAGATTATAGCATCAGAGTTCGGCGGCCAGTTCTTAGAAAGTGCAGAGGTCCTCAACTATCCTGGAATCGTGAAGACAACCGGGGCTGAACTCTCCTCAATCATGGAGGAGCAGGCGGAATTCAACAACGTCAACGTGCTGGAGGAGACCGTAAAGGAGGTTAAACTGGCGGGCGGCAACTTCAGGGTTGTCACGGACAAAAAAGAATATGACACTAAGACCGTAATAATCGCCGCCGGCGCCAGGCCCCGTAAATTGAACGTCCCAGGCGAGGAAAAGTTCGCAAGGAAGGGAGTAACCTACTGTTCAATATGCGACGGTCCCCTGTTCTCTGGCATGGACGTTGCAGTCGTCGGCGGAGGGAATTCCGCCCTCGAGGCTGTCGACTTCCTGAAGGACATCGCCTCCAAAATCTACGTGCTCGTCAGGGGAGGCAGCTTCACAGGCCACGAGTACCTCATAGAGAAGGTGACGGCTAACCCTAAAGTTGAGATACTCTACAACGCTGATACAAAGGAGATATTAGGCGATAAGTTTGTGACAGGCCTAAAATACGGGCAAAAGGACAGGATAAGACAGCTCAAGGTTCGAGGAGTCATAGTCGAGGCTGGTAGAGTCCCAAATACCGAAATCTTCAAAAATCTGGTTGAGTTGGACGAGCACCAGCACATCAGGATAGACTGCCAAGGGAATACGAGCACTTCAGGAGTTCTCGCAGCCGGGGACTGCGCGTCAGGCCACGAGTACCAGTACGTTATCGCAGCAGGCCAGGGATGTATGGCACTCATAAAAGCTGCACGGTATCTGGCCAGGAAAAAGGATTAATTAATTCTGAGCGTCTAAGATTACATATGGGCACAAAATTACGTCCAGGCGATCCTAGAGCAGCTCACATTCTCACCGGTTTGCCAAGTCCAAAAAAATTGGCCGGCAGAGTCGTGCCAATAAACATGGATGCAGCGTTTTCTGATCAGATACGCAATTTTGCCCGCGATTTCGCGGAAAAAGAGATAGGATACGAGTTAGCTGATGTACTCGACAGGGAGGATAAATATCCGTTAGATCTTGTCAGACGCATGGGAAAGCTCGGTCTCATTGGAGTCTCCTTCCCATTAGAGTATGGCGGCGCAGGTTTGGGGGCACTGCCGTGGGTAATGGTCGAGGAAGAAGTTTCTAGAGTAAGCGCAGGAGTCGGCCTGATACTGGACGTCCAGGGCGGACTAGCAACTGACACTATACTGACGTTCGGAAGTGAGAAACAGAAACAAAACTATCTGCCTGGACTGTTAAGTGGTGGTATTATCGGAGCGTTTGGTTTGACCGAATCGCATGCCGGGTCTGACACTGCGGGAATGAGGACAAAAGCAGTATTGAAAGGTAACGAGTGGGTCTTAAACGGAGAAAAAATTTTCATAACACAGGGAGCTGTCGCAGACGTTGTTACCGTGTTCGCAAATACTGGCGTCAGGAAAAAGGACGGCAGACCTCTAATTAGCGCGTTCATCGTAGAGAATGGCACACCAGGATTTACTGCAAAGAAGATGCCTCGTATGTTAGGACATCATGCATCAATAACCTCCGACCTCATTTTCGAAGACTGCAGAATTCCAAAAGAAAACCTTATCGGAGAGGAGGGCAAGGCTATGACGTATTTCCTCTCAACCTTAGACCGGGGCAGACTTTCAATCTCAGGAATAGCGTTGGGAGTCCATCAGGCCGCATTAGAGGCTGCAATACACTACACTGGAAAAACGCCGAAGGACGCGAAGGAATTCTCAATGCAGGAGCTGATATACTATGGCCAGGCGATACCCACACAAGGTAAGGAGTTCACTGTAGCGGACATTGCGACAGAGCTTGCAGCTTCAAGGGCGCTAGTTTACCAGGCTGCACAGGCCTATGATATTGGAAGCCCTGACAAGACTATGAAAGCTGCAATGGCAAAGCTTTACTCTTCTGAGGCTGCTTTTCGGGCAGCGAACTTTGCCGTAAATATCAAGGGTGAAGAGAACGAAGACCCAAGATACCCTGCGGACCGACTGCTGAGAGACGCTAAATTATTAAAAATCGGGGAGGGAACATCACAAATACAGAAGCTCGTTATCGCCCGCGAACTGCTAAAGTAACTCTTTTTCTGAATGGTATCCTAGTATTCTAAGATGAGCAGTCCTTACAGGAAAATTATCAGAAAGATAGTCAGCGGGGAGATAGGGTCCAGAGAAGACCTCGACATTGAAAAACGCGCTCTTGCTGTCAAATTAGGCCTGAACAAATTCATCAGGAATTCTGAGATACTAGCACATGCGAAACAATCCGAGAAGGCGAAAGTCCTCACACTGCTCCAGAAAAAACCCACACGCACCATCTCCGGCGTTGCTGTTGTGGCAGCGATGACGCAGCCTTCAGAGTGCCCTCACGGCAGATGCAAGTACTGCCCCGGAGGGCCGAAAATCAAGGTCCCGCAGAGTTACACCGGCGAGGAGCCTGCCACCAGGAGGGCTATAAGATACGACTATGACCCCTACCTGCAGGTCACCTTCAGGCTCGCGCAGCTTAAGACCATAGGCCACCCAATCGACAAGGTCGACCTCATTGTGATGGGCGGCACACTCACAGCCCAGCCTCTAGACTACCAGGAGTGGTTCGTCAAAAGATGCTTCGAGGCTATGAACGAGTTCAAGAAAAATTTTGCTAAAATCAGGAAGCTGGGGGAGGAAGGCTTTAGGAGGGTTTATTCGGAACGCGAACATCAGTTCAAGTACATCGAGGACGTTCACAGGGAGAACGAGTCCTCATCTGTCCGCTGCGTCGGCCTAACATTCGAGCCCCGCCCGGACTGGGCCAAACAGGAGCAGATAGATTTCATGTTAGGCTTCGGCGTAACGAGGGTGGAGCTTGGAGTGCAGAACCCATCCGACAGGATCTACAAGATGGTGGACAGAGGCCACACAGTCAAGGACGTGGTTGAAGCCACCCAGCAGCTGAAGGATTCAGGCCTAAAAGTGGGATACCATATGATGCCCGGCATCTTAGGCAACAAACCCAAAGTCGACTTGGACGCCTTCAAAAAGATCTTCACAGACGATAGGTTCAAACCTGACATGGTAAAAATTTACCCGTGCATTATTCTGAAGGGCACAGAGTACTATGATAACTGGAAGTCCGGCAAGTTCGAGCCTCTGTCGACTGAGCAGGCCGTAGACCTAATAGTAAAGGTGAAGAAAATCATGCCGCCCTGGATTAGGACTATGAGGATTATGCGGGACATCCCCTCCCCCTTGGTTGAGGCTGGGATAAAATCCTCTAATTTAGGTCAGATGGTCTACTCCCGGATGGAGGAGAAGGGCATTAAATGCCAGTGTATCCGCTGCAGGGAAGTTGGGCGGTTCCTTCCAGAGATAGAGCCTAATCCAGCTGACATCGAGCTTGTGAGAAGAGACTATAAAGCAAGCAGAGGGAAGGAGATTTTCCTCTCCTTTGAGGACACCGTCCAGGACATCCTCATAGGGTTCCTGAGATTGCGAATCCCTTACAAGCCCTTCAGGCCTGAGATTACAACCCAAACCGCTCTCATACGCGAGCTCCACATCTACGGTCCAATGGTCGAACTGGGCGAGAAAGCGAAAGAAAAATGGCAGCACAGAGGCTACGGGAAAGAATTACTGAAGGAGGCTGAAAAAATAGCGAAAAAAGAACACAACATGAAAAACCTCCTAGTCACCAGCGGAGTCGGAGCCAGAGACTACTACAAGAAATTCGGCTACAAGAGAGCAGGACCCTACATGGGTAAGAATCTTTTAATTCCTTAACAAAATTATAACATTTTTCAACATCAATATTAGGTATACGGTGGATCTGATGTGCCGGTTACTGTACTACAATCGCATTGTATTCTCCCACTCCCTCCTGCTCCTCCATTCCCCGCAGGCTGGCCGTCTCCAGTTCCCCCAGCCTGCCCGAAGGCCTGGACCCTGTTAGATCCCATGTTGACTGTGTTAGCGTAAAGGTATATCGAGCCCCCGCTGCCTCCTCCTCCGGAGCCGCCGTTGCTGTTATCAGACCCTACTAGACCAAAGGCCGCGATTCGGCCGACCGCGTTGATAGTGGGAGCGTATATCATTATGGTGCCTCCTCCACGTCCTCCAGGTCCTCCAGCAGCGCCCCCTCCTCCGGTTGAGCCTCCTGCGCCACCTCCGCTTCCCAAGAATATGCCATTCGCTATGTTTGATGTTCCGTAGGTGTTTCCACCGTAGCCCCAATCAGTCCCGGTTCCCCCATCTCCTCCTGCTGTCCCATATCCCCCTCCTCCGCCGTTGGCTTCATCAGACCAAAGATTAAATGGTCCGTATCCTCCGCCCCCTCCTCCATAGTTGGCGTTTCTTGTCTGCGTTCCAGTTCCCTTGTAGCTTTCTCCTGCGTAGCCGTGTCCGCCGTTTGCAACGCCTGCGCCTCCTCTGAAACCGGTTCCAATCGAAGATATCTCATTACCAGATGAACTCTGAACGTCCACTGTTCCTTGGGATCTGAAAACAACTATGCCGCCAGTGTAACCGTTCCATGAGGCGGCATAAATGCGCCCGCTTGTGCCTGTCTGTAGTGTTACGCTGGTGTATTGCGGTACTCTGACGATTTGTGCCATGGTCGCTGATGCTGTGTTGGCTGATGCCGGGTTAGACGCGTAGTAATTTGTTAAGGTCTCTGTGAGCGTTAGGTCGTTCCCTGCTATGGATGATATGATCCTGTATTCGTAGGTTCCTGCAACTCCGCCGCTTGCATCTTGCATTTGGATGATTAGTATCTGGTCGCCGGTGCTGAATCCTGTAGCGGTGTTGACGCTGACTTGATTACTGCCTGAATTCGCATTAGCGGTTAGATATGCATAATTATTAACCTGAACTGCCGATGTCAGACTTAAAGCACCATTTTGCCCGTTTCCAAACTGGGGGTCGGCAATTACGGTTGTAGTAGTTGTGCTCGTCGTTGACGTTGTGCTTGTTGTTGATGTGGATGTTGTTGTAGTTATTGTCGTGCTTGTGCTTGTTGTAGTTGAGGTGCTCGTAGTTGATGTGATTGTGCTGCTTGTCGTGGTCGAGCTTGTGGTCGAGGTTGATGTCGTGCTTGTTGATGTTGTGCTCGTGGTTGTGGACGTTGTTGATATTGTTGTCGGCACTGTTGTTATTAGGGGCAAGGATTGGACTCTGCTGGTGACGGTGCCGAGGCTCTTATGTGCGAGGCCTGAGTTGAGGTTGGTGTAGCTTATGGTGACATTGATGTCAGCTGCGTTGCCTACGTCGTAGTTGTCTGAGATGCCGTCACAGATGAATGTGATGTTAGCTCTCCTGCCTGGCGGTATCCTGACAAGAACAGGTGGGCCGTTACTGCAGTTAACCTTGGGCAGGCTGACGCTGATGTTGTTCGCTGGTATGTCCAGCGTCTGCCCAATGTTGTTCTGCAAGCTCAGCATCACATAATCCTGGGTGCTGACGACGAAATCCTTCACCTCAAGTTCGGAAAAGCCAGCGGTCTCGCCGACCTGCACAGCCTCCTCAGGCTGCTCGAACAGGCCGATATCCCAGAGTATGACCAACCCGATGACCGTGAACATGAGTATTGCTGCGAAAGTCAATGAGAACTCAACGCCTCCCTGGCCTTTCACGGGCATCATCAGTAATTTAGAGGTTTTGAGACCTTATAAATCGTGAAAACCTGATCAGGGTTATTCTCTCTCACGAGCCTCCACATCACAGTGAGATTATAGTTATCCTTCATGTACTTGCAGACGCCGGACTTGTGAGGCTCCCACAGGCACCATGCGCCCTCCAGGAATAAAACACAATCGGTCTTGCCGTAGACATCCTGCATCACTCTCCTGTTCTGGCCGAACCACGTCTGAAGCGCGCTCCTGCCGTTTATGAGGAAGATGTTGGGGTTGTGCGTCAGCGTGTAACATGACGGGTCTATCTCATCAATGTGCGACAACACGAAATCATGCTTTTCTCTCGCGTACTGGGCCTGCATGTCAGGAGACTTTATGAATCCTATGAGCGGGTAAAACGAGATCAAAATAAGGGTGACAAGAACTGCTGTTATGGCTCTCCTATAACCCTCTTTAGCGAAGTCTGAAACTTTGGAAATGCAATAGCCGCCGAAAAACAGGGCTGGTGTGCTGACTATGAGAGCAAAGCGCGTTCCAATCCCACCGGAGGTGAAACTTCCGGAATAGAAGACAATGTAGAGTATATGGTATGCGAGGAACCACGTTAACAGGAATGTGAATTTTCTCGTGTCATACACTGCCAATAGAACGAGCCCGGCGATTGCAAGGAGCGTGAAAAACGCAGGGTGCATGTTATTGTCATACCAGAATCTGGTGTTAATCGGCAGATTATAATCAATATACTTCAGCCCGAGCTTGCCCTCAGAGGCGCCCCACGTGTCAGTCCTGGCGGCATAGGCCAGGTGTATCAGATGCGGCGTTATCAGCAGCGCCAGAACAAACCATGGAATGTAAAATGATGGCGACTTCAGGCGATCAGTCAGCTTTTTGTCAAAGACCAGGAACATCACAGCCATGACCCCCAATAGGAGGCCGTTCTCCGGCCTGACCTGTATGGCATAGACTGCCGAAAGCGTTGCCAGAAGCTGCATTCTAAGAGTTGGAGCGCGGAAGAAGATGAGAAACGCCAGCAGGGTAACCAGTATGAAGAATATTGAGATGAGCTCGGCTCCGACGCTGGTAGACCATATTATGTGCGAAGGCATCAAGGCGAACAATAATGCAGTGTACAGGGCGGTGTCATCCCGTTCGAAGACTAGGTAAGCCGTGAGGAAGACAACCGCTATCGTGGCAATCCCTAAGAGAGTTTCAAAGATGAACACACTCTGCTCGTCCCTGCCGAAGATGAGATATAGTGCGGCGACCAATACAGGGTAACCGTTAGGCTCCTTGTTGAGTATCCCCTCAACGCACTTCTCAGGGGTTCCATAGTTGCAGAGTAGCGCCCTGCCCTCAGAGGCGATGCTGTTGCCCACGTCCATATAGATGTCCTCGTCGAAGAAGATGCGGTGAGTGTGAGGCGCTACAAAAACCCGCAAGTATGCTCCAACAAGCAGTATTATTATCAGGAACGTCCATGTTGACCTGCTGATAGGCTGGAACTGCCTTCTGATGGCATCAAAGTTTATGACAAAAAGGGCGATTATCCCGGACAGTGTGACAAACAGCAGCAGAGGCAGCATCCACATGAGCTGGTCGACCGATATCAGCCTAGTGTTGACATACAGTATTATGTAAGCTAGTATAAGCGCGAAATTTGCCAGAATCACTGCAGGCAGAAACTCAACAACATCCCTCTTAAGATTATGGCCAGCCATCTTTCACCTGTTCACAACAAAAAAGTCGCCCAATGCCATCCTCTCAGCGCCGGATTTCAGCATCATGTCGACGGCGTCGGCCGGCCTGTTGACAATCGGGAAGCCATGGAGGTTGAAGCTTGTGTTCAATATTATGCCATCGCCCGTGAGCCTCTTAACCTCCTCTATGAGTTTGCGGTACTTTGGATTCTCGCCGCCGAGCATCTGAGGCCTCGCCGAGCCGTCAACGTTTATCACTGCAGCCACCCTGTCCCTAACCTCCTTCTTCGACATGTAGCCCATCGTCATGAACCTGTCGTAGTGGTCCACGTTCTCGAAAAGCTTCTCAGCCTCCTCCTCTAACAATGAAGGGCAGAACGGCTGGAACCAGTTTCTCTTCTTTATCTTCAGGTTCAGCTTTTCCTTGGCGTCCAACGATGAGGCTGACGCGAGTATGCTCCTGTTGCCTAAAGCCCTGGGGCCGAATTCCATACCCCCCTGATACCAGAGGAGGTGGTTGCCTTCTGCTATAAGCTGCCCGCAGTATTCTGCGATGTCGCCTCTCTCCTCATATTCGAGTCTGCTCTTCTTAAGCGCGGATTCCATCTCATCTTCGCCGTATTCCGGCCCGAAGTAGACGTTCTCTATCCTTTTAGGCTTGTAACCTGTCTCCTGCGAGCAGACGTACAAGGCTGCTCCGACAGCCAAACCGCCGTCTCCCATGTGCGGGAACACGAACCAGTCCTTAACCTTTGGGTTCTCCCTCACTTTGAGGTTCACCTTGATGTTAGACGCAAGCCCGCCGGACCAGGCTACATTTCCAAGACCTGTCTCATCAACCGCGTTCTCGAAGAGCTGGCAGACGTGCTTCTCCAAGGTCCTCTGGGCCATGTACGCGAAATCCTCCCGCGGAGTGTTCCAGAGTATCCTGTTCAGCATCTTATACTTTCCTATTGTAGAGTGCCTGCATTTCACCCGCATTCCGTTGACTTCGAAGAAATCCAGCAGTTTGTTCTCCTCGTCTGGGATAGGGTAGGAGAAGTCTGCCAGCGCCATCACCTTGCCCTCGTCCTCAAGCTCCCTCCAGCCCAGCAGGTTGGTGACCTGCTCGTAGAATATTCCAAAAGAGTCTCTTCCCGGAATGGATGCAATCCTCTTAAAATCGCCGTCCTCGAATATGTTGACAGAGCCGCTGAGGCCGTCGCCTATGCCGTCCAAGGTTATGACAAGCGCCTTCCTGAAGCCGCTGCATACCGCAGCCTTGGCGGCGTGAGCCATATGATGTTCGACCACTTTAATCTTATACTCTTTGAAGCCTAGCCTGTCAAGGTGCTTTCTGAAGAACCTCTCGGACGTGCTCCTGCACAACGGCAGCTCAGGTATCTCAGTAGTCCTGTACTTTATCTGCCTCCTCAGTTCGATGAAATTCGGCCTCTCAATCCTCCTCCGCCTGAACATGTAGTATGAGTCTTTCATCGAGGGGAAGACCCTAGTCAGCGTTTTAGCGAAGTCTGTCGTAGTTATGGCAACGTTGTTGATGTCAGACGGCTTCAGCTTTAGGTAGTCCAAACAGGCCTTCACAGATTCCGTTGGAAACCCTACATCAAGCTTCTTCGTGGTGTAACGCTCCTCATTGACAGCAACCCTTATGCGGTTATCCTCTACAATGGCTGCGCCAGCGTCGTGACCGTCCCAGATGCCTAAAACCCTCATCTTAGAAAAAACCCTAAAATATATGAGATAATTCTATATTAATGCCTAATCTATGATATTCTACCCTAAAATGCTAAAAGAGGCGAATCTGGCGGCAAACATCCTGAAGTCGAATGTCGGACGGCTCGGATTTCCCTACAAGCTCACGTTTGCGGTAACGGGCAAATGTAATAGCAGGTGCCTGTCCTGCGGCATATGGCGAAAGAAGCCTGATGGCGAGCTGACTTCAGAGGAGATAAAAACTTTTTTCAGGAAATCAAGCGGCTTCAACTGGGTTGACGTTACAGGGGGGGAGATATTCCTGAGAAATGACATAGCAGATATACTAAAGTCCATAATAGACAACTGCAAAAGGCTTTACAACCTCCATTTCCCGACCAACGGCCTCCTGACCGACAGGGTTGTCGCATGTGCCCGCGAAATTGTCAAGAAAAAACCTCCAAAGCTTATCGTCACCGTTAGCTTGGACGGCCCGCCGAAAGTGCATGACAGGCTCAGAGGCGTTCCCGGAGGCTGGGAGAAGGCTGTGGAAACCTTCAGGCAGCTTAAGACAGTTAAAGGCGTTGAAGTCTACTTCGGGATGACGCTCTCCAACGAGAATGCTGGGCTGTTCCAAGAGACGTTAGGCAGCGTCAGAGGGGAACTGCCGGGGGTAACATCCGAAGACTTTCACATGAACATCGCCCACACTTCAGCACACTACTACTCAAATGAGATTCCCGCCGGCGGACTCAGAAAGGATGAGATCGTCAACGAAGTCGAGCGCTTCAGGAAGCTCAAGGGCATCAACCTGAATCCTGTCTTCTACTTGGAGAACAGGTATCTCAAATCTGTGAAGGACTACCTGAAGGAAGGCGTAACTCCTCTGCCGTGCAAGGCAGCCTCAGTGTCGTGTTTCATAAGCCCCGATGGGACGGTCTACCCGTGCAGCATATGGGACAAACCTCTGGGGAACCTAAAGGAAGTGGATTACGAATTCAGGAGGATATGGAATGCTCCTGATTTTCGGCAGGCGGCTGCCGACGCCCACAGCAAAAGATGCCCGAACTGCTGGACGCCGTGCGAAGCATACCAGACCCTGCTGGGGAACGCATTGAACCCGAGAGTCTTCCTCTAGGTGTTCCAGGATATCGAGTTGTTCTCAAGTCTGTAAACTATGAGGTCATTGTCCTCCAAATAGGGCTGGCCGAGGACTGTGTCAGAGTATGCCCTCAGATTCTGGAGCTGGGTGATGTTCTGATAGTAGCGTTTGTGGATTATCACATAACGCAGCCCATACATCCTGAGGAAACTCTGAGTCTCAACAATTAATGGTCTCCCCGTGTTAGGGATTCTGCCGTCGAGCGTTGCAAGTTCCCTAGTGTTCAGGAATGCCATGAGGTTGTTATGGTCCGCTGGAGTCAGATGGCTTGCATAACCGAATACTAGCTTTTTCTCATGAACCGGCTGATGGTAGAGGTACTCCCCCCCGATGCCGAGCGGGATGTCGAGTATGGCGTAATCTCCAACTTCGTCCCTCATCTGATAGTAAATCTGATGGTGTTCTATCCTATTCTGCATTGGAAAAGGCACGACAGTGTATTCGAGCATCATAATCGCAGCCAAAATCATGACTGCTACCGTCCCCAGCCTAATCCGCCAGATTCTCCCTCTGTCAAAAGTCTTCCTAACTTCTGCCATGCCATAGCAGCCGGCAACTGAAAGCGAGAAGAACAGCATTAATACGAACCTGTCAGGCGTCCTGAACGCGGACACTAGAGGAATGTGCTCATATAGGAATGCATATGGCAGTATTATCTCATCCCTGCCAAAAACTCGTGTTTCTCCGCCGACGTGGAGGACAGGGCCCAAACTCAGTACTAAGAATATAACCGCTAAGGCCAGCCATATGGCACTGTCCCTGAATCTTGTTAGAACGCCCAAGGCCGCCGCCAGCATCAGAGCATAACCTAGATAACCCCTGCTTGATCCGCTGCCTATGGGGTCCATAAGCCAAGTTCCCCTGAAAAAATCAGGCATAATCTGACTTTCTGTTCCAAACAAAGGGTGGATTTTCAAAGGTCTTTTATAGTGGTTCAAATCCATGGAAAACATCATGTTCTCAGACATTCCGGTCTCCAGCGGAGTCTGATAGTAGGCCTCTATTGTCGGATACCGGATAGGCACTGTGATTATGAGCGATGTGAACAACAAAACCGCGAATCTGGTGATTAACCCCCTGTCTAAAATACTGCCTGGTTTTTTCAGGAACTCCGCTGAAAGCCAGATAACGGAAAAAATAAAAAGGAACATGACGTACTGGTTGGTCGACAGGGCTGTGAACGCCAATATTATGCCCGCTATGAGGGGATTGGTCATCCGGGTCTCCCTGACGGTGCGGATGAGATATAATACAAAGAGGGGAATCCACTGGGTGTTCAGAAGGTTCAGATGATAAAGCGAATGGTGGGCTCTGAACGGTTGAAACGCGAAGGCCAGGCCTATCACAAAAGAGACTGTCCTGTCTCTTGTGAGATAATAGGAGAACGCGTACATTGACAGCGCACTAACATAGAACGTTAGAATCCAGATGATGTTATACGCTGTAGTCAGGTCCCAGATCAGCTGCAAGGGCACTGATACGAGGCTGTACAAATAGCCCGCCTCCGAGTAGGCGAGGTTTATCCCAGCTGGGTGGAAAATATGATCTGAGTAATTCGGATTAATCCCATGGGTTAGGGCGTATTTCATCCACCACATGGTCCACTGTGTGATTGTCGTGTCCCCGTGGAATCCGGCGAAGCCGTCATTTATCCTAAACGGCACAGGGTAAGTCAAAACTGTCACGGCAATAAGATAAAAAACTATGATCCACACATCAAGACCCAGCGATTCGAACTCAGTCTTTACGATTCCACTTATGGCGCGCCTGAAATTCGCGCGTTTCCCACCCGATTTTTTAACTGATTTTCTAGAGTGGTGCATAGTATACTGTCGTATTGTAGGTTCCCCAGAAGCCGACATCCGATTCTGTCACTACATTTGCAACTTCCCAGTTTTCGGGCGGGCTGATGAAAAACGACGGCATGGAGTCCCGAATCTCCTTAACCTCGACGACTCCTCTGGACGCGTTCACTACAATGTACGCGTCGCGTATCTGCGCCGGGTCTTTGACATTCTGGATGTTCTTCAAATAGTCTGCGCGCTCGTACCCGAGGAGGAAGTTCAGCTTTCCGAGAGTGTCGTAGTCGGAGTATATGTCCTTCGGCGGCTGAGTTTTGAGGAATCTTGCCGTTTCCCTGAAGTCTACCATCCCCGCGTCCATGAACGTGTGGATCTGGCTTATGTAATAGACTGATGAAACTCCGAGAAAGATGATAACAAGCGGGATGAGGTACCGTCTGAATGGTATTCTCATGTTCACAAGAAGGTAGGCAACCATCAGGGAAGAGGGTATTGTCAGCACGCACAGAAACCTCCATATCCTCTGTATCAGAAGGTAACTGGTAAGGCTCATGCTGCCGTACTGGAGGTAAAAGTATACTGGAATCAGCCAAAGCAGGAGGATTATCGCACGCGCATCCCTCTTGTACATTATGTATGCTCCGGCAGCCAGCACGAAATAGAAAATATAACCGAAAAAAGCGAAAGACGGGGCGACCCTGTTCAACAGTACTACCGGATAATGCTCCAGGTTCCTGTTAACGCCTCTCAACGTTGGCGTGTAATGCTCTGATTCCGTCTGATACCTGAGAAAGAAGTCACCAGATGCGTAATGGTAGAGGGCTCCCTCTAGGAGAAACACGGTTAAGAAGCCCATGAGCAAGGCCGCATAGTTTTTTCTCGCTTTCATCCACTTTAACAGCCCCTTTTTCTTTGACTTCGCTTTCATCCTTATTGGAATTCGTATCTAAGGCTTACCTGGTCTTTGTCGAACTCGATAACCTCTAATCTCGTGAAATTGCCCTCAAGCGTATTAAGGCAGATGACGTCTCCAACTTCTAAGTCAGCATAGGCTCCAGTGTAGTTTTCGACCCTGCAATCAGCCTGCTCGAACGGTTTCTGGACTTTCGCAAGTAGGTTGACGTCCTCCCTGAGAGCGTGGAGGTAGAGGTTCCCGTGCAGATTATACTCCAGGTCTTCCAGGATTTTCCCACCATGCCCTCTCGTCTTCCTGTTGGAGTAACTGTTGGTTTCAGCGTCCCAGTAGATGTTCCTGTTGGTTATGAACGCATCAATCTTCGCAACTCCTTCGGTCGGCCCGGCCGACACAGGAGATAGTGCTCCATCATCCTCTCTCTCATATGATTTAAGCGTCAACCAATCTGTCAGCCTGACAGACTGGACATAATCCGGAAACAATGAGACTGCGAGAACCAGCGTGAGAGTCATGCAGAGTAGAATATACCCTGCCCTTTCAGAAGTCTTTGAGAATCTCACCCTGCCGCCAACTAGGCGGCCGCCGACAGCCTTTTTTCCTTTAATCGCTTTAGAATAGAACAGAGATCGAAAGACAAAATACGACCCCAAAAAGGCGAATATCACGTAACTGAGGTTCTTCACCAATCCGCCGAAGCCTATCATGACCCCGGCAAGGTAGGCGTATCTGATGTCGTCTTTTCTCTCAGCGAGTATGAAGAGCAATACACTGAGGCCCATGTAGAAGGCTACCGGAACGTCTGGGACTATCGTCGTGGCATAGGCGACCTCTATAGGGAAAAATGACATTAGGAGGGCCGCAACAAGCCCTACGTTTTCGTTGAAGAGAACCTTGCCCAAGTAGTAGGCTACTACAATACTGCCCATAGAAGTTAGCAGTATGTAAGCTGCAGCAGAATAGTCGTTTGCGCCGAATAGAATGAAAAAAAGTCCTATGGGGTAGTTCATCAGCAGCCTGACGGAGAAGATGTACGATTGCAGCCTGAATTTTCCCTCCGCGATCTGGTGGGCGAAGTTGACGTAGACGAGATCGTCGTTCAGGTTCAGGCCGAGAAAAAAATAAAGGCGCAATGCCAGCGCCAATGCCAGTATAACTAGAATGCCATGTTCTTTTCTCATATTTCCTTCAGTATCCTGCCCAATATCCTCCAGCCGTCGCTGAACGTTCTAAGCTTTCCCTCGCCCGACTTCCGCCTCTTCTCGAAGCTGGGAACCTCTAAAACTTTAAGTCTTTTTTTGGCGGCCTTTATCGATATCTCCGTCTCGATGCCGAACCCGTCAGACTCCAACTCCAGCTTCTTTATGGCGTCCCTCCTGAAGGACCTGTAACCGTAGCAGAGGTCAGAGTAGCGCATGTTCCAGACGATGTTGACAAGAGAGACAAAAAACTTGTTCCCCAGCCGCCTAATGAGGGTGATGTCCTCAGATCCTCCCCCCTGAATGAAACGCGAACCCATGCAGACATCATATCCTGCTTTTATCCCGGCAACAAGCAGTTCTATCTCGTTGGCGGTGTGGCTGCAGTCTGCGTCCATCATTATTATGATTTCCCCCGACGCCTCATTCAGCCCTTTTATCAGCGCTGAACCTTTGCCTTTGTCGTCGTAAATCACCCTGGCGCCGTGTTTTTCAGCTATCTCAACTGTCTTGTCCTTTGAGTGTCCGTCAACTACTATGATCTCGCTCACGTACTCCGGGAGGTCGTCTAACACCTGAGGCAGGTTAGCCTCCTCGTTCAATGTTGGGATGACAATCGATATTCTCATCTTCTCCTAAGAATTAAAAAGGCTGCTATAAGCAGGAAGAATGTCGCGATAAGGGCCCAGAGCATGAAATTCTGTTTTCCGCTCTCAGCATCCTGCAGGCTGTCCTTCGACAGTATTGTGACCATCCCCCCTCCCAGGACAGTGTGTCTGACGTTATCCTCCTCGAAGTCGGCGGAGACTGTAACGACGTATGTGCTGTTCGGCAGAGCCCCGAAACTCTCCACTTCGAATCTCATCTCCTCCTCGGAACGGCCTCCCAGCACAACACTCATCTGCTCTCTGTCAGTTTTCAGCTCATTGGGAAGATACACCCTGACGTTAATGTCGTGCTCTCTTGAGTCCATGTTCCGCAGGAGTATGGTGGCATTCGCCTTTTTGTTCTCGGCAACAGCGATGTTCTGGACTCTCGCGTAGACTTTCATCGGAGTCGGCGTATGGTATACTATGATCCTCGGGCTGAGCGTGGAAAAAGGGTAACCGTTCGCGTCCGTGTATTCCACCTTAAGTATCAGCGGGTAGGTTCCATTCTGCGTCCCCTCATCAACTGTTATGTTAAAGCTGGACTCAATCGGCTTATAAGGTGACAAGGTGCCGACGTATGCAGGCTCCGAGCGGAAGCCCTCCGGCAGTATCGCCTGTAGCCTGGTATTGTAGGCTGGCTCGTCCCCGCTGTTCTCCAGGGTCACATTCACCCATGCTCTGCTCTCCCTTATGATCTGTTCGGCAGCTATTGTGGTGGATATCCTGATGAAAGTGGCTGATGCAGGAACTGCAAGCAGAACCAGCAGAACCAAAATCCAAACCTTATCCATAAGGTATATCTTAGTATGCCGGCAATAAAAGTATTCTCAATCCCGGCGACGCCCTAAATATAGGGCGACGGCTTGTATACTACGAAAGTTACGTCAAAGCTCTTGTTAAGGGTTCTCTCCGACAGTAACGGGTCTGAAAGGTTCAGCAGCTCGTTGAAGACGGCGTTCTTCTGGTCGGGTATCAGATATACTGCATCAGCTTGGGAGATATGCTGGCCTATACGGCAGAAATAATCGCCTGACGTTGAGGCATCCGTAACGTGGTTCGTGATTATCAATTGCATTCCGTTCGCGCAGGTGACTGTCCCGCTTATTATGTCGCTTGCGTAAAGCCCCTCAAAGCACTCGATGCTGGAATCTTGTTTGCATCTGAAATCCACGAAGAAATCATATTCACCGCTTCTGAGCGTGATTCCCTTCACCGTATCATATTCGTTGTACGTCTTGTTCACAAAATATAGGAATTTGTCAGGGTCTATCAAGCGGTCCTGGTAGGATTCGAAACCTATCTGGTCTTTCGATTCAGCGAGACCGAACACGACAACGTCAGACGGACGCCAGTCTACTGGGTAACCTGGGGTTCTCACAAGCTGTTCGGAATTTAAGGTTGCAAGCCTGCTTAGCTCATATTTTAGTTCTGAGTCTGCAATCATCGTTGTAGCTCCCTCCCAAAGGGTCAACAAGCCGAAAAGGACAGCAATGAAAAAGGTGGATGCGATTATAAGGTCCCACGTGAAAATCTGCGCCTTGGCTGGCATGTTATACTATCACAGTAAAAAATATTAACCCCTCTTATATCAGGTTACAGCCTGACGGCGCACCGCATGCACCGCAATCCCGCACCTTTATGCCATCCTCCTCATATGAGACCCAGACGTCGACCTGTCTGCCCAGCGTCCCAATCGAGCACAAGTCCATTGTGCACTCCACCTCTGAAGTGAACAGAGGCGCGGACCAGATCCATTCGGCAGGGTCTCCTACCTCAACAAAAACCGTTGCCTCTCCAGTGTAGAATCTTACCCTGTACTCTCTGTCTGTAATGTAAGCCGGCAATGTGAAGCACTGGGAGTAGCCAATACCAACGTTGCCTATCTGGTTTATGTTGTCTGCTATCTGATTCGTTATGCGAGTGCCGCCCAAGTCAATGCGGAATCTAAACGATTCGATAGACTTTTGGTATATTATTATGCTCATTACAAGCAGGACGAGCATTGTCATTACTATGACTATCATGAACTCAGAGCTGACCTGCGATTTTATCCTCATTCTACGGTAATGTTCTGGACTCTGGAATCAACGGATTCGACGTTTATGACGTAATAGCCTTCATGCGTTATCTTTGAGAGGTTTCCTGTGACGTTGCCCCTGACGACGCTGTAGACGTCTGTGTGGTCTGGTGGAATGTCCAGCCTAGACTCTATGACCTTGTCGGCGTAGACTGAAACATTATACGTATCTGATGGAAAGTATACCGAGATTTGTATTTTGGACGGATGGCCGTGCACATATACGAAGTCTGCAGCTTCTCTAATCTGCTCGGTAGCCCAGGCTGAGGAGCCAACGTTAATCTGCGAGCTGGTACTTGACATCAAGGTTCCAACGACATATAAGACTAACGTGAAAGCTCCCAATGCTATGCCCAGCATTATCATGTACTCGAGCGAAGATTGGCCTTTTGACTTGCCATACCTCTTTTCGAAGATCTTCATCCTGATCTCCTTCAGTATGTCGTCAAGCTGCCCCTTGTTGTTTTCGGGTGTGGCGGCTATGTCCTCCCGCACCTCCTCTTTTGAGAAGTTCTCGCCCTTCTGGAGCATTATGTCGCCAACGACAGTATAATGTATCTTTATGATGCCCTTCTCCTGCAGGATTTTTCCCATCTCCAGTATGTCCTGCTCCTGCAGGCTAAGGCTTGAGGACGCATCCTTTAGGCTGACTTCCTCCTTGTCTGAGAACAGCTCCATCAGGTTGTTAAGGCTGCTTTTGAAGTCTCCATCCATGATATAAAGTATTATACGCATACTTTTATATGAGCTGGGTGGTTGAGCCTGGAGACTATGAGCTGAATTCTGAAGGCAATCCTGTCGCAGTCTGCACGCTCGCTGACGACATAAGACTGCCCTGGAATCATGTGGCGATAAAAGGCCATAACATGACTGAGAATCTGGGGTTGGAGAGGATGGTCTTGAACGTAATCTCAAACCCTAACATACGTTTCCTGATCGTCTGCGGGAGTGAGATAAAAGGGCATAATTCCGGTCAGAGTCTTATCTCCTTATGGAAGAACGGCGTTGACGCGAAAAACAGGATAATAGACGCGAGAGGCGCAATCCCAGTCATACAGAACATCCCCTCCTCTTTCATAAGGCGGTTCCAGGAGCAGGTTACGGTTGTGGATATGATAGGCGTTTCAGACCACAGGATCCTATCCAAAAAGGTCAGGGAATTGGGGTGCGGCAGGGTCAAACCCTACAAGGGCAGGAGGATAGACTTCAGCAGATACCTGATGAAACCCGATGTTGTCGAGTCCATCCCAACTTCCGGCAGGTCAACGGTTTCGATCTCAGAGGATTATGGCATAACATTGGACCCTGAGAGCGGCAGAATCTCAGGCTAGTTTTCTACCCGTTATCCTCCCATAGGCTTCGACGTACTTTGCGCTTGTGCTCATGACAACATTGTCCGGGAGTTTCGGCGCTGGTGGCTCCTTGTTCCAGCCTATGTCCTCAAGGTAGTCTCTGACATACTGTTTGTCGAAGCTCTTCTGGGGTCTCCCAGCCTGGTAGTCGTCTGCAGGCCAGAACCTCGAAGAGTCTGGCGTAAGAACCTCGTCGACCAGTATTATCCTGCCGTCCTTGAGGCCGAATTCGAATTTCGTGTCAGCGACTATTATCCCCTTCTTGGCTGCCTCGTCTCTGGCTAGCTTGTAAATCGAGAGAGAATATTTTTTCACCTTCTCGATAACGTCCTCTCCCACGATTTCAGCCGCCTTTTCTTCGGAGACGTTGATGTCGTGTCCGGTGTCTGCCTTCGTTGCTGGCGTGAATATCGGTTTCGGGAGCATCTGGCTCTCGACCAATCCCTTTGGGAGGCCGATGCCGCATACGCTATTCGTCTGTTGGTATTCCTTCCACGCTGAGCCTGAGAGGTAGCCTCTGACAACGCATTCTATTGGTATGACCTCGGCTTTTTCAACGAGCATGGACCTGCCGTCAAGCACCTCCCTATGGGGTTTCAGCTTTTGAGGGTAGTCCATGACGTCTGCTGTTATCACGTGGTTTTTCACTATCCTCTTCACCTTATCGAACCAGTAGAGAGACAGTTGAGTCAGCACCTTCCCCTTCTTTGGTATCCCGTTAGGCAGTATGACGTCAAAGGCTGAGATGCGGTCTGTTGCAACGACAAGCAACCTGTCATCTAGGTCATAGACTTCCCTGACCTTGCCTTTCTTGAAAATCCTCAGCGGCAGATTCGTCTCTGTTACGGCCCCATCCATCATCTCAGCAGTTGTTGTACCTTACAGTGTACTGCAGCTTGCTCTCCTCGTCCTTCTTGACAGGTATCGTCCACTTTATGTCGGTGTTCGATTCCTTCGTGTGCTTGTAATTCTCCTTCGTTATGTCCCAGTCCCAGTTGCCTGTGTGCTCTAAGACCGTTACTGTTACATCTTCATCCTTGTGGTTTCTGAGCGTTATCTCCCATGTGACATCGTACTTGCAGCCTAGGTCCTCAACGTCCAGAGTCTTGCGCTCTCCCACTATGTCAAAGGCGTTTCCGACCAGAATCCTGAGCGTCTCGTCCTTTGGCGTGTGGTCTATGCTGTCCTCTCCGACGAACTGGAGTTTGCCTTCGCTGTCCCTCTTGAACACCCTTATCCTGCCCTTCGGCAGCGGGATTCCAAGTCCGTTCTCCTCGCTGTTGTCGAAGTTAAGCTTGACCTGAACTTTCTTGTTGTTGTCCTGGCCTCTCCACCAGCCCCAGTATGAGTAGCCGTTCTCGTAGATGTATTCCTTCTCGATTCCGGCGTCTTTAGCCTCCAGGAGCGAAATCTGCTTCTGCTCCCTGTCTCTGAGCGTTGTCCTCCTTTGTAAATCGTACATGTGGTACTCGAATAACGTCTCCTCAGCGAACTGCGCTCCAACAGTCTTGGACTCTTCAACCATTAAATCGTACCTTGCAACACTTGGTGCGTATGCCCTGTTGATGTCGCCTGCGACAAGCTTGAGGGCAGCGTTCTTGAATGTGGTGCCGGCGTTGTTGGTTACCGTCACCCAGCCGTTGAAGTCCATCTTAGTGTCATCCTCGTTTGAGACGAGTATGTAGTCTGCATTCCACATCATGCCGGATGTCATGTAAGAGAGTTCCGCAGTCTTGTTGCCTCTGTCCTGGCTTTCTATGAGCCATTCTAAAGTCGGCTTTGTTATGAGGCCCTCTGGCAGCGCAGGCAATACTAAGTCGTCCAGTCTGACGATTTGAATCTCGCCCGAGTCCTTTCTTATGACAAGCTCATTCCCCGAGGAGCTGAGGAGTGTGCCCTCAACGAGTTCCTTCGCATCGCCAACGACGCTGTAACCTTTTATCTTCTCATCGATGTACTTCTGCAGTATCTTCTCCTTGCTTACCAGATCGTATTGGTAGTTCTGCTCCAGCACTTGGAAGGTCCCGTCCAGGGACCTTAGTTTGACGCTTGTCGGGTCGATGGCTGATGCAACGCCTTCAAAGGAGAAAACGCTGGTGCCCTTTATCAGAGGCACCTCTATTTCATCCTTGACAACGCCAAGGTTTGAATTGTATACTGTCACTTCGAGGCTGCTGTCAGACTCGTCCGAGTCCTGCCCGAGTAGCCTGTTCAGTCCGTATGTCGCGCCTACGAGTATGATGAATACGCCTAAAGCTGCCAGTATTGTTGACTTTCTCATGCTATACTATTGAAGTACTTCCAATAAAAAGTCCGGGGTTTTTCTTCGGTTCAGGCCGAAATAAGCTGATTTCAGTCTATTATTATTTAAAAAACAATACCCTTACACAATGGCTGTTGCAGACGAGAAACCATTATTTGCCGCGAAATTGCACATCCTTTACAGGATAATAGAGGATATTGACGGAAACTCCCGCCTTGAGAAGATACTGGGAGACCCGCCGTCAAAGCAGCTTGCCCTCGTGGTGAAAAAAGACGACTTCGGCATCGTCGGCTTAAGCACTAAAAAACTGACTGCGGACGAGGAGGGCGAATTTCTGACAATACTCTCCAAAATAATGGAAAAACACATCAGAGCTTGATTTTTATTCTAGTCTTCCCCTAATACTTTGGCATGGAAAAGCTGATTGAGCGGGCCGCAGCCCGTCCGGTGGATTTAAGCAGACTGAACGGCTTAGAACCAAAGGACATTGCTCGAGCGATAGTGTGGGGTGTTGCGGTCGGAACTGATTCGCTGGATGGCACTAAACTCTCAGGTTCAGGGGTTTTCGCCAGGAATCCTATACTCTCAATAGAGCCTGACCAGCCTGTAGTATGGGCTAAAGGTTTAAGGGTTTCAGAGAAATAGGCTCAACGTTTTATCTTCTTAACGTCTTTCGGCTTCAGAATTCCGCTTTCCGTTATTATGCCTGTCACATACTTTGCAGGGGTGACATCAAATGCTGGGTTCAGGGCTCTGCAGCCTCTGCCAGCAATCCTCACCGATCTTATTTTTCCCTCGGCATAGCCCCACATGCTGAGGACCTCCTCTTCCGCTCGCTCCTCTATTGGAATGTCAAGGCCGCTTTCGCATCCTAGGTCTATTGTGCTTGAGGGGGCTGCAACATAAAAGGGTATGCTATTCTCCTTTGCGAGCACAGCCTTCTCGTATGTTCCGATCTTGTTGGCGACGTCGCCGTTTGCCGCGATCCTGTCGGCGCCGACGATGCACAGGTCAATTTCGCCTCTTCTCATGTAAAATCCCGCGGCATTGTCTGCTATTATCCTGTGCTCTATGTCCTCGTTATAGAGCTCCCAAGACGTCAGCCTCGACCCCTGGCATCTCGGCCTGGTCTCATCGACGTAGACGAAAATTTTTTCCCCATTATTGTTCGCAACCCTCATCGGAGCCAGAGCAGTTCCCCAGTCCACGCAGCCGAGGGCGCCGGCGTTGCAGTGAGTCAGAAGCCGCATCCCGTCCTCTATGAGCTTCCCGCCGTGCACTCCGATGAGCCTGCACCTTTCGACGCTCTCCTCCGCGTATCTTCCAGCGACCTCCGCGGCGTCGTCCTTATAATTTTTCTTGAAATAGCTTATCCCATCGAAGAGGTCATAGGCGGTGGGTCTGGTGCCTGAGAGCACGCTCTCAGCCTCTCTTAGGTCTTCCCCCTGCAATGCTGCCTGTGCCATCCCATAGCATGCTGACGCCCCAATCGCTGGAGCGCCCCTCACAATCATCGTCCTTATGGCGTTGGCGGTGTCCTCGTATGTCTTGCACTCGTGGATTCTGAATTCGTGCGGCAGGCTCGGCTGGTCTATCATCTTCACTACAGACTCATCAAGCCAGACGGTTCTGTAGTCCTTTAGCTTTGTGCCAATTTTGACTTTCATTCTGATGCTATACTACTTTTCACCTGCTGATTTTTATACCCGCACGTCCAATATTCTGTTTCAAATTTTTTAGGTGATACTATGGCAGAGGTTGTTATACGAAAACTGGAGTACATCAGGGGGGTACCTGTTGAACTGCTTGACGATGCTATAGCAGCCGGAGAGCTCAGGAGAGGCAAAACGGTGGGACTTTACGTTGTCTCAAAAGATGACAGGTCGAATGACGCCCACCTGGAGCTCCTCTTAGCGGAGGAAGGCCAGGAGAAACTGATCCAGGATGGGCAGATTCTGTCAATAGACTCTAACAGCGACTACTACACCATGGACGACGGCTGGGAGTCTTACGCCGGAAAAGTCGAAGACCGTGCGGAAACGTCAAAGCAGGAGGATGCTGGAAAACAATCCAAGTGGACTTTCAGGCCTACTGCGAGGCCTTTCTGAGCAAACAGGAATCTAGGCTTCTGCGATTTTTATTCCCTCATGGGGAATATCTAAGTCCGAAAATGGGTTACAAAGTCAAGGACATCAGGCTAGCGGATAAGGGTAAGTTGCAGATCGAGTGGGCTGAACTCCAACCTTTTTCTTTTTAGAAAAGAAAAACGTTGACGAAAAAGAAAATGCCATACAAAGTAAAAGACATTAAGTTGGCGTATAAGGGTAAGTTGCAGATTGAGTGGGCTGAGTCTCACATGCCTGTTCTAACGCAGATTCGCGACAAGTTCAGGAAACAGAAGCCTCTGAAGGGCATCACAGTCGGGTTCGCATTGCATGTGACTAAGGAGACTGCAGTATTGGTCAGAACCCTGAAGGCAGGCGGCGCGAAGATCGCGATAACCGGCTGCAATCCGCTGAGCACCAAAGATGAGGTGGCATCAGCCCTCGCAAAAGAAGGCGTGAACGTCTATGCCTGGCGGGGCGAGACGAACAAAGAATACTATGACAACATCAATAGAGTGTTAGACCACAAGCCTGACATCACCATAGACGACGGTGCAGACCTCATATTCCTGGTTCACAAGAAGAGAACAGAGCTGCTGGACAGAATCAGGGGAGGCTGCGAGGAGACTACCACCGGGATAATACGGCTTAGGGCGATGGAGGCTGACAAGGCCTTGAAGTATCCTGTGATGGCGACCAACGACGCCGATACCAAGCACATGTTCGACAACCATTACGGGACAGGGCAGTCAACCATAGACGGTATACTGAGGGCGACTTCGGTGTTGTTCGCGGGCAAGACCGCTGTTATTGCAGGATACGGCTGGTGCGGTAGGGGCATAGCAGCCCGCGCGAAGGGCATGGGCTCGAACGTGATCGTGACAGAGGTTGACCCGACGCTGGCATTGAGGGCTGTCATGGACGGCTACAGGGTCATGACGATGGACGAGGCTTCAAAGCATGGTGACATATTCGTCACAGCTACGGGCGACGTTGACATCATACGAGGGAAACACGTCCGGATGATGAAAGACGGCGCGATAATAGCGAACTCAGGCCACTTCAACGTTGAAATAAACATCCCGGAGCTAGAGCGTCTCTCGAAGTCCAAGAAGCTCATACGGGATGACGTTGAGAAGTACGCTCTCAAGAACGGCAGGCACATCTATCTGCTGGCTGAGGGCAGGCTCGTAAACCTTGCCGCTGCCGAAGGCCATCCGTCTGAGGTGATGGATATGAGCTTCGCTAACCAGGCTCTTGCCTGCAAGTACATCAACGAGCACGATCTTGAGCCTGGAGTATACGACATACCCCAGAGCATCGACGCGACTGTCGCCAGGCTGAAGCTTAAGTCCATGGGCATTCGGATTGATTCTCTGACCAAGCGGCAGAAGTCCTATCTTTCAAGCTGGGACGAGGGAACATAAGACATATAAACTAAAACGGATATAATAAAACACATACTTTCAAAATGACTGGAAAAAAGACAATGATTGGGGACTACCTGGGAACGATAGAGGAGTTCGTCCCAGGCGAGGGAACCTACTCAGAAGACGGGAAAATATACGCGTCAAAGGTTGGCGAACTGACTCTGGACAAGGAGAACCACACAGTAACTGTAAACGGCAGGGAGCTCCCAGACGTCAGGGTAGGGCAGATAGTGTTCGGAGATGTGACAGGCTTCAGGAAGAACATGGTGACCTTGAACGTTTCCAAGATAGAGGGCATAGAAAACGAGATAGACGTAAAAACAAACATCTACGTCTCGAACATATCTGACGGATATGTGGAGCAGGTTGAGGACATGTTCGGCATAGGCGACATAGTCAAAGGCAAAGTCATAAAACTCGACCGCAACATGATAGACATCTCAACCAAAGGAGACTACGGGGTTGTGAAAGCGTTCTGCAAGCGATGCAGGCTCCCTCTCATCAAATCCGAAAAGAAGGAGACGAACATGGAATGCTCCTCCTGCGGTCACAAGGAGAATCGGAAAATCGCAAAAGACTACGGGAATGTGAAGGTGACGTGAAATGGAATGCAAGATAATAGAAAACGAAAAAAACAAGCTGGTTATAGAATCCGACGACAAGACGCTTCTCTCAGTACTATCATCCGAGCTGAAGAGCATGGGGGTCGACGCATACTCCTACGACCCGCACCCTCTCATAAAAGGTTACAGGCTGAGCATAGAAGCCTCCAACCCGTCAGCCGTGCTCAAGAAGGCCATGAAAAAGGCTGGTGCAGACTGGAAAAAACTCGGGGATCTTGTTGAGGACAAGGCTCCCAAGAAATAGGGGCATGGACAAGAAAGGCCAGGAAAAAACAGGGGAGCCGGCAGCCGAGATCCGGCGCATTGTTGAGGACATGGTTGTCACGCCATTCTTCAGCAGGCACTCCGGCCACATGCCCGCTACGATAAAACTGCACGCTGACATCGGAGAAGACAGTGAGTGGGTTTTCCTCAAAACTCGGATTCCAGGCTACACGGAGGACCGCGTCGAGGTGGAAGCCACAGCCAACACAATAAACGTGGTACTGCATTCAGGCCATAAGGGCAAAGGCGCTGACGGGAGCAAGAACCACGGAGACGATGTGTCTTTGAACAGCTCATACTTCATATCAACGCCTCTGGATCCCAACAAGCTTAAGGTATCCCACAAGGGCGATTTGCTCGAAATCAGGGTGAAGAAGAAAAAATGAAAGAAAATGAGGGAAAGACGGAAATCATAAACCTGCTGCTGCACAGCAAGCCGGTCGGCATACTCCTGAGCCTGAAGGGCTCTGAGGGAAAGTACGCGTCGATAATATCGAAGGAGATAGACTGCACCTACACTCACACTCTCAAGATACTTAACGACTTCAGGAAGCACGGCATAGTTGATTTCAAGAAGGAGGGCCGCATAAAGGAGGTCTTCCTCACAGACCGGGGCTTAGACATAGCCCACGACCTTGAGGGCCTGGTGCGCGGCCTAGAGCAGCTTGGTGCGGATTAAAATGCCGAAGGACTTACAGGATAACGTAATAACTCTTGGGGTAAATCTGCTGCTGTTTGTCATAGTAGTCGGCGGCTTCGTTTCAGGGGCAAAGTCAGTCTCAGTCGTCCTAGTCGTAATGTTCGCCCTCATTCTCGTAAACTTGTACAACATATCCCCCCAGGTTGGCAGGGTAACAGCCGAGCTGAATAAGAACAAGCGGGTGCTGTTGCTGCAGAGGAAAAAGATAAGGGAGAATGAGGACCTCCTGAGAAGGCAGCAATCCGTTCTCAGCGATGCTGACAAGAAGAAGCTGTCGGAGGCGGCTGGCGAAGCTGCTCCAGGCCCAAAAGAGTCTCAGGCCGAGGGCACTCTAAGACTGGAATACTGGGAGAAGCTTGAGAAAGAGTTGGGGGACACTCCAACGTCTGTGACTGAGTCAACCCACCTGACGGAGCTCAGAAACAAGAGGAAGGAGATAGAGAATATGATAGAATTGTCAAAGCAGAAATACCACAGGAGATTGTTGGACGAGCAGAGCTTCAGGGAAATCGTCAAAGACTATCAGAAGAAGCTCATAGAACTGGAGAGCGAGATTTCACAGTTAGAAGGCAAGAAGGACTCTGCAGAAGAAAGTGGCTGAGAACACGAAGACATTGGAACGGTGTCCGACCGGAATAAAGGGCTTGGACGAGCTTGTAAGCGGCGGCTTCCCGAGGGGGAGGTCAGTCCTCATCTCAGGCTCATGCGGCACAGGAAAGACAATACTGAGCCTCCAGTTCCTCCATCACGGCATAGTGAAATTCAACGAGCCTGCCGTACTCGTCGAGCTCGAGCAGAATCCCGTCAACCTGAAGAATGACATGCTCTCGCTCGGTTTCGACTTCCAAAAGCTTGAGAACGAGAAAAAACTGGTGATAATAGACGCCAGCCTCTCGAGGATAGGCACCAAGGACATGAAAGTCAAGACTCCTGTAGTCCCTGACTCAAGTTTCTCACTCCTGCCTGGCGAAGTCAACTTCCAGGGCATAGTCGACCTTGTCATAAAGGTCGCGGACAAGATAGGTGCGAAGAGGGTTGTAGTTGACAGCCTCCCCGCGTTGGACAACATCCTCCAGAAGGAGAATGAGGTGAGGGATGCCATACTCTACATCAATTACAGGTTGCAGCAGGCCGGCCTCACGTCCATACTCATATCCGACATAATCGAGAAGGGCAGAGTCTCGAAGCACGGCGTAGAAGAGTACGTGGTTGACGGCGTCATAACCTTGCATTATTCTGCAGCAGGCCCTGACGCCGGCAGAACCTTGACCATCGAGAAGATGCGCGGAACGCCTCACAGCGAGAACATCCACAGCATAAAGTTCAAGGAAGGCGTTGGAATCTACGTCGCAGACTGACCTTTAACCTTCTTCTGCCTGGCGGTTGAGACGAGCATGTTCCAGCCGAAGGCTATCCTCTCCAAATAGTTGGTGAACGTCATCGAATCCGAGAGTATCAGGGACCTGCCCTTACCCATACCAGCTGTTATCTCCCTCTCCCTCTTTATCAGCCCGAACCTCACCAGCTTCGGTATTATCTTATTCTCCAATGTGGAGCGGCTGTAGCCGTTCTCCTTGAGGAACCTGCTGATGTCCTTCTTAGTCACCCAGTCCCTCTCCAGCACGATCTTCAGGAACTTCGTAGCCACCTCAAAGTACTTAGGCTGATATTTTTTCGGGAAGATGAAGTCTACAACGTCTTCAACAGACCAGATGACTGCCTTCTCCAGGCCGCCCTTATCCCTCACCTCTTTGCTGTAGTGAGGCGGCAGCCACAGTGTCTCAGCAGCCGGCACACCATGGGATTCCGGCAGCTTCGGACTAGGATTACCACGCTTACCAACCATAATAGACTATACGAACACACAAATAAGAAAAGTTAAGAAAAAGGTTGCGGGGGACGAGTGTCCGAATATAAGTGCAGGAAACCTGCGGTTTCCCGCCCTTATCAACCCTACCCTTCCCTTTGAATGTCACTAATGTATTCTTCTTTTGATCAACCTTTTCTTAGAAAGACCCACAGAAAGCTTTGCTTTCTGGGGCCCCAGAAGGCGATGCCTTCTGTGGGAAAGGTTGCGGGGGACGAGGTTCGAACTCGCGTAGGCCTGCGCCACAGGGTAACTTCAAACCCTGTTCACGGATTAATTGTTCTTTCTTTTCCGCGAACGCTTTTCTTTCTTCCTAAGAAAGAAAAGGGTTCTCCTAAGCCCTGCCTGTTTGACCACTCCAGCACCCCCGCATAGTAGGGAAAATTAGCCGTAAATGGCCGTCTAACTAATATGAACTAGGGGAATAAATAATAAATCGTAAGTTGAGACACTAATGTATCTCTCATCAGAGTTTGCCTATGGCTTCCAGTAGGGGTTTTCTTCTTGCTATTATTTCCTCGACTGCTGTCTGTTCTTGCTTTGACAGTCCATTTCCCCTCTTTTTCTTGTTTTTCATCTTTTGAATCCTCTGATTTTCCCGGTGATGAGCCATTTCTTGATTTCCTCGCACGTATAGTAGTTTTCCCTTATATTTCGAGCCCTAACTTTAAATTTACACCGTGCATTTTGATAAAATAGGTTAACTTAAGTTAACCCAATTTTTGTTTTATGGGGGTATAGTGTTCTCAAAACTAGGAAATCAGAGTAGAGTTGTCCACAGTGTGCCCACACCAGCAAACACGAAAACCAAAAAGAAAACGCTAGACGAATACAACTAGACGGTTGGGTTTGTCTTAGTATACTGTATTGGTGGAATAAAAAAGTTAAAAGCTGCGAGGGTCGGGTGTCAATTATGTGCAGGGGTTAACCCATTAAGAAATAAAATCTATACGCCCTTTTTTTGAGTTCAAACATGGGCGTATTGTTGTTGTGTTGTTATTTATTAATTAATTCGTCCTATAATCTGGAATATCGGTTGAATACATGTCAAACGTAAATTGGAAGGCAAAAACACTGTTGTTTTTGGTTTCGACGTTCAGCCCTGTGCTCCATGTCGTTGCCATCAGGGGTGAATGATGGATTCTCCTGATTTATTCTACGGCAGCATTATCCTGTTCTTTTTAGGTTCGATCTTGTCTCTGGCGGTATTCCGCGGCGGTAAGGCTGCAAGGAGGTTGTCGCTCCTCTGCCTGATATTGGCTTCAATTCTCCTTTTCGCGGTCTCTTTGGAGATTGCCTACACAGGTAAAACCATTGTTTCAGCCACCTACTGGGTCAACCCCTCCGTTGGCTTCTCGTTCGCGCTTGACAGGCTGTCAGCATTCTTCACTCTTCTGATTTCCACAGTATCCATTGCCGTCTGCATCTACTCGGTCGGCTATGTGGAACATGAGAAGCATGATGTCAGGAAGAGCCTTCTTGTCGCTCTGATGGGCGTCTTCATCTTGTCGATGGTGCTTGTGGTCTCATCAACTAATACTTTCTCGTTCCTGTTCTTCTGGGAACTTATGTCATTGTCGTCGTTCTTCATGGTGTTGTATGACTTTGAAAAGGAGGAGAGCAGGAAGGCGGGAATATTCTATTTCATCATGACACAGCTGAGTGCTGTATTCCTTTTCGCGGCGTTCCTGATGATGCATCAAGCCAGCGGTACATTTGACATGCGGCTTGCGGGCGTTGGTGGTGCCACATCCCTTGCAGTAATGGCGTGCCTGTTCATGGGGTTCGGTATAAAGGCGGGTCTGATTCCGTTCCATAAATGGCTTCCATACGCTCACCCCGCAAGCCCCTCGAACATCTCAGCGCTGATGTCAGGTGTGATGCTCAAGGTCGCAGTATACGGTTTCGTGAGGTTCATACTCTATGATGCGGCGAACGTGGGGGTCGGATGGGGTGTCATCATAGTTGCCTTCGGAACCTTGTCTGCGATACTCGGCGTCCTCTACGCGCTGAAGGAGCACGACATCAAGCGCCTCCTCGCATATCATAGCATAGAGAACATAGGCATCATATACATCGGTCTGGGCCTCTTCGTCATATTCCGCGGCGAAAACCTCGCAGAGCTTGCGCGTCTGAGCCTCTATGGTGCGTTATTTCACACGTTCAATCACGGCCTATTCAAGAGTCTTCTGTTCATGGCCGCTGGGTCAGTTGTGAACGCGGTTGGGACGAGAGACATCGAGGTCTTAGGTGGATTATTGAAGCGGATGCCTTACACTGCGCTTCTGTTTCTCGTGGGCGCGATTTCTATTTCAGCATTGCCGCCGTTCAACGGGTTCGTTAGCGAGTTGATGATTTTCACTGCGTTGCTTCAATCTTACTTCGTTGCTGAGCCGTTGCTCCAAGTTTTTCTCATACTCTGCCTGTCGATTCTCGCGCTCACCAGTGCGTTCGCATCGGCATGCTTTGTTAAGGCGTTTGGGATAACGTTTCTGGCTGTTCCGCGGTCTGATGGGGCGAGAAAGGCTAGTGAGTCCGGGCTTTCGATGCTTGTCGGTCCGGCCGTCCTCGCGGCCGCATGCGTCTTCCTCGGTGTCTTCTCGACAAGGATTATGGCGGGTCTAGGCTATGTTTCGCCTCTTCCTGACATGATCGTGGTTAGTTCGGTTTTGGTTGCTGCCTGTGGAGCTGTTTTTTTCGCTGTTTACTTTGGTGCCTCGAGGAAGTCCAGGATGTCTGAGACGTGGGGATGTGGTATCGTCTCCCAGAATAGTAGGATGGAGTATACTGCCTCCGGTTTTTCTGAGCCGATTATGAGGATGTTCAAGTTCGTTTACAGAACCCGGGAAGATGGGGAAAGGAGGTTCTACGACAGATATGGCAGCGTCTTCAAGGAAGGCTATGCGGAGATCCACCTGATGAAGTTTTTTGAGCAGTACATCTACATGCCGATTGCGAGCTTTATTGACTGGGTTGCATCATCAGTTGCGAAGCTACAAAATGGTCACCTTGACACTTACATATCCTACGTTTTCGTCGCAGTGTTGGCGCTGCTTGTCGCGGTAGGGTGGTTAATATGAACACCGAATATGTGGTTTTCGGGTTCGTGAATGTCGCGTTCGCACTCGTGATATCCCCGCTGTTCACTGGCATCATCAAGAAGGTGAAGGCTGCGGTGCAGAGGAGAAGGGGTCCGCCGCTTTTGCAGTCCTACTATAACCTTGCGAAGCTGATGATGAAGGAGACTGTCTACTCATCGAATTCGTCGCAGATTATGCGGGTGACGCCGTATGTGAATATGGCCGTCATGGTGACTGCCGCATTGTGCATCCCATTGGCATTCATACCTAACCCGGCGTTGGATGTAGGGAACGTCATATTGTTCCTTTACCTTCTGGCGCTTGCAAGATTCTTCATGGCGCTCGCCGGCTTGGATGCGGGAAGCACATTCGGTGGCATGGGAAGCTCTAGGGAGATGAGCATATCCTCTGTGATAGAGCCCATCACAGTCGTGGTGTTCGCTGCGCTCTTCTATACCTTCAAGACCCTCAACTTCCATGAAATGTTCAGGCAGGCCGCTGGCTCGGCATTCATCCCAGATCCAGCGCTGGTGCTCATAGCCCTACCCCTCTTCATCGTTCTCATAGTCGAGACAGCGAGGATTCCAGTCGACAACCCAGAGACACATCTGGAGCTGACGATGGTGCATGAGGCCATGCTCTTGGAGTACAGCGGCCGTGACCTCGCCTTGATGGAGCTTTCCGCGGCGATCAAGCAGACGCTCCTGATGGGGCTACTCATTAACGTCCTCATACCCTGGGGTGTTGCGACTCAGATGGTGTTATCGGCTGTTGTTGTCGGTTTGGTGGCGTTCTTCGTGAAGGCCGTGTTCCTTGCAGTTGTCATCGGTTTGTTCGAGTCATCGATAGCAAAGATGAGGCTGTTCAACCTGCCTAACATGTTCATGATTGCGTTCTTCCTCTCAGCGATTACCCTGCTTTTGGAGGTGTTTAGGTGATTGACACGCTGTTCTTGGCGGGTTTGATCAAAGCGCTCCTTGCGCTTGTGCTGATAACCGGAGCATTCATAGTCACAAGGAGGGACCTACTGTCGCTCGTTTTGACCTATCGTATCCAATCTATCCTTTTGACAGTCCTTGCACTGGTCTTGTATGGCGTTCACGCGAGCGATGTCCTCATCTACCTTGCGGCCCTGACTTTTATGAGCAAGGTCGTCGTCATACCGTACGCCGTGAAGAGTGTGCAGAAGAGGATGAACATACGCCGCGACCTTGAGTTCGCCTACCTCTCCCCGTCTGGCTCCATGCTGGCCACAATAGCGATGATACTGCTGGTCTACTACTCGTTCTCTGGGTTCCTGCGTGAGCTTTCGCTCAGCGGCCTCACCTACATGGGTTCCGTTTTCGGGATATCGTTGGCTTTGATGGGGATGCTCGTGATACTGACCCGCAGAAAGGTCATAACCAAAGTTATCGGTTACCTCACGATGGAGAACGGGGTGCTTTTGTTCGGAATCTTCATGACCGAGCTGCCGTTCATCATAGAGGTGCTGATAATAGTGGATCTCATAATATTGGTGCTTATTGCCACGATACTGTCCACTGGGATAGATGGGAGTATAGAGGAATTCCAGAACAGGCTTGCCCGATTGCATGTCAAGAGGGAGGAGGACTGACATGGCGCTCATCGCTTTCGTTGTCACGGCTTTGGTGGCATTCATGCTCCTGCTCATCGCAGGTTCCCACCGGAGGATGCAGACGGTCTCTATCCTTCATGCAACAGCCTACCTGGGGTTGGCCGTCTATATGCTCTCATTGGCGAGCCTTCCGGTGGAGTATCCTGTTGGGGGCTACTTCTTCATAGACCACCTCGGAGTCTACGAAATAGCCATTACCGCAGCCGTGTTCCTAATGGCTGCCATCTATGCGGGTGGTTACGTTGAGAGTCTTATAAACGACGGGGAGCTGAAGAGGGAGTACCTACTGTTCTTCTACCTCTCTTTCAATGTCCTCCTTGCGGTGACGGTATTGTCGTTCTTCGCTGACAACCTCGCCCTCTTCTGGATATTCGCCGAGCTGACGACATTCTTCTCCGCGATACTGATAGCCATCCTGAGCACCAAGAAGAACATGGAAGCATCGCTGAGGTACATCTTCGTCACGTCGGTTTCGATGCTTTTCACGTTCATCGGCCTTGTACTCCTCTTCGCGCTCTCCCAGCAGATCCTAGGCGCTGGGACCCTCAACTGGACAGTCCTCCTTGAGAACGCGCCTAAATTCAAGCCAAATCTGTTTATGACGACGTTCATGCTGGTGTTCATCGGATTTGCGGCAAAATCCGGTATCGTCCCATTCCATACATGGCTACCTCATGCCCATGCAAAGGCGCCATCTGCGGTCAGCGCGATTCTCTCCGGAGTCCTCCTGAATGTTGGAGTTTATGGAATAATACGGATGCAGGCGATTGCTGCGAGAACACAGGCTGCGGCAGAGGCGTCTCACATGCTCATAGCGTTTGGCATCTTAAGCGTTGGTATTGCAGCGTTCACGATGCTGAAGCAGAAGAACCTGAAGAAGATGATAGCGTTCTCCAGCATCGAGCACATGGGCATCGCATTGATAGGTATCGGTGTCGGCACACCGGCTGCGATATTCTGGGTACTATACCACGTGCTCGCGCACTCGCTAATCAAGACCCTCCTGTTCCTGTCGTCTGGGATACTCCACAGGCAGTACCACAGCAACAAGGCCGAGAACATGAAGGACGTGCTGCGGCTGCAGCCGATGGCGTCTGCCGGGCTTATAATCGGTGGTATGGCGATAGTGGGTATGCCGCCATTCCCCATCTTCACCTCCAAGATATTCATACTACTTCAGGTCGGTGGCTTGTCCGCGATGCTGATGTTCAGCGTACTCCTCCTGCTACTTGTGGCTTCTGCTGCGATGGCATCGTACCTTGTAACCCTGTTCTCGCGCGTCGGCGCTCACGGGGAGGCGGCGCACATGAGGGCGTATGAACCCGGTTGGGACATGAAGATCCCCATTGTGGTGCTAATACTGGCCATCACCGCCATCGGATTGTTCTTCCCGCAGAGATTGGATTTGACGCTAAATGCGATAATACACGAGTTGAGGCTGGGAATATGAGCGGACTATCTGATGAGTTCACTGGGCTGTGCGGCGGCAAAAAATGCAGCATTAGACTGGGATGCAACAACGAGGTATATGCAACAGTCAGCGAGGAAGGCTTTCATGACGTAATACCCTCGCTCTCCAATGCAGGTTACAATCTAATAAGCCTGTTCTGCGTGGAATGCTTCAACGACAGGAAGGGTTTCACCCTCCTCTACGCATTTGAAAAACGGGGTGAGCGGGAAATCCTGGTGATTGAGAGGCAACTAGACGATGCAAAGGCGACTTCGATCGAAGAGTCTTACCCGACTGCCTGCTGGTACGAGCGGGAGATACGCGACGGATTCGGCATAGAGTTCGAAGGCGCATTCGAGGAGAGGAGGCTTTTCCTCCATGAGGCGTATCCAGATGGGTTCCACCCGCTGCTCAAGTCGTTTAGGAACCAGAGGATACGGGCGAAGACACACATATCCCCTGAGGAAGAATACAGGTTCAAGGATGTGAGTGGGGAGGAGGTTTACCAGATACCTGTCGGGCCAGTTCACGCTGGCATAATAGAGCCGGGGCACTTCCGTTTCAGCGTCATAGGCGAGAACATATACAACCTCGAAGTGAGGATGTTCTACAAGCACCGGGGTGTCGAGAAACTCTCTGAAGGAAGAGCGCCAGAGGATGTTCTCCCCATCGCGGAGTCCATAAGCGGTGACGAGACCGTGGCTAATGCGGTCTGCTTCTGCAACTGTGTCGAGAAGATTTCGGGCATTTCCGTTCCCGCAAGGGCTTGCTACCTGCGCACCCTCCTTTTGGAGATGGAGCGGATATACTCGCACCTTGGAGACCTGGCTGGGATGGTTGTGGATGTCGCATACCCTGCAGGTGCAAGCCCCTACTTCATGCTCAGGGAGGAGATACTACGGCAGAACGACGCACTAACTGGCTCGAGGTTTATGCGCGGAATCATAGGCATAGGAGGACTCCAGAAGGACATAGAACGCGGCCGATTCTCTGCGCTGTCACATTACCTCGAAGGATTTACGGAAGGGTTCAAAGATGCTACTGAACACATCCTCTCATCGCCGTCGGTCATTGACCGGTTCGAGAGGACTGGCGTCGTGAGGAAAGAGCTCATCGCACCACTAAACCTGAGCGGACCCATAGCAAGAGCATCCGGCGGATGCATGGACACGAGAACCGACCACCCGTATGGCATATACGAGAGGCTCTCTCACCACGTCCGCGTCTGCGAGACGGGGGACGTGATGGCACGCTTCAACCTGAAGGCGCAGGAGATACACGACTCCGTAACTATCATACACAAGATATTGAAGCAGATGCCAGACGGCGAAATAAACGCGGAGTGCGATGTAAAAGACGGTCATGCGCTCTCCATTGTCGAGGCACCACGCGGCCAGAGTGTCCACTGGGTTTCGGTAAGCGGCGGCCTCGTCGATAGGTATAAAGTGAGGACTGCGTCATTCTGCAACTGGCAGGCGATAGAGCATGCGGTGATGGGCAACATAATCCCGGACTTCCCCCTCATCAACAAGAGCATGAACCTGTCGTATGCGGGGTGCGACCTCTGAGGTGAATGAGATGGCAAATCCACTGGCTAACATACTGAAACCGGCCGTGACAGAGGACATACTGTTCAAGGACGGAGAGTTCGAGGAGGTTGGGTTGAGGCTGAAGGAGAAAGTCGATAAAGTATTCGGCAGAAGCCTCGCAATCAGGGAACTGGACACCGGCAGCGACAACTCCGCCGAGATAGAGCTAGTCAACCTCACCACACCGTACTACGACATCGAAAGGTTCGGAATAACTTTCGTAGCCTCCCCACGACATGCGGACGTACTCGTGGTCACGGGCGCCGTGACCCTCAACATGGAGTCTGCGGCGAGGAAGACTTATGAGGCTATGCCACGCCCCAAATTCGTCGTGGCAGTGGGAGACGACGCATGCAACGGCGGAGTTTTCAGGGACTCATACGCGGTCGCCGGAGGCGCCGACAGGGTGCTGCCCGTGGATTTCAAGATTCCAGGAAATCCTCCAAAACCAAAGGAAATACTGAAAGGCCTTCTAACTCTCATTGACGCCATAGAGAAGCAATCTCTGTAAATTTTCCAACTAGGGGCAGGGTATTGGTGTAATAAAAAAGTTAAATGGGTTGTTATAATACTCTGGGTTGGGTGAGTTCTCTTATTATGTCTTCGAGTGTGCTAACATTTGCTATTGCGAAGCCTGCTATTATGAGGGCGATTCCCACTCCCGCTTTCAGGCCTCTCTTGCCGTATGAGAGTCTTATGCCTAAGATCATGAGAGTTAAGCCTATCAGAAATGCGGTTACTGATTTGAGCATTCCTCCACCTACCATACTCTAGTATTTTATAGCTGGCGAATATATACTTAGGATGGCGAAGTTGGGCAGTAACCGGATATCCTTCGGGAAAGGAAGGATAAGGTATCATGGTGAGGACATTGGCGTTGCCGATGAGGTTGCGTTTACTATCACTAAGCTGGGCCTGAAGGATTCTGACAGGGAGCTCTCCTGCTATGGCACAATAGACGGCATAGTAACGGAGAACACCATCATACCCGAATTGAACAGCCCCAATCCGACGCCGGTTGACCTGCTGCTGACTCTTGAAGACGGTGAGAAGGTGACCTTAAAGAACGTTGAGGTTATCGACCAGATACCCTCCTCCGGCGAACTGAAGCGTGTGGAATTCCACGGCCCATGGGAAGGCTAATATACTGAGGCTATGAAGTAGGCTCCTATCAGCAGGAGCATCGCCGAAAGCACCATCCTCACTCTCCTGTACCAGTTTCTCTCAAACAGGTATCTGCTTCCGTGGGATGCTGTTATCGACACGAGCACGAACCATCCCATGTCTGCCGCCCAGTGTCCCAAAAAGACCAGCAGCATGCCCTGGAATCCGAACCTGTTGAGGCCTTCAAGGAGCAGTCTGGTGCCTGCCGTGACCCACCAGAGCGGAAAGCTGGGGTTGAAGAGGGTGAAGATTATTCCTCCGATGACAAGTCCGTGGCCTGCATCCTTTTCGTCGAATCTGATTTCGGACTTGAGTTCGAGCATCGACTTTACTCCCATGCCCATAAGTGCGATGCCGCCGACGATGCTTACAGCGCTGACGAACACCGGCGAGGAGATGAATTTTGTAATGCCTAAGGCGATGAGCGCGAATATGATGGTTTCAACAATCATGTGCCCCAGTATGACGAGCAACCCAGTCCACCTGCCCTTCTTTAGGGATTCGTTGACAGTGTAGACTAGGAGCGGGCCTGGTATCATCGCCCCCGACAGCCCGACCACAAAACCCAGCCCGAGAAGAGCCAGCATGACGTTCATATGAAATCCCTCATGCTGTGGACTCTCTTCCTGGCTGCCATGTGGTAGTCGCATATGACCTGCCTGTAGCCTGAGAGTCTTTTATCCAGTTCTTCAGAGCCTGTGTCCACGTACAATCTTGGAGTGCTCTCGAGCTTCAGATGGGTTGCAACGACTATGATGTTCTCCACCCCAACCTTTCTTATGACTTCAGCGCTTATCTGCTGGTTTCCCCTTCCGAATATGAAACCCTGCGCTCCTATGGGGCTCACGATAATCTTTACCTTCTTTTCCTTTTTCAGGAAATCCAGCAGTTGTTTCTCGTTCGCGTCTTTCAAGATGAGTCTGCCATCTCTGACGGCGTCTACTCCCAGCAGGGTTCCCTTGACTCCAACCTCATGCATTACTGCCTTGACAGTCGACCCCGGGCCCATGATATAGGCTGAGCTGTCCAGCATCAGCTGCGAGATGAACTTTGCAATACCCTTTTTGGAGCGTTCTTCGCTCCCTGAGAAGACCTGCTTATGCAACTGTACCAGTGAGGGCTTGTAAGGCGTCTTCATATGGCCCAGAAGTTTCGCTTTCAGATTGTCTCTCCTGTACGCTTCCTCATCCACGTCCATTATCTCAGTATCAATCAGTCTCGCATCTCCCCTAAGATAGTCTGAGAGCAGCTTCCCGCCTGCCTCAGGGGTTACCGCGAAAACCGAAGAGTACATTTTGACTCCGGCAGGGATGCCCATCACAGGCACAGTGTCTCCAACAGCCTCGTATATGTCCGCGGCTGTGCCGTCGCCTCCGCAGAAGACTATGATGTCAGAGCCTGCGTCCACTAAAATTTTGCAGGCTTTCCTGGTATCATCTGCCGTGCTTTCGCCCTTATACGAGTAGACTACCTTGTGTCCGATTCCCGCCTTCTTCAAAGCGTTCCCTCCCATCCGCTTTGCGCACGTTATGAAGAGACAGCCTACTCTGTCAAAACTTCTGAGAAACTCTAGAGCCCTCTCTTCTGCGGCAGGTTTGGCTCCCAACCTCACTGCATCTCCTGCTCTGCCGTCAGTCCCCTTCAGCCCGACCTTCCCGCCCAAGCCTGCTATGGGGTTAACCAGGAAGCCGACTTTTTTTTCCAATCTATCCTATCTTGGGCAGATTCTTCAGCGCCTGCTTCACCAGTTCGGCAGGATACTCGTAATCGATAAGCTTGCCCTGATGGTATGCGTCATACGCTCCAAGGTCGAAGTGACCGTGGCCTGAGCAGTTGAAGAGTATGACTTTTTCGTCTTTCGCCTTCCTGGCCTCATCTATCACTCCTTTGACGACGTGAGCGGTCTCAGGCGCTATGATGAATCCCTCAGTCTTCGCGAACAGTTCAGCAGCCTCAAAGCATTCGATCTGGTGGTAGGCTTGCGCCTCTATGACCTTGTCATGGTACAGTTTGGAGACTATCATGCTGTCGCCGTGGTATCTCAACCCGCCGGCGTGTATGCTTGGCGGAATGAAACTGTGGCCTAGAGTGTACATCTTCGCAATCGGTCCCAGTCCCACAGAATCTCCGTAATCGTAGGCGTAGACTCCCTTCGTCAGGGTCGGGCACGCTTTCGGTTCGACTGCTATAATCCTCGTCTTCGGCTTCTTCCCGGTCAGCTTGTCGCCTGCGAACGGGAAGGAGACGCCAGCGAAGTTGCTGCCTCCGCCGATGCATCCCATGACTATGTCAGGGTAGGCGTCCACCTTTGCAAGCTGCTCTTTCGCTTCCAATCCTATGACCGTCTGGTGCATGCACACGTGGCTTAACACGCTTCCTAGTGAATATTTGGTGTTGTCGTGGGTTGCGGCGTCTTCAACAGCCTCTGAAATGGCAATACCCAGGCTTCCCGGATTGTTGGGATCCTCTGAGAGCACCTTTCTGCCGGCTTGAGTGTCATTTGACGGCGATGGCACGCACTTGGCGCCCCATGTTTCCATCATAATCCTCCTGTAAGGTTTCTGCTCGTAGCTGCATTTGACCATATAGACCTTGCATTCTATGTCGAACAGTGAGCAGGCGTACGCCAGAGAGGAGCCCCACTGGCCTGCTCCAGTCTCTGTTGCAATCCTCTCGGTGCCCTGCTTCATGTTGTAGTAGGCTTGTGCCACAGCTGTGTTCGGCTTGTGGCTTCCCGGCGGGCTCACGCCCTCCCACTTGTAATAGATTCTTGCTTTCGTCTTCAGCGCCTTCTCCAGCCTTTTGGCCCTGTACAGGGGTGACGGCCTCCATATGGACAATACGTCTCTGATATCCTGCGGTATGTCAATCCATCTGTCCTGGCTCATCTCCTGTTTCAGCAGTTCCATCGGGAACAGGACAGACAACTCCTGAGGAGTTGCGGGCTTCATAGTCTGCGGGCTGTAGACTGGAGGTAGCGGCTCTTTCAGGTCAGCCTGAATGTTGTACCACTTTTTCGGTATATCGTCCTCTTCCAGCAAAATCTTCGTATCATCCATAATATCACCCCATATAACATGAGAATAATAAAGATTAGAGTAAATGTTTAAAAAATAAAATGAAGGTCACTGTATTGTACAGCGGCGGGAAGGATTCGAACTACGCATTATACTGGGCGCTGAACCAGGGGTGGGATGTGACTGAACTTCTGACGTTGAAGCCTGAACGAGATGACAGCTACATGTTCCACAAGCCCTGCGTTGACCTAACCACACTGCAGGCTGAATCACTGGGGCTGCCCCACCGGAAGAAAACAGTCTCCGGCGTAAAGGAGGAGGAAGTCTCCCAGTTGCGGGAGCTGCTGGCTGGCAGGAAGGTGGATGGCATCGTGTCTGGGGCTGTTGCCTCAGAATACCAGAAGACCCGCCTGGACGGAGTCTGCGAGGAGCTTGGTATCCGCTCGTTCGCGCCGCTCTGGCACAAGAGGCCTCACACGCTCTTGGAGGACATGCTTTCAGCAGGTTTTAAGATAATGTTTGTCGGAGTATACGCTGACGGCCTTTCCAGGGAGTGGCTTGGCAGGGTATTGGATGCCGAAGCGCTTCAAGAATTGCAGAGGCTGTCAGAAAAGCACGGAATAAACGTTGCCGGAGAGGGCGGAGAGTATGAAACCCTCGTAACCTTTGGACCGACCTTTACGAGGGAGGTAAAAGTGTCGGACTACAAGACGGTCTGGGACGGCGTTTCAGGCCACATTTCCGTTGTGAAAGCCTCGCTTAAGAACTGAGTTTTAAAGCAGGTATGTGATATATAATCATGCTAGTCTTCGGCTCTTCGAATTCTGAGGACCTCGCATGGGAGGTCTCGAAAAATCTGAATGCGGGGCTGGGAAAACTTGAGGTTCAGAAGTTCCCGGACGGTGAATTATACGTCCGGGTCGACTCCGACGTCAAGGGGGAGGAGCTGGCTGTCATAAAGAGGACTAGAACGTCTGACGATTTAATAGAGCTTATCCTTACCTTAGACGCGTTGAGGGACAGCGGCGCTAGGCTGATCCACACAGTGCTTCCTTACATGATATACTCACGGCAGGACAAACGCTTCAAGAAGGGCGAGGCGTTGAGCGCAAAGACACTGCTTAAAGTCCTTGACGAGCTTTCGGACGATATCACAACCGTGAACTGCCACTTTTTGAGGGAGTCTGATGAGCGAGTCTACCATTCCGTGCGCATAAGGAATCTTGATGCGATCCCGCAGATCGTTGACTACTTCAGGGACAAGATAAGGAGGCCTCTTGTGATAGCCCCCGACAAGGGTTCCATGCCATATGCCCAGGAGGCTGCCGAACTGCTAGACTGCGAATTCAACCACCTGCAGAAGAAGAGGGTCTCCGGGAAGGAAGTAATAATAAAATCCAAGGAACTTGATGTTACGAGGAATGACATCCTCATATTGGATGACATGATATCGACCGGCGGCACCATAGCAGAGGCTGCGAAGGTGATACGCGGCTGGAAGCCCCAGAGCATCAACGTGGGATGCGTTCACGGCCTCTTCTTGAATGGCATAGAGCAGTTCAAGGGGACTGTGGACCGGCTTGTCTGCACCAACACGCTGCAGACGCCGATAAGCAAGGTAAGCGTGTCGGACATTATCGCAGGAGACCTAAAGCGATGAAGGTAACCGCTGCCATTATCCTGTTAGTCCTGCTTTCTGGTTGCCTGAAAACCGAGCCCAGCGTGTGTTTTGAGAATAGCAGGTGCATAAAAGTCGAAATAGCTGACAGCCCTCAAGAGCACTCGAAGGGCCTGATGTTCAGGGATACTATAGAGCCTGACTATGGCATGCTTTTCGTATTCAAGAACGATGGCGTCTACACCTTCTGGATGAAGAACATGAACTTCCCGATCGACATGCTATGGCTTTCTTCTGACGGCACTGTCGTGCACGTTGAGTCAAACGTCCCCCCATGCGAGGCTGAGCCCTGCCCGCTCTACAATCCCGAGGCACAGGCGTCTTATGTCCTCGAAGTTAGTGCCAACTTCTCAGCGCAGAACGGCATAATAGAGGGCTCAAAGATGGATATACGCGTCTGATCACCACCCGTCTTTCCCTATCAGGGGGACGAACACGCAGCCTCCCAGGTCTTTTTCCATAATCTTCCCCTCCCGCTTGTCAACGCGTATCAGATTCTGATAGAACCTCCCCCCAGCCGGCACGAGAAGCCTGCCACCTTCTGCAAGCTGTTCTACCAGCTTTTCCGGGACTCTTGGAGATCCTGCGGTGACTATGATCCTGTCATAGGGTGCCTGCTCTTCCAGCCCTAGGGTGCCATCTCCTACTCTGACTTCGACGTTGGCGTATCCTAACCTTTTCAGCTTCTCTCTAGCGTAGAATGCGAGCTCAGTTATCCTCTCAATCGTGTAAATCCTGCCATCGGTTACTATCTCCGCCAGTATTGCCGCCTGGTATCCTGAGCCGGCGCCTATCTCAAGAACCTTGTCCGTCGGCTTCGCCTCCAGCGCTTCGGTCATTATGGCGACCATATGCGGGGCTGATATGGTCTGGTCCGAGCCTATTGGAAGAGGACTGTCAACGTAGGCGCTCCCCTTCAGCCTGTCGGGCACGAACTCCTCCCTCGGAACCTTTTTGAACGCCTCGATAACTTCCGCACTCTTCAGGTAGCCTCTCGACTTCAGTTTTTCAACAAGTTTCAGCCTCTCAGACCTGCAGTCCATCTGTCAGATTTACCTTATCCGGCGGAAGCGGGATCTCATGGCAATCAGCGCGTCCCGCGTCTTCTCACCATCCTCCTCTTTCTCTTCTGTCTTCTGCTTGCCTAAACCCTTAAGCTTTCCATCTGGTTCCGACTCCTTGTCCCTGCTGAACGGATTCTTCTTCTCGATTATCGACTCCCGGAACAGGTTCCTACCGCCGAGAAGGCCTTTCTCGCTTTCGAAGCCGGTTTCCTTACCGTAGAGGGTGCTTTTGATCTTCCTGTTCTGGTTGATCAGGTCATCAACGTTTTTGCTGTAGACGTCCCCTCCCTTCTTGAACTTTCCCAGCCCTGAGATGCCCTCCAATCTGGCGTCCTTGAACTTCCCACCCTCGCTGAAAGAGGTTCCCAGGTAAGAGTAAAGATTCGCCTTTTTCTTCTGCTCGGCCATATTATCAATATAGCCTGAATATATTATATTGATTCTTTAATCTTTTGGCAGCACTTAGCGGAGAGCTGGAATGTAAAATGTACAAGAACAAAAAAATTTGTGTTGTTGTGCCAGCCTATAACGAGGAGAAACTTATAGCGAAGACATTAGAGGGTATTCCAGATTACGTGGATAAGATTGTCGTAGTAGATGATGGTAGTGAGGATAGTACTTCGAGGATTGTTAGTATGGTGAAGGATCCAAGGATTCTGCTAATAAGACATGAAATCAATAATGGCGTTGGCGCTGCAATAGTCTCAGGTTATAAAAAATCTCTAGAACTTGAGATGGATATTACAGCAGTAATGGATGGTGACAGTCAGATGAACCCCTTGAATCTTCCAGCTGTTTTGGATCCAGTGGTGAATGGTGACGCTGATTACGTGAAAGGTAACCGATTACTCGAAAAAGAGGTAAAAAACATAATGCCTGGTATCAGATACATAGGCAATCACCTTCTTGCCATATTCACTAAAGTTGCGAGTGGCTATTGGAATATCATGGATCCCCAGTGCGGTTATACTGCGATCTCAAGAGACACGATAATAAGAATCAATTGGGAAAAACTGTACAAAAGATACGGTTTCGAGAACGACTTGCTTATTGAGATGAATATCCATAAAGTAAGACTAACGGACGTTCCAGTCGACCCGATTTATAGTGTTGAGAAGTCAAAGCTTGATATTACGTCATTTAGCATAACGGTATCTGCTCTGCTCCTAAAAGGGTTTTTTCGAAGATTAAAGGAGAAGTACATTATATGAGATTTCTACTCCCTCGGTATTTTTTGCAATCTGGTTTGACATGGAATACAACTGATATCTGGATTCATAAGCCTAGCGTATGTATACCAGCCACTACTTTCCTCATATACTCTCAGTAGTGTTAGGTGGTTAGCGTATGAACATATTAAACCAAAATCCAAAAAGGTATGACATAACCCCCTAGGATAGGTGGTGGCTTAGATGAACAAAGGAGCATTTGTATATGTAATTTTTCTATCTCTTTTTTCAGTTCTCATTTTCCCAAACTCTTACAGAATTATAGTAAACGTTGACGTCTACTACCATCTGAATCTCGCCCGCGAGATAATCCGTTCCGGCGAATCGCTAGTGGAAAAACATTTCTGGCTGTTCGCACCAGACGGCATGCCGAATACTTATCCCCCTCTTTTTCACCTGTTACTTGCTCTGCTTTCATTCTGGGATGAGAATAACTTATACCCTACCACCATAATGTGGCAGGTTTTAGCATATCCTATCCTACTATTGTTATTCTATTATTACATCGAAAAATGTCATGGTGAAAAAACTGCCGTAGTCGCGTTGGCCTTTATGGCAACTCATTTCACCTTCATACGAAGATTCCATGAAGCTGTGCCAGAAACCCTTGAAGGTATTCTGTTAGTAGTGCTATTATTATGCTACCGACGGGGTGCAACACTATTGTCTTCATTGATTCTGATACTGATGTTTTTAAACCATCCTTGGGCTCCATTCCTGATCCTAGGCGCTTTAGTATCCCATACACTCATAATAAGAAAAAACAGAAGGCAGCTTACAGCCTATCTTATTACGGGAGCAGCTGGATTGGCCATTCAATTAGGCCCTTTTTTCCTACATAACTACTCTTGCATTCTGCCAACTGAGTTTGCTTTTAGAACTGCCGGTCAATGCAGTCCTGATATGATTCGCGGCATTCTTGGCTATACCCTATTCCATCAGTCTATACCCAGTGCCATTGGCGCAGTCTTCATATTCTTTGTTCTGATAATGTTCGGTCTCCGAGGACACAAAATGCCTAATGACGTTCTCACGCATTACCTTGTAATGTTGACCCCGCTGCTTTTCACGTTCTCGGGCAGATATGTCATATCTGCGATTTTCCCCCTGTCTGTGTTAGCGGCGAAAAGCGTAGTCAGAAAAGAGATGACATCTTCTGTAATATCATTATACCTTGTTTACAGCATTATTGCTTCATTGGCTTTCATACCCTATGGCCTATGTGACATAATTGTAAACCCCCCGTTTATGGACAAGGGAACCCAATGCAGGGAGGACATATTCAACTGGGTCATTAATAACACTCCAGAAGACGAGATAATTGCAACTCCGAGCATGTATGAGGGCTATCAGATATACTACTATACCAACCGGAGGACGAAACTTATCGAGGAAGATGAGAATGTATCCACGTACTACCTTAAGATCTTCGAATTGAATAGGGATTATACGCCACCTGGATGGCGTACTAGCCTGAAGTGTAATTCCATGCTATTGGGGATCAGAGATTAGAGTCCTGCTGTTGGCATCAATAGCGCTACCAATCCGAATCCAATGCTCTTTGGAAGCCATTTTATTCTGCTCACCAGTGTGTCTCCAAACATGAAGAAGTTATCTGAGGGGTCTGAACTTGTAGGCGTACCTTATTATCCCCTCTTCAGGCTGTGATTTTATCCTTCTGAGAATCGCTTCAACGCGTGTGCCTATCCTTATATCATCCGGGTTGCAGTCCACGACTTGGGCGGTTATCCTAGGGCCCTCGTTCAATTTGACTATCGCAAGCACGTACGGCTTCTGGATATCGTAGCCTGTCGGAGGAGCGTATATTGTGGTGTGCGAGTAGACGACGCCCTTCCCTGAGAACCTGTAATCCACTATCTCTCCCTTACGCCTGCATTCCGGGCATAATTTCCTCTTCGGGAAGAAGTGTTGCCCGCACGTTGTGCACTCGCTCCCGACGATATTGTACCTCTGGCTTATCAGCCTCCAGTGCAGCGGTAGTCCTTGGGTCATCTTAATCCTTTTCGAATATGTGTACTGCGGCGGTCGCTCCCGAGCCGCCAACATTATGCGTGAGCCCCACCTTCGCCCCCCTAACCTGCCTCTTGCCGGCCTCGCCTCTCAGCTGCAGCACAGCCTCAATCGCCTGGGCTATGCCTGTTGCGCCGACAGGATGGCCTTTCGCCTTCAGGCCGCCTGAGGTGTTGACAGGTATGCTCCCCTTCAGGGACGTCTCGCCAGTCTGCGTGAACTTCCCTCCTTCCCCGAACTCGCAGAAACTCAGCGCCTCTATCGCTAGAAGCTCGGCTATCGTGAAACAATCGTGGACTTCGGCGAAGTCCATGTCATCCGGTTTCCTGCCGGCATTCCTGTACGCTGTCTTTGCGGCTAGGGCGGTCGCCATGCTCTTGTGAGGATATTTCCTGTCATGCAATGCAAGGGTGTCTGATGCTTGGCCTGAGCCTGTGATCCATATCGGCTTTGCGTTCAGCTCGTCGCATTTTTTCTCTGATGCCATTATGACGACAGCAGCTCCGTCGGATATTGGGGAGCAGTCTAAAAGCTTCAGCGGTGTTGCGATGGGCGCGGACTCCATCACGTCCTTTACCGTTATCGGCATGTGGTACTGAGCGTTTGGGTTGTGCATCGCATTCTCATGGTTTTTCACGGCGACCATGGCAAGATGCTCTTCGGTTGTGCCGTAAAGTTTCATATGTCTTCTCGCTATCAGCGCATACAGTGCAGGGAACGTCGCGCCGTGGAACGCCTCCCACTCCTGATCCCCTGCCCCGGAGAGCGCGACCGTTGCATCTCCTATGGAGATGTCGGTCATCTTCTCAACCCCTCCGGCGACGACGATGTCATGCTCTTCAGCCTTTATTGAAAGGTAGGCTTGCCTCAGCGCGAGGCCTCCTGATGCGCAGGCTGCCTCGACCCTTGTCGCTGGCACGCCGGTCAATCCGACGTAGTCTGCCACCAGGGCTCCGATGTGCTCCTGGCCTATGAACAGGCCTGGCGACATTGACCCGACGTATCCTGCGTCTATGTCTCTGCCTTCAACGTTCGCGTCCTTTATCGCCTTCATGCCTGCCTCTACTATAAGGTCTCTGAGGCCCTTCTCCCAGTATTCTCCGAATTTCGTCAGTCCGACTCCTATGATCCCCACTCTTTTCATTGTCCGACACCCTTCAGTTTTCTCTTGAGCTTGGCGTAGATTGCGTAGTCCACGTATTCTTTGTTCTTTATGTAGCCTTCCACTGGCCTGTGATTTTTCTTCTTCCTTACGACCTTTATTATGAAACTGTCCGAGCCTGCTCCCGAACCATAAGAAGTCAACAGTATGATGTCTCCCTTCTTTGCAGTGTCCAACACTCTGGCCAGCCCCAGAGGGCTTGAGCCTGAGTAGGTGTTCCCAATTCTCGGAGTAAGAAGGCTTGTCTCTATCTGCTTCATGTCGAAGCCCATCTTCTTCGCAGCCCTGAGGGGGAACTTCCCGTTAGGCTGGTGCAGCACTAGATGGTCAAAGTCTGATGGCTTCATGCCGTTCCTCTTCATGATGCCTTCAGCGCAGCTTATGACGTGTTTGAAGTATGCGGGCTCGCCTGTGAACCTTGAGCCGTGCTGCGGGTACTCCTGCCCTTCTCTCCTCCAGAAGTCCGGAGTGTCTGTGGTGTAAGAGTATGTGTCTTTTATCTCAGCGATAACGTCCTTGCTGCCTATGATGTACGCGGCCCCGCCGGCTGATGCTGTATACTCTAAGGCGTCTCCAGGCCTGCCCTGCGAGGTGTCAGCTCCTATGGCCATGCCGTACTTGATGTAGCCTCCGGCAACCAGTCCCATGCATGCCTGTATGGCCGCTGTCCCAGCCTTGCAGGCGAACTCGAAGTCTGCGGCAGTCAGCTCCGGCGTCGCCTCTATGGCGTCGGCAACTATGGTCGCAGTCGGCTTGACGGCGTAGGGGTGCGATTCTGAGCCGACATAGATCGCCCCGATGTCAGCAGGCTTTATTCCAGCGTACTGTATGGCATTTCTCGCAGCTTCAACGGAGATTGTCACCGTGTCTTCATCATACGATGGCACGCTCTTCTCGAACACGTTCAACCCGCTTTTTATCCGTTCAGCGTCGTCTCCCCATACCTTGGCTATCTCCTCGACCTTTATCCTGTACCTTGGTATGTACGCGCCGTATCCTACTATGCCCACTTTCATGTCTCAATCAACCTCAATTTTTCCATGAGCTCGTCTTCAGACTCCAATGTTGACACCACGAGCGGTATGTTCTCCATCTTCGCTATTTTCACGGCAAGCTTGTCCACGCTCTTCGGTTCCAGCCCGTGGAAGATGACCATGCTCGGCTTGGGCTGGGTTACCTTCAACGCTATCATAGGGGAGCGTCCCATCTTCACTTTTGTGAATATCAGCGCCCTCTGGGTTGTCGACCCGTATATCCTGGGGAAGTCTATCTCAGACATCTCCAGTATGGCTTTGATGCTGTCTATGACCGTGTAACCCCAGAGTTTCCTGTTGGTCAGGTTCTTGTTTGCTATGGTCTTCCCCCTCAGCTTTTTTATCATGATTTCGGCGTCTATGGGGTTCAGGAATTCCCTCATGTCCAGTATGGCTTCCGTTTCCGGCTTCAGGGCGAGTTTTTTTATCACATCCCCTCCCTCTTCCAGGTCAATGTCTATCAGACCGTCAACCACCCTCCTTACGAAGCCTATGCCTGGTGACTTCCTCCTCCCGGACTCGTAGTCTGATATCACCGAGGGTGACATGTCAAGATGGCGGGCGAGATTTATCTGGGATACTCCGAAGATTTCCCTCCATTTTCGCATGGAGTTCTGCCATTCTGCGGAAAGCGTTATCTCGCCTGCTATGTTTTTCGCGATGTATTCTTTCGTCATTTTAAGACGGGTTCATAATATTATGCAATCATCATATAAAAGCTGTCGTATTTCATTACGTCAGATGTCGAATCCTATGAAAGCAGACAAAATCGTGCCTGACACGTCAGTAATAGTTGACGGGAGGATAACCCAGCTCATAAAAGATTCCACGAAGTCTGTCGAAGTCCTGATACCGAATGCCGTCGTCGCGGAGCTGGAGCATCAGGCTAATCTCGGAAGGGAGACCGGCTTCGACGGCTTACAAGAATTGAAGGAGCTCGGAAGCCTGAAGAACGCTAACATCAAGTTCGTCGGCGAGCATCCTAGGGGGAAGGAGACCAGCAGGATAGATGAGATAATACGGGACACCGCGGAAGAGCATGCTGCGACTCTAGTCACCAGCGACAGGGTTCAGGCCCTCGTCGCCGAGGCCAAGAACATCCAGGTGGAATACCTGGAGTCTATCGTCAGGGTATCCAAGCCTAAGATATTCGACCTATTTGACGGGCAGACGATGTCCCTGCATGTGAAGGAGGGCGTTCCAGTATACGCGAAGAAGGGCAGTGTCGGAGAGTTCGAACTGGTCAAAGTAGCCGACAAGATTAGCAGGGAAGACCTGGACAAGATCGTGAGAGACGTCGTCGAGTACACGAAGGCAAGCCCCCAAGGTTACATCGAGATGGAGGAGCGGGGTGCCACGGTCATACAGTTGGAAGACTATCGGATTGTGATAACGAGGCCGCCCTTCAGCGACGGCATAGAGCTTACTGTAGTCAAACCGCTCGTTAAGACCAAGCTCTCAGATTACGGGATATCGGAAAAACTGTCGGAGAGGCTGGGGAACAGGGCTGAGGGTGTTTTTGTCGCAGGCTCACCAGGCGCTGGGAAGACGACCTTCGTGCAGGCTCTCGCTGAATTCTACAGGCTCAAGGGGAAGATAGTGAAGACGATGGAAAATCCCAGGGATTTACAAGTTGACGATGAGATAACCCAGTATTCCGCGTTGGGCGGGGACATGAGCAAGACGGGGGACATCCTCCTCCTGGTGAGGCCTGATTATACCATATTTGACGAGATGCGGAAGACCCATGATTTCAAGGTATTCGCTGACATGCGCCTTGCCGGAGTAGGCCTAGTGGGCGTGACCCACGCCAGCCAGGCCATCGATGCGATACAGAGGCTTGTCGGCAGGGTCGAATTGGGCGTCATACCTCATGTTGTTGACACGCTGATATTCCTGAAGGCCGGCAGGATTGAGAAGGTCTACGCTCTGGGCATGACTGTCAAAGTGCCTCACGGGATGACAGAGTCCGACCTTTCGAGGCCTGTGATACAGATCAAGGACTTCGAATCCAACAGTCCGGAGTATGAGATGTACTCCTATGGGGAGGAGGTTGTAGTAATACCTGTCGGGAGGAGTCAGAAGCAGCAGAGGACTTCATCAGGCGTTGAAATCTCCCAAACCAAGAAGCAGTTCATCATACGGGCTCCCCAGGCCAGGGGCCAGCATATCAAGGTATACGCTGACGGCAGCTTCCTGTTCTCGTCCAAGGTAAACCATTCGGGCACCATAAAAGTCAAGAGAAACTCCGATATCGGGAGGCTTCTGCTGAACGTCCTCTCCTCCGGGAAAGCATTGAGAGCCGAAGGCTGATTTTTTCAGATGCTGCCGAACAGAAAAAATTGTCGTACTACATAGAGAGAAACATTTATAAATAGTTTCTCCCCATGCGATACTAAGCTATCCAAAGAGAAGCGGGCGGAATATCATTAACCCTCAGCTGGAACCTGATTTTGTTTCCGTTGGTTGCGTAGAAATAAGTTCAAGGATTTATACCCTCTTGAGAGCATATTTGACAGATCATGGTGGAACTTGTCTTAAGTAAGGCCCGGGTAGTAAAGCTCACTGATGGAAATATTGGGCGTGTTAAGGATTTTGACTGCGGAGACAAGGACTTGAATGAATTCTTAAAAGAGGATGCGGTAGGTCATACACAGGCTAAAATATCGACGACATATCTGTTCCTATACAAAAAGGTCCCGATTGGCTTCTTTTGTTGGGGCATGTTTGCCATAAAACCCGGCAGAGATGCTGTGAAAAAACTGGAGGAAAGAGGCAAAAGATACGGTCTTTTCCCGGCCATATTGATTGCACGTTTTGGGGTGGACAAAAGGTACAGGGGTCATCATGTCGGGACGGAGATGATTGGTGTTATACTGGGCCTCGCCAGGAAAATCTCCAAGAAAATAGAATGCCGTTTTGTTGTCGTGCACTCGTACCCTCATGTGGTCGAATTTTACAGGAAGAACGGTTTCAAGGAGTTAAAGAGGCGGGGTAAGAACGTCGAAATGTATCTTGACTTGTTGGGGGAGTTCTAGAATACCCATCTGACCTTCTCAGCCTTGAGTTCGCACTCCTCTAAAAATTTCCTGCGCTCAAGATACTCCCTGCTGTCTTTCGGAAGAGATTCTACCCTGATCAATTCCTTCACGAAACGCATGCTTTCCTTATTGTTCAAATCCGGAGAACAGTCAATCGGACGAGCCATTTCTAACCTCTTTAAGTTATATGCTGGTCACACTTATAAATCTAAGATTTCCACCAGTCTGTGACTGGTGGGTGGAAATCATCTGTCAAGAACCTATCCGGTGTAATCCATGCCGCCGGTCTCTGACCGGCGGTTCTTGACATCTAAGATTTCCGCCAGCCCGTGGCCAACAGTTCTTGACGTCAAAAATTAAGTTCCCAACACAGGGAAAGATTTATAAACATGTTTCCCTACATAACACACGATTATGAGGGTGTGGAGCAGATAAAAAACAAGAAGGTCAGATTCACCCCAATCTGGAAGCGGCTGCTAAACCCCAAACTTCAACGGCAAAAATGCACAACCGCTGAATTCCATATTTAAACCCAAAAACAATGAATTAAACGGTGGGGCTGATGAGAAAGATTTTTGTATTTCTCCTTTGCGTGTCGTTTTTACCAGCAGCTTCAGCTACATTCTATCAGTACGATGTTCAGGCACCGATAATGGTGTCTGGTCAGGAACTGGGCTACATAAAACCGTATCAGCAATCAGGAATTCTCGGCACTTACGCATATCTGAAGTGGAAGCGTTATGGCTATCCTGAGGGTAATATGTATCCTGCTCCCATTTCTGAGGGTATTACGTATCCTCTGCCCTTCGGTCTTGCGAATGTCTACTTGACAGTCAAGGTTAACAGTATTCAGGCAAACGGGGTTGACATGGATGTTGATACTTCACAGATTATTCCAACGACGATCGTTTCAACTACGGTCCGTGTGACAACTACTGTTGCGCCCACGACTAGTGTCAGGCAGACATCAAGCGTTCAGACCACGACCGTGAGGTCTACGTCCACTGTTAAGGTTACTACTACGTTGCCGTCTGATGCGAAATTCTACGAGTATGATGCTGTAGGTTATATTCATGTTTCCGGTCAGAATGTGGGTTACATTCAACCGTATCAGAAGAGCGGGGCATTGGGCACATACGCTTATCTGAAATATAAAAGGGAAGGCTATCCTGAGGGTAACACTTATCCTATCCCCTTGAAGGAGGGAGTTACACTGCTTTTGCCTTTTGGTTTGGCGAACATTTACCTGAAAGTCGAGGTTTATTTTGTCAGAGAGGATGGAGTGTACATGCATGTTGATACCAGTCAGATAATCCCTACAACAACGGTAACAACTTCAGTCCCTACGACATCTACCTTGCCGTCTGATGCGAAATTTTACCAATATGGTGTTCAGGGTAAAATCTATATCTCTGGTTTGGAGTCGGGTTATGTTGAACCTTATCAGAAGACTACTGCGCTTGGAATTAGCACTTATCTGAAATACAGACGTTATGGTTTTCCAGAGGGCACTACCTATCCACTAATACCCTTGTCTGAGGGTAAGACGTATCCTCTCCCCTTCGGCTTGGAGAACGTCTACCTCAGGGTTACCGTATATTCTATCAGGGATACGGGCGCGTATATGACAGTTAACACGTCGGGCATATTACCTATCCCCTCCTCCACTATTCCTTCAGTCTCAACGTCTATTCCTACAACGACGACAATCTACATTCCATCGAGTGCGAGGTTCCTCGAATATGGTACTGAGGATCAGATAGCAGTTAACGGCTCTGTGGTAGGCTATTTGAAGCCTTTTACACGGGATACTAGTCTAGGAACCTTCGCTTACTTCAAGTATAAGAGAAATCCTGCTGGAGAGTTAAGGTATGATTTGCCAGTTGGTTTGAGGGTGCCTATTAAACTATTCTATGGGTCGTATACGGATTACTACTATGTTCTAGTCTACAGGATAGATGAGAATGGATTGTGGGCTGATGTGAGTGTGGAGGAGACGGTTAACGGCATTACTAAAACTGTTGAAGACCTTAATCGTCTGGAAGATCAGCTGACTTCTAGAATAGAAAATTTTGTCAACAGAGGCTACTATTCTTCTCTTCATATTACTGGGAGCGATGCTCAGGAGATCGATCCGAGAGTTAGTTTTGAGATGGAGAAGATGGAGTTGGACATTGCTGAGAACATCGGTGATACTTTAACTCCTTTGTTGGCGAATCTGTTCGGGCAGCCTGAGTTGGCGGCATCCTACTGTAAGTTGATAAAAAATGTTCCTGCTGAATTAAGGAATGATCTCACAAAGTATTTGCTGAATATTGACACTCACAATTACACGCAGCACCAGTCTGATGCGGAGTTGAGCACTCTCGGAGCGTTCACTATCTCTGTTGGGGGGCCGTCTGTTAACAGTCTCTCTGTGAAGATTAATGATGATTTGAGGACGCTGGGTTTGCCTCATTTTGAGCGTAAATCCTATGGGACTGTGCTAGTTGGGGATAAAGAGTACACTGACTCTAATGTGGCTGTTATCGCTGCTTTGCCTGAGGAGATAATCTGGAAAAAGGATACTATAGATGAGCGGTGGCAGGATGGTAAAATCAGGTTCTATAGGACAATGATTGCTGGCTTAGAGGGGGAGGGGACGGAAACAGGTATTGTCTGGTATACTGGCCAGCTTAGGGCTGTAAAGGGCGTCTTAGGGGTGATTAAGAACTCCATCTGTTTTGCAGGGTCTGCGGACATTCCAACAGAGGACAGCAGTGAAGAGGAGATCTTCGAGTTCATCGATGATGCGAGCGAGTTCGTGCAAAACGAGTCCAGAGAGTTTAGCACGCAGATTTCCAACACACAGATGCAATCCACTAAGGCAATACTCCAAGGCTGGTACCTGGCCGGTATGAACCTCATCCAAGAAGGCGACTATACGAGTGTGCCCTCAGCAGGCTACGTCGTCGTAATCCAAAAACAAGGAAACAGTTATAAGCTCTTGGAGTCATACAGCATAATGGGAAGTGATATTGAGAGGGTGATGTGAAGATGGGGGGAAAGAAAGGAAAAATTAATTTTTGGTTTTGGTTATTATTGGGTATGTTTTGGGGCATTAGCGCATTACTAATAGGAAATTTATTACTTACCTTCAATGATATCAGATATGCCCCTCCTTGGGCAAAAATCATTTGGTTTCCCAGTGCAATTTTGTATTATTTTGTAGATTATTTTCGCTCTGTTTATGGATGGGATGCGTATCAAAGAATAGAATTTGTGAAGGCATATATCAACCTATTATCACCAATATACTATGCAATTATAACTTTGTGTATGGGTTATATCTGGACCAAAATAAAATGACAACGAAGATATTCTTTTTTTCGTTGTTATGTTTAAGCATACTAATCTTAACTGTTTCTGCTCAGGAGATTGAATATGATAATATTATTTTTAGCGTAAGTAATCTACATCAAGCGAGAAATCTAGGACGGCTCCCAATTTATCTAACAATAATAAACAATGGAACATCTGAACTCTTTATTGAGAACATTAGTATCTCCTTTGATGACATTAATATGATTAAGGAGGATTTAGATACAATAGTAAACATTTCTAATAGTCCTCAATTACAAGAATCTAATAACAATACCTGTAGTTCTTATGCAGAATTCAAAAATGTGTTCTCACGGACATATTACATAAACTTATCTGAGATAGATAAACCTCAACTCAATATAGGAAAGACAATTAACATATCTGTACTCATAAATTACATAAAAGACAATCAGGGGGAAAAAGTTTTACTTAATTCTAGTTTTAGTATATATCCTAAATTTGAGCAGACAATTTCGGAAAAAGAATATACTCACTCTAAACAGATTTCTGCTTCAGGTGGTTGGAAATATGGTGATCTACATATCCACACGAATTATACGAATTGTGATGCCTCAATATATAATGGGGTTGGCACTGTAGCAGATAGGCGAGATGAAGCCATAACTTCAGGTTTAAATTGGATTTCAATAACAGACCATAGCTATTGCATGACTAGTACAATTTGGAATAATTTTAAAAATGATTGTCACAATGCAGATAGTTCGTCTTTTTTGATACTTCATAGTGAAGAATTATCAGTCGATGAAAGTTGCCCTTCTGAAACTGATAATGAGAATTGGTGTTGTAAAGGACCTACAGATTGTACGGTTTGTGGTTCTGCTGATGCAGGTCATATGAATGCTCATGGAATAAGTTCATTTGTAGGATATACCAAACATGATTGTTTTACTGGTAGTACGGGTAGATGTCCTGATGAACCCGATTCTCAAGATGGTATTGACGATGCTAACAACAATGAGGGACTTGCTATAATCAATCATCCTTTTAATTCTGAGTGGGACTGGGCAAGTTTATCATGCGTTTCAGATTATACAGGCCTCGAAATCTGGAATGGTGAATTTGATAGTAAAGATCAAGATACAATAGATTATTGGATTGATGAATTATTAGATGGGGAAAAAATTTATGGATTCTCCGGTAGCGATAGTGAGAATGCAGCTCTTTTTCATGAAAAATTATTTGGTGAAGATAAATTTGTTTATCTTGGATGTTATCTAAGCTCTTTTACTGAGGATGAATTAAAATCATCTTTAGAGAATGGTCGTTGTTTTATTTCAAATGATGGAGGGTATGCTCTTTTCTATATTTCAAGTCCAAGCCATACTGCAGATGAGTATCCTGGAGGAGAGATAGATGTTTGTTCAGGTTCGGAGATAACAATAGATACCTATTATAGTGTTGTCAATTCCTGCGACCTACATATAGTTAAGGGTTATATCGGCGGCTCATCAGAGAGTACGGAAAAGGATTATGGTTGGGTTTCTGGCTCTGGTTCTTATACTTGGACGGACACACCGACTGGAGATGGATATTACAGATTGACATGTCTTGATACGACAAATAATAATAGAACATATACAAATCCTATCTGGTTCAATGTAATAGATTCGCCTGATACTGATAGTGATGGAACTTGTGACAATACGGACACTGACGATGACAATGATAGTTCTTTGGATGTTTATGATTGTGCTGATACGAATGCGAATGTTTATGAGGGTTCTCTTTCTGGGACGCAGGTTTGTTGTGATGGTAGTTGGCAGTGTGGTTCTGGTAGGGATAGTGAGTGTTATGATCAGCTTCCAACTTGCAGTTATCATGCGAAAAACTGTTATGAGAAAGTATCTTCTGCGCACTGTAATGGTGCCTGTCAGACGTGCGGGTCAGACGGGACTTGTTCTGGTTCTGTGAGCGATTTCTCAGAAGATCTGACCTCCCCAGGGTATTGTTTCACACAGCAGGTATGTTATGGGGGAAGCTGTCTGACGGACACAGACGATGATTATGTTCCAAACACTGTGGACAAGGATGACGATGATGACAGTATATGTGATTACGCTGGGGGAGGATCATATGATACCTGCAGTGGAAACGAGGAAACATCATCATGTGATACAAATGCAGATTGTGATTATGATGGGAGCACAGACAACTATGACTGTTGGGACACGGACATAACAAAAGAGGAGGTAACCAAATACGGCACCCAAATATGCTGTAATGGGGCGTTGAAATGCACATCTAGTAGATCAACAGAATGCTATGTTGACAGTCTAATGGCTTGCACAAACCATGCTGAAAACTGCGCAGAATATGGAATCACAACACAATGCACTACAGCCTGCAGAACATGTGGTACTGACAGGAGATGCTCGCTTAACATAATCGACGGCACTGATGACTCAACATCCCCTGGAACATGCACCTCATACAATGTCTGCTATTATGGGACATGTTATTCTGATAATGATGAGGATAATATACCCAATTTCTTAGACCTGCAGGTAGCCACTAACACTCCGAACAATAACACCTGGGATACTGACGGGTCGGTGCAGTTTAATTTCACATCAACATCAGCCCAACAGTCAACATTCGCCTGCTACCTTTTAGTTGATGGAATCGTAGTTCAGACGAAAACAGGGGTCGCAAACAATACTCAGACAGTATTTGCACAAAATCTGTCAGAGGGAACACACACTTGGAATGTCAACTGCACTGATGGCACAGCCAACTGGGACACTGACGATAACAATAGGATAATCAAAATCGACACCCGACCCCCAACACTATCACTAGGCTACCCAGCAAATGGAGATTACTATACCAGCAGCACCGTAGTTTTTAACTATACTGCACAGGACACTGTCGACTCAACAGTAAACTGCAACCTATACTTTGATGGCGCGCTCTACCAGACCCGCGCCGTAAACAATGGAACTGACAGTCTAAGCAAAACTAGCGTGGCAGACGGAAACCACACCTGGTATGTGAACTGCACGGACGACGCCGGATGGTCCAATCAGTCCACAACTTGGCTGATAAAACTGGATGCCAATCCCCCCAATATAACACTAAATTGGCCGCCGAATGACATATGGTACAACAATAACACTATCCTATTCAATTACACTGTAAGCGATACAATAGGCCCAATAATAAACTGTAGTATGGCCTTAAATGGAACGCAGAATCAGACAACACAGGCTTTAGCAAACAACAGTAACATAGGATACTTGTTAAGCAACCTGCCAGAGGGACCAATATATTGGAACATCACATGCACAGATGATGCCACAAACACTGGAAACCAGCAGAGGATAATAAAAGTCGATACTGTAGCTCCAGAAAGGCCGACTGAATTTGACGCATGGTTCAATTCTGACGGTACGATAACACTAAACTGGACAAATTCAGAATCAGACGATGTAATCTCATACCACATACATTATTCTAACTCAACAGCCTTCAATTTCAGGACAGTAAACGCTAACCTCACTAATTCTACAAATGGCTGGACAGACTCAACAGCCTCTAGCTCACCGACAAGATATTATCTCGTCAGATCAAACGACAGAGCACAAAACACTGACAATAACACATATGTGATAGGAAAAATAGGGACGCTAAGTTTAAACAGCGGCTGGAATATTATCACGCCAACCCATAATAGAGCAGAAGACGCACTCGACCAGATAAGCGGATGCACCAGAATAGCAGAATACATAAACAACGGAACAACCACAGGCTTCCTAACCCACAACCAAAACACCCCACTATTCAATTTCACAATAAATCCCGGGAAAAGCTACTACGTATACTGCGAGAATAACGCAACAATACCTGTACTAGCAGGAAGCCTGGCAAGCATAACATCAGATGTATACGCCGGCTGGAATCTCATAGGGTGGACATCATTCTCAAACACAACCGCCCAACAACTGATAGAGAACATAACCAATGCGGCAGCAGTGGGGCAGTACGTCTACACAGGACAGCAAAGCAGCCCAATGTTCATACCTCCGGCATTTACATCCATAACAGCGACTTCAACAAGCAGCAACAATGACACAACCTTCCAAGTCCACGTGGACGGGAGCGCTGAAAACAACTTCACAATCGCAGCAGGAAAGGGATACTTTGTATATTTGATGAACACGTCAAACTGGACTGTTGGGGGACCATATACAACGACCACGACAATCAACATACTCCCAACGGTAACGTTAAACTCACCGGCAGACAACTACAACAGCAGCGGAATATTCACATTCAACTTTATAGCATACGATGATGTCTCAATGCAACTGAACTGCTCACTCTATATCAACAATACAATAAATCAGACTCGGACAGTAGCGAATAACACGTGGACGAACATAACCCTAGTATTCCAAGACTGCGGAAGCCATACATGGAGTATAAGATGCTCCGACACCGACGGCGGAGAAAACAGCTCAGAAACCAGAACAATTACGGCAGCAGTATCATACTCCTTCCCATCCTTCCCACAAGCTTATTTAGGGTATGCAATCATAGACGGGTCACCAATCGGTGGTGCAACAATAACGGCCGATGCAGTAACCTCTAATTACCAACAAAATGTGACAAGTTCGAATACAACAGGCATTTATACGATTGATATTAACTTCTTTTGGAGTTGTGACCTTGGGCAAGGAATGATCAATGGAGAACAGATTAGATGGTATATAAACGGGTTTTTAGCTGACTCCTGTGGTGGTGTCACTCCTTGCACTAGTACATTCAGAGACGGGCAAGTTAATTCAAACTTTAACATTAGCTATACTACTCAGCCAGCGCAGAGCCCACAAATAACATCAATCAATGAAGGCATATCTCTCATATTCGGCTGGAATCTAATCTCATTTCCACTAGAGTAAGATGAACTATAGACGACTATATCCGATACTGCTCACATTGGTCATAGTTTTTCTGCTCTACTTCTCAGGGCCGAGCACAGCAGTGTTAGTCTCATTAACTCCTGCGGGGTCTCACAATCTTGGCAGGACCTCAAACTTCCAACTAACTGTTGACATCAGGGAAATGGAGATTATTCCAATAACATCAGTGAATCTGACGATAGTCCGACCCTCTGGAGCAGGCACAATCGAATGCGTCCTACCCTACAACGGCTCAGGAACACAGACAGTAAACTGCACAGCAAGCCAGAATATAACCGTCACTCTAACCCCATCCGGCAGCTGGGATTACGGTCTCGGACACGCATACCAATATGGATTCGGATACGGTTACGCATACAATGAGAGAACCAATAATACAGACTATTGGACAACAAATGGGACAGGAGGCTTCGGAGGGCAGGGTTACGGTTACCTGTGGGGTATAGGTTATGGCACAGCCTTAGGAGCGGTTGCAGCACAGACGAACTACTCAATAAACTGGACTATCCCCCCAGGATATGCCCCAGGAGTTTACTATATACAAACTACAGTCTATGCCGGCGGAGGAGTGACTTACAGCACATTAAATCAGAGTTTCACAGTAAGTCCCGGCGGAATAACCAACCCCTACACAGTCTACGGATACGTAAACTACACGAATAATACACACCCCAGAGGGCTGAACATAACCCTAACAAACCTGGGCTCAGGAGAAGCCCTAAACCTGACAGACATGGGAGCAGACTACGATAACAGCACAGGATACTTCCAATTCGAGGCTGCCAACTATCCCACAGGATACATAAACGGAGACACTCTACGATTAGAGATAAACATAACAGGCGGAAAATCCCTGCAGAAGATGGGAAGTATCAACATCGGCATCGGAGAAACGGACTTCAGCACAATTACAGCCTATGACGTACTCATAAGCGAGATACTGCCTAATGCAATAGGTGCAGATAATGTCACAATATCAGACGACAATAATAACTCAAACGATGGGGAATGGCTGGAAATAAGAAACAAAGAAAACGGGACAACGATTAACGTTAGTGGCTGGAACATCTCAGACTCTGACGGAAACGTGATAGCAATAAACACAAACAGACTACTATCAAACTCAACACTCCTCATAAATGACAGTTATCTCGCAGTTTACAGGAACGGTCATTTGAATTTCACCATCAACGATGACATTGACACATTAACCCTAACAGACAACACAGGAGTAAACCAGTATAGCATATCCTATGATGCAGACGATCCAGACTGCATTAACGCAACAGAACCAACGGGACAAGGAATTATCATCCAATCCGCACGCACATTCAAAGAAGGATGGTCAATAATCCTATTAGAAAACAACACAATGAGCGTAACCGATGTTCCCACACCCGGCGGGCCAACACAAATAACCGTTTCAACTCCTCTGGGGACAGGTTGGAATCTTGTCTCGTTTCCGCTGGTCGTTTAGTTGCTGTTCTATTTTTATAGTATATCCGCTATCATATTACTATGACAACTCTTACGTTGAGTTTTGATGGGGTGTATGAGAGGATAATAGACCATATGCTTAGTTCCCGGATGGCGAAAACCAAGAGCGAGGCGGTCAGGATGGCGCTGCTCTACTTTGGCATGAATA
>JAZDNF010000010.1:0-131477 GCA_043800255.1 Candidatus Altarchaeota archaeon | reverse complement strand
ACACAATACTCCCTAGTAGGAAACTACCAGAAAGGAGGACCAGCAAGAACAATCCTAGAGTTCCCAGTAACAGGCCAGGCAGAATCTGCGGAACTGTGCGTATACTACTACAACAAAATATACTCAGGAAACGCATATGACGTAATCGCAGACTACTATAGAGGAGACGGACTAGTGAACAGGTCTGACTTCGACAGCGGAACACTGTTAGGCACATTATACACAGCCTACTCCCCATACGGCGAATACTGCGTGAACGTGACAGAAGGCTACAATAATGCGACCAGCTTCTTAGGGTTGAGACTACACTGGAACACAACAAACGAACAAGAAGGAGGAGCAACAGGACACCAAAACTACTGGTACACCTACCAAGCAGAAACAAACAAAAAACCATACCTAAAAATACACAACCAAAACACCACAACAGTTCCAACAACAACGACAACAATGCCCTGAGCTACATGTCAGAACGCACGCCAAACATGTAGAGGGATGAACGATTATGCAAAACAAAATGTACTGGAGCGTGGCAGATGTGAAGAACCACCGGCCAGAGACCGGTGGAATAGAGCGTTTCAACGCCAGCGGCTGACGACTGGTGTCAGAGCAACCTAGCACTAGCAAAATGCTGCTGCAAATGATAGGAGGGATAAAATGGAGAACATTCACTCAAACGCTTTGAGCAGGTCCCGCGTGGAGTATACTTTAACCTCGGACTGTTCTTTCAGCCGCTTGTCGTTAGACCAGATGCCGCATACGACAAATTCCATCTACTCCACGTTGAGGTATCTCTTAGCAACCGCCTTGTTCACCTTCCTGCCGAGCGTTAGAGCGTCCTCTTCCGTGAGCTCGCTCTTAGAGAGCATCCGGTCCATAAAATCCAACGCAGTGATTTTCTCCGCTATGGCGCGCCTCGCCACCGCAGACCAGTTCATCTCCGGGAACTTGTCCATCTTCTGCTTAAGCTCCAACGGAACCGACAACGTCAGACTCACCATATTACGTCACCTCACATAAAATACGTATATTATGTATAATACGTTCGAGTATAAAAAGGCGGAAAAACAAGAGGATAAACAATGACAAAACCCGACAAAAGAAATATGAAGGCCGCGTATGCGGTCTTCGCCTCATTCCTGGTTTTGTCGATTTCGGTGACCACTTCCACCGCAGTTTCCGTTGATTTCTCCTATGATGCGAACGGGAACCTCCTGTCTGACGGCGAATTCTACTACGAGTATGATGATGCTAACCAGCTCTCCAGGGTCTGCCAAGACCAAGCCTGCTCCACAGTGGTAGCCCAGTACGGGTACGATCACACAGGCAACAGAGTCAAAAAGGTCGAAGGCGGACACACCACCTACTACATAGGAGAACACTACGAAGAAACCGACGGCCAAGGAACCTCATACTACTTCGCCAATGGGGAGAGGGTGGCCAAGAAAAACTCCACAGGAATTTATTATTATCTGAAAGACCACCTTGGAAGCACCAGCGTGATTACAGACGCCGCAGGCCAAGAGATTGCAAGACAATCATATACACCCTTCGGCGAAACCATAGACAACGCAATCAACAAATACCTCTACACAGACCAAGAATACGACATAGAATCCGGCCTATACTACTACGGAGCACGATACTACAACCCCACAATCAAACGATTCACACAGCCAGACACCATTATCCAGGATCCGTATGACCCCCAGACGCTGAACAGATACAGTTACGTTAGAAATAATCCACTGAAATACACAGACCCAAGCGGAAATTGTGCATGGGACGCGTGTGTGGTAGAAGGGAGTGCTGGGGGAATAATTATTACAGTAGCAACATTAGTTGGGCTTGGATACGGAGTAATAGATTACATTACAACAGAACCCTCTCAGAGATCTGTTGCTAAAACAGGGATTAAAACGCTTGGAGCAATAGCGGGAGGTTCAGCAGCAGGGATAGCAGGTACAATTACGTTTATACAGAGTGGGGGTAATGTAGAAGCAACTAACCTAGTTGCAGTATCTACTTATTCGGTAGTAAAAGGTGGTATTGAATCGATGTTTACATCTAAAAATCCATTAAAGCCAAAAGACGCGATGGGTGCAATTACTTCTAATTTTGAAGAAACATACCTTTCTTCTCAAGTATTTGGGCCTCCAGGCGTATTAGCTACAACATCAAACCAGGATATTACAAACCCGGTAGTAGAAGGAATCACCAAAGAGACAATATGGACCATATCCTCTGAATATAAAATAGGGGAGAACTCTTGCACAGCACAAGTGGAAGAGGATACAGAAAATCCTAATCCCATGGAGGAGAAACCATAAAAATGAAATTGAATTCAAAATCTCTCATGTTCTATGCAAAACTCGGTTTTAGAGTATTCATAGCCACATTTTTTGCATCTTACATACTTTATCTCCTAGGTTTTGACCCATACTATGGCGGAATAGCTGGTATTCTAGTAGGCATACCGTATCTGATTAAGAGTCTGAATAATAAGCTTAAGCGTGAAGAGGAACATAGGCAGAGCAAGTCTGAGGGAGAAAAATCGTGGTCGATTAGATTCAGATTGATACTGCTAGTTGCCGTTGGCGCCTCCGCTGGCATAATACTGTTCTATTATCTGGGCATCAAACCAGCGTATGGAGGTGTTGTCGGTGTCCTTGTTATGGTAGTGTACCTTAGAAAAATCTATGATAGAGAACCAGAATACAAACTTAGAGAAAACATGAACGGAGTAGTAGCCGCCGTTATATTCCTCCTAATTATCACAATCCTGGCGTTGATGATTCAGCCTCAACAGAATTCAGGAGATTTGTTGTTGTCTTTTAAAATGGAGAATAATACGGCACTTAGCGGAAGAGTGTATGTAGATAATACCTACGTTGGAAATGCATCTGATGGCATACTAGCCATTAACAGAGATCTCATTCGAAAAGATACCGTAATCAATCTGACATGGGATTACAAAGGCCAAGAGTGGACTATGCCTTTCAGAATAACTCATAACCCAAGTAGAGACACAAGGATAATAAATCTCGTCTTTACACAGAATAAGAGTTAAAAGAATGAAAAACCAGAAGAAAACAACTTGGTTTGGCAAAGACCCAGAAACAGGAAAATGGTACGGGGCAGGGTGGGAAATAATAGGGTATATCCCAACAACAAAGACTAATTACTTGATTAATCTTTCTATCAGTTCCTTAATAAGCCTAGCTATGATTTATGTAAATTATACCCATAATCACAATTCAGTAACACGTGACTTCCTAGTACAATCAACAGGCCTTGGAATTATAACCTTCTTTTGTACTTACCGAATAATCGAATTCTTATTAACAGGCAAATGTATTTGGAGGATCTTTGACGTTAGCGAAGGCGAACCTGCAATAATCGAGGGATTAGGTTACGCAATAATCCTTATCTTCCTTTTCCTCCTAGTCGGAGGTTACATAAATGTTTGACTTGCGGAAAGAGTATAAGACTTACGAAAATTAAGGAGGCCAATAAGAAACATATAATCATAAAAATTGTGTCGGTTTCCTAGCTTCCGTGGTGGGAGGCTAGGAAACCATAGTCTAATATTTCAAGTTCAAATCCTTGGGGGAAAATGCTGCTGCAGATAAACAGTATTTAAGCCGAGAATGGGGGATATTAACTGGGGGTGAAATAGGGGGATGAAAGGCAGGTTAGGGTTTGTTCTGCTGGCGGTCTTAGAGTTAGTGATTTCTGTTTCTGCGGGAGGCTGCCGGCTGCCGCATCTTATCGCAGGATACGCGTACGAGGACGGCAGGCTGCTGAAGAACGCCACGGTAACGATAGCAGGGTTGAACAGCAGCTACAACCAGACGACAACAGCCAGTATGAGCGTGTCAGGATTCTACACCATACGCTTAACAGCAGACGACGCCTGCAGCCAAGGGTACATAGGCGGCGAACTGCTGTACTATTATGTCAACGGACTCCAGGCGAACGCGTCAGAAGGCTGCCCCACACAATTCGAAAGCGCTGGGATAAGCATAACATGCAACCTGCAGGTTCATGCAACAACGACGACTATTCCAACGACTTCGACAATCACCGAGGAAAAAGACTGCAGGACGATGGCAGAGGAAGCTGATGAGAGAATCCAGAGACTGCTGGAAGAGCGCTCAGAGCACATAATAACTGGAGACATAGCCTACAACCCCTGCTCCAACAGGATAGAAGAGAACGCAGACGACAGGAGAGTCACTCTTGAGAATACGCTCATAATAAGGAATGTCTTCAGCAGCGGCGACAAAACCTCAACATGGAAGGAGGATATAGACGACAAGACGATAGTCTACTACCAGATGATATGCGCCGACGGCCGAACAACGCACATGAGAAACGACCCCACAATTACAGAAAGATTCTACTACTGCAAGACTAGCTGAACAGTTTGTACCGTATGAGTTGCGTGAGTTGTTCTATCGCCCGGCTCTGGTTCTGTATCAGCTGACTGTAGGGCACATCATGGTTGATGAGGTTGTGCTGGAATGTTATTTGGGTCAGCAGCAGGATGTTCCAGGCTGCGAATATTAGGAGTGCTGTGAAGAGTACTGCGAGGGGAATTCGTTTCTGGTAATGTTCCAGGAAGGCTGCCAAGCCTAATGCGAACAATGGGATGCAGTTGACTAGCCGGCGGGCGCCGAAACTCCAGTGACCGTGCCAGTCCACCAGGAAACCGTTGAAGAGTATGTTGGCTGCTAATACTAGTAAGATTGGAATAGCAAGCTCCCGATCCCTCCTGTACAGGAAGTAGAAACCTGCTATGGAAACCAAGTAGAGCGGCGTCCACGTGAGCAGACCGTGCGTGGAGAAGAGAAGTTGCAGTACTCTGGGATGCAGGAAATCAAAGAAGCCCTCACCCTGCGGCACAGTCAGAAAACTCCCATAGATGACCTTCCAGGCTACCATCTGAGGCGAAAACACGAGGAACGCGACCGAAAACATGACCAGAATACGCTTCAACAGGATGGGACGGAGTTTAGAGTCCCCCAGATAGGCCCTATAAAGGTCATAAACTGGCAGCAAAAAGAAGATAGCGTCCTGCCAGCGGATTACCGCCATGAGACCGCCTGTTAAGCCCATAAGAGCGTACTTCACCCATCCTTCCCTCCTTCTGAAGGCATGCCACCAGCAGACGAACAATGTCACAGCGAAAAAGGACAGCCCGTGGGACATGGTAGGCTCATGTACCATATAATAGAGGAGGGGGGTGGAAAGCCATATGAGTACGGTTGAATAGAATGCAACAGTCTTCGAGAACACTCGCTCCAATAGGTTGTCCAACAATAAGAGGCCCAAAAAAGAGTAGAAGAAGGTGGCGAAAGCAGCATACCAGACGCTCCGCTGCCCGTAACCTGCCAGCTCATTATGGGAGAGGATGCTATCATACTTCAGCTGAGAGAACAGGTAGAAGGGACTCCACAACAGGGCAGGGCCGATGGAGAACCTGTTACCATAGTAGCCGGTTTCCGTGACGACTGACGCGTCATTGATTTCCCCAGTGCCCAGCTTGGAGAGAGCTTCGAACTCGTTCCCAAAATAGAGGTCCCCGTCAACCGTGAGAGACCGTAGGTAAGCATAGTAGGAGAGGCCGTCAGAAGTGACCCATGGTGTGAAGAAGAGACTGTATGAGAGGAACGCGAGAATCAGGTAGACTAGAAGTATGCCCTCGTCAGCGGAAAAGCCCTCACCGTCAGCCATATAAGATATTAAAGAGGAGGATAAAAACGGTTAATTTCTCGTACCTCCTAATAGTAGACGATGGCTGACGAGAAGATAATAAAGCATCCGATGAAGGACAAGCTCGAGGCTGAGAGGCTGGAGCAGCTTAAGGAGATAAACCCTCTAGAAAAGAAGCGGAGGGAGGTGAGATGGGTCATCAGAGGCATCAGGGAACTGAAGAGGCTTGACAGGAGCGAAAACCAGCCGCCAAAAAAACGCGATGAGACAAGGGTCAAAGCCGGGAGAATAAAGGGGGAGATACGGCGGCTGGGAAGGGAGCTGCCGAAGACAGGAGACGACGACATGAGAATGGAAGCGGTGGTGGAATTCGAAGACCTGCTCAGGGGAGAGGAGAACCTGGAAATGCGCGAACAGACGCCGATGAAGTTCGTAATCGGAGAGTTCGCTGACGCGCTCACGGAAAGCCTTGAGAGCATCATATCATCGGTCGAGGACGAAAGATACAAGCACGGTTACGCTGAAACCCTTGTGGGAAACCTGAGAAGCGACAGCGAACGCAGGAGGAACAGGTCAGCCGACCTTCTGGGGAAGATCGTGCCAAAATTCAAAGACGAAAACAAGAAAAAGGACATAGTAGAGAAGGTGCTGGCGGCCGCGGCACCGGGAGCAGAGCAGTACCTGCAGACAGGAGACAGGATATTCGACGCCGTCAGCGAGATCACCAGGAAGGTGCCTGACGACGACTTCAAGGAGAAGGTGATAGGCTGGTTCATCAACAGAATAGGGGCAGATGAGAGAGACAGCGGATGGGCTAAAGCCAAAGGCAGAAGCTGGAGGTACCCGTTCCCAACCCACTGGATAACGAACACGAGCGCCCACACGATAGGCGACATCGCATTCACCCTCAAGGACGCTGACAGGCAGAGGAAGCTGGTGTCAAAGCTGGAGGACATGCTCGACGGCAGAGAAGACCTTGAGAGGGTGAAGACAGCCTACGCAGTCGCCCAGAGGGGGCAGAAGTTCGAAGGCACAGTAGCATCCAAAGAGGACATGGACCAGTTCGTCCAGGATTTCCTGATGATAACAAAGTCTGGAGCATATATCGGATTGTGCAAGACGCTGAACGGGATGACAGGCAGCGACTTCAAATACGGTCACGCGCTGAAGCTGGCTGAGAGGATAGGCCAGGTAGACACTGACGCCAGATACGAGGGGATAAGCCTCTTCGATGGGATAGCGTTCACGACGAAGATAAAAGAGGTCAGGGAGAAGCTCATAGTTCCAGTAGTAGACCACGTCGGCGACCCAATGGTTAAGACAACCTTCATCAAGCACGTCCAGAGGTCTGCGAAGGACGTGCAGGAGCACGCTTCCAAATCGCTCAAGAGGCTGCTGAAAAAGCATCCTGAACTGGATGAGACTGTGAAGGCGCGCATCAGAGAGAGACTTTCTGACGAACACGCGCTCCTGAACGGACACGGAGCAGAAGAGTACGGGAGGTACGTCCCCATAGGAGAGAACCAGGAGTTATGGAAAGGGTATGCGGAACGTGCTTCCAGCAGGCTGGGAGACGACAGTAATCTAGTTAGAAGAGCGGCTGTCGAATCGCTGAAGGTTGTCGTGCCAGGCATAAAAAACGACAACGTCAGGAGGGATCACATGCACAGGATGCTGGATGCGCTCACTAAGGAGAAGGACAGAGACGCTGTCGGAGCGCTTCTTGCTGCAACAGAGAAGACGATGGCAAGCCTGAACCCAGATGACAGCGAGAAGGAGAGGATGCTGGAGGGTGTGGAAAAGGTGCTTGACCCGGATGACAAGCGCACCCCATCTGTCAGAGAACTGGCGGTTTACGCGCTGGGGAGGACAATAATGAGCCTGGACTCCGACGACCTGAAAGCCAATTGGGCGTGGAGGATGGCACCCCTCAGGAATGAAGACGGCGGAGGCCCGGTACCGAGCATCATAGCAAAGATAGTGGATAACATAGGAGATGTGACCCTCAAGGTGAGGTTCATCGACCTCCTAAAGCAGCTGGACATGGAAGAAAAGGAGAAGGAGGAGGGCGCATAGCATTTTTTTCCCCAGAATCCTAATATACTTTTTGATGTCCGCTGACATACTCTTTCTAGACGACAGAAAATGCGACAGATGCGGCAGGAAAGGCCTCTTAAGGGTTAAAGAAGAGGAAGACCTGATAACCTGCCCCAAATGCGGTTGGGAGTGGCCTGCCCAAGGCTACATAGAAGATAAAAAAGAAAAAAAGGGATAGTATCCCGCCTTACGACGTAAGCGGGATGCTTATCAGATTCCAGCCCAATGTCAGCGTGACCGCCTGCGAAGTGCTCGCAGCCGGCGCGAAACTGTAATAGCTGCCGGCGTTGGTGTCAGTACGCGTGTTGCCTGAGCTGTCGCTTGAGACGACCTGATAATAATAGGTCGTCCCGTTCGTCACGCCTGTGATGTACACCACGTGCGACGTCGCCAACGTGCTGTTCACAGCAGTCGAGCCAAGCGCTGTTGTGTTGCCGTAGTTGACCGTCGAATTTGACATCTCGTTCGTCGTCCAACTGACTGTGGCTGACACGTTCGTCGTCGAAGACCCGATGGTGAAGTTGTAGATGACCGGCGCCGTCGTGTCGACCCCGGACGTCAGCGTATACGAGCTGAATATTCCGGAATTTGCAGGCAGCTCCCATATGGTATAGTTGCCGGTCTCGTTGCACTCCACAATCGTCGCGTTGTCGCCTGACAGCGTGGTGTTGCAGTTGCTGCCGTTGCCGTCACAGTATGTGAGCGACATCGGAGCCGTGCAGTTGAGGCCCAGCATCGGAATCTGCTCCCAAATCTTCTTGCAGCCGAGCTTCTGCTGCAGGTCATACCACTTGCTGCTGTCAAGGCCGACGTACAATGTGGCGTTGGTGGCGTTGTTGGTCGTGTTGCCCACCGCGAACATGTTCGTCATGTTGATCGTGGCCGCAGACGATAGACTGCAGTTGAACATGTAAATCCACCACGGCATCGTGATGTTGTTCACGGTCGTGTTCGGGTTCCCGAACCTCACGTTGACTCCTGATGAGCCGTTGAACGTGTAACTCTGGCCGCTGAAGTCGTACGTCATCCAAGTCCTGTTACCGATAAGGTCGATCTGGAACACGATGTTACCCTTCGGGTTCGTTGGGGGCGTGAACGGCGGAGGCGTGAAGCCGAAGCCGAACTTGAACCCCTGGTTGCAGACGTTCGTGTTGTTGTTCCAGTTGCACGGCCCGGCGGTTACGCACGCGGTCTGGTTCGTGTAGCTCGAGCACTGCCTGGACGTCGTGAAATTCAGGCACGCTGAGACAGCGCAGTTCGGGTTGGCTGTGCCGTTCGCATAGGCGGCCCTGTCGCAGCTGACCGTCTTATAATAGTATGCGACGCCAGGCGACATGTTCGTGCTCAGCCTGTAGGCTGGGTTGAAGTGGTTGTAATCCAACGGCACGTCGTGGAACGGCCTGTAGTCGTCTCCCGTGAAGAACGGGTCGTTGAACTCGCTGATGTTCTGGCTGTTGTTCTCGCAGCTCCTGTTCGTCCAGAAGAACATCACCAGACCCTGTGAGGGTTCGTCCGTCGCCCAGTGGACTACGGCGTGGTCTGAGTGCGTGTCCACATTGTTCATCGTAACAGTTGGAGCCTTCGTATCGTTTGATGCGTTGTATGTCGCAGCCTGTCCCTGGCAGAACGGGTTCCAGGCGCAGTCCTCGTCGTCGCAGTTCTTCTTGCCGTCGAAGTCCTCATCTCCCGTTCCCGGGAAGCAGTCCTCGAAGTTCATGAAACCGCCCTGCATGTCGAAGCCTGAGCCGCATGCCGCTGGGTTCATGAAACAGTTGGGCGGCGCGAAGTCTATAGTACCGGGCGTGAAGTAACCATTCAACGCTCTGTCAGCTGGGTTCACCAGGTTAGCGCTCGCGGAAGTGTCAAATTGTGAGCTGGCGTTCCCTGTGTAAGCTGACATCCTAATCGTCCCGGTCGGGTTGCCGATGTCGGACTTTGATACTCCGACGTATACGCCACTGTACTTGCAGGCCTGGTCCTTCTTCCCCGATAGTGTGGCTTGCAGGATGCCCCACTTGTTCTGGGTGCTGTTCTTGCACTGGTAGGCTATCCTGTTCTCTATAGTACCGTTGTTTGCGGTGTAGTTTACGACATAGGATATGGCATACTCCCATCCGCCCTCACCGTGGTCTGCTATTGTTGAGCCGCCTTCTCTAAGGCCTGATACGTTGATCGAGCAGCCGGTACTCTGGCTGTTGTCCGTGTCCAGGAACCACCAGTATTTGCCGGTGCCGTTAGTGCTGTTCAGATACAGTCCGTTACACAGTGCTAGGTCGGCGATGCTGCCCAAATCCAATGTGAACGCTGTGGTGTTGGACATGTCCTTTATGCCAATGTCACATATTTCCAGCCATAGTGTGCTGTTCAGGTTGTCCCCGCCTGACGGATCCTTCGTGCACTGGTCGTGCATTATGAAGAACGGAGCGTCGCCGCCCATCCCGCCGAACACGAAGTCCTGGAACTTGGGATCGCATAATCCTTCCATGCCGCCTCCAAATTGTATAGGTTTGGAGACCATATGCCATGCGCAGCCTGTCGCAGACGCGTTGCCTGCGCCGACTTCTGGGTGGCCTGTCCAGTTCTCACACCATGTGTTGTTGGACCTGTCCCACTGGAAGCAGTTGATGTTCATCCCCATCGGCCCGCCCATCCCTGGGCCTCCACCGCCTACTCCGCCGCCGAAGTTGCAGAATGGGTCGTTGTTGCAGTTCGGGTCAGCGCAGCCTTCCATGCCATCGTTGTCCTCGTCGCCTGGCATGAAACATATCTCACCAGTATAGTTGGAGGGTTTGCAGTACCAGAAGGTTGAATTCCAAGAGCATGATGTTGCGCCCGTGTTGAACGGGTCGTTAGTGTTGTTGCTCGCCTGGCATCCGCTCTGCTCATTGCATGCGAAGCAGTCCTCGGGGCAGCCGAAAGTGTTGTTCCAGTCGCAGTGCCCCATGCTCGGGTTGAACGGGTCTGTGAGCCACTTACATCCTGCCAGTGATTGGTTGCAGTCCTGCTGGTTGAAGCAGTCCATGCACATTCCATTGCAGTTTCCGCCGAACTTGAAGCCGCCGCCTCCGAAGTTGTCCCTGCAGTAGTCGTCAGCTGTAGCTGGCGTGCTTACGTTATCCCACACACAGTGGGGCTTGTCAGATGTGCAGTTCGTTGAATCAGTACATTTGGAGCACATTCCGCCCTGTGTTGAAGCGCAGCCGAAGTCGCCGAAGTTTGGATCACATTTTAGGAATGTTGGATCCCACTTGCAGCCTGGTATCGCCTCGCATTGGCTTTGGCTGGTTCCAGCTGCCATGAAACATGACGCTCCCATGCCGCCTCCCGAGCCGCTCATGCCGCCGGCAGGGTGGCACATGTTGTCCCAACTGTTCCATACGCAGGTTCCAGGCGGGGGTGCCATTGAGGGGTGAGCGTTTGCGCATTCAGATTGTGTGCAGAATTCGCATGTGAAATTGCAGGATGGTTCGCCAGTGAAGCCGCCTCCGCCTCCTTGGCCGCCCATCATCCTAGGCATGCAGCTGTAATTTGATGTCGCCCACGGATCCATCTGTTTCATCGGATCGAACTTCCACGTACAACCTGATTGTGAGAAGCATGAATCGTTCGAAGTCTGGCATGTTGAGTTAGACTGGCATCTGAAGCAGTCCTCAGTGCAGGTCTGACAGCCTCCAGCGCCTCCGCCGGCGCCTCCCTTACAGGAGCTGGCACCGAAGTCCCAGAAGCATCCTGCGAACGAGTTGACGCAGTTGCCTTGGTCGCATGCGCTACAGTTGGTCATGCACTGGTTGGCAGTGCACGTGTTCACGCCATAATTCCACATACAACCTTTCGGGCTGCTGTAGCATTGTCCGTCGCTTGTGCAGGCGGAACAGTCGCTGTTACAGCTTAAGGCGTTGCCCGCAGGCCATTTACAAGTTTGTGTTGTGCTGTTCCAGACGCATATGCCGACTGCGCTGGCATTGCAGTCAGTCGTGAAAGAACATGCAGTGCAGTCCGTAGAGCATGAGCGTCCCAGACAGGCTGTGCCGTTCCAGTTGCATCCCATCGGGCTCATGAAACAGTCATTTGAGCTGCCGCATGCTGTGCAGTTTTGGGCGCACTGGTCTCTGGCGCATGATAGTGTGTTGCTGTTCCAGCTGCAGTATGCCATGCTCATGTCGCACATCGACGGGTCCTTGCATAGTGAGCAGTTCTGGTCGCATTGTCCGAATCCGCCGTCTCCGCCTCCAGACGAATCGCCTGAACCTGGGAAGCAGCTTCCGCTGTAGACGTCCCAGCTGCAGTTGGCTGGGCCGGATTGCGAGAACGCTGAATTATTGGAAAGCTGACATTCAGCCTGATTATGGCAGCTGAAGCAGTCCTGAACGCATGTGGTGTTCATGAAGCACATCGCCTGGCCTCCGAACGGGGGCAGACCCCACGCGCAGTTAGTGTTCATCGGGTGTAATGTTGTGTTAATACAGTTAGCTTGCGTAGTACAGAGGTCGCATCTTCCTGTCTCGCAGCTTTCTATGAAGCCTCCGCCTCCTCCTCCGCCTCCGGAGTTGCATGCGCTCTTTCCGAAGTCCCACCAGCAGCCGGCCGGGCTGTTAAAGCACGGCTCCTGTAAGGCGCAGGTGGTGCAGTTCTGGGCGCATGCAGACAATCTGCAGGCTGTGCCGTTCCACTGGCATCCGTTGTTGGCGAAAGTCGAGCATATCGTTGAGTTGTAGATTCCGCAGTCGATTCCCTGCCCATTATCCCAACTGCATCGCTGGTTGAAGGACTCCCACATGCAGTTAGCTGGGCTTGAGTCGCATGAATACTGATCGTTGCATCCGCCACAGTCGCTGCTGCAGGGCCCTCCACCACCGGATTTCGGATAACAGCGGTATGATGTGAAGTTCCAGTCGCAGCGGTTTGGCTGGTTGGCAACACTGTTGAAGCAGGTGTTCGGGTCAACGCAGTCGCCGCAGTTAGAGTTACAATCTCCTGGACCGCCCTGACCTGCTGCACATGTGTTCGAGGTTTGATTCCAAGTGCAGCCTTTGCTGGCGCAGTCGTTGAAGTTCAGACAGTACTGGCAGGTGGCTCCGCTGCATGTGCCCTGTGATGCTGGATTGCACAAACTTCCATTAGCATTCCATATGCAATTCGGAGCAGACGTGCAGCCTGCCTGATTTCCATTGAACTGTGCGCAGTCTGGACCGCCCATATCTATCTTACATGTGTTGCTGAATTGAGAATCCCAGAAGCAGCCGGTAGTGTTTTCACAGGTGTTGTTGTTCTGAATCAGCCGACATGGATCGGGGTTGCAGGTCATGTTAGAGGGACTCCACATGCATCCTGCGAAGCTCGGCCAGCAGTTGTACTCTTGGAGACAGTCAGCGCAGGTCGCATTGCATGCTGCGACACTGTAAACCTGAGGTGATACGTTAGATGTGTCCGCAGATATGTAGCTCACGCTAACGAGCAAAGCCAGTGTAGCAAATAGTATCAAAGAAACCGGAGTATAACGCTCAGAATAGTACCTTCTAAAACTGTCTTTCATGTCTTATCACCTCATAAACGCATGCATGCAGAACTTGCTAAAACTTTTAGCGTTTAATTATGGTAATAGACTATAAAAACGTTGCAGAAGCCATGAAAATAAGGGTTCACGCCGTTAACGGCAGACTGATGAGATTCCAGCCAAAGACCATGCCAATCGAGACAGTCTGACTGTTGGCTGCCCCAGGAGTTGAGTCATCCGAGCTGAAGGAAAGCCAGCTGCCGCCGCCGTCAGAGGACCTGCCGAAAGAGTAATTGGAGGATAGGTTGCTGTAGGATACGTTATCCAATAGCAGGCCATTCGGATTCCACAGGTAGAGGGAACCATTAGAGTCTGAGAGCGTCAGACTGGTGATGTTACCGTATAGGATGGTGTAACCCGCACCTGCTGCGGTTTCGAACAGCGTGTAGTTCTCGTCCAGGTCTCCAAGCGTCCAATTCATGAGAGAATAGTTCTTTGACATAATATTGTAGAGTTCAACCCACTCAACAGTTGGGGAAAACTCGTTGAGGAATACTGTCTTGACTGTGAAGTTCCCTGATGCTGACCAATTGCCTGCGTTGTAGGCGTAATCCACAGCGCGGACCCTCCAAAAGTAGAGGCCGTCGTAGAGTAGAGAGGAGGTGAAGCTGGTCTGGTTGGTCTGATTGGTGAAACCGTGATTAGCGGGGAACGCGCTGAAGTTGGAGAAATTCGACACCTGAATTTCGAAGTAATTGACCTGCTCCCCGGAGTAGTTCCAACTATAGGCTGGAGTGTCATTGTTGACCTCCAGTTGGAGTGAGTTCAAAGTGGGCGTTCCCGGAGGAGACGCATCGTATGTCATCCTGAGCGGGATGCTGGCGTAGCCGTCTATCACAAATGACGCTTCATAGGATTCGCCGTCAGATGAGAGGGATATGTTCAATGAGACTGTCACGTTCAGAGACTGGTTGGCTGAGAGGTTCAGCCGGTTAAGGCTTAAAGAGGCTGGACTCCAGTGTGAGACGTTGTAGAGGGTTGCGTTGACGGTGTAGGTTCCGTTGTACGACTGGTTGGTGTCCCTGTTGCAGACCGTGATTCCAAGGTCATAGTACCGTCTACTATAATATAGTATGTCAGCCCTGCTGATTGACTCCCACGTGCCGTTAAGCTGGTGGTTCGCGTGGTTGCTGCTGTACATGGTCGCAACAGACTCCGCACTCTGGAAGACCTGGTCTCCGGTGTCGTTCCAACTCCACAAATAAAGGTCCAGGTTGCCTGCGCTGTACCATGTCAGGTTCACGTCCAAGTACCTGGTATCGTTTAAGGTGAAGTTCAGGTCAGATTTCAACCACACTATACTGCAATAATAGTTATCAGCGTCGGGTGCGACAGGCATTGAAACTGACACGTTGTATAGTGCGCTGGAATCGGGAACCTCTCTGACAACGTCCACTGAGACGTTCTTCGGGAAGGCGTCATTCGAGACTGTGAATGATATGTTGCTGGAGGAACCTACAATCCCGTCCCAGTAGGGGGGGCTCACGCTGACATTGGAAGTGTACGATACGGTCAGGTTGTACGCTAACGTGCCGGTCAGCATGAAAGCGTGGACTGCAATCCAGTAGGTGTCGTAGTCTAACCGAGATAATGTGAGAGACTCTCCCTCGCTTGCGCCGACGGTGGAGGAATTGATTATAATTCCGCCGGACGTGAACAGGTACAGGTCTAGGTCGTTGCCGCTGCCAGACCAGTTCAACAAGACTGACAGAACAGAGCCGTTCACGCTCCTCAACTGGTAATAGATTGTGTCCCCCGTCTGGCTGTTGCTGCCTGTCTCGTAGGAGCCTGCATTTGAGAGGGTCCCGTTCGCCATGCCTGAGCCGAAGATTGGAACAGTCAAGATTATTGGAACCCTCAGCTGCTGGCTGTCGTTGGACACCGCAGTCAGCGTGGAACCGTAGGTTGCGGGGGAAGTTCCCAGGGGTATGGAAATGTTGACCTTGACTGTGAGGTTGGAACCTGGGCTGACGCTCACGTCTGATGGGAGCGCAAAGTTCGAGGCGTTTATCGAGTTCAGGTTCTTAAGGTCGGTGGCAGACTCAAAAGAGAAGTTGAAAGACACGGTGCTGTTCCCGTTGTTGTAGAGGGTCAGGTTCACTGAGGCGTTGAAGCCTGGAATGATTGAAAGTTCGATGCGGTCGTCACCGTTGACTGTGACGCCTACCGTCTGCAGTATCGCCCTTGAGATGTTCAATAAGCCTGCGCCCCTGTCGAACACGTGCCCTGAGAAGTTCGACGCAGAATGCATCAGCAGGGAGCGCACTTGGACTGGAGTGAGAGTGTTATTGTGTTCCAGCAGCAGGGCAGCCGCTCCTGACACATGGGGGGCGGACATCGAAGTTCCGGTGTTGGGTGCTGTGCCGCTTCCAAGGGCAAGTGATACTATCCCCTGTCCCGGTGCGACAATTTCTGGGTCAAGCCTGCCGAATGCTGAAGGCCCCCTGCAGCTCATGCTCATCATCCCATCGTCCGCGATGTTCGGAGTGTCGGAATCGTAGGAGCCTCCGACGGTTATTATCTTTTTGGACATGCCAGGAGCCTGGATGCATGACTGGCCTGGGCCAGAGTTGCCTGCCACCGAGACCGCTACGACTCCCAAATTTACTGCCTGGTCGATTATGAATTCTGTCGCGCCTGAACCGTCGTTGGGCAAGATCTTGCCGCCCAATGACATGCTTATTATGTCAGCGCCGTTGGCTAGTGCATGGTCTATTGATGCGATTATCGCCGAGTCTGTGCAGACGCTCCCAGCAGGGTTGCATACTTTGTAGGCTAGGAACTGGACTTCAGGCGCGACACCGATTAGTGTGCCGTTGGCGCCGATGATTCCTGCGCAGTGGGTGCCGTGGCCGTGCTCGTCGTTGGGGTCGTTGTCGTTGTCGTAGAAGTCGTATCCGCCTCTGACCCTGCAGCCTGCGCCGAGGCAGCCTCCCAGGTCTGGATGGGAGTAGTTTATGCCGGTGTCTATTACCGCCACGGTAATGTTCCTGCCGGTAATGTTGAGGGACTCGTGCGCGTACCTCGCGCCGACGGTGTCAACGCTTGTCGCAAGCTGGACTGAATAATTGTAGTCCGCGACGCTGTAGTTCCTGTCATAGTAGACAGCCTTCACCGATGGATCATCAAACAGGGCAGCTATCTCTGCCGGAGTCAGGTCGGCTGAGAAGCCGTTGAAGAGAGAATATACGTGTTTCGGCCTGTAGGCCGCAATCGAGGCGGCCGGAGCGGCATTCTCGTAGAAGACTAGTACAGGGATTGTGTCAGAGTGCGGCAGGGCTGCAGTGGCTTTAGAGTCCAGCAGCTGTGCTGTCGAGCTTCCCATGAGGAGGAGTACCAATAAGCACAGGCTGTTTCGCATGAAATCTAATGGTATGGGTTGGATAAAAATGAGAGGATGTTTGTATCCTGACATATTATTACCATTAAAGTAATGAATTTTGTAAGAACTTACTGATACAGTAATTATTTGTCCCCATGATTTATCTGAACCGCCGCATCAGAGAGCTTCGACACGACGGCAGGATTGTCCTCCTTAAGCCTCTTCATGAAGCTCAGGAAAGCCTCGAACTTGTACTTGCTGACGTAGAACAGGTTAATCCGCTCCTTCGCAACATTGATGTAAAAATCAAAACCGCGCTCGAAAACGCGGTTAAGCACAGGGACTTGGAGATATACGGTGTCAAGGGAGAACCCATTGATCTCGTCGAATGTGAACTCCTTGAGGGACTGCATGAACATCAGCCTCGTCTTGAAGACCTGCAGCGTGCTGGTGCCGTAATCGAAGATGAACGTCACATAATAGCTGTACCTCAGATAGAAGAGGTAGAACTTGAGGGCCAAATCCATCACAGAGAGCAGGAAGCTGAAGAACAGGATGGAGAAGAGCGCCCCCGGCGTGCCGATGACGTTAGTCACCAGGAAGGCTGACACGATGATGAGGACGAAAAGGAAGGCCGACACGACATAGTTGCCGATGACGACTGTGAACGGATTCTTAGGCTCGGACAGGTAGGCCAGCGTGTAGATGTTCGAGGAGTCAGCCTTCTCGGAGGTGTAGAGGCCGTCAGTCAGGGACTCGACCTCCTGCGCAGCAGTATAATATGAGGCGAGAACCCACACGTCCGCGATGATGACAGCAGCCAACGCCGAGAACAATGGGAGGGTGTACTTCCACACCATGCCGCTCTGCAGGTTCAGGGTTATGCGCTCAGGGTCCTGGAAGACGAAATAGGCTGAGGAGAGGAAAGAGACTAGAATAAGGGGAACCACGAGGAAAGCGAACACGCCTGCAGCCACGGTCAGATTCTTCATAGAGAGTAGAATATAGGATAAAGGAATAAAAAAGATAGCGGGAATATCGCGTTTCAGGCCACTATAGCATACTGGAGCGGAAATGACATCATGTTCCACTCGTAGACTAACGGGATCAGATGGGACTGTATCGTGGTCGAGCCTCCTACAGCGTAGGTCGAGAGGTGGCTGAGGTTAGCCCACACGTAATCCAATGAGGCGTTCACTCCAGTACCATAAACCCAAGAGCTCATCCAGCCAACTGAACTGTTGAGACGCTGCCACTCCCCAACCGATGTGTTATACCAGTAGAAGCCGAGGGATGACTCGTTCATGTAGGAGCTGCTGATTTCGTCATCAGTGTAGTAGGTTCTGAGCATTATCGATGAGGCGCTGCCTGCTGCTGCGGGAGCCTCGATTTCAAGGTACTTGCCCAGACCCAGGACTGAGAAGTCCGCAGACGTTGGATTGTGGACTGTGGAGGAGACTGTGACTGCGACGTCGCTCAAGCTGGAGTTCGCCGTGAACTCCAGAGTGGTATTAAGCTGTGAGGCGTTGACTAGTGTTGACTGGTTGGCTGTGAAGTTGACAACCTGGACGTGAGTCAAAGCAGTTGTAAGGTTGTAGTCCCCGCTCAAGGAGCTGACGTTGTAGACGCTGGTCGAGTTGACCCTGAAGTGGTATCTGGTGCCGGGGGATAGGCCTGAGAGGTAGACTGTAGGGTAGGTGGAGTTCGTAGAATTGACTGCTGCTGACCCATAACTGCTGTTGAGGCCGTATTCTACTATCCCATCAGCCGGCACGCTCGTGCTCCAGGAGATTGCTGCTGAAGCGTTGGTCACGTTCGAGTAGGAGACGTTGGAGATTACAGTCGGGATGAGGGCAACGTTCAGTGTCCTGTTCTCACCTGAAAGTGAGAACCTGCCTATAGTATTATAGCAGCCCACGCTCCAGAGGACAGTCCCGTTTGAAGTGAAGGAGTAGTAGAGCGTGTTCATAGAAGCCCATGTCACGTTGGATGACGCGTTCAGGACAGACCATGCGCCTGAGCTGTTGCCGTAGAGCGAACAGTTCGACAGGTTCAGAAGCCCTCTGGGAGTGTAGGAGAATGCCATAGTATCCGAGTAGGATGTGACGTTGGCTGCAGGCGCTGAGAGCGAGATGATAGGGCTTTCGACAGGATAGTAGCCGCTCCTCCTCAAATCATTCCTGAACATGCCCCACTCCACAAGAGAATTGTTGTAGGGTGCGCTCTCATCCCACACGTATATCCTGTAATCAAGCGAGCCGAGGACTAGGTCAACGTCGCCGTCAGCGTCGAAGTCTGCCATAACCGGGGAAGAGTAGCTGGAACCGTTGGTGACCTTCGGGAATCCTGGGACTGCCGAGCCGTTGGACAGCCACGCATGCAATCTATTGGCTCCGCCGACTGTTATCTCCTGCTGGCCGTCTCCGTTGATGTCTCCAATGGAGGGCGAAGAGTAAATGCTGCCGCCTGTATCGACTGGGAACGGCCGAGTGACGCTGCCATTTACAACCTGGTCGATACTGAAGCCCCAGCCTGTCACCGAGCTGTCAGACACCAGCCTCACCTTTACTGTGTCGCCTGGAACTGGCGAGCTCCATAGGTCAGTGTAAGTTCCAGAGTAGTCGTTGATGATGCCGTCAGAGGAGTTCAACACGTAAATGTGATCGTAGCCTGACTCGACCTCAATGCGGGAGAAGTGGACTGCGATGCTGGAGTAGCCTGGCACCGTGATATTCCATGTCAGGTTAACGCTGTTATTGTAGTTGTGGGAGGAGTTGAGGCTGAGGTTGGCTAAGGTTCCGTTCACCGTTTCCCCGAACATGGAGCCATTATTGTAGAGGACATACACTCTGTCGTCTGTTGACGCTGCTACAATCTCGAGCATGCTGTCGCCGTCCAAATCCGCCAATGCTGGCGAGGAGTAGACGTATGCTCCTGTGGAGTAGGGCCATCCTGGGATGATGCTGCCGTTTCTTTCGAAGGCGTACACTCTCCCGTCATAGGATGCTGCTATGATCTCCAGGCTGCCGTCCAGGTCTACGTCTCCTACAGCAGGAGAGGACCGTATTATCCCCGATGCAACGTAGGGCCATCCTTCTGCCAATGAGCCGTTGGAATGCCACACATAAACTCTGTTGCTGTCGTCTCCTGCCATTATCTCATTGCTTCCGTCGCCGTCCGAGTCTCCTGAGGCTGCTGACGACAGCACCGTTCCAGAAGTTGATGCAGGCCAACCGGATACGCTGCTCCCGTTCGAGTGGAATGCGTACATCAAGGTTGAGGAGCCCACGATTATTTCCAGGACTCCGTCGCCGTTGATGTCAGCCATTAGAGGGCTTGAGTCCACGTAGCCTTCCGTAGGTTGAGGCCAGCCTGACACTGTGGAGCCGTTGGCATGGTATAGGTGCAGGGCCTTGTAGGTTCCGACAGCTATGTCTGGGATTCCGTCTCCTGACACGTCCCCTACGGCGGGAGATGAGTAGACTGTGTTGTTCATGCTCTTAGGCCATGGTTTGCTGACTGTGCCGTTCAGTACCATGTCTACTTTGAAGCCCCAACCGGTCACATAGTAGTCTGATTCCAGCCTGACTCCTATCGTGTCCCCTGAGACGGACTTCGACCAGGTGTTGTTGTGCGCGCCTGAGAACGATTCCACAGTCTGGTTGGAGCCGTTCAGTATGTAAACGTAATCCCATGAGGGCTCAGCCTCCAGCCTCTCGAAGTGGACTGCAATGCTGGAGTAGCCCGGCATCGTAATAGTCCATGTCCTGTCGAAGCTGTTGTTGTAGGGATGCTCCGATTCTAGGGTGTAGTTCCCGACCGTCCCGTTTATCTCCTCTATGTAATTGGAGCCGTTGTGATGCCAGACGTAGAGCCTGCCATCGTATGAGCCTGCAATCATCTCCAGGTCGCCGTCTCCGTCGAGGTCAGCCAATGCTGGCGTAGAGTATAGGGCGTTGTCTGTCGTCTTCGGCCATCCTGGCAGGTAGTTGTTCAATATTACCGTCGACTTCCTCTCCTTGGTCATGTTTGTGGTATAGTTGACTACGAGGTTGAGGGTGTAGAATCCTGTGGTGCCGGCGGCGGAGGTGTTCCACGTTCCCAGCACGCCCTTGTCCACTATGGATGTGCCGTTGGCTGTCAGGGTTATTCCTTCAGAGGACCATGTTGTCGGGTTCTCCCCTCTGCCCCAGAGGAGGGCATAGTTTTGGAAGCTGGCACCTCCGACTGAGCCGTTTATTATGAGGGGGGTGCCGATGCTGACGTCGGAGTTGTTGTACGGATAGGATAGGAGGACGTTCTCGACCGTAACATACAGGTAGTCCCTGCTGGTCACGTTGCCGGTGTCTGTCACCGACAGCCTTAGGGTGTAGTTGCCTTCGTCAACCAGAGAGGTGTTCCACACCGCGAGGACGCCCTCTAGTATCTGCTGGGTGCCGTTCGTCAGTGTGATGCCCACCGTAGTCCAGTTGCTCGCATTGAATGACTGCCCGACGTCTATGGTATAATTGAGGAGGCTGCCGCTCTTCGCGGTCCCGTTCAGGTCGACGCTACCTGAGATGTAGCCTCTCTCACTGTAGAGGCACCCAGACATCAGCACCGCAACCACCGTGAACATTATTGCAGCCTTCATTTGTATTCCACCGTCGATATGTCATATAATGCTGCGACAGGAGGTGTGCTGTTCAACGTCACCGCGGCGTACGCGTCCACCCTCCCGGCGCCTTGGACGTTCCTGTCCAGGCCATAATCGTATGCCGTGTTTTCAAGGGCGGCTTTAACCTCAAGCGGAGTCCACGTGGGATGCTGCTGCAGTATCAGCGCAGCCACTCCAGCAACGTGGGGCGTGGCCATCGAAGTCCCGCTTATGGCAGTGTGCTGGTCGTCGATGCACTCGTCATCGCTCCACGCTGTGCCCCACTGTGTCGAGCATATGTCAACTCCAGGAGCGACAACGTCAGGCTTCTGGTAGATGTAACTCGGCCCCCTGGAGCTGAACTCCGCCATTATCGTGTACTCTGGAGTCACTGTCAGGTTAACCCGGACTGTGCCGTTGTCCATCAGGTCCAAAAGGTAAGTCCCGTTGGCCTGAGAGATTGAGACTGCTGGGATGGAGGAGTCATTCATCAGTGTGCCTAGGAAGTTCCCAGGCTCGTTGTTATAGATTATGGCAGCGACAGCTCCAGCATCGTGGGCGATGTTGACTTTCTCGTAAAAATAGAACTCTGTGGAATTCATCGAGCCTCTCCCGATGAGGGCTGTCTTCCCTGATGCGTTGGATGTGTAGTTCACCGCGTAACCGAGGCCTGCATCGTAGAGTTCCTCTGATATGCCGTAGGCTGCTGTCGTGTTGCTGTATTGGAATGCATTGGACTGCAGCTCCCTGTTATCGTCGCTCTCCACCGTGAGTCTGGATTCCCTGTTGCCTGTGGTGATGTTGCTCTTGTACACCGCCCCGACTGCAATAGCTTTCCTTGCGCAGCCTGGGCAGGCTATGGTCTCCTCGAAGGGGCCGTTGTTGCCTGCTGCCACGATGACTACTATGCCGTTGTCGACTGCAGTGTCAACAGCCTGGGAGAGGTCGTCATCAGGGTCTCCTGAGCCGCCCAGTGACATGCTTATTATGTCGGCCTTGTCAGAGTAGTTGCCGTCCTGGTTGGGGTCTACCGCTCTGTCTATTCCGGCCAGGATGTGGTCTGTCGCGCAGCTCCCGCCTGAGTCGCACACCTTGTAGGCCAGCATGCTCGCGTCGGGTGCGACGCCTCTTATGGCTGAGCTGTTGGCTCCGACTGTGCCTGCCACATGTGTTCCGTGGCCGTTGTCGTCCATTGAATCGGAGTCGTTGTTGACGAAGTCGTAGCCTCCAACTATCCTGGGGCAGTTCCAGCTGAAGACTGTGCTCCCGTTTATAATCTGGTCGATGCTGAAGCCCCAGCCGGCGACCATCGCATCAGACGTGAGTCTCACCTTGATGGTGTCGCCCTGGGCAGATGAGCTCCAGACGCTGGAGTAGCTCCCGGAGTAGTCGTCCAGTATGCTGTTGGACGAGTTCATCACGTAAACGTGGTCGTAGCCTGACTCCACTTCAAGGCGGGAGAAGTGGACTGCGATGCTGGAGTAGCCTGGCATCGTAATGGTCCACGTGTAGTCGAAGCTGTCATTGTAGGGGTGGGAGGAGTTCAGTGAATAGTTTTCGGCGTTGCCTGTTATGTTCCTGTTACTGCAGCCTCCGAAGTCTGTGTGAGTGTAGTCTACGCCGGTGTCTATGACGGCGACTGTTACACCATAGCCTGTGACGCTCCTGTTCTGGCTGTCGTTCAAGAGCCAGACGTCGTCAGCGTTTATCGCAGGCACGCTCTCGTATAGCATAGTATGGTATTGTCTGATCGGATACACTGCTTTCACGTTCGGCAGTGATGCCAGCTTCAGAGCCTCGTCCGGGGAGGCTTCTACTGAGATGCCGTTGAAGACGTTGGTGTATTCTGCCCTCACTTTTGGCGTGAGTTCTGCAATCGCCTTAGCGTGCGATTCTCTCAGCCCCTGGGAGTAGAGTCTTGCGCCGAAGTCAGCTATCTCATCCTCTGAGGCGATGCCAACCTCAGCCGCCTTCTGCGCCAGCTTCCCGATGATGCTGTCCTCTTCCCCTGCGTTCAGAGCACTCAGCAGATGAGTCCGGTACTCCAATGCGGGCGGCTCCCAGAACTGTATCACGAACCCGATGCTCGAGTTCAGGCTTGCTATTTTGGAGTCGCGGGAGAATTCTACAGTCATATTCCAGTAGTCTTTCGGAATCTTGCGGTAGTCTAGTATGATGCCCTGCTTTTCCCAGATTCTGCTCTTGACTAGGAATTCTGCCTTGTCTCTGAGGCGGGTTAGGCTTGCGGATTCCAGTCTGTCGAGTGCCTTTCCGACCGACGTTTTGCTTTCCAGGTCTGCTGTCGCCGACAGGTTGGAGCATTCTCTGCTGATGCATGTCAGGTTGAGGGTTGCTTCGTCTGTTCCTCCGGTTAGGTAGTAGGCTGACACGAACCCTGTCAGCAGAAGAGACAAAACCAAAAATCTACCAGCGAACATGGTTATAATATAGTATAGTATAGAAAAATCAGGCGCTGGCGGGGAAGCGACTCACCCCTTCTTTTTCACTCCTTTTTCCCAAATCTCTCCGCCCGTATAGAAGTCTCCGAAGCTTGTTATGTCCCCCTTGACTTTTATTATGCCGCCGTTCATCGCGAGGCCGACATTCTCCCCGCCGTTTCCGTCCACCTCTACTAGGCCGTCTTCCATGTAAGCTCCTAACGCCCCCAACACGGAACCTTTGACATGCGTTTTCCCGCCTTTCATCCTGAATCCTGTCCGGTATGCTGCGTTACCGTCTATGATGATTTCGCCTCCGCGCATCTTATGCCCGGTATCGGAGCCTACGTTCCCGTTCACCATTATCCGCCCGCTTTCCATCTGGTTTCCAGTCCAGTCCTCTAGATTCCCCTCAACGGTTATCCGCTTGTCCTTCAGCTTGAATCCGAAGTTCCTGAGGGGAATTTTCGTTTTTATTTTGAAGTCCGAATGTTTGGAACCCTGGATTAATGCCGTCAGGAAGAGCCCCAGATTATTCTTGATTATTCCTGCAGGCCCATCCGCTATCCTGTCAAGCACCAGCTGGAGTTGGCCTGAACTCAGGTCGAAACCTTTGCTCTGTTTTAGAATGTTCGCATAATCCTCAGCCTCGGCTGTGACAGTATGATGGGATTCGATCGCATCATACAATTCCAGAGCCCGCTCGACCACATCACCCTTCAACATCGGCAGCTTCTCACCGCCCCCATCCTCCAGCCTCAGTTTCACGACTTTAGTGCCACTCATCTCGGCCACACCTTCTTGTTGCCCTGCCAAATCTCGCCGCCTCTGATGTCATCGCTCATTTCTTTTATTTTCCCCTCCACTCTCAGGATTCCGCCGGTCATCGAAAGGGCTGTCAATATGCCGCTGTTCCCCTTTATGTGGAGGGTTCCGCCTTCCATCAGACGTGCTGTGTTAGTCCCGGCATTCCCTTCCACGATGATCTCCCCGCCTTCAAGCCCCAAACCGGCCATATCTCTTGTGTTCCCCTTAACAATCAATTTCCCGTCTTTCATGCAGTGGCCTGCGGCCTCCCCCAAGTCACCCGTGACTGTGATATCCTTGTCACTTGCCAGGTAACCCAGATGGCTGAGGGGCGTTCTTACTTTCAGCTTGAATTCCTTGTGGTTAGACTCATTCATCAAGGCGCTCAAGAATATCCCCAACTTCGTATCATGTTTCAGCTCGTTGGAGTATCCGTCGTCTATTCTGCCACAGATCTCTTGGAGTTGGGTGGAAGTGACATCCCATCCCCGTGCATCCTCTAAAACTTTCTGATGGTAATCTATGATTTCCATGTAGTTATCACGATATTCTCTTTGTCCGTAGACTTCAACCGCATGGTCTACTACTGGATCTGCTTTCAGATTCGGAAGTTTTTTGCCTAAACCCTCATCCTCCAGCTTCAGTTTCACGACCTTGGTTCCCGTCACTTTGGCCTCCTCCTTACGTTGCCTTCCCAGATTTCCCCGCTTCGGTAGTCGTCGCTTATCTCTTTTATTTTTCCGTCCACCTTCAGGATTCCGCCCTCCATCGCAGTCGCAGTCCATATGCCACTGTTTCCCCTTATGTGGAGTGTTCCGCCTTTCATCCCATGCGCCGTGTTCTTTCCAGCGTTCCCCTCTAGGATAATCTCTCCGCCTTCAAGCCCCCACCCGGTCGTATCCCCCGTGTTCCCCTTCACAATCAATTTCCCGTCTTTCATGCAGTGGCCTGCGGCTTCCCCAAGATTCCCGCTCACCGTAATCTTCTTGCCACCTTTCAGGAGGTAGCCCAGATGTCCGAGCGGCTTCCTCACCTTCAGCTCGAATTCCTCAGATGTTGACTTCTGGATTAATGCGGTCAGGAATATGCCCAACTTGTTCACATGTTTCGGCTCCTTAGGATATGTTTCCTCCAGCGTGTCGTATATCCGCTGAAGTTGCCGGGGCCTGACATCCAACCCTTCGATATCCTCCAACAAATTATCGTAGTATTCTGCGATTTCTGTGAAACGACCACGGTACTCTCTTTGCCCGTAGACTTCAACCACATGAGCCACTATCGAATCCTCCTTCAGCGGGGGGAGCTTCTCTCGCCCGTCGTCCTCCAGTTTCAGTTTCACGACCTTGGTTCCTGTCATTCTGGCCACACCTTAGTTCCTTTCTGCCATATTTCGCCGCTGTGTTTTTTCTCAGCTATCCCTTCGATCTCTCCCAGAACGGTTATCCTGCCGCCCCACATCTCTTCCCCTGTTTCTTTCCCAGATTTCCCCCCGATTCGGAGTTCTCCTCGTTCCATCTGGAGGCCGGTCTTGTCGCCGGCGTTTCCGATGACAGTCAGCATTCCGCCGCTCATGCCTTTCCCGGTCATGTTTCCCGCATCCTTTTCCACTAGTATTTCGCCGCCGACCATGTTCCTGCCGGTCTCGTCTCCTACGCTGCCGTCAACCCGTATGTTCCCGCCCGCCATCTCCCACCCGGTCCGGTTCCCAGCGTTGCCGCCTATGTTGATTCCTCCTCCGGTCATCTCCCAGCCTGCGCCTTCTCCAGCGTCTTTGGTGACGTGTATGCTCCCGCCTGCCATATTGTGCCCCAGATGGTAGCCTGCGGAACCGTTTATCGTCAGTTTCCCGCCGTCCAACCATTGCCCCGCGCCAACCCAGACATCGCCTTCCACGGTTATCTCCTTCCCCTCCTTCAGCTTGAAGCCCACATAGTTCAGCTTCTTGTTCGACGTTATGTTGAATTTGTCTGTCTTAGAGTTCTGCGCCAGAGCGGTCACGTACAATCCTGCTTTTGTCCGTTCATCATCGGCTGCTGGGCGGGACACCGTAGAACAGTACCGTTCCTCCAATATTTCGACTATAGTCTGCAGTTGCCTTGAGTCCGCGTTTATCCTGCTTGTCGACTTGAGCATCTTCTCATAGGCTTCCTCAACCAGCGGATCAACGTAGGTTATCTCCTCGAATGTTCTGATTGCCGCCTCCACAGGATCCCCCTTCAGACTGGGGAGCGTCTCACTCCCGTCTCCCTCCAGCTTCAGTTTTATAACCTTCATCCCTGTCATCTTTCTATCGGCCTCAGTCGTTCTCCGCTCTGCCAGATTTCGCCCCACTCATATTTTTCGCTGATGCTCAGCACCTTCATGCCGGCTTTGATGGTGCCGCCGGACATTTGCTCGCCAGCCTCATGCCCGACTGTCCCTTTCACATCGATTTCTCCCTTGCGCATGCTGTGGCCTGTGAGTATTCCAGTGTTTCCGCCGACGGTTATCCTCCCGCCTTCCATCTGCCTGCCAGTGGATTCGCCAGCATCCTTGCCGACAGTTATCAGCCCGCCTTCCATCTCATAGCCTGTGCGAGCGTCTGAGCCCCCTTTTACGTTCACCGTGCCCCCAGTCATGCCCTGACCAGTGTCGGCTCCGGCATCGCCGTCTACGTTTATGGTCCCGCCTTTCATCAATCCGCCAGTATGGTCTCTGGCGTCTCCTCTTATGTTGATGGTGCCGCCTTCCATCCCCATGCCAGCATGGTCCGTCGTGTTCCCGTTTATGTTGACTTCGCCCTTTTTCATCTCCATCCCAGTGAAGTCTCCGACGTTCCCCTTAACGGTCATCTTTCTGTCAGAAGCTAGCCTGTACCCCACATGGTCAATCTGCCGTTGTATCCTGAATTCGAATTCCCTTTCGCTTGAGTTCTCTATCAGACAGGTCAGCAGGATTCCGGCTTTTGTCCCGTACCTCGCAACATCTTCCCGTCCTTCCAACCGTTTGACAATCTCCTGAAGCTGCTTTTGATCCGCGTTCAACTCCTTCGTCTTCCCAAGCAGAGCATCCCGGTACTCATCCACAACATTGAACTCGGTGGTGTCGAATACGACGAGGGCCTCATCCACCACACTGCCTCTCAGCCTCGGCAGCTTGCCAGCTGCGCCGTCCCCATCCAATTTCAACTTGATAACCTTTGTCCCCGTCATCTAGGCCACACCGTATGTTTGGTCATCTTATCTTTTCGCCGTTTTCCCAGAGCTCATCCCCGTGGAAGCGGGGACTGATGCCTTTGATTTCGCCTCCGACTTTTATTATGCCCCCAAACGCTTTCTCTCCAGTATCGTGTCCGGCTGTCATTCCAACGTCTATGAGGCCGCCGCTCATCCGCTGCCCGGTCTTGTCGCCTACATGGTAGTCTACCCGTATCGTCCCGCCTTTCATCTCGTGCCCTGTCTCATCCCCAGCCCTGCCTTCGACCGTTATGCTCCCGCCGCTCATGCCAGAGCCGGTGTAGTTCTCACAGCTGTGCTTGACGAGTATTTTCCCTTTCCTCATCGAACTTCCGGTGCACTCGCGTGCGCTCCCGTCTACCGTGATGCTGCCGCCCTGGAGACTTTCGCCTGTGAAATTTTCCACGTCACCGTCGACTATTATCTCTTTTCCGCTCGCCAGCCTGTGGCCCAGACGGGACAGCCGCTCTCGGACTCTGAATTCGAATCTGTCGTGCCCGGAGTTTTGTATCAGAGCTGTTATGAAAAGGCCTGCGCTTGGCTGGTACTTGTCAAGGCTGCGGGAGCGTTCTAGCTCTAGCACGGTCACAACATTCTGAAGCTGTTTTGGTGTCAGATTATACTTCGCCGTCCTCCTCAGCATTTCATTGTAGTAATTTATATAATGGAAGCTATCAAAGCCCGTCTCACGGTACACGCGCACTATCTCATCGGTTTTATCTCCCATCAGCTGGGGGAGTTTTTCCGGGCTGCCGTCTTCCTCCAGCTTCAGTTTCACGATTCTAGTCCCTGTCATATTATAAGGGCAACCTCTTCCCGCTTTCCCATATTTCCCCGTTGAGGAACGTGTCCGCCAGCTTCCGTATCTTCCCGTTGACTTTCAACACCCCTCCGTGCATTATGCTTGCAGTATATTCTCCAGCATCCCCATCCACCTCTATGGTGCCGCCTCCCATTCCGGCGGCAGTGTGGTTTCCGGAGTTGCCGTTCACGTGTATGGTTCCATTTCTCATCTCACGCCCGAGGTAACCTCCAACGTCCCCCTCCACAGTAATCTTCTTCCCGTCATGCAGTCGATATCCCAGGAAATCCAGCGGAGTTTTCGGCTTGATGCTGAATTCCTGTTGGGATGAGTTCTGCATCAGCGCAGTCAGCAGGGACCCAGCCCTCACCGGGAAGTGTTCTTCATGGCCGTAACCTTTCTCGAGCATCTCGAGCGTTTCCTGAATCTCTTGGGGTTTCATGTCAAGTCCAGCAGTCTCTGCAAGTACCTTATCATAATAGGTGTCAGCTCCACTGTATTCTGCCTGCATGAAGATGGCGACAGCCTCCACCACAGCATTCTTCTTCAGGCTGGGAAGCCCCTCCTGGAATCCGCCGTTCTCCAGATTCAACTTTACGACTTTTGTGCCTGTCATTTTGGGAATATCCTCTCCCCCTTGTTCCAGATTTCTCCGCCGAATATCTCATCCTCCATCCGCAGAAACGACTTGCCGCCTGCGATGACTGTGGTTCCTGAGACTGAGACGATATCGCCGTCTACTGTGATTTTCCCGCCTCTCATGAAGAATGCGAGCTTCATCCCCACATCCCCTTTCACATGGATTTCGCCGCCTTCCATGTGCGAGCCTAATCCTCTGCCGACGCTGCCGCCAATCTCTATTTTCCCGCCTTTCATGCCATCCGCGACTTTGTCGCATCCGTATCCTATCACGGTTATTTTCCCCTTTTCCATGCGGCTGCCGATCCTGTGCCCTGCGTTCCCGTCTATACGTATTTCCCCGCCTCTCATGCCCAATCCGACATCGTCGGTGGCGCTTTGCATCACGTGGATGGATCCTCCCTCCATGTGGCTTCCCAGTGATTTCCCAACATACCCTAATGCGATAATCCTCTTGTCTCCTTTGAGCTTGAATCCGAGGCCATCCACTTCAGGCATGTTCGGGACCGTGAACATGCTATAGGGAGAATTCTGCATCAGCGCCGTCATATATAATCCGGCCGTCACTCCATAATTTTCTTCGCTGGAATGTTCCTGTTTGAGCAGGTTCGGCAGTTCCATCATCGCCGCGGGGACAATATTCATTTTTTTAGTGGCCTTCAGAGCTTCGTCATAGTAGTCGTGCATGTTGCCGCCGTACTCTATCCTTTTGAAGATTTTAACGGCAGCCATGAGGTCATCCCCCATCAGCTGGGGAAGCGTCTCCGAGGCCCTGCCCTCCTCAAGTTTCAGCTTGATGATTTTCGTACCGGTCATCTTACCTGTTCTCCGCCCTCGTATATCTTCGTCGCCCCGTGATCTTTGCTTATCCCTCCGATTTTTCCGCCGACCCTGATTTCCCCATTTCTCGCATGCCTTCCGGTGCCTTCTCCGACGTTTTTTCCTATAGTGATGGTCCCGCCTTTCATCTCGTGCCCTGTCCAGTGTCCTGCGTTTCCTTTGACTTCGATTTCGCCTGCCTCCATGTCAACTCCAACGTTGTCTTTTGCGTCCCCTCCGACCTCGATCCTGCCGCCCATCATTCTGGCGCCCAATTCCAGTCCTGCGCTCCCCCTGACCTTCAAAGTCCCTCCCTGCATTAGGTACCCGGTCTGGATTCCCGAATCCCCTTCGACGGTTATTGTGCCGCCGTGCATGTGATAGCCTGCTCCGGAATTAGTTCCCCCTTCAACGAGTATCTCGCCTGCTTTCATCCCCAGCCCAAGATAGTCTCCTCCGTTCCCCCTGACAACAACCTTGCCGCCCATCATGGCATGCCCCAGATTCCAATACTCTGCATCGTCCAGTATGAGTTTCTTCCCCTCCGGCAGCTTGAAGCCCAAATTGTCCAAACGTTTTAGCGGGCTGAGGTGGAACGTCTTATGTTTTGAGCTTTGTATCAGAGCCGAAAGCAGCAGCCCCGCCTTCCCGCCATATACAAGATCTTCTTCGTCTGCGAATTCCTTCTCTAATTCCGTCAGTATTATCTGGAGCTTCCGGGGCGTCACATCCAAATCCTTTACGTTCTCCAGAACTTTGGCGTAAACATCCTCAGTCGCACCTGACTTCTTAACCCTCCGATAGGCTTCAAGGGCGACCATCACCTGCCTGTCTTTGGCATAATCCATCAGCTTCGGCAGCTTCTCAGTTCCCCCGTCCCCTTCCAGTTTCAGCTTGACGATTTTCGTGCCGGTCATTTTGGAGCAACCTTTTTTCCTTTGTGCCGTACTTCGCCCCCGAAGACGCTCTTGCTTAGTTGGATTTTCCCGTAAACGTCTATTGTTCCGTCATACATCCGCCATCCTGTGTCCTTTCCAGTGTTTCCTCTCACGGTTATCTCACCGCCTGCCATATTATCGCCGGTTTTTTCCCCTGCATTCCTTCCGATGATGATTTTTCCGCCTTTCATTGCAAGGCCTGTCTCGTTTCTGACGCTGCCATCAACCTTGATCGTGCCGTCTATCATTCCCAAACCAGCAGAGTCTCCCGCGCCTTTCGTGATGTGTATTGTGCCGCCGGACATGCCGGCTCCCGTGCAACTCTCGACTTTCCCGTTGACTTTGATAATCCCGTCTGACATCTTCGCCCCTGTGTGGCTGCCTAAGTCGCCGTTGACGGTGATTTTCCTGCCTCCGCTGAGCTTGTATCCTAGATTGCTTATTGGCAGCCTGGTGGCGAGTTCGAATTTTTCATGAGATGAGTTGTTCATTAGCGCGCTTAATACTGGGCCTGAGCCCATCTTGTATTTCAGGTAGCACCCGGCCGGCACGTTGATAGGTTTGCCTTCGGGGGGTACGCTTGCCTCTTCTTCCTCGATCTTGTGTTCCAGCGTCTCCAGCAGCTGTTGGACCTGGTCTGAGGTTGCGTTCAACCCTCTCGTCGCATCCAGGGCCTTGTCGTAGTATTCGTCAGGCTGGTCGCCGAAGCTGAACCTGTACGCTGTGTCTTCCATGAACTTGAGCACTGCGCCCACCACATCCTGCTTGAGCTCCGGGAGCTTTTCAGGGGTTCCACCCTCGTCCAACCTGAGTTTGATGACTTTTGTCCCTGTCATATTTTCAGTACGGTGAACTTTTCTCCGTCTTGGAATAGGTCCCCTTTTATGTATTTCGGGCTTATCTGTCCGAGGCTGCCGTCGGATTCCAGTGTTCCGCCGTCCATATAGTGTCCAGTGTATTCTCCTCTGATTTCTCCGACGTGTATTCTGCCACCGGTCATCCGGTCGGCTGCATAGTCTTTTATGGTCCCGTCAACGTGGATTTCTCCGCCGCGCATTTCGGCTCCGACGTGGTGTCTTGCGTAACCTCTGACGTTTATTTTCCCGCCTGTCATCTGCTCTCCCAGCCAGTCCCCCAAGTTAGCGGTTACTGTGATTTCTTTACCATCTTCGAGCTGGTAACCGAGCGAGTCAACCGGCTTTTTCAGTTCGAATTCGAAGTTGTCTGTCTTAGAGTTATTTATCAACGCTGTGAGGAACATCCCTGCCAGGGGGGGATACGAACTCTTGTTATAGCACTCTTCTTCCATGAGCAGTATGATAGCCTGCAGTTGTGCTGATGAGGCGTTCAAGTTTTTTGTTTTCTTCACCATCTGCTCAAAGAATAATGGGACACTATCTCCGAGCTCTGATTTTTTGAACAACTCCGCAGCCTTCTCGACTGTAGGGTCCTTCAAAGTTGGGAGCTTCTCACCCGACCCTCCTTCCAGCTTGAGTTTCACAACTTTTGTCCCGGTCATTTGTGCGCCACCAGTTTTCCGTTTTCGTAGATTTTGCCGCCTCTGAAGTTCGGGCTCACGCGGTCGGCTGTTTTTCCGTCGATCCTGAGTTCGCCGTTTTCCATGCCGGTTCCCGTGAAATATCCTGCGTTTCCTGTGATGTGAATCACGCCGTTCTTCATGAAGATGCCGGTCTTGTTCTCGGCGTTCCCGTCTATCTCAAACCTGCCTCGTTCCATGTCATAGCCGGTGTGGCTTCCAATGTTCCCCTTGATTCTGACCGTCTTCTCCGCTTTTAATTTGTACCCTAACGCGTCCACCGGATGGTGCAGTGTCAGCTTCAATTCGCTCTCTTTTGACTTCTGTATCAGTGCTGTGAGGAACATTCCCGCCCTCTGGGTTCCAGACTCGTCTAGGGCGTAGTTCGGCAGTATGGCATCGTATATCCTCTGCAGTTGCACGGAGTCGACGTTGATGTCTCCAAGCTCCTCTGAGATCTTATCATAATATCTGCTCCACGCCCTCTCATCGGAGAACATCAACGGATCGGAGTCCTTCAGGCTCATGCCCTTGTTCTCCTCGTAGACTCTGACAGCCTTCTCAACAGTCGCATCGTCTTTCAGCCTCGGAAGCTGCCCTGCCGACCCGCCCTCCAACTTCAGCTTAACAACCTTTGTTCCTGTCATGGCGCTACCTTCACTCCCTTATGCCGGACTTCGCCACCGTATATATTATTGCTTATTTCCCTGATTTCTCCCAGAACATCTAGTATACCGCCTTTCATCATGTCGCCGGTCCCGTCTCTAGCGTTGCCCTCAACCACTATCCTGCCTGCCACCATATTACAGCCTGTCCCGTCCTTGGCATTGCCTTTAACAGTCACACGCCCACCAGCCATATGATATCCTGTCATGTCTCCCACGTCTCCCTCGACTGTTATCCCCTTCCCCTTGTCCATCGCAAATCCGAGATAAGTCAGAGGGTTCTTCGCCCTGACTGTGAACCTGTTCTTCGGCGAATTTTTGACCAATGCGGTGACGAATAAGCCTAGATTCCGCTTTAATGCGCCGTCTGGCTCATGAGATGCTTCGATGATTTCGATCACGCGGTTCAAACCGTCTTCTGTCACACTGATCCCCTGGAGTTTCTCGTCCAGATTGTTGTAGTCTGTGAAGGCGTCGGAAACCCACTCATTTTCATCGAACACTCTGACAGCAGCTTCCACGATAGGGTCCTTGAGTTTCGGTAATTTATCTCCTACTCCTTCCGCATCCAGTTTAAGTTTCACAACCTTAGTGCCCGTCATTTTTCTTTCGGCCACACCTTTTTCCCGGCTTCCCAAATCTCGCCGCCTTCGATGTTAGGCTCTATGTGCTGTATTTTCTTCCCTACTTTGATTGTTCCGCTTTTCATTCCAGCGCCCGTGCTGTCTCCCGTGCTCCCGTCCACTGTTATCCTGCTGTTTGACATGTGTGCCCCGGTCCCTGAGCCAGCATCTCCTGTGATGTGCATCTCACAGTCCGTCATTTCCAGTCCAGCGTAATTCCCAAGGTCTCCGAGGACGGTGATCTTCTTGCCGCCGGACAGGCGCCAGCCGAGGTAGTACATATCCCGGGTAGGCTTGAGTTGGAATCGCGTTTCCGTGGAATTCCGCATCAGGGCTGAGAGGAAAAGACCGGTCTTCACCCTGAATGTTATGCCATCCTTGTTCTCATTCTCAAGTTTCATCAGAGTCATCTGAAGCTCGCCGGAATTGAGATTAAACTCGCTTGTGCGCTCCACAAGCCCCTGAGAATCATCGACAACCTCCTCAGGATATTTCAGCTTATTGTACAATCCCACAACCTGATCGACGACGGAACCCTTAATCTGAGGCAGCCCGTCAGCCTGACCCTCATACTCCAGCTTCAGTTTGACAATCTTTGTCCCGGTCATTTCGGCCACACCTTCTCACCCTTGTTCCAGATTTCCCCCCTCATCTGCATTTTCCCGTCAGGCCACTCTAGGAATGCGCGGCTTATGCTCTCAATCCTCCCGCCCACGTCGATTACTCCGTCATGCATGAGGTGGCCTGTTTCCGCGCCTGCGTCGCCTTCGACTTTTATTATGGTGTCGCCTGACATGTGATGTCCTGTGCGCGCTCCGGCATTCCCGGTTATGCGTATCCTCCCATGATGCATGTCCCAGCCAGTATTATCGCCCGCGTTCCCGTTCACCACCAGTTCGCCGTTTATCATATGCGCGCCCGTGAGATTCCCAACATCCCCGTCCACAACCAGTTTTTTGCCTTTTAGGTTATAGCCGAGGCAACTCAACGGTGTTGCGGTTTTTATCCGGAACTCTTTGTCCTTGGAGTTGTTGATCAGCGCGGACAGTATTATTCCCGCTCTCCAGTGGAAGTGCTCATCCTCTCCGAACGTTTTTTCAAGAGCCAATAGGATAGTCTGGATCTGCCCCGAGTTCAGATTAAACTTTCTTGTGTGGGGCTCCACCATCATATACTGGGCTGAGGGATCGGTGCGGTATCTGTCAGCAGTGTCCTTGTACAAGGTGGCAATCTTCTCCGCAATAGGATCCTTCAATAGGGGCAAACTGTCATCGCCTCCCGCCTCAAGTTTCAGTTTGACGACCTTCGTCCCTGTCATTTTTCCGGCCTCTTTTTCACATCCCCCTCCCAGATTTCGCCGGAACCGAATTTGGGGCTTATGCTTCCTATCTTCCCCTTTACCCGTATGACGCCTCCGTGCATGTCCTCGCCGAGGCCGTCTCCGGCGTTTCCTCCAATCTCTATCTCAGCTCCTGAGCTCATCATGAAACCTGTCCCATCCCCTGCATCCTTTCGTATTTCTATCCTGCTCGTCATGCCACGTCTGCAGGCCATCGCATGGCCTGTCCTGCTTCCGGAACTTCCGTGGCAGATTATCGTGCCCCCTGACATCATGAATCCAGTGTTAGATCCCATATACTCTTCTACGATGATTGCCCCGCCGTCCATCGAGTTTCCTGTCGAGTTTCCCGTCTTGCCATATACGTGGATTGTCCCGTTTATCATGTCCAAGCCAGCGTTGTGGCCGAGGTCCCCGTTGACTGTTATGCTCTTGTGGCCGCTTAATGAGCATCCGAAGCAGTTTAGGGGTTTGTTTGTCTTTATCGTGAACTCCCGTTGCTTTGAATTCTGGATTAATGCCGTTAAGAAGATGCCGCTCCTGTTGAGGGATTCATAACCAGCAGAAGAGCTTTTCTCTAAACCTTCGACCACCGTCTGCAGCTCCAACGAGGTTAGATTGTATTTTTTTGTCGCAGCCAACGCTAACTTATAGTATTTGCCGGCATCATCATAGTTTATCCGGCCGCATATTCTGACCAGCTCCTCAGCCTGCGGTTCAGATAGCACATCCCTGAGGCCGGGGAGGTTCTCTTTCCTACCATCCTCCAATCTTAGTTTGACAATTTTAGTCCCAGTCATGTTTCTTTTGGTCTGACTTTTTTGTTTCCTTCCCAGATTTCGCCTCCTTGATATGCTGCGCTGATGCCCTCACCCTCTGACAGCTTTCCGACTCGTATGAATCCGCCGGTCATGTTTATGCCGACCATCGGATCGGCCTGCCCTCTAACTTGAATCTCTCCGCTGCGCATATAACATCCAACATACATGCCGGCGTTGCCTTCGACGAGTATCTGGCCCTCTTTCATCTCCCAGCCGATGTAATCCCCGGCGTCGCCTTTCACGATTATCTGCCCGGCATTTAGGGAGCCCAAATGCCTTCCTGCATCGCCACCGATTATGAGAGTCTTGCCTTTCGGCAGCCTGTAACCGAGATTATTCAGCGGCTTGGGAGTCTCAATCCTGAATTTGCTGTGTTTTGAACTGCTGACAAGAGCGGACACATACAATCCCAGATGGTCATCGGTATTCTCCGCATCACCGTGTTTCTCCCATATTCTGTCAACGATGTCCTGCAATTGCCGCTCTGACACGCTTATGTCGCTAGTCTGACGCAGATAAGTCTCAAAACTTTTCGGAGGATAACCATCATGCCTGCCCTCGTCGAATAGCTCAACCGCCCTCTCAACCGTATCGTCCATAAGCTTGGGCAGCCTGCCCTCAGACCCGCCTTCCAGCTTCAGTTTGACTACGTTAGTATTTACCATTTAGGCCACACCTTCTCCTCTTTGCTGTAGATTACCCCGCCTTGGATGTCAGAGGCTATGTTCTCAATGGTTCCGCCGACTTCGATGCGTCCGCCTTCCATTTTGGAGCCTAGGTTGTATCCTCCATCTTTCCCGATTTTTATTGTCCCCTTTTTCATTCCAGCGCCCGCTAAGCTTCTCGCACTGCCTTCCACGGTTATTTCGCCGCCAGTCATCTCGCGTCCCAGCTCATCGTCAACACCCCCTTTGACCAGTATCTTCCCGCCTTTCAGCAGCCAGCCCACTCTGCTGCCTGCTCTGCCTTCGATAGTAATCTCCCCATCTTTCATCCACGTTCCTATCGAGTCGCCAGCATTTCCTTCAATTTTTATTTTTCCGGATTTCATGTTCCAGCAGAGGGCGCCGCCAATGTTTCCTCTGACGGTTATCTCTCCGCTTTCCATTTCATTCCCCATCCAACCCTGGACATCACCTTCTACCAGAATCTTTCCACTCTTCATCCTCGAGCCCAGATATTCTCCGGCGTTGCCTCCTATGATAAGTCTGCTGTTTTCCATCTCATTCCCTGTTTTTTTTCCGACATCGCCTGAGACTTTCAGCGTGCTGTTGCCCATCATCCACCCGGCAAGCTCCCCCGCACTTCCCGTTATCCCTAGTCTGCAGTCTTTCATGCCCACCCCAGCCCATTTGCCAATGTCCCCGACTACTTCAACCTCTTTCCCTGACATGAAATTCCCGAAATGGTCTAGCGGCTTTCTCGTCTTTATTGTGAACGTCTTGTCGTCTGAGTTTTTTATCAACGCAGTGATATAGAGTCCTGCATTCTGAAGGTATCCCTCATCCTCACCGTGCTCTTCTTCTAATATATCGAGCACCGTCTGAATCTCAGAGGGTTTCAGATTTAATCCCGCTGTCCTACCGTCGACAGTGCACATGTCCTCTATAGGTTTATCTTCGAATTCGATCGTTTTATAAAGTTGTACTGCCTCTCCCACAGCAGCCCCAGCCTTCAGTTTCGGAAAATTCTCTGCACCATCACCTTCCAGTTTCAGCTTGACAACTTTAGTCCCGGTCATTTTAATCTGCTTTTCTTCATTGGGAGTATTTTTCGGTCTCTTTCCCAGAGTTCCCCGCCCTCATACCGGGGGATGCATTGCCCTACCTTCCCCTTTACCAGGATTTTGCCCCCCTCCGCCCGGTCTCCTGTGAAGACGTCTGTCTCTTTTCCGATTTCGATGTACCCGTCTGCCATGTGGAAGCCGACGTTGTTTCCTGCACTGCCGGTAACGATAACCCGTCCATCCTCCATCCCCTCTCCAAGAGCATCATCTGCGTTTCCGTTGACTATGAGCGTGCCACCTTCCATGTACTGTCCCACCCATCCGCCGACGTCTCCGTCAACTGTTATCTTCTTCCCCTTCTGGAGCCTGTAGCCTATCCCGTCCAATTTTATCTGAGGCGTTATTCTGAACTCATCGCGGCTGGAGTTGTTCACCAAGGCTGTCAGGAATATGCCAGCGCACCTGTCAAACCATGCTCTGCTGCGGTCTCCCCCTTCAATATCCGCAAGTATGAGCTGCAGCTCTTCGGGGCTGACATCATATTTCTCCGTTTTTTCCTGAACCACCAAGTAGTAGAACTCTGGGGCATCACGGCCGCTCGCCCCAAGCTGCCAGTAGCCAGTCTCCTCGAAAATTTTTGCGATCTCCTTTGTGAGCGGGTCTTTCAGCTTCGGCAGTTTATCAGCCTGACCATTATCCTCAAGTTTCAGCTTTACAACCTTAGTGCCCGTCACTTTGGCCTCCTCCTGACACCAGCTTCCCAGATTTCTCCAGAGTGGTATTCTTTGCTTATGCTCGCTATTCTGCCATCCACCAGTAGTTTACCCTCGTTCATCCTAAGTCCGGTATTTTTACCGCATTTGCCTTTGATGTGGATTTCGCCGCCTTTCATGTTCATGCCTAACCTGTCTCCCACGTTCCCAAACACTTCAATGTTCCCACCTTCCATGAACTCTCCCCCATCATCTTCCGCGTCGCCTACCACTTTGATGCTGCCGCCACTCATCTGAAGCCCCAGTTTCTTCGCGACATTTCCTCTCACTTCCAGCGTTCCCCCCTCCATCTTCCATCCGGTGAGTCCGCCAGTATTCCCGTCTATGACAATCTTTCCCCTTTTCATCGCACATCCTGTCTCACCCATCGTATCCCCTTTAACGATTATCGTACCCCCATCCATGCCAGCTCCCGCCATATGTCCCAGCTTCCCCTCGACTATTATCGTCTTCCCCTCGCCCAGCATCTCACCGAGACGGTCAAGTCTCTGGAGTGGCCTTATTGTGAACTCCTTGTGCGTTGAATTCATTATCAGATAGGTTAGGACTACCGCCGCCTCTAGGGCGTAACCCGAACTGCTGCCGAAATTTGATTCAAGCTTTGACAGAATTTCCCGAAGCTGCTTTGGGCTAACATTGAATCCTTGGATATCCTGCCGGACAAACGGCCGGAACAGATCAATATCCTGGCTGTTGTTCTTCTCATACATTCTGATGACATCATCTACTATCCCCTCTTTCAGCTTCGGCAGCCGATCAGCCTGGCCTTCATCGTCCAGTTTGAGTTTCACAATCTTTGTGCCGGTCATGGTGCGACCCTCACTCCCTTGTGGCGGATTTCGCCGTATCTGTCAGGCCCAACATAGCCTTCGACGCTGCCGTCCACCGGCGTCCCGATCTTTCCGATGCTGCCTCCCACGTCTATCAGGCCTCCGTGTATCCTATCTCCTACATTGTCGCCTGCGTTTCCGCTAACATTGATTGCGCCTGTGACCATGCTGCATCCGATGTTTTTTCCGGTGTTGCCTTTGATGTTCAGGCTGCCGCATCTCATGTATATCGCAGTATTGTCTTCTGTGTTCCCCACTATTGTGAGGTCTCCGCCGTCTAATCCGAAAGCAGTATGGTCCCCGAGGTTGCCTTCCACCGTTAGTTTCTTGTTCTCGCCCATCCTGAACCCCACGTAATTGAACGGACGTCTGATTTTTACCTTCACTTCATGATCTTTGGAGCCCTCTACCAGAGCTGACATGAAGAGCCCGACTTTCTCATAATATTGCCGCCTCAGCGTGGAATCTGTTTCCCTGGTGTCAGGTATCTTGTCGACTATCGCCTGGATTTCCTTCTGCGATAGACCGTTACGGTCTAGCTCTCTGAGCATATCAGCGTAAAAGATCTCAGTATTGCCATCGTAGGGCGCTTTCTCGAAGAGCATATGGTATTCGAGCAACGGATCCTCCTTTATAGTAGGTAACTTCTCCCCTGATCCCACACCCTCCAATTTCAGTTTGACAATTTTTGTCCCGGTCATTTAGACCACACCTTCGTATTGGCTTGCCAGATTTCTCCGCCATAACAGTCGGGGTATACTCCCTTCAACTCCCCATCGACTCTGATGATTCCTCCTCCCATATGTTCACCCACCAGTTCATCAACGTCTCCTTTGACGTGTATTTCGCCGTCGATCATGTTAAAGCCTACGATCCTTCCAGCGTTCTTTCCTATAGTTATCTTCCCGCCGCGCATTCCTCTTCCGATTACGTGCTCGGCTCTGCCGCTTATGTTTATGGTTCCCCCGCTCATGTGGTCTCCGGTATAGCCCTTCGCATCCCCGTTCACTTGTATAGTCCCGCCTGACATCCTGCAGCCGAGCCAGTTGTCCTGAGAGCCGTCGATTATTATCTCGCCTCCGGACATCTCGTGTCCTGTGCACGGGCCAGCATCGCCTAAGAGGGTTATCATCTTCCCGGCTTTGAGGCGATAGCCGATGTAGCCTATGCTCTCTGATGCCTCGATTGTGAATACGCCGTGTTCTGAGTTCTCGATGAGGGCTGATAGGAAAAGCCCGATCTTGTCGGAGGCGACGGGCCTTAGATTGTCAGCCTTTGATTTGAGAAGTTCCTGAGGATAGTATTCTTTCTGCAGCACATTCGCAATCTCCTTCAAACTTGCAGAGTTTACGTTAAACTCTCTTGTAGAATCTAACATACTTTGAAAGTATTTCTCATGCATTTCAGTCGTGTAATCCCTTAGCTGCCCCTCATGTCTCGTCGTCTTGTATACGCCCAAAAGCTTCTGAATGGCTTTCTCGTCTACCTTATCATCCATCAGCTTTGGGAGCTTGTCCCCTCCAGCAGCGTCTTCCAGCCTCAGTTTAATGATCTTCTCTTGGGCCATATTATTTTTAGAGTCCGGTTTTTCGCATCATATCGCCGAATTTTCCAATCACTTCACCCACTTTCGTTGGCCTCATCTTGGTGGAGCCCTCCCAGATCTCCCCCGTAGAGTACTCAGAGGATATGCTTTCGATTTTGCCGTTCACTATAATCTTGCCTGTGCCGCGCATAAGCTCTCCGGTGTTGGCCCCTGCATTGCCCCCTAGTTCAATCAATCCTCCCTCCATGCCACAACCTGTCCCTACCCCCGCATCCCCCTTAACTTTTATGGTGCCTGCTTGCATATTCTCGCCTGTATGGTGTCCAACTTTGCCGTCAACCTCTATCATACCGCCAGCCATCCGTTGAGCTGTGAGGTCTCCGGCGTTTTCGATGACGTGAATCTTCCCGCCTCTCATGTTGTTGCCAGTGCTAGCACCCACATCCCCCTTGATTATTATCTCTCCGCCGGTCATCTCATATCCTGTGAAATTCTGGGCGCTGCCTTCTATGATGACAGTCCCATCCTGCATAAGGTGTCCAATTTGATTTCCTACATTTCCTTTTACTGTGATTTTCTTGCCTCCTGCCAGTTTGTGTCCCAAGTATCCTATGGGCATTGTTGGTTCTAAGGCGAATTCGTCTCGATCAGATGTCTGGATCAACGCTGTCAGGAACAGCCCCGCATCCCTTTCGAAGAACTTCCTAGAACCAGCTTGTGCTTCAATAGAGTTGAGTACACGCTGCAACTGGAGTTGTGTGACATCAAAGTCCCGCACGCGATCTGTGACCAGGCCATAATACTCGTCAACGGATTTGAATTTTACCTCTGTAAAGGCCTTCACAACATCCTCCACCCCCGAGTCCATAAGCTTCGGCAATTTTTCAGCTGAACCACCGTCTTCTAGATTCAGTTTTATGACCTTCGTGCCTGTCATCTTCTTTGCAGTCCTCCGCCCCAGATTTTTCCGCCGAAGTACTTGTCGCTTAATTCTGCTATTTTGCCGTCGACCTCGATTTCGCCGCTTTCCATCCATATGCCGGTGTCCTCTCCGGCGTTTCCTTTGACGCGGATGTATCCTCCCGTCATTTTAGCTCCAAGCCAGCTGCCTACATCCCCGTCTACTGTGATTTTCCCGTCGCTCATGTCCTGTCCGGTCTGCTCCCATGCTCTGCCTTTGATGTGGATGCTCCCGCCGCCCATGCACTGTCCTGCATAGTTTCCAGCATTTTTCTCCACGATAATCTCGCCACCCGTCATCTTGTTACCCAGCAGGTCTCTGACGCTTCCCCTGACGTGAAGCTTCCCTCCTTCCATCTCATTCGCAACGTGGTTTCCCAGATCACCGGTGACTGTGAGCTCCTTCCCAGCCTTGAGCTTCCAGCCCACACCGTACAATCCACAGCGTGTTTTGAATTCGAACGTGGTCTCACTGGAATGGTTCACCAACGCGGTGAGAAAATACCCTGCCGTGACATCATAATCTTTGCTTTTATTAAGTTTCAGATCCGGATAGTATTCGTCTGCTGCGTGTTTTTTCTCCAGAGTCTCTGCTATCTCCTTGAGCTGGGATGGCGTCACATCCAGGCCCTGTATTTTCTCGCATATCATATCATAGTAGTTGGGCCCTGTGAAACACGGCTCCTCATATATTGCAACAGCCTGCTCGACAACAGACTCCTTAAGCTTCGGCAGCTTCTCCCTGCTGCCTTCACCGTCAAGCCTGAATTTCACGATTTTCGTCGCCGTCATCCTATCGGCCTCCTCTTCACGCCAGCTTCCCAGATTTCATCCTTCTCAAAGGAGGGACTTATGCTTTTGATTCTACCAGCAACCGTTATGATGCCACCTTTCATCAGCGCGCCTGTTTCTGCGCCCGCGTTACCCTTCACATGTACTAAGCCCCTGTACATCATGAACCCTGTTTTGTCTCCTGTGTCACCGTCGACCATAATCACCGGCGGTTGAGGGTATTCCATGTCGATCTTTTTACCGTTTATGACAACGGGGTGCCACCAACTGCCCAACTTGTTGCCTGCCATCTCACCAGCATCCCCTTTGATGTGCAACTTACCGCCTATCATACTTAGCCCTGGGCTGCTTCCAGCATCGCCTTCGACTGTGATTTTTCCACTAGTCATATACTCCGCTAGACGCTCACCGACGTTACCCACCAGCCTAATATCCTTTTCTCCGAACAGATTCCCGCACAACCGGTCGAGGGGATGATAAACCTCTAACGTGAGTGTGTTGCAGCTGGATGTCTGCATCAGCGCGGAGAGGAATAATCCGGCCTTCTCGGTGTCTAATTCCCCACCGTATGCGTGGGATAGGCTGTCATATATCTGCTGAAGTCTCTGCGAGTCAACGTCCCAACCCTCCGACAATCCGAAAATCTTGTCATAAAATTCAGAAGGATTTCCGTGATATTTCACTTCATCGAATAACTTGAGCGCCCTATCATCAGACTTTTCCCTCAATTTCGGCAACTTGTCGGCACTCTCATCCAGTTTCAGCTTGATTACTTTTGTGCCTGTCATTTGGGCCACACCTTCTCACCCTTGTTGTAGATTTCGCCTTTAGCGTCACTACCTATTGCCTCGATTGTGCCGCCGACCTCGATTCTGCCTCCAGTCATCCCACTTCCAGTGTGTTCTCCTGTATTCCCATCAACAATCAAAAGCCCGGCTTTCATTTCCCTGCCCGCGCACTTCTGCGCGTTCTTTTTCACATGGATTACTCCACCCATCATGTCCCAGCCGATGTCTCTGTCAGCGTTGCCGTCGATTATTATCATGCCGCCTTCAAGCTGGTGTCCTGCAGCCTGCCCCACGTTTCCTTTAACATGTAATTCACCGTCTTTCATGTGGGCGCCAGACAGTGGCCCAGCATTGCCTTCCATTGTGACTTTCTTATCGCCTTCAAGCTCGAACCCGATAAGATTTAATGTCTGCGTGTTTTTGAATTTGAATACAGTGCTGGTTGATTTCCGTATTAGTGTGTTCACTATTAGACCGGCCTTGGACGGATAACGATCCTCAAGCGCATGTTTCTCCTCGAGTTTGGTGATTATCTGCTGGAGTTGGGATGGTTTCACGTCCACGTCCCCTAAGAGTTCTGAAACATGCCGAAAGTCTCCGTTAATATCCAGTTGCTCTTCTATCAGCTCGTATGCTGACAGCGCCTTCTCCATTGGATTCTGTCGAAGGTCAGGCAACTTCTGACCTGTACCATCGCCTTCCAACTTTAGTTTAACGATCTTTGTGCCACTCATTCTTTTTTCCAGTACGTTTCCCCTTTTCTGCGGATTTCCCCGCCTTTCACGTCGCCGAGGGCTTGTATGCTCCCATCGACTTCGAGCAGGCCTCCGCGCATGCGCTCGCCTGTGAAATCAGTTACATTCCCTGTGATTACTATGTGCCCTTTCCTCATCCTCCACGCGGTGTGGGAGTCGGCGTTTCCTTCGACTATTATTTCACCGCCTTCCATCTCCCTGCCAGCTCCCACGTACGCGTCTCCTATGACCTTGATTTTTCCGCCCTTCATGCCGTTCCCCACGTCGCTCAGAGCTCCCTGCCTGATTTCGATGTAGCCGCCTTCCATCAGCGCGCCGGTGTCGTCCATCGCGTGGCCATTGACCAGTATTTTCCCGCTTTTCATGTACATGCCTGTGCCGTCGCCGACTTCGCAGTCGACTGTCAGCTCCTTCCCGCCGTCCAGCTTGTACCCTACGAAGTCCATCGGGAATCGGGATTTTATTCTGAACTTCTTCTCCTTTGAGTTGTTTATCAAAGCAGAGGTTAACAGCCCGAAGTAGCGCGTGTTTCGGATGTCCTCATTGGGGGGGAAAGTTTCCTCCAGGCTTTTGATTATCTCGTTCAGCTGCCGGGAGCTGACATTAAGGTCTTTGGTCTGCTCTTGGTATTTGTTGTATGCTGCAAGCGGTTCTTCTTCTCTGTCAGACTGGGAGAATATATTCAACGCCCGGAGGGTGGTGGTGTCTCCCATGAGATTGGGCAATCGTTCACTTGAATCCCCTTCGAGTTTGAGTTTTATAACTTTTGTGTCCGTCATCCTACTACCTAACTTATTTTAGATACGGATTATCCCTACGCCCAATCACTTTGATATTTCCCCCTCTTTCGTCTTCGCCTGTGTCCTCTCCAGTGTCCCCTTCAACCAGGATGTATCCCCCTTTTTTTGAAGAGCCGGTTCCCTTCAACGCGTTACCCTTCACGATTATTTTCCCATCGTTCATCGCATGACCCAGATTGTTGCCGACATTACCGTCAACGGTTATCTCCTTGTCAGCGTTCAACATGAGCCCGAAAAAATCCAGCCTCTTTTTAGGTTTTATCTCGAATTTCTCTGCACTGGAATGTTGCATTAACACCGTCAACAGTACTGCCGCCTTGTGCCTGAAATGCTCATCATCACCATGCTGCGCCTCAAGTTTCCTCAGAAGCTCCCTCAAATGCTCTGGCGTGGTGTCCAAATCACGGGTCTGCTCGATGAAAGCCGCATGGTACCTGTTAGCCTCGATCAACTGTCGTTCATCAGGTCTCGAAACTGGCGGAATCTCAGTCTTCTCATAGATTCTCAAAGCTGTTTCCACAGGATTCTGCCTTAAATCAGGCAATTTCTCCCCTGCCCCCAAATCCTCCAGCTTCAGCTTGACAATCTTCGTCTCAGACATTTCCCGGTTATATACCGCGACGTTGAAAGAGAAAAACGCGGGAAATCAGCCTATTTCCGCCGTTACCTGATCTTCCGTGTGCCTTTCCAGATGTCTTTGGCGTTTGACGCGAATCCCTCGATTTTTCCGTCAACAATCAGTTTGGAGTGGTTGTTCCACCCGGTGTTCTTGCCTGCGTTCCCCTTTACGTGTATTGTGCCGCCGTGAGTCCAGTATGCCGCTTCGTCGCCCACGTCGCCGACAACTTCTATTTTGCCGTCCTTCAGGCTGGAACCCACCCTCTTGCCTGCGTTCCCGCTTACCTCAATCGTTCCGCCTTCCATCCCGCTGCCAAGGTAATCTTTTGTGTTCCCCTCTATCTTTATCGAGCCTGCCTTCATCCTCTCGCCGGTATTGCTGCCAGTGTTCCCTCTGACGTGCAGGGCGCCTCCTGCCAGCTGGTTCCCGGCGAAGGTACCGAGCGAGCCTATCACGGTAACCTTCTTACCGTCCTTCAGGCCGAAACCCAGGTGAAGCCACGGTTTATTGGTCTTGAGCGTGAACTCGGTTTCGCTCGAATTCTGCATCAGGGCGCTCAGCAGTATCCCGGATTGCATGTTATGCCAGCGCAGTTGGTCGCCCGACAACCTGCCGGATTTCTTCTCAAGCTCAGCCTGCAGGCTCTGGAGTTCATCAGACCTCATGTCCAGGCTCTCGCTGTCCGCTAGCATGTTCCGGTACCACTCATCAACCGCTATCACCTGACCCCAGTTCTTGTCATAAATCCTGAGCGCATCATGCACTCTGTCGCCTAACAGCTTCGGTAGCCTCTCCGCGCCGCCTTCTTCCAACTTGAGTTTGATAATCTTAGTTCCTGTCATTCTTCTTAATCGAAAATTCCTGGGCTGATTTCCCTACCAATCTTGTCCCCCCAGCTCGCGACATCTCCTTTGATGTCGAGGACTCCCCCTCGCTTGCCTTCTGCTGTCTTGCGGCCTGCGTTTCCGTCGACCTGTATTTCTCCGTCATACATTCCAGAGCCCGCGTAGCCGTCGGTGTTGCCTTTCACGTGTATTCTTCCGTCATGCATTTCGAATCCGGTCCAGTCTCCTGCATCCTTTCCGATGGTTATTTCCCCTCCGCGCATCTCCCACCCTGCCTCATCACCGACAGAGCCTGAGACGTCAATGCTGCCGCCTCTCATCTTCCGGCCGATTCTTTCCCCCAGGTCGCCGTTAACCTTCACAGTCTTGCCCTCCTCCAGCATGAACCCAAGATAGTTCAGTTTCTTCTTTGCCGTGAATTCGAATTCGTTCGATTTTGAGCCCTGGACCAACGCCGTCAGCAGGAGGCCGGCCTTGTCAGCGTAGTACTCCTCCTCGGAATGATCCTGCTCCAGTCTCTCTATTATCCTCTGAACCTGGACAGGAGTCACATTCAAGCCGACGGACATTCCCAGAAGCTCCTGGTAGCGCTCTTCCGGCTGGTCACCGTAGTCGTATTTCGGGAACATTTCCATACTCCGATACAATGCAGCGGCACCCTCAACGACAGGATCCTTCAACGCTGGGAGCTTTTCCCCGCTACCCTCCTCAAGCTTCAGCTTGATTACCTTCGTGCCAGTCATTTCTCGAGTATATATCCGGGATTTCAGACAGAAATAGGGCCTATTTTCCAGGTTTGGGGCGGACTTTTGTCTCCCCTTCGTAGATGGTCCCTTTGTCGTAGTTGGCACTTATCTCTTCTATCTTTCCTTTGACTTTGAGAGTTCCGCCGGTCATGTTAAGGGCTGTCGCTTTCCCCGTGCCACCTTGGACGTGCAATTCTCCCCCTCTCATGCAGTGTGCTGCCGCATTGCCTGCGCTCCCCTTTATCTCTATCTTTCCTCCGCGCATTCCGTCGCCGGCCTTGGTTCTAGCATGACCGTTCACTATTATCCTCCCGTTTTCCATCTCCTCCCCAAGGTTATCCCCGACGTTTCCGTTTACGGTAATAGTCTTATCCTCATCGAGCAGGTATCCGACATAACTCAAAGGCACTTCCGTTTTTATCCTGAACCTGAAATTGCCAGAGTTCCGCATCAACGCCGTAAGAAATAGCCCAGCCTCCTCATCGTACTTGCGCCCGTCTGAGTAATCTTCCTCTAGTCGGGAGATTATCTCCTGCAATTGCTTGGAGTTGACATTCAATCCTTCCGTCTTCGAGAGTATCCTCTCGGTATACTCATACACGCCCTGATACGGCGTCTCCTGCCAGACCCTGAGCGCAGCGTCAACAACATTCTCCTTCAACTCCGGAAGTTTCTCCCCGCTGCCCTCCTCAAGCTTCAACTTAACGATTTTAGTTCCTGTCATTTCGGCTAAGCCTCTCGTCTTCCGAGTCTATGATTTCGTCCGCCATCCTACTTGGAGAACACTTTCTCTCCGGCCTCCGTTATGGTCCCAAAGTAGGGTATTCCAATGCTCTTGATTTTTCCTCCGACGCTTATCTGACCGCCGAACATTGCATGTCCTGTGCGCACGCCAGAATTTCCCCTTACATTTATGTTTCCAGCTGTCATCTCCTCTCCAGTATTGTTACCAGCGTTTCCAACCACGTTGATGGTGCCCCAACGCATGTTCTTCCCGGTGTTATCTCCAGCATCCCCCATGATGCTTATGATGCCCTCGCCCATGCGATGTCCTGTTAGTTCCCCGACTGAACCGTCCACTGTGAGTTCCTTGTCGCCGCTCAGATTGTATCCCAGATAGTTCAGCGGGATTGAGGGTTTTATCCTGAACTTGTCGTGTGAGGAATTCTGTATCAGGGTTGTCAGGAGTATTCCGGCTGTGGTTTCGAAGTATTTTTGGTTTCCGAATCTTTTCTCCAGTTTTTCGAGTATCTCCTGCAACGCGTCTGATGTCGCATCCAATCCCTTCGTGCTCTCAAGCAGCTGCGTATAGTGGCTTTCCTCCATTATGCCCATCACACCCTGCCGGTATATCTCAACAGCCTTTTCGACAACGCCCTCTTTAAGTCTCGGCAATTTCTCAGCTGCGCCGTCCCCATCCAACTTCAACTTGATTACCTTTGTGCCTGTCACTTGCCTTTGCCCTCCCGTATGTCCAGTTTGCCGTATCTTGAGCGCCATCCTGCGCAGGGCCCAGCCGACCCTTCGACAATTATTTCGCCGCCATGCTGGTCGCCTCCAGCGTATTCTCCAGCGTCTCCCTTTACTATTATCGTGCCTGCTTTCATATTGTCGCCGAGCCAGTCGCCGACGTCCCCCTCCACAGTAATCTCCTTCTCCCTGTCCAAGTACACTCCAAGAGTGTGTATCCTATGCTGGGGCTTTATCCTGAAACTCTCATGCTCTGAGTTCCGTATCAACGCCGTCAGGAAGGCCCCCACCCTAGCAGAGTATTTGTAGTCAGCATCCCACCTTCCTTCAAGGTGTTTTAGGATCTCTCGAAGCTGTTCCGGGCTGACGCTGACCCCTCGCGTGTTCTTCACAGTATCGTGGTAGAATTGTCCCGGACCCAAGTACTTCGTATCATCGAACAACTTAAGCGCAACCTCCACCGGATCCTCCCTGATCTTCGGAAGCTTGCCGCCAACACCTTCCTCCAGCTTCAGCTTCACCACCTTCGTGCCTGTCATTTTTTTACTTGTTTCCCGCCTTCGAGTATTGTCACTGAGGGGCCGACTTTTTTGCTCAGGCGATTGATTTTGCCTTTCACGTCTATGACCCCGCTTGATGCGTCGTGTCCGGTGCGGCCTTTGGCGTCTCCCATGACGATGACATTACCCCCACATAGACCGTCTCCAGTCCCTGTTCCAGCGTCGCCTTCGACTATGATCCCGCCGGCTTTCGCCCAGCTGCCTGCGAAACTGTCAGAATTCCCCCTAATGCGGATTTTTCCCCCAGCCATGTCACTGCCAACCCACAGTCCGGCGTTCCCGTTCACAACAATCTCTCCAGCCTTCATCTTCGACCCAAGCTTGTGGCCTACATCGCCGTTCACTACAACTTTTTTGCTGTCTAAAAGGCGCCCCAGAAAGTTGACACGCTTTCTCAATGTGATCTCGAATTCGTTCCTGCTGGAAGCCTGTATCAGGGCAGTATAGAGCAGCCCAGCCTTGTTATGGTAGGATCCGACGTTACCGAACATCTCCTCAACCTCCTCGTCGAACTTTTCGCCAGCATGATCCTTCTCCAGAGAGTCAATCACCGCCTGGAGCGTGACATTGTCTGTGTCCAAACCAGCGTCTGATACGCTGCCAATGAGACTCCGATGGTATTCCCACTCGTTCGGGTAGGGTGTGCTCTCAAAAAGCTGAAACGCCTTGCTGAAGACGCTCTCATCAATCCTGTCTCTCAGCTCAGGCAGCTTGCCAGCTGCATTCCCATCAAGCTTCAGCTTCACGACCTTCGTACCTGTCATCTGATTTCGTCTCCCTGTTGTATCGCGCACATCCTGTTCTCTGCCTTGCTTTTGATTTCGCCTCTGACTTGGACGGTTCCCCCGCGGCTTATCTGCCCAGTATGCTCTCCTGCGTTCCCGTCCACCCTGATGAGCCCGTCTGTCATGTCATATCCGGTGTCGTCTCCGATGTCTCCCCGTACATGGATTGCTCCCCAGCTCATCGAACGGCCGGTCTCGTCTCCAGCATCCTTTTCTACTCTTATTTTTCCGCCGGTCATACGGACGCCTGTTCTGTCCCCCGCCTTGCCGAGGACTTCTATCTCGCCGCCGCCCATCTGGTCGCCAGTCTCGTTTCCGACATCACCCTCTATTCTGATTTTTCCCTTCTTCATCCCGACACCTGTGCCATCTGCGGCATTACCACCAACAGTTATTTCGCCGTCTTCCATCCCGTATCCTGTAACGTTGCCTACGCTGCCGAGTATGTGCAGTTTTCCCCCGGCCATATGCATTCCAGTGTTATTCCCCAGGTCCCCGTAGACTGTTATCCTCTTCCCTTCCGTAAGACTGCAGCCTACGAAGTTCAGTTTCCTTTTTGTCCTAAGCTGGAAGTCATCCTGTCTTGAGGCCTGAATCAGAGCGGTCAGGAATACTCCGCCCTTGCTGAGGTATTCGCCTTCAGGCTGTGTCTCCTCCAAAACGTCTACGATATGCTGCAACTGTTTCTGGCTTACATCCAGCTTTGAACCATGATCAACCATTTCTCTGCGGTATACTGAAACATGGCCATCAAATACGCTGGCCTCGTATAACCTTAGGGCCTCCTCCACAACAGGGTCGGACTTCAGACTTGGAAGTTTGTCAGCTGCACCGTCCAAATTCAGCTTAACGATTTTTGTGCCTGTCATTCTTCTTTAGGCCACACCCTTTTGCCTTTGTTCCATATCTCGCCTTTGAAAAACTGCTTGCCCCAGGTATTACCCTGCAGCCATTCTACATCGTAGGCTTGTATGTTCCCGTCGACTTCTATTCTGCCGCCGAACATGCTCGCGCCTGTTTCTATCCCCATGTCACCATGCACATGCACTATCCCGTCCTTCATGCCGTAGCCGGTCTGCCTGCCTGCGTTGCCCTTTATTGTGACCTTCCCTCCCTTCATCCCGTTGCCTGTTCTGCCAGGGACGTTTCCCCCAACGGTTATTATGCCGGAGATATTATTCTCCCCGGTGCTGTCTCCGGAGTCTCCTTCAACTAGAATCTCACCCCTATTCAACATATAACCTGTCTTTATCCCGGCGTTGCCTTTGATAGTTAAGCTTCCGCCATCCATCTTAGCGCCAGCGTAATCGCCAACGTCGCCATCAACTGTGACCTGCTTGCCCTTCCCCAACTTATATCCCAGGTAGTCCAATGGTTTCCTAGCCACTATCCTAAATTTGTTTTCTTGTGAGTTCTGCATAAACGCTGAGAGGAAAATCCCCGCCTTCGGAGCGTACCATTTTTGTTCTCCATGTTCCTCCTCCAATCGGCAGAGTATCAACTGAAGTTCAGCATTCGATGCGCTCATATTCCCTGTATCCTTCAGAATTCTCTTGTAGTGCTCCTCTGTTGAACCGAAATAATCAAGACCGCTCTTGAATAGATTAGAGGCTCTGTCTGTGATATCCTCTCTCAGCGCAGGCAGCTTGTCAGCTGCACCGTCCAAGTTCAGCTTAACGATTTTTGTCCCGGTCATTCTTCCTTCGGCCACACCCTCTCGCCTCTGTGCCAGATTTCACCGCCTTTGAGGGCAGTCCCTATTCCCCCAATAGTGCCGCCCACTTCGATTCTACCGCCTTCCATGTCATCACCAGTGTAATCCCCAGCATTGCCGTAGACATGTATCCGTCCGCCGGTCATGTGACTGCCAGTGTATCTTTCAGCATTCCCTTTCACGTCTATGCTGCCGCCGTCCATGAAGTTTCCGGTATCGCCTCCTGCATTTCCTTTCACGATGATGTGCGCGTCTTCCATCATCCTGCCTGTCCAGTCCCCCAGATCACCGTACACTGTGACTTTCTTGCCGTCTGACAGATAATTTCCGAAATAGTCCAGCGGTTTTCGCACATTTAGTCTGAATTCCTTCTCAGTCGAACCCCGCATTAATGCACTTGAGAAGTACCCTGCCTTCGCAGAGTACCATCTTTCGTCTGGTGCAGTCCTCTCCAGGATGTCGACAATCTCTTGAAGCTGTTTTGTTTTGAAATCCAACCCCCTGAATCTTTTCAACGTCTCATCTGTGAAATGACTGCCATTGCTACCATCATACGACCATCCGTTGTAGAATGACACCGCCTCACTCACCTGTGAATCCATCAGCTTCGGCAGCCTCTCACCTGTCCCGCCCTCCAATTTCAATTTAACAATCTTTGTCCCTGTCATTTCGGCCACACCTTTTTTCCGGCTTCCCAAATCTCGCCGCCCTCGATGCTCTTAGGATAAATTTTTTCTATCCTGCCTCCCACGATGATCTCGCCAGCTTTCATCCCAACCCCGAGATAGTCTCCTCCGTTCCCGCCTATGTTAATGCGGCCTCCTTTCATGTTATTACCAACGCATTTGCCAGCGTTTCCTCCCACCTCTATGTTCCCGCCCTCCATGCCGTAGCCGAGATAATCATACGTTACATCACCTTTTACGATGATGTTCCCGCCTTTCATCTGATAGCCGGTGTAATGTCCACTGTCTTTCATGATGGTTATGGTGCCGTCTTCCATTGCTGATCCAGTCCCGTTCCCAGCTTTCCCTTCGACTGTGATGCTGCCGCCTTTCATCCCATCGCCTAGATGATCCCAAACACTGCCTTTGATGTGGATTTTTCCACCAAGCATCCTGGAACCAGTAGCATGGTGTGCGTCACCGTGAACCGTTATGCTTCCTCCCAGCATCCCAGCGCCTGTGCTAGCTCCTGCCTCGCCTTTGACTATTATCTTGCCGTCCACCATATTCTCCCCGGTGGAGTCTACCGCATCCCCTTCCACTATAACAGTTCCGCCTCTCATCTCACTGCCAGTATTGCGTACGACATCACCTTCTACGACTATTTTCTTGCCGCCTGACAGCCGGTAGCCTAAGTAGGAGAGGTGTTTTCCAGGTTTTATCACGAATTCCCTGTGTCGGGAGTTCTCAATCAATGCTGTCAGGAATAGGCCGACCTGATCCGGGTTGGTTTCCCCGCCATGCTTTTCCTCTATGGTTTCTAGCAGAGCCTGCAGTTTCAAGGGGGACGCATGCAGCCCTTTCGTAGCATCAAGCACACTCTTGTAGTAGGATTCAGCCTCATCTACAGTCGTATACTCTAACTTTTCGAACAGCTCTGCTACAGAGTCCACGTTAATGTCATCATCCTTAAGCCTCGGCAACTTATCGCCAGCTCCATCCTCCAGCTTAAGTTTGACGACCTTTGTGCCTGTCATTCTGGCCACACCTTTGACCCTTCTGCGAATATTTCGCCGCCTTTTATACTATCCTTGTCTATGTGGGTTATCCCTCCGACAACATAGATTTTCCCGCCTCCCATGAAAGAGCCAGTGTCCATGTGAGCGTTTCCTCCGACCCAGATTTCCCCGCCTTTCATGTTGAACCCCGTGAGACGCCCGACATCCTGCATCACCTTTATCTTTCCATTCTCCATGAGATGGCCTGTGCAGTCCCCAGCATGTCCCATCACGGTTATCTCGCCGGCCTTCATTTGCATTCCAGTGTAGCCGTTCACGCTACCCTCCACGTGTATTTTCCCGCCTCTCATGTCGCGGCCTGTGCTGTCGCTCGCGCTTCCGAGAACGGTTATGCTGCCATCCTCCATCTCAGCCCCAGTATAGTCTCCAAGCACGCCTTTAATCTTTATGTCCTTCCCTCCCTTCAGCCGGCATCCAACATAGGATAACGCTTTTTTAGCGTCTAATTCGAAACGTTCCTGACTTGAATTTTGTATCAAAGCTGTAATGAATAGTCCTGCCTTCTTGGGATAATTTTTCTCATCGCCGTGCTTCTTCTCCAGCTCGGACAGCACCTCCTGCATTTGTTCTGGCATGAGATTGACTCCTCCAGCGGCTTTCAGCATATCAGCATATTCCCGCTTATACAGAAAATCGGCGTCGACTTCCAGACGATCGTAGAGCTTCAGGGTATCCTCTATCGGAGGTTCCTTAAGCTTTGGCAGCTTCTGTGAGGGCCCATCACCATCCAACTTTAGTTTGACGACCTTTGTCCCGCTCATTTTTCTTTCGGCCTCTTTTTCACGTTTCCTTCCCAGATTTCTCCCTTCTTGTAGCTGCCGCTTATTCCGCTGATTTTTCCATCGACTTTGATGATGCCGCCGGTCATCCCATCTCCAGTTTCTTCGCCGGCATTTCCACCGACGTTGATTATTCCACCTTGCATTATCACTCCAGTCTGCCAGCCAGTGTTCTTTTTCACGGTTATTGTCCCGCCGGACATGCCGCGTCCTGTGCTAGCGCCTGAATTTTCATCCACTTCGATGTTTCCGCTGCGGAGACTCCATCCCAGATGGTTTCCAGCATTCCCATGTATTCTGACAGTCTTCGACCCCTCCATCCAGTAGCCCACGAAATCTAATGGGATTTTTGGTTCAATATCAAACAACTCAGATTGTGATTTCCTCATCAGGGCCGTGAGAAAAAGCCCTGCCCGGACAGAGTAGAGAATCTCATCGCTGTGTTTTTCTTCCAGTTTTTGCAGTATCCCCTGCAGTTGCCTTGAGTCAACATTAAAGTTCTGGGTTGACTCGGCAGCCTGCAGGTAATACCTTTCAAAGGAATTTACCTGCCCCAGATGATCAAACAAGTTTACTGCCTCGTCTACCGTACTGACCTTGAGCTTGGGTAGCGTCTCAGAGCCGTCCTCGAGTTTCAGTTTCACGATTTTCATGCTGACATCACTATGGTGGCTCCTCTCTTCCTGCTTGCGCTCTCGTAGGTTCCGCCGATTAGTATGACCCCTCCTCTGCTGTCTTCTGCAACATCACGTCCGGCGTTTCCTCGGACCGTTATTTTTCCGTCCTTCATCTCCTTCCCCAGGTAGTCTGTCACCGACCCTCCGACCGCGATGGAGCCTTTTTCCATCATGAACCCGAGCAGCTCCCCGGCGTCGCCGGTAATCATCAGTTCCCCTCCCTTGAGCAGCCAGCCAGTATAGTCCGCTGCCTTGCCTTCAACGGTTATCCTGCCGTCTTCCATCCGGAAGCCCAGATTGTCTCCGACGTCGCCTTTGACAAGCACTTCCTTGTCTCCTGACAATCCCATCCCGAAAAAGTCCAAGGGAATTACCGGCTCGATGACGAATCTCCTTTGGTTGGAATTCTGCATCAACGTCGTCAGGTAGATTCCCGCGTTCTCAGCGTACCATTCGCCGCCCCCGTAGGCTTCCTCAAGCCGCCAGTGCATCATCTGCAGCTCCTCGCTCGACACGTTGAACTGCTTAGTATCCTTGAGCATGCTGTCATAAACATCCTCCTGAGAGGAGTCCGGACGTCGCTTCTTACTCAGCTCATAAAACCGGAGAGCCTCCGCCACAGTGTCCCCCTTCAACCTTGGGAGCCTGTCAGCTGAGCCATCCTCCAATTTCAATTTAACAATCTTTGTCCCAGTCACTTTGGCGCCACCTTCTCTCCTGCTACTATGACCTCGCACTGTGAGTACACGGCTCCGAGCGATTTTATCTTCTTTCCAACGATGATTTGGCCGCCGGTAGCCCAATCACCCACCTTATGTCCTGCCTCACCCTCTACCACGATCTTTCCGCCGCGCATTTCATCGCCCAATTTGTCGCCTGCGTTTCCTCCGACGTATATTTCGCCTTTCGACATGTTCGCTCCTATCTCGTCGCCGGCGTCTCCCTTGATTCTGATCGTGCCACCCCACATGTAGCAGCCCAAAAGCCTGCCCCGAACCTCTGCAGCCTCTATCAGGCCGCCGCCCATCTCTTTCCCCAAGTCACCGCCTGCAAATCCGTCTATTATCAGCTTTCCGCCGGTCATCCTCTCCCCTGAGAAGTCAAAGACGTTTCCTTTTATTATCAGCTCGCCGCCGGTAATTTTACGCCCTATTGTTCCCATGTCACCGAATACGGTAATCTTCTTGTCGCCCTGCAGATAATCGCCTATACTGTGCAAGGAGTATTTCGGTTTGAGCGTGAATTCCTGTGTTTTGGAGCCTTGCATCATGGCAGTTATGAAGGTTCCGACATGAGAATCGAACCAGTCGATTTCAGACCGCTTGGCCTCCAATGCCACGAGAATGCCCTGAACTTCCGACTCTGAAGCATTTATCATCTCAGCGCCCTCAAGCACTTTCCGGTAATAGCCCTCATAGTCGAAGTTAGTCTGATAGTTCACCGACCCCTTGAGGTATTCTACACTATCAAACAGTTCCAAAGCCTGTTTGATTTTTCCCTCCTTCAGATGCGGGAGCCTCTCAGCGCCACCCCCATCCAGCTTCAGCTTTACGACCTTGGTTCCCGTCATCTCGGCCACACCCGCTCGCCTTTGTTATAGATTTCCCCGCCATGTACTCTGCCTGATATGCCGGCTATTTCTCCTCCAACCTCTAGTTTGCCTCCTGTCATGTGCAGGCTGGTGTTTTCCCCGACATTCCCCTTCACGGTTATGATTCCGCCAGCCATGGCAGTCCCAGTAAGATCCTCCGCGTTCCCGTCGACGGTTATTTTCCCCCCAGTCATCGATGACCCAGTATAGTCTTTTACATTCCCTTTCACATGTATTTCCCCGCCTTCCATGCACGCTCCCGTCTCATCCAGCAGATCGCCTACGACAGTAATCTTCTTATCACCCTTCAGATTGACGCCTAGACAGGATACCGGGGATTTTATCTTGATTCTAAAAGCCTGGCTTCTGGAGTTCTGCATTAAGACCGTCAGGAAAGCCCCTTTCTTATTGTCGTCAAAATCCCCTTCCGATTTTTTCTCGATAATATCGATTATCCTCTGGAGTTCGGCCGGTCTCACATCAAAGTCCCTCGTCGCCTCTGCCATCATAGCATAGTAGTCGTTGACAACATCACAGGTGCTGTCCTCGTATAGTTTAACTGCCCTGCCGACGACCCCCTCTTTAAGGTTGGGTAATCCGCCAGTCCCGCTGTCCTCCAGCCTCAACTTAACGACTTTCGTCCCAGTCATGTTTTTTTCTTAGGCCTTACCTGCCTGCCCTGGTGGATTATCACACCGTCCTTATACTCGCTGTGTATCTTGCCCATTTTTCCGTTAATCTCGATCGTGCCGCCCTCCATGAATTCTCCTATCATATCTCCTGCATCTCCTTCGACTTTGATGTAACCCCACTGCATGGCCAACCCCAGCTCATTCCCGGTGTTGCCTCCGACTGTGATGGATCCTGCTCGCATCCCGTCTCCCAGCGCATACCCTGTGTTGCCTCCAATCTCGATCGTCCCGTTTTCCATGTGCAGGCCAGCCTGGTTGCCGGCGTCGCCGTCCACTTTGATGGTGCCTTTCTCCATGGACCGCCCTACCAGGTCTCCTGCTTTTCCGGTGACGTGGATTTTCGCGCCCTCCATGAATGCTCCGAGAAGCTCTCCAACGTCCCCTTCCACTGTCAGGTCCTTCCCCTTGGATAATCCGATTCCAATCAGATTCAACGGCGACTTTAATTTTAGCTTGAATTCGCTCGTGTTTGAGTTCTGCACCAATGCTGTGAGGAACATCCCCGCAATTTCAGAGAACCCATTCTGCCCTGAATAAACTTCACGGAGTCTGTCTGATATGGCCTGCAACTCCTTTGGCATCACATCAAAATCTCTGAGACTTTCCAGCAGAGGGGGATAGAAGAGCTGGTAATTCCGATCGTATGCTAATCCCCCATACGCTATCATCGCCTTTTCTACCAGAGTATCACGCAACTCAGGCAGCCTCTCTGCCAGACCGCCACCGCCTTCCAACTTTAGTTTCACTACCTTTGTCCCCGTCATGTTGGCCACACTCTGTTGTTTTTTTGCCAGACTTCGCCACCCTTTATCCTGTCGCTCAGTTTTTTGATTTCTCCGTTGACTGTTATCTTCCCTCCTTCCATGTCCTCGCCGACAGTCCCCCCAACGCTCCCGTTCACTGTGATTTCGCCCTGAGTCATCTCCGTCCCAAGGTTCCCCCGCACGTTACCGTTAACCGTTAGTTTGGCGCCTTTCATCTCGCAGCCGATGTTTCCGCCAGCATTTCCCTCCAGTATTACCTCCTTCCCCTCTTCCAGCCTGTAGCCCAGGCAGTTCACAGGCTCCGGCAGGATTAACATGATTTTCTTCTGTCTGGAGTGGTGGATCAATGCGTTCGTCATGTAGCCGACCTTCATCACCATAAACGTGTCATGCATGAATCTTCCGTCCTCCTTGTGCGCTGACAGCAGGCGAGTTAACACTTCCTGTATCTCATCCTCTTTCGGAGTTAATCCTCTGGTGGCTTCGAGAATCCTCTCATAATAGGACCCCCCAGTTACAACGTTGTACGGTGTCCTCTCGATGATGTCAAAAACCTTGCTAGTGATGATATCCTCTTTCAATTGGGGGAGCTTGTCGGCACCGCCCCCCTCTAAGTTCAACTTGACGATTTTTGTGCCGGTCATTTTTCTCTCGGCCAGACCTTTTCATTCCCCTGCCATATTTCTCCGCCGGTCATGTCATACCCAAGATGTCTTATCTTCCCGTCTACTGTGATTTTGCCGCCTCTCATCCCGTCGCCGGTCCAGCTGCCAGCGTCTTTTCCGATGCGGATTATGCCGTTGATCATCTGCATGCCGGTGTAATCGTCTGATTTGCCTTTCACTGTTAAGCTCCCTCCTCGCATGTGCCTGCCGGCGTATTTTCCAACGTCAGCTTCTGCCATTATGCTGCCGCCTTGCATCCATTCGCCTAACGCGTCTCCAGAGTAGTCTTTCAGGATTAGCTGCCCGCCTTTCATGTGCTGGCCTGTATAAGCCCCTGTGTTGCCTTCGACTATTAGGGTGCCATGTTCCATCTCGTATCCAACATGCCTTCCTCCCTTACCCTTCAGGACTGCGGTCTTGTCGTCCTTCATCCTCATCCCCAGATACCACATGTTCTCGCGCGTTTTTATCTCGAAATAAGGATGCTTTGAATTGTTCATCAATGCGGTGAAATACATTCCCATGACATGCGCCGTCTTAAGCCTCAGACGCTGGTCGTCTTCGATTTTGCTGACTATTTCAGTAAGCTGCTCTGTCGTCACATTAAAGTCTCTTGTCGCATCCACCATCTTCTCATAGTATGCGACATCCTTTTGGACATCAATCCCTTGGAGCGGGATGTCAGGCACCTCAGCATAGAATAGTTCCACTGCCTTCCCCACCGCAGCCTCATCCACCTTGTCGCCTATCAGGGCGGGCAGCTTCCCTCCACTATCTTCCAGCCTCAGTTTGACGACCTTTGTCCCAGTCACTTTGGCCTCACCTTCACCTCGGCTTCCCAGATTTCTCCCTTCTTGTAGCTGCCGCTTATTCCGCTGATTTTTCCATCGACTTTGATGATGCCGCCTCCCATGTCATTGCCGGTCTCCTTTCCTGCGTTCCCTCCGATGTGCAAGGTGCCGCCGTGCATGCCGAACCCGGTTTGGTCTCGTGAGCTGCCGTCGACCTCTATCGTCCCGTTGCTCATCTTGTAGCCGGTTTCCTCCCCCACATTTCCTTTGACGTGTATTTTGCCGCCTGACATGACATAGCCGGTACCAAGTCCAGCGTTTCCGTCGACTATTATCGTCCCGCCCTCCATGGCAATTCCAGGGTGCATTCCAGCATGTCCTTTGACGTGGATGCTGCCGCTTTTCATTTCCCAGCCTGTGGCATCTCCATAATCTCCCTCGATTGTGATCTTCTTATCGCCCTGCAGCCTGTATCCCACACATCCGAGCGGGATTTTAGACTGTATATGAAACTCGGTTTCCGTCGAATTCTGGATGAATGCGCTCACCAGCATGCCTGCCTTGTGCGAATCCGTGGTATTTTTTATGTGTCCTCTCTCTAGTGCGCGTATGATCTTCTGAAGCTGGGAGGATGTGACGTTCAAATCTTTCGTCTGCTCCCGGAAGCTGAGATAGCATTCGTCAGGTTCGACGTACTCTGTTGCCATAAACACGCTGAGGACTTTCTCTGCTGTGGACTCCCTGAGGCTGGGTAATCTGCCTGGCGCATTAGCGTTCTCCAGCTTTAGTTTTACAATCTTGGTTCCAGTCATGGGTATATCCTCGTCTTTCCCTGCCAGACTTCGCCGCCTTTGATTTTATCGCTTAGTTCCGCTATTTTGCCATTCACCAGTAGTTTACCGCCTTTCATGAACTCCCCAGTATGCATTCCGCAATCTCCTTTGATGTGGATTTCGCCACCTTCCGCACTACGGGCGGTATCGTCTCCAGCATCCCCTTCCACTATGACTGTGGCGCCAATAAGCGCACACCCTGTTCCGTTCCCGGCGTTGCCTTTGATTGTAACCTTCCCAGACCACGCCGCATAGGCAGTCCAGTCGCCGACATCCCCTATCAGCGTAACGTCCTTATCCTCCATGAATGAGCAAAGGTTATTCATCCTCTTCAGCTTTCTGAGATCTAATGTGAGCTTTTCCTCTGGAGAGGTGCTTATCAGCGCGTTTAAGAAAATACCTGCCTTGCCCTGAAACTCTCCCTCACGCTGATGACTGATTAGGGATTTGTCTATGAACGCTTGGATTGTCCGCTCATCACAGTTCACATTGGACATGGAGATTAACGTCTTCTTGGACCGGACCCTCGCCTCGTTGGCGTCTACGCCAACCAGAGAAGCCAACGCAAACGCATAACGGTCACTGCGGACGTCTTCAGGCTTGTGCTCGAAACTTTTGTAAGCGGTCTCAAGTATAGCAAGCACTGTATCCTTCAATTTTGGCAGATTCCCGCCACCAGCATCCTCCAGCTTCAATTTGACTACTTTTGTGCCTGTCATCCTGCTATCCTTTTTCCTTTGTTCCAGATTTGGCCGACTCCTATGTATTTGAATGGCTGGTCTCTTGCTAGATCTGCCATGTCTCCGCCGACGCTTATCTTGCCGCCGGTCATCATGGAGGCTGCGGACGCTCCTGCATCGCCGTCGACGATGATTTCGCCGTTTATCATGCGCTTACCTGTCTCCTCCTTGACGTTGCCTTTGACGTGGATTTTGCCGCCAGCCATCCACTCGCCTGTGAACATGCCGGCATCTCTTCCAACCTCAATGTACCCGTCCTGCATCCCGTAGCCTGTCCTGTCTCCGGCACCGCCTGTGACATGGATTTTTCCGCCTCTCATCTTCTCGCCCGTGTTTTTTCCGGCAGATTTTCCGACACGTATTGTGCCGTCCACCATTTCGCTGCCACTGTGATCTCCGGCTTCGCCTCTGACATCGATTTCGCCTGCTTCCATCAGGTGTCCGGTCATGTTCTTCGCATCGCCTTCGACTATTATCTTGCCGCCTTTCATGAAGTTCCCCGTCTCGCTCCCGGCATTCCCTTTCACGCGGACTTCGCCGGATTCCATGAACCTGCCGGTGTTGTCCCCCACATCGCCGTGTACGGTGATCTTCTTCCCATCCCTGAGCTGGAATCCCAGGTAGGTTAAGGGCCTTCTCGTCTTGAACTCGAATTCGCTGGTGCTTGATCCCTGGATTATCGCGCTCAGGAATATGCCGGTCTTCTCAGAATACTCTGCCTCATGTCCTGGCGTGAGTTTTCCTTCGAGGCCCTCGACCAGCCTTTGCACTTGAGAGGATGTGAGATTCCACTGCTTGGCTTTCTCAAGCGTTTCCTCATAGAATCGTCTTGACGCCACCAACATGTTGTATTCCCAATTATCGTAGAACTCTGCAGCCTCTTTCACAAGCGGGTCTTCCGCCAGCTTCGGGAGCCTGTCTCCCAAGCCGCCGTCTTCCAGTTTGAGTTTAACAACCTTCGTGCCTGTCATTTTTTCGGCCAGATTTGGAATCCTTCCTCCCAGATTTCCCCTTTGAATTCTCCGCGTTCAGACAGTAATTTGCTTATTTCTTTTATTTTGCCGTTGACTTTGATTGTGCCTCCCCTAGCGCAACCTGCAGTGCCCTTCCCGACATTTCCTCCGATGAGGATAATCCCGCCGTTCATACTCCAGCCGGTCCCGTCTCCTGAGTTCCCTACGACTTTTAGGGTTCCTCCGTTCATGCCTGTGCCAGTATTATCCCCAACATCGCCGTTTACATGCACTTCGCCGCCTTTCATCCATTTTCCTGCATCGGTTCCAACGTTTCCATCAACAGTTATTATTCCGCCTTCCATCCACCCGCCAAGTTCATCACTTGCATTACCTTTCACGCCAATTTTCCCGCCTTTCATGCTCAGGCCTGCCCTTTCTCCCACATCACCGTTGACGATCAACTCTCCGGCGGACATGCAGTCGCCAGCCATGGAGGCGACTGAACCGTTGACTATGACCCGGCCTCCATCCAAGTAGGAGCCTGTGAAATCTCCCAGATTGCCGTCAACAACTAGTTCTTTGCCTCTGCCCAGTCCGTAACCCAGAACGTGCAACGGCTCCTTTACCGTCAGCCTGAACCTCTTGTCGCTGGAATTCTGAATCAAAGCCGAGATTAGAAACCCTGCCCTGCCGAGATACTCCCCAGTATGCCGGTATTTTTCCAACGACTTATCCAATACCCTCTGCATCTGGCTGGACGGCACGTCCAAACCTCCCGTATCTTCGACAAGCGCCCTGAAATATGCGGACGGCGAGGCATAATGCGGAGTCTGATCGAACACTTTATGAGCATCTGCTATAATGGCATCATTAAACCCTGCCAGCTTCGGCAGTTGATCAGCCAATCCGCCGCCCTCCAAGTTCAATTTAACGACCTTTGTGCCTGTCATGGTTTCACTCTCACATTTTTGTTGTAGATTTCTCCGGAGATGTAATCTTCAGACACTCCTTTGAGCTTTCCGTCGACAATCACCTTGCCTGCTTTCATCTTATTTCCCAGGTACTCTTCAGCGTCGCCTTTAACGTGTATCAGCCCGCCCTCCATTTCTATGGCGCCCATCCTGGAGATGTCGCCGTTCACTATGATCTCTCCTGCCTTCATTTTCTGGCCGGTGCAGAAGGATAAATTGCCATCTACCTCTATTCTCCCTCCCTGCAGCCCCCAGCCGGTCCACTGCCCGAGGTCGCCTTTGACTTTGATGCTCTTCCCCTGCGTCAGAAAACAGCCTAAGTATTGCAGGTGCGCTCTCTTCAGCTCGAACTCGAAATTATTGTGTTTTGAGTTCTGCATCAAGGCGGTCGCAAACACTCCCATCTTAGCCCACCCTACAGCGTCGTTGGCCCAGACTGGCCCGGAAAAATCCTGGGAAGACTTCTCCCAGACGTCCAGCATCTCCTGCAGCTGCGCCGGCGTCATGTTAAAGCCTTCCGTCCTACGCAGATATTCCGGATACTCTACCGTCGGAGTGGAAGCGTACACATCATAGAGCAGTTGAGAGTACAATTCGAGAGCCTCCCTGATGACAGGGTCCTTAAGCTTGGGAAGCTTCTCGCTCAGCTGATGCCCTTCCAATTTCAACTTCACAATCTTTTGATCTACTTTCCCCATATTTTTACCCTCTTGTTCCAGATTTGACCTCCTTCTGGTTTCGGGCCCTCATCTTTCATCCCCCCTACGCTGGCTGCTAGGTCCGCCATCTCTCCGTTGACTGTGATGCCGCCGCCTTTCATCTTGTCTCCCAAGCCTCTGCCGGCGTTGCCTTTTATGTGAATGTGACCGCCTATCATCCCCTTTCCTGTGTTTTCCCCAACGTCCCCTCCGATCTTGATTGTCCCGTTTCTCATCCCGACTCCCGTGTAATTGCCTGCGTTTCCTGTCACATTTATTACGCCGGCGTCCATAAGCTGGCCAGTATACATCCCAACGTCTCCTTCTATGTTGAGCGTGCCGCCTGCCAGTGACATGCCAGTTCGACCTCCAGCGTCGCCTTTCAGGGTTATTGTCTTCCCTCTGCCGAGCATGAACCCCAGGAAGGCTGGCCCCCGCTCCATCTTGATTTCGAATTCTTTTTGCTTTGAGTTCTGTATTAACGCTGTCAGGAACAGCCCGGCTTTCGCGCTCCAGTTCTCGCTTTCACTATAGTTTTCCAATCCCGCTATGATTGCATTCAACTGTTCCTGGCGCACATTAAGATTTTTGGTCGCACCTAACACCCGAGTATAGTAGTTGAGGTCGTGGCTTAGGTCGTAGAACAAACCTTCACCTTCATGTCTCGTCTCATCAAAGAGTTTCATAGCAGCCTCAGCCACATTCTCTTTGAGAGGGGGGAATTTATCGCCTGCGCTATCACCTTCCAAGTTCAGTTTAATGATCTTCTCTCTTGTTCCTGTCATCTTGGCCACACCCTCTCTCCTCTGTGCCAGATTTCTCCTGAGATGGGAGACGTCTCGATGCTGCCAGCCTGGCCTTCCAGGTTTATGATTGTGTTCTCCATGTGTTTTCCGATAAAGTTGCCTGCGTTTCCTCTGACGGTTATTTTACCACCTCTGGCGTTTAATCCAACGAAGTTGCCTGCATCGCCTTCGACGACGACTTCGCCGCCTCTCAGGTTCTGCCCAACTGCATCGTCAACGTCACCCTCTATCGTCAGCCTATTTCCTTCGCCCAGCCTGTAGCCTGCCATCGCCAGCGGAGTCTTAGTCGATACTTTGAGGTCAGTCTCAGTTGAAGCGTTAATCAATGCTGACAGGAACGGCCCAAGCCGGTACTGCACCGCTATATCACCCACACCATACTCTTTTTCTATTCCGTCAACCACCCTCTGAAGTAAGGCGGAGTTGAAGTTGGAACCCCGCGCCCAATTGACTATCTCGTCGAATGCGTCATCAACATCCCCTCTGGAATTAACCGTAGTAAACAGCCTCACTGCCTCCTCCACCAATCCCTCCTTCAGCCTCGGCAGCCGGTCACCCACTCCACCGCCGTCAAGATTAAGCTTGACTATTTTGGTGCCAGTCATCCTCTCACCTTTTTTCCGGATTCCCATATTTCTCCCTGCGAGAAGTATCCGCTCCACCCGTACTGGTCTGCAAATCCTGCGATCTTTCCCCCGACTTTTAGGATGCCTCCTCTCGTGAAGTCTCCTGTGAACGAACCCGCGTTACCTTCCACCGTGATTTCTCCGCCGGTCATGCTCTTACAACCGTAATCTCCTATGCTGCCCCTTACGGTTATCTCCCCGACCTCCATTTGTTTTCCGATGTGGTCTCCCAAGTCCCCGTCGACAGTTAATTTCTTGGGCTCCTCCCACCTGAATCCCAGATAGTCTAACGGTGTGAAAGTTGATATCCTGAATTCTTTTTCCTTTGAGCCTAACATCAACGCGTTTACGAACAGGCCGGTCTTTGACGCATGCCTTTCCGTTCCGAACTCCCTGTGCTCCAAAGCTGTTATCACATCCTGTATCTGCCCTGAATTCAAATCCCATCCCCCGCTCTCCTCGAGTATGGTGTCATGGTACCCTATCTCCCCATAGATTACTCTCTCAAAGCCTCCCTGCTCCATGTATCCAATTCTATCGTACAATCTCAGAGCCTTTTCAACGACAGGGTCTTTCAACTTAGGCAACATGCCATCAGCCGTACTCCCTTCCAACTTCAACTTAATGACTTTTGTCCCGGTCATGTTTTTGGTAATATATCGGACAGTGCAGACGGAAAAATGGCTTCTCACAATCTGAACCGGTCTCTCAGGCGGGGGCGTCTCCTGACTCCGCCTTCCCAGATCTCACCTCTCCGGTATTCTTTGCTTATTCCCTCTATCTTCCCGTCTACCATGATTTTGCCGCCTTCCATCCGCTCGCCTGTGTAGGCGTCGGAATCTCCTTTCACGCGGATTTCCCCGCCTTTCATTGAGTCTCCAAGCCAACCTCCTGCGTTTTTTCCGACTTCAATGTATCCGCCGGTCATCCCAGACCCAGCCCACGAACTAACGCTGTCTTCCACTATTAGGGTTCCGCCGTCAAGAGAGTGGCCTGTCCAGCACCCTGCCGACCCTTCAAAGGTTATTTTTTTCCCCTTCTTCAGACTGTAACCCAGAAAGTCGTAGCCTATTGCAGACCGTATCCTGAAATCGTTGTGTGAGGAGTTCTGCACTAGCGCCGTCAGGATGAAGCCTGCGTCAAAGCTGTACTCCTCGCTGCCGCCGTACCTTTGATCCAATCTGGAAAAGATTTCTTGAAGCTCTTCCGGACTAACATTCACATTCTTCGTCTCATCCAACAGCCACTTGTAGGCTTTCTGGTAGGCTATCCTGGATTCGCCGTTGTGGAACTCAAGCAGCCTCGCATTCACAAACAAATCAGAAGCCTTCTCAACGAAACTGCCGATAAACTTGTCCTTCAGCGGCGGCAGCTTACCGCTGATGCTGCCGTCCTCCAGCTTTAGCTTCACCACTTTCGTCCCGGTCATCCTCTCACCTTGTTGCCTGCTTGGAGTATCGTGCCTGATTCGTAGAGGCTGCTTATTTTTTCGATTTTTCCTGCGACGTCTATGGTGCCTGCTTCCATGAAAGCGCCCAAGTCTCTCCCAGCATTCCGGCCCACTTTGATAGTGCCTCCTTTCATGCTCCAGCCGACATCACCGCCAGCATCTAATCGCACCTCTATGGTGCCGCCTTCCATGTTTCGGCCGAGATAGTCTGTCGCATTGCCGTTCACAATGATTTTCCCGTCTTTCATCTGATAGCCAGTATACCATCCTGTGTCCTTTCCAACGGTTATGACGCCGCCTTCCATTCCTTCGCCGGTATTCGGCCCGGCATCTCCTTCGACTGTGATGGTGCCGCCTTTCATGTGCGAGCCAGTCCATTTTGACGTGTGCCCTCTGACTAGGATGCTTCCGCCTTCCATCCTCCTGCCAGTGGATGCGTCCGTAGCGTTGCCTCCGACTTCTATGCAACCTCCCCGCATCTCAGCGCCTGTGTGGCCTTGCACATCGCCTTTGATTATTATCGTGCCAGCCTCCATCTTTTCTCCGGTGGAGACAAACGCATGACCTTCCACTATAACAGTCCCTCCTTTCATTTCCTGTCCTGTATTGTACCCGACATTCCCTTCTACGACTATTTTCTTGCCTCCTGACAGACGGTAGCCCAAATAGGAGAGGTGTTTTCCGGGTTTTATCACGAATTCCCTGTGCCTGGAGTTCTCGATCAGGGCTGTCAGGAACAGGCCGGCCTGGTCCCGGTAGTTGGTTTCTCCGCCGTGTTTCTCCGCTATGGTTTCTAGGAGAGCCTGCAGTTTCGGCGGGGACACATTCAAGTCCTTCGTAGCATCGAGCACGCCCCTATGATAGGAGCCAGCCTCGTGGGCGGTAGTATACTCCAACTTCTCGAACAGCTCTACTACAGAATCCAGATTAATGTCATCATCCTTAAGCCTCGGCAACTTATCGCCAGCCCCATCATCCAACCTCAGTTTAACAATCTTCGTCCCAGTCACTTTGGCGCCACCTTCTCTCCTGCTACTATGACCTCGCACTGCGAGCACACAAATCCAAGCGACGTTATCTTCTTTCCGACGATGATCTGCCCGCCGTCGGCGAAATCGCCCACATTGTATCCAGCTTCCCCATCTACTACAATCTTTCCGCCGTGCATCTTATAGCCCAGTTTTTTGCCAGCGTTCCCTCCGACGTATATTTCGCCTTTCGACATGTTCGCTCCTATCTCGTCGCCGGCGTCTCCCTTGATCCTGATCGTGCCGCCCCACATGTAACAACCTAATAGCCTGCCCCGAGCCTCTGCAGCCTCTATCAGGCCGCCACCCATCTCACGCCCCAAGTCGCCGCCTGCATGCCCTTCTATTATCAGCTTTCCGCCGGACATCTTCTCACCTGAGTTATCGAAGACGTTCCCCTTGATTATCAGCTCGCCGCCGCGCATGCGGCTCGCCACCGTGCCCATGTCACCGAATACTGTGATCTTCTTGTCACCTTGCAGGTACTCACCGATATGGTGCAGGTAGTATGCCGGCCTGAGGGTGAACTCCCGTGCTTTGGAACCCTGCATCATCGCGGTTATGAAGGTTCCGACATGCTCTGGATACCCGCCGATTTCAGACTGCTTGGCCTCCAACGCTGCGAGAATCTTCTGGACTTCCGATTCTGAAGCGTTTATCATCTCAGCGCCCTCAAGCACTTTCCGGTAATAGCCCTCATAGTCGAAATTGGTTTCACCCTGGGCGCGGTAGGGTATGCTGTCAAACAGTTCCAAAGCCTGCTTGATTTTTCCCTCCTTCAGATGCGGGAGCCTCTCAGCGCCGCCCTCACCCTCCAACTTTAACTTAACGACTTTAGTGCTGGTCATTATCTCACCCACTCTCCTTTTTCTTGTATGCTCCCGTCTTGGAAGTCTTTGCTGATCTCCTCGATTCCTTTTGCCACCTTTACTGTGCCGCCAACCATATGTGATCCAAGATATTTCCCGGCTTTTCCTTTGACCTCGATGGTCCCCCCGCTCATCATAAGCGCGGCATGATCTCCTATGTCCTTTTCAACCCGTATTGTAGCATTTGATTTTACGGAATTGCCTAGGTAGTTTCTTGCTGTTCCTCCAATATGTAGTCTGCCTCCCACCATCTCCTGCCCGGCGTAGTCTCTTGCGTTTCCTTTTACGAGTATGATACCATTACTCATAAATGCTGCGAGATTATTTCGGGCGTCTTTTTCGATTTTTATCGAGCCACCACTCATGCTCCAGCCGGTAAAATCGCCTGCATTTCCTGTAATGCTAACTTGTCCTGCATTCATATGCTGTCCAGTGTAATCTCCGGCATCGCCTTCCACAGTAATCTTCTTTTCTTTATCATTCAACATGTATCCAATGCAATGCAAGAGGGTTTTGGTTTTTAGTCTGAATTTTTTTTGACTGGAACTTTGTATCAGAGCTGACAGGAATATCCCACGTCTAAACGGGTGGGATAAACCTACTGAAGCACTATCCTCAAGCAGATCAGATAGTTCCTGAATCTCTGCTGAAGTTAAATCCAAACCTTTTGATTCCTTAGACACTGTCTCATGATAATCTAGCATAAGCATGTGATCAGACAGGCTCATGTTCTCGGTTTTTTTGTAAACTTCCAACGATTTACTGACAGCAGACTCCTTCAGATGCGGGAGCCTCTCAGCGCCACCGTCTTCCAACTTCAGCTTTACGACTTTCGTGCCTGTCATCTTGAGAACACCTTTTTCCCGGCTTCCCAGATTTCTCCGCCTTTTATACTATGTCCTGCGCCCATCGCTTTCCCATCTATTATGAGTTTTCCCCCCTCCATCTCTACTGCCGTGTCAAATTCAGTGTCTCCTTTGACGTGCAGTTCCCCGCCTTTCATCCGGGCGCCTGTCGCACGCCCGGCATCTCCGTCTATTTCCAGCAGCCCTGTTCTCATATCGGCGCCGGCATACCAGCCGGCATTTTTTTTCACGTGAATATGGCCGCCCATGTTCTCCCTGCCAACAGATTCGTCAACCTTACTTTCCACGGTAATCTTCTTCCCCTCTTTCAGGCGGTAGCCCAGATAGCATAAGGGTATCTCAGTCTTCACTGTGAAGTTGTCGTGGGGGGAACTGTTAATTAATGCGGACACGAGGAGTCCCATCTTCCAACTGTATTTTTCAACCTCAGAGTATGGGTGTTCGCCGATCTCTATCAAGTATTGGTGTTCGCCGATCTCTATCATATCCTGCAACTGCTTTGGCGTGACATGCATGCGCCTTGTTTTTTCTTCTATGTGCTCGTATACGTGATTCCACCCTCCCACAAGAGGCTCAAGCTCGCCTACAATAGCCGCGGCCTTCTCTACGACACCGTCCATGAGACTGGGCAGCTCTTTTGATTTCCCACTACCATCCAGCTTCAACTTTACGACCTTGGTTCCCGTCATCTTGGGCGCACCTTCTCTCCTTTGTGGTAGATTTTCCCATATCCAGTGTCGTCGGATATGCTCTTGATGTCCCCGCCTACGTTGATTATGCCATCTGCCATGCCTATCCCAGTCTCTGCTCCGACATCCTTTTTTACGTGTAGTACTCCTCCAGTCATACTAGCGCCTGTCTCGTCTCCCGCGCCCCCTTTAATCAGAAGCCGACCTCCGGTCATTTCCAACCCGGTGAGCCTGCCTGAGTTCCCTCGTATTATGACGTTTCCTCCTGCCATTTTAAAGCCGGCTCCCAACCATGAATTTCCATTGACGATTATCGTCCCAGAGCGCATCTCCGAGCCGACACCGTATGCCACATCACCGTCTACGGTTATCTTTTTCCCGCCTTCAAGCCTGTAGCCGACCCAGTCTACGGGATGTTTCAGGCGTATCCTGAATTCCCTCTGGCGTGAGTTATGGATTAGCGCGCTCACAAGGTATCCGACTTTTTGACGGTAGACCTGGTCTATTGCATTCTCATCATCCAATAGGAAGTCTAACACATCCTGTATCCGCTCCTGACCGGCGCCTAACCCTTCCGTCTGCTGGACGAACCGGTCATAGCAGGATACTCCCTCATCTGACTCGAAATAATCTGTCTCGTTGAATATTCTGACAAGCTTGCCTTTGACATCGCCCTTAAGGTCCGGAAGCCTCTCGGCTGCACCGCCCTGCTCCAGCCTCAACTTGATTACCTTGGTTCCCGTCATTTCGGCCACACCCGCTCCCCTTTGTTGTAGATTTCGCCGCCTTTGATGACAGGTCCGATGTCTCCGATGCTGCCGCCGACTTCGATTCTGCCGCCTTTCATGCGCAGCCCTGTTTTCCTTCCAGCATCCTTTTTCACGGTTATCTCTCCAGTCTCCATCTGCTGGCCGGTGTACTCGCCTGTGCTGCCTTCGACTTCGACTTTTCCGCCTGCAAGCTGGCAGCCGGTCCAGAACCCTGAGTCGCCTTTAACCCTTATGAGGCCTCTTCTCATCATGTACCCGGTCATATCGCCTGCCGCACCGTTTACTGTGATGGTCTTCTCCGCGTTCATCAGGTAGCCTATGTAGTCCAGTGGAGTCCTGGTTTCGAATTCTAGTTCCTCTGAGGTTGAATTCTCTATCAACCCTGTGAGGAAGGCTCCCATCCGCTTGAAGTAGAACTTGTCCTGCATGTCGCCTTTAGCAAAGTTGTCTTCCAACTGGTAGACTATACCCTGCACCGCAGCCGAGTTAGCGTCCAATCTTCTGGTTTTCTTCAGAACTTTTTCATGGTATCCCACCAGATTATTCTCCCAGTCGATTTTCTCGAACAGCTCGACAGCCTCATCAATGACGCTGCCCTTCAGCTTCGGCAAATCCTTACCATCATCCTCCAACCTCAACTTGACGACCTTCGTGCCGGTCATGGTGCTATTTTCACCCCCCTGTGCCGTAATTCACCCGTTGAATCTTCAAAGATGCGCCCAACACCCGCAATCTTGCCGTTCACGTTTATTACGCCACCATCCATATTATTTCCGGTTTCCTCGCCGCTGTCACCGTCCACCTGCAATATGCCGCCTTCCATGCGCTCGCCAGTCCATTCTCCTGAATTCCCCTTCACGTGAAGTCTTCCCCCTTTCATTTGGTTTCCAGCCCATGTATCAGCGTTCTTCTCCAGGAGTATGCTCCCTTGTTCCATCTCATATCCCAACCACGCTCCTGCCGAGCCTTTTACTGTTATCTCTCCCCCACGCATCTTATATCCTACATAATCTTTAACGTCCCCAACGACTGTCAGCTTCTTACCCTCCGTGAAGTATGCCCCGAGACGGCTTAATGGCTTGTTCACCTTCAGCTTGAACTCATTATGCCTTGAATGACTCATAAGATACGTCAGTAGGATGCCGCACTTGTGGCCGAAATTCCCATCTCCCTTGAATCTGTCCTCAAGTGCATCGTACACGCACTGAAGTTGGCTGGAATCGATGCTCTCAAGCTGCCCCCTATCAAAACCTAACGTTTCCGTCAGTTTGCTTATATTAGAGTTAGTAACATCAAAACTTAGAGTATAGGGAAGCTGTTCATAGAGAACACACAACTCAGTTGCAATGCCTTCCCTGAGCTTTGGCAGATTACTATCAGCGCCTCCCTCAAGCCTGAGTTTGATAACCTTCGTGCCGGTCATTTTTGTTTCGGCCAGATTTGCGTGCCGCCTTCCCAAATCTCGCCGCCTTTGACGTCTCTTATGAGCCCGAATATCCTGCCGTCCACGGTTATTTTGCCTCCGCTCATGCCTGAGCCTGCGCCGATGTTAGCGTTTCCCAGGATGTGGATTTCGCCTTTGCTCATGTTGAATCCAGCGTAGTTGCCGGCATTTTCTCCGATCTTGATTTTTCCCCCGCTCATGTTGCATCCTGGATAGTCTCTTGCTGATTTTTTGATCTCGATTTCGCCGCCGCTCATATGATATCCTGTCTGGTTCCCGGCGCCGCCCGCTACGATGATTTTTCCCCCGGTCATGTCCCGCCCCATCAGGTCGCCGATGTCGCCTTTCACCATTATCAGGCCGCCTGACATTTTGTCGCCTGCGCTGCCGACGTCTCCGATGCATGTTATCCTCTTGCCGTCTCTCAGCCTGTAGCCGATGGACTGCACCTTATCGGTCAACACCAGCTCGAACTCGTTCTCATGCGATTTCTCAACCAGGGCGGACAGGAACGGCCCGATCATCGTGAACCGCCAGGGACTGTGCTTGTACTTCTCCTCCAGCATTCCGAGGATGCCCTGCAGCTGACTCCTACTGACGTCAAAGCCCTGCACATCCTTTAGCATATGATCATACGCCTCACCCCCATCCTTCGCCAACGTGAAATAGTTCCTGCGAGCGAACACGCTAACAGCCTTCTCAACCACCGCATCCATCAGGTTCGGCAGCCTGCCAACCGACCCTTCCTCGTCCAACCTCAGCTTGACTACTTTCGTCCCGGTCATTCTCGTCCTGCTATAAGCACTCCATTTTCGTAGATTCTCCCCCATTTGAAATGTGCGCTCACCCCTTTAACCTTACCTGCTTCTATGATGCCGCCGTCCATACTAGGACCTGCATTCTCTCCCATCTCCCCATTCACCTGGATTTTACCCTCGCGCATCCCGTTTCCAGTCTCGGTTCCCGCGTTGCCGTCTATTATTATCAGGGGCGGTGTATGCGGCAGGGGTATGCCACGCTCTCCCATGTCCGGGAAAAAGAACTTCCCCAAGCAGAAGCCGACCGAGTTCCCGGCGTCTCCCTTGACGTGGATTTTGCCAGAGCACATCCAGCCTCCAACTCCGAATCCTGCGTTGCCGTCCAAGGTTATGCTGCTGGCTTCGATGCCGCCCATCCCGAATCCCAAGCCCTTGCCAACGTCTCCCTTCAATGTTATCTCCTTCCCGCCTCGCAGATGGTACCCGATATAATCCAGGGGTTGATGAACTTCTAAGTCGAATTTCCTGTGCGTTGAACCCTCTATCAAAGCGGATATGAAGAGTCCGGCCCTCTTGATGAAGCCAGCGCTCATGGAATGTTTTTCTATCAGCGTGTCCAGTGTCTTCTGAATTTCCGGGGACTGTAGATTCCACCCTTCGCAACCGTCAATGACACCATCAAAGTATTTCGAGTCATCCGAAGCTGAGATATTATACGGCAACGACTCGAACAGGTCGACCGCCTTCTTGACGGTAGGGTCCTCCCTAAGCCTCGGAAGTCCGTCACCGGCTCCGTTGCCGTCCAGCCTTACTTTGACGATTTTCGTCCCCGTCATAATGGTCTCACCTGCGTCCCAGCTTCTATGATGGTGCCAGCCTCGTACATGACGCTTATGTCCTTTATTCTGCCGTCAACCTTGAGTGTGCCGCCGGCCATGCTATAGGCTGTTTCGACGCCCGAATTCCTCTTTATGTAGATTTTCCCGGCCTCCATTCCTAGAGCAGTGTAGTCTCCGGCACTGCCTCCAACTTCGAGGCTTCCGCCATGCATGTGCTCGCCCGTGTTTTTTCCGCTGTTACCCTCCACTATTATATCCCCGGCTTCCATCCTGGCAGCTGTTCCATCCTCAGCGTTCCCCAGAATATGTATTCTCCCTCCTTTCATCCCGTAGCCAGTATAGCTTCCAGCGTCACCTTTGATGATTATCGTGCCTGCCTCCATCTCGGTTCCAACGCCTCCGCCAACGTTCCCCTCGATTATGATCGTCTTGTCCGCGTTCAGTCTGAAACCGACATCATGCAAATGCTCCTTGGGCCGGATCGTGAACTCGCTGAACTTCGAATGCCGTATCAGCGCCGTGAGAAAGTACCCGTTCTGGGTGTAACGCATCTCCCTCCCAAAATCAGCCTGCAGATAGTCGACTACCTCCTGCAGCTGGTCGGAGTTCACGTTCAATCCCTTAGTGGCCTTCATAATCTTCTGGTAGTATTCCTCCTCAAGCTCTTGAAGTTTTTGCCCCTCAGTCGGTATGAAACCGTCTATCATCGGGCTCTTAGTCTCCTCGTATATCCTGATGGCCTTCTCAACCGCTTTGTGGTCAACGGCAGTCTCCCGAAGGCTAGGCAGCTTGACATTAGCTCCACCTTCCAGATTCAGTTTAACAATCTTTGTGCCCGTCATATGTCAAAACCTATGTCATCTGGGTCTTCCAGAGGTTCTATCTTGCACATACCGTCTCTTGATGCGCTTTCGATTATGCCGCCGACTCGGATTGCTCCCCCCTTGCTCCGCTTTCCTGTGTGCTCTCCTGCGTCCCCCGATACTGTGATAACACCATCGATCATCTCGTGACCTGCATAATCTCCGACATGTTTGACGTGGATGTAGCCGCCTCTCATGCACGATCCCGCATAATCTGACGCATTTCCTTCTATTTGGATTTCTCCTCTGCCCATGTTGAAGCCAACATAGTCGCCAGCGTTTCCTTTCACTGTTATGCTCCCTCCGTTCATTTGACTGCCGGGATAGTCCCCCACATCCCCCACCATAGTTATCCTCTTTCCATTAAGCCCGAACCCCATAAAATCCAGCCGCTTGTTCACACTAAGCGTGAAATCAGTATGACTCGAGTCTTGCATCAACGCCGTCAATAATAACCCTGCCCAAATGTTTGATGTATGGTTACTATGGGGGCGATCAGAGATGTGATTTTTCAGAGAATCATATACCCTCTGGAGCCTTTCGGAATTCAGATCCAACCCCTTCGACTTTTCAAACGCCTTCTCGAAGCATGCGCCAATATCAGCCTCAGAATTAGTCCGCATCGGCATGTTAAGACCTTGCAACTCCCTGAGAACATTTAGAAAAAATGTTGGATAACCATCCCTTAAATCCGGCAGCTTGTCATAAGTTCCACGTTCCAATTTCAGCTTCACGATCTTCGTCCTAGTCATTTCGGCCACACTCTCTCGCCTTTGTTGTAGATTTCGCCGCCCATCATGTGCGGGCCGAAACTCTTGACCTCCCCTTCAACGTTTATCCTCCCCCCGGACTGGAAGTTCCCAAGATTCGACCCCGCATCCCCTTTCACAGTCAGGGTACCCCCTATCATGCCCTGACCACCAGAGTCTCCAACGCTCCCATCGACGAGCATCTCCCCGTCTTTAATATCGCATCCCGCGTATGTTCTCGCGTCGCCTCTGATATGTAATCTACCTCCCGTCATTTCTCTCCCAGCCATAATGCCAACGTTCCCGTCCACTGTGAGCTCTTTACCTTCCTCCAAACTGTAACCGACCCAATCCATCTGCGACTTCGGCCTGAACTTGAATTTCTTGCGGGAGGATGTGTTGACTAGTGCGGATAGGAAAATCCCAGCGAACAGATTATGTGCGCTGTCTCTGACTCCAGGCTTCTCGACCGCGTCCATTACCTCCTGCAGCTTCTCCGGGCGGACGTCGACACCATCCAACGCCCTCACCACATTGTTGTAGTAGGAGCCCTCCAACGCCTCCCACGGCACACTCCGATAGGCTGCCACAGCCGTATCCACCGCACTCTCCTTCAGCTGCGGCAACTTGTCAGGAGCCCCTCCCTCCAGTTTCAGTTTTATGATCTTCTGCCTGTTCATCCCCGCACCTTAATCTCGGATTCCCAGATTTCTCCGGATTGATAATTTTCGTCTATGCTCTCAATCTTCCCCCCGGCTTTGATGACTCCGCCATGCATCATGTCTGCTGTACGATTCCCTATGTTGCCTTCCACGATTATAGTGCCACCGCACAAGCCAAATCCAAGAGCGTTTCCAGCATCCCCTCGGATGTGTAATGTGCCTCCTTGCATGTTTGCTGCCGTAAGCCAGTTAACGTTACCGTCAACTTGTATGCTGCCGCCTTTCATTCCGCTGCCGGTCTGATTCTTTGCAGATCCTCCGACATGTATTCTACCATCTTGCATGTCTGCTCCGGTTTCATCACCAAGGTCGCCCTCGACGGTGATGTGCTTTTTGGCGTCCATTTTGAAGCCTATATAATCCAAAGGCAGTTTCGGTTTTATTTTCAGCCTCGCGTGTTTTGAGTTCAGGACCAGGGCGTTGACTATGAACCCGGCCCTCCAGCTGTACTCCTCATCGGAGCCGAAGTTTTCCTCCAGCGTGTTGATAACATTCTGCAGCTGTGTTGAGCTGGCATCATACTCTTGGAAAGCGCTCACAGCCCTGTTGTGGCAGCTGATGATGGGATCGCGTTCGCCCAACGTGAGGTACAATTCCACAGCCTTCTCAGCGGTATTTTCCCTGATTTGGGGCAGCCTCTCGCCGAGACTACCGTCGTCTAATTTCAGTTTGACAACCTTAGTCCCGGTCATGTTTTCACCTTCCGTCCCCTGTGGTGGACTGTGCCTCCGGCGATCTTTCCGAACTCTTCGACGTCGCCTCTGATGTCCATCAGGCCGTCTTTCATAAAATTTGCGGCGTATTTGCCTGCGTTCCCGTGGACGAATATTTTTCCGCCGTCCATCCTTTCGCCGGCAAAATCTCCCACATTACCTTTCACGACTATCTTCCCGCCGTTCATCTTGAATCCAAGCCAGGAGGATGCGTTATTCCCGATTTCAAGGTATCCGCCAGTCATGCCCTGCCCGGCCCACGCCCCAACGCTGCCATCCACTATTAACTGCCCGTCTGACATTTCCAGTCCGGCGTAGTTCCCGAGGTCGCCTTCAACGGTTATCTTCTTGCCGCCTGACAGGTTCATGCCGAAACACTGGAGGAGCGAGCTGACCTTGAGCTTGAATTCGCTCTTGGTTGACCTCTGCATCAGCTGGGTTATGAATGTCCCCATCTTGTAATCGTATTCTTTATCCCCCTTGAAGCTTTCCTCAAGCTTTTGGTACAATGTTTGAATCTGGCCTGAATTCAGGCTTCCAAACAGCACGTTCTCAGGATCGGCTTCTTTTATGCGCCGCCCGGCCTCGTCGTACATTCCAACCATAAGAGGGCTCCAGACTGACTTTTCAAAAGCGGTAGAGGCTGCCTCAATCACGTTCTCAGGCACTATAGAATCCTTCAGACTGGGCAGCCTATCGTCTGATCCGCCCTGGAGCCTCAGTTTAACGATTTTCGTGCCTGCCATGTTCCTGATAATATAAGGAGCAGTACAGACAAAAAAACGCTGAAATAGGAGCCTAATCAGTGATTCCGCCGCTAGGGATAGACTCTCTCGCCTTTTTCCCAGACCTCTCCACCACCGCGTGAACCGTGGTATTTGTTAGCTATCTTGCCGCCGACCTCGATTCTGCCATTCTTCATCCTGCGGCCGCAGCCTTCCCCACAGTTTCCGTCGATTATGATATGACCTCCATTCAAGGCCACGCCAACCTCGTCACCAGCATCCCCTTTGATGTGAATTCTGCCCTTCTCCATTAGAAAACCTATATCCCCTCCAACGCTGCCTTTCACGGTTATCGTCTTATCCGATTTTAGATTGTCTCCTAGGTCAGTCAACAGTGTCTTCGGCTTGAGCGTGAACTCCTTGGAGGATGAATTCTCTATCAACGCCGTCAGGAACAAACCCAGCCGCTCAGCGAAGCCCTTCTGTTTTGAAAACCTCTTCTCCAGCGTTCCCATGACGGAATTCACTTGATTGGAGTTTAAATCGAATCTCTTGGTCTTCTCCGATACCAGCTTGTAGTAATCCCACGGACTGTCGCATTCCATCGGCGAGAACCCTCCCGTCGTTTCCATGGGCATCCTCGTCCACTCGAATACTGAGACCGCTCCAGCTTCGCCCTCCTTCAGCCATATCTTCTCCCCCTTATGGTAGACTTCGCCGCCTTTTATCTCATCTGACAGGTTTTTTATCCTACCTCCGATATCCACCCTCCCGCCTTCCATGCCGTTGCACGTGTATTCGCCGGCGTTTCCCTTGATTATTAAGTCGCCTCCGACCATCCTGGCTCCAGTCCAGTCCCCAGCATTTTTGTCAACTATCAGGGTTCCGCCACGCATGCATTCTCCGGCGCATACTCCAACGCCCCTGTGGATGTGAACCTTACCGTCAGTCATGCCGTAGCCTGCGTGGTTTCCGCCGTTTCCAAACACTTCTACCTCTCCGCCATCCAGGTGGGGCGCAAGGTCGTCCACCTCACCATTGATAATTATCTTCTTACCCTTACCCAGTTTGTACCCGATGAAATTGAGTGGTCGGTCCTTCTGCAGAGATATTTTAAATTCACGGTGAAACGAATCATGTACCAGCGCAGTGAGGAGCAATCCAACCTTTTCAGGATAAGCATCGTCCTGGGAATATGCCATCTCAAGTTCCGTGAGAACCTGCTCGACCTGTGCGGGGCTGGCGTTGAAGCCTCTAGTACCCTGGACCATCATATCGTAGACGCCTTGGACGTCGTCAGAATCCAACCCGAAACCGGAACTTGGAGCAGCCTCATAGACTTTCAAAGCCCTTCTGAGAACACTGTCTTTCAGCTCCGGGAGGCTGTCTCTGCCGCCTTCCTCCAGCTTCAACTTGATTACTTTGGTGCCGGTCATCCTCTCACCTTATTGCCGTTTTCCCAGATCTCCCCTGAGAGGTATTCTTTGCTGATTTCGTCTATTCCGCCCATCACCTCGATTTTTCCGCCTTCCATTTCTTTCGCGGTCTCGCCTCTCGCCCTGCCTATAACGTGTATTGTCCCGCCTTTCATTCCGCAGCCGGTCTGGTCTGCTGTATCCCCGTGTACTGTTATCCTGCCGTCCACCATGTACTGTCCAGTGGACTGTCCTGATATGCCGCCGACCATGATTTCTCCGCCGGACATCCTCGTCCCGGTATCATTGCCCACACCCTTCCGGACGGTCAGCCTGCCCCCTTTCATCTGCATTCCGGTGCTGTTCCCACAGCAGCCTCCCACCGCTATCAGGCTGTTGCCTTTCATGTCAAGTCCGGTTAAGTCGCCAGCATCTCCTCCCACATTTATTGTCCCGTCTTCCATCCTATGTCCCGTCTTGCTGTCAACGTATCCTGTAACCTCTATCACACCCCTTTTCATATTCGCGCCCGTGTATTCCCCCGCACTGCCATTTACCCTAATCTTGCAGTCTTCCATGTGGGCTCCGGTCGCATCGCCAACGTCGCCTTCTATCGTCAACTCCTTCCCGCCAGTCAAAGGGTTTCCCAGAAAGTTAAGCGGCCGGTTAATCTTCAACCTGAACTTCTTATCCGTTGAATTCTGCATCAGACTGGTTAGGAACAAGCCAGCCATCGAGTTGAAATCACTGACGCGGGAGCATTCGCCCTCCAGCAGGTCGTATATCATCTGAAGCTGGCTGCCTCTGACATTCAACCCCCTCATAGCATCATTAGCAGCATCCCTGAATTCCGGAATCCTCTCATTCCCCAGGATATCGAGAAACTTCTTGTAGGCTGAATCGACAACAGAGTCATCCCTCAACTTGGGAAGCCCTTCGAGAGCATCCATCCCATCCAGCTTCAGCTTGATAATCTTCGTGCCGGTCATGGTTTCAACTGCGCTCCGCCGCTGATGATCGTACCGGACTTGTAAAGGCTGCTTATGCCCAGCATTGGAATGCGCCCCCCTCGGATAGTGCCGCCTTCCATTCCCGCTCCCGTCTCGCCGGAGAGTGTGCCGTCGACTATTATCTCGCCGCCGCTCATGACGGCTCCTGTGCCGGTTCCAGACCCGCCTTTAATGTGAACTTTGCCGCCAGCCATTAATCGTCCTGTCGATAATTTCGCACTTTTTTCGACGATTATCTCACCGCCTTTCATGCCCTCCCCAGTCGACGAGCCTGCATAACCCTTAACGTATATCCTGCCATCCTTCATATCACTACCTGTGTAATCGTCAAGACTGCCTTCCACAGTAATCTCTTTCCCGCCCTCCAACCGGTAACCAAGATGGGATATCTGCCTTTTCGGAGCAATCAAGAACGTCTCATCAGGCGAGTTCTGCATCAGAGCCGTCAAGAATAAGCCAACACGGTGGGGATGTCCGATACCCTCTCGAAGTTTTTCAAGACCGGAGACAACATCCTGCATCTGATCAGAGCGTATGTTAAGCCCTTTAGTAGCATCTAGCACATGGCCATAATTGGACTGTAAAAAATCGTAAGCCAATTTTCTGGTTAGTTCTTCGTATAATTGGATAGCTGCATCAACGGAACCTGGTTTCAATGCCGGGAGTTTCCCCCCCAACCCTTCCTCCAGCTTCAGCTTGATTATCTTGGTGCCGGCCATGAACAGGAAAACCTAGGGGGTGCTCTGCTGTTTTTGCTCTACGTCGTATCCTTTAGCCTCCCATGCGCTGAAGCCGCCCTCGAGGGTGTATATCCTCTTGTAGCCTGCTGCTGCCAGGGCTCTCGCAGCCTGGGCTGAGTCGCCGTCGCTGTCGCAGTAGACTGCAATCTTGGCGTTCTTGTCTGCCGGAAGCCCGCTATCCTTCTTCGATGCGCCCTTCTTCTGCAGCTTGTCGTGGGGTATGGACGTCTGAGTCCCCTTTATGACCTTGTCGCCGGTCGCGCGGGCGTCGAGGAGGAACGTGCCATCCTCTCCCACCAGCTCCTTGAAGTCGTCGACTGAGACGCTCCGGTATCCTATCTTGTGGGACTCCCTCTTCCTCTCCAGGTCAGCCTCCTTTAGGAGGCCGTCCTCGACCAGCTTCTCGCCGATGCCCTCAGACAATAGAATGCCGCATGCCGTGAGCTCGGCGACGACGAGCTTGGCAGGCTCCTTGTCCTCTGTGATCGCGTAAGTGTCGACCAGCACCCATTTCACCGCCTTGTCTAAGGCGATGTCCTTCGGAGTCTGCGTCTGGCGGTTGAACAGTAGGCCGCCAATCTGCCTCGTGCTTCTCAACGATATCGGTATTGCATTCGCCATCTTGGCGATTCCCTTCCTGATCTTTGGCACTGCCTCGCCGGTAAGTACCATAAGGTCCTGCATGTCCTTCCTGCTCCTCCTGACTTCTCCGTCGCTGTCTGACACGGAGGCCTGCATGACCTCATACTCCTGCTCAGCAGGCGGGTAGTCGAAGAATATCACCTTCCCTTCCATCCTGCTTCCAAGCGCGCCTACGACGCTGTGCACCTTGTGCTTTGCGCCGATGTTGCCTGTGAAGAACATCCTCCAGTCCTTCGGGACCCTGATCCACTCGTTGTTGTCTGCGAAATACCACCATCCTCTGTGGGACTTTTTGATGTTGTCCGCGTCTTTGCCAGGCTCCGGGCCCGCCTCCTCGTCCGCAGCCGGCACTGCAGTCATCAGGCTGTGCAATAGTGACAGGTCCTTGGACTTGTTGAATTCGTCGATGATAGGGCAGACTCCTTTCCTCAGGCAGTCGACGAGGAAGCCGTAACGCCACCCGTTCTGTTTTCCGTACTTGTAGATTTCAGTCGCGAGCTCCCTGTTGAACTGTTTCTCGACGATATCCTGCAGCTGCTTTTTCACGTTCTCGGGGTTCTTGACGTTCAATGCGCCCTCCTTCCCTATCTCCTCGTCTATCAGGGCCAGGAAGCTCGGCCCGACAGCGTCAACGCCTGCCTGCACGAGGGCTCCCACCTTCTTGACGTCGAAACTCTCCAGAGCCTTCGTAAGCCTCGTGAACTGTTCTATGGGGTCGCCGACTGAGACTGATTTACTGCCATATAGCATGAACCTTGAGACGTCGCCTGACATGTCGATGTAGGCGAACTCCCGCCCCGTGTCGTGGATGTGCTGTCTGATGGCGGTTGTCTTGCCTGTTCCAGGCTCTCCGACTGCGACGCAGCCTATGGTCGTGTTCGGATTGTTCTTCTCTATGAACCTGAGCTCCTGCAGTTTTTCAACAGTGTAGGGTATCAGGAGGACGTCATTGCCGGCGTCAAGGTCCTTTATCAGCTTTTTCCGCAGGTCTTCGGTCCTGAAGTGCTCGATCATCGTGTCCTCGTCCAGGTCAGCTATCTCCTTTCTGAGCCCGTCTCTGAGCTCTACCAGCTTCTTATGATGCATTTTCTTCAGGTCTTCTTCACCGCCCTTGGCCTTCGACTCCAGCCTTGCCTTAAGCGCCTTGTATTCTCTGCTGTCTTTCGAGTATATGCGCTCCAGGTTTCCGAGGACTTCTGCCGAATCAACCGCTTCGGCCTTTTCTTCAAGTCTGGATGTGATTGCGAGAGCCTTCATGTTCTTACTGTCCAGTGTCCCGGGTTCGCCTTTCTTCTGGCGTTTTACGATTTCAACCCTCTGCTCGCCCCGCCTTTCAATCTCCTCCTCGACCTCGGAGAGCCTGTCCTGTTTATCAACGTATTTGTCGTAATTCCTCTGCTCTTTCAGGAAGAGCCGGTGCATTTTCTCGAACACAGGCCTCATCTGGCCGGGCTTGCCCTCTTTCAAGAAATCGCCGGTTTCGTTGTCATAGAACTGTGGAGACTGGTCCAGGAAGTCGTCCAGCCTCTTCTGGGTGTAGGCGTAGACCTGTGCTGCAGCCTCCCTCTCTTCGTCATCTTTTGCGGAGATCAGGTTCTTTTTAGCCTGCCCAGCCTCTTTGATGTACCGTCTGACGTTAACGACCGAGAGCATCGTCTGCTCGTCCCAGACCTCCTCACCCTGCGGGAGAGCCGCATCCATCGCCTTCTTTCTCTCGCGGTACTTTTCCTCCCTTAGCTTTCGTAATTGAGCCTTATCCCTGTCGTTCCCACTTTCAGCACCCCTCATTAGTTTCTCGAGTTTTTCGGAGGGGATATCCTCTACAACATCCTTCGTACCGTAGTGGATCCCACCAGTAACCAGTTTCAGGGGATTATCTCTCTTGGTCTTCGTGGAAGCCATGGTATATAGAGGGAAGGTATTGAATAAATACGAGAGTTGTTCTATTATAACCGATGCAAAAGTCTAAGGCCCCCATAAGACACGCCCAAAACCCAACACTTCCTGAGCCGTTCAAGCTTACGCGGGGAACGGTCAACGAAGACCGCAGGAAAAAGATGTTGGCGTTTCTCCAGGAGCATAAGCCGTTTTTCGAGATGATCACGGAGAGCACAGGCTACAGGTTCATTGAAAATCCAACTCCGGTTAAGGGGGAATACAATTGGGCGACCATGCTTGACTCGAAACTTATACTCTTCGGCCCTGACATCGCGGATTACCTGGACACGCCAAGGAAGGTCTTAGGCCTTTTCGCCCACGAGGCAGGCCACCACGCACCGCCAGTGAAAGCCTTGCACGAGAGGATAGACGAGCACATCGCAGACAGCAAGCCGCTGCTGCCTGAATGGTATGATGACAACGTATTCCTCAAATACCTTCAGAACTGCGTCGTAGACGTGTGGGATGACACTTACATGAGCAGATACCCGTACAAGGACGTTGCAGCGTGCATTAACGCCTTAGGCGCCCCCCCGGGTCTGGACTACAGTTACAAGCATCTTACAAAGCCTGACCAGTTCGGGCAGCTGGTCACCGGAGAATACATAAACCCCTCCAGCAAACCGCTGACAGACCTCGTCGACGAAGACGTTGCAGAAGTTTATAAGAAAGTCTCGGATGCCGGCCTCCTAGAACCCTTCGCAAGCCTCGGCCAGTACGGCAAATTCTTCAAAAAGAAGGAATCAGGGAAGAGAGAGCTTGAGAGGAAGTTCGAATCCTATGAGAAGATAATACCCTATTTCGTCGAGCTGGTCGACAAGGAGGTCCAACAGCGGAGCGAGGAGAGGAAAAAACAAAAGGAAGAAGAGAAGCAGAAAGGTGAGAAAGGAGACCAGCAGAAAGACGGTAAAGGACAGAGCCAGAAGGGGGAGGGACAGAAGGGCGATGAGCAGGAGGGAGACGAACAAGGAGAAGAGCAGGAGGGAGAAAGCCAAGAAGGCGAGGGCAAACAAGGCAAAGGCAAGCCAGGCAAGGGGAAGCCAGGCAAAGGCAAACCTGGGAAAGGCATGCCAGGCCAGGCTCCACCTAGAGGCCCGTCGAGGGCTGCGCCTCCAACAAGGCAGGAGCGGGAGGAGATGAAGGCGATGGCGAAGGAGGTTCTCGATGAGCTCCTCAAGGCTGCCGAGGCTATGGCACCTCTCACCGAAAGAGGCAAACCCAAGGAGGGTGAAGAAGGTGCCCGGCCGATAGAGGAGATGGACCACCAGGACTTCTATGACAGGATTACGGATGCCACCAAGGAGAGGCTCAGGGACATGGGCTCGAGGTCGCGCGACCTGTCGGAGAGGTATGACGTAAGGACGGTGATAACGGACGAGTATCTCAGGGTCAGGGAGAAGAGGAGGGATGAGATATCCTCCTTACAATCGCAGGTCGTTGAAGTCATGCGCGAGAACAGGCTGGGCGAACTGTCTTACACCCAGAGGGAGGGAGAGATAAGCCCAGGCCTCGAGTATGAGTACATTTCAGAGATGGCGCGCGGCGAGATGGAGCCTCCCACGATGATGCAGGAGGTCAAGACTCCGAGGTTCGTCAGGTCCGAATTGTTCTTCCTCGTCGACGGGAGCGGCAGCATGAACGGCGAGAAGCTTAGAAGGTGTAGAGAGCTCATGGTCATCATGGCCGAAGCCCATGAGGGCGGCAAGAACCAGCTTGAGGGCGAGCAGCTTTTGAGGCCTGACGAGAATCCCCTGAAATTGGGCGCCGCAGGCTTCGCCACAAAACTTTGGACTGCGAAGGACCTTGACGCTCCCATAACAGAGGAGAGCAAAATCGTGATGCTGGCCAGACTGTACGAGGGCGCGGGCGGGACAGAGGATGCGAAAGCCTTGAAGGCCCAATACAACAAGCTGACTTTGAGAGACCCTGATGTCGTGAAAATCCTGGTCGTGCTTACAGACGGTTACGGCGATCCAAATGCTTTAAAACCTCTTCTCAAGCAGATGCAGGAAGACGACCAAGTATTGGCGCTGATACTCGGTCTCGGAACTGGCGCTGAGGGTGTGATACCAGCTTATGAGGGTGTTGTCGGCCGTGCGAGCGAGAAATCCAACGTTTTCGCGCAGTTCATCCCGGATGAGGAATTCGACCAGATCATACCTATCGTTAGCAAGTTCTACAGTAACCAGGTGAGGGACAGGGTCATAAGGGTCACGGAACAGGAGGCCAGGTGATCACGGGTTCAAGTATCTTCCGCCCTCTTTTACAGTAACTCCCACAGATATTCCGCCCCATGGCTCCTCGAACTTTCCTTTCACGTCCAGCATCCCGTTTTGCATGCCGTCGCCCGCATATTTCCCAACGTTGCCGTTCACCTGTATGGTCGCATGCTCCACCTGGGCTGCGGTGTATTCTCCCGTGTCCCCGTAGACTACCAGCACAGTCTTCCCGAACCTGAATCCCAAGAAGTCCAGGGGAATCTTCGACTCCAATCTGAGGTCGTTGTTTTCCGCCCTGTTCAGCAATGCTGAGATGAAGACTCCAGCCTTCTGCCTGAAGTCAGGCTCATGACCGCATCCCTTCTCCAGCCGCGTCAGGGTTTTCTGGATTTTCTCGTTGGATAGCTCCCACCCTTCGGTCTTCGCCCATATGAGGTCATAGAATTCGCCCGCAGCTTCAACGTCCTTGCCAGAGTATCTTGTCATCCTGTAGAGCTCAAGCGGCTCCTTCTCGCCTGGCTCCATCAGCTTTGGGAGCTTCTCTGGCGTGCCACCGCCGTCCAACTTCAGCTTTACTACTTTGGTCGGCTCCATTGTTACACTCTCCTCCCTTTCTGCCTGACCTTCGCGCCCCTGACATCGTGGGCGACTCCCCCAATGACTCCGTCAACGTCTATCGTCCCCGACCTCGCGCCGCGGCCCACATCCATTCCAGCGTCTCCTCTGACGTGTATGCTGCCGCCTTCCATGAGCGCTCCCAGACTATCGCCGGCGCGGCCGTTCACGGTTATCCTGCCGGCAGCCATGTTGCTTCCGACCCAGTCTCCGACATCGCCGTCCACCGTCACATCCTTGTCCTCCTCCATGTGATAACCCAGAAAGTGCAGCGGCACCTTCGCCGCCAGCCTGAATTTTTTGCGGGAGGAGTTCCTCATCAGCGCCGTCATATACAATCCCATGAACCAACTGTATGTATGGTCGTCGCCGAATGTCTTTTCCAGACTGTCTAGTATGGACTGAACCTCCGACGAGCTCACATCAAGTTTTTTGGTGTTCTCCAACGCCCACCCGTAGTATCTGCTGGTATCGCTCGTCAAGTTGAAATTCTCGGCGAACAATCGTATGGCCTCTGGGACGACACTGTCCCTCAGGCCAGGCAGCCTGCCAATCCCATCCTGGCCCTCAAGGTTCAGCTTTATGACTTTCGTGCCTGTCACCGTCTCACCCTTTTGCCTTTGGGGTAGACTTCACCGCGACTGTCCGAGATGTCGCCGAAGCTTTCAACCTTTCCGCCTATGTCGATTCTGCCCCCGGTGATACGATCCGCAGTATACTTGCCAGTATTTCCTGCGACATTGATACTGCCGCCGCGCATTTCCTCTCCCAGATGATGGCGAGCGTTCCCGTGGATAATAATCTGCCCGGCTTCCATGCGAGTCCCAGCATAGTTGTCCACATTACCGGTTACTTCGATTTTTCCGCCTGTCATCTCTTGACCAATGTTTTGAGATGCATCGCCGCCGACGTAGATTTCACCGCCTTCTCCCATCTCCCTCCCAAGCCAGTAACCCCCATATTTATCGATTCTGATTGTGCTGTTTCTCATCCCATGCCCAGCATTCATTCCAGTACTTCCTTTCACATGAATATGGCCGTCCCTCATATGACGCCCAACATTCTCATCAACATTGCCTTCAATTGTTATCTTCTTGCCGCCGAACAGCCTGTAGCCGAGATAGGAAAGCGGAGTCTTGGTCTTAAGCCTGAACGCATTCTCTGATGAATTCTGCATTATCACAGTCAGCAGTATGCCAGCCTTATGAGGGGAGTAGATATCATCTTTTTTTGAGAAATTCTTCTCCAACCTGTCTGCTATAGCCTGAATATCCTCATTTGTCACGTTGAAGTCTCTGGTCTCCTCTAACAGCTTCTCATAGACGTCTCTGGAATAATCTGTTGACCTGTATTCAATACTATCCCACAAACTAAGTGCTGCATCGACAGTATGCGTTCTCAGCTTCGGAAGCCTGTCAGCTGCTCCTCCATCTTCCAGCTTAAGCTTAACAATCTTGGTCCCAGTCATTCTGGCCACACCTGCTTTCCTTGACCGTATATTCTGCCGCCGTAGATTGTGTGAGCCAATCCGAACACACTGCCTTTGCAGACTATTACCCCCCCACCCATGTACGCTCCGGTCATTGCTCCGGCACTTTCTCCGATGTTTATACTGCCATGATTCATGTTGCTCCCAGTAAATGTTCTCGTAAACCCTGTCACATTGATTTCCCCACCGTGCATGCCGTCGCCTGTGCTGTGACCGGCGTTGCCTTTGATGTTCAGGGTGCCGCCTTGCATACTGTCGCCTGCATGATCCCCAACGTTGCCTTTTATCCTGAGGGTCTTACCCTCAATCAGACCTGTACCGACATAATTCAATGGAACTGGAGTCTCGATTTCGAACTCATCATGCTCTGAGTTGTTCACCAGCGCAGAAAGTAGGAGGCCAGCACCATCAGCGAAGTTCCTGTCCTGTGAGTAATTGGCGTGCAAGTCGCGGAGGATGTTCTCCAGTTGCTTTGAGTCGACATTCAAACCCTTAGTAGCCTTCAGCATGTCACCGTAATCTCCTTCCCCCATGTGTGGGTCATAGGCTTCGAAAACCTTCCGGCAGGTTTTCATATCGCCTTCCATGAGCTTCGGCAGACGCTCAGCCTCTCCGCCGCCCTCCAGCTTCAGCTTAACGACTTTTGTCCTCCTCGTTAGGGCCATATCTGTTTTCCTCTGCTGTATATTGCGCCACCGTAGATGGTGTGGGCTAAGTCTAATACCTTGCCTTTGCAGGCTATTATTCCTCCGCCCATGTACGCTCCCGTCATTCCGCCGGTTTCTTTCTTCACGTTTATTCTGCCAGAGTGCATGTTGCTTCCAGTGTAGTTCCCAGAGTATCCGCTCACATTGATTGTGCCATCGCACATGCTGTTTCCAACAGCGCTGCCTGCGTTTCCGTTTATGTTCATGACCCCGCCGTCCATCCCATCTCCTGCATTGTCTCCCACATCCCCCTTTATCGTGAGAGTCTTCCCTTTGCTTAGCCTGTGACCGACATAATCCAGTGGGACTGGAGTCTCGATTTCGAACTCATCTTGCCGGGAATTGTGAACCAACGCAGACAGCAATAGGCCGGCTATTTCCCCAAATTTTCTGTCTTGAGAATGATTGACATGCAAGTCCCGGAGGATATTCTCAAGCTGCTCTGAATCGACGTCCAAATCCTTTGTCGCCTCTATCATATCATCATAACCAAGATGTCCCATTCGGGGGTCATGCGCCTTGAACACTCTCCGGCAGGTTTCCAGAGTGCCCTCCTTCAGTTTCGGAAGCTTCTGCCCAACACCCTCCTCATCCAGCCTCAACTTGATAATCTTCGTGCCTGTCATGGTTTGACCTGTGTTCTGCCCTCCCAGATTTCGCCGCCTGCATAGTTCTCGCTTATGCTCCGGATTCTACCGTTGACTCTTATTTTACCGCCAGTCATTCTAAGGCCTACGTTATCCCCCGCGTTTCCTTTTATGTGCAGGGTGCCACCTTCCATTTCCCAGCCGGCATTATCGCCTGTGTTTCCGCCCACCTTTATAGAGCCTCCTTCCATGCACGCGCCAACACCCTCTATTGCATCGCCTTTAACGTGTATGCTGCCTCCCTTCATCAGCCAGCCGGCATTGGCTCCTACATTTCTGTCTATGGTTATAATACCGCCGGACATCTTTTCGCACGTATTCTTCCCAGCATTTCCCTTAACGTGTATCTCGCCGCCCAGCATATACTCGCCTAATTCGTCTCCTGTGCTGCCGTCCACAATCAGTCTGCCGCCTTCCATACCTTGACCTGCCATATTCAACGTATTGCCTTTTATGTGCACTATCCCCTCAATCATCTCATCTCCTGCAAAATGGCCTGCATCACCGTTTATGACAATCTTTTTCCCGCCGTCCAACCTGGACCCTATGTGATCCAACAGTTTCGGAGGCGTGATCGTGAACTCGTTGGATTTTGAATTCTGCACCAACGCCGTCAGAAGAAGGCCAACGCGGTTCATGGCGTCATCATCCTCGCACATGCCGCACGCAACATCCACTATCCTCTGAAGCTGGTGTGAATTAACATCAAATCCCGCAGTCTTCTCCAACATACTGTCATACTTTGCAGTATGTATTTCCTCCATCCCACCGCAGGCGTTGATAACCTCCTCAGCAGACGGCCCGCTCAACCTCAGATCAGGCAGACTGCCGGGAACTCCAGTGCCCTCAAGGTTAATCTTAACGACTTTTGTGCCTGTCATCTTTTTTATCCTCTTCTGCCGTCTACTATCAGTTCGCCGCCTTTCTTGGCGAAGCCTGTCTCAGGTCCGGAATCGCCGTGGATGTGGATTCTGCCGCCTTCCATGAAATGGCCGGCATTGTTTCTCGCATTTCCGCCGACGTAGATGTTACCGTCTTTCATATGGGCTCCGCAGCTCGATTCAACGTCTCCTGTGATGTGCAGGTCTCCGGCATACATGGTATATCCTGCATCGCCTCCTGCGTTGCCTTCAACCTTGATTTTCCCGCCATCCATCTCCCAGCCGACGCCCAAACCAACATTCCCAAGAACGGTGATATCCTTACCCTTCTGGATTTTATAGCAGAAGTAGTGCAGCAGCACTTTAGGCTTCAGCACAAACGTGTGATGTCCTGAATTGTTGATTAACGCGGAGAGGAACACGCCAGCCTCGTCGATGCTGGATTTGTCTTCAAGATAGTTTCCCTCAATCCTGTCGTAGATGCTCTGAAGCTCGTCGGAGCTGACATTCAGATGCTTGGTCAACGCCATAGCCTCCTGAAAACAGCCCTCAGGCACAGGCTTATCCCGCAACATCTCATACAATCCCAACGCAGTCTCAACAGGATCCTCCTTCAGTTTCGGAAGCTTCTCCGCTGTCCCCCCATCATCCAGCCTGAGTTTGACGACTCTAGTACCGGTCATTTTCTTGATTATATAAAGAACAGTACAGACAGAAAAATGTGCGAACCGGAGGGTCTAAACCGGTTATTGGATACCAGCCCACGTTTTATTCAGAATCTCCTGCAGAGGCATACGCTCAGGTGAGTCTATGACAGTGTCGATTATGTCACCCAGTCTCTTCTGCCCGATTTCCGAGTCTTTGAAGGCTGACCTCTGGAGAAGAGCGGATAGGAACAAGCTGGCTTCGGTTCTGAAATCTTTTCGCTTTGAGTAGTCAGATTCCAGCACACGCAGTATTTCCCCAAATTCCTGATTGCTGACTCCTGTATTAAAACCCGCGTCCCCGAGTCTGTGCCAGCATCCCTGATAGTAGTCCTCAGACCTCCTTTGCAGGTTGCCCTTATAACTCTCAAACCTCATACCATCAAACAGCTCGGTAATAGCATCAACCTTAGAAGACTCTCTCATATCCGGCCTCAAAGTCGGCAGCTTGTCGGGCACACCATCAGCCTCCAATTTCAGCTTAACAACCTTCGTCCCAGTCATGGTTTCACCTGCAGTCCTTGTAGTATGATGGTCCCACTCTTGTAGTTTGCGCTCACATTCTGCGCCCCTCCGTCAACTTCGACGGTTCCGCCCTCCATCTTGTCACCAACTTCTGAGCCGGCAGAGCCTTTCACATGGACCCTCCCGGCTTTCATCTCGCTTCCAAGGTAGCTTGTAACATCATCTTCCACTATGATTTCTCCACCCTCCATCTTCCAGCCGGTATAGGAGTTGGTGGACAAGCCGACTATTATTTTTCCGTCTTTCATCCAGGCGCCGGTACGCCATCCCGCCTCCCCGAGGACGTGGACCGTTCCGCCGTCCATGAGCTCGCCGGTGAAGTCTCCAACGTCGCCGTCCACCGTAAGTTTTTTGCCTTTCCCAAGCTTGAAACCGAGGAAGGGTATGAAGTCTCCGATTTTCAGGCTGAAATCATTTCGACTGGAATTCTGCACTAACGCGGACACCATGAGGCCTGTTTTGGGTATGTTCCGCGTGTCGCTGCGGAAATCCCCGCTCATCGCATCGTATATCTCCTGAAGCTGCTCTGGCATCACATCAGTCCCCTTGAGCTCTTCCATTATCCTCTCATAGTATTTTGTCCGGTCATCTGCGAATTCATGCTGGAATCTCACATCCTTGTAGAGTCTGAGCGCTTCCTCCGTTGTGATAAGATTGTTCTTCAACACCGGCAGCCTCTCAGCCTGCCCCCCACCATCCAGCCTCAATTTCACTATCTTCGTCCCGGTCATTTCGGCCACACCCGCCTATCGCCTTCCCAGATTTCGCCGCCTCTGATGTCTTTAGACATCCCCCGTATATTTCCTTCGATTTTTAGGATGCCTGCTTCCATTTTTTCGCCTGTCCAGTTTCCAGCATTTCCTTTGACGTGTACTGTGCCGCCTCTTAACTCATGTCCTGTCGAGTTACCTGCGTTGCGCCCTATCTCAAGGTGTCCGCCGCGCATGCTGTCTCCAGCACTATCATCGGCATCTCTCTTCACTAGTATACTGCCGGCTTGCATATTCCAGCCGGCAGATTCTCCAACATCCTCGCCGATTGTTATTTTTCCCCCTTTCATATTGGATCCGACGTTTTTTCCAGCGCTTCTATTTATCGTTATTTCGCCTTCTTCCATATGCACGCCTACCCCATCTTGCGCATCAGAGTTCACGTGTATGCTCCCTCCTCGCATCCAAGAGCCCACAAACGTTCTGGCTTTGCCTTCAACTTCTAATCTGCCACCGGTCATGCCATTCCCTGTTGAGTGTTCAACGTCTCCTTTTACGCGGATTATGCCACCTGACATACTATCTCCTGTGAATCCTCCGACATCGCCTTCGACAGTGAGGCTCTTACCTTCTGTGAGATTGATTCCCAGAAAATACAGTCTGCTCCTTACTTTAAGCGTGAAGTCACTGCTGCTCGAGTTTTGCATCAACGCCGTGAGAAAGACGCCCGACTTGTATGAGAAGTCGTCACGAGAGTAGGTTCCCTCAAGGCCGTCATATACCTGCTGCAGCTGGTCTGATGTGAAATTCCATCCTCTGCTTGATTTCATTACTTTTTCATAAAACGCATGCTCCTCGCCACCCCCAGGCACGGGATACTCTATCATGCTGAACAGGTTAACCGCTTCTCCGACTACAGACTTCAACCTTGGAAGCCGGTCAGCGCCGCCATCCTCCAATTTTAGTTTAACAACTTTCGTGCCTGTCATCCTTTTGTCCTCTTGCCTTTGTGGTAGACTTCTTTGTTTATGCCGATGTAGCCGAAGTTTTTCACGTTCCCGTCTATGTCTATCCTGCCCCTGCCGATGCAGTCGGCAGTGCCCCACCCGCAGTTTCCTTTGACATGGATGTGGCCGCCGCTCATGTTCTCCCCGAGATTGTTTCCAGCGTTCCCTCCTATGATGAGTTCTCCCTTCTGCATTCTCTTCCCGGCGTTGTCGCCCACGTCGCCGACGACTTCTATCTTGCCACCCCACATGCCCTCTCCGACACTGCCTCCTGCCTTCCCGCCGACGTAGATGCTGCTGTTCTCGCCCATGCTCTCGCCTAGCCAGCCTTCAGCGTCCTTTTCAATGCGGAGGGTGCTGTTCATCATATGATGTCCTGCGTTTGAACCGGCCTCCCCTTTCACGTGGATGTGCCCTTCGGTCATGTGCCTGCCGACGTTGGATGCGACATCGCCTTCCACAGTTATCTTCTTCCCCCCAAACAGCCGATAGCCCACATAGGCCAGATGCGTCTCAGTCTTGAGAGTGAACTCGCTCTCGGAGGAATTCTGCATCATCACAGTCAGCAGTATGCCCGCCTTCTGCGGGTACCAGTCTTCGCTGGAGTGACGCTCCTCCAGCTGGTCTGCTATCGCCTGGACGTCCTTTGCCGTCGCACGATACTCTTTCGCCTCCCACATGAGCTTCTCATAGAATCCTTTAGAATCATCCCAACCTTTGTACTCTGTAGTCTCCCACAAGCCAAGCGCTGCGGCGACAGCATGCCTCTTCAATGAGGGAAGCCTCTCGCCAGCCCCCTCGTCCAGTCTCAATTTTACAATCTTTGTGCCGGTCATTTTGGCGGAATCCTCACTCCCTTGTGGATTATCTCACCCTTATTGTGGTACTCGTGTACGCTTCCAATCTCGCCATCGACTACTATCGTCCCGCCGGACGTCCATCCGCCGGTCTGCAATCCAACATTCTTGTGAACGATGAGCCTGCCGGATTGCATGCAGAAGCCCGTGTCGCCAGCAGAGTCCCCGTCTATTTCGATTTCCCCCCCATTCATCTCACATCCGGCAAACACGGAAGCGTTTCCTTTAACATGGATTTTGCCGCCTGACATCTTGTAACCCAAATGCGTGTCAGCGTCTTTTTCGACGATAATCATTCCCCTACGCATCCGATTTCCGGTCTTCTGCCCAGCATTGCCCATCACATGCACTGTACCCCCGTCCATCTCACGCCCTGTCTGCTCTCCCAAATCCCCGACAACGGTTATCTTCTTCCCTATGCCCAGCTTGCAGCCTACTGCAACATAGGGTGTCCCCACCTTGATCTTGAACTCATTAGTTGATGAATTCTGCGCCAACGCTGTCAGGAACAACCCGCCCTTGACCTTATCGTCAAAAGTCCTTTGTCTTCCGTCCAGGGCATTGACAATATCATGCAGCTGAGTTTCGGTCACATCAAAACCTTTGACTGCGCCCAGCATATGGTCATATCTGGCAGATTTTGATTCACGAGAGCTCTGAATACCGTCGTACACGCCCAGAACCTCTCTGACTGTCGGGTCCTTCAATGCCGGCAGCTTCTCGCCGCCCTCCTCATCCAGCTTCAGTTTGACTATTTTCGTGTTTGTCATTCCGGCCGCACCTTCTTTCCTTTGTGCCAGATCTCGCCTCTTTTATACCAACGACTTACGCCCTTGGATTCTCCATCTACTCTGATGATGCCGCCGCGCATTTCACTGCCAACCCAGTCACGTTCTACGTCGCCCTTGATGTGGATTTCGCCGCCAGACATCTCAATGCCAACGTTGCTCTCGACATTCCCTCCAATTGTTATCTTGCCATCCGTCATTTCCCTCCCAACAACAGTCCCCACATTTCCGTCGATTATTATCTCCCCGCCGCTCATTCTGGTGCCGACATAGTCTCTCGCGTTTCCTTTGAGATGTATGAAACCGCCTCTCATGTTAGAACCGAGATGGGACTGCTCCGAACCGTCCACTATGATAGTCCCGCCTTCCATCTGGCTACCAGTGGCAACCCCAACATTCCCGTCCACTATAATGGTCTTGTCCCCCTTGAGCTGGTACCCTATATAGTCCATAGTTTTCGTAGCCTTGATTCTGAACATACTGTGCTCTGAGTTCTGGATCAGCGCAGTCAGAAAGAACCCCATCTTGTCGGAAACGACTGACCTAAATTGGGCACCCTTAGCCCTCTCCATCTCCTCGACATAATCCTTCGACTGCAGAATATCAGCTACCATGCCGAGAGTGGCGGAGTTGACATTACAATCCTTAGTCGCCTCCAGAACACTCTGATGATACTCATCATGCTTCTCCTCAGGATGGGCCGTGAAATTGCCCATATGCATCGTCTCCCTATAAACGCCCAAAGCCTTATCCACCATGCCCTTATCAACGACGTCAACCTTCAAACTAGGCAGCTTATCAGCCGTTCCGCCCTCCTCTAGCTTCAACTTAATGATCTTTGTACCGGTCATCTTGTGGTTTCCACAGGCCAGATTTGCCTGCCCTTGTAGAATACTGTCCCCCCTGTTTTCTCCGGCGACAGGCCTTCCATACTGCCCCCTATTTCCAAGACTCCGCCTGACATCTTCAACGCGGCTTCAGCCCCAACATTCCCATCTATTCTCACCTTCCCGCCAATCAGCCACTTAGCAGCCCATATGCCAGCATTCCCTTTCACATGCAGGAACCCGTTCCTCATCCCTCGGCCTGCCAATTCGGCGCATGAACCGTCTATTATGATTTTACCGTCGGCCATGTTGAATCCAGGAGCCTGGCGCGAGTCTCCTTTCACGAGTATGTTGCCCCCTTCCATAGTCCCTCCGACGAAATCCCTAGCATCCTTTTCTATTAGTATGTCTCCGCCAGTCATCATGCCGCCCACCCAGTCCCGGGCGCTACCTTTCACGATGATTCTGCCGCTTTTCATCCCATAGCCGAGCCTGTCCTCGACATCGCCTTCAACTATGAGGGTCTTGTCACCCTCCAGGCGGTAGCCGAGATAGGACAGTGGCACCTTCGTCGCCAGCTCAAAACATTTATTGGTTGAGCCCTGCACCATGGCTGACAGGAAGAGGCCTGCCGAGCCGGCATAGTTCGAATCCTTGGGGGGCCCCTCCTCCATGGCATTAACCAGAGCCTGAACCTGGTTCTGGTTCAGGTTAAGCCTTCTCGAATGCTCGAGAGTATCATTATAGTATTGAGTCTGGACGACCCACGGCATCTCCTTATACAATTTCAGGGCCTGATCCACAGCAGAATCCTTCAGGTTTGGAAGTTTCCCCGCCTGCCCATCCTCCAACCTCAGCTTAACTATCTTGGTCCCTGTCATGGCCTGACCTTCACACCCGCTATGATTATCTCGCCGCCTTTAACCAGCGAGCTCACACTTCGAATTTTCTCTTTCACGTCTATCGTCCCGCCTTCCATCTGGTTGCCAGCATTGTGCCCTGCCTCCTTCCCAACCTCAATCCTGCCGCCCTTCATACCCCAACCAAGATCGTCGCCCACGTTCCCGCCTATCCTCAGCGTTCCGCCTTCCATCTCAAATCCGACCCAATTCCACGCGTCCCCTTCTACGGTAATATTCTTGTTGCCTTTGAGCTGAAATCCGAGCCAGGACATGGGCAGGGGAGGTTTGATGCTGAACTTGTCGTGCGATGAGGCCTGTATCAGCGCCGTCGTGAAAAGCCCCAATTTTTTATCAAGCTCCTTCCCGCCGCCAAATTCTCCGTATAGGATATCAATAATCTTCTGCAATTGTATTGTGTTAACGTTCAACTCCCCAGCCTTTCGCATCACCTCCTGATGGTACTTGGGAATCTCACCCCATTCTCCCTGGTACTTCGTCCCCCCGTAGATTCCCAAAGCCGCCTCCACTACGACCTTGTCATCCATCAGCTTGGGAAGTTTCTCATGCCCCTCCCCATCAAGCTTCAGTTTAACAACCTTGGTTCCTGTCATAGTGGGTACACTTTTTTGCCTTTTTCCCAGACTTGTCCGCCGTATCTAGCGCAGCCGTACGTGTTCTCTATCTTCCCGCCGACCTCGATCTTGCCCTTCTTCATCCTGCGGCCGCAGCCCTCCCCGCAGTCTCCGTCGATTAGGATGTGGCCGCCATCCAGGTCATGGCCAATCTCATCACCTGCGTTCCCTTTCACGTGAATCTTCGCCTTCTTCACCCTGTAGAAATTATTGTCCCCGACATCGCCTTCCACAGTAATATTCTTATCCGCTTCTAGCTGGTAGCCGAAATCACTTAGCAGGGTCGTAGGCCGCAATGTGAACTCCTCATGAGTGGAGCCTTCAATCAACGCGGTCAGGAATATGCCCAGCCTCTCCCCGAAACCTTCTTCGTCTGGAAACCTACTCTCAAGGGAAGTGAGTATGAGCTGCAGCTGACTGGGAGTCACATCCAATTTCTTGCCCTCCTCCAAGATGATTTTTTTATAATTCCACGGTTCCTCAGACCAGCCTGGCGAGAAACCCTCCTCCCACTCTCTGGGCATCTCAGTCCTCTCGAACAAGCCGACAGCTTTCTCCACGACTTCATCCAGAGCGTTATCCTTCAACTGGGGAAGCCTGTCGGCGACACCACCATCATCCAACCTCAACTTGATAATCTTCGTGCCGGTCATCTTTTCTTGATTCCTTTTTCGTATATTGTCGCCCCGACTTTAGGGCTGATGTTCTCTATCACACCTTTCACATCGATCGTGCCGAACGAGGAGTTGGAACCGGTCTCACTCCCCTTGGCGTCTCCCATTACGGTAACCCTTCCGCCGCATAGGAACTGTCCGGTCCCTGCATCAGTGTCACCGTCTACTGTTATTTCGCCAGCCCTCGCCCAACTGCCTGCGTACTTCCCAGCATTCTTTTTGATATGTATATTCCCATTCAGCTTGCTCATGCCAGCCCACATTCCGGCATTCCCGTTAACGATAATCTCTCCGTGTTTCATCTCCCACCCGACCTTGTGGCCGACATCACCGTCTACTATGATCTTCTTTCCATCAAGAACATGCCCCAAGAAATTAACAGGCTTCCGCATTTTGATCTTGAACTCGTCCCTGCTGGAAGCCTGAACCAAGGCAGTATACAGCAGGCCCGCCCTGTTCTGATACGATCCGATATTCTTGTGTATTTCATTAGCCGTCGAATCGTATTTCTCGTCAGCATGCTTCTTCTCTAGGGTATCAACCACCGCCTGCAGCGTAATGTTATCAATGTCCAAACCCGCATTCGATATCTCACCAGCGAGACGCTGATGATAAGCTCTGTCTTCCTGATGCTCTGTGGTTTCGAAAATCTCAAGCGCCCTGCCTAGAACAGACTCGTCAACCCGGCCCCTCAACTCCGGCAGTTTGTCGCCAGCACCACCATCTTCCAGCCTGAGCTTGACTATCTTCGTTCCTGTCATGGGTTCTCCTTTTTTCCGTTTATCCAGAGTTCGCACCCTTCTTTGATGCCTCCGCCGCTCATGCCCCACTTGTCTATGATGATTTTGCCGCCCTCAGCCAGCGGCCCAGTCTGCTGGTAGGCGTTGCCTTTGACGTGTATGAAGCCGCCTTTCATCATGCACCCTGTGTCTGGACCAGCATTACCGTCCACCAGTATGCTGCCGCCTTTCATCATGAAACCTGTCTTTTCTGTGGCATCCCCTTTAACATGGATGCTGCCGCCTTCCATGCCATCGCCGGTGAGTACTCCCGCATTTTTTTCGATCACGATCGTGCCTGCCGTCATAAGCCTGCCGGCCTCCTCATTAACTTCCCCTTTGACGTGAATCGTGCCCCCTGCCATCTTGTATCCTGCACGGTCTTTGGCGGTTTTTTCGACCACAATCCTGCCGCCTTTCATCTCCATCCCCAGCTCGTCTCCGCTGTGTCCATTGACAGTTATGAAACCGTTTTCCATTTCCCTGCCAACGTCAGACCCGACATCGCCTGATATGCTGACGCTCTTTCTCCCAGAAAGCCTGAAACCGAGACGAGACAGGGGTAGCTCAGACTTCAACTCGAAGAGCTTGTGATGCGAATTCTGCATCAGCGCAGTCAGCAGGGACCCTGCCTTCTCAGAGTAGTCCCTCTCCTGGCCGTAGTTTTCCTCAAGCCTGTCAAGCACCTCCTGAAGCTGCTTGGGATTTGTGTCCATCCCATTGGTCTCAGCAAGATAACCTTCATAGTATTTTCCCACATTCCACGTCTCATTCTCAGGCACAATCACCTTATCATAAAGGCTCACCAACTCATCGACTTCCACAGGCCTGCTAGGCTCTCTCAACTGAGGCAGCCGGTCAGCTGCTCCGCCCCCCTCCAGCTTCAGCTTCACGATTTTGGTGCCTGTCATCTTACTCTTGGGAATATCCTCTTGCCTTTCTCCCAGACTTCGCCGCCTTCACGCGAGCAGTAGTATTTTTCGGCGATTTCGCCGCCGACCTCAATTTTGCCGTCTTTGATGCTTACGCCGCAGTATCTGCCGGCGTTGCCGTCAACTATTATGTGACCATCGTTCATCCATTGACCTAAACTTTCCCCAGCATTGCCTTTTATGTGAACCCTCCCCGCCGCCATCTGAAAACACACATCATCCCCAATATCGCCTTCCACAGTTACTTTTTTATCAGCTTTTAGGTGATAGCATAAATCTGTTATCAACGTTGTCGGCTTGATTCTGAACTCGTTAGAAGTGGAACCTTCTATCAACCCGGTCAGGAACAGACCCAGCCTCTCTGAGAAACCTTTTTGGTCTGAGAACCTGCTCTCGACCACAGTAAGAATAGTCTGCAACTGGTCAGATGTCACATCCAATTTCCTGCCCTCCTCCAGCATCAGGTCTTTGTACTTCCAGGGACAATCCCGCCTGCCCTGGGGGACGGCGTCATTCCTCCACTCTGTAGGCATCTCAGTCTCGCCGAACAATTGAACAGCTTTCTCCACGACCTCATCTAAAGCGTTATCCCTCAGCTGTGGGAGCCTGTCAGCTGTGCCGCTCTCATCCAGCTTCAGCTTGACAATCTTGGTGCGGGTCATCTTGTGGTTTCCACAGGCCAAATTTGTTTGCCCTTGTGGAGTATTCTGCCGCCTTGGATGTCCTCGCTTAAGCTTTTGTAGTCTCCTCCAAGCTCTATGATTCCTTTTTCCATGTTCCAGCCGGTGTTCTCCCCAACATCTCCGTCCACCTTCAGCTTGCCGCCTTTGATTCCAAGGCCCGTATCATTGCCTGCGTTCTTTTTCACGTGTATGTTCCCAGCCAACATCCACTGGCCGAGTCCGTCACCGCATGAGCCCGCTATCGTGATGTCTCCTGCTTCCATCTTGTAGCCTGCGCGGCCGGCTGCATTACCTTTTACGAGGACGTTGCCGCCTGCCATCCCGTTTCCGACGAATTCCCCGGCATTGCCGTTCACGATAATCCTGCCCCCGAAGGCCTCGTTGCCGACGCTCATCCCGGCATCGCCGTTGACTGTTATCTTCCCGTCTTTCATCTGGTCCCCCAGGTTCGCTCCTACGGTCCCATTGATTGTGACATTCTTGCCCCCTTCCAGCATGTAACACAGCCAGTCAAGCGGCTTCACCACCGTTATGTTAAATTCTTTGACAGTTGAGCCCTGCATGATGGCTGATAGGAAGACTCCAGCCTTTTGGGTATAGTCCTTATCGTCCCCATGTTGCGCCTCGAGAGCGTATATCAGCTTCTGAACCTGCTTTGAATCGAAATCAAAACCCCTGGAACCCTCTATGACGCTTTGACGAAACTTATAGTATACTCCAAGTTCCTGGGAATTGCATAACTTCAGCGCCTTCTCTATGGCAGGCTCCACCATAAGCTTCGGCAGCTTCTCATCACCACCCCCCTCCAACTTCAACTTCACGATTTTTGTTCCCGTCATTTGGGCCACACCTTCTTTCCTTTGTTGTAGATTTCGCCGCCTTTGATGGCAGAGCTTATCCCTCCGACGATGCCACCAACCTCGATCCTGCCGCTGTACATCTTAAAGCCTGTATCAGATCCGACGTCACCTCTCACGGATATTCTCCCGTTTTCCAGCCATCCTCCGGTTCTTTCCCCAGCATTGCCGTCTACAATCAACTCGCCCCCTTTCATACCCCAGCAGGCCTCGTCTCCCACGTTCCCTCTGACTATGATTTTCCCATCTGCCATCCAATTTCCAATATTGTTTCCCGCATTGCCGTTGACTTCGACCGTTCCTGCGAACATTCGCTCGCAGACATTATTGCCGACGTTCCCGTTGATTGTGACCTTCTTATCCTCCTCCAGGTTAAAACCAACATAATCCAGGGGAGAGCCGATGATGAGATTAAACTCCTTCTCTGCTGAGTTCTGGATTAACGCGGTCAGCAGCAGCCCCGCTCGTATAGAAAACTGGGGGTCGCCACCATGCCTTGACTCCAGAGACGGATATACCTTCTGAAGCTGCTCTGAGTTGACGTTCAAACCCTCAGCCTCAAAGGTAACATCATTATGATAATCCCAAAAACCAGCCTCCGTCGGATCTACGCTAACGCCCTCACGGAGGTCATACAATCTCAGGGCCTTCTCAACAAGGGGGTCCTTTAGATTAGGCAAATTCCCAGACCTTTGCCCACCCTCCAACCTCAGTTTGACAATCTTGGTTCCGGTCATCTCAGCTTGCCTCCCTCGTAGATTCTTAACGTAGGGCTGGTCGGTGGAATATCGCCGTAATGGGAGACTGTTCCGTCCACCTTCAGGGTTCCGGCCTCAATCTGGTCTGCTGTCTCGTCCCCGGCGTTGCCGTGAACGTGCACTTCGCCGCCGCGCATCAGCCTGGCAGTCCGCTGGCCGGCGTTCCCGCCAACCTCTATCTTACCGGATACCATCGCAACCCCGGTGTCGTCTTTCACGCTGCCGTCCACCCTGATGATGCCACCGTGCATCGAATAGCCACTATAGTCTCCAGCGTCTCCTGTGACATGGATTTCTCCTCCCCTCATCCTGTCGCCGGTGTGGTCTCCCACATTCCCGTTTATCGTGACCCTCTTATCCGCGTTGTTCTCTGCTCTCAGACTGAAGCCGATATAATCGAGGGGCGATGCCACTGTCAGATTGAACTCACTGGCTTTTGAACTCTGGATTAAAGCGGTCATCAGTAACCCTGCCCTGATTGAAAACTGAGAGTCGCCACCATGCCTTGACTCCAGAGAAGAGTACACCTCCTGAAGCTGGGATGGGCTGACATTCAAGTCCCCAGCCTCAAAGGTAACATCATTATGATAATCCCAAAAACCAGCCTCCGTCGGATCTACGCTAACGCCCTCACGGAGGTCATACAATCTCAGGGCCTTCTCCACGAGAGGGTCCTTTAGATTAGGCAAATTCCCAGACCTTTGCCCATCCTCCAGCTTCAGCTTAACGACTCTTGTGCCTGTCATCTTTTCCCACTAGTAATTCATCCCCCTGATAGATTTTAGCAAATTTTGGATCAGCCTCTCCCAGATTAGTTGAGATGCCGGCTATTTTGCCCGCAACTCTTATCAAACCCTTGCGCATCCTATCGCCTGTCGCTTCGCCACATCCCCCTCCGACATGTATTTCCCCACCACCCATATGCTCTCCAGTATAGGTTCCCGCATTCCTTCCGATGATAAGCTTCCCACCATTCATGTAACCTCCAGTGAAGTTACCTGCGTTCCCATCAACCTCAATCAACCCACCTAACATCGCCACACCTATATTATCACCTGCATTTCCTTTCACATGTATCTTACCTGCTGCCATAAGCTCGCCTGTGAAGCGGCCGACATCGCCGTCAACTGTTATAGCCTTATCATCCGACATCTTATAGCCGATATAACCAATTGACTTTTTGGTTTTCAACAGAAACTTCCTGTGATTTGAATGCTGTATGAGAGCGTTTATTATAATTCCCAGGCGATCTCCATATTCGTCGTCAAGCTGAAACTCTTCACCAAACGCGTCATATACTTTTTGAATATCGTCTGAGGTGAGATTAGAACCTTCAAACTCTTTATCAACCCGCTCAGCATATTCATGAAAACCATCCTCATCTGTAATCTGGAACTCTTCGGCCGCTCTATAAAGTGCAAAAGCCTTCCCGACCAGAGGGTCCTTCAGAGCGGGGAGTTTCCCGCCAGAACCGCTATCCTCCAGATTCAGTTTGATTATTTTCGTAGAGGTCATATTCTCGGGAATATCCTCACCCCTTTCTCCCAGACCTCTCCGCCTTCCCGGAGGCAGTCGTGCTTTCTTATTATCCCCAAAGCGACGTCAATCCTGCCGCCTTGCATGCCAATGCCGCAATACTCGTCCGCGTAGCCGTCGACTATGATACGACCGCCAGTCATGCTATTGCCCAAGCCCTCACCAGCGCTCCCCCTTATATGAACCTCTCCAGCGCTCATCTGAAAGCACAAGCCGTCATCCACGTTCCCCTCAAGAGTTACCTTCTTATCGGCGCTTAGCCTGTACCCAAACTCTTTCAACTTGGTCTTCGGCCTCAAGGCGAATTCATTATGAGATGAACCCTCAACCAAACCCGTTAGAAACAGGCCCAACCTCTCCTCGAAGCCAGCCTCCTCTGAGAACTTGTCCTCGACTTCAGCTAATATCAGCCGCAACTGCTCAGGAGTCACATCCAATTTCCTGCCCTCCTCCAGCATCTTATCCTTGTATTCCCAAGGACAATCAGATTCAAGAGGCGAAAGATCCTTTATCTCTGTGGGCATCTTTGTGTCGCTGAATAGTCGAACCGCCCTATCCCCGGCAGTGCCCCTCAACTGGGGGAGCCTATCAGCTGTGCCGCCATCATCCAGCTTGAGTTTAACGACTTTCGTGCCTGTCATTTCCCAGATTATATAAAGAACAGTTCATACAGAAAAGGGGGCTACCATGTCAGAAAAATCTGTCAAGGGCTCTCCCAATAGAACCCCCAACCAGGTCTACTGCACCTATAAGGCCATCACCGCCTTTTTCCAACATGTTTGATGCGATTCTACGGGTTTTGTCAATGGTTCTGGGCCGTTTCAGCACGCCAGCCTCCCAAATTTCGCCGTCAACGTACTCTTTGCTTATGTCCTCGATATTGCCACCTACATATATCGCTCCCCCTCTCATTCCGTCGCCGGTATTCCTTCCAGCATTTCCTTCGACCCGTATGGTCCCACCGGTCATGCTTACCCCAGTCTGAACTCCAGTGTTTCCTTTAACGTGTATGTTCCCGCCACTCATGCGGTCTCCAGTGGCGCCACCGCCATTACCCATTATCATAATGTCGCCGCCAGCCATCAGATAACCTGCAAAGCCGGATACACTGCCATCTACAGTTATCTTTCCTAGTTTCATCTCCCGCCCAATTTCTTCGCCTGCATTACCATGCACGTGCATTTCCCCGCCAGCCAGGTTCATGCCAGCATCTTTTCCAACATCGCCTTCAAGGGTTAATTTTTTGTTGACGCCAAGTTTGAACCCGATAAAGTCTAACGGCACGGCTGAGGTTATATCGAATGCATTATGACTGGAATTGTCTATTAATGCCGAGAGAAAGAAGCCGGCTTTTTTGCTGAAGTCTCGCTCCTCCCTCCGGGATTCGAATATAACATCATACACCCTCTGCAGGTCTCTGGAGTTCACGTTCAAATCACTCGTCGCCTCCTTCATAGTGGAGAAGTATTCTTCCCGCAAATCGCCAGTCCGAAGGACGACTCCGGGAGATGCAATCTTTAGATAGGCTGCGATAGCAGCATCCACTATAGTCTCCTTCAGCGCCGGCAGCTTCTCGCTACCACCGGCTTCAAGCATCAGTTTGATGACTTTCGTGCCCGTCATTTCTCGGTTATATTACAGGAGGTTATAGCAGAAAAAAGGCTGGAGAAGACTGAGAAAATAGAGGCTGATTTAGACCTACATAGTTATAAGCTGGTGGGGATTGTAGGGGTATGAACTAGGGATACAAATCTGCGGTATCCCCTAGTCAGTTGGCTAACGGGATGCTGATGAGGTTCCACCCTGCCAGCACAGCTGTGGAGACTGTCTGGGTTCCGAAGTTGGAGGCTCCCGGCGTCGTTGAGGTCTCATTGTAGGCTGTGATGTTGAGGCCGCCGTCAGAGCTCCTGCCGATGCTCATATAGGCGCTGCTGTTGTAGGAGATGTTGCCGAATGCTTGGCCGTCGTAGAAGCTGATGTTGTCAGCCAGCAGGCCTGACGGGTTCCAGAGGAATATGCTGTCAGCTGACTCGTTGAGGCTGATGCCAGTTAGGGTGGAGTTGAGGATGAGGAAGTCTCTCCCGCTGATGTTCGAACTTAGGGTGTAGTTGACTGCCAAGTAACTGTTGCCTAGAATCCAGCCGCTCAGACTGTAGGACAGCTGCCTGCTGTTGTACAATTCTATGAACTCGATGGATGTGGAATTCGGCTTAGGCAGGAACTCGTTTATGCTCACAGTCTTCAGCCAGAAGTAGACCGTCTCAGACCAGTTGCCTGTGTTCTGCGCAACATCCACGATTCTGACCCTTACATAGTAGAGGCCGTCCGCTATTGCCTCAGAATAGTTAGGCATGTACAAGGTGCCGTTGGTTGTGACATTATAGTAGAGCGCTGTGAAGGAGGAACCGTTGCTCACCTCTAGAGTGTAGTTCGCGACTCCTGAAGTCAGGTCAACTGATGCGGTCCAGTTGAAGGAGGGAGTCTCATTAAGAACGGTTGTGGAGTTGATTGGACTGACGATTGTTGGAGTCGACGGCTGCCTTGTGTCGACCGTGAGAGTATGATTGCCGTTGGCGAATGCTGTGTTGTTGTGTGGGTCAGAACAGTTGATGTTCCACAGGTAAAAACCGTCTGCCACGGTCAGGTTGAAGTAGTTGACGCTGGAGTTGGAGATGTTGGCTGAGGTCTGGTTCAGCGCCCATGAGCCTGAGAAGTTCCCGTGGAGGGAGCAGTTCACTATGCCATAGTCTTCGCTCACATTATAGGAGAATGAGACGCTGGACGTGTTCAGGATTGAGCCGTTCGACGGTGTCAGCAGGGTGACGTTAGGCGGTATGCCCTCTGGAGTGGTGTTGAGGTAGGTCACCATGAGGAGGGGCCGCGTGGAGTTGTCTGATGCGTCCAATGTTGCGAAGGTCCCGTAGCCTCTCTGGAGTTCGTCGAACTTTCTCACGCTGACTCCATAATTGGGGAGTGAGCCGTTCGCCCACGACTGCACGAGCGATGTTATGTTGAACGTCAATGTGCCGTTGTTCTGGGAGGTGTCCAGTTCCGTAGAATTCACGGTAGGCTGGGTGTTCCATGTGAGCGTTGCGGTGCTCCAGCTGGCATTCGCATAATAGATTGTATAGTTGACGCTGAAGTTCTCGAACTGGGTGCTCACGTTCGCCAATGTCAGGACTGCGTTGACCACGGTCTCATTCGCTATGGCTGACAGGTTGAACTTCGCATAATACCTTTGGACTCCGTCGTTCACCGAGTCATAACCTATGTCGACGTTGCCGATGCTGCTGTAGACTGTCCCGCCGAACGATGACTTCACCTCATTGTCCTCCAATGGTTGGAAGCTGACGTTCGCGAACGGCCCCGTGTAGCCCACTTCAGGAGTCGAGCTTGAATTGGAGGAGTGATTGAATGCCCCATCGTGAGCGTAAAAGTAGTGGGTGTGATAGCCGAAAGAGAGATTATTTGAGTAGTAATACCATTTTCCCAGCGAGTAGTTCAGGTCTGACGCGTTGGACTGATTCATAGCATAGTAGACGCCGTCTATCACGACTGAGATGTTAACTGGGGCGGTATTATTGATGTGCGTGTAATTGACCGTGAAATTGAATACAGTAGAAGTGTTCCCGAAAGCTGGGGTGACGTTGCCTACAAGAGTCATTGGATTCCTGCTCCCGGAACCGAGGAAGTCAACGTACATTATGGCTCCTGATGCTGAGACGTCGGTCACGTTGATGTAGGTTGCGGTGCCGGCCTTCGACTTCGAATTAGGGGTTGAACCGTCAGTGAACCCTGAAGAGCTGGATTTCCACGGGTCGTCTGCCGTTCCTCTGTCGCCGGTCGTCGGCGAAATGCCGTCCAAACCGCTGTTGGCTTGGGTTGACTCGTCAGCCTCCTCCACATCCACGTGCTTGTCATACTCTAATGCGTTACCGCTTTTGCTGTCGTCAACATGGTATATGAGCAGCCCGCTCCCAGGGATGTAAGCGTCGAAACCGGTCTGCTGTCTGTTCTCTATCAGAAAGTACTGTCTCGTTCCGCCGTCTGATGGGTTCACCGGCGTAGCAGTCAACGGTATCATAATCTGGTAGACGTCGTCGTTGGTTTCCACCTGGCTTATTGGTTCGTCATAGAGTGTCGTGCTAACTCTGGTGGGATTCACCCACCCCAGATAGTATTTGCTCCACGCGCTCATGTGGGCTGGCACTGTCCCGTACTGGACGCCGGGGCCGTTCCAGCTTCCAGACGCCATCAGCCCCCACTCGCCGATGCCCTCCCACGTCTGGCCGTCTCCTCCGCCAGAGTCGTAGAGGTCCGGCAGCCCCAAGTCATGACCGAACTCGTGCGCGAAGACGCCCACCGGAGAGTTCTCAGCCTGTATGGTGCCGGAGCTGATAAGCTTGCCATCAAAGTACGAGCCACAAAGCACAGAGGGTGGGGGAATGCTCCAACTGACAGACCATATAGCGTCAGTCATCGTGCACAATCCTCCCATCTCCTGCCCGCAGCCGGCGTGCACGATGATGATATGGTCTATGTAGGTGTCATTGTCTGTGTCATACTGTGAGAAGTCAACGTCATTGTTCGCCAGAGAGGCAGCCTCGCAGATCATGTCATAACTACAGACGTTTGCGTCATCATTAGTTACGCCACCACAATTTGAACCTGTATCCGACCCGTAGTAGCTCATGCTGTGGGAGCTTGTGTACCATCTGCTGCCTCCCACGGTTCCGGTGAGGTTCAGGAGCCCGTAGGAGACCTCATCATAGTATGCGTTCATGCTCAGGCTGTTGGAGTCGTTGAACAGCAGATTGTCATAATAGCCTGCGGTGTAGGCTGATGCGTTCACTCTCGGATTGTCGGTGAAGTTCAGCAGCAGGACTATCACCTTTTTGGTGCCGTTGGTTATGGCAGCCGGCCCATAAGAGTACTCCCTCAGAGACTTCTCATGCAAGTGCTTCTCCAGGCCGAGCGTCTGATATGAGGTTGAGCCGACTACCGAGCTGGTGGGCAGAATCTCATCCCCGCTTCTCTTCGCATAAACCCAGAATCCGTCATCCCTCCTGAGGACAGTGTAACCTCCAGCAGTCTCAATCCAGGCGGCCCTCTCATCCCCCACCAGCCTCGCCTCGAAGATTGTGCCGTCAGGCTGGGTTATATTATATAGTATGGGAAGCGCGGGCACCGCGGACGCGTAGGATGCCAGCAATAGCAGGACAAAGGCTGAACGCATGATAAACAATTAAACACAGGGAATATTATAGCTTTTATTGAGTAAGCGCATGTAGTAACTGATATGAAGCGTTTTAAAGTGGCGCTGCAACCTCAGACAGAAGGGGGGTATTTTGTACAGGTTATCGGCCTGCCTAACTGTTTCACTGAAGGAGACACCAAGAAGGAGGCGATAGAGAATGCCAGAGACGTAATCTCCCTGTACATTGATTACCTAAAAGATGAGGGCGTTGATGTCTCAAAACTCGGTAAACCAGATATCGTGACCGTTGCCGTATAGAAAGTGAAGACGCCAGTAGTATCCTGAAAAAAAGTTGTTAAAACGCTAACCAAACTCGGTTACACCGTTAGGAGACAATCAGGCAGCCATATAATCCTCCACAAAACGGACCCATCAAACTCGATTCCAGTCCCTAAACATGATGAACTGAAGACAGGCACACTACTAGCTATAATAAAGTGCACTGGCCTGTCCAAGGAAGAATTCCTAAAGCTCATAGAATAATAAGAGGCCAGAGACATATCGACATGACTGAACGCAGGGTAAACAATTAGTTTGCAGGATTTTTATAGGATGCACGTGTATATTACTTTAGAAGATGCCAACATTGAAGAGGAAGGAGGTTCAGGGGCCGTTCGGGGGCGCAGGCCTTCTCAGGTATTTTGACGTTGACGAGGGCGGGCCGAAGCTGGACCCGAAAATGGTGATAGGGCTCGTCGTTGCTGTGATAGTGTTGGAAATATTCTCCCACCTCGTCCTAGGATAAAAAAATCAGACTCTATTCAGTGCTGCTAAGCGAGGCGACGCCAAGCGCATGTTTTGATAGGCCTTGTTCAGTGCGGCTAAGTGAGCGACAGCGAACGCATGCGCGATGAACGCAAAGCGTTCATGCGTGCCAAAATCGCTTCGCGATTTCGAGCACCGCACATGTTTTCGCCAGCCTCCCAATCGACCTTTGGTCGATGGGCGCAAGTTGCCTCTGGCAACTTCGCGTTTCTTAAACGGCTGTTGTACAGTTCCATCCAGAGCCATCGAGCCTTAGCGAAGATGGCTCATTTGATCAACCTTTGGAAAAGGTTGTGGTGGACGGGCCTGAAGTGGTTTGTCTTGTAGGCGGTTGGTTTGTTCTGGGTTCTTTCTCGCTTCCGTGACCTCACAAGCACAGTCCGCTCTAGTTAGGGCTGCTTCCTTCCGGATCTGACCCGGTTTCTAAGGCAGACCATCCTGTGAGACGAGAGCTCATGGTTGGAATCCAGACCAACTGTCTATGAGACAAGCGCCTCCAGGTTTTCAGCTCCCTCATGAGGACGTTTTAGGGTTACAGACTACGCCCGCCAGCCCAGCCTAGCCCACCGTTAGAGTATAGTGCGGTATTGGTTAAAAGAATATGTTTCGGGGGGTTAACGGTTTTTAAATACCCTGTCTAATATATTATTTGTTGATGATGGATTCTATTGTAAGCGCTGCGATACAGCATGGGAAGCTTGAGAAGCGTGTTTATGATGAGTTCCCTGAGGCTGATAGTCTGAAGATCGTTGTCCTTGGCGCGGGCGGCGGCGGTAATAATACCATTAACAGGCTGCAGCATGTTGGAATTGAGGGCGCGAGGCTTATTGCCGTGAACACTGACAAGCAGGACCTTACTAAGATTCAGGGCGATATTACTAGAATCCTGATTGGGGCGAAGCTGATGAGGGGCCTGGGGGCTGGCGGCTTCCCTGAGCTGGGGGAGAAGGCTGCTGAGGCGTCGCATCATGAGCTTGCCGAGGTTTTGCAGGGCACTCACCTGATGTTTCTGACATGCGGTATGGGAGGCGGAACTGGGACAGGTTCTGCGCCGGTTATAGCCCAAATCGCAAAAGAGCAGGGTGCGATAGTGGTTGCCATTGTGACCTTCCCCTTTGCTTTGGAGAGGGCTAGGCTGGACAAGGCCAGGATTGGGATTGACAAGCTGAGGAAGGTCGCTGACACAGTCATCGTCATAGACAATAACAAGCTGGTCGAGTATGTTCCTAATCTCCCGTTGGATAAGGCCTTCTCGGTTGCCGATGAGGTTGTGGCTAGGGCGGTTAAGGGGATAACCGAGACTATAATGGAGCCTTCACTCATCAACCTGGACTTCGCTGACATAAAGTCTGTGATGGGCGGAGGCAGGGTCGCGGTCATATCGGTGGGAGACGGCGATGGCCCTGACAAGGTTGAGATGGCTGTGAAGAACGCCTTAAGTCATCCGCTGTTGGACGTCGAATACGAGGGAGCCACCGGAGCTCTCATTCACATCACAGGCGGGGAGGATATGACGCTGGGCCAGGCCAACGAAGTTGGAGAATTGATAACCCAGCGGTTGGATCCGAATGCTCACATAACTTGGGGTGCGAGGGTTAATCCGAGAATCTCAGGCAGGCTGGAGGTCATAGCGATTATTACCGGCATCAAGTCGCCTAACATATTGGGGTCTGGTGCAGAATACGGGTCCAGAGATTCATACTACAGCAAGGACGGCGAGAGCTGGGACATAAAGGGCCTTTAACCTTTCAGCAGTAAGTCTATGAATTCTGTTGCCTTCCTTTTCGTGTAATATCCTTTCGCGCACTCGGCTTCGGTGAACTTGCGGACCGCATCGCCTTCTGAATCAGTCCGGTAGATTGCGAACGGCACCGGGTCTGCCGTATGCCTTCTGAGGGATACGGGAGTGGGATGGTCTGGCAGCAGACCGAGGGAGTAGTCGCCTTCCAAGCCCTTAAGCAGGCGGCCCAGCAGTCTCCTGTCGATGTCCTCTATCGCATTTATCTTTTTCTCAAAGCTGCCCTCATGGCCTGCCTCATCAGTGGACTCGACGTGGATGAAGACGAAATCATTCTTCTTCAGCGATTTCAGCGCATAATCTGCCTTGCCCTCGTAGTTGGTGTCAAGGTAGCCTGTCGCGCCTGGCACGTCTATGGAGTCCAAGCCTATTATTTTCGCAGTGCCTTTGAGAAGGTCTACAGCTGATATGAGGCTGCCTTTTATCCCGTACTTTGATGAGAATGGGGGGATGTCAGGCTTCCGTCCCGGACCCCAAAACCAGAGCATGTTGGCTGGCTTCAGCCCTTTTCCTATTCTCCTCTGGTTCACCTCGCTGGAGGCGAGAAGATTCCTCGACTCCATCATGATGTCGTTGAGCAGGTCTGCGGTCTCCTTGGCTTCCGCAGTCAGAGGCCTCACCATGTTCTTAGGGTATGGCTTTCCCACTATGTCATGAGGTAGTTTGCAGTCGAGCTCGTGCGAGAATCTCCTCCTGAGGATTAGAAGATTCCTGTAGCTGACTCCGGAATGGAACTCGACATCATCATTCCCGAACGCTTTTGAGACATCATCCATCAGCTCCCTCGCCTCTCCGTCAGTTATATGCCCTGCCGTGAAGTCGGATATCAGGCCTTTGTCCTCAGTTATCAGGTTGCACCTCAGTGCGACATCATCCTCCTTGAGTTTGATGCCGTGCCTGGCAGCCTCGAGGGGGCCTCTGCCCGGGAAGTATTTCTTGGGGTCGTAGCCTAGTATCGCGAGATTGGCTACGCTGCTGTCCAGCGGCAGGCCGTCCTGCATGGTCTCCAGCATCCCGTTCCTCCCCTTCTCCGCGATATGGTCCATGTTAGGCTTCTCTGCGACCTCTAGAGGAGTCCGGCCCTTCAGCTCCTTGATGGGGAGGTCTGCCATGCCATCGCACAAGAGGATGATGAACTTCATGGTAAGATTATAGTAAGCTAGGGTAAAATTATTAAACATGGAATCCGTAAGGGTGAGAGATTTCAATGCTGATGATGCTGCCTCGCTTGTCAGGCTTCACAGGAGGAACGGCAGGTGGTTTGAGGACGGCTTCATGTCCGAGGATTTCATACACATCACGGCGTCGAGGCCTGACTTCAGATTCTTCGTCGCGGACTCTGATGGGGAGGTGGTAGGCTTCGCCGGGGTCCTCTTCTTCGAGGGCGTGGGGCGGGCGGAGTTCGGGCCCATAGTGGTTGACAAGAGACTCCGGAGGAGGGGACTGGGGACGAAGCTCCTCAACAGGGGGATCAGACTCCTGAAGGCGGCCGGAGTCCACAGGGTTATCGTCAGGGTGAAGTCGTTCAACAGGGAAGCCATCATGTTCTTCGAGGAGAATGAATTCAGGAAAGAGGTCGTCCTTGAGGGTTACACCAGAAACGGCGAGTCCGCAGTCCAACTGGTCAGATTCATATAATATAGTATTTATTGGAGTATGCGGATATCTTACCAATCATGAGCAAACTACTTGTATTTGCCGTTCTTTTGGCTTTAAGCACCCAAGTCTGGGCTGCAAGCCTTACTGGCATAGACCTCTCAGACACGTCCATAGACCCGGAGGAGAGCTTCTACGCGACAGCAGACATCCGCAGCCCTGAGCCTGGCATGGAGTTGCGGTTCTACGTTGACGACCACATGTTCTCAGTCAAGAGGGTCGGCTCCGGCACTGAAGAGGTCAGGTCGAGTGATTACAGCCAGTCAGAGTGGGACAAGTATTATATCGAATGCGGAAAGCACAGAGTATACGCCCAGCTCACCAGGGACAACAAGATTGTTGACAACATCAGCACGACGCTGAACGTCGGGAACCTCCCATTGTTTTCATTAGACCCTGAGAGGCCTTCGACCAGCAAGCCGATGACGATCATAATGAAGGACGAGGACAGCGGCGACGCAGCGGCGTCGGTCGGCGTCGATATACTCTATGTGAGGGAGGGCGACATCTACAAGAAGGAGTCTGACGCCAGCGGCAAGATATCGTTCACGCCGCCAGAATCTGGCAGATACGACCTCACCATAGGATCAAGTAGAGAATACTGCGGCAAGTACACCTTCTACGCCAAGAAGGACATAGTGATAGACGGGCCCTTCCCTAAGGACCCTGTCGCAGGAGAGCTTACTACGATAGCGCTGCCATCAGGGGTGGGTCTCAAGGGTTTTGACAGCACGGGTAAGGTAGTCTTCACGGCTTACACGACGATAGGCGGCGGCGCGAACTTCACAATCAACCAGCCTGGAACCTACACTCTGTCTCTTGGAGACATGAGTTCCGATTATTGGGCGAGGAACGTCAGCATCACTATCGGAGAAAAACCGGTCCCTGAGATAAGGATAACCCCAGAGAAGGCGACGGTCGGGGAGTCTATACTGATCACGATAATCTCAAGAGGCTCTCCACTAAGCGGTGCGGTCGTTACCATAACGTCTCCTGACAACAGCTTCGAGACGTTCACCACATCAACCTCTGGGGAGATAGTGTACACGCCGGCGGCCATCGGCGACTACACTATCAAGGCTGAGAAGAGCAGATATACGACGGTAGAACAGAAGTTCGGCGCGAGGAACACCTTCAAGATTGACATGAATCCCGCCCAGCCGAACATTGGCAGCCCCATGAACCTGACAATCAGGAACCAGCTTGGGGCGACCGTCGCGGACGTGAGCATAAATTTTGAGGGAGGTTCGGGCGTCACAGACTCTGCAGGATTCTACACTTTCAGCCTGACCAGGATGGAACCGTACAATATAAAGGTCAGCAAGGCAAGGTTCTGGGAGTACAGCATAGACGTTACCCCACTAGGAGTGCTGAAAGCAGACATAAGCGCCTCCGAGATAGAGCTCGGGCAGGGCGTCAATATCGTGGCAACAGACGCGGCAGGCTCCCAGCTGACTGCGGAAATCACATCACGGTTGGGGGAGGAGGTCAGCGCAGTCGAGGCGGGAACATTCACACCGGCGAAGCCCGGACTCTATAACATAACGGTCAAGAAGGACGGTTACAACGTCGTAAGCCAAACGCTCATAGTGAAAGCGCACCCGGTTGACATCGACTTCAAGTTCAGCGGAAAGACCCTCAAGATGACGCTGACCAGCAGAGGCTACCCGGTGAGGGGAGTCACCGTGAAATTGAACGAGAAAACCGCTATTTCCGACGAGAACGGCATGGTAGTGTATGAGATAGACGGCATAGGAGAATACCAGCTTGAGATGAACAGGGTCAACGTGATACAGGATTACGAGAGCAAGCTGCTCATAAAGCAGATTGAGAAGAGGTACAACTTCTGGCTTCTGCTGATACCGGTCATCATGGTTCTGACTCTGGCGCTGGCGACCATAGCCATACTCCACGAGGGCCATAAGAAGCTGTATCTGGTGAATGACGGCCTTAGGAGGCTGGGCTTCAAAACCAGGAAGGAGGATGTCATCAAAAAGTCGAAGAGATCCTCCCTATCAGACTTGTGATCAGGGCGGAAACAGCCCAGCAACACTTATTTATAAGGGTATTCTCAATATCTTACGTTTAAAAGCAGAGGTGCCCCAGAATGAGAATAACAACCGTACTGGTAGTTTTATTTGTTTTTTTTGCATTGTTTTCGGCCCGTGTTTCAGCGGCCGTAGAGATAGAACCCAAAATCTATTTGAGCGAGGACAATCTTGATGCAGGCGACGGTTTCACGCTCACCGTCGAGCTGGAGAATAAGGACAATGAGGACTTCACGACGTCGGACGACCTTGAGATAAAAGTCTACATAGACGACGTGCTAGTCCACGAGGACGAGATAAGCCCCAGCATACCTGAAGACGGATTTTATAACTACACTGTCACCTCGAGCAGCTTCGACGTTGACGGCGACAAGATCTACAATAACAACCTGATGAACTACGAGTGCGGCGCTGACAAAGTGATAAAGGTTGAAATCGGAGGAGACGCCGCAGACGCGAACGACGACGACGCCTTCGAGATAGAAGGTGACGACCTGTCTGTTGACATCAGCCCAGACAGCCCGACCCTGGACAAGGACATCACGGTAACGGTGAAAGACGAGGACAACGATGAGCTAGATGATGCGGACGTCAAGTTCACCTTCCTAGGGAGCGATGACGAGTGGGATGCGGACGACAAATACAAGACGGACAACACAGACTCCAACGGCGAGATGGAGATAACCCTGGAGGACAAGTTCAGCGACGACGACTTCGGAACATACCAGATTGACGTGTACAAGAGCGGCTACTGCAAGTACACGACCGAGGTTTCCATAACCAACGAGCTGATCATAACTGGTCCTGTGCCCGAGAACCCGACAGCAGGGCAGTCCTTCACGATAACAGCGAAGGACGGCTCAGGCAAAGGCGTCAGAGGCCTGATAGCGCTCACCAGCCCGGGAGGCTACAAGGCGAGCACGAACATCGACGGAGTCGCGAGCTTCAAGATAGACGACCCGGGAGTGTATCAGATAAACATCGGCGGCGGCGCATACCCCGACAAGATAGTGACAGTGACCGTGGCAGAGAAGCCGGCGCTGGAAATCTCAGTCGAGCCGGCGCAGCCGAAGATTGGAGACACTGTAAAGATAAAGGTGATATCAGACGGCGCCGCAGTGTCAGGAGCGTCCGTGTCGATAACTGTTCCTGGTGGGACATACACTACGCTCACGACGTCAGGCAGCGGCGAAGTCACCTATGCAGCAACCATTGCAGGCATATACAGCATCGACGCCTCGAAGACAGGCTACAGCACGAGCACCACAACCTTCACAGCGCAGAGCGCGTTCAACGTCCTCATGCCGTCAACCTCCGATAAGAAAGTCGGCGACAAGATTACGATAACCGTGCAGGACGGCTCAGGCAATCCCGTTGTTGCCGCGACAGTGACCATGGACGACGGCACGACCGGAACAACGGACACCAAAGGGCAGTACACGTTCACAATACCAAGCGCTGGAGAGCACATATTGACAATCAGCAAGAACGGCTTCATCACCAAGAAGCAGGACTTCTCGCTGACCGGCAAGCTCATAGCAAAGCTCAGCGAACCCGAGATCGAGCTCGGGAAATCCGTGACAATAGAGGCCTTGGACAAGCTCGGCAGCAAGGTCGAGGGAGTCAGCATCGTGATAATAAAGCCCGACGGAACAACCCAGGCAGTATCAACCCAGACGTACAAGCCGACCGTTGCAGGAAACCACACGGTGACGATTACAAAGACAGGCTACACCGACGCGAAGGAGCCGCTTTATGTCAAGCCGAAGCAGCTCATACTGGACGCAAAATTCGAAGGTGACACCCTCATCCTGAAGGCCACAAGCTACGGCGAGCCGGTCGCGAACATGACAATCGCAATCGAGACGCCGGCAGGCCTGAAGGAGGCGCTCACAGACGATAACGGCGTTATAATGATAGCGGCAGAGGACAGGGGCAGCTACACTGCAAGCGCCAAATCAGACGTCTACGACAGCACGCCGATAGCATTCTCCAAGGGAGGCATTGGAGTAAGCTTCTGGTGGATAGCTGGCATACTGGCCATATTGATAGTATTGGGCATTATAGGCGGCGTAGCATACTACGTGTACAGTAGAAAGGGCGGAGGCAGCAGGATGCTTAAGCCCGGGAAATCCAGTTTCCCCAGGTAGAAGGAGACTGGTTTTATTTCTTATCTTGTAATAGATACTCATGATTAGGGTCGAGACTAACGTTTTCGGGGTTTTCGCAACAAAGAACGGGAAGATAATAGAGAGAATAGACTTCCCGATAAAGCCTGATGAGGTAGCCAAGAGGCTGTCGAAGACCGTCGACTCTGTCTGCGACGAGGAGAAGGAGCTGATAGGGCGGCTGATTAAGACCAACGTCAAGGAGGTTGGCGTCAGAAACACTCAACGGTTCATGGGGCAGGGCCTTGGCATAAGCTTCGTGAAAGACTTGTCGGCCTCGGACCCTATAGAGATAGCTGCCGAGGCAGGCATCTCCAAGAATGACGCCGTCAGGCTGATAACAGAGGTGAACGCCTACCTCACCAAGGAGAAGCTGAGAATCATCGAGAGGGACCAGCTGATAATACAGGCTGTGGGCTCGTTGAACGACATCGAGGACGCTGCGAATACGCTGGTCGAGCGGCTGAGGGAGTGGTACTCGCTTCACTTTCCCGAGCTGGACCACATCGTCGTGAAGAACGACGTATACGCTTCGCTGGTTAATGAAAACGGGAAGCGGGAGTCGTTCAAAAAACTGAAGGCAAAGTATGACAGGGAGTTCGAGAATAAGATAACGGAGGCTTCGACCTCATCACTGGGGATAGAGTTCGACGATGAGGACATTGCCGCGGTCCGCAAGCTGACGGCGCCGCTGACAGACCTATACAAGAGCGCAACTGAGATAGAATCCTACGTCGACGGCGTCATGGAGGACGTCGCCCCCAACCTGAGAGCCCTCGCCGGGGGGGTCCTGGGCGCGAGGCTCATAGCATACGCAGGCAGCCTGAAGAGGCTGGCGATACTGCCAGCAGGCACCATACAGATACTGGGGGCTGAGGACGCGTTCTTCAGGTTCCTGAGGACGGGGAATAAGCCCCCGAAGCATGGCGTAATATTCCAGCTGCCTGAGATAAGAGGCGCGCCGAAGAGCATAAGGGGAAAGCTAGCCAGAACCTTCGCAGCCAAGCTCGCAATCGCAGCCAGGGCTGACGCCTTCAAGGGAGAGTTCATAGGCGACAAGCTCAAAGAGGGATTCCAGAAGAGGGTCAGAAGCTTGAGCAGATAGAATGGTTGACCCATCCGACAACCACGGGAAAAAAACCATACTTTCAGTTAGCGTGTTCCTTCTTCTCGCATGCAGCGTGCAGGCAGCCTACGAGAACCCGTACAATCTGCAGTACATTGAGATAGCGCTGGCGGTGAACGACACCTCACTGTGCCTCTACACATCGACTTCAATCGAGAGGCATATCATCAACCATCTCCAACCGCTTAATGCGGACGTCACATGCGTCCTCAACTCCAGCTCCGCCGCGACCTTCGCCGCATACAATGTCACGATAGCGGTTGACAGAGTATTGGGCCAGCAGAAGGTCCAGGACATCAGGAACTTGGGCGGCTCGATCATTCTGATGGATGACGCCGTAATAGACTACAACAACACCGACAGCGTCCAAGTCTCTGCCGCATCATTCTCGAACGTGAAGGCAGTAGACAACAGCACCGTCGGCAGAGGCTACCCTGTGAACGCGACAGTTCCGGTCTCAGGCTCATGGAGGATGACAGCCACAGGAGACTTCACCGAGGCCTTCAGGGAGCTGACAAACAACAGCGCAGCAGTCATCTCCAAGAATTACAGCAGCGGCTCCAACGTCGTCCTCACAGGCTTCATACCGACAAACTCGGAAGACCCATTCCACACCTGGAGGATGATAGAGAAGGCGATCTTCTGGCAGAAGAACCTGTGGAGCAGGCTTCCCGTCGTCAACGCCTCCTCCGACGTTCTTGTGATTTCAGATCCGAGAGGGACGAACAAACTTTCCTCCATAGAGGCTAACGTCTACAACTGGCTGCAGCCTGAGATAGGCAGCTCGCTGACGCTGGTGCCGGTATCAGAGTCCGCGCTCAGGGGCTACGGCGTGACCGAGAGATTCATCATCCCCACCTCAGATTACGTCACCACCCTGCTTCCAGGCTGGAGGGCGTCCGGCAAGGATGTCTTCTTCATCTATGATGGCATGGAGGACATAGAATACCTTTTCGGGGGCAACGTCACAGCAGTGACTGACAACGGGAACAGGCAAAACCTCTGCAACGAGTCCGACGAGTGGGATGACGTCATAATGAGCAACAGACGGGGCGAGATAACATACGGCTATCCTGTGAACGCCCACGTCGACCTCCAGAACGGCGGAACCAGGTACCTTGCTAACGTTTCCTATGAGAATGCAACGACGCTCGCAGCCAACGGCACAGGAGAGGCTATGCTCCTCTATTATTCCACAACAAACTCGACCAACCAGACCAACGGCTCATCTGACGTCGTCGCATATGGTATAGACCCGACCGTCGACAGATACCATGGAGACCTGCTGCTTGAGAGAGCATACGACTGGCTGACCGACAACCTGAACATCGTCGGCGACACGGCCAGAAGGATTGCACTGCCCGTATACGGCGGAAACGAGGGGCCGACAGACCAAGAAGACGCCCTGTACACGAGGCTGATAGCCAACTACGGCGCGATAAACGTCTCGAAGGTGAACCTGTCGGTAGCGAACATAACAGACTACAATCAGACCCAGCTGGTAGTGGTACACGACTACGGAAAAGTTTCTTCCCTCATACCCCAGTGGAACGCCAGCAGCAGGATACTCTTCGCCTACGAGGGATTGAACGAGACGCAGGGTTACTATGGGGGAACGCATAACGCATTCTACACGACCAGCAACAAGTACGTGCGGATAACCTCAGCAGACTGGAATGAGATGACCAACGGGTATGTGGAGGGGGCGGTGATACCGTCCGAAAGCCATTGCGCATTCAACTACGGATCAGGACCGTTCACGACAGTGCTTCAGAATGCATACCAGTACGACCAGATTGGAGGGATAGACCTGGTAACGACCATAAGCAACAGTCTCCTGTCATACTACAACAACAGCAACCAGAGCTTCAGGACCGCGGCATACGGCTTCAGCCCCTACGGCGCATTGTATCACGATTGGAAGCTGTTTGACAGGACGGTGGAATGGCTTCTCGGAACCCTTAACGTGACCGGCGTAACGGCAGGGGATGTCGCCCTCATAGTCTACAACAACGGCAGCCTGAGCTCGGAGGAGGCCACGTACAGCAGCAGGCTCGACGGGATAAGGAACAGCTCAGGTTACACGTACACTAGGGTTGAGATTTCGATAGTGAACGTCTCCAACTTCGCTAACACATCAGCAGCCGTCGTTCCTGTGCCAGGTTACACTGGGAGCTACTATAAGACAAGACTCCTTGACAGTGGAGTGGGGCTGTTCCTCCCGAGGGTCGGAACCTACACTTTCGTGTCGACCTATGGCGGGGGTGGAACCCTGCTGGAGGCCTCAACACCCTCGCAGTGGGGCGGCACAGGAGTCATAGCAACCAACAATTCCAACCACAGTTACCCCACATTCGGCTACCCGAACAGGGCTAAAGTCCAGGTCTGCAGCTCCTGTGGAGCAGGCAGCACCGTAGGTTTCACGTGGGCTTCGATGCCACCCAACTACGTCGGCCTGCTGGAGGCAGACCCCAATGAAGTCGGCGGCGCTGCCAACAGGTACACTCTCATCTCGAATAATTTGACCTACAGCGGAAAGCTCGTCCTGATGGGCTTCGTACCCAACACACACCACGGCCTCATACTGTTTGACAGGTCGATAATGTGGCTGCTGGACAACCTGAACGTCACAGGAAAGAAGACCAAGGACGTCGTGCTCGTAGTCTACGACGAGAGCAGCCTCTCGACAGCGGAAACGACGGTCCAGGGATGGATCAACGGCAGATGGGGCCCGGCAAGGTACTCAACATTGGACGTTTCGGACGTGATGGCCAGCGAACTCTGGGGCACATCAAGGTACGTGGTGACCAGAAAAGACCTGATAACAGGAGTCGTCAACTACTGGCACAACCTCAGCAACGGCATAATATTCCTTGGGGAGTCCGTAAACGACTCCGCAATCGCGTTGGACGTCTCCTCCATAGGCGGCGTAGACCTTCTGAGCGACGAATACACCGGAAACATGAACGGCACCATATCAAATTCACATTACATCGTGGGCAACCTGACGGCCTCGACAACATGGCAGCTCACCACCAGCTTCGTAGGATCGTACGGAATCGCTGACATAAACGCCTCGCTGTTCACGACGCTTGCGACGCACACCAGCTGCGCAGGAACCTGCCCGGAAGTGCTGCTGGCAGCCCACCAGAGCGGCATCGGAAACATGACGCTCTTCGGCATAAACCCGGTGTACGCGACAAGCCTGAGCAGTAACTGGACTTTGAACGCGATAGAGTGGGTGAGCGAGACAGACACTACGCCGCCAACCATAAACTGGGTGAACGTCACGCCCCAGCCGTTCGCAAACAATGTGACGGTTAACGTGCTCGCGAACGTGACAGACAACAGGTGCCTGGGAGGCAGATGCCTCTCAGTCTACAACGTAACCCTCAATTACACCCTGAACTTCACGGACGACTCCAACTGGACGATTGCGACATTCACAAGGTCGAACAGCATAACAGACTACTGGAGTCTGAGCCTGAACCCGCTGTACAACAGGACTTACATGATATACGAGGTGATTGCGACAGACACCACAGGCAACACCAACAGGTCCGCATTCTACTATTACGGCATACCGGACAACACAACCCCCACAGTATACAACATCAGCTTCACACCGTACATGCCGTCGGCGTCGCAGAACGTCACAGTCCACTTCAACGCCGATGAGTTCGTGAACGCGACTGTGTTCTACAGGGTCTACAACACTTCCACAATCTGGATCGAAACAGGGACAGCCCTTTTCAAGAGAGCGCATGACATAAACACTGGAACCCATGACATCAACACCTACGAGTACTGGATAACGGCCTGCGACTTCTCAGGCAATTGCAGGAATGAGACCAACAGCGGCGAATACTACCTGTTCTGCATAGAGCCTGGCTGCGAGAGGAACCCCCCCAACATCACGTCAGCGTGGCCTTCCAACGGCACAATCTTCGCGCCGCTCTCAAACTACACCTGGGTGAACGTGACCTCAGACGAGTGGGCCGAGTGCAGGCGCTCAAGCACGAACACGACCTTCGACAACATGATCGCATTCAACAACACCTACGGCAGAAACCATACGATGACTTTTACATTAGCGAACAACTCTAACAACGTATACATAAGGTGCAGGGACTTATTAGGCAACAACAACACCCAGAGCTACATGCTCTACTATTTTGTGGACGTGAACCCGCCCGTTGTAACCCTGGTCTCGCCGTCCAACGGCTCAACAAACAACGGCAGCATCGTGTACTTCAACTACACAGCCTATGACAACGTGAACCTCCAGAGATGCTCCCTCTACCTGAACATCTCGGACTGGTCTGAGAACAGGACTGACCTGTTCGCAGTCAACAACTCCCTGAACTCGTTCAGGGTGGCATTGGACACATTCCAGTACAGGTGGAACATAAGATGCTGGGACACCGTAAACAACTCCGCCTTCGCGTCGGCAAACTATACGGTGAACGTTGACACGACGGTCCCGGTCAGGGTGTGGGGGAGCGTCGAGTGCTCTGAGAATCCAGCATCGAGCAAGTTCTGCTACCCGGCTGACATCTCTGTTGGAGCGACCGGGATACTCTTCACAGACGACTTCGAGGCCACAAATGTCACGAACTGGACTACCGTGAGGAGGGGCTCAGGGGTCATAGACACCGCAACCACGGCAACGGTATCAGGCACTTACGCATTATACACGAGGACTTCGCTCCCCACTGACTACGCCTACGCCATAAGGAACCTGACCTTTGATTACCCGTACATCATAGACTACTGGCTGATGGTGCCGTCCCAGTCGAGCATAGGAGGCGCCGGAGGCCTTTACATCCTCCAATCCAATCAGACGAACACCACCGAGATAGAGATAATGCTGCTGGACAACAACACCGGATTGGACGTGAAGGGTAACGGTGGCTGGACTTACGACGTCGTCAACCTAACGGCAAACGGATGGTACAACATCAAGGTGAGCATGATAAACGAGACTGACTTCAGGCTGTACGTCAACTGGACTTACATCGGCACCTACGCCCAATTCAGCTCAGCCGCGCCGAACTCCATTGCAATAGGGGAGATGGAAAACGACACAGGACAGGGGACGGCGTACTTTGACATGGTCAGCGTGCTCCTGCCGAGGATACACGTCGCAGACACAGACAACCACAGGATACAGCGTTTCACCATGGCAGGAGCCTACGACTCAGTCATCGGATCGTTCGGCGATGACACAGAAAACGGGACGCTCTACTACCCGAGAGGAGTCACCATCAGCGACATGGGCTACATAACGGTGGCAGACTCCGTTAACGACAGGATCCAGATGTTCTACCCGAACAGGACATTCAAGTCGAAAATGACCGGCTTGAACAATCCCGGAGATGTCGCGGTCGATGAGAATAATTTCGTCTACGTGGCTGACACTGACAACAACAGGATAACGGTCTACAACTCGACCGGAGACTACAACAGGACAATAGGGGACTCCCTGCTGTTAGACCCTGATGGCATTGACGTGTACAACGGCCAGGTTTATGTGACAGACTCCAACGACAATGTGACCGTGTTCATGGAGAACGGCACAGTCAACTTCAGCATAAGCTATAACATGACCCAGCCGCTTGATATCGCAATAGACACGACGGGGATGATACACGTCGCAGACACAGACAACCACAGGATAGTGATATTCCACCCGAACGGGTCGTTCTACCAAAGCTTCGGCAGCTACTCAACAACAGAGTGGGGCAGATTCAACGAGCCGTCCGGGGTTGACGCCAACCTCAACATCATATACGTTGCAGACAAGAACAACAACAGGATACAGTTTTTCAGCATGTTCTACGACAGGACCGTGCCGTTCACGCTCGTCAACCCGCTGATGGCGAACTACACCATAACAGGCTTCTCAGACCCGCAGGGAGTGTTCATACACCCGAACGGCCTCCTCTACATTGCAGACAAGAGCAATGATACCATAATGGTGTACTCCGGGCAGACCAGAAACGCGACCCTGAGAACCCAGACTGTGCTTTACAATCCATCCGACGTTGCGGTGGACGGCTCCCAAAAGGTATACGTTGCGGACACGTTCAACGACACGGTAACTGTGATGCACGCTAACGGCACCTTCTACGGGAAGATAACAGGCTTCAACAAGCCGCAGGGCGTCGAAGTAGACTCCGAAGGGCAAGTCTATGTGGCAGACACAAACAACAACACAGTCAGCATATACTACCCGAACTGGACCAGGTACACAATCTTTGGTTCGCTCGGGACCGGGCAAGGACAGCTGAACACTCCAATGGACGTCGCAGTAGATTCCAACAGGATAGTGTACGTTGCAGACAGGCTCAACCACAGGATACAAGTCTTCAACGCCTCCGGCAGCTTCATCATGCAGATTGGCAACGGCACGGCAGGAAACGCCTCAGGGCAGCTGGACAACCCCCACTCAGTCGACATAGACTATAACGGCCTCATCTATGTGGCAGACACCAACAACAACAGGATACAGATATTCAACTCCGACGGGAGCTTCAACTTCAGCTTCACAGGCAACGGAACACTGAACAGGCCGGAAGGCATAGCAGTAGACTACAACGGCATGGCCTACGTGGCAGACACCAACAACAGCAGGGTGCAGGCCTACAACGTGTGGCCTGTCAGAAGGTACGTGGAATCGTCAATCGGCAACCTGAGGCCGTCGAACGGCAGCGTCCTCGCGCCGTACACCTCAACGGTGATGGTAAACCTGACAACAGACTATCCGTCGCTCTGCAGGATATCGAACACCTCAGACACGGCATACGGGAGCATGTCCAACAACTTCGACTGGAGTTATTACCATAACCACTCTGAGACCCTGACAGGCCTGTCCAACAACAGGACATTCACCTACTATGTAAGATGCGGCAACCCATGGGGATACAACAGCACCCAGGATTACACGATAACCTACAGCATCGACGCGCCTGACATCGTTTTGAACGAGTTCCTCCCGGACCCGGATACAGGGCCCTCCTGGATCGAATTCTACAACAGGGGGCAGACCTCGGTCAGGATGACAGACTGGAAGCTGCACTACAACGACAGCTTCTCAAGTTATAATTACACTTTCAACGGCTCCGCAGACTACAGGGGATACCTTGTCCTCTACGGCAACGCCACCGGGATACAGTTCAACCTGACGCAGGGCAACCTGTACCTGATCAACTCGAGCGACACGGTAGTTGACAACATGTCATACTATGCCGGCAGCTTCAACATGACCTGGGCTGAGATCCCAGCCAACTACAGCATCGGCAGGGCAGTTGACGGGGTCAACAACTGGACCTTCTTCGGAAACTCAAGCATCGGAGCGTCCAACGAGGGGGCTGTCACGTTCACCGTCTCACTAGTCCTAGACTGGAACCTGTTATCAATCCCTGTAGAGATATAAGATGATGAAACGAGCCGCCCTCCTGCTGTGCCTGCTCCTCCTCGCCAGTTCGGCAGCCGCTGGAGGAGGAGTCTGCGGGACGCCGCAGTTCCATAATCTTTCGGTGGAACTCTCAAATTATCCCCCGGAGCATCTGCCAGCCTCCAGGAGCGTGCAGGACTCATTAGGAGACAACAGGACATTCTGGGTTGTAGACAACGGATGGCCCACGCAGGTGACAGCAACACTGAGGGCTGCAAGTGGCAACGCCTACGTGTACGTCCAGTATGAGGACCCCGGAGGTTATGACGTCTGGAACGACGGAGTCTACTGGGACGGGTACATAACGCAGGATGACGTCAACACCATAGCCAACGAGTTCAACAGCAGCATCTACCCTGTCACCAGGAGCGTGTTCGGGGAGGAGCGTCCAACCGGGGTTGACAACGACGCCCACGTCACAATCCTCCTCTATGACATAGACTCCAGCTTCCTCTACGGGAACTGGCTTAACGGATGGGTCCTCGGCTATTTCTACCCTGGAAACGAGAGGACCACCGCACAGGATCCCTACAGCAACCAGAGGAAGATGATTTACATCGACACCTACCCGTCAATTGAGAGGGGCAGCACCACAACATACACTCCATCCGCAAACCACAACGACTCCTACTATCCTGAAGGCGCGAACGAGAGCTTCGGGACCGTAGCCCACGAGTTCCAGCACATGATACACTGGTACCACGACCAAGACGAGGATACGTGGGTGAATGAGGGCCTATCAGACTACTCGGAGTACGCGAACGGCTACGGCCACATGATGGACCACGTCAGCTCCTTCCTCAGCAGGCCGGACGACGACCTCACCCAGTGGGGGCAGACCTCAGCAGACTACGGGAGCTCTTACCTGTTCATTCTTTATCTCCTTGAGAAGTACGGCGGCAACGTCACCGCAGCCGCCCTCGTCAACGACAGCAGCAACGGCATAGCTGGGATAAACAACACACTTTCCTCCAGAGGCTACTCTCAGAACTTCTTGGACGCATTCAACGACTGGACAATAGCCAACTACGTCGACGACACAACAATCTATTCAGGCCGATACGGCTACGACAGCATCAACCTGAGGGTGCAGCCGAGCAAAGTCCACAGCAGGATACACTCGCCGATGCCAACAAACAATGCCTCTGCGAACGTGAGCAACTGGGCTGCGGACTACATAAAGTTCCTCATAACCTCTGAGAACAACACCCTGAACCTGTCATTCTGGGGTAACAGCCACACATTCAGGGCGTATGTGATAAGGACGAACATGAGCAACTCTTCGCAGACTATAGTGGAAAATTTCACGCTGAACCCGAGCAGGTTCGGCACGTCAACCTACTACGACTTCGGCCAGGGCTATGATACGGTAGTATTCGTGCCCACCGCCCAGGACTCTGACTACGGCACAAAGCCAGCATACAATTACTCAACCTACGGCTCGAACATCACAGGGGCAACGGTAGTGGGCTTCGGCGCGGCGGGAACTGCAAACGGCAGGTTCGACAGCCCGGAGGGGATAGCACTGGACCCGACATTAGAGTACGTATACGTTGCCGACACCAGCAACCACAGGATACAGATTTTCACAATAGACGGGACACACGTCCACTCGTTCGGCAGGTTCGGCGGCATCCTCCTGAACGACTGCGGATGCTTCAGCGGCTGGGATGTTTTCGACAGCCCGCAGGGCATCACAGTCGGCCCTGACAGGACAGTATATGCAGCAGACACGCAGAACGACAGGATAAAAATTTACAACCCATACTACCCCAACTCGGACTTCATAGCCTTCGCAGGCCAGATAGGCGAGTACGGAACCCAAGACGGGGAGTTCACGCTTACAGCAGACGCCGCCGTCAACTCGGCGGGCGAAATAATAGTGTCAGACTCTACGACGAGCAGCAGAGTCCAGATATTCTACCCCAACTTGACCTTCAAGAGCAGGTTCGGAGGCTATACCACGACATCCGAGGAGGGCAAATTCGACGATCCGAGGGCTGTTGACGTCGACAACTTCGACAAAATCTATGTCGCAGACATGGACAACGGGAGGGTGCAGGTCTTCCAACCCAACGGCACCTACGATTTCGAGTTCGGCTCCCCTGGGAACGGGGACGGCCAGCTTTCCGTGCCAGAGGGCATAGCAGTCGACACCTTCGGCAGAATATACGTGGCAGACACAGGCAACAACAGGATACAGATATTCAACCCCAACGGCTCATTCTACACGAGCTTCGGCGGGGCTGGGAACAACACAGGGAACTTCTCGTCACCGAAGGCTGTAGCAGTCGACCCCCTCGGCAGAATATACGTGGCAGACACAGGCAACAACAGGATACAGATATTCGGGTTCTCAATACAGTACATCCCGGAGATTTACACGCTAAAGTCTGACATCAACCTCAGCGCCGACACCATGACAGAATTGGATAATGTCGACATTAACGTGACTGTGAGGAATGTGGGCTTCTCCGACGCAGGCAATTTCACGGTAAGGGTTTACGCAGGCAACAACGCGACCCAGAACCTGCTGGGGGAGTTCAACATAAGCATACTGGCAGAGTCGACCCATAGGGTCTCTACAAACTGGACTGCCCGCCTGGGATATGACAGGATAAGCGTGAACGTCGACGCCAACAACGCCGTCACGGAGATAAACGAGTACAACAACGGAGTCAACAAGACGGTCACCGTCAGCCCGATAGCCTACAACCTCTCCGTGTCAGGCTTCTCGAGCCCGGAGGGAGTGGCAGTGGACTCCTCCCTGTTCTTTTACGTTGCAGACAGGGACAACGACACAGTAGAGGTCTACTACCCTGACAACGGCAGCCTCTATCAGACGATTGGAAACTCAACCTACCTTGACAGGCCATCCGACGTGTTCGTCGACTCCAACAGCAGGGTGTTCATAGCTGACACCATAAACAACGAGATAGACGTGTACTCTGGCGGGACATACTATGATGGTGCCATATCATCGTTGAGCGCCCCCCAGGGCGTCGCAGTAGACGACTACGGGAAAGTGTATGTGGCGAATACAGGAGCCAACAATGTGAAAGTCTACTACAGCAACTGGGTGCCGTACCTCACCATAGGGGAGCTGGGCTCGGGGGAGGGGCAGCTGAACACTCTGATGGACGTGGCATCCGGCAGAGACGGCAAAATATACGTCTCAGACAGGTTCAACCACAGGATACAGGTGTTCCACCCGAACGGGAGCTTCAACTTCAGCTTCGGCTCGAACGGCAGCGGCGAGGGATTGTTGGACGACCCCCACCAGATCTCTGTCGGCCTGAACGACCTCATCTACATCGCAGACAGAGACAACAGGAGAGTCCAGATATTCAATCCGGATGGGAGCTTCAACTTCACATTCAACGACAGCAGCCGCATGCTGGTGCCTGAGGGCCTCGCAGTCGACAAGAACGGGAGAGTGTATGTGACGGACACATCCTCCAATACTGTGAAATCATTCGACATCTACGCCATAACAGCAGACACATCTGCGCCCGTGATCTCGAACCCGCAACCTGCGAACAACACGGTGCTGGAACCGTACACCACCTCATTCTCGTTCAACATAACCACTGACGATGTCGCCCTCTGCAGGCTCTCGAACACGTCTGGAACATCCTACACCTCGATGTCGGACGACTTCGACTCAACCAACTCCCTGCTCCACACGGAGAATATCACCAGTCTGTCGAACAACCAGACTGTGACATTATACATCAGATGCGGGAACACGTGGGGCTACAACAGCACAGGAGATTATATCCTGAGGTACAGTGTAAGCGCTCCGGACATCGTCTTGAACGAACTCCTACCAGGCTCCGGCGTCCAGTGGATCGAGCTCTACAACAGGGGGCATACGAGAGCCAACATAAGCGGCTGGGTTCTGAACCACTCTGGAGAAGGCAGTTATACCATGACTTCCGTAATATCCCAGGCAGGCTACCTGCTATTGTATAACAGCACCACAGGGATACAGTTGAACGGGTCCCAGGACTCGGTATTCCTCTATGACAGCTCAGGAGCGCTGAAAGACAACATCACATACTCCGGAGTCCAGCAGGGCTACTCGTTCGGCAGGGTCACGGACGGCAACATCACTTGGGCGTCGTTCAACAGCTCCTCTTTGACGCCTGGAACCTCGAACGACAGGACTGGGAGCGTGCAGCAGAGCCTGTACCTTGGCTGGAACCTGATAAGCCTGCCGGTCGCAGCCTGACTACTTCATCCTCGATATTACGCCGTACCTGTCCTTGGAGACGAGCCTCACGCAGAAGTCCAGTATGTACGCGCTGCAGGCTGCAATATAGATTATGCTCATCACAATAACCAGGGACATCCCAAACGACGCTATAATGCTTGCCATTTTTAGTTACAAAGAATAATTTACTTTTAACGTATAAAAACCCGTCAGCCTGCGGTTTGTTAACCGGATAAGGGTCTAACTAGATTAGACCCCCATCCAGATCAGGATCCATGCTTTACACCAACTGTATGTGCTGTCTTCACCTCTCCCTTGATCTAACAAGTTCCTGCTGAGCAAACCCAACTGGCAGAATTGTTAACGTAGCAGCAGTGTGCTGTTCCATCGGGGCTGTACATCTCTAATTTAATAGGTTTATCGGACGTGCCGATAATAACCTTTGTTCCCCCAGGTTGTAGGCATATGTCCTCATCTGCTTTGATATAACCGTCTGCTCCTCCACCAGTTTCTGTCTCCTCGGCGCCGACATTGAACAGGTCCTGCCTGTATTCTCTTTTTACCCAGTCTGCTGAACGAACTATCCCGGAGAAGTAGAACCTGTCAACCGTGCCGTCCAAGCTTTCCGCGGTGTTAATGTCCAAGCGGACTCCTATGTTCGTGTCCCATCCGGCGTCCGTGCAGGATGATTGTGAGAAACTAACATCTTCTACGCCGTCGCCGTATCCTTTTAGGGTATTAGCAGTATCGTCGAAAACTTGTGAGATACAATGGTAACTACCGTCCGACAGGTTGATATTATTAACATATTGTATTGTTCCATCATCACACTGTATCTTTATCCCCGTCCCACTGCCCATGTATTTCAGGTCAAGATAACCACCGCCTCCTCCGTTGGCTACCAGATAGTTGTACTGGTCGGCTACACCATCGAGGCATATTGTTATGGAATAATCAGAATTGTCGCCAACATAGGTGGATTGCGCGAATTCTCCGTCACCGTCCATGTCCAACCCATAATCAAATTCTCCGCTGACCCAGTCGTCGGATTCTATGCTCGTGAACGAAAAATTCCTCGAATTGGAGCTTGAATCCGCAGTCAATGATGTGCCAGTCCCCTCCTTGAAAAAGATGACCTGCTCGTAATTGGAGTCCAAAGCATCGGCCAGATTATCGACTGCGCTCGCACTCGGGTTGCCGTAGTACATGTAGATGGTAGTGCCAGAAGAGGGGATATCCGTTTCAACTACAAGCGTGGTATCTGATGTATTGCATCCGTAGGTGGCGTCGCCTTTGTTCACAAACCCCCAATCCAGTTCGCTAGTGTTGTCGGAGGACACAAACCGTATGTCATCGCAGTCTGACTGCATCTTGCCGGCGGAAATCAGACTTTGAGTGTCTACAACCACATATGCCGGGAAATCAGTGAGGCTGGAGCTCCCAGTTTGGGAAATGTTTATCGGCTTAAGATAGCTCCAGGAATCGTTCCACCACGCCCAATCAGGCTCATACTGGCCGAGAAGTCGGATTTTCCAATCCACATTATTAGATCTTAGAGTAGGCTTCTTTTTTCCGACTATCTTCAGAGTGTATGTTTTCCCATTTTCTATCATCTTGTCTACAGGGTCGAAATCCACAAACTCCAGTTTAGTCCTTTCTTCAAGGTGGCTGCCGACTTTTTCTCTTTGAGTCCAGTAGACCGTCTTGCCGTCAACGGACTCATAATCCTGCTCCCACACTAGTTTGCTCTCAGAAACACAGGAAGCCGACTTATTCTCAAGGCCGTAATCTAGGGTGACATCGCATGTTAGATTGTAGGTGATGTTCTCATAATCGCTGACTGTGACATTGTAGGAGACGTTCTCAAGTATTTGAAGCCTTAGGTCGACCAGATCCTTAGCGCCGGAGGCCTTCTCATACCACAAATCCAACGTACTATCATCCAACGCGAAACTGCTCGCAGTAGGATTCCTCAACTCCATAATCGCATAACAGTCCACTAGACACTGATCC
>JAZDNF010000013.1:0-215256 GCA_043800255.1 Candidatus Altarchaeota archaeon | reverse complement strand
CAGAATTTCATCCTCACCGCGATGCAGGAGAGGAAGTTTCCCATAATAGGGAGGAACCCGCAGTCGGCCGGCGCCTCAGTCAAAGTCGAGGACGTGCCCTGCGACTTCATATTCGTAGGAGCATGCAACATACGAGACGTTGGCATAATACTACCGCCATTAAGGTCCAGGATTATAGGCAACGGTTATGAGATGCTGTTGGACACTACCATGCCAGATACCCCTGAGAACAGGATGAGGCTGACGCAGTTCGTAGCCCAGGAGATAATATCAGACGGTAGGATACCGCACGCCAAGATCAAGGCAGTCGAGCGGATAATAGAGGAGGCCAGGAAGAGGGCCAAGGAGATAGACGAAACGAGGGATGCTCTGACGCTGAGATTGAGGGATCTGGGAGGCGTCATCAGGATGGCGGGGGACTATGCGGTCTCAGACGGGTCTGAGTTCATAGAGGAGAAGCATATAGTGAAAAGCATTTCAGAATCCAAATCCATCGAAAGACAGCTGAAGGAGAGGTACGGCAGCGTGTGGAAGGGCATGGAGAAGGACAGCAGCTATGTGAGCGAGCCAGAACAGGACAGAAGCTACCTGTGAGGGGGGTCACTTCCCGTATTCTTGTAACTTTGGGGATAATATTTAAGCATTGAAAATAAGGTTAATACCATGGTTTTGGCTGATTTGGCATTAATCCTTTTGGCGGTTGTCTTGATTTTTGTGTTCTACAAGTCAACTGTCGTAATCCACCCCCACGAGAGGGGGGTCGTCGAGAGGATGGGAAAATACAACCGCTCCCTCGGCTCTGGGTTGAATTTCATACTCCCGTTTGTTGAAGAAGTGCATAAGGTTGATATGAGGGAAACGTTCATAGACGTTCCGGCGCAGGAGGTCATAACAAAGGATAACGTCGGAGTCGGGGTTGACGCGGTCATCTACTACCAGGTTGTCGACCCGTTTAAGGTGATATATAATGTTGCCCAGTTTGAGGGTGCTGCGATAAAGCTGGCGCAAACCAACCTGAGGAACATCATGGGTGACATGAAACTTGATGAAACTCTTGCATCGAGGGAGAAGATAAACCTCGAACTCAGGCAGATACTTGATGACGCCACAGACAAGTGGGGTGTCAGGGTTACCCGGGTTGAGATACAGAAGATAGAACCTCCAAGGGACATTGTGGAGGCCATGAGCAGGCAGATGAAGGCAGAGCGTACGAAACGGGCCGCAATACTTGAAGCTGAAGGTAATAAGAAGGCTAACATACTAACTGCAGAAGGGGATAGGCAATCTCAGATATTGCGGGCTGAGGGCACTGCCAAAGCTACGATAACCATAGCAGACGCCGACCGGCAGAAACAGATTATGCTGGCAGATGGTGAGGGCTCTGCGATTCAGAAAGTGTTCGACTCAATACACAAGGGCAAACCAGACAAGGACATACTGACTTTGAAGTATCTTGAGGCTCTGGAAAAGATTTCTGAGGGCAGCGCTAACAAGATATTCCTCCCGCTGGAGACTTCAGGAGTTCTGGGAGGCATGGCAGCCCTCGGCGAAGCCTTCAGGGAGGGTAAAGACGTCAAGCCTAAAAAACAGAAAGAGGGGGTAGAAAGCGGAGAGGATTAGTTTTTATAGTGCTTTTGGTAATAATTATGGTATTACTATGAATGTAAAGGATTTACAACCGAACAGCAGCTTCGACTTACTGGAGGTTGAGGTCGTTTCCGTTGAAGAACCCAGGGAATTCACGAACTTCAGGGGCAGCGGCAGAGTCGCTAACGCGATGATAAAGGACGACACTGGTCAGGTCAAATTGACGTTATGGAATGATCAAGTCGATGCAGTGAGTGTAGGCCAGAAGCTGTCAATAGAGAATGGTTGGGTGAAGGAATACAGAGGCGAACTTCAGGTAAGCACAGGAAAATTCGGGAAACTTAATGTAGTAGAGTAGGGTTAAGTTCCAATACGTATACTCTCCCCGATATTTTTCAGAGTTCTCACCGCCGACAGCGCAGCCAGATAAGATGTTTTCGGGTTGTTTGGTGAGGGTAGATTAGACGTTCTAGTTGTTATCCTACCAAAGTCTCCCTCTACTACAATCTCATGGGTGTTCACTTTTGTCTTAGGGTCTGCTATTATCTCTACGTCAACTTCCCTACCTAACGCCAATGATAGAACAGCGCATACGTTGATATTCTTTGGGAACAATTGCACGGCGTCAGACGATGTGCCCTTAAACACAGTCATTGATTTTTTGAGTTTATCTAACTCTATCCCTGATTTTTTGACATGGGGGACGTCCATTAATGTTGAGGTTGGTTTTGTTGTCGTTATAGCTGCCTTTTTTATTTCTCCAAGCGAAGCCGCTGTTATGCCATCCAACCCACAGATTGCCCCAGAGGGAAAGTAGATATGGGCTTTCCTCTTGCGAAGAGCGTCAAGCACTTGGTTATACACCTGTGTATCAAGAAGGGCGCCGACGCTTAACACCATAACGTCAAAGCCTCGATCAATTATGCTGACAAGATACTTTTTGACTGCCTCCTGAGAGGCTGCCTCAACAACGACATCATAATCCCCCCAATCAAGAAATTCTTTGATACTGTGACAAATACAAACCTTCCCAGGGAACTTGCTTGCGAAGATGCGTAGTTTTTCATCATCTGTGTCAAACACAGCTATTATTCTGGCATTTCCGATAACACCTTTCTGAACGTGATCTGCTATGATCTGACCGATATTACCGCAACCTATCAATCCTATTTTCATACCCCTAGAAGAGAACGTATCTTTCTCATAATATACTCCCTACTAAGATAAAAATCTACCTCCACACTCTCATAAAAGTTCGTAATGTCCACCGAGTTCAAACTCTCCGGGATAAAAACCGGATAGCTCAATCTACCTAACATGTACTCTTTCCACGCACTATCCTCAATCAAACCTCTTCTTTTCATGATAGTGAACAGTTTCGAGTTTGGGACGACATCTGTAATGCGGAATACCGTGTCATCAGGCTTTATTTTCTTTATGAAGTGGACGGTCCTCTCCATGTCATCAACAGTTTCAGTAGGGTTTCCAAACATAACGTACGCTCGTGTTCTAATTCCCAGCTTCTTACACAGCTCAAAAACAGTCTCATATTGTCGATTTGGTATGTCCTTTCCCAGAGCAGCCCTAACACGTTCAACCCCGCTTTCAACGCCAAAAGATATGTACCCTATGCCCGCTTTTTTCATATCAGTTAAGAGACGTTCGTCAACCAGATCAACCCGCGTAGTGCATGCCATTGTCAGGTTAATTCTTTTCTGTTGTAATGCATCCAGAAGCTGCACTATCCTATCCTGGTCGATTGTGAACGTATCATCCACAAAATCCAGACGTTTGATTCCAAACTCCTTCACCAAGTAATCCATCTCGCCAATGACATTATCAACGCTTCTGAAGCGCAGTGGAGTGCACGCAAGAGAACAATAGACACAGGAGTAGGGACAACCCCTCGATGTCACTATCGGATGGAAGCGATACCGTTTGATCGATTTAGAAGTGAAAATTGGGTAAGGCAGGCTGTCAAGGTCTTTAACATAGTGGATACTGCCATGTTTCACCACTCCGGTGTCGTTGCTAACGAGACCCTCATCCCTTGGCGTCCTGCCATCTCGTATCCTCTGGCACAGGTCTACGATAGTGTCCTCAGAGTCGCCTCTGAGCCCATGCCTGACGCTCAGCGGCTCTATTATGCCAGGATCTGCCGTTATGTGGACGCCTCCGACTATTATCTCCGCATCAGGGAGAAACTTCTGCAGATACCTTATAGTATCATATGCTTCCCTCAGGACCGGAGTCAGAACGGAGACGCCGACAATCGTCGGCCTCAACTCCCCAGATTTTCGGATATCGTCTAATCCGCAGTCAATGATCTCAGTTCTCAGGCCATTCTTCTCCAAGTTAGCTGCCAGATAAGCCAGCCCGAGAGGATATGACTGATGGGTTGCCTGCTTGTGCCCTCTCAAATACCCGGGATTCACCAGCAGGACATCAACCTCATGGTTCTTAGACATTTTGCAGAATACAGGAAGTGACCCCCTCCCACCGTAATTTTTATACTAATCCTTTTATTAATTACTATCTATAAGAGTGATTTATATGAGTAAAAGACTTTCAGAGTTTTACGGATTGGACATTTACACTCAAAAAGCAGGTTATGTTGGCAAAGTGCAGGATGTGATACTAAACCTTGACAAGGGAGAGATAATGCGTCTGAGCCTGAAGCCCTTCAGGGACACCTCACTGTCAAGCAATGAGGTTAAGCGCATACTCCAGAGTGAGAGCGTTCCATTTGACGATGTTATTGAAGTCGGCGATATAGTGCTAATCCAAAAGGCTCCAACATCCGCCAAACTCTGATTCTAACCTATTCTCCTATCCCTTCTAAAATGTCTAACCCCTACCCCAGACTTTTCCATCCAACCAGTGCAGAGTTGAGGAAGATGTTCGTCCGGATTTTAAGCGAGGACATAGGTTCCGGCGACGTTACCTCTGAAAACATTCCCAACCGACGCGTTTACGCGGAGGTTATCTCAAATTCTTCAGGCGTGCTGTCCGGCGTCGTTGAAGTTAAGGTACTTCTGTCAATGTACGACATCAAAGTGGCAAAGGCCATGAAGGACGGTTCTAGGGTGGAGAAAGGGGACATCGTTCTAGGCCTTAATGGCAATTCAAGGAAAATGCTCATGACAGAGAGGACGGTGCTCAACATACTGTCGCGGATGAGCGGCATATCCACTCTGACAAGAAAGTACGTTGACGCAGCTAAACAGGCAAACCCGAGAATAAGGGTTGCAGCTACCAGAAAAACCACTCCTGGCTTCAGGTATTTCGAGAAAAAGGCGTGCGTTGTTGGAGGTGCCGTCTCCCACAGGACTGGACTGTTTGACATGGCCCTGATAAAGGACACCCATATGATTGTGTTCGGAAGCGTTGACCGGGCAGTCAGCGCTCTCAGGAGGGGATATGTTGGGGCTGTTGAAGTCGAGGTTTCGTCTTTTGAAGACGCTAGGGACGCAATACTGGGGGGTGCTGATATAGTGATGTTAGACAACCTACTACCTAACAAAATCAAGAAGATCGTAAACAAGCTGACTAACGAAGGCCTAACGCGCAAGGTTATGCTTGAAGCATCAGGCGGCGTAACGCTGAAAAACATCAAAGCCTACGCGAAGTCAGGGGTTGACGTCATATCTGTTGGCAGGATAACATCATCAGCGCAATCACTAGACTACAGTATGAAGGTCAGACGATGAAATACTGCCTAATCTACATAACCTGCGGCAGCGAAGAGGAGGCTGAGAAGATATCCGCAACGCTTGTGGAAAAAAAACTCATAGCATGCGCCAACTATTTCCCGATAAAATCAGTCTACTGGTGGAAGGGCGGAATAGAAAAAGAAAACGAGCATCTTCTGCTATGCAAGACCCAGCAGAAGCTCTTCAAGAAAATAACGGACGCTGTCCTAAAATTGCACTCATACGATGTTCCTGCAGTAACAATGATCTCTGTGGCAAAAGGACACGATGCTTACCTAGACTGGGTGGATGAGAACACACGCTAACCTACCTCAGACGCCTGCCTGACGCCAGATCTATAATCCTTGAAGGCTTCCCAACAGGGCATCTACCGCCGTCGATAACTAAATCCACAGCCTCCAAGATACTCTGATCAATCTCAGAAACTGATGCAGGCGGGGCATGTCCAGCCACGTTAGCGCTAGTTGACACCACCGGCACTCCTGCCTCTGCTATGGCGTCTCCCATAACCCCCCCATACAGAACCCTTATGCCGACAGTCTTCAATCCTGCGGTGACGCGGTCAGGAACGTTCCTCTTGTTGACCACAAACGTGTAGGGTTCCTGGAGCATATTCGTGATGTAAGCCCTCTGTTCGTCAGTGATTGTTGCGTATTCTTCCAGCATCTGCATGCTTGAGACCGCAATAGAAAGCGGTTTGTTCTTCTCCCTCCCCTTTATCCCAAAGACGCGGTCTACGGCGTCTGAGAGGATGCTGCAACCAATGCCGTATACTGTGTCTGTCGGGTAGACCAGGAGGCTGCCAGACCTTATAACTCCAGCTATTTCGCTAACTGTGCTGCTCTTCCAGTCCCCAACCTTCAGAATTCTCATTATGGGCCGGTGAAACCGCATTCATGGCACGTGTATGGTGTGCCAAGTGTGCGGCATGAACTACACCTTACCATCTTGTCTTTGTTGCAGTTAGGGCATTTGAATTCTACGAAACCTGATAGCACTTCCTTACCGCAGCTTGTGCACTTCTTAGCTTCTTTATCCATGGAACATAATTATGCGTTTTATCATATATAACCAGCTTCTTAATCTCTAACATGCCCCCGAAACCAGCGCCTGGCGACAGGGTTGAAGTCAAGACTAAGGGGAATTCCTACGTTGGCATCCTGATGCCAAAGACCCCCCTCCTGGAGTCTGGCCGCATGACTCTGAAACTTGACAGCGGCTATAATATTGGGATCAAAGAGGATGACATTGTAACAGTCACCCTAATCTCAAAGTTAGAGGGCAGCAAGCCGAAAAAGGAGGTAACGCCTAGGCACGACAGCAGCAAGCGGACAGTCGCCATACTATCCACAGGCGGAACAATATCCTCAAAAATCGATTACCGGACTGGCGGCGTCTATGCCAGCTACACTGCCGCAGACCTGCTTGAAACCATGCCTGAACTCGAAAGCCTGGCGAACCTTAAGACAAGGAGCCTGATGAACGTCATGTCTGAGGACATGAACCCCTCATTATGGCTTCAAATGGCGTCTGAAATAGCTAAGGAGCTGAATTCTGGCGCCGACGGGGTTGTTGTAACGCACGGCACCGATACCATGCATTTTTCCACAGCTGCCATGAGTTTCCTACTACCTAACATCCAGAAACCAGTCGTCTTCACAGGCTCCCAGCGCTCATCTGACCGGGGTTCGGCAGACTCCTTTCTGAACCTGATATGCTCCACAGCAGTTGCCTCATCAGACGCTGCTGGAGTATTCCTCGTGATGCACGGTTCCATTAGCGACGAATTCTGCTATGCGCACCTGGGGACTAAAGTCAGGAAGATGCACACATCCAGGAGGGATGCGTTCAGGAGCATAAACGCCGAACCTGTCGCAAAAGTCCTCCCAGACGGGAAAATAGAGCCGTTAGGAGATGTCCGAAAGAGAGGGGACGGCAAGGTTCAGACCGACTTGAAGTTTGACGACCGGGTCGCTCTCGTGAAGGCATATCCTGGCGTTGACCCTGCAATCATCGATTTTTACGTTGACAGGAAGTATAATGGCATTGTCCTGGAGGGAACAGCGTTAGGCCACGTGCCCACTGAGGGCAGGGGTTCGCTTTTGCCTGGGTTAAAGAAGGCCCTTGACAGGGGGATTGCGATTGCGATGACTACTCAATGCCTTTATGGCAGAGTGCATCCTCACGTTTACACTAACCTTAGGAAATTGAGCTCCATGGGGGTTATATACTGTGAGGATATGCTTCCTGAGACAGCATATGTCAAGCTTGGATGGGTTCTCGGTCATTCTAAGGACCATGATATGGTTAAGGACATGATGCTGACATCCTATTCTGGAGAGATCACTGAACGTTCTGAGCCGGATGCTAAAGTCGGCTTGTGACTTACTCTTTCAGCTTCTTTATGACTTGTAATAGGTCCTTCAGGTTGTCGTATATCAGGAACGCGTTCCTGAGCTTCTCAGCGTCTGAGTCTCCGAGCTCGTTTGACTTCTGGAGGTTCTCGTGCTGGGTGTCACTTAATGTGACCATAATCTTCTTAGCCATTTCTTATCAACAACTAGTAATAATATTGCTAACAGATAATATAAAAGAAAGATTTTTGTAATTACACAACAGAGTTCGTTTACAGCTAGTATTCAACCAATTCCAGAACCCCCCTCATGGGCTGGTACACTCTACCGCTTCCCAGCAGGGATCTGACGACCTCTCTGCTTATTTTGCGGTCTATATTGCGTTTTTCAGCCTCTAATAGCAGTTCTGAGACCTTTATCCTAGACCTGTTCCTGATGATATGGAATATCACTCCCTCGTTGGTGTCCTTCCTCAAATACACTTTAAATCCTTCTTTTTTTTGGAAAAAATGGTTGGGTGTGCGCGCCCGTAGGCGGATTGACCCAACCACCCCCAATGGAGCCTAACTGGTTGTTAACATCCTCCTCGCGTTGTCTGAGAGGGTGTAAATGTACTGCTGCCTGCCTCCCCGACGATCCTTCCCAACCCTCACTACAACAGGATACGGGACATTCGGCTTCCGTTCGACCTCTTTTCTGTTCAATCCCCTCAGTTTTCTCAATAATGATCCAATGCTCCTGATGTCTTTGCCAAGCTCATCGCTCATCTCTGAGATGCTCATGCTCTCCCTGACCTGCAACAGGTTTATTATCCCCTGCTGGGTGGGCGACAGGTCGTCTATAAAGTTGTGGTAAAGTATTGCCCTCTTTGAAAAATCGATAGACTGCGCCTCATCATCGTCTTCAAAAGACTCTACATCTGTCTCATCGCCTATCCCAATCACACCCTCAACCACTATGCTGTCGGCGCTTCCAAGACCCTCCTTAGAACAGTGCTCTACGACCTTCTGGCCGTTCTCCAGGAGCAGTCTTGGAACGCCGTTTGCTGATTCACACAACCTCAACAAACCGTCTTCTGTAAACGGTTTTATCCCTGCCCCCCCAACCCAACTCAGTCTCTTAACGACAATCTCTCTAAGCTGTTCCGCTGTAAACGGTGACAGGACGATTTCCTTTGTTTTTCTGTCCCGCAATGCAGTTTCAGCGGTTATCCTGTCAATAAGCCCATGCAATCCTAAGAAGACGATGAACAGGTTCTCGACCCTGTCGTTCAGTATCCTCAGCCAGCGGAATATGTCCTCCTCGTAGTCCTGGGTTTCATCGAAGACAAGCATAATGCGCCTGCTCCCGAGGCGCTTCCTTAGGAATCCTGCAAACGATGTTCTGTCTGCTGAGCTCATGCCAATCCTCTTCCAAATAGGCAGCGTATTTGTTATCCTTTTTATAACTTCCTCAACAGGCTCGTAGGCGTCGAAGTAAACCAAATAATCGATGTGCTGCGGCCTATTTTTTATGAGCAGGTTCATGAACGTTGTTTTTCCGTAGCCTATTGGAGCGGTAACCAGTATTATCCTGTCCCACCCACCAACAGATTCGCATAATTGTCTGTACTCCTTTTCTCTCTGTATTATCGGAATGTCAAGTGATGTTGACTTTATGAACGGGCTCTTAATCCAGCCCAGGCTTTTATAGTAATCTTCTCTATCCATATCAGATGGTAAGTCATGAAAGTAATTCACATGACTTAGGTTTTTAATAATTTGACTTACTACTATAAAAATCTTTCGCAACTCAAAATTTAATGAAATTTGTCAAAATTTTATCGTTATAACTAAGTCACCGTACTAAGTCAAGATTATAAGTCATGACTTACTAACAACAACTTCTTAAAAAACAAACGAAAAGGATGTCACAAGATTACGTCACCACCCCTTTTTTTATCAGCTGCTGAATTATATTAACATGCTAATCGGAATAGACGACACAGACTCTATCAAAGGAGGGTGTACAACGTACTTGGCGTCACTCCTCTGCAGGGAGCTTAAAACAAAAAACCAACCCCGGCTTGTGCGGCTCAACCCTAACATACCCTACAAAACCAGAGGCAACGGGGCTGTTCTCTTAGAGGCTGAGCTTAACGGCATCTCACCGGATCATATCATCAACTTCGTCAGAGACAACTCCCAACTGGAATGCGATGGCACAGACCCTGGCATAGTACTCTTGGATAAGGTTAACGGCTCAGACAAAAAAAGATTGTCAGAATACTACCAGTCCGTGCTGTCAGAGCATGTCAGCATCGACCATGCCATGTCTGTCGCAGAATCTGTCAAAGCCGAGACGCACTTCTTCAAAGAAGGGAGGGGTGTGGTCGGAGCCCTCGCCGCGGTCGGCTCGTTTTTTGGTGACCGGACGTACGAGCTGATAGCCTACCGAAGCGAAAAAAATCACGGGCTCCGGCGCATGATCAGCTCTCAGTCCGTTATGAGAATGAATGAAGCGTTCTATCCCAAAACCTTTGACAATCTAGACGATGAGACTGGTTTCATAAAAATAGCGCCGAGAGGCTATGACCCCGTGCTGTGCGGCATACGCGGCGATACTAGCGAAGTTGTTCTGGAGGCGTGGAACATGATCGAACCGCATGAGGACGTCCAGTTCTTCCAGATATTTGAGACGAACCAGGCGACAGACTGCCACATACTCCCGAAGAAGATCAGCGAGGTAAGGCCCTACGACTGCGTAAGACTGTCTGGCGTTGTTGTCAGGGCGCCTAGAAGGATCGCTGGGGGGCATGTCATCTTCACATTGGACGATGGGACCGGGACCATTGACTGCGCGGCCTATAAGCCGACAGGCAGCTTCAGGAATCTGGTCGGGGCGCTTGATGTTGGAGACGAGGTTGAAGTCTGCGGCGGACTTTCCAAGTACGTGGAGACTGTCAACCTTGAGAAGCTGCTTCTTAAGAAGATGTCGGACCGGGTTGCCAAATCCGCCCCACTCTGCTGTGGCAAGAGTATGACTTCCGCCGGCAGGGAGAAGGGATTCAAGTGCAGGGTCTGCGGCGGAAGGTCTCATGATGCTGTCAGTAAAAAGGTTGAGCGTCGGCTTCTATTAGGCTGGTATGAGGTTCCTCCAAGAGCAAGACGCCATCTCAGCAAGCCTCTGGTAAGAAATTGAAAAGGTTTTTCGAGCTTTCCCTGGAGTCGACTGGACGGTATTCTGAGCTGCTGAAAATGCGGCCTGATTACCAGCAGTCTGTGACCTTCGCAGGCAACAAGTCTGAGCCGGTCTACAACTGGTTCTACTACAAGGAGGGGTTCTCGAGGAGCCTGGTGTGGGGTCTGCTTGACGAGTTCAAGGTCAAAAAGGATTCACGGGTCATAGACCCTTTCTGCGGCACAGGAACCACGCTTTTGGCCTGCAGGCACAGGGGCTACACTTCTGTCGGCTTTGACATACTTCCCTTGGGGGTTTTCGTGTCGAACGCAAAAGTCCAGACAGGCTACAACATGGACGTCCTGAAGGAGAGCATACGTTTGGTTTCGTCTCTCAAGTTCGGCGAGTCTTCTCTCAGGTGGCCTGATCTAAAGTTCCTGGACATGCGGAAGGTGTTCTCAAGGTATGCTCGCAACGATATCCTGTTTTTCAAGGAGAGGATTCTTGATGTTGAGGATGAGATGTCGAGGAACTTCCTCCTGCTGGGTTTGCTGAGCATTGTCGGCCAGGCCAGCAACACTAAAAAGGACGGCGGCGTCTTGAAGATTGTCAAGAAGAGGCATCTTGCGCCTGTCAGGTATCTTCTGAAGAATCGGCTTAAGCGGATGTATAAGGACCTTTCGAGGGTTCAGTTGGATGGCGGCGCGGAGGCTGGGGCGCATATTGGGGATGCCCGCAGTCTGGAGCTTCCTCCAGGGTCTGCTGACGTGTGCATCACCTCCCCCCCGTATCTGAATTTCGTCGACTATGCTAAACTGTATGCGTTGGAGTTGGCTCTGCTGGTTGACACTAAAGAGTACGCCGAGTTGCGGTCTAAGTCGTTGAGGTCTCACGTCGGAGCAGCATACTCTAGCAAGGGGAGTGTCAGGTCTGAGAGACTTAGTCCTATACTGGATTCCATCTCCAACTTTGATGATCCTGTGAAGTCCCCTGTTGTTGTGAGAGCCTATTTTGAGGATATCTATGCCAGCCTTGAGAGTTTGTACCCTGTTCTGTCTGATGGTGGTTTAGCGTTTTATGTTGTAGGCAACGCCTGCCTGCCTAACCTCACAGTCGATGTTGACCTCATATTGGCTGAGCTGGCTGAACAGGCCGGCTTTGAGGTTAAGGATATCTGGGTTGCGAACGCCAGATGGTGCGATGTTCACGGCATCCAGAAGCAGAAGCCTGTCCGGGAGAGCATCGTGATACTGGAAAAACCTACTACCTAACCAATTCCCAGGAAGTAGAACACCGTCGGCACTATCAGCACTCCCATCAGATGCGTCCTGCTTACTCCGGTGTGTATCGGTATCAATCCGATTGCGGTTGCGAGGAGTGCTATCAATATTCCTGTCAGGCCTGTGAGTGCGTGCAGGAGTGCGAACACGATAATCAGCGTTGTAAGGTTCAGCATCCTGAAGTCTATCCTGTTGAATACTCTGAGAGCTAGCGCTCCTATCCTCAGGTGGAGTACAGTCGCAAAAGCCGCTGTGAACGCTACTGTTCCGAGGAAGAGCCAGAGGGTTTGGGAGTTCACTTCTATTATCTTGCCTATCATGGTCGCGACGCCGCTTCTGGGGTTTCCTATGGTGTAGAGGGAGACGAGCGAGAATATGGCGTCTGAGGTGTTTATTGCGCTGACTGCTGCCAGAAACCTTGTCACGCTGTTCCCGAACATCTTGAACATCAGTATCCCCACCTGGGAGGGGCTCATCGCTGGCAGCACTCCGACAGCTATTCCTCCAAGCGTTCCGAGAATACTCGGCCATATGATTTCCCGGTCCATCTGAACGGTGGAATACCTTTTCTGCGGCACTCTCAAGCTTCTGGATTTCAGGGAGTCCAGTATCGTGCTTATCCCGAAGAGGCCTGCGAACACTGGGAACAGGACCTGCGTGCTTGATATTACTTTGAGATTTAGGACTTCCAAGCCGAACCAGCCTGACAGCAGGAAAACGGTCAAAGCCCAGATTTTCCGTTTCTCCCTCAGTATCAGGAGGGCGACCGCAGCTATTATGACATATACCACGAACCCTCTTATGGCTGCGTATACTTTTGGTATGACGTACATTGCTGGCACCACAAGCAGGAGGGAAACGAACAGCCCGAGGAGGCTGCCGTAGGCTGTTATCCTCACAGCGTCCAACGCTTTGCCGTCTAAGACGAGCTTGTGGGCTGGCAGAACGCTTAACGCGGTCTGCTCTTCTGGGACTCCGATGAAGATTGCGGGTATGAAGTCCAGGAAGGTGTGCGTTACCGCCATGGCAACCATGGCAACCGAGAACTGGAGCGGATCCAGCCCCAGTCTAGGATAGACTGACAGTCCCAGCAGGCACACAGTATTAACGTGCAATCCCGGAGTCAGGCCTGTTATGACCCCTAAAAGACAACCTGTTAAGGCAAGGAGCAGATAGTCCAACATTTCCGTTCGAACAGTCTATTTATACCTCACGTTACATTCTTAATAAAATGTTCGAGGGTCGGGGTTGGAGTTTTAATCTCTTGTTGTTACTACTTGGGATATACCTCTTCGTCTGCTCACTCTGCGGCCTGAAGGCATCATGGATTATCGCATTCGCGGCTGAAGGGAAGGAGGGGCTGGCAAAGGATTACGTCAGCAGAGTTGTTGGGAATCCCCTGTCCGCGTTGTGCGCCGGGATAATGGCGACAGCCATAGTGCAGAGTTCGTCAGGTGTTGTTGCAGTCTGCATCGCAACCGTTGCCGCGGGCGGGATGACGGTTGCCCAAGCGGTCCCGTTTGTGATGGGGGCGAACATCGGAACCACGATAACCTCTGTACTAATTGCGTTGGGCTACTCCTTCAGAAAGCTTGAATTTTCGAGGGCTGTTCCAGTCGCGTTAGCCAACGACGTCTTCAAAGTGCTCAACGTTTCTGTCTTCTTCATACTTGAGAGTACCACACATCTCCTCAGCAGGTCATCGACGTTTTTAGCAGGTTTGATTGGCAATTTTCCAGTAATCGGGGCAGTGCTTGGCGGATTCCCGGATTTCATAGACGTATTCACAGACCCCGCTGTCCAGCCTGCTGTAGAAACTATAACTGTCATTTTCGGCAAAACCCTCCTAGCAGCCGCGATTACCGGCATAGCCTCCTTTATAGTGCTGTTGCTCTCTCTGGAGTTTATGTCAACGTCGGTCCAGAACTTTATGAAAGACATGGCTGCGGACTCTGTTGACCGGGCGTTCAAAACCCCGTTCAGAGGGATTGTGGTTGGCTCGTCGGTTACATGGGTATTGCAGAGCAGCAGTGTTGCGACCGCCCTGGCAATACCCTTCGTAGCCTCCGGCGCTGTCAGTCTGAAAAAGATTTACCCCTACCTGTTGGGCTGCAACATAGGAACGACTATCGATCCAGGGCAGATAATATCGTACATAAAATTCGGGGTTTTGGGTTTGAGCGTTGGACTTGTTCATGTGATTATCAATGTAATAGGCGTTACCCTGTGGCTTATTACTCCTGGTTTGAGGGATCTGCCCCTGCTTCTGACGTCCAGAGTGTCTAATGTCATAGTGTCGTCCAGGAATGGGGCGGTATCACTGGTAATGTTCGCATTGATAATGTTTTTTATTATTCCCGGACTCGTAATATACCTTGGAGGCTGATGTAAGATGGTCAGTGTGCTCAAGATTGTCAAAGCCAACAGGCTGCTGGAGAAGGCGATGGACGATGTCAGGATAATGCATAAAGAGATTCTGGAGATGTTTGAGGATACTTGGGAGGCTCTTGAGACGAAGGATGCGAGGAAAGCCGGGGAAGTCATCGGGCGCGAAGACAAGACCGACCAGCTGAACAGGGACATAAGAAAAAATGTTCTGGAGTACCTGTCAGGAATGCCGATGGGCGGCAACGTTCCCCTGTCCCTCATCCTCATAGACTTCTCAACATTCTTGGAGAGGATTGCAGACCACATATCCTACATAGCCGAAGACGGCATCAGCGCAGAACTTGGCAGTGACAAACTCTCCAAAAAACTGGAGACTGAGAAGGATCTTGTCCTGCAGATGCTGAAGGACATGGAGACGGCATTTGGCGATTGCGATGAGGCGTTGGCGAATGGAGTGGTCGGCATGTTCGACCGGGTTGACAGAATCCATAAAGAGATCCTAGCAGATCTGTATGACAGCGACTTGCCTCCGAAGAAGGTTGGCGGCGTCATCGTTATCGCAAAAAACCTCTCAAGGATAGCCAAGTACTCGAAGGACATAGTCAGGACAATGCTGCGACCCTACCAAGATATTGTAGCCTGACGTCATACCCGCAACTTTTAATCTTCTACCCTAATTACTTAGGATTATAACTGGTTCTGGTTGGTGTGTTATGGATGTGAGGAAGTCGGACAATTCGTTGCAGGCGTTCAAGGCTGACAAGATTATCGCAGCTTGTATGAATGCTGGCGTCTCATTGGAGCTTTCGACTGAGATAGCGTCTGAGGTTAAGGCTGTCTTGTATGACAGTATGCCGACTTCTGAAATCAGGGGTATCGTCTACGAAAAGCTGAAGAAGTTCAACCCTGACATAGCTGACCGTTTCATGTATCGCCTGAATCTGAGGGTCAGGACGTCTAAGATAATGCTGGAGACGTTCAAGCTCCATAAGATAGTCGACTCGCTGATGGCTGAGACCGACTTGGACGAGGTTCACGCGCTGAAGATAGCGAGGGACGTGGAGAAGGAGCTCTCCAGGCTCAAGCTGGATTATGTGACCGCCCCCCTGATAAGGGAGATTGTCAACGTAAAGCTGCTGGAGCACGGTTTTGAGAACACGCGGGCGAGGTACACGAGGCTTGGAATGCCGGTCTATGATGTCACAACGCTCATAATGGGCGGCTCAGGCGACGGCAGACAGTACAATCCTGACACCATCGAAGACGTCATGGCAGAGCAGATGATACTGGAGTACACTCTCTTGAACGTTCTGCCTTCGAACTTGGCTGACGCCCACCTGGCTGGGAGGATACACATACACGATATCGGTCACTTCCCGATCAGGACTTACAGCTTCTCCCACGATCTCCGGTTTTTCCTGAAGAGCGGTTTCAGGGCCGATGGGGTGGGAAAATACAGCGCAACCAGCGGTCCGCCGAAGAATCCTGAGGTGGCGTTCCTGCAGGCTGCCAAGATACTTGGTGCCGCCCAGACTAGCTGCGTCGGCGGGCAGGGTTTGAATTATTTCAACACATTCATGGCTCCCTATGTGTCCGGCTTGGATGCTGAGGAGATAGCCCAGCTTGCCCAGGTTTTCATATACGAGCTAAGCCAGACGTACTCCACTCAGGGCCTGTTCAGCTGCGTGCAGTGTAACCTAACCCTGCCAGCTCAGCTTCAGAATCTGCCTGCCGTCCTCCCCGGCGGGTTGGTGAGGAAAGACGTCACATACTCTGACTTCCAGGACGAGGCTGAGAGGATTCTATCAGCACTTATCCAAGTGTACACTAGGGGCGACCACAGGCATGAAGGCTTCAACATGCCTAAACTCGAGCTTCAGATATCCAAGAAAGAGCTGGACCATGATATACTGTCAGATGTTGCTGTGCTCTCGTCAAAGCATGGCAGCCCATCATTCACGGTTAACAGGAAGTACATGTCAAAGTTCAAATGCTATCAGAATTCAGCCTACCTTATGCCGCTGGCGCCGCCAGTAATACGCAAGGACACTCTAGCAGGATATCTCAGGGGGGGCTGCGCTCAGATGGTCACAGTGAACCTGCCGCAGATAGCATTGGAGGCCAATGGTGACGATAGGAAGATATTCCGCCTCATTGGGCGCAGGGTCGCTGACGCGAAAAACGTTCTCCTACTGAAGAGGCAGACTCTTGAGGACAACCTTGAGAACGGGTTGTTCCCGTTCTTCAGCCAGAAAGTGGATAAAGGCGGCGGCCTCTACTTTGAGCCTGACCGGCAGACTTACCTCATAGGGTTCGCTGGCTTGGACGACATGGCTTACATCTCGACCGGCTCGCGTTTGGATTCTAAAACCGGCCTGGAGTTCGGGTTGAAGGTTGTGAGGAGGATGTCGCGCCTGGTCTCAAACTTTGCCAGGGAGTCTGACATGCTGCTGGCTCTGGCTGAGAGCCCGGTTGGGACTCACAACAGGCGGCTCTGGGAGGTTGACTCTATGAGGCATAGGAACAAGATCGAAAAATTGGGCCTCGACTTTGACAGGTATTCTCTCTCCTATCACCTTCGGGAGGGGGTTGGCCTGAAAAAAACAGTATCCACTGAGTCTAAGTTCCACTGTTTTCTTGGTGGTGGGGCTACGTTGGACGTCCCTCTTGCTAAAAATTATCCTGCGGGTAAGATTTTGGCCATTGTCAGGGAGCTTGTTGCAGGGTCTGAGGCTCAGCATTTCAGGTTCGTTCGTAGAAAATTACAGAAAAAGTAACATTTTTAAAAGATTATTACATAATCAGTAATATGTACAACTATTTTAAACTATACGCTTGGATAATACACTGCTTCGGCAACTCAGAGTTCAACGCCAAAGACTTCAAAAAGACATTCGAAAGCGCTCAGCACGCGAAAGTCCTCCATGACCTGACCAAACTCGGATTCCTGAAGAGGATGAAGAGGGGCGTATATGTCGCACTTAAACCACAACAGATGACCGAGGACATCGTAAAAAGAAATCATGGTGACATGTCCCTGATTGAATCAGTAAAAAACAGGAAGTACGCCTTCTCGCACGACAATGCGGTCAGAATATGGACGAACGGAAAATCACACGGTAGGATAACAAAAGGTTATCTGCCGATACACCTGAGGATACTGGACAAGGATGTCAGCTGGTGGGAGAACCTCTTCCAGAAGCACGATGCAGAGTACTGTCTGGCAGACAAGAACCGGACGCTCTTCGGAGTCGTCTACATACTCCACCCGAAACCGAGCTTCAAAACCGTCATAAAGCATAATATGCCAGTGATACCCAAAACAGAGGTCGTCGAGTTTTGCAAACAAAACGGGGAGCACTACGAAAGCGCGCTAAAGCATATAATATGATACTAATATTATCTGACACCAGATGAAAGTTTACTTCGACCATGCGGCAACCGCGCCGACAGACCAGAAAGTTGTTGACGCAATGCTTCCATACTTCACCAAGCAGTTCGGGAACGCATCGAGCCTGCATGAGTTCGGCAGGGAGGCCAAGGAGGCTCTTGAGAGTTCGAGGCAGACTATCGCAGAGAAGATAAACGCCGAACCTGATGAGATAGTCTTCACGTCTGGGGGAAGCGAGTCAGACAACCTGGCCCTGAAGGGCACGGCGTTCGCCCTCCGGCCGAAGGGCAGTCATATACTAACATCGAAGATAGAGCATCCTGCGGTTTTGAGCACGTGCAAACAGCTGGAGAAGGAAGGCTTCAGCGTAACCTACCTGAGCGTCGACTCCGAAGGTTTCATAAATCTCAAGGAGCTTGAGAGTTCCATCACAGACAAAACCACACTAGTCTCAATCATGCACGCCAACAATGAGGTAGGGGTAATACAGGATTTGGAAGCCATAGGCAAGGTTTGCGCTCGGAAAGGCGTATGCTTCCACTCAGACTGCGTGCAGAGCTTCACGAAAGTCCCAATCGACGTCAGACGGATGAACCTGAATCTGGCGTCCTTCTCAGCCCACAAGATACACGGCCCCAAGGGAGTCGGAGCACTGTATGTGAAAAAGGGGACTAAGCTTTACAAGCAGATGGAAGGCGGGCACCATGAGCATAACCTTCGGGCTGGGACAGAGAACATCCCAGGCATAGTCGGGTTCGCGAAGGCGGTTGAACTGGCCAAAGAGGAGCACATAAAGCACATGGTCTCTCTCAGGGACAGGCTCATCAGCGAGTTCCTCAAGATATCTGACACGAGGCTGAACGGCCCGAGAGAAAGGCGGCTGTGCAACAACGTGAACATAGCCTTCAAATACGTGGAGGGCGAGTCCCTGCTGCTGAGGCTTGACATGAAGGGCGTCGCAGTCTCGACAGGTTCGGCATGCTCCTCGCAGAGCCTAAAACCAAGCCACGTCCTCATAGCAATCGGCATGAAACCCGAGGACGCCCACGGGACCCTCAGGTTCACGCTGGGGCGGGAGAACACTCTGAAAGAAGTCGAATACACGATTGACGCGGTCAGGGAGGCTGTCGAGCAGCTGAGGGCAATGAGCCCCCTGGTAAAAAGAAAAGGATAAAATGTACTCAAAGAAAGTTATTGAATTGTTCCAGAACCCCCACAACGTGGGCGAGATAGAGAATGCTGACGGCATAGGCGAAGTCGGCAACCCGGTATGCGGCGACATGATGACCCTGTACATCAGGGTGAAGGACGATAAGATAGAGGACATCAAGTTCAAAACTTTCGGATGCGCCGCGGCGATAGCCACCTCGAGCATGATAACCGACCTTGCGAAGGGGAAGACATTGGACGATGCCATGAAGATAAGCAAGAAGGACGTGGCAGACGCATTGGAGGGTCTGCCTCCGATAAAAATGCACTGCTCGAATCTGGCTGCCGACGCGCTGAAAGCGGCGATAGAAGACTACAGGAAAAAACAGGCCTAGTACTCTATACCATATCTTCCTATGACGCCTTTCCTCATAGGGTGCTTTATCTCCTTGAGCTCTGTTACGATGTCGGCAGCCTTTATTATGCCTTTCGGCGCGTACCTGCCGGTGAGTATGACCTCCGTGTGCGGTTTCTTCTTCTTAAGCATCTTGAGGACTTCTCCTGTGCTGACAAGCTTCCTCGCCATTGCCACGTTTATCTCATCCAGCACCACAATGTCATAGTCGCCGGACTTCACAGCCTTCTTCGAATACTCCAGGGCGTCCTTCGCCATCTTGATGTCCTCATCGTAGGACATCAGGCAGTCCCTGCAGTTCCCGCAGTCTATAAGGCCTTTCCTCATCTTGTCTGAGTAGGGGCAGATTTTGCCGAACTGCTTTATCCTGAAATTTTTATAGTTCTCGGCTATGCTGAGTTCTCCGATGTGGGCTCCGCCTTTGAGGAACTGTATGAACATCACGTTGAGGCCGTGGCCTAGCGCTCTGACTGATATGCCCAGTGCTGTCGTAGTTTTTCCCTTGCCCTCCCCAGTGTAAACGTGTATGAGCCCCAGCCGGTTGTTGTTCTCCATCATACTGTGCAGACTGAGTAGCCGCAGTCCGGGCACTTGGCGCATCCTTCTTCAAACAATAGGTTGCTCTTGCATTCAGGGCAGACTCCGAGTTTCTTCGCGGCCATCCTCTCGCTTTCAGACTCTTTGGCCTCCCTCTTGGGCGGCGTTGATTCTATATTGAGCACCTGCTCCTCTCTGCTCTTGTCCCGGTATATGGTGACTCCCTTGCAGCCTAGCTTGTAGGCGAGCACGTACACTTCCTCGACGTCCTTTGTTGTCGCGTTGTTCGGGAAGTTCACGGTCTTGCTGACCGCGTTGTCGGTGTACTTCTGAAAGGCGGCCTGTATTCTCACGTGGTCTTCTGGCTTTATGTCATGGGCTGTCACGAAAATCCTCCTGACGTCCTCAGGTATCTCCTCGATGTCCTGTATGGAGCCCCTGCCTGCTATTCTCCTCATGAGCTCTTCGCTGTAGAATCCTCTCTGCCGTGCTATCTCCTCGAACACCGGGTTGACTTCGACGAACTCGAACTGCGGCGTCTTCCGGAGGTATGAGATCGCGAAAAGGGGCTCTATTCCTGACGAGCAGCTGGCTATTATGCTTATGGTCCCGGTCGGCGCGATCGTCGTTATGGTCGCGTTCCTCATCTTCCTCTCCTTATGGTATACGCTCTGCTTCCAGTTGGGGAAGGTTTCCCTCTCGTTGGCGAGCTCCTCTGACATGTTCCTGCCTTCCTCTTGCATGAACCTCATGATGTCTTCGGCGGTTTCCACAGCCTTCATCGAATTGTAGGGTATGCCCAGCCTTATCAGCATGTCAGAGAATCCCATGACGCCCAACCCTATCTTCCTGTTGCCCTTCGTCATCGTCTCTATCTGCTTCAACGGATACTTGTTCATGTCGATGACGTCGTCTAGGAATCTCACAGCTGTTTTGACGGTCTTCTTGAGTTTCTTCCAGTCGACCGCGTATTTTCCGTTCTCCCTCTTTATCATCAGTGACAGGTTTATGCTTCCCAGGTTGCAGGACTCGTAAGGCAAGAGCGGCTGCTCGCCGCACGGGTTCGTGGACTCTATCATGCCCAGCGCGGGCGTCGGGTTGTCCCTGTTCAGCCTGTCCAGGAACACTATGCCCGGCTCCCCATTCTTCCAAGCCATCGTCACAATGAGGTCGAAGACATGGTGTGCGTTGAGTTTTCCACTCATCTGGTTGTTCCTGGGGTTTACTATGTCATACTCTGAGTCGGTTATCACCGCCTCCATGAACCTGTCTGTTATACCCACGGATATGTTGAAGTTGTTGAGAACGCCTTCCCTCTCTTTTGCGACTATGAAGTCGGTTATGTTCGGGTGGTCTACCCTGAGGATGGCCATGTTCGCTCCCCTCCTCTTACCGCCCTGCTTCACGACCTCTGTCGCGGCGTTGAACACGTTCATAAAGGAGAGCGGGCCTGATGCGACCCCTCCCGTGGACTTTACGATGTCGCCTTTGGGTCTGAGCCTAGAGAACGAAAATCCTGTGCCGCCGCCCGACTGGTGTATCAGCGAGGTGTTCTTGACAGCTTCGAATATGCTCTCCATTGTGTCCTCCACAGGCAGGACGAAGCAGGCGCTGAGCTGCTGTATGTCTGTGCCGGCGTTCATCAGCGTCGGCGAATTAGGTATGAACTCGAGTCTGCTCATGCTCTCATAGAACTCCTTCTCTATCGCCTTTATCTCCCTCTCAGCCTTCTTGTATCTCTTCTCAGCTTCAGCTATGTTCGAGGCCACCCTCTTGAGCATCTGGCCCGGGGTTTCGATGACTTCGCCGTGTTCGTTCTTCTTCAGGTATCTGCGCTCTAGGATCGAGATGGCGTTCACAGACAGTTTGACGTCGTCTTTCACGCCTATCAGCGATTTGGCCTCCCGTATGTCCTTTCTCCTCTCCCTGTAGAGGATGTAGGCCTTGGCCATCTCAGCCTGGTGTTCGTCCATCAGGACTTTTTCAACGACATCCTGTATCTGCTCTACGGATGGCGTCTTCCCGGAGAAATTCTTCTGCAGGTCTTTGACGACCCTCTTCGAGAGCCTCTCAGCGAGCTTCTCGTCAGCCTTCCCGACGGCGGCACTCACCTTGTAGATGGCGTTTGTAATCTTCTCGTGATTGAATTTCACGACCCGTCCATCCCTTTTCCTGACGTGTGTTATGCCCTCCTTCCTCATATCTTAGTTATTGGATTGCTCGATTATAACCTAGTCGCGTTCTCTCACGTCGAGCATACTCTCTATTGCTTTGCGTGCCCTTGCAGCCACCCTCTCGTCTACTCTTACTACGGGAGCCTTGTTCTTGATAGCATCGTATACCTTTTCCAGCGTGTGCAGTTTCATGTTCCTGCAGACTGCGTAGTCCAGACAGTAGAACCTCTTACCTGGGTTTTCCTTTCGCAGCCTGTGGCAGATGCCTTCCTCTGTCGCTATTATGAATTCCCTGCTGTCAAGCTCTCCGGCCTTTTTCACCATCCCTCCGGTGCTCAATATGTAATCAGCCTTTTCCTGGATTTCCGGCTCGCACTCAGGGTGGGCGAGCAGCAGCGCATCAGGGTGCTGTTGTTTCAGCATCATCACGTCAGGGTATGACAGGAGGTGCTTGTGCACTATGCAGTAGCCGTCTTCAGGTATCGGTATGACCTTCTTTTTTGTCCTCTGCTGCACGTAGTATGCCAGGTTCCTGTCAGGTCCGAACATCACTTCATCCCCTTTGACAGAGTTTATTATGTTGACGCAGTTGGCTGAGGTGCATGTTATGTCAGCCTCTGCTTTCGCCTCAGCTAGAGTGTTAACGTACAGCACGACGGGAATTCCGGGGTGCTTTTTCTTGGCTTTTATGACCTCCTTGGCTGGAAGCTGGGCTGCCATGGGGCATCTAGCGTTGACGTCAGGTATTATGACCGTCTTGTCTGGGTTCATTATCGCGGCGCCCTCTGCCATGAAGTCAACGCCTGCGAATATTATGTACTTCTCATCAACCTGCCCCGCCTTCCTGGCAAGGTCAAGGGAGTCGCCTGTGAAGTCAGCCACATCCTGTATCTCAGGCTTCTGGTAGTTGTGCGCGAGTATGACTGCATCCTCCTCCTTCTTCAACTTCAAAACGCGTTCAGACAACCCAGCCATTTTAGAAAAAAGGTATTAAATTATTGAGAGAGGTTAAATAACCTTAGCCTCCCGCGAAATTCTTTTTCTCTCGTTCAAAATACTGTCGTTTTGCCCTGCCCTTTTCCTCGACCGACAGTTTGACGTGCGTCCACCTGTTGTTTATCTCCTCTATCCTCCTGTTGTAGTCAGGGTCGACCACTTCGATCCCAGAGTATAGCTTATTCATCAGCTTTCTTACGTCGACTCTCGTGTCAACGCAGCCGTCCTTCGAGAGCGCAACAGCCTGCGACGTTATCCCCGCGTGCTCCATCGCCGAGGTGCCCTCCTTTATCTCCATCACGCATCCGACGCCGAGAACCGCTTTCGGCCTGTATTTCGCCACCATCCTCTTCACAAGGCTGGATCCTGGGGAGATGAAGAACAGGTATCCAAGCCTCTCAGCCTCCTCCTTTATTGCGCCTATGCCGCACCTTCCGCAGTTTATGCACTTTATACCCTCAGTAGACAGCGTCGCCGGGCATTCCGGATGCCTGAGGCACTGGGGGAGGAACACGGCCCTCTGATGTAATGGAGTCCCTGAGAAGTCCTTCCTGTATATGACGTTCCTCAAGTGGGTTATCATGTTGTCCACGAAGTCGCCTCTTATGTTGAGCAGGCCGGTTATCGGCTTCACGAAAGCCTCGAACTCTGACACTAGGAAGAGGGTTATCCTTGGTATGAATATCCTCCTCGTCTTCCAGAACACGTAAACGCCGAGCGCCCCTATGATGCTCAAAAACAGCACCAGGCCTCCTATTATGACCAGCCCCTGCCCCAGCAGATTTGTTATCTGCGGCCCAAGAATCTGCATTTTAATCTGCCACTGAAACGACCTTCTCTATCTGGGGCACCGCCTCCTTTATGGCCTTCTCCACCCCATGCTGTAGTGTCATCTGGCTCATCGGGCACCCGTGGCAGGCTCCCCTCAGCTTCACTTTTACGGTGTTTCCTTCTATGCCGACCAGTTCAATGTCTCCGCCGTCCATCTGCAGCATCGGCCGTATCTTTTCCAACGCACTCTCAACTTTCTTTTTGATGTCCATCGCCTAATATATAAACAACGTCCATTAAAAAATGCCGGCCAAGTATCAGTCGTGGGAGAGCCCCCGCTGTCAGATCATGAGGCAGATGGCGAAGGCCAGGCCCATGTCCCGGGCTCTTTGTCTCACATGTAAAGGCGGCCGCCTCATGTGCGGCATGTCATACTGCCCGCTGCTGGAGAAGGTGAGATTGCAGAATCCGTTCGAGGGCAAGCTGAAGCAGGACATGTTCGGCCCCTCCCCAAGCATCTTCGTAGGCTGGAGGAACTATCCGGACGTCTTCGTAGGGCCGATGACCTCTGTCGAGAGTAACAACGCTTCCCTGCTGGACGACCCTGCCAGCTGGTATGGGATGGGATTCGACGACATACTGCTGATGAGGTCCATGCTCGTCAGGAGCAAGTCTCCTGTGAACGTCAGAAACCATGGCAGGTTCGTCTCAGACAATCAGGAGATCGCATTGTCTGTGAAACCTGTTGACGTGGAAACCCACTTCAAGCGCCAGCCCACGTATTCGATGAGCTTTTCCCCGATAAGCCAGCCTATGGGCCCGTCAGGCGTTCTTGACAGCTTCAAGATAGCTGACAATCCCAGGATTCCCGCAAATGTCGAATATGTTGTGGGCGACGAGATCAGAGCGTCTGACATGCTATCCCTGCTCTTTGACAAAGGCTATGACGTCTATTACCTGACGAGGGCTCTCTCTTCCGGCGCCCTTGGCATGCCAACTGGCAAAAGGCTTGTCCCGACAAGGTGGAGCATAACTGCCGTGGACGACATACTCACCAAGGAACTCCTGAAGTCTGTCAGAACCTACCCCTCCCTAAGCGATTATCTTGTCTATTCCAACCAGTATCTTGAGAACCATTTCGAGATACTGCTGATGCCTGGTGCTTGGGAGTTCGAGCAGTTCGAGGCTTGGGCTCCGGAAACGCTGTGGACGATGTCCCATAGCATGCCAACGATAATAGAGGAGCACGAGCGGCATGAGGGCCGCACCGATTACGCCATAAACGAGGGAGGCGGATACTATGCCGGCCGCTTCGGCGTTGTCGAAGCATTGAGCAGGATGATGCGCCAGGCCCGCGTCGTCATATTCAGGGAAATCTATGAAGGCTATGTGATGCCTGTCGGCGTGTGGGAGGTGAGGGAGAACGTCCGCAAGGCATTCGAGAAGAGGCCTAAACGGTTTAACACCCTCCGGGAAGCGTTGGACGACATCAGCACGCGGCTTAAGATCCCTCTGTGCAACTACGTCGAGAAAAGCGAAATACTCCGCCAAAGGAGGATTACAGACTACAGTTGACTCAAATGATGCGCATCCGCTCTACCTAATTTTACCCTCTCTTCTCGAAAAATGATTTGAATACTATCAGAGCCGGGAATATTTCGATTCTGCCGAGAAACATCAGAGTAGTGATTGTGTTTTTTCCGATCATAGGCATATCATACCATCTGGCGCCTGTGATGAATCCCATGCCGACGTTGCCTATGGCTGAGAATGATGTCGTCAGGCTCTCGTATCCAGTATATCCGCAGACTAGCATGAGCACCATGGCGCCAAGTATAGCGAATACCAAGAATGCCGCAGCAAGAGCCAGCGCTTCCAGAGATTCCTTATCGCTTATGGTTCTACCAGCTACTCTAGTCAGACAGACCGCATTCTTTGGGAGTACCATCCTCTTCAGCATTTTTTTTATGGTGGCGACCACGATGGCAAATCTCAGTATCTTGAGCGCACCGCCTGTTGAAGCATATGAGGCCCCCACGTACATCAATATCATCAGTATTGTCAGCGCAAAAGGCGGCCAGTGCTCTACGTTAGTGGTCGAAAAACCTGTAGTGGTCATGCATGAAACAACCTGATATATACTCTTGCGGAACACGTCATACGGCGAGTGCACGTTCATGCTGTCCATCGCATCAGATGCTGAGAAGTAGAATATAAGCGCCGCTGTTGACACTACAAGGAAAAACATCATATACCTAATCTCAATGTTACCGAACAGTTTCCTGTAGTTCCCGTTGAATATCTGATAGTGGACGATGAAGCTCGTCGCGCCAGCCAGCATGATAAGCATGGTGACCACCTCGACAGCAAAGCTGTTATAGTGTCCAATGGAATCAGAGTATGGCGAAAGCCCGCCAGTCGCTATCGCCGCAAACGAATGGTTTATCGCTTCAAAAAACGGCATGCCCACAAGATACAACAGCATTATGCCGGCGAACGTGTACATCATGTAAATCTTCCACACCTCTCCGGCGGTGCCTTTCAATCCAGGCCTTAGGCGTTGGTCTCCTTTCTCAGAGGCGTAATAAGCTGCGGCAACCGGAGCGTCTCTTACTAAGAACAGGAGTCCGAGGGCGATTATGCCGATGCCGCCAACTAAGTGGGTCAGACTGCGATAAAATAGCATGTCCTCGTTACCGCCGAACAGGTTCTCCGGATACTCTACCATAGTCAGACCTGTTGTCGTCCAACCGCTCATGCTCTCAAAAAAGGAGCTTGTTAAGTCGAGTACTCCGCGGATATAGTAGGGAAAGCCGCCGACAAATGGTGCGACTATCCAGATAATGACAACGCCTATGAGCGCATGTTTAACTTTGGCCTCTCTTTCTGTGCGTATACCTGCCCGCAGGCACAAGTATATCAAGTAGAATACGATGGAGGGTATGACGAAGGCAGAACTAGCCTTAAGCAACGAAACCATATTATGGACTGGTGCATAGTAAAAGGTCGCAAGAATCGGCAGGAGCATTACAATCGCCATCAACTGAAAAACCTCGGTAATCTCCCGCAGAGAAATACCAACATCTTCAAAAATCAGTGTTCTCATCTTGGAATCTCTTTAGGGCTGTTAGTCTCCTCACATCCTATAATCCTATGGTTCCAAAAGCCTTAAAGAAAGTGTGTGCCCTCCTGGATTTTAGCGTTTGAGCTGCCGCTACTTCCAGACTACCTTGTTGGCGATGTCCATGGCAGCCCGCCTTTCAGGGGAGATTATGTCCTTTATTCCCAACTCCTCGAAGAGTTGCGTGTATTCTGGCTCCTTGACCCTGACTATGACGTGCTTTTTCTTCTTCTTCGCGTAGAGCGCAACCAGCAGGTTGACTTCGTCGCTGTTTGTGACAGCGATCACGGCGTCAGCCTTGTCGAACTCAGCCTCCTCCATCACATGTATCCTCGTGCAGTCGCCGTTGACTATGGTCGCGTTAAGCTCTTTCGTGTCTCTCTCGCAGACTTCACGATTCTTCTCGACTATAACAATCTCATGGTCTGGCAGGGCTCTCGCGATTTCCCTGCCCATCGTCCCGCCGCCAGCAATTATGACATACATTTATACCACCGTGTTTAAGAGATTATAGCTGTTTTGTTTAAAAAATGCCTACAGTCGAGTTCAATTTCCGGGAAGTTTGCACTCTCCTCGGCAGGCCATTCAAGCCGGCAGAGCTTAAGGATGTCATTCCTATGCTTGGTGTCGGGCTTGAGCGTATTGACGAAACTACACTCGTCATGGAGGTTTTCCCCAACAGGACTGACCTCCTCAGCGTTGAGGGGTTCTCCAGGGCGCTTAAGGGTTTCCTAGGCCTTCAGGTGGGCGGCGTATCCTATCCTGTCCTAAGATCCAATGTCGTGTTGAACGTCGAGGCGAGCGTTAAAACGGTCAGGCCATGCATAGCATGCGCTGTCATAGAGGATGTCGTGATAGACGAGCCTCAGCTAATCTCGCTGATGAACATGCAGGAGAAGCTTCACCTCACCCATGGGAGGGACAGGAGGAGGGTAGCTATCGGAGTTCACGATTCCCGGCGGCTGAAACCGCCCTACTACTATACGGCTGTGAAGCCTGACTCAGTCTCCTTTGTGCCTTTGGACATGCCTAAGGAGTTGAACCTTTCCCAGATACTCATAAACCATCCGAAGGGGCGGGCCTATGCATGGGCTCTCAGGGGTTTGGAAAAGTACCCGTTGATTGTGGACAGCGCCGGCCAGGTTCTCTCCTTTCCGCCGATAATAAACGGCGAGCTCACGAGGGTGTCAGCCGACACTGAGAACATATTCGTTGAGATAACCGGCTTGAATCAGCCTGCGGTCGAGCAGGCGTTGAACATAGTCTGCACCTCAATAGCTGACAGGCACGGGAGGCTGAAGTCTGTTGAAGTCAGAGGTCTTTAGCGTATCCAAATCCGTAGGCCTCCTTCTCAAAACCCACGGACTCGTAGAACTGGTGGGCCTCCTTCCTGAAGAATTTGCTGATCAGCACTATCTTATGGCAGTTGAATCCTTTCGCGACTTCTATAGCATGCTCTATCAGTTTTCTCCCGTAGCCTTTTCTCCTGTGCTTCTCATCAACGATTACGTTCTCTATCATGGCCCAGTGTCTTGCCCCGTGAGCGAGCCCAGGCATGATGACCAGAGCAACAGTCGCTACCAGCTCATTCCCATCCTCCAGGACGAACATGTGATAGTTCGGATAGTTTGTGATTTCGTCGTATGCTCTCCCATAGTCTACTGACGGGCTCTCATCCTGCGTCAGCTGGTTCAGGAGCTGGATAAGCTGTCCGAGGTCCTTCTTTCTCGCCTTCCTGACGTTCATCCTCATTTATGATATTGTCCGACCTGTTAAATACCCCCGCTTGCAGAAGCAGATATAAAGCGCAAATAGGAATGTTTTAACATGAAGATAACGAAGGTCATAACAGACGCATTCTCAATTGACTCTAAGCTGGAGAAGAATCTTCTGAAATCCCGCGGATCCAAGATTTACCGGAGGTATTCTCCCCTCGCCCAGTTCAAGGTGACGCGGACCGAGGCCAAGCACGAGGGGAAGGTCTTCAAGAAGATCGCATACGACAGGAAGGATTGCATCTTCTACGTTGACCTCTCACACGGCGACCTCTACTATGCCGCCAAGGGCAGGGCATTCCACCATGAGCCGAAACTCGAGACGACAGACCTTATCAGGAGGATGCTGGACTTCCCGCCTGCCGTTGTGAACGCGATGGGCCATCTCTACGAATACGGCAGCCTCTCTTACAGGGAGATGGACTCCAGCGTAGTTTCCTTCCTAGCCAGCCAGGGTCTCATAGAAATTTATGAACCTGAGGCCAACCAGCTCTTCAATTTCATACGCTATTATTTCTTCGACGACAGGATCATGCGGAAGCATCTTGTGAGGCCGACCTTCCGCCTGCCAACATTCGGCAACCAGCGCTACAATCTCGGGGCGTTCCTGGACGTCAAGGACAAGGCGGACGACGACTATGACAAGGACCCGATCAGGTTCTCCAACGAGTCGATCAGCGAGGTTCTGAGCATCCTCTTCGCTGGCAGCGTCTTCCTGAACGGCCTCTCATACCTGCCGTATATTGTGCTTGAGCAAGAGAAGACTGGAAAGTCAACAGTGAACATGCTCGTGTGCTCCAAGGGCTCCAAAAAGGTCAAGAAGGATTTCAAGACTGAAGTCAGCCTAGACCCAATCTCCTTCGCGACCGCGATGACCGCCGCAGGCTCGGTGCCTGTGGAGTCCTCCACGATAAACTTCTCCCACGTAGCAAACCTGAAGGATGTGAAGGAGCACATAATGCAGTCCATCGTCTACCCCCTCACGCACCCTGAGCTCTCGAAGAAGTATTCCCGGAAGGGCGGCGGGAGGATACTCTTCTACGGCCCTCCTGGCTGCGGCAAGACCTACATCGCCAGGGCGACCGTCGGCGAATGCGGCGTCAACTTCTTCAACGTAAACACTGCGGACATCGTCAGCGGAGGGTCGGAGCAGGGCACAAAAAACATCCACGAGATATTCAAGAAGGCCGGCCAGAACGCGCCCTCGATAGTATTCTTCGACGAGATAGACGCTCTCAGCGGCAAGAGGACTGAGATGGAGGGCTCCTCAAGAGTCCTAGTCAACCAGTTCCTGACTGAGATGGACGGCGTCGAAAACCTCAGCGAGAACGTTCTCATCATCGGCTCCACTAACATCCCATGGGACCTCGATCCTGCGTTGAGGCGTGCCGGCAGGTTCACGGACCAGATTTTCATCCCCCCTCCTGAGATTGAAGCGAGGGAGGAGATATTCAAGATTCACACGAGGAAGAGGCCTGTGGCAGTCGACGTGGACTACCCCAAACTCGCAGAGTTGACGGAAGGCTACTCTTCCGCTGACATCAAGACAATCTGCGACGATGCTCTTGACATACCCTGGGAGGAGGCGCTCAAGGGTCAGACGCCGCGGAAGGCTAACATGAAGGATTTCGTCACAGCATTGGGCCAGCGGTCAAGCTCTCTCACAGCATGGTACAAGCTCGCTGAGAAGGAAATCAGGAAGAGCGGCGAGGAGAACCTCTTCAAGGACCTTGCGGACTACATACTGTTCTATGCCGGAGGCGTCGACCAGGTAGTCAAGCCTGACATAACCTTCTCCGACGTCGCTGACCTGGAGACTGCAAAGGACAAGATAAAGAAGTCCGTCGTCTATCCGCTGACCAACCCTGAGCTCGCTAAGAAGTTCGGGAAGACCGTCGGCGGCGGGATACTCTTCTACGGCCCCCCTGGCTGCGGCAAGACGTACCTTGCGAGGGCAACGGCAGGAGAGTGTCATGCGTCATTCTTCAGTGTCAGCGTCACTGACGTCATATCCGGCGAGGAGGGCGAGAGCGAGCGCAACATCAAGGCTGCGTTCGAGAGGGCTGCGCGCAATGCCCCCTCCATATTGTTCTTCGACGAGATAGATGCCATCGCTCCCCGAAGGGAGGAGGCTTCCGGCACAGCCAGGAGGCTGGTAAACCAGTTCCTGACTGAGATGGACGGCTTCGTCGAGAAGAAGGGCGTCATGGTCATCGGCTCAACCAACGCGCCGTGGGACGTCGATCCTGCGTTGAGGCGTGCCGGCAGGTTCACCCACCAGGTTTACGTTCCAAATCCGAACAAGGAAACGCGGGAAGCTATCCTAAAAATCCATACGCGGGGCAAGCCTGTCAGCACTGATGTGAATTTCAGCAGGCTGGCCGAGCTTACCGAAGGGTTTTCTTCAGCAGACCTCAAGGCCGTCTGCGACCACGCTCTCGAGCTCCCCTGGGAGGAAGCCTACAGAGGCGGCGAGGAGAGGGAGGCTAACATGAACGACTTCCTCGCATCACTGAGGGAGCGGAAGTCATCGCTTCCTCCGTGGTTCAAGCTCGCCCAGAAGCAGCTTGAGGAGAGCGGCGAGAAGGATTTCTACACTGACCTCTGGGACGCGCTCAACTCCTGGAAGGAGGTCAAACCCTCCGCAGTCGATACCGCCAGAGGCGCGGAGGCCAGGCTCAGGGACCTCGAGAGGGAGCAGGCTGGTGTGAGCAGGGCGATAAAGGATGCGAAAAAGAGGTTCAAAAATCGGGAGATCGATGAGAACGCTTACAAGGAGATGGTGATGGACTCCGAGAAGAGGCTCATCGACCTAGAGGTTGATATCGAATCGCTAAAGGATTCCCTCGGCAAGCATAGGCGTTGATCGCTATAGCTTCCCGATCCTCCCGAAGTACATCACCTTCCTCTCTTCGACACAGTATGCCTCGAAATCATCAAGATTCTGCTTCAGGAAAGGCGACAGTATCTCCTCGTTCAGTACGTCAGTGCCTTCTGTTATGAAATTGAACGACGGCATCACTATCAGATTCTTTCCCTCGTACTTTCCCTTGAGGAAGCATTTGACGGTCTCCTTCATGGTCTCGTCCTTGACTCCTATGGCCGGATGCTCGTGTCCTATCACGATGGTCTCGCATTTCTTCAGGGTCTTTTTGTCAGGTATCCTGTGGCCGTGCGTTATCAGCGTCTTCCCTACAATGCAGTCATCCTCGACTCTGACGTTCTTCCTGCCTGCTATCGGCCCCAGTATGGTGTCGTGGTTTCCCTTCACCAGCACGATATCATACTCCTTCAGCCGGTCCAGGAACCTCAGGACTTCAGTCCACTCCTGCTCCGAAATCCTTCCGAACTCGTGCTTCAGGTCACCGCCTATGACAATCCTCTCCGGCGCTGTCTCCTCCAGTATGCCGTCAAGATGGCCTATCACCGTCCTGTACTGGAACCTCGGCACCATGATCCCCTGCCTGTTCAGGCATTCCTCATAGCCCAGGTGGACGTCGGCGAACACCAGCGTGCCGCTCTCCTCAAGATACAGGGCAAGGTCTACTATCCTAAAGCCCGGCAGGATTTCCTCTACCATCCTTTATCCTCTCCAGTATGGCCTCGTGCATCCTCTTTATGAACTCTGTCCGCTCCTCCAATCTCAGGACGTCCATGTACCCTCTTGCGACGAGGTTGAAGGCGAACGGAGTCGGCACGTCGTTTGATATCATCTTCACCCTGACCTTGCCCTCTTTCACGTCTTCTAAGATTTTTATGGCGTTCTCGACGTCCATCAGGTCTTCAAGCACTTCCCTCCTCGCTTCCTCCAGTATCGGGAACTTGTCGTCCAGCCTCTTGACGAAGCTCAGCAGTATCCTGGAGCCCATCTGCTGCTTTCCGACCGACTTCTGCCGTCCCTTGTAGTTTCTGAGTATCATCAGCGACCGTGCTGCGCAGTGCCTGAACCTCCTCGCGAGGACGTCGCTCTTGTCTATCGCGTTCTCCAGTATCTCTCTCAGGTTCTCAGGCGTCAGCCTGTAGAAGGCCCTCACAGCATCGGCTTTTCCGTCAATCATCAGGTAGAATCCATTGTCGGTGAGCCCTATCGCGACGTTCTTCTTCGTTATCACATACGCTGTCGCTCTCGACAGCGCGTCGTTCACCCTCCTCCCGTACAGCGTGTGGAAGACTATGTACTTCTTCCCGAATCCTGTCACATGCTCGATCAGTATCCTCCCATCATGCGGTATCCTCGCGTACATGTGCTGCTCCCTGAAATACTCATAGATGGAGTTGACGGCGTTCTCGTCCACGTACAGGTAGTCCCTTATGAATTCCTTGGCGACTGCCTTCTCCTCTATCCTCTCCTCCATGAGCCGCCTGAACCTCTGGATTTCCATCGCCAGGTCGAAGCTTAACGGAAGCTGCTCCGAGAACCAGGAGGGCACTGTCGGCGGCCCGGATGACGGCGTGACCTGGGCTGTCATTCCCCTGCTGTAGTTGAACCTGTATATCTTCCCTCCGAGCACGAATATGTCGCCCTTGTTCAGCCTCTCCAGGAACGCTTCTTCGATTTTGCCTATCCTCGTGTCTCCCGATATTACCGTCACATAGGATTCATCAGGTATTGTCCCGATGTTGGTGGAGTATATGGGCCTCGCCATCCTGCTCCTCTTCCCTATCATGTCGTTCTTGACCCATATTTTCGCGTACACGCTCCTCTGCTCGAGTTCGACGTACTCTCCTGCCAGGTAGTCTATTATCCTCTGATAGTCTTCCCTGCTTAGGTTCCTGTAGCAGTAGCTTCTCCTCACCATGTGGTAGACGTTCTCTATGTGCTCTGTCTCCGCTATCGCTATCCCGTATATCTGCTGTGCCAGCACGTCTAGGCAGTTCTCAGGAATCCGTATCCTGTCAAGCTTCCCCTCCAGCGCATTCTTCAACAGGATGGAGCATTCTATGAGGTCGTCCCTGTCCATCACTATTATCCTGCCCTTGGCTTTGTCGTGCAGCTTGTGCCCTGACCTGCCTATCCTCTGCAGCGCCCTCGACACCGACTTCGGACTTCCCAGCAGTATAACCAAGTCCACGTATCCTATGTCTATGCCCAGCTCCAGGCTGGTGGAGCTGACCACGACCTTCAGCTTCCCCCCTCTCAGTTTATCCTCTATGTCGAGCCTGTGCTCTGCCGATAGGGAACTGTGATGGGCTCCGATGTTCTCGCTGTAGTGCTCCTTGTACGTGTCCTTGAGGTTGTGCACGACTCTTTCAGTGCCGCTTCTCGTGTTCGTGAATATTAACGTAGTCTTATGCTCCTGTATGAGGCTGTGGAGGAGCTGGTACATGCTCTTGTGTATGTCCTCCTGGCTGGCGTTCATCAGGTTGGGGACTGGGCTCAGCACTTTCAGGTCCAATTCCTTGATGAACTGGACGTCCACCACCTTGCAGTCCCTAACCTGGTTATTCTCATAGCCTACCAGAAATTCGGCGACCTTCTCTAATGGATGTATTGTCGCGCTCAACCCTATCCTCGTGAACCGCCCTGCGAGGTTCTGCAGCCGTTCCAGGCTGAGGCTCAAGTGCACGCCCCTCTTGTTCTCAGCGAGCGCGTGTATCTCGTCCACTATCACCCATCTGACGTCCTTCAGCTTCTCCTTGAACTTGGGCGCGGTCAATACTATCGCCAGCGTCTCCGGCGTCGTTATCAGAATGTGCGGCGGCGTCCTCAGCATCTTGCTCCGCTCCGACGTCGGCGTGTCGCCTGTTCTCACAGTCACCCGCACCCCCAACTTCCTTCCAGCCTGCTCTTCCAGTTCCCTTAGCGGCTCCTCAAGGTTCTTCTTGATGTCGTTGTTCAGCGCCTTCAACGGCGAGATGTAGACGCAGTAGACTTTCTCCTCCAGCTTGTTCTGCTCAGAAAGGGTTATCAGCTCGTTCAGTATGGTGAGGAACGCCGTCAGCGTCTTCCCGCTTCCCGTGGGCGCTGACACGAGCGTGCTCTCCCCCTTGTGTATGTTCGGTATAGCGTACCTCTGGGGTAGCGCGAACTTCCCGAACTTTTTTTTGAACCAGCCTGCGACCAGCGGATTCAGAATCTCGTATACTTCCTGTTCCTCGTATGGTTTCTCCTGTCTTACGATCATCTACTTTAGTCCCAGGGTCTCCTCGTATCCGAGCATGATGTTCATGTTCTGCACAGCCTGCCCGGAGGCTCCTTTTATGAGGTTGTCTATCGCCGAGAAGAAGACTTTCCTGCCTGTGCCGTCCTCCCGGAGCCCGCCTATCTCGCAGTAGTTGGTGTTGTTGACAGTCTGGAGGCTGGGCGTCTCCACCAGCTTTATGAACGGCTCCTTCTTGTACTGTTTCTCCAATAGCTCTTTCATCCTCTCCGCTCCGGCCTCAGCGTACACGTGGAATGTGGCTAGTATCCCCCGCTCTACCGGAAGCAGGTGGGGCGTGAATCCGACCTTCATTCCAAGCTCCTGCTCCAGTTCTGGGGTGTGCTGGTGTCCTACGGCCTTGTAGGGTATGATATTGTCCTTCAGTTTCGCCTGATACTCCGTCTCCTCTGATTTCTTGCCTGCGCCGCTGTATCCTGTCTTCGCGTCCACAGCAATCTTCTCAGGTTTCAACTCCATGAGCGGCTTCAATCCCAATATTATCGCTGTGGGAAAGCATCCTGGGTTTGCGATAACCCGCGCTTTTTTTATCTCCTTCCTGTGGAGTTCAGGCAGCCCGTACACTGTGTCCTTCAGCAGCTCAGGGTGAGTGTGCTTGACTCCGTAGTATTTTTCATATTCTCCCGGGTTTTTGAGCCGGTAGTCTGCGCTCAAGTCTATCACCTTCGTCGTAAGCTGGGCGACGATGTCCAGCGTCTTGGTGTGGGGTGTGCAGCAGAAGACCATATCAGTCTCATTGGCCTTACCGTAGTTGAGTTCTTCGAATTCCAGGTTAGTCTGGAGGGTGGGGTGCAGTTCTTTGACCTTTTTCCCGCTGTATTGTGTTGAGGTCACGGTTATCTTCCCTGCGTTGGGGTGTTTTTCCAGCAGCCGGATGAGCTCTCTGCCGGTGTAGCCTGAGCCTCCGACGATTGTGATTTCCATACTGGTTAGCCTATTTGAAACGGCTTACTTATAGTGCAGAATTAGAATATAAAGTCTATTTTTTCGCTGTCTTCTTCTTGGCCTGTTTGAGTTGCGTCCACTGTCTGCCGCAGTTGTCGCATTCGTAGTGTTGGTCGTAGTGTGTTATCACTTCCGACCCGCAGTTCGGGCATTTGGTTTTCTTTTCCTTATTAGCTCCTTTCTCCTCTTTCTGGCTCATCCTGTAGTATCCTATCCCTCCGCAGGCGAGGGTTATCAGCAGTATTATGAGCAGGCTGTTGACGAAGTTTATCTTTATGCCGAGCGCGAGGTTCATCACGTACACTGTCAATACTACCAGTGAGATGCTCAACCCTATTGACAGCGCTATCCTCTCAATCCAGTCTATTTCCTTGTCGTCTGGGAACAGCGCCCACGTTGCCGCGTATCCTGGCACGAACAGCACCAGCAGGAACCCGACGACCGCCCTGACAGCTTCCACTATCATCCCTTTAATATTCAAAACCGCGGTATAAAAATCAGCAGCATGGTGTGTGGACTGTCTTCTCTTTTGCCAGGTTGTTGGTGTTATCCCTCATTTGTGGCGTTATCGTGTTTTTCCCTCTATTTTAATGTTTCTGTTGATTATATTATTGTTATGGCGGCATTGGGTTATAAGCGAGCGTTGGACGATTTTGTTGGTCGTGTTACTGACAGGGTTGGAGGACATATTGATCAGATTTTACTATATGGTTCGGCTGCGCGTGGCGAGTATAGGCAGGGCGAGAGTGATGTGGATGTTCTGATAATATCCAGTTCTAAGCGGGTTTATAATACTATTCTTGATATTCAGACGGATGTTAATGCGGAGTATGGTGTTGCATTGTCTGTTCTTTTCGACTCTCCTAATGAAGTGCGGGAGGAGGTTAGGGCGGGCTCCTCTTTTATGAGGGAAGTATTGTCGAAGGGGGTTCTGTTGTATGGAAATAGTCCGAGAGGAGTTGAAGCTTTCGCGTGAGTTTGCGAATGATGCGCGCCTTTTGGTAGAACAGAACAGGTTTCGGTCTGCTGCGAACCGCGCTTATTACTCTGTTTTTCATGCAGCTAAGGCGTTGTTAACGAGTCTGGGTGTTGATACGAAATCGCATGCTGGCGCTATCGGGAAATTTGGGGAGTGTGTGGTGAAGGAAGGTTTGTTAGATAAAACATATGGAAAAATTCTGACTCGTGCCGCTAACATGAGGGATAAAAGCGATTATCAGGTTATAATGGATGTGGATGAGATTGAAGTTAGGGATTTGGTTGATAATTTGGGGAAATTCATAGACGCGGTCGAGAATATAATAGAGAAAAAAAGTTAGGTCTACCTTAATAGTTGTTAGTAAAAGGCTGACATTTTATGGTCTGATCCAGTTGTCTGTCGTCCCTTTCGTGCACCCGTGTCTGAGTTCTCCGTTGTCTTTTCCGGGTTTTTGCTTGAGTATTTGTGTGCATGTGCATCCGCGGGTGTCTGTTAGTGTTATGTTGCTGTTAGCTATCTGTGGTTTTTTGTTGTTGCCGGTGTTTGTTTCTAGTGTGCGGTCTCCGTCAACATCTGCGTAGTGGTTAGGTAGTAGGTCAATATCCTCAGGCAGCACCGTCCCATTACACTCGTCGTATATGTCTGCAACATAATCGTTATCTTCATCGTCTAGGATTTCGACCTCAAGGATTCCGATGTTGTTCGATTCGTCGACTTCTTCTATCTCGTCCAAGCTGTCAACTATCGTGAATATGGTGTGGTTTCCTGTGCGGTTGTCGTTCCAGTTCAAGGTTAGGATTATGTGCTCTTGTTGTGTTAGGTTGTTTATAGTGGTTTCCATTATCTTGCTGACATTTGTGTTGTTGTAGAGGTCGTAGTATTCTATTGTGAAGTTGCTGGCGTTTTCATCTCCTGTATTTTCTATCTGTGTCTTTATCTGAAGCATCTTGTCTGGCACGGTTTGGTTGTCTCCGCTGAGGTTCACCGTCAGCTCTGGCATTTTCTCCCCTATTGCTGTGTAAATCGAGAAGTGGTTTACGTCAGCCCACACGTAATCATCATCCGTGTTGACTCCGCTCCGGGTTATCTGCTGCCACTCGTCGGTAGTTTCATTCCAGTAGTGTATCCTCAGGGTTCGTTCGTCCACATCTAGCCCCTCTTCAGAGTAGTTTATCCTTATGGTGGCTTCTTCGAAGCTTGTGTTGGCAGTATACTCTATGAATCTGTCGATGCTATACTCTGTGTCTCCTGGGTCGTTTACCTCTTGTATTTGCACTTCAACCGGTTCGGTGTATGTGACTTCCGCCGACGCCCTCCCGGTGGGGTTGACTGTTATCCCTGTCTCCGTGACTGTCACGGTTTTGAAGGCGCTGTTGTCCGACTCGTCCGATTCCGCTATAGTGTTCGGATTATCCAGTTGCACGTGGAAGTTGTGCACTCCCAACTCTGCAGTCCACGTTGTGCTCACAGTGGTGGAACTGTTAGCCGCCAGATACGGTACCGTAGTAGTGTAAATCACATCAGCGTTATCCAGTATCCTAACCTCAAAATCCGACGCATCAGTATCACCAACATTATGGACGGTGGCGGAAATCTCCAGCGTTTTTCCCGGGTTTATGTCTTCAATTTCAACCCATATTGGATTGGAGAATGTGTTTTTGCGGTCGATTGAGCGGATTTCTACTCTATAGTATGTCATATCATCTGGTGAGATTGGAAGACCAACTCCCCCAGACGAACTTCCGGTTAAGAGTTTGTAGTATATCATATCCTCGTGGGAGTCACCTATTTTTCCGGCGTAGATGCTGAGTCTAGGTGTTGTCGGATTCTCTTTCAGAGTCCAGTAAGTGTCAAAATCCAGTTCATCATAAGAATTTGCAGTCACAGTGTCTCCCATCATCCCAGTGTAATCCTTGTTCTTAAAAAGTTTCGTCTCAACCTCATGAGAATTCGAAACAAAACAACGCCCCCCATGCAAAGCCGATAGGAGATTAGACTCCGACAAAGAAAACATATAACACGATGTGTATACTTTTGTGTTCAGTTCGTCATGGGAATCAGTACCTCCAAATCCATATGGGTGGTCTCCTTGAAGTAATCTGGATTTCCAGAACTCGATGTCATCCTGTTCTGGTGTATCCCCGTTCCATATCTCAACTCCCGTCTCGCCTGAAGTACAAGAGCTACTTTCCCAGTCGTATTGGATGTGGCTTGGATGGTTTATGATGGTTACGCCTCCCCTTGAATTAACCGAATTTATCGTCTCTTGTTGTCCTGGGCTGTCAGGACACCAAACATTAGGTGGTGATGTTTGTATAAATTGTGAATGACCTCTAACACCCAGATGGCTTACACCCTTTGGAGTAAACAGAGATTCTCTGGTACATGCACCTTCATAGTCATTTGATGTACAATCCTCTTTTACGGAAACTTCTTGACCAATAATGCACAAGAAATCTGAATCAATAAGTCCAGAACACTCGGATTTTAGGGTTTCCCATTCAGATTCATCCAAGCAATAACTATGATCTGTCACAGTAATCCAATCGAGTCCTACACCTTTGCTATGAGATTCTAATTCTTGAAGAGTATATCCTTGGTCCGTTATTAGTTCCTTTGGGCAGTTATCTCCTTCAGTCTGGAGATTCTTATCGTAACCTTCTCTACTACTATAGCCTGTATGTATATGGAGATCTCCTTCGTACCACTCAGATGTGGAGAGTAGTGGACAAATAGAAATAACTACGATTAATGTCATAAGTTTAGTTCTAAACAATCCTCTACGCGTCCTACTCCAATAGTTATCTTTTAATGTCCTATTCATTTCGATAAAATCTTTGAAAAATTGACCCTATACCTACTCCAACAACAATACCAACGACTGCGGGTATAATAAAAAGAGATAAAATTGAATCAGGATGGATACTTGTCATCCTCCTTATTACCGCCGATGCTCTTATAGGAAATCCAAAGGTGTAATCTAGTACTAGATTATTGCTATTGATAGGGTATGTGAAGAAGTTTGTCAGCCCCCACACTCCCCCTATCAGAGCACCTATTATCGTCCATTCCCTTTTTGTTGTTTTTTGTTTGTTCATTGTTTCACCTTTATTGTTATGTCTTGTGGTGTTATTTTGAGGTTGGGTTGGGGTATTGTTGTTGTCGTGGTTGTGGTTGTTGTGGTTGTTATGGTCCAGCATGGGGGGCATCGTCCTCCGCAGTCTGGGGCTTCTTCGTCTCTGTTTTGTATGGTGTCGTTGCAGTTTCCGGGGCAGCTTATGGTGTCTTCCCAGTCTACTAGTCCGTTGCCATCGTCGTCTAAGCCGTTGTCGCAGTCCTCGGTCTGGCACCAGAGGTTTTGCGGGCATTGGGGGCTGCCGCAGCTGTCCAGGTCTTGGCAGTCTTTGAAGCCGTCGCAGTCGCTGTCAAGGTCGTCGTTGAAGACGGTCTCATGGTCTTCGGTTTTGTTGCAGGTTTTGTCCTCACAGTAGGTTCTATAAGTTCGCAGTCTGACGGTTATGCTCGTGTACACGTTGGCGCACCAGTGGCCTCTCCCCTGGTAGTCCCATGTGACGCCGCATACCTGGTTATCGTAGTCTAAAAGTTCCGCGGAGAATGGGAAATCGTATTCTCCGGTCTGGACGCTGTCCTCCCAGCTCTGGACTATAACGCCGTTCAATGAGACGTCCATGTCATGCTCTTGGATTCCCCCGCAGGAGCTGCTGAAGCCCATCCTCATCCTCGCTTCGCTGATGCTGTCCAGGTCGAGGTCGGACGGCAGTGCTATGGTAACGCAGAAGGTTGGTTTGTTCACGCACACGAACTGGTGGACTGGTATTGTCACATAACTGTCTGTTGATATGTTCCTGCACTGGGCCCACTCTCCGCCGCCGGCTGGTGGATTATAGTCTACTTGCACGTTCCTCTCTAGTCTGGCGCCTGATACCTCCACGCCCCCATTCACTTGAGGTGTCTCATTGTCTACTATCGCGTAGGCATTAAAGGATATGGACTGCCCCGGTTCCAGCCTGAAACTTTCGACCCTCTTGTCTAAGTAGAGGTTCAGGTTTCCAACGGTCTGGACGCTGAGGTCTGAGACCGGTTCGAGGCCGGTGTTTGTGACTGTCACAGTCTGTTTCGAGTTCATGCAGATGCTCGACGCGTTCGAGATGTCGGGCATGCTGATGTTCCACAGTAATGGTTGAGTTGAGGATGCGATGCTGAAGGTTTCGGCAGCTTCTCCGAGGCTGATTGTGAGATTGTACCTGTCCCAGGAGGGGAGGTTGATTGAGACTGTTTTGGAGTCCATGGTGAGGCCACGCCAGTGGATGCGGATGGGGAACGAGTAGTTAAGTTCTTGGGCGTCTGAGAGGGTCAAGCCTATTGTGAAGTTGCGGGTCTCGCCCACGCCGACTGGCACGGGATTGGACTTTTCGCCTGCTCCTATGAACGATATTGGGATATCGATTATCGGATCCAGGTCTGCGTACGCAGAGGCTTGGTAGTTGCCGGTGTTTTTGACACCGACTCTGAGGGACACAAACTCTCTGGTGACGTTGTATTCGAACGGCCCTGTGAACTCTAAGGAGACATCGCATCCGTTCCCCGAGGAGTTGCCGTAGACGAAGCAGGCTATGTTGCCTGAGAGGGTGTAATGGTTTGAGTTGTTGAAGTAGACGTCAAACAGGTTAGCATGGATTATATTGTCCTGGACATTTGCATAATCGGAGTTCAGGATGTAGACTCCGTAGTCGAACCCGACCAGGTTGCAGTTTCTGATGCTGACGTAGTCTCTGTTGTTCACAAGAATTCCCGCATTCCCTAAGCCGTAGACTGTGTGGTTGTTGCAGTCTAAAGTTACGTTGTCCGCTGAGAGGGTGAAGCAGGTTCCGTTGGAGTTGAAGTCAGCGTCCAGTGTTGTGTTCTCTGATATTATGCCGTTGTTGAGTGTGTTGCAGTCATAGTATGGTGCTGTTTTTATCGTGGCGTCAGAGGATTCTGTTGCGTGCCCTTCGGAGCTGGAGGATAGGCTGCTCAGTCTCAAGAACGCAATCTGCGAGAAGGATGCAGAGAGGAGGGAATGCGGCGTCGTGAGGATTGAGAGAGGATTCATCGGATCGAAGGTTGGAAGTCCGAAGGGGGCGGAATATGCCTGGTGCGGTCCAACCTCTAAGGCAGGCTGGAGGCTGACGTTAGCCGGCTGGCTGACTGCGACTGCTGCCAACACAAGCAGGGCGAGGATAGAATGCCTTCTCATTCTGTTATTCCGGCATGTTCCAGGTTTCAGCCTCATAGCCTAAAATCACGGAATCGAACTCGAATGTTCCGTAGGCTGATGGTGTCACAACCTGATACTGGACGTTCAAATAGGCCATCGGCTCAAGAGTTCCTAAGATGGCAGAGTCTGAGCGTGAGAGTGTGACGATGTACTCGCCCGCGGAGTATGTCGGGTTGACGGTGACCGTTTCACTCTCTGTTATGCTGTCGTTCATCAGAACCTTTTTCTGGATTGAAACCTCGAGAGAGTTCCCCAAAGGCAGTGTGAATCCGGGCGGGATTCTGAAGTTCAGCGTGAGATTGTATGCTGTCGTGTCCGCGAAGGGGTTGAAAACACGCGTCTCAATTGTTGTTATCTCCTCCGCGCCCAAGTACTTCTGCAATCCGTGCGTTGCTGTGGAAATCGCAGAGTATGGGCCGAGGATGTGCGCCTCGTCCCTGTAATAGTACTTTGATATGAGCGGCTTGTCAGACCAGACGTGTTTTTGGTTGTTCTGGAACGGGCCTGCTGACGGTTTCTCCACGTTGGCGTCTACTGTGTCGTCCAATTCCGGAGCGAGGTTGTTTTCCAGTAGATCGTCGGCGTGGAATGTTGTGTTGTCGAACAATCCTACAACGTAATTGTGGCCTGTGCTCCACACGTCGCTGCCTATCATGGTGCTGGGTAGGGCGTATTCTCCCTCGTAGACGTAAACTGTCACAGGCTTGTTCGAGTGCAGATGCGCTCCGTTGTTCAACTGGAGCAGGCCGTAGACTCCCCTGCTGTAATTTGAGCTGTTGTCATAGTGTCCATCGTTGTTAAAGTCTATTTCCACCAGCGTATCGTCTTCTGTCACCACGAGCTTTGATACGTTCTCATCTTGGATGTAAAAGTCGGAAGATGCTGGCCCTACAACCCCGATTGTGTTGTACAGGTAGAATGAGCCATTGGAGTAGACTCTCGCGAAACTGCCGGTGGGGATTGTAACCAGAGTCTTGATGAGTTTGGGGGCGCTGATTGTGTTATCCACTGTTCCGTCGTTGCCCATGTCCACGTTGACAGTTATGCTCTGTTGTGGGACGATAGTCCACTCCCCATTGTATATGAAGTATTCGTTTCGCAGGCTGTTCAGCGGCGGGACTATGGATTCACTGTCTACGTAATATGCGCAAGCCCAGCCGCAGCTGTGGCTGTACATCCTGAGGTATTGTTTGTAGATTACCGGCTTGTCTGAGTGTATTCTAGCCCCGGGGTTGATCAGCCCCGGGAGGGGAAGGACTTCGAAGCTCAGCCACTCGCCGGCGTTTTTCGTGTGCTTGTACTCCCAGACGCCGTCATCGTTGGCGTCGACGTAAATGTTCGTGCTGTTGAAGAGCGGCATTATCATCGGATGGTGGTAGTAGTATGGCCCGTATTTGTATTTGTGGTTGTCGTCCCATCTTATGGCGAGAAATTCCGTTCCAGTGCTAAGGAACGGGTCGTCTCCAGTCACTGCAGCGGAAACCAAATTTACTTCCAACAAAACAAGAACAAAGAATATCCCAACCTTTTTCATCCCAATACCACCCCACAAAATAAAACAAAATAGGGAATACAGCATTAAAAATACCTTTTCTGGCGTTCAATTTATACCTCAAATCGCATTTTTTATCCTTTATGCAATCTTTTGATGTTACCGTGATTGGTGGTGGGGTGGTTGGTTGTTTTGTTGCCAGGGAGTTGTCCCGGTACCGGTTGAGGGTTCTTCTTTTAGAAAAGGAGGCTGATGTCTCCTGTGGGACTTCGGGCGCGAATTCTGGTGTCGTACATTCCGGCTTCAAGGAGGAGCCTGGCAGTTTGAAGGCCGAATACAGTCGACTGGGCAATAGGTTGTTCCCAAAAATTTGCAAGGATTTGAGCGTTCCGTTCAGGAGGGTTGGCACTGTTATCATCGCAACTGAGGAGTCTGAGGTCCGAAGTCTTGAGAAGATGGGGGAAGCTGCTGACAGGATAGGGATTGAGAGGGTAATTCTCCTCTCCAAGCGGGAGCTCTCTAGGCGGGAGCCTAATGTGCACGGAGTTGCCGGCCTGCTGGCATCTTCCGGCGGCATTGTGACGCCTTACCTTTTGACCATCGCATTAGCTGAGAATGCAGTTGCCAACGGCGTTAAGGTTATGCTGGATTCTGAAGTCAAGGACATACGACAAACCTCTCATGGTTTCAAACTTAAGACTGCTGCGGGAAGTTTCATTTCAGAGTATGTTGTGAACAGCGCCGGCCTCTATGCTGACAGGATAGCGGGGATGATCGGCAAAAGTAGCCACACGGTTTACCCGTGCAGGGGTGAGTATCTCATACTGGACAAGAAGCGGAGGAATCTTGTGAGCTCGATGGTGTATCCTGTGATGCCTAAGGGCCTCGGCGAGGTTGGCGTCCACATCACCCCAACATTGGAGGGCAATCTCCTGCTGGGGCCGACTGCAGAATACGTGAGAGACAAGGATGATGTGAGGTTGACGTCCTCTAAGGTGGATGAGCTTATCGTTGGCGCGCAGTATCTGGTTCCTAGCATATCCAAGAAGGATGTTATCCGCGGCTACTCTGGCATGAGGTCCAGGATAGTGCCATCAGACTCTAAGGTGAAGGGCGATTTCGTGATACAGGAGAAGCCTGACTGTTTCATCAACCTGTTCGGCATGGAATCGCCGGCCTTGACTGCCGCGCCGGTGATAGCTGGGAAGGTTTTGGAGATTATCCGAGAGGGCAGGAAGCTGAAGCCTAACCGGAAGTTCAACCCGGTCAGGAGAGTTCCTAAGAGGTTTGATGAACTCTCTTCCAGGGAGAAGGCAGCCCTCATCAGGAGGAACCCAGCCTATGGGGAGGTTGTCTGCAGGTGCGAGAATGTGTCAAAGGCTGAGGTAATCCGGGCGTTGAACAATCCTCTTGGCGTCAGAACATTGAAGGGCCTAAAGTACCGTGCCCGGGTGCTGATGGGCAGGTGTCAGGGCGGAGTCTGCATTCCCCGGATTGCGAAAATCTATGATGAACTGGGAGTCCCACTCGACGAGGTCACCCTCAAGGGCGAAGGTTCGGAGTTGTTCACAGGGTGGTCCAGGTGAAGTCCGTCGATGTTGCCGTCATCGGGGGCGGCCCGGCTGGGATGGCGGCTGCGGTGTCAGCCAAGAAGAGTGGAGTAGAGAAGGTTCTGATAGTTGAGCGGAACTCCCGCCTGGGCGGCATACTCAACCAGTGCATCCACACCGGCTTCGGGTTGGAATTGTTCAAGGAAGATCTCACAGGCCCTGAGTACGCGCAAAAGTACGCTGACCTTGTCGAGTCTGAAAAGGTTGACATTCTCCTTGACACGACGGTTCTCAGCATCGGAAAAAATAAGATAATCACCTTCTGCAACAGAGCTGGTCTGTCGCAGGTGAGGGCGAAGTCCATCATCCTCGCCATGGGCTGCAGGGAGCGGACGAGGGGGATGCTCTGCATTCCTGGGACGCGGCCTGCGGGCGTCTACACTGCCGGCGTCGTCCAGAATTTGATTAATTTGCAGGGCAAGCTCCCCGGGAAGGAAGTCGTCATCATCGGTTCTGGCGATGTTGGCCTGATTATGGCCAGGCGGCTTACTCTTGAAGGCTGCAATGTGAAGGCTGTCGTCGAACTGTTGCCTTACAGCAGCGGCCTGCCGAGGAACATCGTCCAGTGCCTTGAAGACTACAACATCCCGTTGCTCTTAGGGCATACTGTGACTGGAATCCACGGCAGAGACAGAGTTGCTGCTGTCACCATCGCCAGAGTTGACGGCATTAAGCCAATACCTGCGACTGAGAGGAAGATTAAATGCGACACTCTTCTGCTGTCCGTGGGCCTCATACCTGAGAACGAGCTGTCTGAGGGCGCCGGCATTCTCCTTGACAGCGTTACAGGCGGCCCAATTGTGGACGACTCCTATGAGACGTCCGTCAGCGGGATTTTCTCATGCGGGAACGTCCTGCATGTCCATGACATAGCTGACTACGCGTCCCTGGAGGCTGAGGTTGCCGGCAGGTCAGCGGCATTATACTCCAAAGGCGGGCTGGATAAGCCCTATGATATACTGGTTGATGCTTCGGCAGGAGTCAGGTATGTGGTGCCTCATAGGCTGCGGAGGCTTGAAGATAATGTCCTCTTCTTCAGGGTGGAGAGGCCTTCCAAGGACAGGATTGTGGTGGTCAAAGCTGATGGAAAGGTCGTCTGCAGGCGGCTGTATAAACGGATGAATCCTGCTGAGATGGTGAGGCTCAGACTGGAGGGGGAGTTGAAGGGCGCCAGAAAAATTACCGTGGAGGTTGAAGGTGGCGTCTAGGAAATTGAAGTGCATCGTTTGCCCTGTGGGCTGCGATGTCACAGTAGAATATGTCAGGAAGAAGGTTAGAGAAATCAGCGGCTGCGCCTGCCAGAGGGGCGAGGCTTATGCGAGAGATGAGGTAGTTGATCCTAAGCGAGTGCTGACGTCAACAGTCAGAGTCTCAGGAGGTTCGGAGCCGCTGGTGAGCGTCAGGACTGATAAAGCAATCCAGAAGGTCAAGGTGAAAGCCGCGGTCAAGAAGCTTTCTAAGCTGAAAGTGAGAGCTCCTGTGAAAATTGGCGATGTTCTCGTCAGAAATCTCATGAACTCTGGTGCTGATGTCGTCTCAACTAAGACTGTTCCTAGGCGTTGACCTTGTAGACGTAGTCTCCTTTTTCGTTGTGGATTTCCTCGAGGAAGTCGCAACCTAGCGGCCCGTTGTGGAAGACGTAGTCTACGCCATACTTTCGCGCGATGTTCTTTTTGCTGTCGCAGTCTACAGTGAAGAAGTTCCAGGAGTCGTCTGACCTTTCCTCGCTTGATCTGAGGGTTGTCCTTACTATGCCCACTATTTTCCTGTCTGCTAGGGGTGTTATCGCTTTCGCGATGTTCGGCGTTGCCATCACAATCGCATTCTCCGGCGTGTTGTCCTTAAGCCATAGTATCGGGCTGACGTCCTTCTCCTCAATGACGTGGTAAAGTTTCTCTCCGTATTCGTAGGTTGATTCCACCTGGTTCACTGTCACCAGCAGCACGGCAGCTAATATTATGGCTTTGATGGGCAATCCTATGTTCTTGTCGCCTATCCTATTGACCGTGCTGCTTGTGATGTCATACAGCTTGTACAGTCCTATGCCTGCCAGTATCAGGAGGATTTCCACATTGTAGAGGAATATCCTCCGGTAGGTTGTGAGGTAGACTTCGCCTGTCGTGTAATACTGGTATACTAGCGGGAGGAGGGCGAGCAGGGCTATTGGCAGTATGCTCTCACCTCTCTTGTCTGATGATAGCATAGTGTACGCTCCCACTATCGTCAGGAAGAGTGTCAGTCTCCCAACGAACTTCGGGTAGAAGTATCTTATGTCGCTGTCTTCGTCTTCTGATGTGAATCTGAGGTGCCTGTTCACGAATTTCATCGGATTCAGGATGTCCTCTCGTGGGATGTTTATGATGTAGAGTTCTATTGCGAGCAGGAGGAGCCCTATGGCTGCGAACGCTGCCAGCTTTTTTTTGTTCTTCCAGACTGTCTTGGGGTGAAGTATCAGGTAGGCTGCCATGACAGGAAACAATACTGTTGCTGATGGGGGGTGGGAGAAGGCAACCTGCGCCAGTATGAGGCCCAAGCTGATGTCGTATTGATTGAGGAGGTGGCCTTTTTCCAGTGTTCTGATGAAGAGGTACATTATGAGCGGTGCCATAGCTATCCCATAGGCTGACGGCACCGTGAACCACAGTCCAAGCATCGTGACGTTGCTCTTTATCGTCATTGCGAAGACTGCGGAGAGCGCTCCTGCGAAGTCGCTGCCTGTTATGTGCTTTGCGAGGGCGTATGTTCCAGCTCCGAGGGCGAAGGCTATACTGGTGGGCAGAACCGTGCCAAGAGTGACGCCCAAGCCTGTGTGAAGCATCAGCAGCGCGATAAGCAGGTGGTAGGCTGGGCCCCGATTCACCCTGTAGGGCTCCCCAAGATAGGGATTGTAGGCTCTGACGCTGTCAGCCTCCCCTGTCTTGACGATCTCCTTTCCAAGCGTCAGGTGATCCCACTCGTCAGAGTGGAACGGCAGGCTGTAGTCGAGGTGCACGCCATAGGTTGTCACAACAGCTGCCAGCAGTATAAGAGCAACGGTTAGCGCCTTTTTCATCGCCTTTTACTTATTCTTGTTATACTATATAACCTTAAAATGCATCGCGTGTCTGTTGTCATACCGGCGTTGAATGAGGAGGGTTCTGTGGGCGGTACCGTACGGTCAGTTCCCAAGGACGCCCTCAAGCGGGTGGGATTTGACGTTGAAATACTGGTGGTGGATAACGGCTCCTCTGACAGCACTGCCTCTGAGGCTGAGAAGGCCGGCGCCAGAGTAGTATCCGAGGATAAGCGCGGCTACGGCAACGCCTACATCTCAGGTTTCTCGAGCGCTCGTGGTGATATTCTGGTGATGGCAGACGCTGACGGCACCTACCCTCTGGAGACGCTGCCTGATTTCATAAGACCGATCGCAGACGGCAGGGCGGACTTTGTCATCGGCTCGAGGATGAAGGGCAGTATCGAGCCTGGCGCCATGCCGTGGCTTCACAGGCACGTCGGCAACCCGATTCTCACATTCTTCCTCAACCGTTTGTTCGGTACCAACATCAGCGACTCCCACTGCGGGATGCGGGCGTTCACTAGGGCGGCGCTGGACAAGATGAACCTTAAAACAGGGGGTATGGAGTTCGCCTCTGAGATGCTCATCGAGGCTGCCAGGAACAAGCTCAGGATGGTGGAGGTTCCAATCTCGTACAGGGCGAGGAGCTGCGGGAAGCCTAAGCTGAGCTCCTTCTCCGATGGCTGGCGTCACCTCCGTTTCATGATGCTCTACAATCCAACGAGCTTTTTCATAATCCCCGGGGCATTGCTGTTCCTCGCTGGCTTCGCTCTGGTAGTGGTGCTGGTCGCAGGCCCTGTTGAACTCTCATTCGGCGGCGATAATTTCCTGGTGGACATCCACCCGATGGTGTTGGGGAACCTCCTCGTCGTCCTCGGCCTTCAGATCATCATATTGGGGATTTTCACGAGAGTCTATTCTGTTATAATGGGCTTGAAGGAGCCTGGCAGATTCTCGAAGGCGTTGTTGAAGTATAACTCCCTTGAGAGGGAGCTTGTGGCAGGTGTCATAATATTCCTATCAGGTTTTGCAGTTGCATTGAGGATATTCTTAGGATGGATTAACACAGGATTCGGGGAGCTTTCGGAGCTGAGGAATGCGATATTAGCATCTACTCTGATGTTCTTCGGGGTTCAGCTTATTTTTTCGGCCTTGTTCCTAAGTGTTTTACTATTGGGGAGGAGGGAGTCTGATGAGGATAGCTTACATCTCTGACGTAATGTACCCTTACGTTAAGGGCGGCTGTGAGAAGCGTATCTGGGAGCTTGCCAAGCGCCTGTCAAAGCAGCATGAGGTTCACATCTATTCCATGAAGTTCTGGGACGGCAACGATGACATCGTCAAAGACGGCGTCCACCTGCACGGCGTCTGCAGGCCGATGACCCTCTACAGGGGCTCCGGCAGGCGTTCCTTCTGGCAGGCCATCTACTTCTCAGTGAAGCTTTTCCCGAAGCTGCTGTGGGAGAGCTTCGACATCGTCGACTGCAACCAGTTCCCGTATTTCCCGATCGTCGTCGTCAAATTCTACTCTTACCTGAACAGGAGGCCGTTCATCGTCACCTGGCATGAGGTGTGGGGCTCCTACTGGTACTACTACCTGGGGGTTCTCGGTTTCATAGGAGGCATAGTCGAGTTCGTGTGCGGCTTCCTCCCTCAGAAGATTATCGCAGTCTCCCGCAAGACTCGGAACGACCTGATAAAGGCGAGGGTCAATCCTAAGAAGATTTCCGTCGTCTATAACGGGATTGACGTGAAGTTCATCAACAGCGTCAAACCGCGTGAGTCCAAGTTCGATGTGGTATTCGCCGGCAGATTAATAAGTGACAAGAACATTCCGCTCCTCCTGAGGGCTGTCAAGCTCGTGCCTGAGAAGATAAAGTGCGTCATCATAGGCGACGGCCCTGAGAAGTCCAACCTGATTGCGCTTTCAAAAGAGCTGGGCATTAGCGATAATGTGACCTTCTTCGGCTTCCAGGATTATGACGACCTCATGTCGATCATGAAGTCTTCGAAGGTTTTCGTCCTCCCCTCCAGCAGGGAGGGTTTCGGCATCGTCGTGTTGGAGGCTAACGCCTGCAACCTTCCTGTCATAGTCTTGGACTATAAGAATAGCGCCGCGGTGGAGCTTGTCGAGGACGGCATCACAGGCCTCATATGCAAGCCTTCTGAGAAGGTTCTGGCCGAGAACATCAGAGCATTGCTGCACAATGAGAAGAGGCGCTCTCTGATGGGCGAGAAGGCTGCGAATGTGGCAAAAAATCATGACTGGGACAGCATAGCTGAAAAGGTGGAGGAGGTTTACAAATCCCTCTAGTGGTCCGCATGTTCCAGTCCGCTAATAATATCCTCAAGAATCCTCGCAGGACTCTGACGTTGTTCGCTGTCGCGTACTTCCTGCTGTTCTCCACCATCTGCTTTCTAAAGTATGTCTCCTTCTCCTACGGCTATGATCTGACAGCCTTCAACCAGGTGGTGTGGGCCACCTCCCACGGTAATCTCTTTTACAGTTCATTGTACAAGAACAACACCTTCCTGAGCGAGCACTTCTCTCCGATACTGTTGCTGTTCGCATTTCCGTATAAGCTGATTCCCCATCCTCTGACTCTACTAGCACTGCAGACGCTCGCCCTCACTCTCGGCGTCTTCCCACTGTACAGGATCGCTGAGGCCGAGCTGGGGGTTAAGGCTGCCTTAGTGTTCTCCCTATCCTACCTACTTTATCCCCCACTCCACTATCTGAATCTGGCTGAATTCCATACTGAGATCTTCGCAGCCCCCCTGCTGCTTTACGCATTCTATCATCTGAGGATTGGCAGCTTCTCCAGATACATTCTTTTCATCCTACTGGCCATGTCCTGCAAGGAGAACATCCCATTGGTGACTCTAATGTTCTCATTCTACGCTCTCTACAGGAGGATGACTCCAAAATGGTGGGTTTCAACTTTCGTTTTGAGTGTCCTCTGGTTTTACCTTGCCACCCAGGTTGTCATTCCCCACTATCTAGGCGCCTCTTACAAGTTCTATAACCGTTATTCCACTCTGGGGGATTCGCCTACGCGGATGGCTTCAACCTTAGCTGGCAGCCCCTTCAAGGTTCTCGGTTTCGCTCTCATGCCTGAGAAGATACTGTATCTTCTCATCCTGCTGTCACCTCTGGCTTTCCTGTCGCTTGCGTCTCCTGTCATCCTCTTAGGGCTTCCAATCTTCGCCCAGAACCTGCTGGCAGATTACCGGTGGCAGTATGCGATATACACGCAGTACCATGCTGCTCTTGTCCCATTCCTCTTCCTCTCCGCGGTCTATGGTGTTAAGAGACTCTCGCGGTTCATCAAAATGAAGCACCTTCTCGTCGCCCTCCTCGCCGCGACCTTAGTTTCCAATCTCATCATCCTCTCAGTCCGGGCTCCGCCCTTCTCTTTGGAAGCGAGGGACGCCATAGCCTGGGACATGGTCTCCCTCATCCCATCTGATGCCAGCGTCTCAGCTGATCACCGTCTGACTCCAGCTCTATCAGGCAGGTATCATCTCCACTTGTTCAACCGGGGCGGCGTACCCTCAGGCACCGAATACCTTATCATCGACTACCGGAATGCCGAGTGGCCTGCTGTCAACTACAGGGAGAGTGCGGATTCTTACATCAGCAGCTGGAATATCATCAGGAACGAGAGCGGTTTCCTCCTGTTGCAAAATGCTTAAACAAATATTAAGGGGTTCGGTTTATGTGGGCGGGTCCACGTTGGGCGCTCTCTTCTTGGAGTACTTGTATCAGCTTTTCATGGCTCATTATCTTTCGCCTGACGATTTCGGCTTGCTGGGGGTCTCTCTTGCTGTTCTGGGCATCCTCACCATCGTCTTAACCTACGGTGTCGGCTTTTCTCTGGCGAAGTTCATCAGCGAGGACGTTGAAATCAACAGGGTGAGGGATTACATCTTTAACGGCGTTCTCCTCGAGCTGATTCTCGTCGTCTCCATCTCTGTTCTCCTCTTCATCGTGAGCCTTTTCCTCCTTCCCTTCCTTGGCGTGCCTGACCTTCGCATCCCTCTTGCCCTGGTTTCGGTCATCCTGCCCTTTTATGTCTTCTCAGCCTTGTCCGGCAACCTCTTCCAGGGTCTTCAGCGTATGGTCGACCTCTCGGTCACGATGCTGTTGAACGCTCTTGTGAAGGTGGTAGTGTCTGTTCTTCTGGTCTATCTGGCGTTCGGCTTGTTCGGCGCTCTCGCCGGCTTCTTCGCCGGCAGCCTTGTCGCTCTCGTCTATCTTCTCGTCCGCCTTCATAAGTATATCTCCTTGAGGAGCGTTGATTTCCGTCTCATCCGGAGGGTTGTCTTTTTCTCCTTTCACGTTTCCATCGCTGTGATAATATTTAACATACTGTTGCGGTCTGATAGCATACTCTTGAAGTTTCTCGGGGTGCCTAATACTGTCATCGGCTTGTATTTGGGTTCTGCTTTGGTTTCTCGCGCCGCCTATTATGTCTGTTTCGCAGTCTCTCTTGTCGTTTTGCCTGCCGTATCCTCCTCCCAGGAGAAGCTGCGGCTGAGGCCGCTCTTCTTTTCCTTGTCTGTTCTCCTACTTTTGGGCAATCTTTTTACCCTGTTGTTCTCTAAGCATATTATCGCTCTCCTCTTTCCAGACTCGTTCGTCTCTGCCAGCTTCGTCCTCCCCTTTCTCGTCTTCGGGATGTCTGTCCTCGGCGTCGGCTCTATTCTTTTGTCGGTTGTCTTCGGTCTGGGGTTTCCTAAACTTGGGACGATTAACTCCCTATTCGGCTTGCTCGTCTATCTTCTCTCCTTTTTCGTCCTCGTCCCCAGTTTCGGCATCATCGGCTCCGCCGTCAGCCTCATCTTCGGCTCCCTGGCCGTGTCCGTTCCCACAGCTCTGCTTTTAAGAAAGAAGTTAGCCTCTCAGTTTTGACACGTATTCTCCTAGGATGTCTTCTTCTGTTAGGTTATCCATCTCGTAGACTTTCGCCCACCTGTTTTCGTACAGTATTCTCTTCCCTTCTGAGGCTTTTATCGCCTTTTCAGGGTTTCCTATGCCTACCTCGCCTATCCTGACTTTCTGGTATTGGTCCCTTATCTTGTAGTCGTATTCTGACACCAGCAGTGCATTCCTTCCGTCTGCCGGGTACAGCACGTCTCTGAGGCTGTTGTAGTTCGGGTTCGCTGACACTATCCTGTATCCATTCGCCTGCCCCCACATCATAGTCTCCAACGCCTCATCCGGCAGGTATCTGATGTGCGACCTGATGTCATAGAATATGCTTTCTTCAGGTATCTGTTTTCCGAGCAGGAACACTGGCGGGTATGTGAGCAGTCCGCCCAAAATTATCAGGATTATCAGCAGGCTCTTTCTCGCTCCTTTGAACGAATTCAACCCTACAGCAGCTATCATCGCGTTCGGGTATATCATGTACTCTATTATCCTGGTTGCGTCATAGTCTGCGTTTGTTCCGAAGTATACTCCAATTGCCAGCAGCCCTATGAGCGGCAGGTTCGTGAGCAGCATTGGAATGTGAACTTGGTGGTCTTTCATCTTTGTCAGTCCTATCACCGTCAGAAGTCCGAGCAGGTAGATGCTCAAGTACTCCTGCGGCGGGTATTCGAATACTAGCAGACTGTTCATGTATGTTACCGCTGCCGCGAATATTATCGTGTATGCTGCGGCTGTTAGAGTCCATGAAGTTTTCCTCTCCCGCATCTTCCATCCTCTGATGTTCCCACCTACCTTGTAGAGCACTATCGTAATTACTAGCGCCGTCACTACCATCCCTGCTCCCGCCCAACCGTCAGCCCATTTCAGGTACCACCCGTATCTCAGTCCCGCATAGATTATTCCTGTGGCTGCCATCATCGCCGCCGCCTCTATCGTCTTCCTGTTCTGGTATCTTGTGAGCGCGAGCACTGCTGTCATCCCAACTGTTATCAGCGTGGTCCAGTTGTGCGTTACCAGCATCGTCAGGTAGGCTGCAGTCAGCACAAGCAGCCACTTTCTCCCTTCTCTAGCGTACCTGTCAAAGGAGTACAGCACAAACGGGAGCATGAACAGTCCTATAGTCTCTCTGACTACTTGCGCTCCCCACCAAATATTAGGTCCATATGCTGCTACCAGCAGCGCGCCTGCGAGCGCGGTCTTCTCTCCTGCCCATCTTCTCAGCAGGAGGTAGTAGAATAGTATTCCTAGTGCGCTTATCAGTTGTGGCAGTATCAGGTTGAGGGTCCATGTGTCCGCTCCCCCTATCAGCCCCGCCAGGTACACTGTCAGATGCAGTGTTGGGTTTCTCCCGTAGGGGTGCGCCCAATTTATACTCTGATGTTCCTGCAGGTACTGCACCTGCTGGTAGTCTCGCATCGCGTCGTTGGTCAGCAGGTAGGGGTACAGCAGGTACGGGTACACTCTGAGCAGGAATCCGAGTATTATTATCGCTGCCAGCATGCCTTTGTTCTTGCTCATGGTGTCTTTCTGATTGATTTGTTTATGTTTTCTCTTATCTCTTGTATCATCTGGTCATAAGGTATAACCCTGGTCGTTAGTCTTTTCATGTCTCTTTCGTATTCTTGTTTTGCGGGAAATTTTCCCTCCTCTATCCTCTTCAGCGTGTCTTTTGTTTGTGATTTCTTTTCTATGAGTTTTTGATCTATTTTCACACCTTTTTTTAGCAGGAACCAGGTGTCGTAGATGTCTCTTCCTTTGTTCCTCTCAACTAGCGTTATCATCTTTTCCGCTAGCATCTCTTGTTCTTCCATGGTCAGGATTAGGAAATTCTGGGGCGTTTCCGGGTATTCTGAGCGTATTAGTCCCCATTTTGGTTTTCTTATCGTTCCCGTTCTCTTGCCGGCGTCTATCCTGAATTTGTTCCGGGTTTTTCCCTCTACTGATAGGGGGCCTTGGAAGTTTATCTCGCAGGTGTATGCGTCTTCGAACGTCTCTTCTTTTTTGAAGTTGTTTGTTATTCCTAGCCTGCCGATTTCCTTGAGCGTTTCCTCCACTTCTTTTTTGAATTTCTTTGGTGTGTTTTTGAGGTTGAAGTCGAGGTCTTCGGAGAATCTGTCTAACCCGTATAAGTATTTTATGCATGTGCCTCCTTTGAATATTGCGTTGTCGAATCTCTTGTAGTAGTTGTATAGGAAGGTCTTCAGCAGGTAATCCTTCTCTTGTTGGTATAGGTTTAAGTTGCCGGTCCTTGTTATCTTTTCCAGTTCCTCCTTTGTTATCATCCTATCGCCTTTCTACTCTGTTTCTGGTTGATTATTATATTCCATCTCCTGTTGTGTTCTCCTGTTCCCTCGTTTTCAGGGTTTAGTTTGACGTAGGTTTCTGATTTGTGTTTTTGAAGTTTTCCAGCCTCTATTCCTAAGGTTTCGAGCATGTAGCCTGCTCTGGAGGTGAGGGTTTTGTTTTTGAATCTGATGACGTAGTCTATAAGTTTTTTTTGGTCGATGTCTTCCATGGCGTTTTCAAGGTTTTGTGCGTATTCGTTGAATCCGCCGCATTTTTCCGGCAGGTGCAGGGAGTCCACCAGCGCTTTCTCTTTTTCCGCTATCGTGTACTCCTCCTCTCTTTTGTATCCGTAGAATCTTCTGGGTTGAAATGTTGTTACCTCTATCGTGTGGTTGTCGAATCTTATGGTCTTTTGTTGTTTTGTTGTTATTACCTGCACTTGTCTTATCTGTTGGTCTGTGTAACCGTAGTGGTTTAGTGCCGTCCAGAAGCTGATGTATGATGGCCTTATTGTTGTCGTCGCTATTTCGAATGTTTTTTGGTTTATTTCGTCTTTTAGCGCGTACTTGTCTCTTTTTATCCTTGTTATCCTCCTTTTTTCTTTTAGCGTGTGGAGTGTGTTGTGCACTCTCGTCTTGTTCCAGGAGCTTAGTCTGTATACCTCCCGGACCCCGAATACTGTCAAATTGTTCTCTTTTATGAGGTCTGTGAGGTATCGTTCGTTTTTGGATATCCCCCTATAATCTATATCATGTTGTGTTGTTTTTATCATTATAACTCTATATGTTTTATAACTATTTAAATGCGGTATTCCACCGATATATGACCGGCGGTTCTTGACGCTCATGATTCATGGCTTTAGGCGATTCGATCCTCCTATTGAGCAATAATCTAACTTATTGCGCAATACGATAAGCATATCCCAGCGTCAGTGCGGGCACGTTTCTCCCGTAGGGGTGTTCCCGCTTTGTCATTCCAGCCTCTTCCAAGTATCGTACTTGCTGGTAGTCTAAACGTGTTCATTGCTGATGAACAATATTGTTCACTGTTATTGAACACTTTTGGCAGTCATCCACTATGTGCTCTCAGTCTCGTACCTCTTTAATCCGTTCTACGGCTTTATCCCCCGTCAAACTTCTTTTGGCGGCAATTTTCTGGCAGGGCGCAGCCTTTTTGTATTTTATTAAGGTGTTTCCAATCTATAGTATCTAGAATGAAGTCTGGTGTTTATTTTGCGGTTATATTGGTGGTTGTGGTAATTGGGGCAGTTTTCCTGCTGGTTTTCCTGCCTGAGAAGGAGGGCGACACTTATCTCTACTTTAACGTTGAGTCTGATCTCCCAGATCCTTCCGTCTATCTGCAGTATGCTAACGGTTCCACTCCAGTCTATGAGGTCTCCTCTAACCGTTCTTATAGTATCGTCTTCACTTTGACGTCCGCTGAGCTTGAGCCTACAACCTACGTTTACCGTGTTCTCTCGGATTATGTCAACCAATCTGCTGAGGTTATCCTGAATCCCAAGCAGTCTAAGACGGTTTCTCTTATCTTATCTCCCTCTAATGGCAAGTGGAAGCTTAATTCAACCTCTGTTTCCAAGAATTCGACATCCTTAGATATTGTGAAAAATTCCTGGCTTGCTGGGAAGAAGGAGGTTCAATTGTTTGTCAGAAGCGACGGTCTTCCAATTCTCATTGAGGAGAATTATCATCTTCCCCTTTCCTCTGATCTTACCGAGTTCGGCGAGGTTTATCATATGAATTTGTCTCTGGAGGAGCTCAGAAGTCAGCCTTTCGAGAAGTCTTACACGTCTGAGGTTTCTTCCAAGTTCTCGAGGACTGTTGACACTACTAGTGTGCGTCTCAGCAGGGTTGGTGATACTCTCACAGCCTCTTCCGAGGTCCGTACTGATTTCTATGTCTCTCCTGTGCGCACTTTCTTGGTTGAGGTTCATAAGAAGCCATCACAGTTCGATCCTGAATCTGGGGGGGAGTTTGTGCGCACTGTTGTCTTCCAGTTTCAGGTTGTCTAGACCATGTCAGATGATTCCTTACTGGATGCTATCATAATCGCCTGTGTTTTCGGCATTGTCTTGTCTTTTTTCATGATTTTGGCTAAGGATTATATCGTCAAGCCGGAGTATTTCACCGAGTTGTATTTCAACAAGCCGGGTGAGCTTCCCCGCCATCTTGAACTCAATCGGACTTACAATTTCTCCTATTCGATCGTGAATCACGAGCGGGGTCCTACTAACTATCTCTATTACCTCCGTTCTGACATCAAAAACATCACCAGTAATGTCACTCTCTTGCCCGGCGAGGCGGCCACTTTTACAATCCTGGTGAGGCCTGAGGGCCTCCTCTGGCGTGTCAACTCTTCAATCAATTATTCTCTTTCCTCGTCTTTAGCCGAGGTTGGCGGCTTCTTCGGCTTGCCAGCAAACATTTCACTCGACTCTAGCATCTCCTACTATCCTCTCTCTTTTAGTCTTCCCGGTTTTGGCGAAGTCTATCATGTGAATTTTTCTGTCGATAGTCTGGTGCAGGAGCCTTTCTCCTGGCACGGGGATACCTACAGCCTAAACAATGATAGCGTATCCTACAGCAGTGTTAATCTGACGTTCTACGGTTCAGCTGGCAGAATTTTGGTTAATTCTTCGCGGGTTGAGGAGTCCTCTCTCACAGTAGCTGACAGGTTCACGGTCATGCTCTATGGCAAGGAGAATGTGATTTATTTCAGGTATGATGTGGGCTATTAAGGTGTTGTTGGGCGGTTGTCATGTTGCCAAATGTGTGTTTTTATGGTTGTAGTTCGATAGCACAGGCTTATATACTATTGTTCACTATACTATACAGATTAAACACAATTTGTTCACTGTGAATATGGAACATAAGAAGATTATAGTCCAATGGAAGGAATTCGAGCTGCCGAAACTTATGCCAAGGGAGGTAAGCGTTAATCTTACAGTAGATTTCATCGTTACGATAACCGGCCCAAGGAGGGCAGGTAAGACGTACCTTTGCTTCCAGATGATGAACCGTCTCATAAGCGACGGAGTTCCCAAAGAGAACATACTTTACGTGAATTTCGAGGATGAGAAGCTTCTCGGCGCAGAGGCTAAAGACATGGAGTTTCTGATGGATTCATTCTACGAACTTTCCAACGTAGACAAAGAGCAGAGCATCTACCTCTTCTTTGATGAGATACAGAATGTCAAAGACTGGGATATGTGGGTTAGAAGAATATATGACACCCAGAAGAACGTGAAACTAATCCTTACCGGTTCGTCCTCCAAGATGCTTAGCCGTGAGATTTCAACAAAACTCAGGGGCAGGGTCCTAAACTATGAAGTATTCCCTCTGAGCTTCAGGGAATACCTATCGTGGAAAAATGTCCCCTACGATTTGAGAACATTATCAGAAAGCAGAGACAGGCATGAAGTGAAAAAGCAGTACGATGAATTCTTGGCTGGTGGAGGCTATCCTGCCGTGGTCTTCAGCCAGATGCCGAAAGAACTGATCCTCCAGAGCTATTATGAGGCTATGATATTCAAAGACATAGTCGAAAGGCACAGTATCAAGGAGATCAAGAAGTTGCGGCTTCTTGCGAACCTACTTTTCGAGCTGACGTCCCGGGAGCTCTCATACAGCAAACTGGCAAACAGGATGAAATCTTTGGGGCTCAGCACAAGCAAGAATACGATAATCGAATATGTCTCTCACTTTGAAGATGCGTACTTGTTCTTCCAAAACCTCAAATATGACTATTCGATCACGAAACAGCTCGGCTCGATAAAGAAGCTGTATTGCATAGACAACGGTCTGCTCAATGCTGTCAGCTTCAAATTCGCGGAAGACACTGGTAGACTCATGGAAAACCTCGTGTATGTGGAATTGAGGCGGAGAGGTAAGCGAGTGTACTACCACAAGAACAGGGCTGAGTGCGACTTCCTCGTTCAGGAGAAAAACAGGGTCGTTTCAGCAATACAGGTGACCCACAAACTAGATGAGGAGAACGAAAGACGCGAGATAAACGGCTTGATGGAGGCGATGGAAACCCACAAGCTTGAAGCGGGCGTCATCATAACAAGCAGCCAGGAGGAGGAGAAAAGAATAGACGGCAGAGAGATAACCATAACTCCTGTCTGGAAGTGGCTGCTGGCGGGTGAAAATGTAAAATGTTAGCCTCTTATCTATTGCACGTTGCGTTATATTCTGTATCCTTCTTCGCTATTCTGAGCCTGTTCCTCCCCCGAAAGGTTTATTCCTTGTCTGATGTTCCTCGGGCTTTCCTGCTTATGGTGTTGTCTGTGATAGTGATTTCTGGGTTGAATTATTTCACATTCCAAAACGACTACTTACCCTTTATTGTCCTAACCTTAGCCGGTCTTCCAAATTTGAAGAATCTGTCTAAGATTTCGCTTTCTAAGGATGATCGCCAGGTTCTCCTCGGAATCAGCATCTATGGCCTTATCTTTCTGGTCTATTATGCGACTTTCGCCACCTTTCTTGCTGGTGACATCATTACTCACGCTTCTTTCATCCGGATAATCCTGGAGGGCGATTCGTTACGAATTCCTCTTTTGAATTCCTACTTGACCGACTATCCTAAGGGTTATCACTTTTTCACCTCCTTTTTCGCCGGAACGGTTGGCATTATTGACGCTATCAAGTTCACTTCTGTAGTTGCATTAACTTTCACTTTGTTGTTCATCTATCTTGTTGCTGAGAAATTAGAGGTTTACGCTAAAGGCGCCGTCCTCATAGCAGCAGTCTTCATCCCCCACTACTTCTACATCTTCTGGGGAGGATATACTTCACAATTTGCAGTGCTTGTCACAATTGTTGCAATTTATTCTGCACTAACTAACAACCGATCTCTTCTGTTAGTGTCTCTATTCTCAGTTTTTATCATCCAGCCGCGGATCTTCCTGTTCCTCATATCATTCGCTATTGCATACCTACTAGTTGAGCGGAGGTTGAATTTTACAGTGATAACTCTCACAGCATTATCCATCGGTGTTATTTACTACTCCTCTAGGGGTGGGTTTTACAGTCCCTTCTTTTTCTCGCATTTATTACTTGACAAGCTATACCTGGTCAAACTTGTAGTAGTTTTCGTACCTGCGTTGTTCGTAGTACCTGGCGTTTTCCTAAGCAAAAATAGATTATTGTGGGTTTGGTTTGTTGTTTCAATACCTTTTTTATACTTTGTTGACATAGTACGGGCAGAAAGTGGTGATCCTCGGCGGTTGCTTGAGATATACTACGTCCTGTTCTCCTTGATTTCTGCGAATGTCTTAAAAACAAAGTACAAACCATTTATACTGATCTTTCTGTTGTTGTATGGTTCATCTACTATGTTCTATGAGTTCAACAAATATGGGGAGACGTTCACAATCAGCCATGATGAAGTTGGTGAGTTCACTGTTGCGGCTGCTCATGTGAATTCTACAGTACTCCTGAATCTTGATCAAATATGCGAATGGTTCTACCCTCTCACAGGCATGGACGTCTCTTATCCGCGGGATGTGAAGAACTTAGATTACGATAAAGACCTTTATTATAAAACTAAATATTTTAGGGATGGCAACTACGTGAAATCTGATTCTATCCTCTGCACGTCTAGGTATTCACTACAGGGAATAGAGACTCCCTTCCTGCCGTTCCCTAAAATAAAGAATAGTTATGCTGATATTCTGTATAATGGTTCACTGATACACATAATGGAATTCCATAGGTGGTATGGTATAGACTTACCAAATGTCACGAATTCGTGGGGAATAAATAATGATCTTTTATGGATCTATACTCCTGATGACACGTCAAGTGTTAAGATTTATCCTATAAAATCCAAGAATGTTTTGTTTGAAGGTGATTTTTATATAGTGCGCCAGAGACCTAGGCATAATGTTGGATTCTCTATACATGGTTGCGATAACACGAGCTACTCTATAAGCTATGTAATCGGCTCTGAGTCGGACGAGTTTAATCTATTCAGGTCTGATGAGAAACTATCAAGTAACATCGGTGGACGCACTTTAAAATTGGACCAATGGCAGTCATTTAAAGTCAATGTGTCAAATGGCACTATCAGCGCATATTTCAATGATGAACTCAAGTTGAACTCTGTGATAGATAAAAATTTTGAGATATGTTCCGTAGCGATACTTGCCACAAGGTCCGAGGTTCGTATACAGGGCATAAAACTCCTAGCGGATAATGTTCCTTTACATAACCTGTCACTGGTTTAAAAATAGTGTACCACAATGCCAGAATGTCCGAAACGACTTTGCTCCTAAATAGCGTTCTGCTCCTTTTTGTCGGCGGTTGCTCCTTTTTACCCCCATCTGCTCCCAAATGGTTTCAGATGCTCCTTTATGCCGCTCCTATTTGGAGTTAAGGAGCAAAGCTGTCCGAAACTACTGGTTTTAATAATGATTTTGATAAATATTAAAGAACCATGAAAATTCCTGCAGCTAAAATATACTTCCCCGAGGAGGATAAGAAGGATATCCTCGAAAAGATTAATGGGATTTTAGGCACTGGTTGGTTAACTTTAGGCAAATACGGCAAGGAATTCGAGGAAAAATTTGCGGTCTATGTTGGGACAAAATTTGCGACCGCTGTCAATAGCGGAACAAGTTCAATTGAGATACCCCTCCGGATTTTTGATGTGAAGGATAAAGAAGTCCTTGTGCCAACTAATACCTTTGTTGCAACACCCGCGGCTGTTTTGCATGCTGGCGGCAAGGTAAAGTTTCTAGACATGGACCCAGAAACGTTTTCCATAGACCCTGATGAGTTGAATGAAAAAATCACAAAGAAGACTGGAGGGGTAATAATCGTCCACATTGGCGGGCTTGTTACGCCAAAAATAGGCGAGATTAAAAAGATTTGCGAAGACAACGACGTATTCCTATTCGAGGATGCTGCTCATGCGCATGGGAGCACACTAGATGGGAAAATGGCTGGTACTTTCGGGCAGGCAGCATCATTCTCTTTCTATCCTACAAAGGTGATGACCAGCGGCGAAGGGGGCATGATTGTCACAGACGATGAGGAGATGGATAAGCGAGCTAGGGTTTTCAGGGACCAGGGTAAGGCTGGTTTTCTCGGCAATATTCACACTGAATTGGGTTATAACTGGAGGATGAGCGAGATTCATGCAGTAATCGGTCTTTCCCAGTTTTCGAGGCTTGAGGGGTTCCTGAAGGACAGAAGGAATGCTGCAAAAGTTTATGATAAACGTCTTAACGAAGTTGATAAAATAAATGTGCTAAAAATACCAGAAAATTCCAAGTCGAACTATTACAAGTATATTGCAGTTCTTGATGACGGCGTGGATAGGGCAGAGTTGAAAAAGAAATTGAAGGAAAAGTATGATGTCAGTCTGAGTGGTGAGGTCTATGAACTTCCATGTCATTTACAGCCGATATTCAAAGACGCGCACGGTTACAAGGAAGGTGACTTCCCAATTGCAGAGGATTTATGCAAGAGGCATATCTGCCTGCCAGTTTATGCCACAATGACTAAGGATGATGCAAATTATGTAGTTGATTCTCTGAAGGAGGTATTGTAAGATGGCAGTTCTTGTAACCGGTGGTTCTGGTTTTATTGGTTCAACTATTGTTGACAAGTTATTAAAAGAAAAATTAGACGTCAGGGTATATGATCTGTATGAGCCAATGTATCACAGTAAAAAGGAGGTTGAATTCACGAAGGGGTCGCTACTTGACTTAGACGCTTTAACAAAGGCTATGAAGGATGTTGATTTTGTCTATCATATTGCGGCCATAGCCAATGTTAATGATGTTTTCAAGAACCCGGTTTTAGCCGAGAGCGTGAATACTACCGGAACAATAAATGTGCTAGAGGCTATCCGAAAATCCGGCGCTAAGAGGATAATATACGCTAGTACTGAGTGGGTTTATAGCAACACATTAAAAGAGGTTGTTGATGAGACAACTCCCCCATTAGCGCCGACTCATCTCTATACTTCAACCAAACTCGCGTCTGAGTTCTACTGCCAGAACTATAAGGAGCTGTACCACGTTCCATATACAATCCTGCGGTATGGCATCCCCTATGGAGAGAGAGCTAGGCCGGGCACGGTCATCCAAATCTTTGTTGAAAAAGCGTTGAAGGGCGAACCGATAACCATACTTGGTGGTGGTATGCAGTACAGGCAATTCGTCTATGTTACTGATCTGGCTGAGGGTAATGTTCTTGCAATGAAAAAAATAGCAGAGAATCAGATATACAATCTAAGCGGGAAGGAGAAGATTACCATAAAGCAGATTGCGGAAACTGTGAAAGATATCCTTGGGAACGTTGAGATAAAATATGAGGGGTCGAGGGAGGGCGATTTCAGCGGCAAGGAAGTCGTAAGCGAGAAGGCAAGAAAAGATATTGGTTGGGAACCAAAGATAACTTTCGAGAAGGGTTTGAAGAAGTACATAGACTGGTATAAAAAAGAGGGCCGGGAGATAGCTCGTAAGCAGGGTTTAATCTAATTGTTATGATACTTGGCGTTACTCCCGCGCGCGGCGGGAGCAAGGGTATTCCCAGAAAGAATATCAGACTCTCATGCGGAAGACCATTGATTGCATGGACTATAGAGGCTGCAAAAGAATCGAAGTTATTGGACAAGTACGTTGTCTCGACTGAAGATGAGGAGATTGCCAGGATTTCGAAAAAATATGGTGCAGATGTCGTTCAGCGCCCGCCTAAACTAGCCACTGATGAGGCAACAACTCTCTCAGTTCTACAAGATGTTCTAAAAAAGATAAATGCGGATGTTGTCGTTTTATTGCAGGCTACGTCACCAATACGTAATAATGGTCTAATTGATACGTGTATCAAAAGATTCTTGGATTCTGGTGTCGATTCACTCGCTACTGGTTTTATGTGTAACTACAGAGAATACGGGTCACATAACCTCCGCAGGCAGGATATCAAAGGTTTCTTTTATGATGATGGTAACGTCTACGTCATAAAAGCGGATTTGATTCGCAAAGGGGACCGGTTCGGCAAGAAAATAGAAAGAGTCATCCTAGACCGAGAGCAAAACATAGAAATCGATGATGAGTTCGACTTCTGGCTTGCGGAACAAGTCTTGAAAAAGAGGTTAACGTCATGTCAAAAGAAAATATGACCCCCCCCTCCCGGGCATTAGGAATTACTGATGTGGAAATCGGTATCGACTGTGTTGATACCTCTAGGTTCGAGGAAGATACTAGTCTAGATAATGCATTCCTAAAAAAAATATTTACGGAAAAGGAAATCAAATATTGTATGGGCAAATCAAAACCCTCTCAACATTTTGCCGCCAAATTTGCAGGAAAAGAAGCAGTCGTAAAAGCATTGTCATCGTTTAACAAGAAAATAGCCTATAACGAAGTCGAGATTATAAATGACGACAAGGGCACCCCTTTAGGCAAACTATTAAACCATAATACGGGCGAGTTCGATATCCGTATAAGCTTATCCCATTCCATTAATTTGGCTGTTGCGGTTGCTATTATCTTTAGAAGAAATAGGGCAATGTAGTCCCTTATTAACCACAAAATATAATCCCTTACTTACATTTCCAAGGTACGCCATTATCGATTATCATGAAAAAGGTCAAAGAGATAATTGCCTCAGTATTTGAGATAGACATAGCCGGTATAAATATGGAGATGACGTCAGACGACATAGAAAAATGGGACTCACTCGGTCAATTAAAATTAATCAATGCTTTAGAAAAAGAATTTAATGTAATATTTGAAATGGAAGAAATTTTTAGTATAATGTCCATCAAAGATGTTTATAGGATTTTAGAACAGAAAAAAGCGATAAAAAGTGGCAATGAAATTTGAGGATATCACAAACATCAGCTCCTCCATAGCATATTATGCAGACAAAAATCCTGATAAAATATTTCTAATCCAGGATGAAGAGAAATATAGTTTTTCAAAAATAAACAATCTGCTGGATAGGGTATGCTCTCTGTATGAATCACTCGGTTTAAGAAAAGGCGACATAATATCCGCGGTTATCAAAAACAGTGTAGAATATATCCTACTGTACCTCTCCGCACTTAGACTTGGCTGCATCTTTAATCCCTATCCATATACTCTAGATGGAAAAGACATATCCCGATACATAGAAAACATGAAACCACGAATTACCCTCTGTCAAGAAAGTCACTACCCAGATCTGAAAACAAACACCCCCTCCGACATCTTTTTAATTGAAACAGATTTTATCGATAGTCTAAAAAAAACGAAGCAAAATTATATCGATTTCGTCCCAAAGAAGGATTCCCCAGCATGTGTCTATTATTCCTCTGGCACAACTGGAAATCCCAAAGGGGTTGTCTTTTCACATAATAACATCATAAAAAATATTTCATCTATCATCCGGGGATTTAGATTTGATGAAAACGAGGTCCATCTAATAATACTGCCATTAGGCCATACTGCGTCTATTAATTACTCGTTTCTCCCCTGTACACTCTGTGGAGGAACATTAGTATTGACTGAATCTTTTTGGAAAATAAGAGCAAAATTTTGGAAGATTATGAGAGAACAGAATATTACTTATGTAGAAGTGGTTCCATCCATTCTTGTAGCGCTCTTAAACACACCCTACAAGAAAAATGAATTTGAAAATATTAGACTAATAAGATTTATTGGATGCGGTTCTGCCACCCTGCCAAAAGATACACAAGTCAAATTCATGCAAAAATATGGCATCAGAGTGGCCAACCTCTATGGACTGTCCGAGACTGGACCTACGCACATTGATTATCCATTGGATGAAGGATGGAAACCTGGGAGTATCGGGAAGCCATTGGACGTTAATGAAGCAAAAATCATGGATGAACAAAACCACATACTCGGGCCAGGCGAAATCGGGGAGATAGTAATCAAAGGCGAGAATGTTTTTATTGGTTATCGCAATAACGAGAGATTATACAATAAAGTCGTAAAGGATAACTACTTCCACACTGGTGACCTGGGGTATGTAACAAGGGATAATACCTTTTTCTTCACTGGAAGGAAAAAAGATTTGATAATAAAGGGGGGAGTTAATATCTCTCCTGACGAAATTGATGAAATTTTATCTAAGATGGATGAAATAAAAGAAGTAGCTACTGTCGGAGTCCCTGACGAATATCTAGGTGAAAAAATTGTTTCATTTATTGTTCTGAAAGAAGACAAGAATATCAGAGACACCGATATAATAAATTTCTGCAAAAAATACATATCCCGTGATAAGATACCTGATAAAGTCGAATTTGTTGATAATATACCTAAAGGCCCGTCCGGAAAGAATCTAAGAAGAAAACTGAGAGGGGTTTCAAATGAAAAGTGATTTTTTAGTAGAGCTCGAGGTTGCAAAATCGACAGCACGCAGAGTTGGAGAAATCCAACAAGGTCATTTTAGAAAGGATCTAAAGGTAATTAGAAAAACCCCCAAAGAGTTTGTTTCAAATGTGGATATCGAATGTCAAAACCTATCCCATAGACTATTAACCGAAAAATTTCCTTATCCCGTTCTGTCAGAAGAGAAGAGATTAAGCGAAAACATCGACAGTAATCTTTTCTGGGTTGTAGATCCAGTGGACGGAACCCATAACTTTATTGCGGGTGTTCCAAATTTTGGCGTCTCTATCGCATTATTGAGCAAACACGAGTTCGTCCTTGGTGTCATACACCTACCCTATTTTGATGAGATGTACTATGCTGTAAAGGGAAACGGCGCATTTATGAACGGAAAGCCCATAGCAGTCTCTGATAACAAAGTTTTAGAGAAAAGCATGATTACCTACGATAATCAATTTTATCTGAGTAAATACTCGTTTGAGAGATACAAAAGATTAGTTGATCATAGTTTTACTACTAGGATTTTCGGTTCCGCAGTCTATGATTTTGGTTTAATCGCCTCGGGAATAATCGATGCGAGAGTCTGGAATAATACAAAGATTTTCGACTTTGCTGCCGGCGTTACGCTTGTTAGGGAGGCGGGTGGCATGGTTACTGATTTTAATGGTGATAACATTTCCACGGATTCTAAGGAACTCGTTGCATCTAATGGCAGTGTCCATAGTCAATTGGTTGATCTACTCAAGGAGGTGTAATGTATGCTACCAAAGATCGGCATTACGATTGGCGATCCCGCGGGGATTGGTTCTGAAATAACGGCTAAAATGTTGACTTACGAGAATGTCACCAAAATGTGCACACCCATAATCATTGGTGACGCGAAAGTTGTCCAGCAGGGTTTTGATGTAATAAAATCAAGCGTTAAATTTGAGAAAATACGCGATGTGGATGAACGTATCTCACCCGGCAGAGTTTACGTGTGCGATTTGGACAACATATCCCCCTCTGATTACACCTTTGGTCAAATTTCATCAAAGGCCGGTAAAGCTGCGGGGGAGTACATAGAAAAAGCGATTCAGCTGGCATTAGAAAAAAAAATTGATGCCATTGTAACTAATCCCATCAACAAAGAAGCATTTGTTCTAGGGGGTTATGGAAAAAAATACGCAGGACATACGGAAATGTTAGCAGGTTTAACAGGTACAAAAAAATACTCTATGATGCTGGCTCACGGAAACCTTAGGGTTCTCCACGTTACCACGCATGTCTCCCTTTTAGATGCAATAACAAAATATATCAAAAAGGATCGAATAATCGACGTAATTAAACTAGCGAATAGCACATGCAAACAACTGAATATCAAAGAGCCGAAAATAGGCGTGGCCGGTTTGAATCCCCACAGTGGAGAGGGCGGTGCATTCGGCGATGAGGAAATAAAAGAAATCTCACCCGCCGTAACAGAAGCTCAAAAGCTAGGAATTAAGGCAGAAGGACCCGTTCCCGCAGACACCCTTTTCTCAAAGGCGAAAGGGGGAATGTACGATGCTGTTGTAGCAATGTACCATGACCAAGGACACATTCCAACCAAAGTCTTAGGTTTCATATATAACGAAGATTCCAGATCATGGGTTATGAAGGGGGTCAACATCACTCTCGGCCTGCCCATTATCCGTACTTCCGTGGACCACGGCACGGCATTCGGCAAAGCCGGGAAAGGAACTGCGGATTATGGCAGTCTTTTCGATGCCTTAAAGTATGCCATTCTGCTGGCAGAGGGCAAATCAAAATAAAGATGAATGAACTTAAGTTCCACCACCTGGGTTATGCAACCGAGAATCTAGATGAAACTATAGGAGCATTTGAGTCTCTAGGATTCACCCTTATTAACACCGCTAAAGACGAAAACCAAAACATAAGAATTGCAGTTTTAAGGAAGCCGGATCATCCGTTAGTCGAGTTGATTACGCCCGACAACCCGCATAATCCAGTTAATCGATTTCTAAAAAATAATTATGCGATTCCCTACCATATGGCATACACTGCAAAAAATTTTGACAAGACGTTAAAAACCTTAAGGGAAAAAGGGTTTGTAGTTGCAACAAAATTATTACCCTCTAGAGCATTCAATAATAGAAAAATTGTTTTTTTGTATAAAAAACAAACCGGATTAATCGAACTAATGGAGGAGATAGATATCCCCGATGACTAACCCAACCGACAAGGTACTTTCAGCTATCAAAAAAGTTTATTCGGACTTGAACACTCGCAGGAGTTTTGACTCTAACCCCCTAGCGGACCTTTCCCTCCTTGAAAATGGATTGGCACTCATTACCAACCCTATCAGTAGCAAATATCACGAGGCTATAGTAAACAGGATACTTGTTTCTTACCATAAAGCGAAGGCAGAACAAAAGAATGTGCCCCCTGCTTATAAGCCCGGAGGTGAGTGGGACATTGACATAAAAACAAGACGTGCAAACTATTTAAAAGCCCTTGCTGACAACGATATTCCGTCCCTGAGCAATCTGCTCAAGAATTTCTTTCGCAATAGTGGTGCTGCTGGTCTATTATCCTACGCCTATCATCAGGATATCATCGATGGTAACGCTTCCAGGAAGAGGAGATTCGTTAACTGCATTCTGCAGGATTTTACGGTATGGAAGGATTTTGTTGATAACGCCGATGTCGGTAACCTATCTGTCCCCCCTATAGGCAATCCCTGGGGGTATATTATCGAAGGCAATCTAATCACATCAAATTCCTGTCGGCATCATTATTATGCTAGTCACGTCAAAAACCTACTTATTGACGTTAGACGACCAGTTGTTGCTGAAATTGGTGGCGGTTATGGGGGTCTTGCACACTATCTGTTATCCTCAGTTAAACCGTGTAAGTATATCGACTTCGACTTACCTGAAGTTCTTTTAGTTGCGCAGTATTATTTGATGAATGCTTTCCCTGAAAAGAAGATTCTCTTGTTTGGCGAAACTGAAGGCATGGACATCTCATTTAATACCCTTGACAAGTATGACATCATTCTAATGCCTAATTTCCAGCTTCCTAGACTTGCACCAGATTCTGCAGACTTGTTTATAAATGTCGGTAGTTTATCTGAAATGGACTACTCTACAATCGAAGAATACCTCTCTCAGATTACTAGAATATGCAAATTGTATTTCTTCCATGATAATAGCGAAGATGCAGAACCTAAAGGTGGCGGGCATATAGAAGTGCCAGCCTCTAAGTTTCCTATCTCCAAAAACGCGTTCAAAAGAATCTATAAATCTAAATCGTTATGGGCAACTAGTGAGCGCTATCGGGAATATCTTTATCAAACTTTGAAAGGATCCTAGAATTAGTGAGAAGCCATGAACCTCTGGAATCAAAATTGGTTCGACGTAAAAATAAATCATGATTACTTCAGCCTTAGCAGCAGATGGGAGAATTTAAGATACTTTCTTGGTCAGGGCCACGTGGTTGCTCACGTAAAAGACAGGTTCAAATGGCATTTCGGCCCACGTTTTTTCCATGTATTTGACTTCCCAAGTCATGTTGATATTGAAACTTCGAGTTTGTGCCAGATGCAATGTCCTATGTGTGGAAGGCATCTGATGAAGAAGAGGGGAATACAAGAAGGAAACATGGAGTTCGACTTATACAAAAAGGTAATAGATGAGTGCGTGAGGGAGAGAGTGTATTCGGTGAAATTAAGTTGGCGTGGTGAGCCCCTCCTAAACCCAAAAATTGTCGATATGGTGAAATACGCTAAAGACAGCGGCATAAAAGATGTGTCGTTCTTGACAAACGGGGAGCGACTTAATCCCGAATTATCAAAAAAATTGGTAGATGTTGGTCTTGATTGGATGAGTTTTTCGATTGATGGATTAGATGGAACCTACGAGAGGATAAGGTATCCTGAAAAGTTCGAGAATATAGTCAAGAAAGTAAAATTCTTAAAGGAGTATCGAGATAGCAAGGTTTTAAAGAAGCCTTTGATTCGCGTTCAAACTATCTGGTCGGCAATAAGGGAAAATCCAGAAAAATACAGAAACTTCTGGCTTCCCGTCGCAGACAGAATAAACTTTATTGCAGATGAGATACGGTCCGATGAGAAGATGAATTTCATCCGTGATCCCAACTACATCTGTCAGTCTCCATGGCAGAGGATGGCTGTTATGTGGGATGGCCGAGTTGCGCAATGCCACAGTGACTACTTGGAAGGTAATATCTTGGGCGACGTGAAAGAGCAATCGTTGCGTGATATATGGCATGGTGAAGCGTTTAATCGTGTGCGAGATTTGATGAAAAATAAAAGAAGGTTAAAATTGGCCCCGTGCCAACTCTGTTGTGACGGCGGAATCACCAAAGAGGAAGTTATTAAAGTTGGTAATAAGAAAATTAAGATGAATGTATATATAGACCAGCACCTTGATATTAAATCCATGGATGCTCGACCGAAGGGAATAAAATGAAAATACTCGTAATTGCACCCCACATGGATGACGAGGTTTTAGGTATGGGTGGAACAATCGCAAGACACGTCTCAGAGGAAGATGAAGTATACGTTTGTTTCATCGCGCACCGCATCTATGACCACAAATTCAACGATGAAAAAAATAAAATCGAAGTTCAATGTGCCCTAAAAGCTAAAAAGGTGTTAGGATACAAGGAGGCGGAATTTTTCAATTTAAACGATGAGAGATTGGATGTTTCCATCCAAGACATACTCATCCCATTAGAACAATATGTTAATAAGATTAAGCCCGAAACCGTGTATGTAACCCACAGAGGAGATAACCATCAGGACCATAGGGCTGTGTTCCAGGCGGCGATGATTGCATTGAGACCGTTTGCAAATCTCGGAATTAAAAAGATATTATCCTACGAGACTCCATCATCGACAGAACAATCCCCCAATCTTAGCGAACTTGCATTTCTACCTAATTTCTACATAAACATAGAAAAATATCTAGAGACTAAAATCAAAGCATTGCGATGCTATCAGACTGAAAAAAGGGATTTCCCACACCCCCGTTCTGACAAGAGTGTAGAAATTTTAGCCATAAAACGCGGTACTGAAGTGGGCTTTAAAGCGGCGGAAGCCTTTGTTGTTATACGCGATAAGTGGAACTAATCCGAGATGGTGAACATTTGTTTTAGAGTAGATGCCGGTAAGAAAATTGGTATGGGGCACTTAATGGAATCCATTGTGCTGGCAGACAGTCTAAAAAAAAGAAAGGACTGTAACATCCTTTTTTTAACAAAAAATTTTTCACCTGCAGTAAATATTTTAAAAGAAAAAAATTATCATGTTAAAAAATTGGATAAGGACATAAGCGAAGAAAAAGAAATAGACATTATACTGAAGTTTATCAAAAAATCAAACATCGAAATTTTAATTTGCGATCTTTTGAACAAGAATACTGATTATTTTCAGACCCTAAAGGATTCAAGTCAACTCTTAGTAGTTATTCTTGATGACGATAAACACGGGGCGATTCCGGGGGATATAGTAGTCAATTTTAGTATCGCTCAAAACAAGAAATTTTATAAAAAATTTTCCAAGAGCAAAGCCTTATACTGTATCGACCCAGAATATATGTTGCTCCCAGAAATATTACACAAGGAATGGAAAAAAAAGAAAAGGATATCTGAAATCTCTAAAACTATCTTTATAAATCAAGGTGGTGAGGACCCTCATGGTCTGACATCTAAAATAATCAAGTCACTAGAGCTTCTGGATTTAAAACAGAAAATAATTGTTGTAGTCGGCCATGCTGTGTCTTCCAAACACAGAAAAGAACTCCGATCTTTGGAATCCCAGTTGAAGAATGTTTATCAATTTGAATGGGATGTTACACAAGGACAAATGTATAAATTCATGGCTGAAAGTGATATCGCCATAACCGCAGCCGGTAATACACTCTATGAACTGGCGATATTCGGAGTTCCATCAATTGTTATCGGTCATCATAAACTACACGATACTGTAGCCCAAATTTTCGCCCGGAAGAATGCAGTAATAAACTTAGGGATTGGAACGGATATCCCAAAAGAGCTGATAGCAGACTCTTTAAAAGACCTACTAGGGAATAAGAAGAAACGTGTTTCACTTAGTAAAAATGCAAAAAGAATTACCGACGGCTTGGGTTCTGAAAGATTATCCAAGATAATCACTTCCACCTCAATAGATAAATCCAATATGAGAAAAATGGCTCTGTAAAACTCCTTTGTTTTTTGTGTGGGGCTTATACGTCTTAAATACGAAAATATATGTTATATGGTGTGCGAATCATGGAAATTAGGCCATATCAAAAGGGGGATGAAAAAGAAATTTTGGCGTTGGATAGGCGACTGGAAGATCATCCTTGGAACAGAACCGATTTAAGCAACTGGTATTGGAAGTATGCCGATGCCAATCCCTCGGGAAAATCTTTCATTTGGGTTATGACAGAAGATGAGAAAATTATCGCCCATTTTGCAGCTGTTCCGTTTAGACTAAAAGTTTTTGACGAAGAGATTATTGCCTCTCACACGATTGCCGCCCTGGTCGAAAGTAAATATCAAAACAGAGGTCTTTTAAAATTTATTAGCGATAAATTGTTTGAAGATCTAAAAGAAAACAATATCCCCGTCACTTACGGATTTCCCAACAAACGCTCCTATACGCTTCACAAAGGATTTATGGGGTATTCTGATCTGATTTTTTTTGATGCCCTTAAAATAACAAAACCTAACCTAGTGGGTAAACAGGAGCTGCCCGGTTTTCACAAGATTGACAAATTTGGTGATGATTTTGATAACCTCTGGGATTCCTGTCGTAAAGACTACAAAATCGCTGTTGTCAGAAACAAAAATTATCTAAATTGGAGGTATATACAACGGCCAGATTGGAAATATTTCCCCTTTGGAGTATACAAAGGTAAAACTCTCGGGGGGTATACTGTCTTAAAGCTTTATCGAGAAGATAAGATCCTTAGGGGACACATATTAGATGTTTTCACCTGTTCTGGTGATAAAGATACATTAGATAAACTTGTTGATGGAAGTTTGAATTTTTTCAGTGAACATAATGTTGATGAAGTTACTTGCTGGATATGGGGGAATCCATTATTTGAAGAGGTTTTAGAGGAAAAAGGATTCTCCAAAGAAAACACTAAAATCCCTCTTGTTATACGCATGAATAAACAATTTGATTATGCAGAAGAAATTAAAGATAATATGAATTGGTATTTTACGATGGGGGACTCCACAGAGATCTTTTAAAATACTCATATAGAAAATCAGGCATAAAAAATGCAAAATAATCTACTTAAAGATATTACTGGCAGAGCTTCTGTTTTTGTCATTGCCGAAATAGGATGCAACTTTGAAAATGATTTTGAGCGTGCAAAGGAAATGGTAAAAGAGGCTGCTCTGGCGGGTGCAGATGCTGTAAAATTCCAGACATTTGTCCCTGACAAGCTCGTAACAAGGGATGCGCCGAAGTTCTGGGATATAGAAGGATGCCCTGGAGAGACTCAGTATGAAGAGTTCAATGAGATGCCACAGCTTAGTTTCAATCAGTATCAGGAGTTGAAGCAGGTTGCGGATGATGCAGGTATAGTGTTATTCTCGACGCCTGCGGATGAGGAATCGGCAGATATGCTGGAGAAGCTTGGAGTTTCCATCTACAAGATTAGTTCCATGGACATAACACATCATCCTCTCATAAGGCATATAGCAAAAAAGAAGAAACCGATAATCCTCTCCACTGGAGCATCAACAATCGATGAGATACGGGAGGCTGTCGAGATTATTGAGTCTGAGGGTAATGGTCAGATTATCCTACTACACTGTACCACCAACTATCCGACAAAAATCGAGGATGTAAACCTAAACATGATAAGGGATATAATTGAGAAATTTCCACAACATACCGTCGGATATTCTGACCATACTAAAATGCCTGAAAGTCTCTATGTACTAACTGCTGCTGTTGCAATGGGCGTTAAGGTAATTGAAAAACATTTCACTTTTGATAAAAGTAGACCCGGCTATGACCATGAGATATCGGCGGATTATGAGGATTTGAGAAATATTGTAAATAGCTTCAGAGTCTTAGAAAAGGCAATGGGGATCAAAACAAAAAAACCTACAAAATCAGAGAATAAAGCACGAAAATTTGCAAGAAGGAGCCTAGTGGCAAAACTGTTCATACCAAAAGGAACAAAGATAACCCAAAAAATGATCGTCATTAAAAGACCTGGAACTGGCATCGAGCCAAAATTTTTAAATGATCTTGTAGGCAAAAAGACAAGAAAGGATATTAACGAGGATGAAGTCATATTCTGGGACAGGATAGACCACAAATAATTGAGATACTCCAAAGTAAATGATAGCCTGCAGAGGTAATTCTATGAACATATTACTGATAAACGTGCCCTCCCGCAGAGGAATTGCGGGGTTTGGAGTGCCTTGGGGTTTATTATATGTGGGATCAATAATCGAAAGATGCGGTCACCAAGCGAGAATAATAGACCCCTACTTGGATGATATTGAACTCCGAGAGTTTGATAATGGCCACTTCTTTGATAAAATTGATAAAATTATAGAAGATTATAAACCTTCCATCATAGGTTACGGGGGTATTGCAACATCCTATGGGAGAACCAAACAATTATCTTTACATATAAAGAGCAAATACCCCAAAATTGTGCAAATTGCCGGTGGGGCTCTTGCATCCGTTTATGAATTATTGCTTACAAAAACCAAAGTAGATGTGGTCTTCCATGGCGAAGCAGATGTCAGCCTCCCTATATTTTTGAGGAGATTTGAAAAAAAGGAAACGATATATGACATACTTGGACTATCCTATCCCCTAGATGGGAGGGCTGTAAGAAACGATCCTGCCGAGCAAATAAAAGATTTAGACGAAATTCCATTTCCTGCATACCAGCTCATTGATGTATCTCGGTATCTGTCCCCAGTAAAGAATCGGCTTGAAATGTATGAAGATTTACTCCTTAGTGATTCGATTATTTCCAATGCAAGAGCGCGGGTGGGGTCGAGAACACACTACATTGAGATTCCTACGTCTTCAGGCTGTACCAACAGATGCCTTTTTTGTTATAGGCATGTCCGGGGAGTCAGGAGACATAGTGTGGATTATGTGACTAACCACATAAAATATATCAAGGAAAAATATGGGGTCAGTGGATTTTATTTCTATGACGAATTGTTTAATTCAGATTATGGTTGGGTTATGGAATTGTGTGATGCGATAGAAAAGAACAATCTTGATATTTTCTATGTAGTACCTGGTGCAAGAGCGGATAAGGTTGACGAGAGAATGCTTATCCGGCTGAAAGAAACTGGATGTATTGAAGTCGATTACGGCCAGGAATCCGGTTCAGACACAATCTTGAGAGAGTATAGAAAAGGTATAAGCTCCCAGCAAAACAGGAGAATAACCAAGTTGACATTAGACTTGGGAATGGCGTGTTGCGTACAGTTGGTCATAGGATCCCCAAAAGAAACGACAGAAACAATCTATGAAACAATCCAATTCTTAAAAGATGTTGACGCATATAAATTCTCTTTGAACTACCTGGTTCCTCTACCCGAGACCCCTATTTGGCGATATGTTGAAGAAAATAAACTTGTCCAAGATGTTGAAGAATATCTCGATTTCGTTGCTGAGCATGGGGGGGCACCTTTAATTAATCTGACAAAGGAGCCTGACAAAGTATGGCGGCATTGGGGTCAAATTATGAGAGAAGAATTAAAATTATATTACCATAAGAAGACAAAACCTAAGACTTATTACATATATGCGCTCTACGTCTACCTAGGAAACACAATTCCGGATTGGATAAAAACGAGCATACCTAAAGCAATAAGACGTGTAGCTAGGAGCATCCTTAAAATGCAATAAAGCTTATTACCTAATGCCTCTTTGGGTTATCCCTCACGTTGACATTTAATTTGTGGGATATTAGGCCTCAATTTTGCCCCTATATAGCAAAGATGGCAAACGAATTAATCCTAAGTTATAGGAGATTACCAGATTAAAATGGAGTGGTAAAGTATCTATGAATAAAAAATCAATTGTATTACTAGAGGATGAAATACAAGTCAATGACTATCTAACCCATAGTGAAAAATTCAAGGGTAATCCAGAGATTATAGCACTTTCTCCATTCGCCGTCTACGAGTTAGATAGTCATAAGGTACCTTATGGCACCCTTGAGGATTACTACGATATAGATGAATTATACGCAATAGGTCTAAAAAATTATCAACGTGTTGAAGAGTTTTCAAAAATTATCGATAATAAAATTCAAAATTTTCTCCCAGATTTTAAAAAATTCAGGATAAAACCTGCATCCTTCAATTTTTATTACCTCAAGGTAGTGTATGATGCAATAACAACGCGATTATTCCAATTATCAAAATTGATTGAACGAGAGGCGCCGGATATCCTTTACTTCTATGGTACTAAGGAATACCCGTTCGGTTTTTCTGAAAATGCTCCATACCTACTTTTTAACAATTGCGAATCGGTTTATTCAAAACTTCTCGGCCTTGATACCGATTGGAGTACTAAAACCGAAAAATTGGGCATCATGTATCAGTCAAAAACCAATTCTTTTGAAGAACGCAAAAACATATCCTTATCAAGGGAAATTAAAAAAGGAGTTTTAAATTGCTTGGAAAGTCACCCGAGTATTTTAAGTTTCGTTAAGGGCATTCGAAAAGGAAATCTAAAGTTAGCATTACATAATCTTAGCTGCCATCGTGGGGCAGATACGCAATTGCCAGTTCTTATTGTCGGAAATGGATACGATTGGAACGTTTCTGAAGATCAACTTCAATCTTCTGGATTAGGCCCGATTTTCAGAATCAAAAACGATTTACAATATTGGATTAATAACAATCTTCTCAAACCGTCCGATTATCACGCTTTGGGGAACGTATTGGACGAATTGGAATCTGACACAGAATTTACCAGATTTTTTTTATGGAATGACATCAACTTTTTCCCTATAGTCAAAGACAGGCTCAAATTTTTAGTTCTAGATTTGGCGCCACTGTGCTTAAATGTCCATAATACGGCAGTAAAAACTATAACGAAGAAAAGAATTCAAGCCGTTCTTGGCCGTAGTTTTTCAACATGCATTGAAAATTCAATTTCAACAGCATCGCAAAATTTAGGCATACCGGTTATTGGTTGGCAGCATGGCTCTTGCGGGTATCATGAAGCTGCTATGGTTGTATATTACGACGTAATACCTCCAGACTATCTTTTTGTTTATGGGCAGGGAGTACTAAAAAAATACGAAGAAGTTGCTAAACATTATGCTACCGTCATCACGGCTATTGGTTCTTCTACATTGGACTCACTCTCGAACCTAAACATCTCAAAAGAATTAGGGCACTATCCACAGCAAAAAAATTACAAGAAAGCTATCCTATACGTTACAACAAACATTCTTCAAAATAATATGTACGTGACTTGGCGTCCTCCATTAATCGATAGGTGCTTGTGGGATACCCAAACGTCAATTCTTGATCTTATTGCAAAGAAAAAAGATTATCTTTCGCTTATAAAAATTCACCCAAATCTTATGTTCCGGGAAACACCACTACGCTCATACGCAGACAAGCAAGGTTATGATAACTGTATGTTCATACGGACAGAATTCCTATTCCAAGAGCTATTCCCGGTATCCGACATAATAATTACTGATTTCCCTTCAACAACACTCCTACAGGCGCTCACTACAACAAAACCTATTTTCGTATATACTGGACACCTTCATATCGACAAAGAAGCAGAAGATTTGTTAAAACGTCGCGCATATTGTTATCCTAACCTAAATGAATTCACAACGGCTTTAGACACCTTTTTGAATGATGGCAAACTCGACACTCATGTTGACTTGAAAAATCGAGAATTTTTAAAAATGTATGGCACCCATCTGGATGACGGTAAAAGCGATATCAGGGCGGCTAGTGCTCTCCTAGACATCATAAATAAAAACGAGTAAAATAAATGATGGAACCAAAAAACAATGTAACTATATCAAGCGTTCTGAGGCAGTCTCTTAAATTTAATGCGGTAAACATTTTTTGTAAAATCATATCCATACCCAAGAGCATTATAGTCGCGATGATCCTCGTTCCAGAAGAATACGGTATTATCGGTTTACTCGGGTTGTGGCTTACCTATGCTGGTCTGATAAACCCTGGATTAGAGTCAGCTGCTTCGAGAGAGGTGCCATACCTGTTAGGCAAGGGAGAAAAAGAAAAAGCGTTACACATACAAAACGTTTCAATAACCAGCAAATTTCTTTACACATTTCTACCCTTCCTTGTTATCCTGGGCACCTCTTTTTTCTATTCCAATAAAATAATCCAGATTGGCCTCATTCTAACCGCAGTGACCTATATGATATCATCTAACGCAGATAACTGGTCACTTTTCAACCATGCCAGGCAGAACTTTAACAAAGTAGCAACTGGCTATCTCATCAAAGGAATCACCGTGCCGGTAGTTACAATAGCACTAATATTCTGGCTGAAAATTTACGCAGTATTACTAGCTCCTATATTAGGTGCCATATTAGCGTTCATATACTACCTACAGAAAGGTGGGATTAATTATCATTTTGAAATAAACTGGAATGAGACAGTCAAACTGATGAAAATTGGGATACCTATGGCGCTGTTAACGATTGCCTATTGGGGTTATCGTATGGCAGACAGCACGATGATTGCTGCCTTTCTACCACTACATGAGATGGGTCTTTACTCCTATGCATTGGGTATGGTCTCCTACGCTATCCTATTTTTCTCTGAATTTGGAGGGGTATTACAGCCGATACTATGGACCGGCTTGGGGCAATCGAGAAATCACATTGAAGGATTCAAACCGTTACAAAAGATTGCAGTTTATCTGTCAATAGCAACAGCATTGACTATAGGCATCAGCCAGATAGGTTTCTATTTGTTAGTTCATCTGGTAACAACTAACTTCATCGAAAGTATACCTGTTTTTAATATACTTACATTCAGCATTTTCTTCATGGCAATTATATGTGTGCCAGGCGTCATACTCCCATCATCCGTTGTAAACAAGCAGACTCTCAATACCAAGATTTGGATAGCCGGATTGATTCTAAATGTGATATTAGATTATCTTGTTATCAAAATGGGTTATGGAATACTCGGCGTTTCAGTGGCAACTATCACTGTACAAGGACTTATCGCACTAACGCTATTCTACGCAGTTCGACGTTATATGTTCTATAATACGCAAGAATTTATCGGGTTTATACAGCGCATTCTACTCCCTCCATCTATCAGTTTCATTATATACTTAGTCAATATGTCCTACACCAGCAAGATTCAGAACGTATTCTTCCACAGCGGGGTTTCACTCATACTATATATTATCGTATGGATGATTGTGATCAGATTGTTTTATCTGACCTATTTCCCAAAAGAGAAGATTGTCAACATCTGGAGAGAAGCGACTAGACTTGGTCGACCTATCTCAAGTAACTAGAAAGCACTTGTAATTTGTGGATTGTGATATACTAATCCATTTTTGTTGACTGCTAGGTTTAAGATACTTTTTATGTTTATACCTATATCTACAATATACCCAAGAGCTGATAGAATTATGCAAACAGATTCTTTCGAAAAATTCAAGAAAGTTAAGGTATTGGATTGTTCTATACGAGATGGTGGACATCTGAACAAATGGAGATTTGATTACTCATTCGTCAAGAAACTATATGATGCGATCTCCCATTCTGGAACAGATATCATGGAGTTGGGATACAGAACCACTAAAGGAGTAATGGAGGATACTGGGATATGGAGACACACACCTGAGGAGTTTATCAACTCTATAGTATCTGAAAAGTCAAACCTAAAGATTTCGATTATGGGTGATATTGGAAAAATAAAAAAAGACGACTTTGTAAAAAAAGGCAGCTCACTAGTAGACATTATCCGGTTAGCTTTCTACCAACCAGAGTTAGACGAAGCAATAGTACTCTCAGATGATCTGATTGATGAGGGATATGTTGTAACACTTAATCTAATGGGCATAACAAAATATACGCAAAATCAAATCGAAAATGCGATTGATAAAATACGAACATCAAACGCTGACATAATCTACTTGGCTGACAGTTTTGGCTCTCTTTTACCAAATGAACTCAGTAACCTAATTCAAATATTCAAGAGTGGAACTGGGAAAGTTATTGGCTTTCACCCACATAACAATCTACAGTTAGCATTTGCAAATACAATAGCTGCCGTTGAAGCAGGTACAGAGTATATTGATGCATCCATTAACGGCATGGGAAGGGGTGCAGGCAACCTCCCAATAGAAACCATCCTATTGTTTCTGAACGAGTTTAATAGTCAAAGATATGATCTGATACCCCTACTGGAGTTCATTGATAAGGAACTCAAGATTGTAAAATATGATATCCATTGGGGCTATGACATACCTTATCTCTTGTCAGGCGTCAGCAACTGCCACCCAACATACTCCTTAGAATTGATGAAAAGGGGATATTCTATGCGAGATGTGTTCTCAATACTATCAACTCTAAAGAACATGACTACCGTGGGTTTTGACAAGGATCTTCTTCAGAAAGCCATCGACAAGACGGTGATTTTAGACAAGCGATCCGATGTTCCTGTTGATTTGTCAAAAATAAAGATCAGTGTCCCTATAGATGAGCCCCCGTATGTTAACCGGCACAAAGGGATGGATTTTCTTATAATCGCAAATGGTCCATCATTGAATGAGTATGAGGAAAAGATAAAGGAGTTCATCAAAAAGAAAAATCCGATTGTCCTCGGCTCTAATTACCTAGGGAAGAAATTCATACCGACGTACCACATATTCAACGACTTCGAGAGATTTAAAAAATACATCTCAACAGTCGACAAGCATTCAAAGTTGATGATAGGTAGTTATCTGCACGAGCACGTCAAGCAGTTGAATCCTAACCTGGACTATGAGGCAATCCAATATCTATCAAAAGATGATTTCGACATTAAAGGCGGGGTGATATACACTGAGCCAGCAACCGTTGTCATATTGATGATACCTCTAGCAATTGTGATGGGTGCTAAGAGCATCTATATCGCTGGAATGGATGGCTACAAAAGCAAGAAGAAATCCGCACATTTCTACAAGGGAGATTATGTTTCAAGATTGGAAACCGAGTCAACGCTGCAGGAGAAGATGGAAGAAGACTTACAGAAACTATACCAGTACCAAATAAAGGCCAAGATGGAACCCTTTAAGATAATAACTCCCACATCGTTTGAAAACTATTATGTTGGAGGTGTTATATGATACAGGATAAAAAGGTCGTATGTGTAATACCTGCAAGACTTGAGTCAAGTCGATTTCCCGGCAAGCCGCTGAAGGATATACTCGGTTTGCCTATGATAGTCCATGTCATGAAACGAGCTAAACTATGTAAGGATCTTGATTTAGTATATGTGGCTACCGATTCTAAAGAAATATGTAAGGTGATAGAGGAACACGGAGGGCAGGCTGTAATGACCTCAAAGGAGCACAGAACAGGGTCTGACCGGATTGCAGAAGCTGTCAAAGAAATAGACTGTGAGATAGTGGTAAATGTTCAGGGGGACGAACCGCTTGTAATGCCTGAGGATATATCAAAGGTCGTGCGGCCATTAATCGAGGATGAAGGCCTACAAGCAGCGACATTGCTGTGTAGAACAAATCAATTCAACAATATCAACGAGTGCAAGGTTGTTGTAAACCTCAACGATGAAATATTGTACTTCTCTCGTGAGGATATACCGTCTACGGCTAGGGTAAAACATGATAAACTTCTCAAACTTTACAACCTAGTTTCCTTCAGGAAGGATTTTCTCATTAAATATGCGCGATGGGGTCTCTCACCACTTGAAAAAATCGAATACATAGAATATCTCAGGATTCTGGAACACGGTTATAAGATGAAGGCATTCATAGTGGACCATGATACGCAGTCTGTTGACACTCCCGAAGAGTTGGAGATTGTTAAGGGATTAATGAAGAAGGACAAAATATGGCAGCAGTACGTGAAATGAGCAGATACGAGGAATTAAAAAGAATTTTCCAAAAGGGAAAATATTTTAAAGTAGTCTGTGGTGCGGGAAACGAAGATCCAGCAGAGGTGTATAAGCTAACCTTGGTTTATGCACTTGCCGGAGCTACGGCAATTGACATTTCAGCGAATGTGGATGTTGTTAAGAGTGCCGTAACGGCGTTGGATAAGGCAGAGGAACTCGCCCCAAAATTAAAACGGAAAATCAAAATTAGGCCGTTCATAAACGTAAGCGTTGGCCTGAAAGGTGATCCTCATGTCCGCAAGGCAAGAATTAAATATAATATATGTATAAAATGCGGCAAGTGTTTGGAGGCGTGTCTGCAGGGTGCAATAAACAACGATTTTATCATCCAAGAGATCAGGTGTATCGGCTGCGGAGCCTGTGAGCGAGTATGCGGACAGAAGGCTGTAGAGTTCTACAATAGAAAAGTTGATTTTGACAGAATACTCCCAGAATGCATAGCGAATGGGACAGAAACGTTAGAGCTTCATGCCATTATTCCAGATGATAATGCGGTTATGGCAGACTGGGGGGTCATAGACTCCCTAATACCCAACAATTTTATAAGCATGTGCCTCGACAGATCCCAACTGTCTGACACACATCTAATCAGGAGGATAAAGGAGGTTTATGAGATAAGCGGGAGCAGGCTCGTAATACAAGCAGATGGCGCCCCGATGAGCGGGGGAAAAGATGACTATAACACAACATTGCAGACAATCGCAATAGCAGACATTATACGGAAGAGTAAAATACCCGTATTTGTTACTGCATCAGGCGGAACGAACAGTAAGACTGGGGAACTCGCAAAATTATGCGGTGTTGAGATAAATGGTGTAGCAATCGGAACATTTGCAAGAAAAATAATCAAGGACCACATTGGCAAGAAAGATTTTCAGGGTAATATAAAACTTATTGAAAAGGCGGTTTCAACGGCTGAAAAATTGATTTTGGATAATATGAGATAACAAGCTTAAAATGAATGTTTTACTTGTCATTACAAATATTAGTGGGTTTCATGAAGTGCCCTATTCTTTTGGCATTAGTAGCATTGCCAGTTATATTAAAAACAAGGGATATAATGTCAAAATTCTATCAATACGCGAAGAAAATGAATTTAATAAATTGATTGAAGAGGTAAATTCTTTTAATCCAACAGTTGTTGGGTTTACTTCGGTTTCATCTCAATATAATTGTGTTAAAAAATTGGCAAAACTGATAAAAGATGTTAATGAAAAAATAATTATTGTCGTGGGGGGGGTCCATGTGACATTATATCCTGATGCCTTGTTGGAAACTACGGATATCGATGGCATTTTCGTTGGCGAATCAGAGTTGGCGTTCAGCGATTTCTTAGATAAAATCAATGAAGGCAAGGATTACAGAGATACAAATAACTTTGCATATAGAAAATACGGTAGAGTTATTATAAACACACTTACTCCCCTAATTCGACACCTTGATATTCTACCCTATCCGATAAAAGATTCTTTGTTCGAGGAATTTATAGAAATAAACGGATATGCACCATTTTTGTTTTCAAGGGGCTGCCCCTATCTATGTTCCTATTGTAGTAATCATGCTCTTGCTAAACGTTATGGGATGTCGCATAATACGCTTAGGTATCGGTCTGTAGACTCATGTATCAATGAAATTAAAGATGCACTTGAAAAATATAAATTCGATACAGTTTGGTTTTTAGACGACACGTTTGGTTTAGACAAAAAATGGGGAAAAGAATTTTGTGAGAAATATAAAAGAGAGATTAATATCAAATTTATATGTTTATTGCGACCAAACGTGGTTGATGAAGAATTTATAAAATTACTCAAAGCAGCAAGGTGTTATCGAATTTTATTTGGAATAGAATCTGGGAATGAGTATGTCCGAAATACAATAATGAACCGTAATATCTCTAATGAACAAATTATTATGGTATTCAGTCTTTGTCGAAAATATGGAATTGAGACTTGTGCTTTTAATATAATTGGAGTTCCCGGTGAAACCGAGGATATGCTAGGGGATACTATAAAATTAAATAGAAAAATTAGACCAACAGATAGCGGCGTGAGTATATATTACCCCTACAAAGGGACCGTGCTTGGTGATTACTCTTTCTCAAAGGGTTTAGTTAATCAAAAAATGTACGAGGATTTTTCAAATGAGAGAAGAGATACTGTTTTAAACTATCCCGAAAAGTATAAAGAAAAACTTAGATATTATTATGAAAATTGGGAAATTCTTATATATCCTTACAAAATAAACAAGAGGATAATAAAAAAGAGGATAATTGCACTATTCGGAGAAAATAGTATCGTTACAAATATTTTGAGGAAAATAAAGAAAAACTTTTGAAATAAATTATCCACACAAGGTAATATCATGGTTGATTTGGGTATAGATGGTAAAAAAATAGAAGGTGTTGGGCTCATGATATTCGATAGAGATGGGACTTTGATTGATGTTTACACTTACTGGTCTCAGATGGTGAGATATCGCGCTGAACTTATTTGTGAGCGGTTGGGAATAAATTCAAAACACAAAAAAGAGCTTATGTATGCGATGGGGATAGATGAAAAAAACAGAAGGATAAGGTCAGAGGGTCCAGTCGGTCTGAAAAAGAGGGAAGTTGTGATGCAGGCCGCCGTTGATTATCTTTCAAACATCGGACATCAAAATACACATGACCTCTGTTTTAGAGTATTCAATGAAGTTGACAGGATTTCATATGATAAATTGGACGAATTAGTGAAACCATTAGACGGGCTTTATGACCTGTTCACGGCGTTGAATACTAGCTCATGCAAGATAGCCATCGCCACTACAGATAAATTGGACCGAGCCAAATTGATAATGGATCACCTAATGCTGTCAAAGAAGATAGATTATATTGTCGGTGCGGATAGTGTGAAAAACGGAAAACCCGCTCCAGACATGATTAACCTCATCGTCAAAGAGCTTGGGATACCCAAATCAAAGACCGTTATGGTTGGAGATGCTATAACAGACGTGAAAATGGGATTAAACTCTGAAATAAGGGCTTCAATTGGCGTAGGCAGCGGTCTAACCCCTGAAAGAGAGCTGAGAAGAATTACCGCGTATGTTATAAAGGATATCTCCAAAATTAAAATAACATAATCCGAAACATGAACAAAACAAATCTGTTGAAAAAAAGACTGAAAAAAGGTGACTTGGTCTTGGGAACATGGTGTACCATCCCCTCTCCCACCGCAGTTGAGGTTATCAGTGCTGCTGGTCTTGATTTTGTCATCATTGACATGGAACACGGGCCATTCAGCACAGAAACTGCAGAAAACTGCGTAAGGGCGGCAGAGGCACGGAATTGCACTCCAATCATACGAGTTGCCAAAAATGATGAAGCAACGATACTAAGTGCCTTAGACATCGGAGCTCATGGCGTCGTCATCCCACATATAGAGAATGCAGAAGATGCAAAACATGCGATATCCAATGCAAAATATGCTCCCATAGGAAAGCGCGGATTCACACCGTATACGCGGACTGGTGGTTACTCTCGAGACAACATTGAGTCTCATGCTGCAAATGAAAATGAGGAGACTATGACGGTTCTCATTGTTGAAGGAGTCGAGGGTATGAAGAACATCGATAAAATAATAGATGAGAAACACATTGATGTCATCTACATCGGACAGTACGACCTATCACAGGCTGTTGGAAAGCCCGGCAAGGTGAACGACCTCCGAGTCTTGGAATTCATGAAAAAAAATGCCAAAAAAATCCATAGCAAGGGTATTGCGGTCGGGTCACTTGCCCATAACCTTGAAGAGATACGGCTCCTAAGAGATCTTGGGTTCCAATTCATTACCTACTTCGTAGACTGTGCAGTTCTATACTACGAATTTAAGGACGTAGTCAAGGAATTCAAGAAACTATCTGATTGAACTGATGATGCAGGTTATAATCTGCCCGCCTTTGGAGAAAAGCGTATACAGGGCACTAGAACATACTCATGGAAGACAATTCCGGTGGGCTTATCTTGGGGAAGATGTGGTGAAGGCATTGTTTCTCCAAAAATCGATTGGAAATAACGGTCAGAGAATCGATATTTCGGAAAAAATACAGGAAACTGCCAACATTCTGCGCCAGAAATATATCAACTATGTTGGAGAATTAAGCGTTAAAAATAACTCTCTCCTATGGTGGTCAAAATCCCTCTCAGAGAAGAGTCCACTTAATTCGAGGGTATTCCTACAGTGTTGCTATCTCAACGTTTGTTCAGATATCCTAGAGTCAAATAAGAACGGGGGTACTATTGTGTTCTTTGTTGAAAGTAGGTATCTCAGAAAGAGCATCCTCAAGAATTGTTGTTCCACACAAAAACATGCGGTTCTCAGGGTAGAATCACTGACGCAAGATATACATGAGCTATTCGGGGATATCTCCAGGTTCTTCCGATATAAACGAGTCTTTTTTACAGACAGCTTATACAAGCTGATCTTAATGAGAAAATATCAATTCAGCAATATTCGACCAAAAAAAAATCAAAAGGGAAAAGGCTTTGTATTACTCCACAACTGGGTTGACCAACGCTCATTTGATTCAGATGACAATTACGTGGACACCTATTTTGGAGATTTGAGCGATTATCTAATCCAGAATGGAGAGGATGTACTGATCGTTTCACAGATTATTGGAAACTCCTACGGTGAATTAATCAAAAAGATAGATCAAAGCAAAAAGAACTTTTTGATTCCCGAAGCATTTATTAATTTTTCAGACATACTCAGCGTCATGTTCAAAACGTTTATGGACTATCCTAAAACCCAGAGTTATCCGCTGTTCGAGAATTTCGACATATCTGACTTGATTTACGAAAACCTAAAGGATGATTGGACAGGATCCAGGGTGGAACGAAGCTTGCTCCGATACAATATTGTAAAAAATATTAATAAAAGAAGATTACCTGTAGATAGATTCATTTATACCTATGAAAATCAGGTATGGGAGAAAGCTTACTGTTTTGCTTTTAGGGAGTTCTATCCTGCAACAAATGTCATAGGTTACCAGCATGTCCCCGTCTCGAACATGTTCCTAAATTATTTCTTCTCAAAGAACGAGTCAGCTGTGATGCCGTCCCCTGATGTGATAATCACCAGTGGAAAACTCACTCAAAAAATGTTTTTAGAATCCGGTTATGACGCCAAAAAAATAAGGTGTGGAAGTGCAATACGGTTTGCACATATCCTACGCATGAGAGATTCAACCAAAGTCAAAGGAACGTCAAAAGACTCTCACTTTCCGCACAAGATTATCGTTACAACATCGGTTGATAAGAATGAGGCCTTAGAATTAATATGGAAAACTCTCAAGGCGTTCGAAGATGAACATGACTATGAGGTAGTACTAAAGTGTCATCCTTTAACACCATTTGATTCTATGAAAAACCACCTAGGGATAAATTCATTACCCCCACATTTCACTATTTCAAACGGTTTGCTCAGTAATCTTTTGATGAAAAGTGATCTGTTGCTCTACACATCCTCAACAACATGCGTTGAAGCTATGGCTCTAACTGTCCCCGTAGTTCATGTACGGTCAGATTACAAGCTAGATTTGGACCCACTAGATCTCAATCCAGAAACTAGAATAAGCGTCAGTTCGCCCGAAGAGATCAAGCATGCTGTGAGAAAAATTATCGATAACGAGGAAAGCATTATATCCTCAAAAAGAGGCGGATGGGGGCAAACAATAGGTGGGCTATTTGGGGAAATAAATGATGAAATGTATGATGTATTTATAAGGTAGGATTTCGTTTAGATAAGAAATAGAGAAAATCATGGAAAAACCAGAGGTCGTCATTCTATGTGGTGGTAAGGGAACTCGTCTTATGGAGGAGACGGTTTCTAAGCCTAAGCCGATGGTTGAGATCGGAGGGAGGCCGATATTGTGGCACATAATGAAGATCTATGCGCACTATGGTTTCAAAAAGTTCATACTAGCATTAGGCTACAAAGGAGAGTACATCAAAGAGTATTTCTATCACTACCGGATAAACTCAAGCGATTTCACCCTTGATATGGACCCCCACAAGCAACCCGTAATCCACGATTCCAGCAACGGGGACGAGTGGGAAATAACATTTGCCGATACCGGCTTGGAAACACTCAAGGGGGGCAGGATAAAACGCATAGAAAAGTATGTTAAATCAGATAACTTCCATCTTACATACGGAGACGGGATTGCGAATGTTGACATCAATAAACTACATAACTTCCATCTCAGGCATGGTGAAATTGGAACAGTAACGGCAGTTAGACCTCCCTCCCTCTTCGGGGAGATAATACTCTCCGGCGATAAAGTAAAAAAATTCGAGGAGAAACCGCAGCTTGGTTCTGGCACTATAAACGGCGGCTTCTTTGTTTTCAAGAAGGATTTTTTCGATTACTTGACTCATGACGAGGATTGTGATTTTGAGTTCGGGGCTATGGAAAAACTCGCAGAAGATGGGAGGTTACGTGCATTTGTCCACAATAACTTCTGGTACTGCATGGATAATGTCCGGGATATGGACTACCTAAACAAGCTGTGGACTTCCGGCAAAGCCGAATGGAAAGTATGGAAATGAGCGTTCTAGTTACATATATAAAAGCAATATTCCAATAGTTATCTTATCCGTTTAAGCATCCTATCTGGTTGAGGTTTAAATGAGCATTCTAGTTACTGGAAACAACGGTTACATCGGCAAAATACTGACAAAACTATTAGTAGAAAAAGGATATGATGTAATCGGATACGATAGCGGCTACTACTCTGACTGTGAATTGTTCCATGACGGTTTTGAGATAAGACAAATCACTAAAGACATCCGAAATGTGTCGAAAAAAGACATTGCAGGTATTAATGCAATATGCCACCTGGCGGCACTATCGAATGATCCGATGGGCAGCTTAGATCCGAAACTGACAGACGAGATAAATCACAAAGCCACTGTTAAACTGGCAAAACTAGCAATAAAAAACGGCGTCGAACGGTTCATCTACTCGTCATCATGCAGTCTCTACGGTATCTCAGACCAAAAAGCTTTAACTGAGGAGTCACCTCAAAATCCAATAACAGCATACGCTAAATCAAAAGTAGACTCAGAAACTGACCTGAAAAAAATAGCGACAAAGGACTTCTCACCAGTATTCTTGAGAAATAGTACCGCATACGGGTTGTCCCCCCTAATGCGGTTCGATTTGGTTCTGAATAACCTATGCGGATGGGCTTATACCACCGGAAAAATCAAAATAATGAGCGATGGTACGCCCTGGAGGCCGTTAGTCCACATTGGGGACATCTCTAAGGCGTTTTTATCTGCGTTAGAGGAACCCCAAGAGTTAATACACAACCAGGCTTTTAACGTAGGGCAGAATAAGGAGAATTATCAGATCAGGGATCTTGCAAATGTCATAAAAAAACAACTGCCGTCATGCGAGGTGGAATATACTTACGAACATGGTTCCGATTCAAGAACATACAATGTATCATTTGATAAAATCAACAAAACACTGAAGACCTTCAAACCAACATGGGACATACAGAAAGGCACGCTGGAGTTGCTGGACGGATTCCGGAAAGCGAATCTAACGTTTGAAGATTTCCAAAGCAGGTGCTACACCCGATTAAAACAATTGACGTTCCTTAGAGAAAATGGCAAATTGGATGAAAACTTGTACTGGGTGAAATGACGAGGTGGTATGAAAAATGATAGACGATGTTAAGGTAATCCCGAAGAAGAAGATACCTGATGAGAGGGGTATGATAATGCATATGCTAAAAGCTAACGACCCAGAATTTGAAAAATTCGGAGAGATATATTTTTCCATGGCATATCCTGGAGTGATCAAAGGGTGGCATCTACACACAAGGCAAACCCAGTTCTATGCTGTCATCCAGGGTATGATTAAGCTGGTCATGTACGACGAACGAAAAGATTCTAAGACATATGGTGAACTCATGGAAATATTCACCGGCGAAGACAAGTATGAAGTGATAAAAATCCCCCCGGGTGTTGTAAACGGTTACAAGACGATCGGAGTTAAACCTGCCATAGTAGCTAATTGTGCTACAGAACCGCACGATCCTAATGAGATGATAAGATATGATCCTTTTAAAAGTCATATCAAATACGATTGGAGTCTAAAGCACAGATAAGTGATGGAGGGGACTTACAATGAGAAAAGAGACGCTGTTCTATGCGGAACCTTGGATTGACGATGACGATATAAACGGAGTTATGGAGGTTTTAAATAGGGGGTTCAAAGGCGCCCTTCCGACGGTGAGGGAGTATGAAACAAAGTTTGCAGAATACGTTGATGCGAAGTATGCTGTAGCTTTCATAAACGGCACGGCAGCGTTGCATGCATGTGCGTTCGCAGCAGGGATAAGCAAAGGTGATGAAGTCATAACAACTCCAATGACTTTTGCAGCAACGTCCAATTGTGTGCTATACTGTGGTGGTACACCGATATTTGCAGACATTCAAGAAGATACGTACAACATCGATCCAGAACATATCAGGGAGAAAATTACAAAAAAAACTAAAGCGATAATGCCTGTACACTATACTGGACAGCCTGCTGACATGGACTCAATAAATGCGATCGCAGAAGAACATGGTCTGACTGTGATTGAGGATGCCTGTCACGCCGTCGGCGCAACTTATAAAGACAGAATGATAGGTTCCATATCTGTTATGAATGTTTTCAGCACACATCCTGTGAAGCAGATAAATACATTTGAGGGCGGGATGATTACAACAAACGACAGAGAAATTTACGAAAAACTGGCGCAATTTAGGAATCATGGGATAACGAGAGATCCTAAAAAGTTAAAGTTGAGAGACGAAGACGGCGACTGGGTCAGCGACCAGCAATATTTGGGCCACAATTATCGGTTTAATGATTTACAGGCTGCATTGGGGATATCACAACTAAAAAAGCTGGACAAATTCCTTTCAATCAGAAAAAAATATGTGGACATGTATAATAAGGCGTTCAAAAACGTTGAGGGATTGACAATCCCCTACCAGTCGCCTGACGGCAAATCCTCCTGGCATATATACGTTCTAAAGCTTAACACAGAAAAAATAGGGAAATCAAGGAAGCAGGTGTTCAATGAGTTAAAAGCTAAACATAATATTGCAGCAGCAGTCCATTATGTCCCTGTGTATTACCACACCTATTATCAGAATCTTAGGTACAAAAGGGGCATTTGTCCCACAGCAGAAGATCTATACAATAGAATTATCACTCTACCACTTTTCCCAAAAATGACTGAGAATGATGTAGAGTATGTCATAGACAGCGTGAAAGATGTATTGAAAAGTGACAGTTAGATCCCTATTTTCTGTCGGCCATGAAATACAAACAATATACAAAATCACACAACCTTGAATTGCTTAAGAAAATTGACAGTACGGAACGATTCACCTCCGAAGAGTTGTCATGGATTACCAAACAAGAACAGAGCAAAGAATTCAAAACAAGAGAGTCGCTCTTACGCTGGTACCTTTCTCAAAATGCAATAAAGCTTCCCGCATTAGGTTTTCTGATACAGCATTTAAACGATGAGAGATTCAAAAATATCCTATCCCTTGGGGCTGGACCCTGCGTTCTTGAATACCTTCTAAAGTGCGCACTTCCTGAGGATTCTAAAGTCATTGCGGCAGATTTTAACTCATTCTATATCGAAAAGGCTAAATTACACTTTCCATCGATTATTCCCTTGAAATTTGATTTCTTCAATGATGATATTACCGAGTTGCAGAAAAAATCTGGCGTTGATTTTGACGTTGCAGTGTTCTTTGGGTCTGCATATGTTATGGATGATGTGCAATTCATAAACTTGTTTAGAGGACTTAAGAGGACAGGCGTGAGGCAGATTATCGATTTCTATGCTGGTTATATCCCAACTAGTGACCTCCCGAAGATGTTCATCAGAGATATTAGATCTTCCATCGTTAGCAGACTCCGAAAAATCCCAATAACCAAGGGTATCCTAAATAAAATCAAGCCAGTAGGCTCCAGTTACGGAGGAAAATTTCATGGTTATGCCAGAAGTCATAGTGAGCTTAGAAGGCTTTATAAAGAAGCTGGCGTGAATTTGATTCGAGAGACTTCTGTTGAACCTTATAAATATGTTGCAATATGCGAGTGCTGAGTTAAAGTTCTAATGACGGAAAATGGTGAAGGCAAGTATCATTACGATAACCTATAACCGATCAAAGCTGTTGAAGAAAATGATAGATTCAATATTGACTCAGACTTTTAGAGATTTTGAGTTGATAATTGTTGACAATTTCTCAACTGATGATACTGAGTCCGTTGTGAAATCTTTTGCTGACAAAAGAATTAGATACTTCAAAAATGCCAATAATGGCATACTTGCAATAAATTTAAACTATGGCATGAAAAAGGCCGAAGGCGACTATATTGCATTTTGTGACTCTGATGATCTATGGATGCCTGAAAAACTAGAAAAACAACTCGCATATCTCAAAAGACATCCAGAGTACGGTCTAGTTTATTCAAACGCATGGATAATCGATGAGAATGAGAATCAAAAGGGTGTGATCCTGGGAAAAACACATTCCCAAGAAGGAGAACTTTTTGAGAGCCTCTTGGAGGGTGATTTCATCCCTGTCCTTACAGTTTTCATGAGACGTAAGGTCATTGATACTGTTGGATTTTTTAACGAAAGACATCACATACGACCTGCGGAGGATTATGAATTTTTACTAAGAGCATCATTACACTACAAAATAGGTTATATAGCAGAACCTCTGGCTATGTATAGAGAGCACTCAGGGATGATGAGCAGAGAGATAAATTTTGGAAAAATTAGGCAGAATGTTCTATTCTCTATCGTCAGTGATCCGCTAGTATCCAACAAGACTAAACTTGATGATATAGCGCATAGCCTATATCCAATGTCTGCAAAATATCATTGGAAAAAATCAGATAAATCGGAAGCATATGGTGATCTGAAAAAATATCTTGCTTACAGTATCAGACACTACCGGTTAGTAAATATACTGTGGACATTTTATCTCTGGACTCTGTTTAAATTCGATTATAACAGACTAAAATCAATTAAAACGCGATTATTCAGCTGAAAAATCATAACCTGTGTTCGAGTTATTTCAACAGATTATCAATTACGGTTATCAACTCTTTTTCTCTCCTCTCAAGAGTAAATTTTACCTTAATCCTATTCCTGGCAATCCTTCCTTTTTCTGAATATAATGCCTTTTCTATTGCATCTGCAGTCACTTTTGGATTATCGTAAGGAACATAAAAGCCTGTATCGCCTATCAACGTTTTTACCCCCTGTGCGTTTGTGCCAACAGGCACGCACCCACAAAGCATTGCCTCACCTAAAGAACATCCAAATGCCTCACGCAACGAAAGCTGACAATAAACCTTTGCTTTTTGGTAATAATCCCCTAGTCTTTTTTGATTTATGTAACCAATTAATTCAACATTCGGCGGAGCAATATTCTTCAGTTTTGTTAAGGCATCCCCTTCAATTCCAATCACTACGAATCTCACTTTAGGTAGGAATTTCGCCGATTCTACAAAAGTGTCCAACCCCTTCAATCTAACCGTCCCCCAATTTTCACATTTGGAAACCGTTATCACCAACTTTCCTTTCTCGTCACCCGGTTTAAACTTTTCATGATTAAATCCTAGAGCCACTGTTTGAATACTACTCCCATTTACGCCGACATTTTTGATAGCGTCTATTTTTAATCCGTCATCAACTGTTAACACCCGGTCTGCATTCTCCAATATGAATTTCACCATACGAGCAGATTTAGGGTTTAACAAAAAGCCGTAATTTATGTCTGGTATTTTTGCCACTTCGAGCCCACCAACCACTACAACGGCTTTCTTCCTGAACAATTTCGACAACCAAATAGCCATATACGCATGAGTACTGGCAAACCAAGAGAACGTTAAGTCTGACCAAAAAACCCCTGCAATCAAGGTTACTATACCCTCTAGAGTCCCTTTTAGATTTTTTTTTGTAAAAATAAAATCAACGATTCTTATATCAAAATGCTTTCTCAATAAGTCAATATCATTCTGAACAAAAGGCGCATTTACATCGGCCGATGTTCTAACAAACAAAATCTTTTTTCTTTTCATTTACGTTCGATTTACAACTACTGGCCCTTTAGGATGTCTATCCCTGATTCAATAAGGTTCGATAATCTATACGGATAATCCCCCCTAATCCATCTCAATAACTTATTTTTGATATACCATGGCTTAAATTTCAAAGTTCTAGTTATCCTCTGTTTTTCTCCGTTGAGGTTCAAATCACTTTTGATTAACGGCGTTGTTCGGTGGTCGAATTTTTTATCAAAGAATTCTTTTTCCGAGCACAATCCACTTTTTATGCAGTAATCGAAAAATTCCGTTCCAGGAAAAGGTGTTGCAATATTGACCGAAAAATTATCTGGCTTTGTTTTATTTATGAACTCTATTGTCTCGTTAATGGTCTCCTTTGTCTCCCCAGGGAACCCTATGACTATGTGATATGCTACTGACATATTACTATTTTTTAATAGATTGACGGTTTTTATAGCTTCCTCTGAGGTAATACCCTTCTTCATGCTATCCAGCATCTTATCTGAGCCAGACTCTATGCCGAGAACGATATCCGTGCAACCCGCTTTTTTCAGAAGTTGAACGAGAAAAGGATCTACCATACCAACACGTCCATTACACTCCCATTTAATATCTAAGTTCGCTCCTATCACAAGTTCACAGAATCGTTGAAGTCTCTCTTTATCCAAGAATGGGTTTGAGTCCGCAATTAAAAGAAGTTTTTTATCGAATTTTTTCCTGATGATGTCCACCTCATTAAATAAGCGCTCTGCAGAATAGTAGCCGCGTTTTTTAAACCTCTTGGTCGAGTACTGCGTGCAGAAGGTGCATGGAAAAGGGCAATCGCGAATGCTATTGATGAACACCTTGTCGTAGACGTGCATCGGAAGTGATAAATAGTCTGGAATCGGTAGTCTGCTAATTTCCATAAGATTTTTTTTACGATTGTAGACTACTTCCCCCTCTTTTTTATATGCAAATCCATCCTTTTTGTCTTTGAGTACCAGTTCAAAAGGTGAGTAATACGGCTCATCTATTGTGACATAATCGACATCGGAATGACTAAAAAATATCTCCGCCATTCCTTTTGTAAGCGGCGGATTGAAGTTGCATATAACCTTTGTTCCAAATGTTTTCTTTATCTTGTTGAATAATCTGTTGTCTTCGCCAAATGATGCAAACGATGTCTGGCTTATAATCCAATCAGGTTGAAAATTGGATATCTTACTGAAAAGTTCTTCTTCACCCCAGTCTAATCCTTGGCAATCATATAACTGTGTCCTGAAATTGTTCTCCTTGAACACCGAAGAGAGTATTGCGATATCATACGGATTTACCTTAAGGTCTGTTTTACCATGGCAAAATTCCTCCCGTATGGCGTACATACCGTCAACCTTAGGGGGCTGGAATATCAGAATGTTCATATTTTTTAGTCTTTATTAATAAAACTATGGGCTATTAAAGTCTCTTAGGAGGATTTGTTCTAACCTGTCTACAATCCTTTCAAGTTCGAACTCTTTACTAGTCTTTAATGCGTTATCAGAGAGTGCCCTCCAGTTCCCAGTGTTTCTAAGTGTGGCAATTATCTTTTCCGCAAGATTTTCCGGGTCATCAAGTTTAAAGAGATATCCATTTTTTCCTTCTTCGATTACAGGTTCATCGTATCCTGGTATTTTTGATTTTATAACTGGGATTCCATATGCCAACGCTTCTATCGTAGTGTTGCCTATCCCTGGCAATCTCAGAGGATTTACAAGTACTTTTGGTTTTACGGAAGCGTATACAGAATCAATTTTGCGGGAATCAACTTCTCGGACGAACTTTAAATTCTCAGTTACATCCAGATCTTCTGCAAGCTTCATTAAGTTTTCTCTTTCCGCACCCCCTCCCACCAACACGACCTCAACATCTTTAATCTTTTCTTTGATGTATGGTATCGATTTTATCAAGACATCGCATCCCCTTTCCTTACTAAGCCGTCCCACATACAACACGATGTTGTTATCGGGCGTAATCCTATTTTTGTTGCTATCAATACAAACAGGGACATAAAATATCTCTTTCTTAACTCCCAGTTCAACTAGTCTTTTCTCCATCCACGAATCCACAATAAGTATCCTTTCAGCGTAATCTACTTCCCCTTTAATCTGAATCTCATTTGCATACCACATGTTTGTGAAATAAACAAACACAGATAGTCTAAATATCTTTTTAAACATGACCCACGGTGATATCATCAATGTATTAATCTTTAGAAATTTCATAATTTTTGGGCTAAATTCCCAGTTGGTGGCTTCTACAATCATCAGATTTGCCGGTTCTCTTAGATGTAAGTAGACTAATAGAGGAAATAATGCCAGATACCTGATCAGAATTACGAAATGATTCAATATCCTAACATACACACCTTTCCTAAGTGGATAATGGAACGAGGGGGGTACTCTATAAAGCTCCAAGTTTTTTGATAATCGTTCATGGGATGGTGTACCCGGTATTTTCCCAACAAAAACATTTATTTTATGGCCTCTGTTAGCTAGCTCTTTAAAAACCCGATAACCTCTTGAGGAACCTCCTCCAATCACCGGTGGAAAATTACCCCAGATTATGAAAATGTTCAACTTTCTCATCTTATATAACTTCTCTAACAAGTCCTAACCACTCCTTTTCAAATCTTTCATCAGTGAACTGTTTGACATAATCGTATCCTCGTTCACCGACTTCTGGATGTTTCATAAGGTATTCCACATTCTGCCTAAGTTTAGAAAAGTCATCGCATACTATCTGCCCGCCATCCTCAAGTATCGCTCTCAAACCCGGAGAACCAACAACCGGTGTTTTGCAGAGCATTGCTTCATGTGCCGTCAGCAGCCAACCCTCCAAGAACTTTGACATCACCACTACAACCGATGATGCCCTAAGCAGCAATAGATAATCCCTGTAGCTTAGATTCAGGTTGCGTGCAGGTATTCTCACACGTTCATCCCCGCTAGTAACCAAATGAACATCCATATATCTTAGCGCGTCATATGATTCAACCACGCCTTTTGCCTTTTGGCAGTTTCCTATGTAGATTATAGGTTTTTCCAAGAGACCATACCTCTTTTTAAATTCTTGCACTTCATCATCAGTAAATTTGAATTGTGAGATATCGTAACCCGGGTATACTATCCTGACATCCTTCAAGCCCTTCTCTCCGAACTGGTTGTAAAATTCCTTACATATAGTTACTACCACCTCAACTTTCTTTAGATTTCTATAAAATATTTTTTCCATAATGTAGTAGAATGGTCTCACATACAGTGGTCTGGTAGAGCGATCTATGTGATATACTAATACCAAATTTTTTCCGTGTGTCTTGTCGAATGGCATCGATATGGTTCCCTCAAATCCTCTAATCCACAAATCCTTTTTTCCTTGGATTTTTGATAACCCGTAAATAACTCTCGGAAACATGTAATTTTTGTAGTTTTTTATGCTAGCATCTACGACCTCTAAATCAAATTCCCGTGATAGGATATCCATAACTTTCTTATCATGGACCAAGCCGCCTGAGGCTATCATAGTGCTCTGTATCCAACCAATTTTTTTCTTATTGCCACCCATATTATCCCTACAAATTACCTGCTTAGAGACGAGATAGCATCACATACCCATCTTATCTCTTTCTCAGTTAACTTAGAACTAGATGGTAAATAGAGGCCATTTTCTGCAAGACGCTCAGAGACTGGAAATTGACCCTTTGCCTTATCATATACCGGTTGTTTATGCATTGGCACAAAAAAAGCCCTGGTACCTACTCCTTTATCCTCTAGTTTCATCATAAGTTCGTCTCTACTAATGCCAAACTTTTCTTTGTCTATCAAGATTGAGTACATCCAGTATACGTTCTTTGCCCAAGGTTTCTCCGGTGGCAAGGTTATCCCATTAATACCTATTAAAAGGGAGTTATAGCGGTTCGCATTATTTCTTCGTGCGTTGACAAACTTTTCTATTTTTTCCATTTGAGCCACCCCGATAGCTGCCTGTACATTTGTCATTCTGTAGTTGTATCCTACCCGCTCATGAAGAAAGCGTTTTTTCTTGGAGTGTGCTAAATCCCTCAGCTCCCTTGCTCTTTCTACCAATTCCTCATCGTTGGTTACTACCATCCCCCCCTCCCCCGTTGTAATAATCTTGTTAGCGTAGAAACTAAAGCATCCAATATCGCTCAATCCTCCAACCTTCCTTCCCTTGTATTCAGCGCCATGGGCTTCAGCAGCGTCTTCTACCACATAGAGGTCATTGTCGTCTGCGATATCGCTTATACTGTCCATATCGCAGGGGTGGCCGTATATGTGAACTGGCATTATAGCTTTAGTCTTGTTTGTTATCATCTCTTCAATTTTTTCAACATCTACATTCCATGTTTCTGGCTCAGAGTCAACAAATACCGGCTTAGCACCAGTATATGTAACGGCAAATGCTGTGGCTATCATGGTGAATGTAGGCATAATGACCTCATCGCCTTTTCCTATCCCCAAAGATGAAATTGCCAGATGTAGTGCAGTGGTACCGTTTGTTGTTGTTACGCCGTGTTTGACACCGCAGTATTTGCTAAATTTATTTTCGAATTCCTCGATGTATTTGCCTTTGGACGAAATCCAGTTTGTTTTTATACAATCAACAACATTTGCTAGTTCTTCTTCACCTATGGTAGGCTCACAAACATGTATCATCTTAACGGTTTCTTGTCAACATCTGGACTCATATAGGGTCCTTGCTTTATTTCGATTATCTTTGAATCTTCCAGAATTTCGAAGCCATGCCCTCCTTGGAGAAGTAAAATGACATCTCCTTCATTCAATATAGTGCTTTCAAACTTTTCATCGTCATAGAAGTTGACTCTTACATTCCCTCTAACGATATACAAGATTTCCTGAGTATCTTTTATAATTCTTTCGTTTTCTTTGTGTATGTGGGGTCTAATCTCATGGCCTTTTCTGTGTTTTAGAATACCAAGTTGTAAGGGATTATCCTTCGGAGTCAAAAAATTTACACCATCCATCTCAAAACCATTTCTGAGGATAATGGCAAATAGCTTACCCCCGTGTTCGATCTTTTCGACGTCCATACTCAAAGATCACCTGTCTAGAGATAAACTTCGAGAAAGTATCCTTGATTCGTTAGGGTAATTTGGTGCGTCCCATGGAAATCTTTCACCATTCTGCCATTTTTCCCATCTACCTAAATCCTCTTTTACCATAATCTCAACCAGCTTCTTAAATTTCACTTTTGGACTCCAACCCAACTTTTTCTTTGCTTTAGAGTAATCTCCCTGCAAAACATCAACGTCAAGTGGTCTAAGGAAACGTTTATCTATATCAATGTGTTCTTGCCAATCCAAACCAACAATGTCAAATGCTCGTTCAGCGAATTCTTTGACAGAATGTGTTTCGTTTGTTGCTATCACATAATCGTCTGGTTGTTTTTGCTGTAACATAAGCCACATACTCCCAACATACTCTGGAGCGTAACCCCAGTCCCTTTTTGCCTTGAGGTTACCTAGTTTGAGTTTTTTCTCTAAGCCCAAAGATATCTTTGCTACACTGTTAGTTATCTTTCTTGTCACGAATTCCAATCCTCTTAATGGTGATTCATGATTGAAGAGTATGCCATTGCATGCGTATATCCCATAACCTCTTCTATATATCGACGTAATCCAGTAAGCGTAAAGTTTGGCTGCTGCATATGGGCTTGCAGGTTTGAATGGTGTATCCTCATCCTGGGGTTTAGAATTTTCCTTTCCATAGAGCTCACTTGTAGATGCTTGGTAAAACTTTATTCTGGGATTTATCTCCCTTATGGCCTCAAGGATTCTGGTTACTCCTAATCCAGTTATACTTCCTGCACCAACAGGTTGCTCAAATGATGCTCCAACAAAGCTCTGGGCAGCGAGATGGTATACCTCATCAGGCTTTGATATTTTTATAGCTTCTATAAGCGATGCAGAATCAATGAGGTCTGCGGGTATAAGTCCAACTTTGTCGAATATATCTAGGTATTGAAGTCTCCAGAAATTAGGTGTGGAAAGTCGTCTAAAGGTACCATACACTTCATATCTCTGTTCAAGTAAAAAATTTGCCAGATATGCCCCATCCTGTCCTGTTATACCTGTTATCAACGCAGTTTTCATTCAAGATAATTTTTCCCTTTCAAACAACATTAACACCTTACTCGATAGTAATCTCGGATATACGTTTTCTAATCTCTCCAAATGTAGATATTTTGGTTTGCCTATTATAAAACCAATGCCCTCTCCGTGAACCAGTTGGAATCCGTTATCCTCAAACATCTTTTTTGTTTCGTTCCAATTGTACTCCCTCCAGAAAACATTTTTAGTGACATTTCCAGATCTCCAGTACGTCTTTCCTCGCAATAACCACAATCCTTTTCTGAGTGTTGTATTGTTAGGGCTTGTAACGAGAACTTTTTTGCTTGTTCTTTGGATTTCACGGATAACTCTGAGTGGGTCTTGAACAAAAGCCAGAACCTCCGTGAATATGCACAAGTCGAATATGTCATCCTTAAAAGGTAATTCGTGGCAATCTCCCAAAATGAAATTTTTGAGGTTATTTTTTCTGATATCGACGTTTACTACGTTATCCAATCTGAGGTTGTCGAGCACTTGTCCGTCGGACGAACCAGCATTCAATACACGCGAGTCTTTACTAACATGTTTACTCGCAAACTCCCTAATCTTATCGAACCTATGTTTTTCTGAGTCATCCATCATCCTTGTTAAATGCTATCGCTGCGTTGAGAATCCCATACGATCTCCAACTCGTTATCATATACTACATTTTCTCTATCGTAACCCGGAAAATTAACTCGTTCATCTTTTTTTCCTAACATATACTCTACCTCATATCCCCAACTTGGTCTTTTAACGCCGTATGGGTATCTTACAAAACTCAGAATCTCGTTGAATGATCTAGGAATTGGTTTTCTAATAACTTTTAGATTTCTTTCATCTAAAAAATCATAAATAAAATATTCTGGTTCTTCTATGGGGGGGCTTGGATTTGTAACAAAGGCAGATACTCTACCTATATCCGATCCAAAAATCATGTTGTCCTCTGTATCCTTCTGTATGAACTCTGCTAAAGAATAAGTTGATTTTAACATGTAATTACTATACCCGTACTGGTCCTTGTTTGTGTATCTCACTATAAGGGTAAAAAGTGAAAAGCAAGTGATGGCAATTAATATCAAGGTAATTGAATACCGTCGGTTGATCAGTCTATCCAAAATACCGAGGAGATAAATAATTCCAAAAGCCGATAATATGGAAAAGAAGGGCAAGAGTGTTTGGTAAAAGTACATGACCTGATTTAGTAACGGCGTGAATATTAAAACAACAATTATCAAAAACCAACACTCTTTGGATCCATTTCCACTAGATACTAAATATACCAATCCTATAAGTGTGAGTGGCATTAAAAAACCAAGTCTTGCTGATATTTCAAAAACAGTAGCAATTAAATAGTCATACCATCCTCGCCCCAAGAAGGGGGTGTACCTTATCGCCCATCTAGCGTCGTTTAAAAAAAACTGAATGAGAAAAAGAAAGAGGAAAAGAAAAGAGAACAAGTATATCGAATGTTTCATGTTACCCCCTCTTGTTATTTTTGACAGCCAAAATGCAATAATATACGCTCCAATTATCAAGAATATTAACGCAAACATCTTATGCGTAGATGCCAATAAAATAAAGAATATCATGCTTGTGGTCAGGTATCTGGGGTCATACTCCTTATACATCCTCAAAAAGCACCAGATCAAAAGGGGCAGCAGCATAATAAATGGACCTCTTGTTGAAATAGTCCAGATAGTGAATTTCAGAGCCAGTGGAGATAATGAGAAAATAAATGCCACTATGAGTCTGAAAACAAAACTTTTGTCGAATTCTCCCGCCAGGCTAAAGGCAGTAAACATACCTGTAATCCCCAGCAATAAGGAGACTCCGTATATCGTCAACTCCATCTCTAGCCCAGTTAGTAGTGAACATATAGCCAACAGATACGGTATCCCCGAAGCATAAGAGTAGGCGTATAAGCCAAAAAAAGATAGTGGATGCACGATCCATTTTGCATAACCATATTCTAATATAGAGCTTGCCATATTATGGATTACAAAGGAATCTACGCCAAGTTCATGTGGTGTTATCGGAAAACGGATGATAATGTTCAGCAGAACTAGCGTTAGTAGGGCGATGTGTTCTCTCTTCATCTTATATCATACCCCCTTTTATCGCTAAAGAATGTCTTTAACCACATCTCAAGGAAGAGGGTTCTCCATAGCATCCTACCCTCATTGACTTTTTTTGAGGTGTGGTTGGCTATGATTGCTCTAGTTTTCTTGATGTCTATATAGTCAATACTTGCCGGGTCGTTGTCAACAAAGAGGTTATATACAAGGTTCTTCATGTTCTCCTCTCTGAGCCACTCATCTTCAGGCGTGTCGAAACCTATCTTGTCTTTTCTATCCAATATTAAGCTGGGAATCACCTCCCGCATAGCATCTCTTAGGATGGATTTTGTCAGACCCATGCGTATTATATACTCCTCAGGCATTCGTTGTATAAATTTTACAATTCGATAATCTAAGAATGGTACCCTAGCCTCTCTTGAGTGAGCCATTGAGTTGCGGTCTTCCCATTTCAACAGGTGTTCCAGTTTATGTTCGATATGGAACTTAAGTGTATCTTTGAGGTTGGAACATGAATAATATTTTTCAAAAAAATCAGTCCCTCTTGCCTTTAAAAGGTTCTTGTTAATATTCGATTTTCTTGCAAAGTAGTTACGTTGCAGTCTTCTGGGCATGTTGAGATATATCAGAGATAGAAGGGCGAGTTTGGATTCACGACTGTGTAGTAGGCTGAGAAGTTCAAACAAGAAGCGTTTAAGTGCCAATCTTTTTAGCAGGCCTTTCAGATAGAATCCATAAAAATAATGATACCCTGCCAGTAGTTCATCCGCACCCTGCCCATTAAGGAGGACAGTGACGTTATCGTTTTTCGCTAGTTTGAACACGCAGTAGGATGAGTACGGTGCCGGCCCAGGTACCGGTTCGCCATGAGCTTTCACGAATTCAAACAGATCGTCTCGTATGGTTTCGGCAGTTGGATATGTTCGTTCATTCTTCATACCGGTTACACCACAAACCGTGTCCATGTAGTGTGATTCATCCCTACTAAATCCTGGGAAAACCGCTGAGAATGTTGTTATCTCTGTTTTCTTGGAATCGTTTATCAGACAGGCGATAGCTGAAGAATCAATACCCCCGCTCAGGCACGTTCCCACAGGAACGTCGCTGATAAGTCTGATGTTCACGGAGTCCCTTAGAAGCTCTCTAAATTCGTTGACAGCGGTATTGTACTCTATATTAGATTTTCTTGAGAAATCATTCACCCACCACTTTTTTATCTTCAGTTTATTAGCGTTAAGGTTAAACGTTGCGCAATGACCTTTTGGGAATATCCTAATGCCTTCAAAGAATGTTTCATCAGTGTGGTCGGTTATATCGTACAAAAGGAAATCTCTGATAACCCTTTTGTTAGGTTTTGTTTTGATGTCATGTACTAGTATTGCGGGAATCTCCGACGAGAAAATGAATCGCGTACCATCGAAAAAGTAGTACAACGGTTTGATGCCGAATCTGTCTCTGGCTAAGAATAAACTATCTTTTTCTCGATCGTATATGCAAAATGCAAACATGCCATTGAACATGTCCAGAGATTTTTCTCCATATTCGATATATGCGTAGAGAACTACCTCCGTATCTGTGTCTGAGACAAACTTATACCCTCTCCTCTTGAGGGATTCTCGTAATTCCTCAAAATTGTATACCTCTCCATTATAGACGATTGTGTACCTGCCAGCCGAGTCATTCATCGGTTGATGTCCCAGTTCAGACAAGTCTATTATCGATAATCTCCTGTGCCCAAGCGTTACATTCCTACCTGCGAGAACTCCGTCATCATCTGGTCCTCGATGGTGGAGTTTTTCCATCATCAGCCTGATTTTTTCGTTGCCAGTCCAATTAAATCCGCAAATACCACACATCTAATCTCACCTGAAATTCTCAACGAATTCTACCATCCACTCTGTCACGTCGATTTTTTCCTTTATTAGTTTCTCCCTCCTCTTTTGCCACTCTCCTTTCAAATTATTGTTTTTGAGCAATTCAATTATTTTTTCCAGCGCTGGAGTGGCTTCTGAGAAATTATATGTTAATCCATACCTCTCCTCCTGCTCTTCCAGGTAACTGAGATTTAGTGTGTTGACGTAGATCGAAGGTGTTCCTAATACTGCTGATTCGCTTGCCATTGTTGCTCCCTCACCTACGAACATTGTCGCATAGTACAATAAATCATGCATCTTCTCGGGAGTAATTGGTGCCCTGTATTTTTCCAAATCTTTTGATAGTTGTTCCTCAGAGGATATTAGGACTCTACCATGTTTCTCCATCTCTTTTATAAGCTTTAGTTTCGCCTCCACGCTGAAGCCTTTTTGTCCAACATCATGCCCAGCCTTCCAGGAGACAAATCTGAGGATAAAGAACTTATCCTCCTGGTCGAGGTTTACTTCCTCCAGCACAGCAGGATTCGGCTTAAAGTATCTGGGGTGGAGATAACAAAGTTCCATATAACCGTTGAAGCGCACATGCTTTTGTCCAAAATCCTTTCTAAAACAAGTTGGAGTGCAGATTATATCCGAGAATGGAGCGTACAGTCTATGCTCTAATGTCGAGTGTTCCGTATCGTCAAAGGTGATGCAGGGTTTGCCTAGCATCTTAGAAGCTTGGGCAGCATACATGGAGCTGAAACTCATAAACCGGTCTGCCTTGAATTTCTTTGCCGTTTTATAGATCAGAAAATCCGCCTTTGGGATGTACGCTATCTTCCCCAGAAGATTAGATGCGCCTTTGCCTCGGCTCACATACTCAAAATTGTACGCACGAAGCAAGTCGAAAACGTTTGGCCTCTCCCTTGCAGTGAATAGAAACTCATGACCTTTTTTCTGCATTAACCAAATAAAATTCTTGAAATAATGTACGTGCGCTGGGTGGCCTATATCTACTAAGATTTTCATGTTACTCTTTCCTGATTAAAAAGTCTCTCAAGCTCCTCCTTAGAAGGGAAATTAATTAGTACTGCACGTCTTTTACCGTGGAATACGAAAAAGCTGCCTGCTGCGACAGCTGAAGCGTTTCCAATAGTGATTGCATCAGACAGGTCCTGTAATTTTCCCGCGCCGCCGCAGGCGATTACAGGTATATTAACTACGTCAGAGACTTGTTTTATAATCTCAGTATCGTAGCCTTCCATAGTCCCCTCTCTGTCAATGGAAGTTAGTAAAATCTCGCCCGCACCTAACTTCTCAACCTCAGCAGCCATGTCAACAGGATCACGGTCAATTGATTTAGAACCGCTGCGAACTACTGTATCATAACCTCTAAAGAGTTTATGTTTGACGTCTATCGATACTACGATGCTCTGACTTCCAAAAATCTGCGACGCTTTTTCAATCAATTCGGGATTTTCAATTGCTGCCGTGTTAATGCAGACTTTTTCGGCTCCCGCGTACAGCAATCTTCTAATCTGTTCGACAGAGTTGATACCCCCGCCAACGGCGAAAGGCATGTAACATTCGTCCGCAATCTGGCTGACAACGTCCAGACTGATAGTCCTGCCCTCCTGCGTGGCAGAAATGTCAAGGAAGACGAGTTCATCTACCTCCTTAGTGTTGAAAATCCTCACCGCGTTTATAGGATCTCCAACGTATCTGTGATTCTTAAAATTAATCCCTTTCACAAGACCCGTCCCTTTCAAGAGCAGGGCAGGGATTACTCTGGGTGTCATCATATCAAATCAACAAAATTCTTTATTATTTGCATGCCTCTTTTATGGCTTTTTTCCGGGTGAAATTGAACTCCAAATATATTGTCCTTTTGAATCACCGAAGGAAAATCATAACCATACGCTGTAGTGGCTATAAGAATATCCTTTTCTCTGCAACTCAGGTGATAGGAATGCGTGAAATAAAACGTCATGTCAGCCGGAACAGAATCCAATAGGGGGCTGTCTTTAACCACACTAAGCGTGTTCCAACCAACATGCGGCACTCGAAGTTTCTTGCCATCGTCGAAGACGAACTTTTTTGTCTCACAATCAACCCAACCCAGGCCATCCGCGTCGCCTTCTTCACTGTGTTTGGAAAAAAGTTGCATCCCCAAACATATGCCTAGGATGGGAGTTCTCTCCTCCACAACTTTTCTCTTTAAAATCTCGATTAGTCCCAGCTCTCTTAAGTTTCCCATACCTGCAGCGAATGACCCCACACCCGGCAGGATAATCTTGTCCGCATCCATCAACGTTTTAACGTCATCGGAGATTATTGCGTCAATTTTGAGTTTACCCATCTTATGGGAGACAGAACTCAGGTTACCAACACCATAATCCACTATAACGATCATCTCCTCCTCCTATAGTGCATACTTCAGATATAATATCCTCGGCAACAAGTGAAAATCACATGCTATCCTTATCAGGATCCTCGTCGATTGTATCAAAGGATGGTACGTGGGATAGTCTCCGAAGCTTTTCGGAGGCTTAGCCATGATAGCCTCAAACTCCTCTAGGCTTAGCCCGAGTTTCTTCGTGCAATAGTCTATGAGCTCAGGATTCTCAGGATAGAGATGGTCTCTTATCTCACTAATGGCGTCCTCCCTCCCCATCTGGCCCGAACGAACAAGCGCAGAGTATTCCGTCTTCCTCTTGTCAATGTTGAATTTTTTCGGGAGAATATATGACTGAAAGAAGTGAGTATACGTGGACTCATGATGGTGGCCGCCGTAGTACTCCCAACCCAATTCCTTCTCCAGGATTTTGTTAATCTCTTTCTGATTGTATTTCACATACTCAAGAGGGCGAACCTCCTTGATTTTCATTACGAACATGTAATACACGAGATGTGGCATCGTCATAATTGGAAAGCTTGTGATCTTCTTCGTTCCGAATCTCTTCTGGACGCTGTTGATGTACTTGCCATCCATATACGTCCACCCTATGGGGGATGTTCCCTCAGTACGGAATGAGTGCCCCTGCAGGACATACTTTATGTTCTCTTCAGAGGCTACTTTAAACAACACTGAGTATATAGCCCAGTCTGTTGGCACTTCTGCATCGGGTACCGAAGCTTTCAGGAATGATATCTGAAGGTCTTTGAACTCCTCCCAGTCTGCTACGACAGTATGCAAGTCCACACCAAGTTTAGTTGTTGCCCTCTGGATATTGCGGACAGCTATCTCAGAATTCCAACCGTTGTCAAAGTGTACAGCCAATGGCCTGAGACCCAACTTTTTTGCCAAATAGAGAGTATACGTGCTGTCCCGGCCACCGCTAACCCCGACAATACAGTCATGCTCTCCGCCCCTCCCCTTCCGCTTAATCTTCTCAACAATCCTATCCAACTTAATTTTCCCCTCCGCACCAAGTGGGTAGATTTTCTCCATCTCATCGTGGATTTTACAGTACTGGCAGACTCCATTCTCATCGAATTGTATCTCAGGAACAGTGGTGTCTAAAACACATCTTGAGCAGATTTCCATGTTCTATATACAGTCCGAGTATACTCTAAATATGTCAAATAATAGTAAAAAACAATATCCTAAGGTACAAACACCACCACTAGTATCGAAAATCGTTGTTATGCTATACAATACAATTATGACCCTGACCCCCCACTCTGAAGTAGTGTGTTACAATGTACTTTAGCGTTAGTTTGTTCGGCGGTTCTATTGTGCCGTCTTCGCGGAGTTTTGCGAATTTCACGTGCGGGTAGACATGCATGTTCATCAGCCACTAAATCTAGAGCAGGTTACTGGCGAGAGTAAAACATTAAACTTATATGGGAGGCTAATATATCTATAATTAACCTTTAAAATGAGAAAATATGTTGTGTTCGTGGTGTTTGCTATCATTTCTCTACTCTATCTATACTCAATAAATGGGATAGAATATGCTGAACCAGATACTGGTTACTACTTAGTGCTCGCTAAATCGCTATCCATAGAAAATGGTTATCGGCTTATATCCCACCCAGCTAACCCCTTCGAGAAACAGGTTTTGCCAGTTTATCCCATCATCCTTGTTCCAGTATTCTGGTTTGCAAATGGCAGTTACTCTGTTGCTAGGCTAATTACTGTTCTCTTTGCAATAGCAACTCTACCTATCATCTACTTCATCTCTAGAAGATTTTTCGATGAGAGAGTTGCAATATACGCGACTATCATAATGGCGCTCAGCCCTATGTTTATGATATATTCCCGAAAGATACTGACGGACGTACCCTACCTCTTCTTTTTCCTGACGTTTATGGCATTAACCTACCAACATCAGAACTCCAATGATAGACGGTATTTTATATACTCTTTGTTCTTTCTCATTCCTCTTCTTTTTACTAGGATTGTCGGGATAGTTGTACTAACTGTAATGCTCTTGTACTCGATTGGTAAAAAACAATCGAGGGAGGCGGTCATATTTGGAGCGCTAGTCCTTCTCTTTGTAGTCTACCTCATTTATACCCATAACTATTATTCAAATCCTACCATAGATCTCAATGAGTTTGGACCTGAAGGAGGCATCTTATCCCTCGATTTTTTCAGAATACTGCTAGAGAGGTTTATAGGCTACTTCTTTTATTATGTACCCCTAAATTTGTTCCCTTTGTTCAATCTTTTAGTATACCTTTACCCAATGTCAATCTCATTTAGTCTACCGTTACTCTCCCTTAACAATCTATTACTTGTCTCTGGATGTTTGATAAGCATTGTTATGTCGTACGGTCTATACACTACTGCAAAGAAAAACATAACTCTATTTGAGATAATCACTATCGTCTACTTGGTTAGCATAATAATCGAGCACAGGGTAACGGGTAATGGTCGACTTCTACTACCTGTATTACTGTTTTTCATAATCTACTTTATTAGCGGTTTAAGGAGTATAAAAATACTGAATCAAAAGGTTGCATCGATGCTGCTTTATGAAATCATACTCTTACTTATAATTGTCTCAGCGTTAGGGTTTTCGATAACTTTATCTGTAGTGAATCACAAGTCTAAAAATCCAGACTCGACAGAAAACTACATAACTCTTGCAAAATGGATTCAAGAGAACACGAATGAAAGTGACATTGTGATATCTGATCGACCATTTTACATGTATCTTTACTCCGATAGAAAATCAATTGACTTCTCAGAATACTCTTTGGAAGCAATAAAAAGATCAAATATAACCTGTGGGATGTATATCGTATTGGGAGGGTATTATAGCCCCGATGCCAACCTAGCTTATAAAGATATTTTAAAATCGAATCGAAATAGATTTAGAGAGAGATATTCATTAGATGATCACTATTCTGTCTACGAGGTACTAAGAGATGTATACTAAAACAAAACTAGTAGTTGTTATACCTGCATTCAACGAAGAACAAACTATTGGTAATGTAATCAAAGAAATCCCACGAAAAATAGAAGGGATATCCGAGATAGAAGTCCTAGTGGTGGATGATGGTTCAACAGATAATACTCAAAAAGTGTCTCAGGAGGCTGGTGCTGATGTTATCATACAGCATTCCAGAAACATGGGCCTTGGAAACTCCTTCTCAGATGGGATACAAAAGGCTCTTTCGATGGGCGCAGATTTCATAGTCACATTAGATGCAGATGGGCAATTTAATCCCACAGAGATACCGATTCTATTGAAAAATCTGTTGTATAGTGATGCTGATGTGGTCCTAGGCTCACGATTTTTGGATAAGGAGTTAGAGCCAAAAATGCCGTTAACTAAGAAAATTGGGAATAAACTTTTCACACACCTAGTAAACTATCTAACTCATCAAAAGTTCTTCGATGCTCAGTGCGGCTTTAGGGTATATTCACGTGAAGCGGCTCTTAACATAAACTCTTTTGGGACTCACACGTATACTCAGGAGGTAATAATAACCCTGGCTAAAAAAGGATTCAAGATTATCGAAATCCCCTGTACTGTTAGTGCGAGAAAATTCGGCAAATCAAAAATAGCGGATAATGTTCTACTATATGGTCTAAAGGCATCAACCATATTGATCCAAACTGCACGAGATTATAGTCCGATACTATTCTTTGGATCAATAGGCCTGGCATTCCTCTTCTTAGGTTCATTCATTAATGCCCTACTTTTCATTCGGTGGATTTTTACCGGTCTTGTACACCCCTACAGGTCACTGGTCACTTTAGCTGGATTGTCGATGGTACTTGGATTCGTATTCCTAATCCTCAGTTTCATAGTTGACATGCTAGACAGGCACAGGAGGATGCTGGATGAGATTCTTTATGAAACTAGAAAGAATCGGAAAACATAGTCACTCTACGAGGATATAAAAAAGCTTTCTACGAACTTGATAGAATTCTTAATAGCTGCTTTGATTCCAGCACGTTTTAGATTGTAGAGAATCCGTCTTGGCTGAAGATAAAACTCGATCATAGCTTTTTTTTGAAATTTAATCAAATCCTCCTTAGAAAGGTCATTTACGTCTATCACAGCGTTTCCCCATCTGCGATATTCACTCCAGTCATCAGTCAATAATCTAAGTCCGCCATATCCATTTTTAGCCATGTAGCAATACTCTGTTTTTGGGAAGGGTGTTCCAACATTAACATACGCCTGCTGACATTTTAACGATTTCATGAACTTAATTGTCCTCTCAATGGTCTCCTTTGTTTCAAAAGGCAAACCAAGAACTATTGACATTCGCGTTTCTAAACCAACAGTAGTTGCATTCTCATAAGCCATCCTAATCTGTTCTAATCTTGTACCTTTTTTTGCAGCATCTAGAATGTGTTGATTTCCACTTTCAACCCCAAATGAAATCCTGTTCAGTCCCGCGTCACTCATCTTTTTAAGCAATTCTTTAGTAGCAACATCCGCTCTTGTTGTCCCCTCCCAAGTTATATCGAGTCCTTCCTTGATTATTCTATCACATAGTTCATAAGTGAGTTTCTTATTCAGTCCCAGTGTATCATCAAGGAAGATAAAATGCTTTATATTCTGTTCCTCTACAGCTAACTTCAATTCTTTAATCACATTATCAACTGACCGGTATCTAACCGTTTCACCAAAAATAACCCTCTGAGAACAGAAGATGCATTTGAATGGGCAGCCCCTAGACGTCATAATCGTTGTTATTGGCACAAAACCCTTGTGGGGCACACTCCACAAATATTTTTTATAATCCAACAGATCCCTACTTGGGAATCTTATCCCATCCAAATTCTCTATAAGCTTTCTATTCTTATTTAATCTAACTATGTTCCCGCTTCTAATACTGGTGCCCTCAACATTAGAATAATCCTCCCCGCTCTCCACGCAATCTATAATCTCTCTAAACGTTATCTCCCCCTCTCCGATAACTCCAATATCTATATCCTCACACAGATTTAGAGTCTCATCTGGTAGGGATGTTATATGTGACCCCCCACAAAGCGTGATGATACTCCCATCATACTGTTTTATTCTCTTGAGTATCTCCACTACATTTTGGTAAACGGGTGTTGTCGAAGTTACCCCTACAACATCAGGTTTAAATTTTTTTATTTTTTCAAGAACATCTGGAATCTCCATACGTTCTGTTTCCATATCCAATATCCTAACATCATGGTCTCTCACTGTAGAAGCAAGATAAGTCAATCCTAACGGGGGATATACTGCTGCTAACCTAGCTGCTGATTTATATCTGCCATAAATCCCCGTGAATGGGGGGTTAATCAAAACTATTCTCATCTCAACGATAAATTCACATTGACAATAATCCAATGATTCCAAACACGGTCGTTATCCCGTACAGTATTAGTATTGCTCTGAGTTCGCCTACTCTGAAGTAGTGGGTTACTATGTACTTTAGCGTGAGTTTGTTTGGTGGTTCTATTGTGCCGTCTTCGCGGAGTCTGGCGAATTTCACATGCGGGTGGACGTGCATGTTCATGAGCCAGTAAATCCAGAGGAGGAAGTTGAAGATGTGAGGCAAGAGTATCACAAGTCCGAAGATTTCCATGTTGTACAGAACCAACAATCCGCCGACAGCGACGCCCGTTATCATCGTGCCAGAATTCCCCAAAAAAATCCTGCTAGGATACTTGTTATACCACATGAACGCGAGAAGAGAGCCGAAAATAGGCATAAGATAATTAAGCTGAGAAACATTCCCATCCAACACGACCTTCAAGCCGACAAAGAACATCAGAATCCAACTAAGACCCCCAGACAAGCCGTTAAAGCCCGCATGCATGTTAACCATGTTCGCAACAACCATCACATAAAGGGGGGCGATAACATACGGCTTAAGCCAACCGACATACAGCTGAAAATCCAATGGTGAGAAAGTAATATACTCGCCAGTATTCAACAAGGCGATGGGCAGGGCAAGAAACAACGGAATATAGACCCTCTTCCAACGACTCTTAATCTTGATAAGATCATCCAACAAACCGAAAACGCCATAAATGAACACAATAAAATAGAAGATGAGCAGCTTCTCCACAAACTCATGCGACTCGATAAGAAGCTGCGCGACAATCAAACTTACCATAACACCCCCCAAAATCGCGATACCCCCCATCGTAGGAACATCATGCTTATCAGGCTTATACATGTCACTAACCACATAACCGCCAGCATGAAACCTGAGAATGAACTTCCGCGTCAAACCAAAGGTGGCAACAAAAGCTACCACGAATACTGCCACCAGACTATAAATCTCGTCCATACCGATAAAAATAAGAACAGAATATAATAAACTACTCTCCCCTGCCAATCCTCCGATAACTGAACCCCGCCTTTACCCCAGCCCCCTGGTCGAAGAGGCTCCTGCCGTCTACTATAATCCTGTTCCTCATGAGTTTTTATGCTTTCATACGTTGGAACATATCTGTTACATGTGGAACAATATACCTCACTTGAAATAATAGGCGAACCTCTCGCTTTTTGATCATCTTTTCAGCTAAAGGGATTTCCCCTCTTATACCCATTTTTATCAAATGAAAGCCCTTATCTTATGTGAAGGTAAGAGATGTTATCCGGCTTTTAAAGTCAGATGGATGGTACCTTCTGGAAACCAAAGGAAGCCACATGCAATTTAAACACCACGTGAGAAGGGTCGTGTGACCATCGCTGGACATCCGAGCCACCATCTTGCCACTGGAACCTTAAATAGCATACTAAAACAAGCACAGTTGAAAAAACGAGGTGACAGTTAATGTATAAGTTTCTGATAGTCTACGAGAAAACAGAAAACGGATACTCAGCCTACTCCCCAGGTCTGGAAGGATGTGTGGCCACAGGTTCAACCAAAAAACAGGCTGAAAAAAACATGTACGAAGCCCTAGAGTCGCACATAAAGGGGATGGTAGAAGATAAAATACCCATACCCAAAACAAATGCTTCAGTTGAGTATGTGCTCTTCGATAAGCGAACACTAGCGAGTAGCTGAAAAATCCTGGAAAACTTCACATTCACACCCACTTAAATTTCAGGCGACAATGTCCCCTCCCTAATGCCTCTGATGTACTATAATCTGATGACTTTGTTCTTTTTTGAGGATTCTATCAGCTTTGTCGCGATTCTCAGGGATTCGAGACCGTCCTCCGGGGTTATGGGAACAGGTTTGTCCTTTCTGACGGAGTCGATGAAATAGTTCAGTTCCACTCGCAACGGCTCCTGCTTGTTGATTCTGATGCTCGTGATATCTCCCTCTGAGACCCCCATCAGGATGTCAGAATACTCATAGCCTCTTCTGACAGCGTCAACGTTCTCGTAGAACAACAACTCCTGCGTCAAGTACTTGGCGGTGAACATGCCCTTCTCTCCTACGATGGAGATCTCACGGATCTTCTCAGGAGTCAGCCAGTTGACACTCAATATTCCGATAACGTTGTTCCTGAACTTGAGAACCCCATCTAAGAGATCCTCATGCTTGGTGTGGATTTTACGCTCAGCTTCAGCGTAAAGGCGCATGACCTCGGAACCAGTCAAATACCTGATGATGTCGATGTCGTGGGTTGCGAGGTCGATGACGACGCCCACATCACGGATTCTAGCCGGAAAAGGACCCACCCGTTGAGTCGAAATCTTGAAAATCCGCCCCAACTCTTTCCTGTCAAGCCTCTTCTTCAGCTCCCACACCGCAGGATTGAAACGCTCGATATGGCCGACCATCACCTTACGGCCGGTTTTCTTGGCCTTCCCTATGATAGCTTCAGCATCTTTGATGGTGTGGGCGATAGGCTTTTCAATGAGAATGTCGATTCCGGAATCAAGGCAGTCGAATGCAACCCTCTTGTGATACTGTGTTGGAACCACGACAGAAAGTAGGTCGATTTTCTCAGAAGGCAGCATCTGTTTATAATCCTCATAGAAGTTGCACCCGTACTTTTCCCCCACCGATGCGGCCTGCTTCCTGTCAGAGTCCGCAACGGCAACGAGGTTGACCTCGTCAGACTCGAAATAAATCCTAGCATGGTTCTTCCCCATCGAGCCGACGCCGATGACAGCAGCATTCAACTTACCCACAGATTTCACCCACCATATCAACAATAAAATTCAAGTCCTTCTTATTAAGCGCAGGATGGATCGGAGTCAGAAGAACCTCAGCAGTCGGGTGAATGTAGACGTCTTTCATCTTTTCAGAGGCTCCCACCACCATCTGTTGCTCTTGTACCAGTCTATGGTGGACTTCAGACATGAGTCGAAGTCCAGCCTAGGAGACCAGCCTAAAGTTCTCATCTTATGTGAGTCCAGCGAGTATCTCCTGTCGTGGAATGGCCTGTCAGCCACGTAGGTTATGTATTCCTCCCCCATCTTTAATAAGTTTAACAGCGTGTGCGTTACTTCCAGGTTGGTTCGCTCACAGCCGCTGCCGACATTGTAGACTCCGGCAGAGCCTTTTCTGATTAAAGTTTCTATTGCATCGCAGTTGTCTGACGCGTGAATCCATTCCCTGACGTGCAGTCCGTCCCCATACAGCGGAACTTTTTTATCCTCCAAGAGATTGGTGATGAACCTTGGGATCAGCTTCTCAGGATTCTGAAAGGGCCCATAGTTGTTCGAACTCCTGGATACGAGAACAGGAAGGCCCTGCTCCCTATGGTATGACAGCGCCAGCAGGTCTGCGGCAGCCTTGGTTAGGGAGTAGGGGTTCGTAGGATTGAGAGGGCTGGACTCGTTGAAAGAGCCCCCGATGATGCTCCCGTAGACCTCATCAGAGGAGACCTGAACGAACCTCTCAACACCAGAGTCCAAAGCAGCCTCCAGGAGGGTTCTAGTGCCGAGCACGTTCGTCCTCACGAACGGCATATAATCTGTAAAAGAGCGGTCAACATGGGTCTCGGCTGCGAAATTCACGATGACATCGCAGTCCCTGAGCAGTTTACGGACCAACTTAGCATCGCAGACGTCGCCCCTGACAAAGGAATACTTAGGATTGTCTCCCACCGCCTTCAGATTGTTAAGGTTGCCGGCATAGGTGAGCAGGTCTAGGTTGATGATTTCATCCTCTGAATGCCCGCTTAGATATTGTCTTACAAAATTGCTCCCGATGAAACCCGCGCCGCCAGTGACCAGCAACCTCATCTTCTGCTCCAATCGTATCCGATGATTTCAGAATCGTGGGGGAGGCGGTGCTCGTCAGGCTCCTCGCGGTTGTAAGTGCGTGTTGGCGTGTTGATGATGTACGCCGGATTATCTCCCAAAGCCTTGTAGCCGTGGTAGACTCCAGGCGGGATTTTTATAAGAATCGGAGCTTTTTCATCGACAACATAGTCCATCAGCTCCCCCCTCGTAGAGCTGCCATCTCTGCCGTCATAGAGTGCGATCAACGCCTTCCCGCTCATCAGGGCGAAATAGTCTGTCTGTTTCTTGTGCATGTGCCAGGCTTTGACGACTCCAGAATAAGCTACTGTGAGATAAACCTGTCCGAACCTCTCGAAAAGCTCATCATCAGCCCGGAGGATCTCAGTAACCCAACCCCTATCATCCCTGACAGGGTTGAGCTTTTTCACCCCGACGCCCTCTATCATCGTATATACTTTTTCAGGCTGATTTTAATACATGGAGAAGGCTATTGTGACAGGCTCCGGCGGGCTGTTGGGCGGGAAGCTGTTGGAATCGCTTGAGGAATATTACAATTGCGTCGGAGTTTCGAAATCCGGGGCTAACGGCCTCCAGGCTGACGTGTCCACAGGCAGGATGAAAGAGATAATAGTGGGGGAGAAGCCGGAAATAATATTCCACACTGCGGCAATCTCGGACGTGGACTACTGCGAGCTGAACCCGAAGCAGGCCTGGGATGTGAACGTCACTGGGACTAGGAACGTGCTCGAAGGGGCTGGGAGAGCAGGAGCGAAGGTTATCCATATCTCGACAGACTTCGTCTTCGATGGAAAAAAGGGAATGTACAAGGAGGATGACAGGCCTAACCCTGTGAACTACTATGGCAAGACTAAATTAGAGGCTGAGAAACTGGTCAAGGAGTCTGGGTTAGTGTACATAATAGCGCGGCCGAGCGTCATCTACGGAGGAGGCCAGAAAAAAAAGTTCCTAGGTTGGGTTCTCGAAAGCCTGGAGGCTGGGAAGACTATAACTGTCGTAGACGACCACTATAACACTCCGACGCTGGTGGACAACCTGGCTGAGATGCTGATTGCTTTAAGAGATGAGCATGGCATTTTTCACACATCCGGAGCCGAGAGGATAAGCAGGTACGACTTCGCGGTGAAGATCGCAAGAACTTTCGAGTTGGACGAGACGCTGTTAACGCCCATAAAGACCGAAGAGCTCAGGCAGGCTGCGAAAAGGCCGAAGGACACATCACTCGACACTGGCAAAATAAGGGCGAAGGGCATCAGGCCGCTGGGCGTAGACGAGGGCCTCAGCAGGATAAAAAACAAGGGATTTAAAAGCATAAACGAATAGATATGAGATGGACAAGGAAACTGGGAAGGCATTGATGGTAGTCGGCGTAGCAGTCATACTGATTGTAATACTACTATCGCTTCTGGGAGTGTACTACTATCTTGCGACTAGGCCCCAGAAGGTCGAGACACAACCATCCAAGACAGGAACCCAGGCCACCCAGCCGACTGCGACGCCGACGACAGTTGAGATTCCAACAGTCCTGAAGCCGGTAGTCAACGTCATCGAGAAGGTTGTAGGCGTCACAGACTGTGGGGCTGATATGAACTGCTTCAACCAGGCTGCCAGAGAATGTTCCAAGGCCAAAGTCATAGCATACACTCCCAAGGTGACGCAGGCGAGAGAGATAACCGGGAAAGACGGGGACAGGTGCGTCATAACCTACAATAATACTGGAATCACAGACCTCGCTGAACCCTATTGGAAGGACCTGACGATGACCTGCAAGCTGCTGCCTGAAGACATACCAAAAGACATCCTCACGGAAGTGACTCAGCCGGACTGCAGCGGAAACATGTGGGACAGGCTGAAACCCTACGCGAAAGTGTAAGATGAACCAGTACCTGAAGCTGCTGAGAGTCCAACAGTGGTATAAGAATCTCGTCATATTTTTGGCGTTGTTCTTCACCAACAACATGCTGAACACTCCGCTGCTGCTGAAGACAGTCTACGGGTTCATAAGCCTCTGCATGGTATCCTCCTCATACTACATACTGAACGACATCAGAGACAGGCAGGAGGACAGAAACCACCCTGAGAAGAGGAAGAGGCCGATAGCGTCAGGGGAGGTGGGTGTAGGGTCTGCGGTGGTGATATCGCTGACGCTGGTGGCCGCCTCACTGGCGCTCGCATACTCCCTCTCCACAGTGTTCGCGCTGTTCCCGATAGCATTGTTCCTGTCGAGTATGGCGTACACTCTCAAACTGAAGGACATCGCGTTCGTGGACGTTCACATGATAGCGTTGAACTTCCTGATACGGGCAGTCTCCGGCGCCGTCCTGATAGGGGTGACAGCCAGTCCCTGGCTGATCACGACGGTGTTCTTCATGGCCCTGTTCCTCGGAGTCAGCAAAAGGAAGGCAGAATACCATCTCCTGGGGAAGGGGGCGGTAAACCATAAGAGCGTCTACAACGTGTACAATGAGAAGCTCCTGAACATGCTTATCATGGTAATAACCACCACCTTATTGTTCAACTACAGCCTGTACACGTTCATAGTCCACGAGAAACCGTACATGATGTTGACCATACCCTTCGCGACGTTCATGATATTCAGGTACCTCTATTTTGTGTCAACAGACCATGTCGCAGCCAGGAAGACAGAGTACCTTTTCAAGGACATGCAGATGGTGTTAGCATTCTTCCTCTGGATGATAGTGAGCTTCCTGATAATAAGGGCATACGGCTAATACTGCTGGAAGAGCCTGCCCCAGTCTGTCCTCATGAACTCGTTTATCCTCTTCTTCCCCACCGTAGGATACCATATGTAATCGTGGAAGACGGCTGAAGCGAGGATGCATAATTTGAAGATTGGGGTGTGGAATACGACCGGCTCCATGAAGCTGAGCGTCCCACTCCTGAAAAGTTGGTCGCCTCTGATGACTAGGCTCTTCTCAGTCTTAAAATGGTAGTTGACGCCTGAGATGTCATCGCCGACGACTTCGATCTGGTCAGGGTCTCCCACTCCCAGGCCTTCCTCATGCGCCAGCCTGATGAATCCGATCTTCATAGGATCGAAGCCCATCATCTTCGCAGATATTGCGTCTACTGCGACCTGGTCGTCGGAGGCGAGAATGTAGTTCTTGACCTTGGGAATCATCGCCCTCGGGCCTGCGCCGTCGCCGCAGACCGTGCCGTCAACAACGGCGAAGATTCCAGGATGAATTTCCTTCTGAATCTTCAGGAGGTCAACCAGTATCCCATGCATGAGCCTGTGGGAGTGATGCCTTCTCGTCGTCAATAAACCGCCGAAGGCGTTCTTCATCGCTCCAGTGATGACGGAGTGGCCATGGACCTTCTGTGTCGGCAGATGCATGACATTCTTTCCGATAAACATTTCCGGAATCATGAAGCCGTCCGGGAAGATCTCATCCATCGCCGGAACATCAACTTTGGGCTTATAGGGAATCCACTTCACATCAGGCAGTGGAGTGAATTTGAGTTTGTACTTTTCCAGTATGGGAAGCCACTTGTTCAGTCTGGCGCCAACCCACGGCTTTGTTACCACAGTCTTGTTCTCGACCGGGATAATCCTCTTATAGCCGTCTCCGGCCATCGTCCTGAGGACGCCCTCCAGCTGCCATGGCTCGGTGCTGCAGGACGGGAAGTAAAGGCTCCAGGAGAGGTTCAACTTAAGGATGGTCTCCCTCTCCTTAGGCAGGAACCGCTCATAGTCTGCAAGATGCATCAGCCTGCCGTAATCATCTAATACGGTATCCGGTTTAGTCCTGAGAACAGCTACCTTACTCATTTTTTCCTGAACCAGCCCACAGTCTCCCGCAGACCCTCCTCCAATCTTATATTCGGAACCCAGCCTAACTCCTTCCTGGCGCGTTCCACGTTCAAGCAGATCCTGTTAACCTCCCCGGCAATAGACGGGCCGTTGACAGGCTTCACATCTGGTTTCATGATGCTCATAAGCGTCCTGGTTATGTCGTTGACTGAGGTCTCAACCCCTGTGCCGATGTTGTACGCCCTCCCAGCAGCCTTCTTCTCAAGCGCCATGAGGTTGGCGTTTGCCACATCCCCCACGTAGACGAAATCCCTAGTCTGGTTTCCATCGCCGTTTATCGTAGGGGCATTGCCCTTTAAGAATCTGTCGACGAAGATTGCGACGACGCCTGCCTCTCCCATCGGATCCTGCCTGGGACCGTAGACGTTGCCATACCTGAGGATGGTGTGCTTCAGGCCGTAGACGCTGTCATAGGCTGCAAGATATTTTTCGACAATGTACTTTGAGACGCCGTAAGGGCAGATGGGGCTGATAGGATGGTCTTCGTCGCACGGCAGCCTCTCAGGCTCGCCGTACACTGCTCCCCCAGAGGAAGAGTACACTACTTTTTCTATTTCAAACTTCCTGCAGCATTCTAAAACGTTCAACGATCCGAGAACGTTGGTTGATGCGTCGAAGACCGGATCATTAAGTGAGTTGCGGACGTTCACCTGCGCAGCCTGATGGCAGACAAAATCCGGCTTCTCCTTCTCGAATATCCTGTCCAGAGGCTGGCGTATGTCATGCTCGTAGAATGCTACCTTCTTGTTGAGATTCTCCCTCCTGCCTGTGCTAAGGTTGTCGACGACTGCAACAGAGTAGCCCTTCCCTATAAGCAGATCGACGATGCGGCTTCCTATGAAGCCTGCTCCACCGGTGACAAGAACTTTCTCAGCCATCTGCAGACTATACTCCTTTATCCTTAAAATATCGGATGGTCTCTTTCAAGCCGTCCTCGAGTTTTACTTTCGGAGACCAGCCCAGAACCTTCTTAGCCCTCGTGATGTCAGGGCATCTCACTTTTGGGTCGTCGACTGGGAGAGGCTTGAAGGTTATCTCAGAATCGGAGCCTGTGAGCCTTTTGATGATCTTTGCGAACTCGAGAATGCTCTTCTCGACTGGATTACCAAGATTGACAGGATCATGTTCGCCGGAGTCCATCAACTTTATGATGCCGTCAACCAGGTCTGAGACGTAGCAGAAGCTCCTCGTCTGGGAGCCATCGCCGAACACTGTGAGAGGCTCATTCCTGAGAGCCTGCCCTATGAATGCTGGAACGACCCGCCCGTCCTCCAATCTCATCCTCGGGCCGTAGGTGTTGAATATTCTCGCAATCCTGGTGTCAACTTTATGGACGTTGTGGTAGGCCATCACCATCGCCTCAGCGAACCTCTTAGCCTCGTCGTAGACTCCCCTCGGGCCTATCGGGTTCACGTTGCCCCAGTAGGACTCCCTCTGCGGATGCTCTAATGGGTCGCCGTAGACTTCTGAGGTTGAAGCTAACAAATATTTGGCTTTCTTGGCCTTCGCCAGCCCCAACGTGTTATGGGTTCCTAGAGAGCCGACCTTCAGCGTTTGGATTGGAAGCTGCAAATAGTCTATTGGGCTCGCCGGGGATGCGAAATGGAGGATGCAGTCCAGTTTCCCGTCAACGGTGATGTGCTTGGTGACGTCATGCTCGATGAAGGAGAACTTTTTGTTGCCTGTCAGGTGCCTGACGTTCTCTCTGGAGCCTGTTATGAGGTTGTCCATGCAGACGACGCTGTCGCCTCTTTCCATCAATAATCCGCAGAGGTGGCTTCCTATGAAGCCTGCCCCCCCTGTCACAAGGACTCTCATCTTAAACTCTTCAGGTATTTCCTGAACTCCGGGGCGATGTCCTTCCTCATAAGCGCGTAATCTACTGTGGCCTTGAGGTAGTCCATCTTGTTCCCCAAGTCGTATCTGACGCCCTCGAAGTCGCAGGCGAATATGCTCGTCTCCTTGTTCAATATCCGTAAGGCGTCGGTAAGCTGCACCTCGCCGCCCTTGCCTTTTTTAGTTCTCCTAACGGCTTTGAATATCTCGGGGGTCAGGATGTACCTGCCGATTATGCCCAGGTTGGAGGGGGCATTCTCAGGCTTCGGCTTCTCAACCAAATCCCTGACGAAGTAAACCGAATCCTCCACTTTTTCGCCGTCGATTATGCCGTAGCTTTCTATCATGTGCTTGGGAACCTCCTCTATCGCTATTATGGGAGCGTCGTACTTGTGGTGCAATCTCATGATCTGCGCGGTGCAAGGCACCTTAGAGTGCACGATATCGTCGCCGAGCATTACGGCGAATGGTTCGCTCCCGACGTGCTTCTCAGCGCACAGTATCGCATGGCCTAACCCCGAGGGTTGCTTCTGCCTTATGAAATGGATGTCAGCCAGCTCTGAGATGTCTATCATCTCCTTCAGAAGGGTTCTCTTGCCTGACTTCTTAAGGGACTGCTCCAGTTCCAGAGAACGGTCGAAGTGGTCCTCTATGGCGCGCTTGCCTCTCCCGGTTATGATGAGAATGTCCCTTATGCCTGAGGCAACAGCTTCCTCCACCGCGAACTGTATCGCAGGCTTGTCAACCAGCGGGAGCATCTCCTTAGGTTGCGCCTTCGTCGCAGGCAGAAACCTCGTCCCCAGACCTGCTGCAGGTATCACCGCTTTTCTGACTTTCATCTTAAACCTATCGTATTCTACCAACAAATACCCTCATACTCTACGTCTTCAGGCAATAAATCCTCGTTCAGTATCTTCCTGCTGTCGAACACCCTTTTGGTTTTCATCGGACTGAAGTCTATCTTCTGGAATTCAGCCCACTCTGTGACTATGAGAGCCACATCAGCATCCTTGAGAGCCTCCCTCACAGAGGATGCGTACTCTATCCTGTTTTTTAATATTTTTTTAGCATTCTCAGTCCCTTTCGGGTCGTAGCCGACAACATTCGCGCCCTCATCCAAGAGCAGGTTTATTATCGGAATGGCAGGGCTGTCTCTGACGTCGTCTGTGTCAGCCTTGAAAGTGAGGCCGAGAACAGCCGCCCTTTTGCCCTTCAGTTTGATTCTGCTCTTAACAAGATTGACAAAAACCTTCGGCTGGTCTCTGTTAACCTCCAGCGCAGCGTTCAGCATCCTCGGTTCCACTCCAACCTCATTAGCCTTGTAAGCCAACGCTGACACGTCCTTGGGAAAGCAGGAGCCTCCCCAGCCCGGGCCCGCCCTCAGGAAGGAGGGCGAAATCCTGTGGTCCAGTCCCACTCCCCTCGCGACGTCGTAGACGTCAACCCCAAGCTTCTTACATATGTTGCCAACCTCGTTTATGAAGCTCACTTTCAGGGCTAGGAAAGAATTTGAGGCGTACTTTATCATCTCAGCGGTTTTCAGGTTGACTCTCAGCACAGGAGACTTGAATTCGAAGTACAGTTTTTCGAGGATGTCCCCTGACCTGTCATCGAGGGAGCCTATCACTATCCTGTCCGGATTTCTGAAGTCTTCGACGGCGTTGCCCTCCCTCAGAAACTCCGGGTTCATTGCGACGCCAAAGTCCTTCCCAGCCTTTTTGCTGGAGTGCTTCTCAAGGAGTGGTATGACAGTGCCGTCGGTGGAGCCTGGCACGACGGTGCTCTTGACCACGACAAGATGGTACTCTCTCTTCTTCTTCAGGATTCTGCCAATCTGCTCCGAAACCTCCCTCACATACCTCAGGTCAACGCTGCCGCCATCCTCCGATGGTGTGCCAACGCATATGAACGTAAGCTCTGAGCCGAGGACCGCGTCCTCCAGATTAGAGGATGCTTTCAGCTTTTTCGGGACTACCGACTCCAGTATGCTATCAAGCTGTTTCTCATATATTGGGCTCCTTTTGCCGTTTATCTGCCTGACCTTGTCCCCGTCAACATCAACGCATACTACCGTATGCCCCTTCTCAGCGAAGCCTGCCGACGTTATAAGGCCGACATAGCCTCCCCCAACCACTGAAATCCTCATTTTAACTGTGATGAATAAAATATCTTCTTACAGGGGTTAAAAATGCACTGTGACGGGAAAATACTCTAGTCCACTATCTTCCGGAGTTTTTCAATAAGCTTCGGAAGGTCTTCCACTATGGTCTTGTAGACTATGTCATAGTCGATGTCAAAGTAACCATGGATTAATCTGTTCCGCATACCAATTATCTCACACCAGGGTATGGTTTTGCATTTGCGCCTGGTATCAGAGGATACTTTGTTAGCCGCTTCGCCAACTATCTCGAGGTCCTTTAACACTGCGAGGACTAGCATGCGATTTTCCTCTAAATCGGCTTTACGTTTGTCTTTCGCGAAACCATATGCCTCCTCCGCAGCATCCAGCATGTGGCGCAGTCGATTCAGATCATCCTCTCGCATACTCTACCCTGGCGTTTGACATGACGGAATCTCTAAAATAGCGGCTCAATTCTCTGGGCGTGCGCAAATCAACTTTTCTCCCGAAAATCCTGCCGATTTCCTCCTCAATCCGGACTATTCCGAAAAGTCCCGGCGTCTTGTCCTGTTCGAATTCCACCAGCACATCAACATCGCTGTCCTCCCTGAAGTCGTCTCCCAAGGAGGAACCGAACAGGCTAAACTTTCGTATATGGTATCTTCTACACAATTCAGCTATCTCCTTTCCCGGAACCGTAATCTTAGGTTTCTCCTTCATGCATAAAAAATCTAGAATAGACGCCTAAATATATTGAATGCCTGAGTAAATGTATCTTAAAGCAGAACGGCCTGCTAATTAATCATTTTAAGCCTTAAACAGGTAAAATATCTTCTTACAGGAGTAAAAATGCACGAAGCTGGTTTTATCACAGCCTAGAGTATCCTATCCAACAGATTCCTGGTTTTTACGACGTTAAGCAGTTTTTTAATCTCCGGAGTGTGGAACTCCTTATCTCCTGTGACGAAGTAATCTGGCTTGTATTTCAGAGCCGTTGCGAGGATGGGGGCGTCTTTCCTGTCCCGTATGAGCCCCCTTCTCAGCTCATCCTTTTCCGTTGGTAAGACGGTCATTATGGAGATGATGTCGTCGAAGTGGTTCTCAGCTCCGCTGAATTTTCTTCTGATAATCGTTCTGACCTCTTTTACGACGAAATCACATGTTACGAGGCGTATCTGACCCAGAATGCCGATTTTAAGCAGGGTGCTCTCCGGGCCTTCGAAGAATAAGCCCGACAGCAGTGTGTTCGCGTCTATGAAAACCTTATGCTGACGGGAATTTCTGACCGTAGACCTCATCGCCGACCTTCGTCAGTTCTCTAAGCAGTTCGTTTTTTGTGATGCCCTTCTTCTTGGCAAGGTTCTGCAGTTCGAGGAGGGACGCCATAATCTCGAGCCTGCGCACTGCATCGCGTACCGCCTCCCCCCTGGACGCGTAGATTCCCCCCTTCACCAGCTTGTCCAGGCCTTTCACCTGGGCGTTGGTCAGCCTAATCTGCACGGTTTCCATAGTCTTCGACACCTGCAATTACTATAGTAATTACCTATATTTAAACCTGCCGGGGGAACATTCCAAACCTAGGAAATGCGATTCTTGCTAACATAATTTAATATCTGATAGACCCATATTGTTGAGGGCAGCCAAAATGCACGAAGTTGATGTCAGGATCATAAAAAAGCCTTGGGGTCAGGAGATCTGGCTGGCGTTCGAGGACGAGTACGCTGGCAAGATACTTGAGGTTGATAAGGGGGCGAGGCTGTCCTACCAGTATCATAAGAAAAAGAAGGAGACCATGTACGTCCTCGAGGGGAGGATGAAATTGGTTCATGAGGACGGAGACATTGAACTGGGGGAAGGCCAGTCCATAACCCTGCATCCTGGAGACAAGCACAGGATAGAGGCCTTAACGCATTTGAAGGTCATAGAGGTGAGCACATCCCACCTTGAGGACGTGGTCAGGATAGAGGACGACTACCACCGGGTCAAAGAGGTTTGAACACCGGGGAGAGGCTGCGCTTGTGCATGTTAGCGTCAACCCGCTTTTTCAGGCTTTCAACTATCTCCAGCCTACATTTGACTTCAGCGGCGACAGCATTGGCAGATTTCTTCTCGTCAAGCAGCTTGTAAAGTATCCTGTCAATCGTCTCATAGTCTGATCCAAGCTCGTCCTCGTCAGTCTGGCCGTCCCACAGGCCTGCGGATGGGACCTTCTCCATTATCCTCTTCGGTATCCTAATATGTCTTGCGAGCTGCCTAACTTGAGTCTTGTACAGCCCTCCTATGGGGAAGAAGTCAGCTCCTCCGTCTCCGTATTTGGTGTAATAGCCTAACATTATCTCGGTCCTGTTGCCTGTTCCCATGACAAGCCTCCTCTCGAGGTTGGCTGTAAGGTAGAGGAATGTCATCCTCACCCTAGGTTTCACGTTTCCCCATGACTTGCGGTCAGCTTCAAAGGAGCAGGCTCCCCCGATCGCGTCGAGGACGTCCTTGATGCCGATTATGTCATACTCTACTCTAAGTTCTTGAGCAAGCTTTTCAGCGTCTTCCATGTCCTCGTCAGACGTGAGCTCTTCCTCAGGGAGCAGCAGCGCTTTGACATTGACTTCAGAGTCTGATGCCAGCTTCAACACGACGGCAGAGTCAATCCCGCCTGACAGGCCCAGGACCAGGCCCTCGCATCCAGACTCTTTGGCGAATTTCCTGATCTCTTCCTTGATGTTTTCACAGGCTTTGTGCAGTTCCTCTTCTGTCAGGTTCAGGCCCATGTTTAACCTTTACTCTTGGTCTAAAATATAGGAAACTTCTCCAGGGTTCAGCACAGGCTTCTTGAAGAAGTCGTCCGCAATCCGCGGGCATGCCGTGTTAATCCACGCATCCACCTTGAAGGGCAGCACGTTGTCAGGGTTCAGCTCTTCCCCGATGAAGAGGAACGCCTTCCTGCCGCTGCCTTCGAGCTTCTTTTTCAATGCAAGAGCCTCTATCATATTGTACTGTTTCTCTTTTGTCGATACCAGGATCCCGAACGTCTCAGCCTTCACAGCCAGCGCAACCTGCGCCTTCCTCTTCCTCTCCCACCTTTTCAGCTCCTCCTTCGGGATGGCCTCGATTTTGCCGTCAATGGGGTTCAACGCGTACACAGGCTTCCCGGCGTTCAGGCTTATCTCTATTGGGTGGAATCTGCCTGTTCCAACGTATAAAAAGCAGTCGACAGAGTCTTTGACCTTCAACGCGTTCGAGATGTTGCACCCTATGATCTGTCCGGCTCTTATTGGCGTCAGGCCTTTCGTCTTGAGAAAAAGTTCCACATCCTTCATGTGCCTGAGATGCTGGGCGGTTGTTACGACCCCTACTCTGCCTTCCAAGCCTTCCGGGATGTTCTTCGGCAGGCTGAAGTCTCCTATCTCAGCCGGTATGAAGAGCTTTTTCATCTGCTCTTTTCAGGTTTCTCCCACACTTCAGAAAACTTTACCTTAGGATAGTCTACCAGTTTGAAGATGTCCGCAGCCAGTGAGGCCTTCCTCAGGAGGATGTTCCTGTCCTTGTAGGCGCTGTCTGGCAGCGTTATCTCAACCTTCTTAGGCTTTTCTGTTGCCTTTACGTCGAAGCCGTCAGCCTTGCCGAAGGCGCGCTCTAACAGGTACCTTATCTTTTCACTGTCGTTTTTGGCCTTCTCCTCGACCTTTATCTCGTACTCGAGCGTCTTGCCAGCGAGCTCGTTGTTGAAGTCCACCCTGACTCTGCCGCCGGCAACAGTCTGGATTCTTGCTGTTCTGCCGTCTATCTCTATCGGCATCCCGGGTATCGGCGTTATCTTCTGCTGCTTGAAATGTTTCAGCGGGACAAGTCTCACGAGCTCAGGATTCTTCTGCCCGTATCCTTTCTCAGGCTGGACAGTCACCTTCTTCTTGTCTCCAGGCTTCATCCCCTTGAGGGCGTCGTCCAGGCCCTCCAGCATATGGCCTCCGCCTACTGCGACAGGCACCGGCTTGTAAATCCTCTTCTCGTCGAATATTTTGTTGTCTTTCGCTGTTTTCTCGTCTGTCGTGTCAACAACTGGGCCGTCTTTTATCCTGCCAGTGTAACTCACCTTCAGAAAATCCATGGTATAGATTATTATACCCACTTTTTAAATACTTAAGGTGTTATGAAAAAGGGCGGGAAGAAGACCGGGAAGGAGAACCGGGGCATGATATACCTGATAATCGTTGTGATGCTGTTCTCAGCGTTTTTCGTGTTCACGAACACCACAGACTATGAGCAGCCTGAGGAGGCTGAACTGAACTTGGACCAGTATTCTGTCGTGGTCGCAGGCAACGAGACCATACTGGCGGTCATAACCGGCAAGACTGACGAGTACGTCCTGATGCCAGCGAGGTCTGACTTCCTCCAGAGGGAAAACCTCCTGAACATACAGGAATCCGCAATTGACGGCGTAAGCGAAGTCAGAATCGAACTGTCGGACGCCTACCTGATGGTCAAATTCGAGGTAAACAACCTGACCGCGGCATTGCCCGCGATAGAGCGGCTGGCCAGGTCTGAGTTGGGGAAGTACACGCTTCACAGAGCCTACGTGGGGAAGGTCGGGAAGGACAGCGTATACGTTGTGGGCGAGACCGGCCTTGAGATCGGCGACAACCTTGCCATCATATTGTTCCAGAAGGTCGTTGACAACATTCCTGAAGAGTTGATAGGCCTTGAGACTGCGAAGCTTTCGGCTGGCTCGGAATTCGACGCCCAGGTGCTGGATGCCGGACGCATGAGGGTTTTCGCATCCTTTGACCGGCCGCTGGAACTCGGCAGCCTGATAGAAGAGTTGGGCGTGGAAAATCACACCCTCGCGCAGCCCAGCTTCTCCTCATATGGCCTGGATAACGGCACCCTGGAGAAACTCTCCAACGAGGGAGCAAACGTTACCCTAAAAGGCGAGGCTGTTCTCCTGTCCTCAGACGACTTCAAAGGCCTTAAATCAAGATTGGACAAGATGAAGGCGAACTATTCAATAGTGAACGGGACAGTAAACTTGCTGTTGAACGGCACAGGAGAGCGGGTGGAGGAGCTCCTCCAGGCTAATGGTATTACGAACCCGTTCATCAGGCGCGAGGGCACGGTCTCAACACCGAGCGGGCTGGTGCTTGACGGGAAGATTATCAGACTGGACAATGAGATGAACGCGTTCCTCTTTCCTAACGCTTCAGAGGGGGATAATATCACAGTGAACGTCCAGATAATACAGTTCGGGGACACATCATTGCCGATAGGCGCAGAACAGGTTTAATCCTTCAGCCACGTTATCAGCTTCTTGAAGGCTCTGCTCCTGTGCGAAATCTTCTCCTTCAGTTCTGGGTCCTGGGCGAAGGTCCTGCTGTGGCCTTTTGGTATGAATATGGGGTCGTAGCCGAAGCCTGCGTTCCCGGATTTTTTCAAGGCGATCCTGCCTTTAACCTCTCCAGTGAATGTTCTAAGTTTTTTGCCGTCATAGTAGGCTATTACGGATTTGAAGGCCGCATTCCTGTTCCTCTTTCCCCTCACGAGCTTCAGCATCCCTCCATTGCCTATCTTCTCGAACACGTAGGCTGAATAGGGGGATGGGAATCCATCGTAGGCTTTCAGGAAGAGGCCTGAGTCCTCCACGATGACAGGCTTCTTGAGCCGGGAGTAGACATGCTTGACGCCCTCCGACGCTATCCTCTCCAGGGACTCGTCCCTTATCTCAGGGTACGGGCAGGAAACTCTGACAAACTTTACACCGTATTCTTTCCCAACACGATTAGCCTCCGATACCTTATGCCTGTTGCCTGTCGCGAATAGGACGTTCATCGTAAACATTTAATCTGCAGGGTATAAAATTCAAAGCGTTTTAACAGGCAACGAGAATACTTAACGGAGAATGGCTTGGGATTTCAAGGAGCTTAAGAGGCAGAAGAAGCCTGAATTCCACAGGAACTTTGAGAAGTATTATCCTGTAGGCAGTCTTGAGGAGATTGGGTTCTCGAGGAAAGTCTGCAAGAAATGCGGGCGAGGCTTCTGGTCTGCGGTTGAAAGGGATTATTGTGACGAGCCATCCTGTTCCGGAGGCTACAGGTTCATCGGCGAAAAACTGACGAAGAAGAAGTTCTCCTACAAGGGCGCATGGGATGAGTACGTCAAAATCTTCAAAAAGTGGGACTATGTTCCAATCAAAAGGTATCCTGTGGTGTGCAGATGGTATGATGAGCTCTACTTTGTTAACGCGGGAATCAACGACTTCCAACCGTACGTGGTCGCAGGCCTCGTGGAGCCGTCGGCTGATGCGGTGCTGGAGCCGCAATTCTGCCTGAGGTTCCCGGACATAGACTCTGTCGGAATCACCGGCAGGCATTATACTGGGTTCATAATGGTCGGCCAGCATACGTTCAGGACACCAGAGAAGCCGAACGTCTACTTCAAGGATGAAGGCATCAAACAGATGCACGAGTTCCTAACCAAAGGTTTGGGAATAAAGCCTGAGGAGATATTCTATCACGAGGACGTTTGGGCAGGCGGCGGCAACTTCGGGCCGAGCATGGAATTCTTCTCCAGGGGTTTGGAGCTCGGGAACCAGGTTTACATGCAGTACGAGGTCCTCCAGGACGGAACATCCAGGGAATTGAAGACGAAGGTCATCGACATGGGAGCAGGCCTCGAGAGGTGGTCGTGGTTCAGCCAGGGAGTCCCGATGAGCTACGACACCGTCTTCCCAGATGTGATGAAACACCTGTACAGGGAGACCGGAGTCAAGCCCGATAACCGGATGTGGAGCCAGTTCGCAAGGTACGCCGGCCTATTGGACATCGACGAGTTAGGCAACCTGGACCCTGTCTGGAACCAGGTCTCAACTGAGATGGGCATAACCTTGGATGAGCTGAAGAAGGAGGTCTACCTGAGGAGGGCGTTGTACGCGATAGCAGACCATACTAGAACACTCCTGGTTGCCATACACGACGGTGCGCTGCCCAGCAACGTTGGAGGAGGCTACAACCTGAGGAGCATTCTGAGGAGATGCTGGTCTCTTATGGATGAGCACGGCTGGAGCATAGACCTGCACAAGGTGTTGGACAAGCACGTGAACGAGTTCGGTGAATGGTACACCGAACTCAGGGAGAAGGGAAGCCTGCATGAGATAATAGACGTCGAGCGTGAGAGGTACGATGAGAACAGGCGCAAGTGCAAGACTCTGGTCAGCAAGATGATAGGCTCTGGGGAGAAGTTCACCCCTGAGAAGCTGGTCGGACTCTACGACTCCCAAGGAATCAACCCGGAGCTGATAAAGGAGTTCAACTCTGACCTGAGGATTCCGGAAAACTTCTACGGCCTGGTGGAGGAAAGGCACGAGCAAGTTGAGGGGGAGAAAAAGCAGGAGCTGCAGCTGAAGGGGAACTACGATGAGACCAAGCAGCTCTATTACGAGCGTGAGGGCCCGGAGTTCAACGCAACGGTCTTGGGGGTTGAAGGAGACTATCTCATCCTTGACAGAACACTGTTCTATCCTGAGGGCGGAGGCCAGGAGGCTGACTACGGCATCATCGGAAGTGCGAAAGTGCTGGACGTGCAGAAGGCCGGCAACGTGATAGCGCACAAGGTGGACTCAGCAGGAAAATTCAGGGAAGGTATGCTAGTCAGCGGAAAAGTCGACTGGGACAGGAGGACTCAGCTGTCGCAGCATCATACTGCGACGCACATTGTGAACGTGTCTGCCAGGAAGGTTCTCGGTCCGCACGTGTGGCAGGCGGGAGCTCACAAGAGCGTTGACATCTCAAGATTGGACATCACACACTACAGGGGCGTATCGGACGATGAACTGAAGAAGATAGAGACGGAGGCTAACCTGCTCGTTGGGAAGGCCATCCCAATACGTGTCTCGATAATGAAGCGGAACGAGGCTGAGGAGAAGCACGGCTTCAGATTGTACCAGGGCGGTGCAGTGCCTGGCACAGAGCTGAGGATTGTTGAAATAAAGGGTGTTGATGCTGAAGCCTGCGGTGGAACCCACCTCAACAACACCAAAGAGGCTGGCAGGATAACCCTGGTGAGGTCGAAGAGGATACAGGACGGAATCGTAAGGCTGGAGTTCAAGGCTGGGGCAGCCTCCGACAAGCACAGCGGGACTGAGGAGGAGCTGTTCCAAAAATCATTGGAGAACCTGCCGGCAGATGTCAGAAACAGGGAGTTCAACAGGGAAGCTCTGACTAAGGCTGCGGCAGTCTTCTCAGTGCAGAAGGAAAAACTGCCGGAGACCCTAGAAAGGTTCGTGCGCGAGTGCAAAGAATTTGGAGAGATAACCTTGGGCAGCAGCTCTGACCTGGCATCAGCATCTGAAATACTTTTCAGCGAGTGGAAGAGACTGCGCAAGGAAAAGGAGAAGCAGGGCGGGTTAGATGCCGGCAAAGTTGTCGAAGATATAGAGAGGAAATTCAAAGAATCCTCCCGGGTTGCTTACATAGTCCATGACGCTAACATAAAGGAGCTGAGGAAGATCGCCGAAGAACTGGTTAAAAAAGAGGGCAGGCTGCTGGTCTTGTTCAACGTCACAGGAGAGAAGGCTAACTTCATCGTCGCTTCGAGCTCGGAGGACGCGTCAGCTGTCGCGAAAAAGATTTCAGAGAAGATTGGCGGCGGATACAGCGGAAACAATAGGATGTGCATCGGAGGCGGCAGCGCAGAAAAATTGGAACCGATTGTGAAGAGCCTGTTCTAGATGTTCCTCAGGATGTCTTTTATGTTGTCCACTCCCATATACTCCATCTTTACTCTGCGAATATCTGTGAACAGTCTCTCTATCTCTGATGGTGAGGACCTCTTAGCAAATTCCCTGTTCAGCATACGGAGGCCGTCAACATCTATAATCAAATTCGTAATCTTCTGGAATTTGTCCTTGAACACGCCGTCTGCATCGGCTCCCACAGCATGGACCTTGGAGTATATGCCGCTCAATTCAGCGTTTATGTCCATAATGTCGTCTGCTTCTCTCACTATATCCGATAGTTTGTCTAGGCCGAAGCGCATGATAAGGTCCACGGGAATGCCCCCCCGGTACATCTCCCCCCCAGAGACTAATAAGCTGTTGAAATGGTCGCCGCTTTTTGCGATTCCTCTCATCTGGAAGATTGTATTAAATGATGCGCTTGGATTATTCCCCGACTCTATCGCTGCATTGCCGTAATCAACGCATAAGTCTATGCTACTACTATCCGAGAGGAATTTCCTTAACTTTGACAGCTCCTTGAACAGTCCTGCAGGGTCATGTCCTGCTGCTGTCGCCTTATTTCCCAGTTTGAGTATCTTACCCATGTCTTCTTCCGTTGTAAGAGTTTCTTTGATTTCTGAGAAGTGTGAAATCCAATCTTTCGGCCGTTTGCCATTGTCAAGCGTCAGACGATACAGGTCGAGTAATTCACTAAAATTTTCGACACTTCCTACGGTGTCCAGACAGCCGAGCAAGCCCCCCTCCTGCTTTCTCATGGCACGATTTATGTCATGACCTCCGGTTTTTATGTCTTGTCCGAATTTATCGACTAATTTAACAACTTTTACAAATTTCTCAGGGTCTTTTGCTATAATGTGTGACATGGCTGGTAATGCATTTTCAATTAATATTCGGGGCGGTAGTCCGTATCTCTCCTCTGATTGTAAGACTGTTGACAACGCCGAGAAGGTCTCAGATAATGCAGACGCACTCTTATGGATTCCTGCCGGAATTATTTCTGACTCCAGAAGTCGGTGCACGTCTATTCCAACTCGACTCCCAATCTTATGGCATTCGATTATGCTATCCGACACATCTGTCAACTCTTTCTTCTTCCAGACGTCAGTACTTACTCCAGAGATGTGCTTGAAGACATCAGTTGGGTTCAAATTGGATTCAGCCGATTTTTTCACGATGCCCCATACCACCTGAAGGTCATCAACATCCTTTATGTGATCTCTCATTCCCATCACAGATGCCGAATACACGTCATCGAGTTCAAATTTTCCGACAACGCTTGACGCCATGACAATCAACTGATGGATGGCAGTCTTCAACCCACCTCTATCGTGGTCTATGATCCCCTTGAGATCATGTGCATACGTAAATATCTTGTTTGGATCTACGCCTGCAGCAACTGCTTTTAATCCGATATCACAGGCGAGTTCAAAATTTTCTGGATTATCCAAGCTTATGACTTCGCCAAGCCTGTGAAAACTTTCCTCGAATAGGACTTTCGGGTCTGCCCCGATTGCGGCGGTCTTCGCTCCTAATTGTATCAGCAAATCGGAATGATAGGAGATACGTTCCTTATCCTTCTCGTTTAGTCGGTCCAAGTTTACCCCAGCTGTCACTAGCGGCCACCCATCCCTCGAGAAAATATTTGGATTGAGCCCTAGATTTTCAGCCTCTGATTTCTTCTCAAAACGCATATTATCTACTTCCTGCCGTCTACTTAGCGTAATGTTGCTGCTCCCTCTACGTATTCTAAGATCCATAAGGAATTTGATTCCAGCATCAAGCTTCCCTATCTTACTGGCAGCGTCTTCCCCAATAACCTCGCCCCTGGCAGCCTTCTGCCTTATCTCATCCTTTACTACAATCGAAATTAAATTAAGTTCCTTATCCACAAGCTCAGGCAATCCTTTAGCGCCAAAATGCGTTACCCTCAACAGATCAATTTTTTGCTCCTTTTCTTTTAATTCCCTATGGCCTGGGGAAAGTTCAATACCAAAGTTAGCTTTTATCCTATCTTTTACAATCTCTGGTGAGACGTTCATACCGGCTGTTGTTATTGTGGTGACTGTTGATGATCTAAACCCTTCCGGAGCGAACAAGCCGAAGCCGCTCTTTTCAGCCCACTCTTCTGTTACCCTAGCCAAGTCCTTAATGCGTTCATATCTTTTTTCTACTCCCTCTCCAGGATAGTATCTACCATCAAGTGATATGTACCCTCCTATCTCACACAGTACCTCGTGGAGTTGCTTAATCTGAGTGTATTCTGGAGTCCCAACCGTCTGGTTTTTGTCCGCATATTCCTTCAATCTTTCGAAACCAGTCCCGCCCTTATACAATATCGACTTCTTAGCTTTCTCAAGCGCTCTCGACCTCATGACTATAAGCGATAATCCAGCGTTGCATTGGAAGCATTTTTCGATGCCGCTAATCAAGACATCTATATCCTCAACATTAGGTATTGGCATCCCTCCAAGGGAGCTTGCAGCGTCTACCAAAAATAGTATCTCCCTGCCTGTTTCCTTTTCGACCTCCTTTATGACCTTTGAGAACGTGCTTATGGGAAGCTCCATCCCAGTTGATGTCTCATTGTGCACGGCTGTAACGGCACTATATCCCCCGTCTTTAATCTCCTTTTTTAAATTAGCTAAGATCTCTTCTGTTATCTTGGTTCCTGGTATGATCTCAAATACATTTGATCTAATCTTTGATTCATTATTGATCTCATTGTGCCATCTCTTTCCAAAAGTGCCTGCATCTATGTGGAGAATCCTCTCTCCTTCACTAAGGCTGTACAATGCGGCCCGCCCCATTGCTACTGTTGTTTCAGCGTTGATTATGAAAGCCTGGGATTTATCCTGCGTTGTATACCACTTTGGATTTAGGAGCCATTTTATCCCCCCCTCAACGCTCTTGTAGAGTTCTTGGAATTCCGGGCTCCTGTGGTAGACGTCCTTTGTGGAACCTGCGACCCTGTACTCATGGGTTTGCTTAAACTCTTTAGCCCAGTCCCTGTTGCGGTCATCTAAAAGCTCCTGTCTTTTACGTTCCATCTCCTCCTTGCCAAGGTACTTGTCGGAAACATCTAGTTTTCCGTCAATGTCTGCAAAGTCTAGGATACCCTCAGGATAGTACCTATATCTGGCGTTCTCCATGGCTTCGTGAAGTTGTCTTGTTTTTGCGGCATAGGGCACTGACTTATCCTGCAAAAGCTTCAGTGGGACTCTAATATGGGGCCGCATTTTGAATATGTGCCTCGTGGTCTTCATCGGAACCTTCTCCCCCTTGAGCGCCATCTCAACGACCTCTTCCTTGGAGAATCTCGGCCTTGTGATAAGCGCAAGACTTTTGTTTTTCTTAAATTCGTCTGCAGACTTGTCATCTCCGAAGAACCTTACCGTCTCATTAGGGTTGTCATCCACAGACTCCAGTTTCTCACGAAGTTTTTCGTCAAATAAGTTCATCACCTTGACAATATCCTTAAGAGCAAGCTCAGAGTCGTCCTTGTATGTCACCTTATATGACCTGCCCTTATCATCGATTACTCCGAATGCAATCATCCCTCTCTTGGGATCCATCAGCTTGTGAAGAGTTTTAATATCGTCATCGCCTTCGACAACTTTGAATTTTCGATCCGAATCCCTGTTCATAGTCTCTACAGTATCCTTTACCACATTCAATATGCTCACACCCGAATTCTGTTTGCTTTTCTCTACTATCTCATCCCAGCCATGCAGTTCAGCCTCCCTCTCATAGTCGATATCAAACACGAGACTGTCTTCGCATCCTGTTCTCTTCATAGCATCAGATCGGTGCATGCCGTCTAATATTACGTACTTTGTTCTCCCTGTCTTGGGATCTTTTATGGTCTCGCCGTTCTTGCGTTTGCTTGTAACGATGATTGGTTTGTCAGACGATTCCGTCCTCACCATCATATTTCGTATGCTCCAAACTGCCGCCTCGATTGTCTCCTCGTGGGGGCAGACATCCTTTGTCGGGACGATTTTAGACCTAGCGAGGGCGTAGTTCAGGGTGCCTACCTCAGGGTCAGGGTATTTTACGTCAAGGGCCTTCTTTATGGGCATGTCTGCTTTCAAGGCGATTTTTCTAAGAACGTCGGTTAATCTCTGCCTCTCGTTTGCTAGATCCTTTTCAGTGACCTTAGACATGGTATAAACTATACAATGTTCTGAATTAAATAACGGCGTTTAAATCTCGCTGTACAGCTCCATGCAGGTTTCTAGGAGCTCGTTCTGCCCTTCCATGCCTGTCTGCTTGAAGTATTCTCTTATGAGCTCTTCGTTTATCTGCAGCTTCTGGAAGTCGACTCGTCTGTCCGCGCCAGAAGGTTGTATGTTCACGTCCAATACCGTGAAGTCGGTGTAGGAGTCGCTCCAGTCCTGCCTGACGTCGAAGAAGTCCCCCGCCATTTTCGAACTGATGTTGATCTGCAGGAGATCGACGCCTTTGCTATCGTTTATGCTCCTGTCGATGAAGTTGTTGATCTCGCTCGGGGTTGTCTCGCCCAAGTCTGCTGTGATCCTCTTGATGGAAGCTGATGACACGCTTACGAAATCCGGTTCGCCGAACTTATACTCTCTGAAGACCATGAAGCCGTTCTGGTTCTGCCATTCGTTGAAGCTTATTCTCTCAGTAGAGCCGACATAGTATGTTGGGGTGATGTCAAAGACTTCGCCGACCTTCTGGTGCTTGTGCACGTGGCCTAACAGGATCAGATTATACTTTGGCGCGACCTCCCGCAGAACCCTGAGGGAAATCTCATGGGGGTTCAGGTACTTCTCAACGGCCTGGTGCAGGCATAATATGTTGTAGTCGTTCCCGGAGACCTGAGTAGATATCCTCTCGAGCATGCCCTCCGCGGATTCCCTGCTCCTGAGGTACTGGAAGCCGTGGAAGCCTATCTGCTTCCCATCGACTGTTAGCGTGATGTGGGGGTTCTCCGAGGTCAGGACGTGGATGTTCCTGTGAAGGTCTGAGAACATGGGAGAATAGGCTGTCCCGAGGTGGCCTGCTATCTCGTGGTTTCCGATGCAGACGACGACTTGCGCACTCTCAGCGGCCTTTATGAGGTTCTGCAGCAGGATGCGCATGCTCTTGGGGTCAGGCCTGGTGTGGTGGAGGAGGTCGCCGCAGAAGACGATAACAGCCGGTTTGATGTCGAGCGCCTTGGCGAGCGCCTCGTTGAACGCCTTCTCATAGTCTTTCAGGCGCTTGAGTTTGAACCTGTGGCGGTAGCCGAGATGCGAGTCTGAGATGGCGACAATAGATTCCATGAGAAAATATTGGATGCTGCACTGAAAAATAAAGAATTTTCGGGAAAGAGAAGGGTAAAAAAAGAAGAGATGTTTTTTTATCTCCTCCTCTTTTTCTTCTTGGCCGTCCTCTTAACTTTCTTCTTAGCCTTTCTCTTCACAGCCTTTTTCTTGGCCTTTTTCTTTTTTGCAGCCATTTTATGCTAATAAATTGAATTCATTATTATAAAAATGTTTAAACTCCCCTACATTCCGACTTCTGACGAGCTGATTGAAAAATCTTTTCGCAAAGGTTCGAAAGAGCACAAGAAAAAAATATCAGCAGGAAAGAAAAAAAGGTTCAAAGAGCAGAGGGCCGAGGAGGAGCGGGTAAGGACTGTTGAAAAAATAATCTGCTCCGACTTGGACGCGATAGTTAAGAATTTCCCATCCTATGAGCGGCTTGACACATTCTATCAGCGGCTGCTTGACATCAAAGTGAACAAGGATGTTTTCAAAAAATCTCTCGGGGCTGTCCAGTGGTGTTCGACGAGTCTGAAGCGGCTGACGAACACATCCCTCAGGGAACTGCGAAAAACGGGTGATAGCGCTCCATCGAAGCGTTTTTTGGGGAGGGTCTCCTCTTTCGTGAAGCAGATAGGGCCTGACCTTGACACTCTGATAGAGATTAAGGGCATACTGCAGGATTTCCCGGTCGTGAAGGATTTCCCGACGCTGGTCATCGCAGGCTACCCCAATGTGGGGAAGTCGACGTTCTTGCGCAACCTCACCGGCTCGAAGGTCGAGATCGACTCGTATCCGTTCACGACGAAGAGAATCCAGATGGGCTACAGGAACATCAAGTACAAGAACGTGCAGCTGATCGACCTGCCCGGGCTTCTTGACCGGCCGATGGCTGAGCGGAACAAGATCGAGCAGGAGGCTCTGCTCGCCATAGGCGAGCTTGCTGACGTCATCCTGTTCATCCTGGACCCGACGGAGAATGTCGGGCAGCAGATTTCACTTCTGATCGAGGTTCAGAAGACGTTCGAGCAGAAGATTTTTGTGTGCGTCAACAAGACGGATGCTGTTGGCGTTGATGTCCTGGAAAAAATTTTCGATCAGCTGAAGGATTACGCCCCGCTCAGGATGTCTGCGTTGGATCAGGCAGACTGCATAAGGGTTTTCGAGAAGATTATGGGATGATCATACGTTGATGCCGTGCTCTTCTTTGACGACGTTGAGGACGACCATCGTGTAGGTCCTCTTTATCTCAGGCATTGCCAGGAGCTTCTTCACGAGATTGTTCAGGCCTTCCCTGTCCTTGAACTTCGCGACAAGCAGTGCGTCATATTCTCCCGTGACGTCATAGAGTGCGCTTATGCTGGGCTCTTTCGAGATCTCCTGTTCGACCTCCTGGAGGGAGCCGCCTTCAGTTGTTATGCCTATCAGCGCCGTCAGGTCGTATCCTAGTTTGGAGTAGTCTATGTCGACCATGAAGCCTTTTATGAGGTCGCCCTCCCGCATCTTGTTTATCCTGTTGTATACTGTTCCCTCAGCGACTTCGAGTTTTCTGGCGATGTCCCTGTAGCTTTGCCTGGAGTCCCATTTCAATTCTCGTATTATCTTGATGTCCAGGTCATCGAACTTGGCCATGTGAAAATATGTGCATTTCTCTAATAAAAATAGAAAATTATGGCAAATCTTCAAAAAATGGCATCTATAGGCCATCCTAGGCAATAATACCCGTAATTTTATCAAATTTTATAAAAAACTCATATTTTTAATGCTAATCTCATCAAAAAAACACAAACTATTTATATAACTTATGCATTAATATTAATGTAAGATGAACATCTCACTAAGTGATAGGCATGGCATCGGAGACCGTAACATGAAAATAACCATCCTAATGGGGGGAACGGAAGACATACTACTGGTAGTAAAAGAACCGAGGTGCAAGAATGAAGCCGCCCACTAATGTTACGCTGTTAATGGTGACTCTCATCCTCCTGGCCACATCAGCCAGCGCAGAGGAGATTGACTCTGGCGATACTGCATGGGTCCTAATATCAGCAGCACTTGTTCTGGTGATGACCCCTGCCGTAGGATTCTTCTATGGAGGAATGGTACGGGGGAAAAACGTTCTCGCGATAATCACGCAAAGTTTTATCATAATAGCATTGGTCAGCATACAGTGGATTCTAATCGGTTACTCACTGTCATTCGGGCCTGATGTCGGAGGCCTTATCGGAGACCTCAGCATGGCCGGCCTGAATGGCGTTGGGATGCTACCAAGTCCTGATTATGGGCCTACGGTACCGCATCTCGTGTTTATGATATTCCAGGCGATGTTCGCGATCATAACACCTGCCCTGATAATAGGAGCATTTGCGGACAGGATGAAATTCTCGTCGTTCCTAATCTTCGTTCTACTGTGGACGACGCTAGTCTACGATCCAATAGCCCACTGGGTGTGGGGCGGCGGCTGGCTTGGCACGCTTGGGGCGTTAGACTTTGCGGGCGGGACTGTTGTGCACATATCCGCAGGAATATCGGCGCTAGCGGCTGCGCTGATAATAGGGCCGAGAATCGGACTCAACTCTGGAAGTGAAATAAGACCGCACAACATTACCATGACCGTGCTCGGCGCGGCATTGCTGTGGTTCGGATGGTTTGGGTTCAACGCTGGAAGCGCACTGGCAGCCGACGGCTTAGCTGCGCAGGCGTTTGTTGTGACAAACACGGCGGCAGCTGCCGCAGCAATCTCATGGATGATCGTAAGCTGGATTCACGTCAAAAAGCCGAGCACATTGGGCATAGCCACTGGCGCAGTATGCGGTCTGGTGGCTATAACTCCTGCATCAGGTTTCGTAAGCCCGCTGGCTGCTATAGTAATAGGCGCTGCTGCTGGTGCGGTATGCTATACGTTCATCGTGTTCATGAAGACGAGAACCAGGATAGATGACGCGCTTGATGTGATGGCATGCCATGGGGCGGGTGGGATAATGGGCGCCCTGCTGACAGGCGTTTTCGCGCAGTCTGTGATAAACCCGAACGGCGCTGATGGGTTGCTGGCAGGCAATGCCTCGCTTCTCATCGCTCAAGCAATAGGGGTGTTAGCAACGGTTGTTTACGCTTTGACGGTGACAGTCGTCATCCTGAAGGTAATTGACTATTCGATTGGGCTGCGCGTTAGAAGAGAGGAGGAAATACTAGGATTAGACCTTACACAGCATGGTGAGGAAGCCTATCCTGATATGGACATACCTGCCTAGCGGAGACAAAGCATGAAATTTATAATAGCGTACGTCAAACCAGAACGTTTCAAGGAAGTCAAGAGGGAACTCTACAAGGCAGAGGTTTTCAGGATGTCAGTAAGCCGGTCGAGGGGCTGCGGAGAGCAGGGCGGCTTCACGGAAATCCTCAGGGGGACCAAGTATGAGGTCAACCTGCTCCCGAAGATCAGGATAGAGCTTGCGGTAAACGACGACTTCGTTGAACCGACGGTAAAGGCTATAATGAAGGGCGCGAAGACTGGCGACATCGGCGACGGCAAGATTTTCATCCTGCCGCTTGAGGAGTGCATCAGAATTAGGACCGGCGAGAAGGGAGCGGATGCTGTTGGAGGATACAGCAAATTTGCATCAGGTAGGAGGTGAATTCGAGAATGAACGAGATATTGCGGGTTTGGCCTCAGGCGTGGCCTGAAAAAACAAGGAAAAAAATGGAAAAGAGGGCAAAAAAGAGGGAGAAAAGTGAACTTTTCAACAAGTTTTTAAGTACTAATTAAAATATGTATGAACTTTGGTGATATGAATGACTAGATTGGATGAATTGAAGGGAAAGGTTTTGGAGAAGGTGAAGGAGGATGACGTGAAATTCGCCAACCTGCAGTTTACTGACATACAGGGTGCGATAAAGAGCGTCACCATAACTGTGGAGCATCTTGAGACAAGCTTGGACGATGGAACGTGGTTTGACGGCTCCTCGATAGAGGGGTTCGCAAGGATACACGAGTCTGACATGATACTCAAACCAGACCCTGCGACGTATGCGATACTCCCATGGGAGCCGCAGGAGAAGAAAGTTGCAAGGTTTTTTGCAGACGTCTACAGGCCTGACGGAAAACCGTTCGAAGGCGATCCGAGATACATACTCAAAAGGGCGATTGAGAAGGCTGAGAAGATGGGATACCAGTTTAATACCGGCCCTGAGTTGGAGTTCTTCCTCTTCAAGACAGACAACGGCAAAATCAGCCCAGTGCCCCACGATGTTGGGGGATATTTCGACTACTCTGCGAGGGACATGGCATCAGACGTTAGGCGGGGAATAGTATTCGCGCTCGAGAGTTTCGGCATGCACGTGGAGATGAGCCACCATGAGGTGGCCCCAGGTCAGCATGAGATAGACGTCAGGTTCTCTGATGCATTGAGCAGCGCTGACAACTCGATAACATTGAAGCACACCGTCAAGAGCATCGCGCAGTTGCACGACCTCTACGGGACTTTCATGCCGAAGCCGATATATGGCATAAACGGGAGCGGCATGCACGTGCACCAGAGCCTGTTCGACACGAAAACGGGGAAGACAGCGTTCTTCGATGGTAAGGATCCCTACCACCTGTCGAAGACGGCATACGGTTTCATAGCAGGCCAGCTTGAGCACGTCAGGGCGATGTCAGCAGTGCTGGCCCCGACGGTGAACTCATACAAGAGGCTTGTCCCAGGATACGAGGCTCCGGTCTACATATGCTGGGGCAAGATCAACAGGTCAGCCTTGATTAGGATACCAAGGTACAGTCCCGGCAGGGAGCAGTCAACGAGGGCTGAGCTAAGGTGTCCTGACCCGAGCTGCAATCCCTACTTGGCGTTCGCTGTTATGCTGCACGCAGGATTGGATGGGATAAAGAGGAAGCTGAAGCCTCCGAACCCTGTGGAGGAGGACGTGTACGAGTTCGACAACAAGAAGCTTGACGAGATGTACATAAAAACTTTGCCAGCATCTCTCGGCGAGGCTCTTGACGAGATGAGGAAGAGCAAGCTGGTGCGCGAAGCTCTCGGAGAGCACACCTTCGAGAACTATCTCACAGCCAAGAGGATGGAGTGGGACGAGTACAGGACAAACGTCTCAGACTGGGAGATCACAAAATACCTGGAGAAGCTCTAGTCTTCTAGAGCCTCCTGGGGATTAAACCAGCGATGAGGCAGTGGTCAGCTATTATCAAGCTGACCATCGCCTCCACAATTGGGACTGCCCTTGGCACGATGCAGGGGTCATGCCTGCCCTCCACACTAATCTTCGCCTTCCTCTTCGATTGAAGGTTGACTGTGGACTGCTCCTTCCCCATGGATGAGGTAGGCTTCACAGCAACTCTCATGATTATGGGCATCCCGTTGCTTATCCCACCTTGGATTCCTCCAGAGTTGTTAGTTTTCGTCCTAACTCTGTTACCCTCGATTGTGAACTCGTCGTTTGCTTCCGAGCCTCGCATCTCAGCCAATTTGAAACCTGCGCCGAATTCTACGCCCTTCACCGCCGGGATGCTTGCCAACGCCCCAGCGAGGTCTGATGTCAGCTTCCCGAAGACAGGCTCTCCGAGGCCTGTGGGGACGTTCACGGCGTGAACCTCTATGACGCCTCCGACGCTGTCCTTCTGTTTTTTGGCGATCTCTATGAGCTCTTCCATCTCCTTCGCCTTCTCGATGTCCAACGCCCGCACAGGGTTGGAGTCAACGAGCTCTCGCAATCCCTTCAATTTGAGGTCAGCATCCTCTTCTGACACTATCGAACCTATCTGCCTGGTGAACGCTATAACCTCGATGTCCTTGGTCTTCAGCAGCTTCTTTGCAACAGCTCCGCCTGCGACCCTCCCGACAGTCTCCCTGGCTGATGACCTGCCACCGCCGCGCCAGTCGACGTGGCCGAACTTTTCCCTCCATGTGAGGTCAGCATGTCCCGGCCGTGGAGTGTCCTTCAAGGGTATGTACTTGCTGGAGTCAGCGTCCCTGTTGTGAACTATCATCATGATCGGAGTTCCGAGGGTCTTACCCTCAAATAGCCCCGAATGTATCTCCACAATATCCTCCTCAGTTCGTGAAGTGGTCAGGCTGCTCTGCCCCGGCCTCCGCCTGTCCAGCTCCATCTGGATGTCCTCCAGAGCCAGCGCTAAGCCTGAGGGGCATCCGTCAACGACAGCTCCTACGGACGTTCCGTGGGATTCTCCCCACGTCGTCAGCCTGAACATTCTCCCAATCGTGTTCATACCGTAAACTATAAGAAAGCAGCGTTAAAATCAGTAAACTGCCAGGCTGTTCGCCTTGTCGAATACTAGTATCCTGGCTCTTGGATTTTCCTCCAGCCATGAGTCTACAACCGTTTGAGGGTCTCCAGCAGGCTTGAGGTGTATGCCCTCAACAGTCCTGTCGTCAAGGCTGCTGTGCATGTGGAATGCTTCCAATCTTTTCAGAAGCTGAGCGAACCTGTAAGGCTTATGGGAGTACAGCCTGTATTCTTCCCTCATCGAGAGTATCTCCTCCAAGTCTCCCTTCAGCGGGAGGTGGAAGTTCTCCTCAGCCTTCCTGTTGTGTGCCATGCCCTTTTTGCATTCAGCCAGGAAGAGCAGCTCCGCGCCGTCAGAGTAGGCCTTCTTCGTGAGCTCCAGAGCGCGTTGTGCTATATAGAGGCTCTCGTCGTTGGGTGAACCGCCAGGTGAGACGATGACATAGTCGGCAGGCTTGATTCTGACAGCAGACCTCCTATCAACCTCCGCAATCCCTCTGCTGGTGGCCTCGTATATCCTCCCAAATTCAGCCCAGAATATGCTCCTGTTGGAGCAGATGAACGATAGCGAGTACGCCGGCTTACCCTCTAGAATCATGTTGCACCCTTCGAGGATGTCCTCTGCCAGCGGGTTGTCCCTCCTCTCAGGATTTGGATTCAACGGGTGCATGCCGTATGTTGACCTGTCATCCATAGTCAGAGAATGGTTCTCTTCAACCGTCTGGTAAGCGCACACTCCTGGCACAAGATTCTTGTAAGCGTTGGAGTAGCCTGCGAAATAGTGCGGTTTCATAGCAGAGAATGTGAGGTAGACGTCATGGCCTAACACCTTCTCGTTAGCGAGGACTTCCGTGCCATGCGTTGTCCTTCCAATACCGCGGAATTTGGAATTGAAACAGTCGTGGACGAGAACCTCGGATTTAATCCCCCTCAGAAGATTCTTGTAGTATCCTGCTATCCTCCGGTTGCCATCATCTGAGGGACTGTGGGTTCCTGTGGCCAAGATTACTGTAACCTTGCCTGAGCCTTCCATCCTGTTGCAAATGTACCCTGCAATCTCCTCATGGGGCAGATCCCTCGTGCAGTCCTCTGGGAGAATGCACACGCTCCTGCCTTTGACGATTTTCTGAATGTCGCCCCCGTCAAGCACTTCATCCAGATAAGCTGCCGGCCTTCCCATCTCCTCTTTCGGCCTGACCAGCTCCAGGTTCCCGTCAGGTATCAAGAGTTCAACGCCCTTTTTACCATAACCGAGCTTCACTTCCATGCTTTATTTATTAACAGTCTGCCAGAATTATAACCCTTTATGTCTAAGATAAGCGTGGTTGGGGCTGGCAGATTGGGTTCGCTCACAGCGTATCATCTCATGGAGAGGAGATTATGCGATGAGTTAGCTTTGGTCGACGTTTTCAGGGAGAAGGCTGAGGGCGAAGCCATAGACCTTAGGCACTGTATCTCTTCTCTTGGGAGGACTGAGATAGCAGGCTCTGATGACTACAGTATCACAGACGGCTCTGACCTGGTAATAGTGACCGCAGGCATTCCCAGAAAACCGGGTGAGACGAGACTGGATCTGGCGAAGAACAACAAAAAAATCATGGAGGCTGTGCTGGCAGGAATCGGCAAACACAATAAGGATCATATGCTGCTGATAGTTTCAAATCCGGTTGATGTTATGACGTATCTAGCGTATAAGCGAGCTGGCTTGGATGAGGGGAAAGTCTTCGGCCTCGGCACGATGCTGGACACCATGCGCCTGAAGTCGGAACTGTGCATTAACTTCAATCTGAAGCCTGAAAAACTAACTGCGTTCGTGCTGGGCGAGCACGGGGACAGCATGTTCCCAGCCTACAGTCTGGCCAGGTACGGCGGCAGGAGACTGTCTGAGGCGAAGGGCGTGACAGACGCAAAACTGGAGGAGGCTTTTAAGAAGGTTAAGGATTCTGCAATGGAAGTGATAAAGAAGAAGGGCGCCACATTCTATGCGCCTACTCTGGCGGTTGCGGAAGTTGCGGAGTGCATAATCAAGAATCAGAAGAAGACGCTCCCGCTTTCGACCTTCCAGAAAGAGTATGGAGTCTGCATCAGCGTCCCGGTGACCGCAGGCGGTGATGGGATCGCCCAGGCAGACTATAACCTGACTGACGACGAGAAGATGAAGCTGGAGCATTCTGCAGGAGTTCTGAAAAAATCCATAGAGGAGGTTGGAATATGATTGTGGAGATGCTCAAGGGGAAGATACACGGCGCCAGAATCACGGAATGCAACATCGATTACTCCGGCAGCATAACAGTCGACGCCGACCTACTGGAAGCTGCCGGGATACTCCCGTATGAGAAGGTCCTCGTAGGAAACATGGAAAGCGGCAAAAGGTTCACCACCTACGCCATAGAAGGCAAACGAGGCTCAGGCATCATAGGAGCCAACGGCGCCGCAGCCCTCCTCAACAAGGTCGGCGACAGGGTGCTAATACTATCCTTCTGCATCCTCAACGAATCCGAAGCCAAAAAACACAAACCCAAAGTAATCCTCGTCGACGGAAAGAACAGGATAAAAAACTGACCCAACTTCACATAATTTTCACCAGATTTACAAATAGGTAAATAGGGGGATCGAGAAATGGATAAAAAAGTCCATGGTTTTATCTTAATTGGATTTTTGATTGTTGGCACAGTACTGTTCGGGACTAATGTACTAAGCGAAGATTCTATCTGGTTTTTCGCATTCATCTACATTAGCGTTTTTGGTATAATAGCAGTATGGCATGTTGAGACAACGAAGAGAAACTATATAATAAATATAGGTATAAGTTTATGTTACACCACAATACTGATTGTTGTCGGGTTAATTAGAAATTTAGATTACGTTGTAATACTGCCACCCCCATTATTTGCTATTTGTTTTAGAGTGATAGAGTGGATACAAACAAAGAAATCAATGCTTTTCTTACGCCCTCTAGGGGAAGAGAAAGGGTTTAGTACACCTTTACTAAATCTATTCCTCTTTCTAGTTCTCAGTTACATTATCCTTTTTCAATAAATTCAAACAACGTTGATTAGAGTTTTATATCTCTATCCCCCAGAATTCTCTGATGAGGTATCCTATTGTGAACGTCACTGTTGCGACTCCCAGGCTGATGCTAGCCATCTCAAGGAACCTGCTTTTGAACGGTATGTCCTTCGCAACCGAGATGTAGAAGGTGAAGAAGAATATCACTGCAATCGCTATCAACAATGTCAGTCCGAGGGAGACGTATACGTTGTTGAGCAGGAGGAAGGGCAGTATGAGGGCGATGACTGTCATCACATAAGCTGTGCCGGTGTACACTGACGCCTTCAGCGGGTTCTTAGGGCCGCCCTCCGATTTTGTCGAAAGGTACTCTGAGGCTGCCATCGAGAAGGAGGCAGCTATCCCAGTTATCAGGCCTGTCACAGCCACCAGCTTCGGATTCTGCAATGCGAAGGTGAATCCTGCCAGAGCCCCGGTCAATTCGACGAGTGCATCATTCAGGCCCAACACCATCGAGCCGACATACTCGAGCTTTTCCTCGTCCAGCATGCTAATGAGTTCATGCTCGTGTTTGTCCTCATCAGTTTTTATCGTCTTAGCCTCAGGCACTTCGGCCGAGATTTTATCATACACTGCCTGCGCCTGCTCTTCGCCTTTTTCCATCAGCTTGACGCCGAAGGTGAGGCCGAGTATTCTTGAAATCAGATAATACTTCAGAATCTGGAACCTGTTGGGCTTGACATCCGCTCCAGTATACTTCTTCCAGATGCCATAGTGCCTCAGCTCGTCGTCTGAAATACTTTTGAGGACTTCCCTGTTATGGGCATCCTTGATCGAGTCCGCAAGCCTCCTGTAGATATGATACTCGGTAATCTCGTTCCTCTGAAACCCCCTGATAGTATTCCTAGTCTGCTCGCCCAGCATTTTTTTTATCTGACAGACATATGCGCCCCCAGCTTTCGCATCAGTTCTACGAAGTTGGGGAAGGTCACGCTGACATACTCTGCATCCCCTATCCTTGTTTCGCCCTCCGCCTTCAGGCCTGCGACAGCCAACGCCATCACGATCCTGTGGTCATGCCAGCCGTCTAATGCGTCCTTGGGAGCCTTCAACGGTCTGCCTTTAATGACGAGTCCGTCCTTCCTCTCCTCTATGTCAGAGCCCATCTTCTTAAGCTCAACGGTCATCGCATGTATCCTGTCGCACTCCTTGTACCTGGCGTGCTCAACGTTTTTGAGGACTGTCCTGCCTTCAGCCAGCGCTCCCACAGCAGCCAGTATCGGCACAAGGTCAGGGGAATCTGAGAGGTCGACGGTGATGCCATGCAGTTTTCCATTGCCTTTGACCCTGACACTCTCAGACTTTACCTCCAAGTCAGCTCCCATCTCATCTAACACATTAACGATTTTTTTGTCAGCCTGCCTTGAGGCTTTGAATAGGTTATTTACTGTGACGTCAGATTCCGTCAACGCCGCCGCAGCCAGCAGGAACGCAGCCGAAGAGTAGTCCCCCTCGACAGTATACTCTGTTTCTTTGTACTCCTGGCCTCCAGCTATTATGAATCTCCGGTAGTCTTCATTCTCCACTCTGACATTGAATCTCTCCAGGATGTCCAACGTCAGGTCAACGTATGGTCTGGACTTCAAAGGCGAAGTCAGTTCTATCACCGTATCCTTCTCTGCCAGAGGGCATGCCATCAGCAACGCTGAGATGAACTGCGAGCTGATGTCGCCCCTAATCCTGCACGTTCCCCCCCTTATCGGGCCCTGCACTGTCGCAGGCGGGAACCCGTTCTTCGATTCCGTTTTGACTCCCATCTGTTTCAGAGCATCCAGCAGGGGGCCGATAGGCCTCTTCTGTATCGAACTGTCGCCTGTCAATGTAATCCTCTCAGAGCTTAATGCTGCGACAGCAGTCAGAAGCCTTATGCTGGTGCCCGAGTTCATAGTGTCTATAGTCTTCCCAGGCTTCTCTATTCTGCCACCGCACCCTCTCACAATCAGGGCGTTACCCTCAGCTATCGTCGCCCCTATCAGCCTGCAGGCTTCGATGCACGCTCTCGTGTCGTCAGAATACAACGGGTCTCTAATAGTGGACGAGCCTGAGGCGAGCGACGCTGCGATGACAGCCCTTATAGTATAACTCTTGCTCGGAGGCGCCTTCACAATGCCTTTGAGCTTCGATACCGGATTGACTGTCAGTCTCATAACCTATACGCCCTCGGATTCCTGTCTCTTATGATATTGTTGTACTTGTTTAATCTTTTGTTTCTTGCCTTCTCAGGGTCGATTTCGAAGACTTTACACTCTGTCGTATCAGAGCCTGCCCTGTATATTACCCCCCCATCAGGCCCAGTGACCTGCGATTTCCCGATGAACTTCAGTTTTCCTTCCACTCCAATCCTGTCCGCTGTCACAGCATACACTCGGTTCTCAAGGCAGCGCGTTATCATCGCGTCAGGACAGTAAGGCATCACAAGGTTCGCGGGATGCGCTATAATCTCCGCGCCCATCAATGCCAGAGTCCTCATGCTCTCAGGGAAAAACCAGTCGAAACATACCATGACACCAACCTTCGCGCCCCTAACCTTGAAGACCTTGAACCTGCTTCCAGGTTTGAAGAACCTTTTCTCAGTCCCGAACAGGTGCACCTTCCTGTAGACTCCCACGAACTTTTTGTCAACCACGACCGCGGAATTGTAGAAACTGTTGCTAGTCTGCTCCGCGACGCCTGCGACAATCGCCATATCGTTCTCTTTGGAGATTTTTATCAGGGCCTCGGTTGTCGGCCCGCCTGGAACATCCTCAGCAACTCCTGCCAGCTCCTCCCTGTCAGAGAAGTCGTATCCTGAGGAGAACAGTTCAGGCAATACCATAAGGTCGCATTCAACTCTGTTAAGGGCCTTTGACACCGTCTCCAGGTTATGTTCTACGCCAAGCAGCCGAGGCTTGAACTGATAGAAGCCGACTTTCATACTATCCCAGAAAATTTTTCGCCTGCGCTTTCGCCTTCTCCCTCCTAATCTGATGCTCGTTGAGGAATTTTTCCATCAGGCCGGCGCATCTTGTCTTGCATTCGCCGCAGAGTATGCTGCCGCTCCTACACTCATTGTAGATTCTGCTAAGCTTAGCATCGTCTTCCACAAGATGGTACATATACATCTCATATATCCTACATTTCTCAGGCTCCCCGCCGAGCCTCTTCTGCTCCTCTACAGTAGTCCTCCCCCCCGTTTGAGAGCCCATGATCTTCTTCTTCGCAGCATCGGGAGAGTCCGTCAGGGCGATGTAACTCTTAGGGTCTGAAGAGCTCATCTTCCCACCCTGGAGGCCGTGCATGAACTTATGATAAGTCGCAGACGGCGGAATACAGGGGAAATCCTGTCTAACTTCAGCATCCTTTAGAGGAATCTCAGTCTTTTTACCCTCCTTGTTGACTACCGTGCCATGTGGTCCCATTCTATAAGCATTCAACCTAGAGGCTATGTCCCTCGTCAGCCTGATGTGCGGGTCCTGGTCTGCTCCAACTGGGACTACAACCGGTTTCAGACCTCCGAGCTCCTTAAGCTGCGGGTGCAGTATGTCAGCGACCTGCGCCAGAGAGGAGACGATTTTTCCAGGAGTGAGGTCGCCGTAGATTGCCTTCATCTCATTGAACGTTACCCTCTTGGCTGCCATGTCCCTCAGCCGGTAGTATTCGTTCCTGTAGTCTGACTGGAACCAGAATGTGACTCCCTTAGGTTTCAAACCTAATGCGATGTAATTCTCCAGGTACTCTTCGATTGCGATTCTCTTGGCCTCTTCGAAGGGGACATCCCTCATCAGCCACGACTCCACGTCAGCGGCGCATACGAAAATCTCAGCACCCTTCTCCTGGAACCAGATTATCTCGTCAGCGACCATCTTATGGCCGAAGTGGAATTTCCCAGACGGCATCAGCCCGGTCATCATAGCGTAAGGCTTCCTCCTCTCCATGGCTTCCGCGATTCTCCCGAAATCCCGGTGGCCGAATATTATGCCCCGCCTGATGTAACGGTTACCGCCGAATTTCGCCCTGAACTTTTCAAAAGATTCTATGCCGAACTCCTCCAAAAGCTTCTGATAGTCTTCTATGTCGGCGGACGCCCAAGGATTCAATTCAACCATTTTATAATCTGCTCGTCTTCTTCTTGAATCTGTTCCACATAAGCTCCCACTCAGAGTCCAAGTCTATATCATACTTGTTGGCCAGCTTCAATGTAAGGTATAATATGTCGGTGAGCTCCTGCGCAAGCTCGCCTTTGTCGAATCTTTCCTTCTTGTAGCCCTCATCCCTGAGAACCCTCCTCGCGACCTCTCCAAGCTCCTCCTGAATGTGCAATGCGATGTGACTGGCTCTGTCCGAATCCCAGCCGAACCGCCTGTCATACTCTCTGACCTGCTTCTGCGCTTCAGCGTACATGGAATTGTATTTACATTCCAGGTTAATAATTTAGCATGGAGGCAGACCCGTAAATGGAACCGCCGGAACTGGAACGTGCCGTTGGCATGAGGTGCTACAAATCCGGAGCTGAAGGCGTGGGCGGCGTCATAAAGCAGGTTCCTGAGGATTTCATCGTCGAGGAGATTGCGGAGGAGAGGCTTGAAGAGGAAGGCCAGTACATCCATTTCACGCTGGAGAAGAAGAACTGGGACACCCTAAGGGCAATAAAGGAGATCTCTCAGAGACTGAGGGTGAGCCAGAAGCGGCTCGGCTTCGCTGGGACAAAAGACAGGCGGGCTGTGACCAGGCAGAGGGTCTCCGTCTGGGATGTCAAGCTAGAAGACCTGGAGAAGGTCAGCATAAAAGACATAATGCTCTCAGACTTCAGCCACAGTGATGACAGGATAAACCTCGGCGACCTGGAGGGTAACAGGTTCTCGGTAACCGTCAGAAAGATAGTGCTGCCAGAGGATGAAGTCAGGCGGAGGGTTGACGCGATTGCAGGCGAGCTATCCTCAGGGTTCCCGAACTATTACGGAGTCCAGCGGTTCGGCATCCAGAGGCCCATAACGCATCTTGTCGGGAGGGAGATACTGCGCGGGGATTTCAATGAGGCTGTCAGGATATACTTGGGGAAGTCTTTCGGAGTTGAAGAAGGGGAGAGTGACAGCGCAAGGCAGCGTTTCTGGGAGAGCGGAGACTATGGTGAGGCTATCAGGTCTTTCCCGAAGCATCTGGGCTATGAGCACGCCTTATTGAACCATCTTGTGAAAAAGCCGACAGACCATGTCGGCGCTCTCAGGAACATCCCCCAGAAGCTGAGGTGGATGTTCGTCCACGCCTACCAGTCATACGTGTTCAACCTCGCGCTGTCAGAGTATATCCGAAAAGGTTTTGATGTCGAGAGGCTTCCGCTGCCTGGTTATGAGACCCAGCTGGATGAGGTGACAGCCTCGATACTGGACGGTGAGAACGTATCCCCTGAGGATTTTAAGGTTGGGCGTATGCCTGAGCTCAGCTCCAAGGGAGAGTACAGGGACTGTTTCATCCCGGTGATGGATTCCAGGTTTGAGTCTGCGGGCGGGGACGAGCTTAACGCTGGTTTCACGAAGGTTATTATCTCGTTCTCCCTTCCAAAAGGGTGTTATGCCACCTCGCTGTTGAGGGAATACCTGAAGGGAGAATACTGGTGAGTATACACTCAAACCTATAAGTTTTTATACTGGAGAGTATATTATTAAACTCTCCAATTGTTATAAGCGAGATGGCGAAGGAACTGAAACTGAAGGTCGCAGAAGCACTGCACAACGACGTCGGAAGGGGCATAGTGCGGATAAGCTCAGACTCCGCCAGGAAGCTGGAAGTGATAACCGGAGACATACTGGACATAACCGGCGGGAAAAAGACGGTCGCCAAAGTATGGCAGGCCCACCCCCAGGATGAAGGCCTCGACATAATACGGATGGACGGGATACTCAGGCAGAACTCGAAGACAAGCCTCGGGGAAGCCGTGACGGTCAAAAAGGCCGAAGTCCACGACGCGAAGGCGGTGACGATAGCGCCAACACAGCATGAGATATCATTCGGAGGGGACTTCTCGGAATACGTGAAACAGAAGGTGCTCATGGGCAGGCCCCTCATCATCGGAGACAACTTCATGATATCAGTCCTCGGGCAGTCCATAAGCTTCACGGTGACGGCAACAACCCCGAAGGACATAGTCCAGGTCACAGAATACACGACAGTAGACATCAGGAGCAAGCCGACCTCAGCAGCCGAAGTCGGGATGTCAGCCGTAAGGTACGAGGACATCGGCGGCCTGAAGAACGAGATAGCTAAGGTGAGGGAGATGATAGAACTCCCCATGAAACACCCAGAGCTTTTTGAGAAGGTCGGCATACAGCCCCCAAAGGGCGTACTGCTGTTCGGCCCGCCTGGGACAGGGAAGACGCTCCTGGCGAAGGCAGTGGCCTCCGAGACCAACGCATACTTCATACACATCAACGGCCCAGAGATCATGGACAAGTTCTACGGCGAATCCGAGAGAAAGCTGAGGGACATATTCGATGAGGCGCAGCAGAACGCCCCAGCAATAATATTCATAGACGAGATAGACAGCATCGCACCCAAGAGGGAGGACACCAAGGGCGAGGTCGAGCGCAGGGTAGTGGCGCAGCTCCTTGCCCTCATGGACGGCCTCATCGCAAGAGGCAACGTAGTAGTCATAGCGGCAACCAACAGGGCCGACGCACTCGACCCCGCGCTGAGAAGGCCTGGCCGATTCGACAGGGAAATCGAGATAGGAGTCCCGGACAGGAACGGCAGAAAGGAAGTCCTGCAGATTCACACCCGGGGCATGCCGCTGGCAGATGACGTCAGCCTTGACAAGCTGGCTGACACAACATACGGTTTCGTTGGAGCAGACATGGCATCGCTCGCAAGAGAGGCTGCGATGAGCACCCTGAGAGGCATTCTGCCGAAAATAGACCTAGAGAAGGATGAGATACCCGCAGAGGTCCTCGAAAATCTGAGCGTTACGAACAAGGACTTCACGGAAGCATTGAAGGGCGTCCAGCCTTCCGCTTTGAGGGAGGTGATGGTCGAGATCCCGGACGTGAAATGGGAGGACATCGGCGGCCTCGAGAAGGTGAAGCAGGAGCTTAAGGAGTCAGTGGAGTGGCCGCTCAACCAGCCGGAAGCGTTCAAGCGCGTCGGAATAAAACCAGCCAAAGGCATACTGCTCTACGGTCCCCCAGGATGCGGCAAAACCCTGCTTGCGAAGGCCGTGGCAAACGAGTCGAACGCCAACTTCATCGCAGTAAAAGGCCCTGAACTCCTGAGCAAGTGGGTCGGAGAATCAGAAAGAGGCCTGAGGGAGGTCTTCAAGAAGGCCAGGCAGACCGCGCCCACTATAATACTGTTCGACGAGATGGACGCCATCGCGCCCATAAGAGGCATGTACTCCGGCAGCCATGTGACCGAGACGATGGTGAACCAGCTGCTGACGGAGATAGACGGCATAGAATCGCTTGAGAACGTCGTCATCATCGGGGCAACCAACAGGAACGAGCTCATAGATTCCTCACTAATGAGGCCCGGAAGGTTTGACAACCTCATACTTGTCCCGGCGCCAGACCTCGAGGCGAGGGTTCAGATACTCAAAATCCACACCAAGGATATGCCTCTCAAGGGCGTCGACGTAGAGGACCTTGCGAAGAGGACTGACGGCTACAGCGGCGCTGACATAGAGGGGCTGTGCAAGGAGGCTGGATTGAACGCCCTCAGGGAGAACATAAAGGCGAAGCAGGTCACACTGAAGCACTTTGAGAAGGCGTTGGACGAGACTAAACCGTCAATCTCTGGGGAAGACGTGAAAAGATACCAGAGGGCCTTCAAGAAGGACGAGACCTCTCCAGCATACGGTTGAAGATGGATTCTAGAGCAGTTGACGTAAACTGCGAGTATCTCGGCATAGACCGGCTTCTTCTCATGGAGAACGCCGGCAGGGAAATAGCATCAAAGTGCAAGGACTTCGACAGAATATCAATCTTCTGCGGCCTGGGCAACAACGGCGGCGACGGCTTGGCAGCGGCAAGGCATCTCGCTTCCATGGGAAAGAAGGTCAGAGTCTACGCACTGGAAGGCAGGCGCAAGAAAGAATGCCAGGCAAACTATGACATCCTAAGAAAGCTTGACATCGAACTGACTCCCATAACAGACTCCTCAGACTGCCAGAAGCTTGAGGACAGCCTGAGGAAATCCGAAACCATCATAGACGCACTCATAGGCGTCGGAATAACTGGCAGCCTCAGGGAACCGGTCAAAAGCATAGTCAAACTGATCAACAGGATGCCTGCCAAGAAGATATCGGTTGACGCTCCAACCGGAGATTCCGAAGACAAAATCAAGGCAGATACCATACTGTCATTGGACACTCCAAAAGTCGAAGGAGCAACCGTGATCGACATTGGCATCCCAGAGGAGGCCAGACTATACTGCGGGCCGGGCGATGTCCTGCAAGTTATAAGAAAGAGAGACCCTGACGCCCACAAGGGAGACTACGGCAGACTGCTCATCGTAGGCGGCTCTAGGCAGTACATCGGCGCCCCGGTCATAGCAGCATCAGCAGCTTACGCGTCAGGAGTCGATTTGGTCACAATAGCATGCCCCTCATACGTCGCGGACAGGATATACGACCCTAACCTGATCATAAATCCGTTGGACTCCGAGAACCGTCTCAGGGAGTCCGACGTCGAAGGCATCCTAAAAATCAAGTTTGATGCGATCCTCATCGGCAACGGGCTTGGAACCCATGAGGAGACGAGAGAGGCTGTCAGGAATATTGTAAAGAAGGCTGACAAGCCAATAATACTGGATGCCGACGCCCTGAAGGCTGTGAAAAGGAAAGACCTGAAAGAGAACATCCTAGTAACCCCTCACGCATCCGAGTTCGAAACCCTCTTCGGAGAATACGATTCTGAGAAAAGGGTTGAGCTGGCAGAAGGCTATGCCAGAAAGTCAGACGCCGTCGTCCTGCTCAAAGGAAAAATCGACGTCATATCAGACGGGAAGACGACCAGATTGAACAGGACAGGCAACCCTGCCATGACAGTCGGAGGAACCGGAGACGCACTCGCAGGATTGGCCGCAGGATTCATAGCACAGAAGAACAGCCTATTCGATTCAGCATGCGCTGCCGCATTCCTGAACGGACTGGCAGGTGACTTCGCCTTCGAGAAGAAGGGAATATCGCTGAAGGCCACAGACGTTGTCGACAAAATCCCAGCAGCGATAAAATACTGCCAAGGATTTATCCGCTGAACCCCAAATAGTAAAACATGGGCGGGGCGCAGAAGGATGGAAGATGATTCAGACTGTGAGCAAATTCGGGGAGTTGAAAAAGCACGTTTCAGGCTCTAAGATGCCGTTCCGTGAGGCGGTAGTCGACTACTACAGGCTGTTGGGCGGGAGGCTTGGGTTCACGTTCATGGAGAATGCGTCAGTGATAAAGCATGGCGTCAACCTGGGCAAGGTGGATCTGGTATGGGTCGAACCTAATGTCGCATTCTACGCGGAGTTCTCCACCATGGGAGAGCTCACAAAGCATCTGTTCAAGATACTTGAACTGGGATCGGAGTGGTCTGTCCTAATATTGAGCTCCAACTCGTCCTGCAAGCCTGATGATGCGAGAAAGATTGTCGCCAACAGCGCGGCGTTCGAGAAAATCAGGGACAGGGTGATAATACTGGACTTGTCAAAAGAGAAAGTGGTTCATCCGATCAGAGGGTCTTGATCTCGTACACCTCGACCCTTGATATCCTGCAGATGTTCTTCACGTTATGGTACAATTCGGTCCCCAGCTTGCCGAAGAGCGTGAGCTGAACGAATTCATCAAGCTTCAAGCCGCTGTACTTGTTGAAGATGTCAGTCATCTTTTTCGCGATCTCAGACCTCTGATTTTTTGATATTCTCTTGTCGGTGATTACAACGGTCTTTATCCTGATAGAAGCGTCCGAAACCTTGAGGTCCATGATGTAGTCGACCTTCTTCATGCCCTTCCTGGTTCTTGACTTAAGGTATCCTATCGCGATGTTGAACGAGTCGAACTTTGTGATCGCGTTGCTGCCTGAAGTGCTAACGATCTTGAACGTTACCTTGATGTGCTGTTTAGCCCTGTCGTCAGTCAAATCCTTCAACGATACTGTGATCTTCCTGCCTATCAGCTTCTTCTCGTCTGAAGCCAGCGTCGAACCAACCCTCTTCCCCTCGAAAGTCTCCGGAGCCAGAATCTGGTACTCCTGCTTCTGCTTCCAAGTGCTTATGCCCTTTTTTGATACCATCTTATGCAACCGACTCCGCCACCATCTGACAGAATATCATGTCATCCAATGTCGACAGCAGCGTCCTAATGTTATCTGAATGTGCTTGCGTTCTTATCATGTCGCCGGAAAGCTCGGATACGGCGTAGCCTTTGTTGTCCGCGGAAATCGAAAGCAGCACGTTTTTCGCGTCCTTGGATTCCGTCAGCATCGTGGCCTTATGCATCATAACCCCTCCAGTTTCGCCTTCTGAGGGTCGTACCGCCAGCTCTCTGGCAGGTAGCCTCTGCTCCTGTAGTATTTTGACAGCCTGTGGATTTTAGCCTCCATGAGGGTCAAACCTCTCCTGTTGTGCTTGTCTTTAACGTGCTTCTCCAGATGCGACCTTAGTTTGACGGCGTTTTTTATGAGATTGTTCAGGTCGTCAGGAATCTTAGGCGCGAGGTCGTTCTTCTTCAATATCGACGTTACCCTCCTCTTCGTGATGTTCCTCACGGAGGGCACGCCATACTGGTCCCTCAATGTCAGGCCGATTGCGCTCGCATTTTTCCCTTCCCTGCCGAGCTTCACTATAATCTCCTCCAAATCCTTGGCAGAATAGGATACCCACTCCCTGATGGGAACGCCTACCGGCTTCTTTGAAGAAGACTTCCCCTTCTTGCGCGCGTGCATTCTAGCCATAACAGTTATCCGACTGAAATCTTGGCATAGGGGAGAAAATTCCACCCTACCCAGAATCAGCATAATTTTTTAGAATAAAGACTAGGAAACCCTCCTATAAAAAGGCTACTTTTTCGTCGGGCTTACCTAAGAAGTGCTTCCTGCACAAAAAGTCAATTACATGGTCCAATAAATATCGCAGTTTTCTTCAAGCCACTCGTGATAAGGTCCGTAGCAATATTTTGTATGACTACGTGGAACAATAGGCATGCAGTCTATATGCTTATATGTTGGGCATTTATACTCCTCTGGTTTTGGATAAAATAATTGGGACTCATCCTTAAGGCGATAGTTACACATTGACTTCTTCACGATATCTCCTTTGAATACATTACATACCGAGGGATCCACTAATCCATCAGCATAATCAATTAGACAGTCCACTATAGACGTGTCGCTTTCGATATTGAGACAAATGTTCGGATTTCGGGAGAATAATGCATTGGTACCATAGCATCCATATTGGTATCCTAGATGTATCCTCTTTATTTCCTCGCAGATTGACGAATCTCTCAGTAAGACAGCGATGCTGGTGTAACAATCATCTAGCCTAAACTGTTCGATAATATCCTCTGAGCGTCCGAAGAGATTGCTACACATTTGGACATAATCTTTTGTTATGTTAAGTTCTTTAGGTGATACAAATTCTACAGTAACAGGTTTGGTCTCTGTTTTATAATCATTCCAGTAGAGCAGCACAATAGAAAAAGACAATATTAGTATGAGGATGACCGCTTTTTGATTGGACTTTGTTATAAAGAAAATTATTGATAGCACTACTAAGAAAGCCAATAGGGATATAACTATTTTTCCCCCTATGCTCTCTCTTGGTTTTTCTGTTATCTGGTGGATAGTGGTTGTGGTAAAGATTTGAGGTACTGTCGTGTTGCCACGGAAGACGCTCTTGTCTATAGATATGTTTTGTGAAACGGAGGCTCCCCCAGCGTCGGTTAACGTTAATGCTAAACTTCCATCGCCGATATAAACCAGGTTGGGGATTATCTTCAGGGTTTTTCTAAGACCGCCTATGTGTGCAAACGCTGGAGGATGGTACCTATCACCTGTGACTTTCCATTCTAGAAATCCGGGTGGGGTTTCATTGTCTTTGCCATATTCTATCAAGTCGAAAGTGACTACAGCAGAATTGTTAAACGAGATTGCTGGAATGGGAGGGGATATTCTTGGGCGCGTGTTGGTGGTTAGATTCCATTCTTTAAGAACCGTGTCTCCTGAGTCATCACTGATTTGCACCTTTATAACCTTTGTCCCGACAACTTCTGGAGAGTAACCGTATGTGAAACTCTTATTGGTGCTTCTTTCAATTCCATCGATAGTCCAATTGTATTTTAGCTTCGACTCTGAGGGTCCGATGGCTATTACAGAAAAGGTGATATTCTCACCCTTGTTAAGCCTTTGTGTGGAATTCGATGGTGCATAATCGACTATTCTAAGGGGAGTCTCCCCGACGCTCACGATAAACAGATGGTTTATCCTCCCTGGATCTGCAGTATCCGATCCGGGTGCCGGTCTATCTGCACTAACGCCGTTAACGTACCAACCTAACTGGTCTCCTACGTTCGCCCCCTCGTCGATGCCCCCCTTACCATCAACAACATCAAAGTTAACAGTTAAGGCATAGTAGCCGCCTTCATTTGTTACTGCGCTACCCACGACCTCATTAGTGCCGTAAACTTTAACCTCAACATAAGTGCCATTCGATGCATAAATTCCATCGACTGTGACATAACTCTCATAGTACTCTGGAAGTTGAGGAAAAGCCTCAGCAAATACGGACGCTAGCAGTACCGCCGCTACAAGGAGAATCAACCATCGCATATCAATTCATTGAAAACAAGTAGCTAAAAGTACTTTTTGTGTAGCGAATTCATTTGCCCAAAAGCCTCATTTGCTTACTTTTTAGGCAACGCCTTTTTTCGTCGTCTGGTCTTTGAACATGCCGTTCACGCAGGCTAGGAACTCGTTTTTCCTGTCTAGGGGTATCCTGGCGCCTGCTGCGATGTCGTGGCCTCCGCCTTCCCCGCCGAACTGCGCTGAGCAGTCCCTCATCGCGTCTCCCAAGTGTATGCCGTCCCTGACGAGAGACCAGTTAGTCCTGGCCGAGACCTTCAGCATGTTCTGGTCGTCGCGGTCGACTGCGAATGCCAGGACTGACTTGTCAGGTTTTATTATCCTTGCGCCGTAGGCCATGCCAGCGACAACTCCGATGATGCCCTCGTCAATCCTGCCGGAGGCGTCGAAGTGGTACAGTTTTTCAAGGGACTCAATCTGAGCCGAGTTTATGAACTCCAGGCCCTCCCTGAGAACCCTCCGATGCTTCTTCAGCATCCTCTTAGCCTTGTCCAGGTACTCTCCCCTGTCGCCGAGGCATACCTGGACTCCTATCCCGCCCTGCTGGTGCCTGCCGCAGGCGTTCAACACCGTCGAGTACTCTCTTGCGTCCCTGAGCTCGGTCTTGAACTCCTCCTTTGAGAGGGTGTAGACTTCGCCTATCATCCGCTGGATTAGGAACTCCGGGGTGTTGAGGTCTAGGAGGTAAATGTACAATGCTGTTGTGAGCTCCTTCCGCTCCAAATGCGTTAGTTCGACGTAATTGCGGAAGTTGCCGTCGCCGTTCCTGATCTTTATGCCGTTCGATTCCATGAACTGAGCGCACGCCTGCTGGTTGCCGCTCAAACCTGGTATGATAGGGTCTGAGGCGTAGGCCAGCATCTGCGTCAGGCTTCTGCTCTGCCTTCCGAAAAGCCGGAGGTCGTTCTCCAGCTCCACAGTGCCCTGCATCATCGCGTCAAAGAGTATCGCCCTGTTCAATGAGCTTAGTTTGCCGCCAGAGTCCTGCATGTCGCCTACGGCGCCGACTACCGCGAGATGGGCCATGTTGCCGAAGCCGCCGGCTTTGGCGACGAGGTAGGCCATGCCAGCCCCGCTGATTTCAGAGCCGCCGTCGTAGCCGAAAGAGTGGGGGTTAATCTGAGACTCCGACTCCTTTGCCGGAGGGTGGTGGTCTATTACGAAAAAGTCGTCGAGCTCCTCCTCCACCATGTTAAGCTGGCCGCTTCCCATGTCGGTGAAGACTACTGTGCTGGCATCTATCTTCCTGACGTCCTCGAAGGTTCTGCTGTCTAACTGTTTTATCACGGCGAACTCGACGTGCTTTCCCATCTGCTTCAGGAAGTCCACAGTTATCGCGCAGGCTGTTATGCCGTCAGCGTCATGGTGGCTCACAACCGCAAAATCGTCGAAGGATTTAAGCCTCGCAGAGAATCTTGTTATCGCATCCCAGAATCCCTTTTCTATGACGTCTGAAACTCCTGATTCCAAGGCCATTTTCGCAGAATAGACAATGATATTACATTAGGCCAATAAAAATCAGGCTATGAGCTCCTGCAGGTTTTCAATCCATTTGGGGGTGTCCTTCCCTGTGAACAGCAGGACCTCTCTAATATAACTGTTCTCGTCCTCGAAGGTGACTCTGATGTAGTCTGCGAGAACCTTCTTCTCGTGCGAGAATCTCAGGATGCTTTTAACGTCCACCATGAAGACGAAGGTGTTGCCCTCCTCAAGATATTCCTCGATTTCGACAGGCTCCGCGAGAATGTTCCTGTCGGTGAGGTAAAGGTTCACCGGTATGGGCGATCCCACTCCAACGAAGCCTCCAACCATCTTCGGAACCTGGATGCTTGTGTTCGCGCCCTTAGTCGCAAGTATGACGCTCTCCCCCAAAGGCAGCTCCAACTTCATCCCCTCCATCTCATAAGTCTGGTAATAATAGTAGGAGACTGCTGCGCCGCCTAGCAGTCCGACTGAGATAAGGACAGCTTCCAGCAGTCTGGCTGGCAGGTAAAGGTAGGCGTAGGCTGTGACAGCGACTGAGATCAGAGCCAGAAGAATCAGGATTTTGCGGAAGTCTATTCGCACGTCCATCATTATATATCCCCTACTATTTAATTAAGTATCTGCAATGAGGCTGTTGTGGTGCATCACCGGCGCGGGCCATCTGCTCGAGGAGACTGTTGAGGCGATGGAGAAACTGTCCGAAGGGCATGAGATTACCGTAGCATGCTCTAACGCTGCAATAGAAGTCATTAGGATGTACGGCCTGGAGGAGAGGATCCGCAACCTGTCCTCTGAAATCGTTTTTGAGGAGGCGCAGGGGCACAGCACTCCAATCTCGGGGAGCAGCAGGTTCGACACCGTCGTCGTAGCGCCCTGCACAGCCAACACGGTTGCGAAGATAGTGCACGGGATCGCGGATACGATGGTCTCCAATGTCGTGGCGCAGTTTCTGAAACGCAGGAGAAAAGTCATAGTCCTGCCCACTGATTGTGTGTCTGAGCTGGACTCCAAGCTGCCGTCAGGTAAGAGGATAAAGATATGGCCTAGGGAGGTTGACCTGAAGAATATTGAAGCCCTGAAGAAGGCCGACGGCGTGTCAGTCGTAAAAGACCCCAGCAAAATCAGGGTTTAAACTCCTTCTTTTCCATCCTCAGCCCTATCCTCGATACAGGGTCCTTCAACCCCAGTCCAAGCGCGAGGGCAAGCCCTATCGAAACCCCAACTGCGAGAATCTTGAACGAGTCCTCGAGGACTGAGATGTTTTCGATGCCGAATTTGGGCAGCGCGAGCACAACGCCGAAGAACATTATTATGGCCTCGACCGCCATGGCAATTATCTCCGCGAACTCGACTTTGCGCTTTCTGATCCTCTGGGTCGTGAAGTCTGAAATCAGGAGGGCGGTTACTATGACCAGTATGCCCATTATGGCATTTGGTATGTAAGTGACGAGGCTGCTCATGAACGTTTTCAGCGTGTCCAGCGGAAGTTTGGAGATGCCCTGCGCGACAAATATTATTATGATATACCATTTGGCTATCCCGGCCAGAACCCCTGAGAGGGTTACGCCTCCGAGCGCTCCAGCGATGTTATGTTTTCTGAGTTCATCCTCGAGGCCTATGTGGACGAGAGCATCTTTTATTATCCTGAACACGACGCCTCCAATGCCTATGCCGATGATGGTCAGTATTATCAGCCAGAAGAGGTCGGCCATAAAGCTGTAGACTCCCTCTATCATGTCCACCTCAGTGGTTGTTAGAATTGCGATCAGTATGTACCACCTCAGATACTGCGTCAGAAAGTGCGTTATCGAAGACCATAATTTGGCGGTCATGGCACCGTAAGCTGTGACAGCCTTGTGGAGTTCCCCGATGTTGAGAATCCTCCACACTATGTGGGATATGACGTAACCTAGGACGTAACCTATGGCTGCTATTATGGCAAAATTCAGGCTCGAGCCCGCAGCGTTGAAAATCCCTTCAACTGCGTCAGAACTCTGGTCAGCGATTATGCTTTCGATGTCGATGGCCATGCAATCACCTCTATGTTAAATAATACCTAATGTGAAACAGTATTTATAAGCGATGTGGACTCAGAAGCACAAACCGAAGACCCTCTCAGAGGTTGTCGGAAATAATACTGTAATCAGCAGTCTAAGGTCCTATGACTGGTCGTCTCCCCTATTACTGTACGGTGCTACGGGAATCGGCAAGACAACCCTCATAGAGTGCCTTGCCGCAGACGCTGGCATGGAACTGGTGAGCGTCTCAGACGACAACATCGAGGGCGCGGCAGTGCTGTCCCAGACAGGCAGCCTTTACGGCGGCAGAAAGCTTATCCTAGTAGACGATGTCGACCTTATGAAGCAGACGGCCAAGGTGGAAGGCCTGCTGAAGGACGCCCGCAATCCTGTCCTCCTCATAACCTCAGACCTCAAGTCAAAAAAGCTCGGCAGCATCAAGAGGATGTGCGAGAAGATCCAGATGAGGAGGCCGCATCCTGCATCCATCTCCAAGCTGCTCGCAGCCATATGCCAGAAGGAGGGGGTGCGGGTTGAGGGGAACGTCCTCGAGGAGATATCCAAGAACGTTAACGGGGACGTGAGAAGCGCTGTGAACGACCTGGAGAGCATCGCCGAGGGCAAGGCTGTCATAAAACCCGCTGATCTTGAGATTCTCAGCCAGAGAGACAGGGAGAAGGACATCTACCAGGCGTTGAGCACAGTATTCTTCTCATCAGACCTGGAGGAGGTCATGCGCTCTACCTACGACCTGAGCGAGCAGCCGAGGGACGTCCTATTGTGGATTGACGAGAACCTCCCGTCACTCTACGACAAGAAGTCGCTGTCTGACGCCTACGGCAGCCTGTCGAAAGCCGACATCTTCCTGGGCAGGATAGCGAGCAGACAGTACTGGGGCTTTCTGAGGTATGCGACGCCTCTCATGACCGCGGGCGTGAACGTATTCAAGCCCGAGTCGAGGAAGTTCGCGCAGTACCGGTTCCCATCACTGATAATCAGCATGGGAAGGACGAAGAAGGAGAGGTCGATAAAGAACAGCATCGCGTTGAAGCTGAAACCCCACGTTCACTCTTCGACGAAGGTGATATCCGCCCAGTATGTTCCCCTGCTGAGGGCGCTTCTAAAGAATAAGAAAGCGACTGCGGAAGAGCTTAGGGAACGGTTCGGGTTCGATGAGGATGAGACAGAGTTCCTGCTGTCCTAGTCCGTTTTTGCTTCCTGCTTGAGGCCGCCGTGCTCAAGCATGATCCTGAAGTCGTCTAAGCTGATCCTCTTGTTGCCCATCAGCTTCTCTTTTATTTTTTCGGCGCTTGCGATTCTCTTTTTGTCTTCCCTCTCGCGCCTTATCTCCTCGAGTTTGTCGCTGTAGGGCTTCATCTCATCGTGTATGATGCTGATTTCAGCCTTCAGCGCGTCTATCCTCTCCTTCATCGGCCGTATCTTCTCGAACTCCTCCGTGACCTTCTCGTGGTGTTTGTCAGCCAGCGTTCTGAGCTTTTCGGCCTGCTCGAAGGTATCCTTCACCTTCAGGTGGCATTCGTCGGCGAGCTTCTTTTTGGAATCGATTTCCCCCGACACCTGGTCGAGCTGGTTTCGCATGTCCTTTATGCTGATGTACTCGCTGAGTATCTGGTTGTGGATTTTGGTCGCCTTCTTTGCGACATCGAGGTCGACCCCGGTCTTCAGGACATCGTCGAAGAGCTTGATCTCATCCTCCAGGGGGATGTCCTGGGTCTTCAGCTTTTCCATCATCCTGTTGAATCGTTTCTCCAGGACCCTGTCGGTCGTCTTAGCCTGCTTGTTCAGCTGGTCTCTCTCCTTCTTGAACTTCTTTATCTCCTCAGCCTGCTTTTTGGTCTTCGTGACGATGTCCTTGTGTTTCCTCTTCAGTTGCGCGACCTCGTCGTTCAGCTTGTCTCTCTCGTTCCTCAGTTTCTTGGCCTCCTCCATGAGCCGCTTGACCTCTGCGTTGCACTTGTCCCTTTCGAGTTTGGACTTTTTTATCTCCATCTGGTCGGCCTTTATCTTTCCGTAAATGTCCTTTATCTCCCTTTCACTCTTGGACGTCTTGGCCCTGAATTCGTCAACCTTTCTTTTCAGCTCGTCTTCGTTCATTGTTCCAGTGTTCGAGAGCTATCTTGTGCTCCTTTATCCCCCCCTTCAGAAGTTCCATCCTCTTCTGCGGGTTCTTTATCGAGTACTTTTTGGTAAGCGAGTCCAACTCCTTCTTCGTGACGTCCTTTTTTTTCTGCGTATCCCCGCTTTCGTCCCTCCTCATCTTGATCCAGAAGTCCAGCTGCTCGACCTTCTCGCTGAGGACGTCAATCCTCCTGAGGGAGTCGTACTCCTCCTCGTAGGATTTCAGGAAGCTCTCATGCTTTTCTACCAGCGCATCCATCAAATCCCTGGGATTCAAGTTCTCGGACATCTTATAGAATAATCTTCTCAGCGTAAAAATGCTATCTTTCGTATGATATGACGAACAGTATCCTCTGAAGGGCTGTGATGTTCGCCACCACCGCGACGATGACGACGGAAAGCGCAAGATACTGCGGGTTGTAGTATCCTGCCAGCATGCCGGCATATACCAGGACAAGCCTCTCGAACCGCTCCAGGAGGCCGCCCATCCTCCTCTGGTCTTCTGGTTCAGTGACAACGCCCTTGTGGTCTGCGTATGCTCTGACGAAGGCCGGCATAACCGATCCGAAGACCAGCAGTATTACCCAGACCGTTACCGGCGTCGAGAATATCGTGGCGTCTCCCAGGTAGATTACGAGGCCTACGTATAGGAGCAGCTCGACGTATCTGTCGATTATGCCGTCGAGGAAGGCGCCCAGGTTTGAGACGCTTTTGGTGACTCTTGCGACCGAGCCGTCTATCGCGTCTATCATGCCAGAGATTATGAACAGTATCAGGGCCGGTATGAGCTTCTCGTCTATAAGGTACAGGAAACCCAGTAGCGCTGGAACGAGCGAAAACAGGGTCCACGTGTTCGCTGAGAGCGGCAGCTTCGAGAATATCATCCCCAGCCTTATGCTCAGATACTCGGTCTCGAATTTTGACTTTATCAACTTAGGCGTTCCTCTCCCCTTTTATGAACTCTTCGACCATCTGGCGTGCCACGTCGTCTGTGTATTGTATTAGCGGGCTTTTCATAAAATAGGACGACGGGCTTGTCAGCGGCCCCCCGACCTTCCTGTCCAGCGCTATTTTCGCGCATCTTATGGCGTCGACCATGACTCCGGCGGAGTTCGGCGAGTCCTCAACATCCAGCCGCAGTTCGATGTTTATCGGAACGTCGCCGAACTTCCTGCCCTCCATCCTTATGAAGCACAGCTTCTTGTCGTTAAGCCACGGCACATAATCTGACGGCCCTATGTGGATGTTGTCCGGCGGCAGCTGGGTTGGCAGCTGCGACTGCACTGACTGCGTCTTGCTTATCTTCTTCGACTTCAGCCTCTGCCTTTCGAGCATGTTCAGGAAGTCCGTGTTGCCCCCGACGTTCAACTGGTATGTGTTGTCCAGTTTGACTCCTCTGTCGACGAACAGTCTTGTGAGGGTTCTGTGGACTATCGTGGCGCCGACCTGGGATTTTATGTCGTCTCCTATGGTTGGTATGCCGGCCTCCTTGAACCTCTTCCCCCACTCCTCGTTGGATGCTATGAAAACCGGCATGGCGTTTATGAACGCGACTCCAGCCGCAAGGCACTCGTTCGCGTAGAATCTTGCAGCCTCTTCTGAGCCGACTGGGAGATAGTTTATCAGCACCTCCGCTTTTGACTCTTTGAGCGCTTCTTTAACGTCCACTGGCTTCTGTTTGGGGTCTACCGAGAATTTCTCCCTGGTAGTGTCTGCGACACCGTCCAATACCGGCCCCTTCCGGACTTCGACGTCCCATTTCGGGACGTTTGAGAATTTTTTGGTGCAGTTCGGTTTTGCGAAAACTGCTTCGCTCAGGTCTTTCCCTACTTTTTTAGAGTCGACGTCGAATGCGCAGACGAATCTTATGTTGGATATCCTGTAGCCTGCCATTACGTTGTGCATCAGCCCTGGCACCAGGGAGTCGTCCCCGGTGACGTTCTTGTAGTACTCTATCCCCTGCACCAGCGATGATGCGCAGTTTCCCACTCCCACTATTGCGACTTTTATGTTTTTCATCTTACCGACATGGTCATGTAATATTTTATACCTATAAAATATATATTTTATACCTATAAAACATCATACTATAAAAATGCCGCTGAAGAGGCTAAAAGAGAAAACAACCCGGGAGAACCTGTGGCTTTACATACTGTCCCTGCTGAACAAGGGGCCGCTCTACGCCTACGAGATAAGGGACAAAATACAGAGGGAATTCGGGTTCACGATAGGCAACATGACAGCTTACATGGTCCTCTACAAGCTGAACATGGGAGGATACGTGAAGGACGAATGGGTGCATCAGACCGGCAGGCCGCGAAGATACTACACGATAACCGCAAAAGGCAAGAAACAGTTCGATGAGGGCATAACCTATCTGAAAGAGCTCCCAGCCAAGCTGCTTGGGAAATGAACTCCTAAACCGCAAGAGTGCTCGTAACCTCCTGAAGGGCGATCTGAGGCGGAGTAATGACCTCATAATGGTAGCCGAAGTATATCCAAAGGACTAGTATAACGATTACCGCTATGAACGCCATCAGTATTATGGCTCCAGTGCCTATGATGTGGATTTTGCTGACCATGCCTAAGAGATTAATAATACATATTAAAATAGCCATCTGATATATAACCAAGATGCAAAAAAGCCGATACCTCCTGCTATTCTCAGTCCTCCTCCTAGCTTCATTCTCCAGCGCAGACGTCACAGTTGGCGTCGACATAAGGAATGTGCCGCCAGTTATCGAAGGCCTTGACGTAACACAATACGTAATCCTGAAATCGGACGGGAAAGGCGACAATACTGTGACCGAGTGGTGCAATGTCACGGTAACAGACCTGAACGGCTTTGACGACATAGAGGAAATCAACGCAGTGGCATGGAACGCCGAGAAAGCGGAGGAAGACAGCGCTGACCACGTCAGCACTCACTATTCAGCCGACACAGGCCTCGTGCGGCCTCTGAACGTGACGTCGCGGAAGATATTCTACGGATTCAGCATATACCCGGCCGCATCGCCTGGAAAATGGAAATGCAGGGTGAATGTCAAGGACGTCCGGGGCGTCCTGCGCTCCGACTCGGCGGAATTCACAGTCTACTCAAACACCTGCACCAACGGCGTGCTTGACTCAGGCGAGACGCTCGTAGACTGCGGAGGACAGTTCTGTCCGGCGTGCATCACCGTGCAATCAATAACTGCGGAGGTTCCAGCAGGCCTGGAACGGAGCTTCCAGATCAACATACAGTCGGCGGCAGGCGAGCCTGTGATGGTCAATGCCATAACAAAAACAGACTTGATATCAAACGAACACAACATCTCTTCGACAGTCCTCAGCGTGATTCCCCCCTCAAAGGCGTTAGACCCCTACAGCCACGAGAACGCTGAACTGGTCATCAGGATCCCGGAGGACGCAAGAAACGAGACCTACAATACAACCCTCAAGATATACACCAACAGCTCAATCAGCGAGACGAGCTTCGTATCAGTAAAGGTGCTGCCTCCCATAATAGGGGATTTGGACGCTAGCGTAGAGAAGACCTGCCTAAGCGAGCCTGTGAAGATACTCGTCAGAGACTCTGAAACCGGGAAAGTCCTGAAGGACGTCATGCTGAGGCTCTACTATCGCGGCGATGCGATAACAGACCTGAAGACCAACGAGAGCGGCATGGCAAATACAATGCTCTACCAGGGCGGGACTTACATCGTAAGCGCCAGAAGGGACGAGTACCCGTCCATTGAAAAGTACTTCAGCATACTGCAGTGCGAGGTCCCTGGCACGTGCCAGGATGGAATCAAAAACGGCAACGAGGCGGAAGTGGACTGCGGCGGAGACTGCAGGCCATGTTACTGTTTCAACGGCTATCAGGACAAGAACGAGCTTGGGATAGACTGCGGAGGGCCGTGCGACCTATGCCCGACGCACATCGTAACGCCCAAACTGATAGTCAACGTGCCGAGGGAGATATTTCTCGGGCAGGACTTGGACATCGACGTCACGGACAAGGGAGGCAATAAGGTAGCGTCCATACTGAAAATCCTGATGCCTTCCGGCAGCGAGCTGCAGATGCGGTCGAACGTTGACGTAAAGACCGTCGTGAAGGCGGACCTCCTTGGCGTGTGGCAGGTGAGCGCGGTGCGTGCAGGCTACAAGCCGGCTCACACGAACATAACTGTCGTAGAGAACAAGACAGACTCAGACCTTAAGGAGAGGATCGACAGGTCAGTAATAAAAGACTATGTAATCCCCATCCTATTACTTATTGCGATAGTATTCATAGTAAAACGGTTGAGGGAGCGTTGATGGACTCTGAAAGCGAAATTTATGAGAGGGTTCCGACTGGAATAAAAGGCTTTGACAAGCTTGTCGAGGGCGGCCTCCCTAGGGGCAGGACCATACTGGTCGCTGGGGAGACGGGCACAGGCAAGACACTATTCGGGGTGGAGTTCCTGTGCAGGGGCGCATCAGAGTACAATGAAAACGGAATACTGCTGGCATTGGAGCAGAGCCCGTCTGAGATAAAAAAAGACATCAAGGCGTTCAACCTGGACATGGACTCCCTCGAGAGGGAGAAGAAGATTGTTGTAATAGACGCCAGCCTCTCCAAAATAGAGTTGGGCGATTTTATGGCAAAGAAGAAGGATGGCAGCTTCCAGGTGTTGCCAGGCGAAACCCAGCCTTCGAAGATATTTGACATCATCGTAGAGACCGCAAAGAAGGTTAACGCCAAGAGGGTTGTGATAGACAGCCTCCCCGCGCTGGACCTGATGATGGAGAATGCCACCCAGGTGAGGAGGATGCTCCTTTACGTGAACTTCAAGCTCAAGGCCGCCGGCCTGACGACCATAATGATAAGCGAGCTCTCCCCCTACCGTGAGTCGATGACGATGGGGATAGAAAGCTACGTCGTTGACGGGGTAATACAGCTGCACTATACGATGTCCGGCGAGGCCGCGGGCAGGAGCCTCACCATCAAAAAGATGAGGGGCACGGACCACAGCGAGAACATACACCCGATAAAGTTCGTGAGGGGCTCTGGATTCGAGGTGCTGGAACTCTAGTTCAGGCTCTTATTGTATGCCCTAATTTAAACCATCATGTCCAATCTTGAAATTCTCGCCAAGTATCCATTTCTCAGCGAGGCAAAGGATTTCGTCAAATCGCTGAACCTGTCGCTTGATGACATCCTGAAGCATCCGGTCTACTCGTCGTCGTTCGAGCTTGGAAGGCAGAGGCTTCTGAATTCCCTAAACAACCGGGTGAGCCCCAACCTGGAGGACAGGGTTGGCATGGAGCTTACGATACTAAGCTATCCGATTGCCAGAATACTCGCCAACCTGACGAAGAACCAGAACGTAATCAGAAGGTACGCCCAGGGCGAGGCGAACTCAGCCTACGAGCTGCTGAAGTCTGAGGATAAGCATTTGGTCGAGACGATCAAGCGGGATCTGGCATTCCCGGTTGAGGGCAGCAGAATCAAGGTTCTTGACTATGTGAGACTGTCATCCCATCTGGCCAGGTTCGACCCAAGATGGAGGCTGGTTAACAGGGTCGTCGACAGGGGGAATACCAACCTGTCTGACTCTGAGGTACTGGCACTCCTGCGGGAGCAGATCCGCTCTGCTGTGGAGGAGCCGGTTCCACTCGCTTCAGTCCCGGACATGCTGAAAAAACAGGCGGCAAAAGTCAAGGATGTGACATTCACGCCACAGAAGAGCATGAAGATAGAGCAGTTGGATGATACTGCGATTCCGCCTTGCATAAAGGAGCTCATCTCGTTCCTGGAGTCGGGGAACCTGAACCACAACGGCATGTTCATACTCGGGACCTTTTTCGCCGGGCTCGGCCTAACTAAAGAGGCCATACTCAAGATATTCGAGAGGTCTCCGAAGTACAACGAGACTGTGGCAGGCTATCAGCTGGATTTCCTCATGGGCTCCGTCGGAGGTACGAAATACTCGTGCCCCAGCTGTCCTAAGATAAAATCCTACGGCTTCTGCAAGCAAACCTGCAACGTGAAACATCCACTTCAGTATTACCGGCAGCATTCCCGGAGAAGGCGCTAGTCAACCCACGCGGCCTGCGCGTCCTCTTCCTCCTCGTCCTCCTCTTTCTGCGAGAAACCCCAGGCCTTCTTTATCTTCTCCTCCCTGTCGAACTTCTTCTGGACTCTCTTGCCTTTCGTGTTCCTGGACTTTCTGCATCCTTCGCATATGGGCTGGTTGTCGTACACAGGCCTGCCGCATAATCCGCAATTCATTTCTTCTTACCCCTTTGTTTTCTCCCTTTTAATACGAGGAGCTCGACCCTCAGAACGCCGTAAAGCCACCGTATTATGAACAGGAGTATGCCGATCTGGACGACTTCCTTCACGATCCGCGTTCCAACGTCCTCAGCCATGTTATCTGAATTTTTTCAAGGCAGCTGCGAGTTCCCTGTTCCTTTTGGAGTGCTCCTCCAGTGTTATGCCCGACATCGCAGCGTCCACTGCCTGTCTCATCGCCTTCGCCCCCGCTATTGTGCCGTCAGGGTGGCCGTGGACTCCGCCGCCGGCCTGTATTATGATGTCCTTGCCGAACAATCTTATAAGCTCTGGAACGTGTCCCGGGTGCAGGCCTCCGGAGCAGACCGGGAAGGTCGGCTTTATGCTAAACCAGTCCTGTTCCAGGGAGAACTCGCTTTCGTCAACCGTTTTCTCGGTTATCTCCTCCTTGATCTTGACAACCTCCTTTGCTGCTCCTTCCATCTTCCCGACTGCTGTTCCAATATGTAATTGATCCATTCCGATGAGCCTGTAGAGTTTCGCCAGCGCGAGCATGGTTATGCCGTGCTTTTTGTTCCTCGTCAATGCGGCATGCATTGCCCTGTGTGCGTGGAGGACCAGGTCATGGCTGTTCTTTCTAAGGCTTTGCAGGCCTGAGAAGCCCACAGTTATGACGTCAACCATCACGTACTCTCCGCCATGCTCTTTCACGTATTCCGCCCTCCTTATCATCTCATCGGTTTCTGCGGTGATGTTCGGCATGTAAACCTTCCTCTCGCCGGTTTCCTTCTCAGCCTTGTCCCTCATCTCCAGCGTCTTGACGATCCTCTCCTCAAACGGGTTGAAGTCCTGGCTCGTGAGGTTCTCGTCGTCTTTGACGATGTCGCACCCCCCAACCCATGCATCGTATGCCACCTTCGCATGCTCTTCAGTATTCAGACCGAGCTTTGGTTTGACTATGGTGCCGACGAGGGGGCGCTCTTTGACGTCTAAGACCTTCCTCACTCCCTCGATGCCATACGCCGGCCCCTTATGTTCCTCTATCATCCTCTTCGGAATCCTGAGGTCTAACAGTCTTAGATTCTTTATCTCCTTCATCCCGTAGATGTTGCCTGCTACGCTTGACATGATCTGGGGGATGTTGGAGTACTCGAACAGTCCTGCGGGGTAGGCTATCCTCGCCAGACCGTTTTTTTCGTCAACGTCGTATATCCTAGGGCCGAGCTCGTTCTTAATTCTCGGCGTCTCAGTGGAGACGTCAGTCCACGTGCCGACGCTGCTCTCTCCGGCAATCCTGACCGCGCTCCACTCCACGGTTCTGCCTTCCGGAGGCTCAACGTAGAACAATACTATGATGTCGTCCTCTGCCGGCTCATAGTTCCTGTCAACGAAACCCTCATAAGCCATTCTAAGGTTAATTAATTGTATTGGCCAATATTAATCGTGAGCGGCATTAAACCCGCAAGCAGATCCAAGGGCGAGCATCAGGCGGTTGAACCTAAGGTCATGTTCACCGAACTGCCTGACCTTAAGCCAGCAAGAAAAACCTCTGTTTTTGACACGATGGGCGCCGTCCTTGAGGCTAAGGGCATGTTCTCTCCTGGCGAAAGCAAGGCATTTGTCGAACTTTTCGGGCCCAAGAAAGCGAAAGCCCACCTCCGGAATATCGAGCATTGTGCCTCAACTCTAAGGACCCGATGGGCTGATGAGCGTCTGCGTCAGATTATGGCGGCTGGGGAGGCTAACCTGCACGGCGAATACCCTGCTTTTGAGATGACGTCAGGCGAAAACAGCACCCACCAGCTGGCAGTGACCAACCTGCTCATGAGCTGTGAGAGATCAGGCATTGATGAGGCAGTTGTTGATTACGGCAAAATCGACAGTCTGGTGAAGGTCATGTCAACGTTTGCCAGAATAAACGGCATGAAACCGACTGCCGAGTTGCTCAGATAACGCCCTTTGTTGAGGGTATGCCTTTCCCAGTAATCTTTACAGCCTCTTTCAATGCATTGGCAAGCGCCTTGAAGCAGGATTCCACCTTGTGATGGTCGTTTCTGCCTTCGACTTTTATGTTCAGGTTGAATTTTCCGTTCAATGCGAAGGATTCCAAGAAGTGGACGATGTTCTCCTTGCTAGTGTCTCCAACTCTTCTGTCCTGGAACTCCGAGAACGGTAGCTCGATTTTGGCGTACGGCCTGCCGCTCAGGTCGACTGACACCTCAGCTTTTGAGTCCTCCATCGGAACGATGGAGTAGGCCATCCGGGTTATGCCTTTCTTATCTCCCAGCGCCTTGTTCAGCGCCTCCCCCAGCGTTATCCCGACGTCCTCAACGAGATGGTGGTCGTCAATCTCGAGGTCGCCTTTGGCCTTAATCTTGAGGTCGAAGCCTGAGTGCTTTGAGAAGGAGTCGAGCATGTGCGAGAGAAACTTAAGCGGGACTTTCACTTCGGATTTGCCGGTCCCGTCTATGTTGAGCTGGATTTCGACGTCGGTCTCCTTAGTCTTCCTCCTGGCTTTTGCCTCTCTCATCTTAAAGGATTTATCCTCCGTTCTTATTAAACTCTGCTATGGATTTGGCGGTGTTCTCCAGCAGCCTTGCCGCCGCATTGATGTCAGGCCACAGTCCCAGGCCGCAGTCCGGGCCGGCATACTTTATCCTGTCGCCGAAGATGTTGTAGGCTTTCTCGAGCCGCCCTCTTATGGTGATAGGGTCTTCCATAGTGTCGACCAGCTTTAAGAGTGCCTCCCTGCCAGTTGCGTTCACGCCCGTCTGCTTCTCGTAGTCTGCTATCATTCCAGTGATGTTGGACCTTGACACTCCGACTCTTAGAAACCTGTCATAGCTGTCAAGGTCTTTTTTCTCGAACCCTTTCAGGTTGTCCGGGTCTTCGGCAGATTCGACCCCGATAATCCTTATGCTGTCCGTCTGGTAGACCGTCTCAGCCTCCGCGCTAGAGTGGAGGTGCACTTGAACGTCAAGGTCTTTCACAGCATCTGTCGCGAGATTCCAGGCCTCTATGAGGTCTTCCTGCTCTACTATGATGTTAGGGTTCAAGCCTAATGAGGGCTCGTCTATGCTGACGACTCTGGTCTTTACGTGCTTCTCATCCAATCTCGCGTTCTCCAGGAACCGGCCGACGCTCTTTCCCAGGTTTTTCAACAGGTCGCCGTCCACCTGCGTGCTTATCTTCCTCACGTACAGGTCGATAGGCCCTGTGACGCAGACTCTTAGGTTCAGCGGCTCTCCCACCTCTTCGTAATGCCTCCTGGCGTACTCCCCGACCGCGTCGACTTCAGGCATCACAGCATTCTCCTTCAATATGACGAAAGGCTCCTCAGGTTCGGAGTGGTTCTCAATCAACGCGTAGAAGGACTCTATCATGTCTCTCAGCTGCGGGTAGTTCGGAGCCTCTATGCCGGCTGAGACTTTCGCGTCCATCAGCTCAACCACTGTCCTGTTGAATCTCGCCTTCTCATCCTCTGAAGCCTTGCCGGTCACAATCCTGTCGGCCAGCCGGCTTGCATCCTCACGCGTGAAACCTGCAGGCGGCGGGAAGCTCCCGATATCGTCAGACAATATGGTCATCGTTAATTATGGTGCGTTAACTTTTAAGTGCTCCTTCAAATTATTCTGACACAAGATTATGTTTCTGGTTGAGGTGATATGATGGCTGAAGTGGGAGTTTTCGTCGTAACCTACGGTTCAAGGGGGGCTTGCATTGTGGACGCCCTCAAGAGGAGCGGCCACAACGTCAGACTGTACATAGCTGACAAGCAGAAGAACCCCTTCAACGTCGAGAGGGCTGAAGTACATAAGGTCATCCCGAAGCTGGACGTTCCCTCAATCACCGACTTCGTAGGCCAGTACAAGGAGAAGATAGACTTCGGTTTCATAGGCCCTGAGGGCCCCATAGTCAACGGCGTAAGAGACGAGGTCGAGGCTGAGACCGGCATTCCAGTCATATGCCCCACCAAAGAATACGCCTACGAGGAGTCGAAGGTCCTCCAGAGGGAGATGATGGCAGACTGTGCGCCGGAAGCCAACCCCAGGTTCAAGGTTTTCAGGCCGGCAGATTACGGCTCCAAGGAGGACGTGAAAAAGGACCTCTATGGGTGGCTTGACGAGCTCGAGAACCAGGTGGCTGTCAAACCAGACCTTCCAGGATACGGGAAGGGCGTCGGAGTCTGGGGAGACCACTTCAAAACCAGAGAGGAAGTCTACGAGCATTTCATGTCCAACTTCGAGGGCGGCACAGTGCTTGTCGAGGAGAAGATTGCGGGGGAGGAGTCCAGCTTACAGTGCTTTTCCGACGGGAAGCACCTTGTGCCGGCACCAGATGTCAGAGACTATAAGCGGGCTTTTGACGGCGACCGGGGGCCGAACACCGGCGGCATGGGCTCCTACAAGAGCTACGAGGATCGTCTTCCGTTCATGAGCAAATCTGACAGGGAGTCTGAGGTAAAGTACGCTGAGAAGATTTTCAATAAAGTCAGAGGCAAGACTGCCAACCCCGGCCTGAGGGGCATACCTTTCTATTTGGCTTTCATGCACGGCAGGGAAGGCCAGAAGATACTGGAGATAAACTCGCGACTGGGAGACCCTGAGGCAATGAACATCGTCCCCCTCATCAAGGACGACTTCGTTGACGTATGCTATAACATGATCGAGGGAAAATTGAAGAAAATCGATTTCGAGAAGAAGGCGTCGGTCGTCACCTACAAGGTGCCGCCATCCTACGGAGGATACGATAAAACGTACCCCAGCAGGGTTCTCAGGGACGAGGTTGGGAAGCCGGTCGAACTGGCCTCTGCAGCAGGCCTTGTGAGGGACGGCCGCAATTTCAGGCTCTATCCTGGGTCGATGGAATTGCGCGACGGAAAAGCATACGCATTAGGCTCGAGAGCTGTTGCCTGCGTTGGCTTCGGCGCGGACATAGAAGAGGCCAGGACTATGTCGCTTAACGGTGTCAACGCAATCAAAGGTGGCGGACTCTGGAACAGGGGCGACATCGCGTCAGAGGGTCACATAAGAAAAAGTGTAGGGCATCTTAATGCCCTCCGAGGTTAGAAAACAGGAGAGGAGTTTTTGACTCCCTACTCCTTCGGCATCAGCTTGTCAAGCTCGTGCGACAGCACTCTTGGTATCGCAACGAGGGCCAGTATTGCCACAAAAAGCCCTATGAGCACTACCATCAGTATCGGGAGATACGATAATTTTGTTGACACAAAAAGCCCCCCGACAAACAGCATGAAGAATATCATCAGAAAGCCGTCTTTCGCGAACTTATGCTGTAGCTTGACCTTTTCAAGTTGCAGTTCAAAAATCCTCCTCTCCTTCTCATCTTGGTTCATGGTTCACCTCGAATGTTTTTAACATATTAATTTCTGGTTAAAAATAGCCTTAGCAGCCGGTGCTTGGCGTGTAACCCCTCTCTGCGGCATCATCTGCAGAGCTGAAGCAGACTATGTTCTCCAGGTTTATCCTCTTGGCGTAACGGCAGTCGCACGGATGATACTTGTCCGAATTCTTGCTGCCGACGTATGCCGTATCCGCATCACAGCCTAAGCTGATGCAGGCGTTTTCTGCCTCGGAGACCTCCTCGATTGTGGACGTTTCCAATGTTGTTGAAGGTTTAACCGACGTTGTTGATGTGGAGCTGATACTATCCTGAACTTCCTTTCCGCAAGTCTCCTGCAAGCAGGGTTCGCATAGCGTTGAAGTGACTGTAGAAGTTGTTGGGCAGTCTTCGACACTGTTCTCGGTTCTGCCGTCAGGGCAGACGTAGACTTTCACTGTTGCAGGTTTCTCCACGATTATGCATTCTCTAGGGTTTAGGACGACGCTGCCGTCTGCGCACACGTATTTTGTGACTGTGGCCTGCTCCCTGCCCAGGCAGCCGCTCAGGAGGACCAGAACCGCGAGGATGGCGAACTTCAGCCGCATATTAACTATTTTTCCCCTAGTCTTAAAACCACGATGGATTATGCCTTAGAGACCTACGGTTGCGCTCTGAACCAGTCAGACTCTCACATAATCTCAGGATTGATGCAGGAGATGGGTTATACCCTCAGCGAGGATGCCGAGCTGAGGATAATAAACACCTGCACGGTAAAGACTCCCACAGAGCATAAAATCATTAGGCGTCTGGAGGCGCTGTCAGGAGACGGCTGCAAGGTCATTGTGGCAGGCTGCCTGCCTGCCGCCGACCAGTCGATTGTTGACCGGTTCCCAAGGTTCTCGTTCATCGGCACAAACGTCTCAGACATACGCGACGCTGTCAGGACTGTTGAAGCCGGAGCCAGGTTCGTGAAAATCGACGTAGGCTCTGACAAATTCTCAGCCCCGCGCGCATCTGACAGCCAGTTCATAGATATTGTGCCCATAGCAGAGGGCTGTCTGGGCGGGTGCTCCTACTGTATTACCAAACGGGCTAGGGGCAAACTGAGGTCGTATGATGCTGATTCCATAGTGGAGCGGATAGAGGATGGCGTGCTCAGGGGCGTCAGAGAGTTCTGGCTCACGGCGCAGGACACCGGAGCATACGGGGCTGACATCGGATGCAGCCTGCCTGAGCTCCTCCATAGCGTATGCGATGTAGACGGCGGCTTCAAGATTCGGGTTGGCATGATGAACCCTGATCATGCTCTGAGCTTCTTGGACGAACTTATGACAGCATACGGGAACGATAAGATTTACAAGTTCGCTCACATCCCGGTGCAGAGCGGCAGCGACAACGTATTGAGAGATATGGGCAGGAAATACTCTGCAGAGGATTTCATAGGTTTAACCTCCCGCATCAGAGAGAGCATCCCTGACATTACGCTTTCGACTGACGTCATCTGCGGCTACCCGAATGAGACTGACAGGGATTTCAAACTTACATTAAGCCTTATAAGACAGGTCAGGCCTGCTGTGCTGAATGTGTCGCGGTTCTGGCCGAGACCTGGCACGAGAGCAGCATCACTGGACCAGCATCCTGGCAGGGTCACGAAGGAGCGTTCCAGGAGGATGAGCAGGCTGTTCTCTAATATAGGCCTTGAGGAGAACCGCAGATGGGTTGGATGGGGTGGAGGTGCGCTGGTCTCTGAGGCGAATCCTGACGGAACCTACACCGCCAGAAACCACGCCTACAAGCCCATAATACTGGAGCCAGCAGAAAACATGCTTGGCCGAGAAGTCAAAGTCAGAATAACCGACTGCACATACTATGACCTGCGAGGCGTCATAGTCTAATCTTTTGTCACCCTGAAGTCCGCGCACGTTCTTGAAAGGCAGGGGCTGTAGGAGCCGCATTGGACTGAATTTTCCACCTCTACTTTGCATCCCAAACTGCTGCAGACTTCTTTAACCCTCTCTCCCAGCTCTTCCGGAGTGTGGGCGAAGCTGTAAAAGTGTATAATCCCGCCGTCTTTGGCTGCAGGCACCGCAACATCCAGGAAATCCTGGGCGTCCTTCGGCAGCGGCATTATTATCCTGTCAAACTCTCCCAACTTTGGCACCTCCTCTCTGGCGTCTCCTTCCACAATCGTCACATTCACCTTGTTCAGTTTCACGTTCTCTCTCATGTATCTGACGGCGTCTGGGTTGATCTCGACTGCGACAACCTCCGATGGCTTCCTCTTTTTTGCTATCAGTATCGCATACGGCCCTATGCCTGCGAACATCACCAGAACCCGTTCGCCTTCATTCACCTGCTCCGCGACCCTCATCCGCTCAGTCCCCAATCTGGGCGAAAAGTATGCTCTGCTGATGTCCAGTTTGTAACTGCAGCCGTACTCCTTATGTACGGTGACCGTCCTATCCTCGCCTGCTATGGCTTCGACGTCCTTTATCCTGTACTCTGTCTCAACGTTGGATTTCTTGTTCACGACAACCTTTATGTTCGTGAACGTTTCAAGGAGCGCCTCACCTATCAACTTCCTCTTGCCTGAAAGCTCATCTGGCAGGTCAAGCACCGCAATGTCGCCTATAATGTCAAAAGCCCTCGGCACCAGATCTAACTCGTTCTCATCCAGTCTGCCTTCAAGCGCATCCCTCATTGATTTCGGCCGTCTGCCCATCCTATTAACTTTGTAATAATATTTCTTATAAGATGATACGCATAGGAACCGGCGGCATACCGTTGAGATGCGAGGGCGGCGTGGTCGAGGGCATCGAGACCCTGCGGGAAATAGGCCTGAATTCGATGGAGTTGGAGTTCGTGAGGCAGGTTTTCCTGACAGAGAAGACTGCTGCCGGCGTCAGGAAGGCGGCATCAGACAACGACATCACGCTCTCAGTCCACGCGCCCTATTTCATAAACCTGGCCTCGAAGGAGAAGCAGAAGATAGAGGCGTCGAAGAAGAGAATCCTAAAGTCGGCGAGGATAGGGCGTGCGGCCGGCGCCGGCATCGTCGTATTCCATCCTGGCTTCTACTCCGGCAGGCCTCCTGAGGAGGCGTTCGAACTGATACGGGAGGCAGTAGTCGACCTGCGCAGGATTTTGGACGGCGAAGGCAATGCTATACTGTTGGGGCCTGAGACCACAGGCAAGGTGAAGCAGTTCGGAACCTTTGACGAGCTAATACGATTGTGCAGAGGCTTGGACGGCGTCATCCCAGCCGTCGACTTCAGCCACATGCACGCAAGATACAATGGGAACCTCAAGACTGAGAGCGATTTTGAAGGCATATTCGAAAAATACCGCGCAGCCTTCGGAAAAAAACACATGCACTGCCATTTCTCAGGCATAGAGTACACTGAAAAGGGAGGCGAGAGAAAGCACCTCCCAATAGGCTCAGGGCAGCCGGATTACAGGCTGCTGGCCAACGTGATAAGACGGCTAAAACCTGATATGACGCTAATCTCAGAGTCCCCTAATCTTGAGGAGGACGCGCTAAAGCTTAAAAACCTGCTGGGGCAATAGTATACGATGGAGCTCTACTACAACAAGGAGACTGGCGAGTACGTTTTCATCGAGGGGTCTAGAACGCTCACGGTCTCGGAGAAGGAGTTCCAGGAGATGAAGAAGGCCGGCATGAGCGGCATACTCCTGAGGCTGTCAAGAGACCAGAAGAGGGAAAAGCCCGGGCAGACTCAGGCTGTCTGATGCTTTCTGAATTCTTCTATTATCTTCTTAGACGCGTGCAGCGGCTTGTCCCAGTACTCTCTTATCCTCACCACTTTCACATTTAACCCCCTCTCCGCAAGCATCCTCCTCAGCTCATCATCGTCGAACTTCTGATCCCTACCCAATGCGATAATATCAGGCTTCAACCTGAGGATTGGCTTAAACATGTCCTCGCTGTCTCCCACTATCGCATCGTCAACAGGCTTCAATGACCTAACAACATGCAGCCGCTGTTCGGCAGGTATCACCAACCTCCTCTTCTCAGCAGCCTTCCTGTCAGACGCCACTATGACAACAAGCCGATCCCCCAGCTTTTTGGCCTCCTCCAGAAACAGAATATGCCCCGGATGAATCAGCTCAAAAACCCCAGTCGCAACAACAGTCGTCATTTTTTCAAATATACTATAACTGGAATGTTATTATCGCTTGAATTAATCCTCCCTGGGGCATCCAATTGATACTTATTTGTATTCCCCTTCAGTTTCAGATATGTGTTATATGCAGGAACCGGGGGAACTAATAAGTAAATTATGAAAATTATTGAAATTAAAAAATTAGCTTTTCTCATTTGTTATTCCTCTTAGTCCTATATTTCTGAATAATTGAGAAGATTATCATTCCAGAAAAAATCCAACCTAATGTGTTATAGAAAATTATTTCGATTAATTTACTCTGAAGTTGTAAGGCTGCGAGACTTACCTCGGAAAAAAAGAATCCAATAATTATTAATGGAGCAAATGCAAGAAAATCCATAAAAATCGAAACAATCTCAGGGATATCCTTTTCCCAGAAAACATAACCAATGATTAAATATGCTGGCAATGTGATTATTCCCCATAGTGCTCCTATTATTGCGCCTTTTTCCCATGTTTTCATGTGTTCTGTTATTTTTTCAGATATACTGTCCTGGTTGGGTAGGGTATTTCGATGCCTTCTTCTTGGAATCTTTTGTTTATTTTGGTGTTGATTTCGTCTATGACTTCGGGTTTTTTCCTGAAGTCGTCGACCCAGAAGACTATGTCGAAGTTGAGGGAGGAGTCTGCGAATTCCGTGAAATAGACTCTCGGCTCAGGTTCCGGCAGGACCTTGCAGCTTCTTGCAATCTCGGTCAGAATCCGCTTAACCTTCTCGGGATCTGAGCCGTAGGCGACTCCAATACGGTGTTTGACTATGATTCTTACATCAGGGAGGGAGTAGTTTGTGACCTCCCGCATGACGATTTCAGAGTTGGGTATTATGACTATCGTATGCTCAAGCGTTTCAATCTTCGTGGTCCTCAGGCCGACGTCGATAACCTCTCCAATGTTGCTGCCGACCTGTATCCTGTCCCCTATCACAAAAGGGCGGTCCGCCATTATGAAAAACCCCCCAAGAAGGTTTGAGAGGGTGTCCTTGGCTGCGAAGCCTACTGCGATGCCTGCAACACCCAAGCTTGCGACAATAGGGGTTATCGAGTAGCCGAACCTGTCAAGTATGATCGTGACCGCCACAGCATATAATGCGATCTTCGCAACCTTAGACAGGAAGGGAAGCGCCTGATCGTCAACGGTCGTCTTCGTCTTCGATACAAGTTTCTTGCCAAAATCCAGTATGAGAATGTCAACCAGAGAAACGCCAGCCCACGCTGCCACCAGTATGAGAAGCGATGATATGGCTTTTCCGGCGATGCCAGCATACCTCTCAGATAGCATGCCTCCGAGGGCGAGGTTGAATCCTACAAGTATTATAATATAGTATACGGGTGCCTTGACCTTTTCGAGAATCCTGTCATCAAGGTCAGATTTCGTCTTCGATGCGACCCTGCTAGCGTACTTTCCGAGTATGGCGTATACGAGCTTTGCGACGATGACAGACGCTGCCAAAGTGGCGAGGGCGTATAATGCGCTGGCGTAATATTGGCTGAAAACCGGTTCAGACATGGTATCCCCAAAAGATATAGGCCTTATTTTATTAAATAGAGCATAATTAGGTTAGCATGAAAATAAACTTGAGCGTGTTGAGCATCGAGGCCAGGCGCATTTCAGACGTCCCTCAGAATGTTACCATAAACAACAACAGCACGGTGACTGAGGTCAAGCAGTCTGAGACTGCTCTGTCCGTGATGTTCAGGTTCACTAGCGTCTACGAGCCCAACGTCGGCGTCATAAAGATAGCGGGGGAGCTGTCCTTGGAGGATTCCAAGGAAAAGATCGAGAGCATATTCGAGCAGTGGGAGAAGAGCGGGAACAAGAACCTCCCGAAGGATATCGCCGAGAAGGTTCACAATACCATACTCCTGAACTGCATCGTCGAGGCTACGGTACTGTCGAGGGAGGTCAGGCTTCCGGCGCCGTTTCCGACGCCGAAGATCATGATACCAGACGACAAGAAAGACGATGAGGATGACATTAACTCTTACATAAGGTAGAAAATGGCTGCAAAGGAAGATTCTAAGGACATTTGGATCCCGTTAGGGGTAGTTTACGACAAGAGGAAGTCTAGGAGAGCTGCTGACGCTGTAAAATATGTGCGAAAGTTTCTTGAGAAGCGTCTGAAGAAGCCGGTGAAGGTTGACAAATCAGTCAACGAGATGCTCTGGGCGAGAGGCATCCAGAAGCCGCCGAGGAGGATAAAGGTCACCGTAACCTCGGAAGAGGATAAGACGGTCGCCTCATTATCTGGGAAGTAGGATGTACTACCAGCAGATTAGGGTCAGGGGGGAGGATTTCATCGGATTGCTGGGTTTTGCGACCGACCGGTACGTGGTACTGTCGCACTCTTTCCCTGAGATAAACGTCTTCAAAGCGCCCACCCTCAGGATGCACGTTTACGGCACCACTCTCGTGGGAATGTTCTGCGCAGGCAACTCGAACGGCATTCTCTTCCCGTATTTCGTCTCCGACTCTGAGATCAAGGACGCCCTAACATTCTTCAAAAAACACAAGATCAGGGTCGGCAGGGTCGATGAGCGGTTCACCGCGTTGGGCAATCTGATCTCCTGTAATGACCATGGTGCGATAGTGAGCCCCAAATTGGAGGACACGAAGATAATATCTGAGGTTCTCGGCGTTGACGTCGAAAGAATGCCTGTCGGAGGCCATGAGGAATCCGGCGTATGCCTTGCTGCAACCAACACCGGATTCTTAGCACACCCTGACGCTGAGGGCCAGCTGAAAGAGATTTCAGAGGTTCTGAAGGTTGAAGGCAACGTCGGCTCTGTGAACACCGGCATCCCCTTCGTAAAATCCGGGTTGGTTGCGAACTCCGAAGGCTATGTTACCGGCATGAGGACCACCGGCATAGAGCTCGGCAGGATAGACGAGGCACTGGCATTCATCCGGTGAGAGACGATATCAGCCTGTCAAAAGGGAGCATGCTTAAAAGAACAGAACCGAAGATGCGAGAGAAGATTTGCCTTCTGACGTTCGAATACCCTCCGCGCACCGTGGGCGGGCTTAACACGTTCATCAAGGGCCTTGAGGCCGGGCTGGTGAAACGGGGCGTGGATGTCCAGATTTTCCTCCCCTCGCATGGAATAGACCTGGAGGCTGCAACAGAGGTTGTCGACTCATTTAAGATTAGTGTGAACGGCGGAAACTTGACGGTAAAGGCTCGCAGGATGCGAGGGCTTACCGGGAGGAAGAACATAGTCCTCTTCTCTTCGGACGAACAGTCGGCTTTGAACGTAAAGAACCCCTATCCCCTGAAACGGAAGCACGAGAAGGTCGCATTGTTCGCCAAGGCTTTTCTGACCTACTTCAGGAGAAACCTGAAGGACAAAAATGTTCTGCTGCATGCGAATGACCGGCAGGCTGGCATGGCCGCTCTGCTGGTCAGAAGACGTTTTCCCAACGTGAGATTTCTTTTCACGATACACCTGCTAGGGCATGAGAAGGGAGTCGATGACATGGTCCCAAGAAAGGTGCTCAAAGATTTCGGCATCTCAAAATTTATTCCTGCCTCGATAATCGAGCGGTTCGCCTACACGCCTGCGAAGGGCAGGAAAAAAGGACGCGGGGGAAGGGTCCTGAGTCCAGTATGGACTGAGGGCATCATAGCATACTATGCTGACATGGTGAACACGGTAAGCAGGAGCTACCTAAAGTATGACGTGTGGCCTCCCTTCAAGAGTAAGGGCATCCCCAAGGACAAGTTCGCCTACGTCTACAACGGCATGAACGTCAGAGAGATGACACTATCCGACTTAGGGAAGAAGAGGAATGCGAAGTCGAAGCTCCTCAGATTGTTAGGCCTGAAGGATGGCATAGTCTTCCTGAATACTGGTCGGCAGAACACCGGGCAGAAGGCGACAGACGCCCTTGTTCAGTCTGTTGACATGTTCCTGGAGGAGAACCCGCGGATTGAGGATGTCCGGTTCATACTCCTGGCAGGAGGGAGGAACCTCGACAGGAAGGTCAAGAACATACTCCGGAAGTTGAGGCAGAAGCATCCTAAAAAGGTGTACGTGAAGAGGGGATGGGTTGATGACCTAATGCCCTATTATCTTGCGGCCGACGCCTACATTATGCCATCACGCTTCGAGCCTTTCGGTTTCACCCAGATTGAGGCAATGTGCAAGGGAGCTCCGGTGATAGGCTCCAGGACCGGAGGCATAAGGGACGTGCAGGTTGACTATCCCGGAATAGCTGACAGCAGATTCATGGATTTCAGGAAGTCCACTGGCATGCTGGTGAGCATCGCGAACCCGTACGACCTCTCTGAGCGTATTCTGGAGATGTACGCTCTCATAAAAAAGGACCGGAAAATCTACCGGCAGCTCCAGGCTAACGGCATGAGAAGGGCAAGGCTTTTCACGATCAAGGCGACAGTTGACGGCTACATCAGCCTATACCGAAAACTTTTGAGTTCAGCCTAGCTCCTTCACCCTTCTCGCACCATCGACCTCGTCTATCGTCTTGGCTGTTCCCTGCGGGACGAGATGCTTCCAAGGCCTGCCGACTCTCATCCTCTCCCTTATGTTGGTCGCGTTGTAGGTGCTTTTGTTGTAGAATGGTATGTTCTTGATGTCGCAGCCGGCATCCTTGAAAAGTCTCATCTCATTCTCGCCGTTGGTATAGACGTGGTCGAATTCTGGAACAATCTTCCTCACATGCCCCACCCACCTGACATCGTCGTTTATGTCCGGGATGTAGACGATATCGTACCTGCTATTGTCGTAGTCAAGCGACCGTTCTATCATGCTCTTTCTCTCGTCCGCGCTGAACGGGTTCTCGCGGGTGTTGCTCTCCTGGCTGCTCCCAATCCCTATTATGACCTTGTCCACCCTGTTGAGGACGAACTCTATCCCGGATAGATGGCCTATGTGGAACGGCTGGAACCTCCCTATAACAAGCGCTTTTGTCATTTTCCTACCGTGAACTCATGCGAGTGCGTCCTCTGATGGAACTCAAGTTTTTTCGTCAGATAGTAGCCGAGAGCGAACCTGTACGTCCCGTTCACCGGGTCTGGTATCTTGTGATTCCACTCCAGATGATAGACTCCTCCTCGTTCTATCTTGAGAGGCGGGACATCCACCATCTGGTCTGGCACACCGTAGTCTGAGGCGTTCACAACAGCGATCCAGTTGCCGTCTGCAAACTTTTCCAACGTCAGGCTGACCATGTACCACGGGTGTATGCCCGATGATCCCATCAGGTAGATGTCGCCTCCGAGGTTGTTCTCCATGTCAAAGGACAGTACGCCAGTCTTCTCATAATCCTCAAAGTTCATGAGAAAGCTTACCTTCCCCTCCAGGGTCGATGTTGAAATGCTCGAAGCCTGCGCCGACATTGTTGTCGTAACGGCTGGAGACTTGCCTTTCGTGCATCCTGCGACGAGCAAGACCGACATCAGGGCAAAAAGCGTGATAAACTTCATGCGATTAATTTATTCATACAACTGGATATTATATCATGGAGCCAGTCGGGCAGGTCATAGGCACAACATCCCTCCGGGGCTTTAGGTTCGTGATAAAGGAGAGCATGGAGGAGCACGTCAAGCGTGATGAGTTCGTCTGCGTCAAGGAGTCTGTGACAGGCAAGGACGTGCTCGGCATAGTGAAGGAGATTACAATCTCGAACGAGCTGCTGCCGGACGAGTTCGGCAGGGACATGCGGATGGACCATATCGTCCTCAACGAGGGCGAGTACCCTGTTTCGGTGGTGAAGGTTCTCGGCTTTGAGAACAACGGCAGCCTTGAGATTCCCAGGCACGGGATCCAGCCCGGAGTCGGAGTCTACCTTGCGGACGATGAGATGCTCAAGAGGCTGCTCCGGCAGGATGCCGCGAAGTCAGCCCACATTGGGACGCTTTCCACAAGGGACAACGTCTCGGTTTACGTCTCAATCAACGAGCTCATATCACGGCATTGCGCCGTGCTGGCGATGACTGGGGCAGGCAAAAGCTACACCGTCGGCGTCCTGGTGGAGGAGATAATGAAAAAACGCGGGTCTGTCGTGCTCTTCGACCCCCACGGAGAGTTCAAGGACGTCAGATTCAAGGACTCGAAGGTGAGAGTCTACGGCATAGAAGGCAAGGACAGGATAACGGTCGCGGCAAGCACGCTCACCACAGCCGATTTCTCAAACCTGATTCCAGACCTGACTTCAACGCAGAGGGATCTGCTCGACGAGGTTCTGACCCTCGCTTATAAGTTCTACGACGAGTACGATCTTAGCATCGTGCTCAACCTGCTTGGCATCATCTATGACATAAAGAAGGACGGGAAGAAGGTCGACACCGACATATTCCCATCCGATGTGCTGAAGGGCATAACCCAGAAGGTCAGCCTTTCCACGGTGGGCGCGTTGATAAGGCGGATCAGCCGCCTTGAGAGGATGAGAGTCTTCCAGATGAGCGGCACCTCACTGAACGACATAGTCTGCAGGAACCAGCTGACCGTCATAAACCTCTCTGAGGCTGATGAAAAAGTGAGCGAGACCATAGTATCGACGGTGTCGAGGGGCATATTCTCGGCAAGGAAGAGGTTCGTGAAGGGCGACGCCAACGGCGTCAGACTTGACACGCCCGTTCTCATAATCGTGGAAGAGGCGCATAATTTCGCTCCCAGAGTAGTTGAGGGCGATAACATACTCTCTAAGCCGATTCTGAGGAAGATAGCGAGGGAGGGCAGGAAATTCGGCGTCGGATTGTGCGTTGTGAGCCAGCGGCCCAACAAACTGGACGCTGATATACTATCGCAGTGTAATACTCAGATAATAATGAAGATCATGAACCCTTCAGACCAGGAGTACATCAGGCAGTCGGTTGAAACCGTCACGGAGGACATAGTGAGAGATCTGCCCTCGCTAGCGAGGGGGGAGGCCATAGTTGTTGGCGCCGCCGTGAACCTGCCTGTCCCGGTAAAAATCCGTCCCAGGGAGACTGAAGTCCGGGGCGAGGACATCGACATTGTAGGAGCGTGGAACGATGGGAAGCTATGATGATGAGATAGACGAGCTTAGGAGGGAGATCGACGAACTCGATGCAGAGCTGCTGAAGCTGGTCGAGGAGCGGCTTAAGATCGTGAAGCGGATAGGCGACGTGAAGAGGGCGGCAGGCCTCCCAACCGAGGACGTTGAACGCGAGGAGAGGATACTACGGAACATGGTCTTGAAGTCCGACCTGGACGAGAAGTTCGTGAGAGGGCTTTTCAAGAATATAATCGAATACTGTAAGGACAATGAAAGGCAATGCTAGGGTCGCAGTGCTGGGCCCCGAGGGGACGTTCACGGAGTCAGCGGCGAGGGAAATTTACCCTAGCGCAGAAATAGTCTACTGCAGTAATGAAGCAGAGGTCTTCGACAGTGTAAGCGACGGGAAAACAGAGTATGGTGTTGTCGCAATTGAGAATTCTCTTGAGGGTAGCGTGGCAAAGACTATGGCGTGTCTCCTATCATACGATGTTTATATTGTGGCTGAAATTGTTCTTGACATAAATTTGTGTTTAATTTCAAACAGTGACTCTGATGAAATCGATAAAATAATGTCTCATCCTCATGCATTAGATCAATCAGCTAATTTCATCAAAGAAAACTATCCTAAGGCCGTCCGTGTATCCTCTGCGTCTACTGCAGCTGCTGTGAGAGATATCGCAGATGAGGTCCGTGCGTCTGCAATCGGCCCCAAGTATGCTGCCGTCAGGTACGGCCTGAAGGTGATACGGGAGAACGTGCAGGACGAGCCGAGCCAGACCAGGTTTATCGCGATATCGAAGAAAAAATCGAAGGGCGATAAGACCTCAATCATATTCGCCGTGAAGGACAGGCCCGGAGCCCTGTACGGCATCCTCAAGATTTTCGCAGACAAAAACATTAATCTGACGAAGATAGAGTCTAGGCCTTCCAGGAGGAAGCTGGGAGAGTACCTGTTCTTCATGGACTTCGAGAACCGGGGCATGTCCTGGAATGAGGTCGATGGAATCCTCAAAGAAGTGGAACATCACACCACTCTCCTCAAGGACTTGGGAAGCTACTGAATCCTCAACGCCTTCTTGACGTTGCCGTAGTCGTGCTCGTAGACGTGGGCTGAAATGGAAAGTGTCGTTATCGCGCCAGCCTTCACTCCGACCTTTTTTGCAACGAAATTGTTGACCTTGTTCAGACCGTACATGTTCGCAGGCCATGCGCCGTACATGTCGTTGCTCCTGAACACTGCGGTGAGGTTCAGCTTCCCATCCCTCACTTTGAAGTCCGCCAGAATCAGGCACGGCACCTCCTCCTTCTTTGAGTCTATTGGCGGAATCCATGTGACGGCCGTCGCCCTCCTCGTGCCTCTGCTCCTTTTCAGCGTCTTCGCTATGGCGTCAAGCTGGTCCACAGGCTTATCCAGTATGTCAGAACCCCAAGCCCTAAGCCGTTCCCCGTATGTGTATTCGAACCCGCTCCTGTCCTTTGACAGAAGCTGTTTTGCGTACGCCTTAAGCTCTTCCTCGCCCATGGGGAAGCCTTTTATGCTCCTGTCTGCCGGGTTCGCGACCTCGCACATCAGGTTCAACATTTCTTTGGTCTTCCCCCTCTGGCTTTTGATGTCCTCTCCAGAATACCATATGACATTCAGCAGCCTGTTCCAGGTTTCAGCTATCGTCTTACCCCTGATGTAGTAGGACATGCTATAATATTATCGCAGTTTATTAATTACCTTACCATGTACGTTGAGCATCGTCTGGTGAAGCCTAACCGGATCAAGGTCAGGGAGTATCAGGAGAGGATATTCTCCAATGCGCTGGAGAAGAACACTCTAGTAGTCCTGCCGACCGGGCTGGGAAAGACCATAGTGGCGTTGCTGGTCGCCGTCGCCAGAGTAAGCGAGTTCCCGCAGGATAAGGTGCTGTTCCTCGCCCCTACGAAGCCGTTGGCAGTCCAGCACAAGAGGACCTTCGACGAAAACCTGGTTGAGGCTGACACTGCGCTGCTCACGGGAACCGTTCCAATAGCGCAGAGGAAGAAGCTCTACTGGGCGGCTCAGTTCGTGTTCGCCACGCCGCAGACGATAGAGAATGACTTCCTACGCGGCCTCAGCCTCAAGGATTACTCCCTCATAATATTCGACGAAGCCCACAGGGCGTCGGGCGATTACTCATACGTGAGGATTGCAAGAAAGTACATGAGTGAGCGTTCCAAATCCCTGATACTGGCGTTGACTGCGTCTCCAAGCAGCCAGAAGGAGAAGATTGATGAAATCTGCGCTAACCTGTTCATCGAGCAGATTGAGGCTAAGACTGAGACGGACGTTGACGTGAGGCCTTACGTCCAGGAAACGAGGGTCGAGTGGGTTGGTGTTGTGCTCCCTGAGGAGTTCAAGCGGCTGAAGGAGATACTAGAGTCGATACTCAGAGACGATGTTAGGATGCTGAAGGTTCTCGGCTACCTGGAGAGCGCAGAACTGAAGAAAATCAACAAGAGGATCCTGCTGAAAATCCAGTCTGAAATAAGGGGGGAGATAACTGATGGCGCCGACTCCTATGGGGCTGCTTCCGTCGTTGCCTCAGCATTGAAGGTCAACCACGCGCTGGAGCTCTTGGAGACGCAGGGCGTGTCAGCATTGCACCATTACTTGGAGAGGCTTTCGAAGCAGAAGTCTAAGGCGGTTGGGAAGCTGCTGTCTGATCCGAGGTTCACCAAGGTGAGACTGCATGTGCAGTCCCTCGAGGATTCCGGCGTGGAGCATCCGAAGCTCGGGAAGCTGCTCGAGATCGTCCAAAATTATAAAGGCAAACGCGTTTTGGTGTTCACCCAGTACAGGGACTCCGTGGAGAAGATAGTGAAAACATTGGCTGACAGCGGCCTCAGCGTGCACGAGTTCGTCGGCCAGGCTGCCCGGGACTACAAGCGGGGGATGACTCAGAAGAAGCAGGTCGAAATCCTTGAGAATTTCAGGGACGGACTCTATGATGTGCTGGTCGCAACGTCTGTGGCGGAGGAGGGTTTGGACATCCCGAAGGTCGATCTTGTTGTATTCTACGAGCCCATACCGTCGGAGATCAGGTCAATACAGCGGCGGGGCAGGACTGGGAGGAGCGAGGCTGGGGAGGTGAAGGTTCTGATATCCAAGGGCACTAGGGATGAGGGTTACCTGTGGGCAGCCTACCACAAGGAGAAGAAGATGTCAAATCTCGTGAAAGGCTTGGCAGGGGAGACCGGCTTCGATTCCAAACAGCAGAGTATCATGGATTTTACCCCAAAAGACGATAAGGGTACTGTGGAGGTCAAAGTCTTTGTCGACGTCAGGGAGAGGAATTCCCGCATTGCCGAGCGGTTGGGGGAAAAGTGCGCTGTCGAGCTGAAGCAGCTTGAGATTGCAGACTATATCCTGAGCGACAGGGTCGCGGTTGAGAGGAAGACGGTCGATGATTTTCTGCAGTCTATCGTCGACAGGCGGCTTTTCAATCAGGCCTCCGAGATGGTGAGGAACTTCCCGAAGCCTGTTCTCATAATAGAGGGCAACATGGACTTCTACAGCAGGAGGGACATACACGCTAATGCGATACGGGGTGCGATAGCGTCATTGGCAGTCGACTATGGCATTCCAATACTCCCCTCCCAGGACGAGGAGGACACTGCAGAAATCCTGTACACTATCGCCAAACGGGAGCAGATAGACGAGAACCGCATTGTCTCCTTGAGGGGTGAGAGGAAGCCCTGGCTGCTGGAGGAGCGTCAGATTTTCGTCATCGAATCCCTTCCGAACGTTTCCGGCGTACTGGCAAGACGCCTCCTAGCACATTTCGGCTCAGTAAACGCAGTATTCAACGCATCAGAGGACGACCTTACAAAAGTCGAAGGCATCGGCAAAAAGAAAGCCGATGAGATAAGAAAAGTCACATCCAGCAGATATACACACAAGTAACTTCTTCTTTTATAAAATCCCTTTTAATGATTAACATTATTGCAAGTGCATAGCTTGTAAAAGATGTCAAAACGTAATCTAGCTGATCGAAGTTTCTCACTCCTACTGCCATCAGCAATCCTCTTCTCTGTCCTGATTCTTTCTCAAACCATCAGCAGCAAAACAATCCAGCAGGCAGGCTCACTCCACGTATCTTTCGTATCCCCAACACCCCCGAACAATACGGTAACTCCCAACACTACTGTAGTATTCAACGCATCCATCGAACTCGAGAATTACCCTCTTGCTAACATGACTTGGAACTGGAACGGCTCCAACATCAGCTTCTACGATGACACTCTGTTGTTGCACTTAAACCTGGACAACAACTCGCAGGTTGGGGATGGAACCTCGCTTGCAGTTGACTCCAGTCGATATGAGAACAATTTTACCATAACAAATTCTGTTTGGACGTTATCCGGAAAGTACGGGGGTGCAATCGGCTTTGACGGTCTTGGAGACTATATATCCAGAACCTCGTTGGGTGTGAGTTCCCTCACATCAGGCTATACTATAATGGCATGGTTCAACTGCGGCCAGATTACCGGAACAGACACGCTTGTTAACACTGCGAGGGAGGGAGAGTCTTACGTCTCTCTGATGAATGCCTCAAACATCACGTGGATAAGAGCATACCATCAAATTGCGAATGATACATACGTCACCCTAGACAATACCGTGCCTTTCAGCTGCGGGGTGTGGAACCATATCGCATTCACATGGGACGGTTCAGAAATGCTCACATACATGAACGGCCATTTTAACAATAGCCGAGTTAATGTAACCCAGTTGGTCGAAAGAGACAATAACACCTATTTTGGCGTGCGACTTAACCTAATGGCCGGTTACGAAGGCATGCTAGACGAGATTAGGATATACAACCGTTCACTATCGGCAGCCGAAATCCGCCAGCATTATCTGGGCAATCTGAAAAAGTACAATAGCACATATTGGGAGTTCTACACCAACCAGACTAACTTGAGTGTTGGCGGCTACGCCTACCAGGCATACGTTGCAGACACTGCGGCCGCCGCTAGCACAACAGGGTTGCAGATTCTCAACATCTCTAATATCGTATTCATGCCTCCAACGCCGGCTGATAGCACGGCAACAACCAACGCGTCAGTCAAAATCAACGCATCCATACTCTTTAGCAGCTCTCAACTTGCTAACCTGACTTGGCATTGGAACGGCAGTAATTACAGCTTCTATGATGACAGTCTGGTTTTGCATTTGAATTTAGACAACAATCCCGCGATAGGGGAGAATTCAACTTATGTTGTGGACAGCAGCAGGCACGGGAATAACGGTTCTTTCAGGGGTCAGACTTTCTGGAACTCAAGCGGAAAATTCGGATACGGCGTAGACCTTGATGGATATATCGACTATCTTCAAATTCCCGACAGCGAGATTCTGAGGTTGGGAGATGATGGTTTCGCCCTTGAGGCGTGGATATACATGAAAGGCCCGAGTCCAACTTCATCCATGAATCTCCTTGGTGCCGAGGATATAATAACAAAATGGAATTCTGGCCCAACCCTCACTCCTTATTACGGTTATGAGCTTTTCTGTCTGTACAACAGCGGCCAGCCGATATGCAATATCCACGTCTGTAATGGAGATACATCAGTCAACGAATCCGGGGCAACTCCGGTCGGGGTTGTTAGTTTGAACAGGTGGCATCATATTGTTGGAAACTTGAATCAGACTGAAATCTCAATATGGGTTGATGGAGTACGACAGAGTTCATTACCAAAAACGTTAGTCTATTCGCCGTCGACTGCCCCTGTGGGGGTAGGAGCAAACGCAGGAATTGGCAGCGACGGGGACAGGTTTTTCAACGGCTCGATAGATGAAGTCAGAATCTATAATCGCAGTCTGAGTGCTTCTGAGATTCGTCAGCATTATCTGAGCAATCTCAAGAAATACAATAGCACATATTGGACGTTCTACAGTAATCAGACTAATCTTGTTACTGGTAACCATACTTATCAGGCGTTCGTGTCTGACACTGCAGGTCAGTCGAGTTCGACTGGGCAGAGAGCGTTGGTTGTGTCGAATTCGCCGCAAGCTGTTTTTGTTTCACCAACTCCTGCTAATAATACTCTGACTACTAACACGTCTGTGCAGGTGAATGTCTCAATCCAGCAGGTTGGCTACCCCTTGTCAGATATAATCTGGAACTGGAACGGCTCCAACACGAGCTTCTATGATGACAGTCTGGTTTTGCATTTGAACTTAGATAACAATTCTGCGATAGGGGAGAATGCGGCATACGCTGTTGATGCTTCCAAATATGGGAATAACGGGACTCTATTGAATCTCAGTGCTGGGACTCGACCTGTGTTGAGTCCAGGCAGGTACGGGTCTGGGCTTAATTTCACCGGTGGGGGCGGATACGGTTATGTTAACATACCTCTCGACAGTGAACTAAAGGTTCAGGATAATTTCACCCTGGTTGTATGGACAAAGATTAACTATAGTGTTCTATCAGGTCCAGGACACTACCTGATTGCGGCCGCCAATCTTGGGTTTTTAGAGAATGGGATAGGTTATGGTTTGGTATATTTCGAAAACTTTCTCGAGGCACCGACCAATAATGTTACTTTTGGCCTTCTTTGTAATGGAATCACCTATTGGAGCACCTATACTATCCTGTCTGGTTCGGAATGGCATCATGTTGTTGCTAATCACGATAGTAGCGGCAGAATCGAGTTCTACATCAATGGAGTATTCATAAACAATGCTACTGGGTCATCTAGCTGTGGCATCACAGACCAAACTAACCTAATACTAGGGCAGAGCAGCCCCCCATGGACTTCCAATGCCGGCTTCCAAGGTTTGATGGACGAAATTAGAATCTACAACAGGACTTTAAGTGCTGCTGAAATCTGGCAACAATATACGAGCAACCTTAGGCAGGTTGACTCCCTGAACTGGACGTTCTACAGTAATCAGACTAATCTGACTGTGGGGAATTACACCTATGAGGCGTTCGTGTCTGACACTGTAGGTCAGAGGTCATCGACAGGTCAGAGGAGGCTGAGCATAGTGGGCGTAACCGTTCCTCCATCGATAGTGATAACCCCCTCCAGCCCTAAGACGGCCTCGCTGTTAAACTGCACGGCGTCAGGCTCAGTTGATTCAGAGGGTAGTACCATCACATACTACTATCTGTTCAACAAGACCGGTAGCCTCCTACGGGACCGGTCTGCGGCTAGCACATACGACTGCAACAGCACAGGCTGCGGCAAAGGCGACACAATATACTGCTGGGCGTATGCGACGTCAGGAGGATACAATTCGACAGTAAACTATAACACAACAGTGATACAGAACACCCTCCCAGTCGTCGGAAGCGCAAATATTGCGCCGGCGACAGCATACACAAACGGCAACCTAAGCTGCGAAAACGGGACCGTAAGCGACGCAGACGGCGACCTGGTCACATTGAACTACGTCTGGTACAATGATACTGGAGTAATAGCAAGCGGTTTGAATTCTCTGTCTGGCTCAACATACTTCAACCACTTTGACAACCTGACATGTGGGATCATACCCTATGATGACGAGGACATCGGCGCGCAGGTCAACTCCACATCAATAATGGTCAACAACAGTCGTCCTGACGTGATCCTGGCATTAACGCCGACAGCAGCCAAGGTCAACACCAACCTAACATGTACTGCGACTGCATCAGACGATGACAATGACAATGTCAGCATATATTACGGATGGCAGATTAACGGGACAAATATAGCCTACACTCCCAGAACCCTCAATTGCACCCGGAGCATAGGCTGCGGGAGAGGTGCGAATGTGAGCTGCTCTGCCATTCCTTACGACAGCTTCGACAACGGAACAATCAGGATGTCGAATAATATCACTCTCTCAAACACTCTGCCAACAATATCCAACGTGAGTATAAACCCGACGCCAGCATACGACTACAACAGCTTGTCATGCGATAACGGCACAATATCAGATGCTGACGCCGACACTATCAGTTTGTACCACAGCTGGTACAAAAACGGGACACTACAGACAGGACTCACTACAAAAACCATAGGCTCAGGCAACCTCACCAACTTTGACATATGGGTGTGCATGATAACAGCATCAGACGGCACATCCAACACCAGCAGGAATTCAAGCGAAGTCCAGATAGGCGCCGCGAACACGGCGCCAACCCTCACAGAAGCCACGTCAGACTCACTACACCCTGGCGTCAAGAATGTCACGCAGAATGTGACATTCACCGCGAACTGGACGGACACCGAAGGAGACACAGTTATTATGTACGTCTGCAACAGCACTGCAATCACGATAGCAGGATGCGCTGAATTGGAATACTGCAGCAGCAACTATTCAACCACGAACCCTAAAACCTGCCGTTACATTATTCAAGAAACAGACAACTCGACCACGACAGCATACCTCAAGGTCTGCGACAGCATCATATGTTCTAACACACGGGAAGCAGTATTCGAGGCGAACCACGTGCCAAACCTGACAAGCCCGCCCATAATAACGCCGACAACAGCCTACATAACAGCAGAGCTGGCCTGCGGCAACGGCACATTCTATGACCTGGACGGGGACACGAACGGGACCCCCATCTACAGATGGTATGTCAACGGCTCCCAGATTTCAAACACGAATAGCAGGCTGCAGGCCGGAATGTGCGGGAAAGCCGACACAATAGTGTGCGAGCAGACGCCGGTGGACGAGCATGGCCTGCCGGGAAACGCGCAGAACTCTACCAGTTTAACGATTCTGAACTCGCCGCCAGTCCTAGACTACACAATTGATAGGAATGTGACCGTTCTGGTTCCATTCAGCTTGGACGTGAATGCGACAGACGCTGACAATGACACGTTAACCTATTCAACCAACGCAACCTTCTTCATCATAAACCCTGCAACAGGGCTCATAAACTTCACGCTGACATCGAACTCCAGCAATGGACTGCACCAGGTTAATGTGACAGTATCAGACGGGGTAGAAACCGACAGCCAGGTCTTCCGCATGTCAGTGAGATGGATCTCAGACAACACCGCTCCAGGAGTCACTAACATAATAGCAAATGACGCTTACGTTGGAGATACGGTAGACGTCTACGCGGATGTGACAGACGATGTCGCAGTATCTAATGTGATGGCGAACATAACCTTCCCCATTTCAAATGACAGCCAGACGATCAACCTGACGTTGGCATACGGGAACAGCTACTGGGGCACATTCTACAACACAACATCGTTCGGAGACTATAATATCACCATAATAGCCTACGACTACCACGAGAACGTGAACGACTCCGAAGTAGAATCCTTTTTCATAAGCTTCAGGGGAGGCGGCCCAACGACACTTCCAACTACTGTTGCGACAACGGTTGAGACTACTGTGGAGACGACCATCCTGCCTAGGGAGACGACCGTAGAGTCTACCACGACAGTGCAGCCCACGACTTCGACGTCAACAGTTTCAACGTCCACGGTAACAACTACGACTACACTCCTCCTCAGTGACACATGCTACCATATCTGCTTGGGATTGTACAACACGTCCGAATCGAGATGCTACTCCAAGAGGTCATGCTCGATAGAGGATCCAGCCGGAACGTGGGTGCACCAATTGGAGGGGGATTGGGACTGCGAGGAGGCTAACCCGGACAATCCTTACTGCTGCTGTCCGGAGGAGATTATCTCAACAACGTCAACCACGACGACGATACCCTCAAGCTGCTATGAGGTTTGCAGGGCTGACTATAACTCTATAGACTCAAGATGCTACAGCAGACGGGACTGCGCTATTCCTGACTCGGACTGGCAGTGGAGGCACTCAGCCAAGGCTGACTGGGACTGTAAGGAGGCTAATCCAGAAAATCCTTACTGCTGCTGTCCGGTGAGCGGGAACTACACGAGAGTGCAGTCAGACGAATCAACTGTAGGATGCTCTAACGGCGTTAAAGATGTAGGCGAAACGGAAGCTGACTGCGGAGGGCCGTGCGGCCCGTGCCAGGCGATACTGGAAGTCAGAGTCAATCTCCCGGAGTACGTTTACCCCAATGAGACGTTCACCGTGTCTGCCGAGATTAGGGCAAAGGCAGATGCCGATAATCTGATAATAACCCTTAACTCTCCTGGAATATTCCAGCCGATATCAAAACCGTCAATCGAGCTAAACCCGCTGAAGCTGGACGAGAGGAAAAATCTGGTCTGGGACATGACATCCAGCCATGATCCATTGGAGGGAACTTACGTGCTCTCAGTCGACGCCAACTACACGAACTCGACTCAGATACTGTCAGAAAGCTTCAGAATCAAGGTAGTCTATCCCCTAATCATCAGCCTTCCGGGGGTGGGCGAGCTAAAGCTTAAACCCCCGGAGATCCTGCAGGAACAGGCATTCAGGATGATTAACAACATGGTAAGGTACCTGTACAGGGGTACGATGCTATGGCTGTCACTCCTCATAATACTATTCGGACTCGGTTACCTCTATTACAGAGGCAGACGTGGGGGCGGCCGCGGATACTCTCTGCGGAATACCTAACCTTTTATTCTTTCCTGTTGAATTGATTAATGAGAATACTATGAAAAAGAAGGCTTCTGATAGGCGGTGCCCGACTGGAATCCAAGGCTTGGACGAGCTTATTGAGGGCGGCTTCCCAAGGGGGAGGACGATACTCGTGTCAGGCTGCTGCGGTACAGGTAAGACTATACTGGCTACACAGTTCATCTACCAGGGGGCGGTCGAATACAACGAACCGGGGGTTCTGGTTCTGTTGGAGCAGAATCCTGACGAGTTCAAGGAGGACATGCTGGAGTTCGATTTCGACCTGGAGAAGCTTGAAACTGAAGGAAAGCTGATAATAATCGACGCAAGCCTCTCGAGGGTGAGCGTCGAAGACGTCATAGGATGCATCCCCGTCTCGTCAAAGAGTTTCTCGATTCTGCCGGGCGAGAGGGACATACGAAAGCTCCTTGACGTCGTGAGGAGGGCTGCCGACAAGATAGGGGCGAAGAGGGCCTCCATAGACAGCATACCCGCATTGGATGTTATGGTAAAGGACAAGACCGAGGCAAGGCGGCTGATACTTGACATGAACTACAAGCTTAAATCAGCCAATCTCACCACGGTATTAGTCTCAGAAACCGACACTGATTTCCCCACAGAGGGAGTGGAAAAGTACATAGTCGACGGAGTCATCTCACTAAGTTACAGGACAAGCGGGCCGGACGCAGGCAGGACTCTCATAATAGAGAAGATGCGCAGGACATCACACAGCGAGGAAATACACACGCTGAAATTCGAGAAGGGCGCGGGCATAAAGATAGTGAAGGAGTAGCCTACTTCTCCCCGAGCTCGTTGAGTTTGGCCTCTATCTCGATGAGCTTCTTCTGGTAGTCTCTTACGATCTCCCTGAAGCTCTCCTCGTCAATATTCCTCTTGTGGAACTTTATCTTGGTCAGGTTTATCATGTACCCTATCTGGTCCCTCTCCTTCCTTAGCCTGCTGACTTCGTCGCCCTCTTTGATCTCGGTCTTTTCAATCCTGGTCTCAAGCTCTCTGCTCTCCCTCTCAAGGCCGCTTATGATCCGCCTCCTCCTGAGGAAAAACTGGTCTGCCAGTATTATGGAAAGTATCACAAGCGCGACGACGACCACAATCCAGAAGCCGTACTTTTCAACCACCCTAGCCTCAACGTTCGTCTCAACCTGACCTTTGAAGTTTATTGGATATACGACGCCCTCCTCCAGCAGTTTCGTGGTGTAACTGTCAGAAAAATCCCTTCCACTGATAACGACCCTGTAATGCCTGCCTGCGGGAACCTGCACGGAATAGTAGCCTGACGCATTTGTCATTGCGTTTGCCACCGGACTCGCATGGTCGTCGCTGGAGAAAACCATCACCTCCACATTACTGTATGGCATGCTGGAGATGTCATCCATGACGTAACCTTGTATGGTAGCGTTATCCTGTGCCAGAATATCAGATGCCGATAAGACCAACAAAGCGAGGATTATCCTAACAACAGGGAATTTCATCTTGGCGGGAGTCTAATGTAACAGTATGTGAGCGGCTATTAAAAAACCGGGAATATCCGCTTCCGGAGCCAGCTATTTAAGCGGTCGTTAGTAATCGTTATCAGAAAAGATGGCTGCTGATGAGGGCAAGAGGTTTGAGTGGAGGGCTCTTCGGGAGAGGGAGGAGGAGCGGCGTGGTTTCCTCAACCAGTTCAAAGAAAAGATAGGGAAGAAGGTAAAAAGGGAAACGCCTAAGGAGTTCCTGAGATTTGTAATACGCAAGCCTGAGACCAGCGTCAGCGAGATCATGAAGGAGTTGAACGTTGACAAACTTGAGGTCCTTAAGCTGGTGAAATTCTACGAGTCCAAGGATCTCATAGCGATAGACGATCCACTAAGCCCTGACCCCAACATATCAGCAACCTCCAAACTTAGGGAGTTCGTCAGGAAGAAGATTCAGTCGAAAGAGACAGGTCCGGGGGCGGTAAAGGAGGGTGTTGGGAAGCAGCTGAAGAAGGCAGAGGTTGCGGATAAGCCGGAGGACGAGCGGAAGAAGCGGCTTGAAGTCGAGAGGAAACTGAAAAGCGTTGAAAAGAAGATAAGAGACGAAACAGGCGACAAACCAGAACTTGAGAACCTACGAGACCAGCTTATAGCTGAGAAGGAAAGGCGGGATAAGGCCGAGGACCTGCTCAGGCACGAACAGGAACTCTCAACAAAAAAACAGGAGGAGATGAAGGAGAAGGACGTCACGATAGGCAAACTCGAGGGCGAACTGGAAAAGCAACGCCGGCAGATGGCAGACGCTGAGGAGGAGATGACCCTCTTTTTCGAGGAGGAGGGAACATCAGATGCCGGCGGTGACTCTGAAACACTGAAAAGGCTAAAGAAAAAACTTTTGGACGAGAAGAAGGAGCTTGACGGCAGGGAAGAGAAGCTAAAGGCAGAGGCGAGGGAAATCCTGGAGGAGAGCAGGCACCTTGAGGAAGTGTTCAGAAGAGAGAGCGAGGAATTAAGGAAGAGGGAGCAGGAGCTCAGGAAGCTGGTCGAAGCTGAAAGCGCGAAAATATCTGAAGCCGAGTTTGGTGGGGCTGCAGGTCAGCCTACGCCTGAGGCAGGGTTGCTTGGAGACGACTCAGGAAAGGATGAGCCGTCGGGGGCAGCGTTGCCTGAACCGGAGAAGGCTGACATCTCCGAGGCTGTTGTAGAAGAAACCTCAAAGCAGACGGTTACAGAAACTCAGCCACCGGAAGACAATATACTGAAAGATGACGATGATGGGATGATATCCTCTTTCCTGGAGGAGGCGTCCAAGCCTGTGAAAAAGGCCCCGCCAAAAAAAGACGAGCCTAAACAGAGCCCGGCTCCTGCCATCAAAACCAAGGCCGGGGACGTTAACGCGACACGAAACCTGCAAGCTGAAAAGATCAGGCTGGACGAGATCAGGGAGAAGACGATACTGGAGGGGGAGGAGCGGAAGAGGCTTGAGGAGGATAGGCTGAGGGAGGAACTTAAAAGGCAGACCATGAGACAGGAGAAAGGCCCGAATGACCTCCTGAAGCTTGTCGCACGGTCAGGGTCCATGAGCGTGAAAGACGCTGCGAAGGAGCTGAGGGTCGAGACGAGGAAGGTTGAAGAGTGGGTTAAGAAACTGCAAGAGCAGAATCTGATAGACGTGCGGAAGAAGATTCTCGGCGGGCCGCAGCTGAGCATATCCCAAGGAGCTGCCAAGAAGATCAGGACGAAGAGAGAGGACGAGGAGATAAGCCAGATCAAGGATGAGCTGAAGAAAATGAGAGAGGAAAAGTAGACGGACGATGCAGTATAAGATGCTGATACTGAACTCCGGCGTGTGCGAGTGGAAAGGCTGCTTCTTTTGCGGGTACGGGAAAATCGCGTGCGACGTTAAGCCTGCTGACAGCCTGAAGGGCATATTCGACAATTTTTTCAGAGAGCTTGACGCAAAGGCTGTAAAAGTCTTCTGCTCCGGGAGCTTCTTCGACGACAGGCAGTTCAGCAGGGACGCAAGACTTTACGTCGCCTCAAACTGCAGGAGGAGCAAGTTGGACGATGTTATCGTGGAGTCCCGACCGGAATACCTGACAAAAGAGAATCTGTCAAATTTCAAAGGCGTTAACCTGACCGTCGCCATAGGGTTGGAGACGTCGGACGACACGCTGCTGAAGAAAATCAACAAGGGATTCACACGCGAAGACTACGAGCGCGCCGCCGAAAAAGTCCACAAGCACGGATTCAAACTGAGGACTTACCTGCTCGTTAACCTTCCCTTCCAGAAGGACTGGAAGAAGAAGCTCAAAGAGTCCGTGGACTACGCCCTAAGGCGCTCTGATTCGATAGTCCTCATAAACTTGCTGCCTCACGCCGACGCTGAACTATTCAGCATGTGGGTTGACGGCGAATGGAACTATCTTACGAGAGACGAATTCTATGAGGTGACTTCACAGTGGAAGGACAGCCAAAAGATAGAGTTTGACGCCGAGACTTTCAACTTCATACCCCGGTTTCCGAAGCGGCTCAGGCAGAGCCTCAAAGGCGTCGGGGAAGAATACCTGCTACATCCCCATTTTGAAGTGTGGCAGGACTATCTTGCCAGATGGTACAGGCCGCCTGAAGGGAGAAGCCTGCTGCTGCTGCCGTGCTCCTACAAGAAGCCCTACTCGCAGTCTGAGACGCACAGGAACATCATAGGCGTGCTGGAGGAGACAGGAACAAGAAACAGATTCCATGAGGTGATGCTGAGCAATGCTGGCGTCATCCCAAGAGAGTTTGAGGACTATTATCCGTTCAACAGCTACGACTGGGATGAGAGGCTCGAGACAGATGAGATAAAGGAGAGATACGTCGAGGTGACATCAGAGCGGATTGAAAAATACCTGAAAGCGCATGCTAAATCCTATGATGGGATACTCTGCTACCTGAAATACGGTTCAGACTCCTACAAGGCGCTGGAGAATGCAGCAGGCAGGCTGAAAGCAGACTTCAGGAACCTGCTTGACGAGGAGACGTATGCGAGAATAACGGCCGAGAAACAGCCTCTAAAGTCGAAAGAAGCTTTAAATGATTTCAGGAGCAATATTAGACTATGGTCACAGCGAGATTCTACGTCCTAGGCGACGAAAGCTCATGGCTTAGGGCGCGCGTCCAGGAGGAGATACACACGCACAACCTCGAGGGCAACGTGATAGGCGCAGGCCACGGCCGCCTTGCAGTCATAATCGAAGGCGAGAGAAAAAGGATCCTGGAACTGTACGAGAACCTCCAGCAGGCCACTCCAGAGGATTTCGCGATGACTGACATAACCTTTTCAGAGTACGCTGCCTCTGACAGAACCGCCCGAGACCTGATGTTCACGAACTCGATGGAAACCCTGATAGAGCTGCTGAGGGAGATAGAGAAGAACACCAGAAGGATAAACCAGAAGATAGACAAGGTTCTCAGGCAGAAGGGAGGCGGAGCGGATGACACCTGCAGCACATACGAATCAGCGGATACGGGCTACTCCGATGGCAGCTCAGAGGAGGCTGCCGACTCGTTCGCGTCGATGTTCGGCAACTGAAGATGGAAATCATACCTGCGGTTGACATACTCCACGGGAAATGCGCCCAGCTTGTAGGAGGCAGACTAGGGAGCGAAGCATACTACGGCGACCCCGTGGAAGCTGCCCTGAAGTGGGTTCAGATGGGAGCTGAGACGCTCCACATCATCGACCTGGACGCCACCCTCGAAACAGGAAGAAGGAACTTCGAAACCGTGAAGAAGATCAAGGAGGCGACCGGGGCTCTGGTTCAGTTCGGCGGCGGCATACACTCAGTAGAATATGCGCAGGAGATACTGGACTCTGGCGTTGACAGGATCATCCTCGGCACCTTAGCGTTCGAACAGCCCGACAACCTGAAAGCGCTGGATCCGGAACGGACTATCGTTGCAATAGACTCCAGAAAGGACGAGGTTGTTGTCAGAGGATGGCGCAAGCCGACCGGCCTGAAACCGGAGAACCTGACAAGGAAGTTCGAAGATGACGTGTGGGGCTTCCTCTACACCAACGTTGATGTCGAGGGCAGGCAGGCCGGGATAGAGGTCAAGAAGATCGAGAAGGTCACAGGCTCGACAGAAAAGCCGGTCATAGTCTCAGGCGGCATATCCTCTGCTGAAGATGTCAGGAAAATAGAGAAGACGGGGGCATGGGGTGTTGTGATAGGGAAGGCGCTGTATGCCGGCAAGCTCAATCTGAAGGAACTCCTTAGATGATAACCTTAACCACTGACTTCGGGAACGACTATTATGTTGCGGAGTTGAAGGGCATAATCTATTCCATAAACCCTGATGCGAAGGTTGTCGACGTCAGACACAACATACGACGGCATAACATCCTTGAGGGGGCATTCATACTGTCGAAAATATGGAAGCATTTTCCGGAGGGAACAATCCACATAGGCGTCGTCGACCCCGGTGTTGGGACAGAGAGGAAGCCAATAATAGTCAGAACAGGATACTGCAGTTTCGTCGGACCTGACAACGGCCTCTTCAGCATGGCGTTGAAGGATTTGAAAAACCCCGAATTCTATGAAATAGACGTGAAACGCTTGAGAGGCCAGATAAAAATGGGCGAAATCTCAAGAACCTTCCACGGGAGAGACGTCTTCGCTCCCGCGGCTGCGCTCATCGACGACGGCGTTGACTTAACAAGATTCTGCAGAAGAACCAATCCGATTGTGCAGCTGGAAGTTGATGAGGGCACTGTACTCTATGTCGACTCTTTCGGCAACGTCGTCGTCAACATGGAGCATGACCTGCGTCCCGGACGGAGGGTCAACCTCATGGTTGGCGGTAAGACTTTTAAGGCAACCGCAGTCGGCACATTCAGCGAAGTCGGAGACGGCTTGGGCATCATAAGAGGAAGCCACGGCCTACTTGAGATAATCCTCAACATGGGAAGCGCTTCCGAACTTCTTAATGTTAAAGCCGGCGACGAAATCAGGGTGGAAGATGCTGTTTGACGTGCACGCGCATCTCATGTCCTCAGAGTTTGATGCGGACAGGCTTGAGATCGTCTTGGAATGCCAGCGAAAGGGGATTAACGTAATAATCTCCGCAACCTCCCCTGATGAGATAGCGGCTGGCATCAACCTGGTAGGGGAGCATGATAACCTGCATCTGACAGCAGGCTTGAACCCCAGCACTGCGACAGGTGACGATTTTTCAAAACTTATCTCATTACTCAAGAGACACAAATCCGACCTTGCAGGTATCGGAGAAGTCGGTTTAGACTACTACTGGATCAAGGACGAAGCCAAGAGGTCAGCCCAGAGAAAAATGTTCGAAGATTTTGTCAACTACAGCATCAGGGAAAAGCTGCCGTTGATAGTCCATTCAAGAGACGCCGAGGAGGATGCTCTCAACATACTGGAGGAAGCCGGCTGCAGCGCTCTCATGCATTGTTTTTCGGGAAGCCTGGAGCAGGCATTGAGGGCCGTAGAATTGTCCTGCCTGATCTCCATCCCAACCAGCATCTCATACTCTAAGGCAAAACAGAGGCTTGCTGCTGAACTACCCCTAGAGCACATGGTGCTTGAGACCGACGCTCCCTACCTTTCGCCTATACGAGGTGAACGGAACACCCCCCTCAACGTGGGGAAGGCTGCTGAGGTCGTCGCAGAGCTGAAAAAGACCAGAATATCCTCGGTTGCGGACATCACAACAGCTAATGCAACCCGGTTTTTTAACCTCAACGTGGAATTATTCTAGTATGGAAAAGAAATCCAAGGAGAAGCCTTCAACGTATGCGAAGGCAGGGGTTGACATAAAGAAGGAGGATAAGACCATATCTGGAATACGAACCTGGGTTTCTAAGACCTTCAAGTTTCGGGAGGGCAAGATTGGGAGCGTCATGTACGACATCGGCACATTCGCCAACACCATAGACTTCGGCGAATACGCGCTTGCTTTCACGACCGACGGCGTCGGAAGCAAGGTTCTTGTCGCGCAGGAGCTTGAAAAGTACGATACTGTCGGAATAGACCTGGTGGCGATGAACGTCAACGACCTGTTATGCCTTGGAGCAGAGCCTATCGCGATGGTAGATTACCTTGCGATATCCCACCCAGACGAGAAAACCGCCAGGGAAATTTCAATCGGACTGTATGAGGGCGCCAGGCAGGCCGAAATCGCAATCGTCGGCGGCGAGACAGCAACCCTGCCTGACATAATAATGGGGAAGGGGAGGATGGGATTCGACATTGCCGCCGCCGCGATAGGCGCGGTAAAGAAGGACAAGATAATAACCGGCGAGACGATAGCAGTCGGCGACGTAATATTAGGATTTGCGAGTTCAGGAATACACAGCAACGGCCTGACGCTGGCGCGCAAGGTGTTGCCTGTCAACATGTGGACCAAACTCCTCACGCCGACGAGAATATACGTCAAAGAGGTCCTGACGCTCCTGAAAGAGTATGAAATACACGGCCTAGCCAACATCACAGGCAGCGGCATGCTGAACCTGAGGAGGATTACAAAGCATGGAATCATGCTCGACAAGCTGCCCGAGCCTCCCCTGATATTCAAGAAAATCCAGGAGCTCGGCAAAGTCAGCGTCGACGAAATGTACCGGACATTCAACATGGGAGTCGGCTTCTGCGTCATCTGCTCGGAGGAGACCGCCAACCTCATAGTCGGCAAATACGGCAGAGAGTTCAGGATAGCGCCTGTCGGCAGAATCGTCGAAGGCGGCGGAGTGAGCATAGTGCATAAAGGTTCAACCATAAAATTAGACTGATTTTTTATAGCCTATCCTAATAGTTAACGGTGGTGGCCGATGCCAATAACCAAGGTCGAGAAAATCTGGTTCAACGGGAAGCTCGTCGGATGGGATGACGCGAGAATACACATCCTAACTCACGCCCTACACTATGGTTCAGGCGTGTTCGAGGGCATACGATGCTACAACACTGGTAGAGGCCCCGCGGTCTTCAGGCTGAAAGACCACCTGCTGAGGCTTGAGAATTCCGCGAAAGTTTATGCGATGAAGCTGCCTTACACTGTCGAGGCCCTCTGCAAGGCGACCAAGGACCTCATAAAAGCCAACAGGCTCAGGGAATGCTACATACGGCCCATAGTCTACAGAGGATACGGTGAGATGGGTTTGAATCCATTGAAGGCTCCCATAGACTCAGCCATAGCGGTCTGGCCGTGGGGCACATACCTTGGAGAGGACGGCCTGAAGAACGGCATAAGGGTCAAAATCTCGTCATATGAGAGGATAAACTCCAATGTCATGCCAACGCAGGCTAAGGCGACCGGACAGTACATCAACTCCATACTTGCCAAGATCGAGGCTCTGGGTTGCGGCTACAACGAGGCTCTGATGCTGGACAACAGAGGCCTAATATCTGAGGGCCCGGGAGAGAACATATTCATTGTAAAGGACGGGATGCTGTTCACGCCGCCGTCACATGCGAGCATACTGGCAGGGATTACAAGAGACTCCATAATACAGCTGGCGTCAGGCCTGAAAATGCCGGTCTGCATAACAGACCTCGACAGGGGGATGCTGTACTCCTCTGATGAAGCGTTCTTCACAGGCACAGCAGCAGAGGTCACCCCAATACGGGAAGTCGACCACGTCACAATAGGAAAACCCGGACCGATAACGAAGAAACTGCAGACTGCGTTCTTCAAGGCAGCCAAAGGCAAGACCAAAAAATACGGCAAATGGCTGGACTACGTCAAATAGGTCATCACTTTTTTACTGCGATAATCACAGAGTGACTTCTGGTATCATTAATGCCTAGCTCTCTGTTAAGAGACCAGGGTATCCTCTTGTCCGGGCTGGAGCCAATATGCAGCCACTCCTCCCGGGGATAAAGTTTCTGTAGCTCGTCATTCGCATCGCCTGAGGTTATGAACCCACCTCTTCGACGTGCACGTTCTCCAACCCGTTCATCATGTTGATTCCAAGTAGAGACAATGTGGACTCCCCCAGATGGTGTTCTCTCCTGGATATTCATTATGAAGTCTCTGCCTTCATGCATGCTAGCGTGGGCAAGGGCATTCGTACATATTATAACATCAAAATTTTCACCCTCTACGAGTCCAGTCTGCTGGAAACTACCTCCTCGTATGTCGATTGTCCCACAACCCTGTCTTTTGAACTTATTCTGATATCTCTCAGACCATACTTTTTGGAAATCGCGCTCAGCAGGCTCGTATGCGACAGATGTTATGTCTGCTCCCCTTTTCATCAGATATAATGCATTCCTGCCCAAGCCTGATGAGAAATCCAAGACTCTTTTACTTTTTATGCCTTTAAGCAATCCTGCCTTTTCAGAATCTCTGATAAATCTTACAGGATTCTCTAAAACATTCCCCTGGTCATCCTGCCTTAAGGGCATATCCCCTACCCTCCATATCCGGCCCTCGTTTTCACCAATCTGCTCTAAGACACGATTTCTGTCTGAACGCATACTCTCAAAATCCTCTTTTGTAAAGGAGAATTGCTGCGGCCCAATTGGTTCCGGAGGTTCTCCACCGGTTTTTCCGCCTCTGACAGTAAGTTTCATGTTAATCTTACCGTCAAGTATCCTAAAATACTTTTCCGCTGCTCTCAGGTTGTCTTTTTCTAGCATCAGGGAGAAGACTGTAACTGAGGTGATATTATGAAAGGACAGGCTCCGGATTACCGTGTCAGCACGGTCCAGTCAGACGCTGACAGCGGGAAGGAAAGGTGGACTAATGTGGGAGTGGCCTTCGCGGGGAACGACACCATCACAGTGCTGATGGATGTAGTCCCATTGAACGGGAAGCTGATACTCCACAGGCCTAAGAAGTCTGACTGAAGACTTATATAATAGAACAATACCTATAGTTTTAGATGATTGTGAAGGCGGTATTGTTCGACATGGACGGGACCATCGTAGACTCGGTCCCGACCTGGTATAAGACTTTCAACCAGGCTTTAGAGCAGACCGGCGGCAAGCTCATAACCTTCGAGTACTTCTGCACCGAGATACTGGGGCAGTCCACGGAGGAGGACGTGAGGAGGTTCTTCCCTAAACTGTCGAGCGAGCAGCTGGCTGAACTCTACGGCCAGCTCTTCCCAGACAACATCCAGAGCGTTCAACTATTTCCCGAAACCATCTTCGTTCTTGACTACCTTGAAGAGAACGGGATACTGAAGGGCGTCGTCACCAACACGCCAAGCGAGCTCATGATGCTCACACTGGAGACGCTGAAGATAAAAGACAGGTTCGACATCATCCTGGGCGGGAATGACGTCTCCATCGGAAAGCCGGCTCCTGAGATAATACACAAGGCGTGCAAGGAACTTAAGGTGAAGGAGAAGGAGACGATAATGGTGGGAGACACCAAGTCTGACACGGAAGCTGGGAAGAAGGCAGGCTGCCATACGATAGGTGTGAGGACTAAAGGCGACTCGACTGTCGAAGACCTCTCAGAGCTGGTGCACCTGCTGGACAAGCTCAGAAGAGAACAGTCGTCCCCCTGAAATCCTTACCGCTTACTAGCGCGCTGACGTTGCCGAGGTCTCTGCCGTTGAGCACGGCTGTCCTAATCTTCGAGCGCTGGACTATCTTAACGGATGTCAAGTCCATGAGGGCGTATTTTCCGGCGCCGACCGACTCTGAGACTATCATCTGGAGCAGGCTGTCGATTTTCACGCTCTTAAGGAGTCTCGCATCCTTGTTCTTCTTCGGGTCCTTGTCGTATATGCCATCCACGTTTGTCGCGTTGATGAGGAGGTCAGCCTTGGCCCAGTCCGCTATCAGCGCCGCGACGGCGTCAGTCGAATGGCCTGGCTCTGTGCCCCCCATAACGAGTATTTTTTTCCCGAAGAGTTTCGCCGCGTCGGCAATCGTTTCCGGTATCTTCCGGTTGGCGTTCTCCCCGAGGGCGGCTGCAAGCGCCTTAGCGTTCTCCCTTGTCGCCAGGATTCCTATATAATCGCACTCTGCCTCTGATAAACCCTTATCCTTTGCCTTTTTTATCTCCCTCCTCGCGGGGGCTCCTCCACCGACGACTACCGCAACCTGGTTGCTCTCAGAGAGCCCGGCAAGGAACGATGCGAGCTGCTTGACGAATGCGTTGTCCACATTGTCGGGGGCGACTATCGAACCACCGACCGAGAAAACGATTTTCATACAAGCATGTATATTAAACTGTGGGATAATAAATAATGATGTCAGGTCCTTTGGATTTGGTGGTGTTTGGGGATACTGCGATAGACTACTTCTATGAGGTTGACAAGTTCCCGAAGCCGAACACAGCAGCCGATGTCCTACGGAGCCATAGGTTTTACGGCGGGATGGGAGCCAACACTGCCGTTGTCGCTTCCTCATTGGGGCTTAGGACAGGCCTTGTCAGCGTGATAGGCACCGACGTCGAGGATTACATAAAGTACATGGAGAACATGGGCATACGGCTCTACCTTAAGGGCGTCTTCGGCGACACTACCAAGTCCATGTTCTTCAAGAACAACGGAGAGCAGATAAGCTTCTTCTATAAGGGCGTCACGGAAATGCTTGACGACCTTGAGCCTGGGGAGACGTTTGAGAGGGACCTCATCAGGAATGCGCATGCCGTATACTTCGGCAGAACATATCTGAAGCTGCAGAACAAGGTCGTGAGAGCCTGCAAGAACAAGTTCGTCGTCTACAACCCAGGATACGGCGTATTCAAGTTCGACAAAATCCCGGAGCAGTTCACCCGAATACTGAAGAAGACCGACGTTCTCATACTGAACGAGCACGAGCTCGATCACTTGAGAAGCATCGGTTTCATGATAAAATTCCCGATGGGGCCTGAGATGATCATCGTTACCAGAGGCAGGAAGGGGAGCTCGGTCTATGCGAAGAACACCGAAGTGACGGTCGGCGCATACAGGACGAAAGTCGTCGACTCCTCCGGAGCGGGAGACGCCTTCAACGCAGGCTTCATAGCAGCCCACGTCAGAGGGCATGACATCTACGAATCCGTGAAATTCGGCAACGCCACCGCATCATTCGTCGTCGAAGGGTGGGGCTGCCAGACCAACCTGCCCACATGGGACAAGGTTGTCGAGAGAGTGTCTTCGATAAAATGACCGGTTACAGGGCGTTGGAGCTGATCGAACCCGCTGTTAAGAAGACCAAGGACCTTCTTCTCAAGGACTTTCAGATCAGGTTTTGGCTGAGAATGGGTTTGGTCGTTTTCCTCATGACCTCGCTGGACTCCGGCTTGAATGTCTCCAGGTCCCTATCATCCGAAGAGCTTGACGCAAGATTCAGCGGGCTGGCGTTTCCACTCATAATTCTGTTCGTGGTTACCATCATCTGCGTTGCGCTCATCTTCGGTATTGTATCCTCGATAGCGTCCTTCGTCTTCCTGGAGTCGGTCATGAGCGGGAGGGTGTCAATCAGGGAAGGCTTCAAGAAACATTTCAGGAGGGGGCTAAGCCTTTTTGCATTCAGGCTTCTCATCGGAATAGCGGTGGTCGTTGTCGTGGTGCTGCTTGCGATCCCGGTCATACTCCTCTCCTCTCACGGCTTGGGAACCGGCTTTCTCATACTCCTAGCCTACCTGGTACCCGCCTTCGGAGTCTTCATAGCGGTCATAACGGTTGCCGCGCTCGTCGACTCCTTCACGACTGACTTTGTGATAGTCTTCATGCTGGAAAAGGGCGACGGCATAATAGCCTCCTGGAAGAGGCTTACGGCAGTCATCCGGGCGGAGAGGATGCAGTTTCTGGTCTACGTTATCGTGAAACTTGTCCTGAAGATTGTTGCAGGAATCCTGAGCCTGATAGTCAGCTTGATAATACTGCTGGCAGCTGCCATAATACTCGGCGTCCCGCTCCTGGTGATTGGCATGCTGCTTTACAAATTTTCCGGCTTCAACATCATGGCTTTGAAGGCTGCCGGTTTAATCATCTTGCCTGTGATCCTTTTGGGCGTGATTATCGCGCTCGCAATCATCTGGCTGTTAGCCTACGCCATAATAGTCGTAACCTTGCCGTTGCCTGTCTTCTTCAGGTATTACAGTCTTATGTTCATTGAGAAATCAGCCCGGCAGAAAAACGAGGGGAAACCTAAAACCGAGCAGAAAGGCAGAGACTATTATGTCGACTGAATGTATTCTGTGAGCCTCCTCACTGCTTTCATCCTCTCAGGCTTTTCTACCTTAGCCTCCTCTAGGGCAGTCCTCAGAAAGCTTATTGAATTGTCGTAGGCTCTCCTGTCAACAGGGTAGGGGAAGCCGTCCTTTCCGCCGTGGGTGAAGCTGAATTTCACGGGATCCCGCCAGCTGGGCTTTGCGCCGTGGATCAACTCCGATATCAAAGCCAACGCCCGTATCTTCTTCGGGCCCATCCCTCTGAGGGAGACCAGTTCCTCATAGTCCTGCGGCTGCAGCTCATAGGCTTTTCTGAGCATCACCATATCCTTCTCTGTGAGGTCGACATCCAGCACCGGGTGACGGTATGGCATCCTGAAGTAGTCTTTCAGGTGTTCGGGGTTATCTTTCACGAGGTCGAGGCTCACCCTTCTGGATTCTTCGCTCATCTCAGATGTCATGTCAAGCACATTTTTTCCGATTCTGTCGCAGCATATCCCCCTGTGGGGTTCGACTATGAAATCATCAACGTCGTCTGAAAGCCAGTGGTAGCGTCTAGCGTACCTGCCTGACATGCCCTGCTGAACAACAGCCCACTCGCCTTCTGAGGAGAAGATGAACACGTGATGGTACAATTGGTAGCTGTCCTGTACGCAGGAGTTGTCGACTTTCGCCGTTATCCTGCTCGCGTACTTGAGCCTTTCCGACTCCTCACATCCAATGTCGAAGAGCGTCGAAAGGTTTTCAATCTCGGAGGGCGTCCTCCTGGAGGCGGCTCCCTTGCCGCCGCAGACTGCGATACCGTGTTCTGCAGGAATTACTGCCTCCTTAAGCGCGCCGCACGTTGTTGTCGTCGTTCCTGAAGAGTGCCAGTCGAATCCCAGAACGCATGAGAAAGCCTGAAACCAGTAGGGGTCTGAGACCCTGCGCAGCAGTTCAGCGCTGCCGTGCTCGTACACTATGTGGTCTGAGACTGCCTTCGCGAGCTTCACCATCCTCGTGAAAAGCCATCTTGGAGCGCGCCCGCCGTGCAACGGCAGGTCCACCGTTCCGGAACGCTGCATGTTATACTCTGCTAGCCTGCCAATAAAATGTTCAGGAGTCCGGCGGAAAAGTATATAATAGGGATGGAGTATAGTATAACATGGGGTCTTGGGTTGAGAAGCCGCTGGCTGAGATCACGACAACAGAGGATATCAAGGTGCCCGAGGACATACTCAACCAGGTCATCGGGCAGGATGCTGCAATAAAGAAGGTAAAGCTGGCGATAACGCAGAGAAGGCATCTTCTTCTGGTAGGTCCTCCAGGGATCGGGAAGTCGATGATGGCGCAGGCTCTGGCGCGACACCTACCCAAACCAAAAGAGCAGATTAATATCCTGCACAACCCTCAGAACCAGAGCAGGCCTCTGGTTGAGGTCATAACAGAGGAAGTCCACGAGAAAGTCGTATCACCTCAGAAGGTCCCCTCATTTGTCGCGGAGCAGCTCGGGTTCAAGTGCCCCAAGTGCGGAGCCCACGGAAGCCCAGACGACACTGTCTGTAAAAAGTGCGGGGCCAGCAAGTTCAAGCATATCACCCAGAAGAGGGAGATACAGACAACCTGCTTCGGGGCGACAGGCCAGGAGATCGACGTCATCTACATCCGGGAGAAGAGCAAGGTTAAGGTGGTGGACCACGCCAAGCAGAAGTTCGACACCAAGATGCAGAAGCTCAGGTTCAGGCTGATACCTCTGACGAGGAAGACGTTTGTGCATGCTACTGGTGCGTCTGAGACTGAGTTGTTGGGTGATGTGCGTCATGATCCGTATGGTAGTCATCCTGAGATTGGCACTCCGGCTTATTTGAGGGTTGTGCCGGGTGCCATACATGAGGCGCATGAGGGT
>JAZDNF010000012.1:0-50115 GCA_043800255.1 Candidatus Altarchaeota archaeon | reverse complement strand
ACCCTCATGCGCCTCATGTATGGCACCCGGCACAACCCTCAAATAAGCCGGAGTGCCAATCTCAGGATGACTACCATACGGATCATGACGCACATCACCCAACAACTCAGTCTCAGACGCACCAGTAGCATGCACAAACGTGCTCCTGTCGACAGGCACTATGACGTTTTTTATCCTTTTATCCCTCAGCTTCTGCATTTCCACTATCGCGTCCTGGTTCAAGATGCGTATCCTCTGGTTCTCAAGCCTCTGGTAGATGACCAGCTCCTCAACACCATCTTTTCTGATGTGAGTCGTCTGGATTTCAGGTTCCGGCGTGCCTCCCTGCACGTCAAAGACGTCTGTTATTATGTCAGTGAATGGGCTCTGCCTGCCTTCTGGCATTATCCTGCTGTATTTGTTGGCGCCGCACTTTGGGCATATCCTCTCCTTATAGTCGCTCAGCTCCCCACATAGGGTGCACCTGAAGCCAAGCCTTTCTGCGACGAAGCTGGGAACGTCTTTCGGTGTTAGCATCTGCCCGAAGCCGGTGCTTATAGTGTTCCTCTCTCGCTCAAGCTCCTCCCTGGTGAGAACTTCGACAACAGGCTTGTGCGAATTCGTCGGATTTGGTAGAATGCTTACCTGAAATTTTGGCTTGCGCAGGTGGAGGGCCAGCGCCTGCGCTAGCATGGACTTCCCGATGCCGGGCGGTCCGACAAGAAGGAGATGCCTCCTCTGTATTATCGCGAGCTTGACTTTTTCGACAGCAGTCTTCTGGCCTATAACCCGCTCGATTGGGTCTGTGGGGACGAAGATCTCCCTAGTCGACTCAATCTCAGGCAGTCGCATAATATACTATATTACGTGGGTGTTAAAATCATGCGCTGCCTGTCACGATTCTGATGCCTCTGCTGTTCGAGATAGCGGACTTGTTGACTCCCGCGATTTCCTTGACGTTGCTCTTTGATGCTGCATCTATCAGGCGCTGTGTTATTATCCCGTCAAGGACGACATACGCTGGTTCCACATCTTTGAGTGTGTTCACAAGGTCCTTTATCTCAACCTCTGCTATCGTGTTCAGGTCTCTGTCGAAGAGTTTCGCGCTTAGCTTTCCTTTCACGCCCTCAAGCTCCTTGAGCAAGTTTCCGCCTGAAACCGAATCGGCAGACGGCATTCGTCTGTCGACGATAGGACTGCGTCGCTCTAACAGCGGGTTGCTTCTCTCTAGCATGGGGCTGCGTTGCTCTACCGCAGGAATGTCTCTCTCCATAACCGACCCGTTTTTCTCCAGCATTTGGCCCGATGTTCGGGTCTGTTTTGGCGGCATCTTCCTCCTCAACGCCATGATGATCTCCTTCTTGCCGAGTTCCTCGACTTCCTTCCCCTGGGGCGCGTGCGCGACGAAGTCTATGTCAGCCACCTGATTAAGCTCCTTCAGTATCATCTCTCCCCCTCGGTCGCCATCTACGAAGGCGATGGTGGTCTTCATCTTGCTGAGCTCGACAATCTGCTTTGGTATGTTGGTTCCTCCAACAGCCACTGCATTTTTTATCCCTGCTTTGAGCAGGTTTAGGACGTCAGCCCTGCCTTCAACAATTATTATGCTGTCTGCGGTCTCAACTGCAGGACCTGCTGGCAGGCCGTTGTAGGAGACTATCTCGCTCAGTTGGACCGACTTCCGCACTTCCTCAGTGAGGGCGTCGGATTCCGGAATCTGCTCGTCCATCAGCTTCTTCAGTATGTCCTTAGCCCGGTCAACCATCACTTTCCTCTTCGCGAATCGGGCGTCTTCAACGTTTTTGACCTTTATTTTTGCATTGCATGGCCCTACCCTGTCAACGCCTTCGATTGCTGAGGCGATTATCGACGTCTCAACCATGTCCAAACTGGAGGGTATTATGACCTCTCCTGCTGACTTCCCTGCCTTTGTCTTTATGTCAACCTCTATCCTACCTATCCTGCCTGTCTTCTGCAGGTCTCTAAGTTCCAAGTCCTCTCCGAGCAATCCCTCAGTCTGCCCGAATATGGCTCCTACGACATCTGGTTTCTCAACCACACCGTCAATCATAATGTCTGCGTAAACATTGTATTTTATCGTATCTGCTGGCGCTTTTGCCATAATATCACCTTAATTTTTTTTTCAGGTGTCAGAACATCAAGAAAACAGTAAACCTACACTTCGGCGTGTTTCAGTTCATAAGCATGATCTCTTGCTATGAGATGTGATTCTTGATGTAGTGACGAAATATCCTGTATTTTGAGATTATTACTACGTAACCATCGAATATAAATCAATTTTCCCCGATTTTTTCGTTAAATTCCCCTTCACTCAGTCCTTCTACGTATAGCGTTTTTTTCCTCGTTTTCAGGCCCCGTAGGATGGTGGTTTTGCCGAATTTCCTGTTGAACATGGCAAGAACAGCCTTATTGGCCCTATCATCCTCGGCAGGCTCCCTGAGTTTCAGTCTTATCAGGCCGTCCGCAAACACCAGTTCATCCCTGTCAGAGTCTGGTGTGACGCGGACTGCAATGAGCAACCCCCCTTTGCGTTGGGTTACTGGTTTTACCATCTACATGGAATTGTCTCTTATGACTTTGTCCAGAATGCCCAGGAACTTCTCAGTGTCCTTGTCTGACAGTTCAGCCACACCGCCGTCTTCTATGCGGAGGTCGTTGTTGTCTGCGACAATCACCAAGTATTTTGACACCGGAACGCCGAATATCTTCTGCAGTTCAGGGTTATCATTCATGTCGCTGATGATGTCGTCCAAGACGTCCATCCTTATTCCAACTCTGTCAGGGTTTATTCCTGCATCCTCTCCAAGTTTTTCTTTCTTTTCGCCCATAATAGCACCTCAAATGTTGAATCTAATCTATAATATATTAGCTGGCTCCTTAAAAACTCATGTCAATACTCTGTCCAGTTCCTCGGATTTTATCGCCTCTTTTATCTCCCGTGCGATTCTCCTTCCCATGTACATGTTCTCCTTGTACTTGAGGTAAGTGTACGGCGATGATCCTATGTTAACGTTGCAGCCTGCTACTATCCTCGCCGATATCTCGAATGCTATGAGCTGCAGGTTTTCCTTGCATATCGTCTCAAGGCAGAATGGCCCTATCACTCCCGGAGGGGCTATCTTCTTCGACTCTTCGACGATTCTCTCTCCCATATCGAAGACATCTGAGAGCAGCGACTCCCGCAGGACCATCGGAAAGTTCCCGACGATTGTGAACGATGGGTTGATTTTCTGCTCGAGCTGTTCTGGGACAGGTATCCTGCTTATGCCGTCGACAGCTGATTCATATCTTTTGTCGACGCCCAACAGTTCTATCCCCTCATTTAGGGGGGAGTAGAAGTAATGCGGGTAGGTGCTTACGCCTACAATGTACTCTTGGATGTACGGCCTCTTGGCGTCTTCTTTTGTGACAAGCCCCCTCTTCACCATGTCTCTCATCTTCTTCTCGTAGGCTTCTGGCGAGTCCACGATAAAGTATCCTTTACCGCCTTTGGCGCCTGGGAATTTCACAAACGCTAGGCCGTCTATGTCCTTGTAGGTCTGGTAGACTTTTGGCACGTTGAGTCCCGCGTTTTTAAGCCACTCCCGCTGAAGCTGCCTTGACGTCTCCCACTTCAATAATGACCTGTTGCCGAATATCGGTACGTTGAATTTTTCCTCAAGAAGGCCGTCTTTGATGTAGGCGTTGAAGGAGCCGTGTGGGATTATGATGGCATTCTTCTGCCTCAGTTGCTCCTGAACCTCCTCGTTTATTATGTCCTCGTATTTTTCAACGAAGATTACGTCATCAATGAGGTCGTATCTTCTGTAGAGTTTGTCGCCGCCAGGCAGGCAGAGGCCCAACGTCTTGAAGCCTTCATCCTTCGCTCCCTTGAATATGTTCAAGGCTGAGTGGCTTCCTATGGTTGCTATCCTAATCCTCCTCCTGTCGTACCCTTTAACAGCGTCTTTGACGTCTATTCTCGCCATTATGTCACTATCTCCCCTAACCTGTTCCGACTTACGGCCCGCCTTACCTCTAGTGCGGTTCTCCTCCCGCTTGACATTGGTTTCCTCCAGAGGGCGTTCCCGTAGGGATGTCCTACGGACACGTGGACGTTAGTGCCTCCTCCAATACGAGGTGCAACATCGTAGATGTGAAACTTAAGGTCTTTGTCAACGCACGTCTGAAGGCAGAATGCACCTATTATGCCTGGTTCATAGTGTTTTTGCGTTGCCTTAACGTATCTTTCCCCAAGCTCAAACGCATTGTCCAGCAGCGATTCCCTGAGCGTTGCGGAGTTGTGCCCGCAGACAGTGTACTCTGGTATCTTCTGCGCCCCCCGCATTGTCATCTGCTGCGGCGCTGGCAGTCTGACATGCCCGTCAAGGCTTGTCTCGAACCTCCAATCCACTCCCAGAAGCTCGAGCTTTTCCATCTCATCTTCTATTGGGCTGTAGAAGAAATCGAGGTTGAAGACCGGTCCGATAACATATTCCTCTATTCTCGCGTTCTTGAGGTCGTTTTTTGTTATCACGCCCTGTTTAACCAGTTGGTTGGATTTCTCCAGGTATTCTTCGTAGGATGCTGCGGTGAAAAATCCCCGCTCCAGTCTCTTCTTCGCATGATGGAGCTTGACGATAGCCAGCTTGTTGATCTGCTCCGGTTTTTTTATCTGTTTCGGGTACGGCATATCCGCCTTCTTGAGCAGCCAGTAGTAGTCCTTCTTTATTCCCCTTTCCTCTGACGTCAGCAGGTTCCTGCTCCCGACGATGGGCACTTCGAATTCTTTTTCGATTCTGTTGATGTCTATGTAGGAAGTGAACGACCTGTTAGGGATGAACAACACGTTGTCCTCTCTCATGCTCTGCTGCTCTCTCTTCTGCATCAGCTGCGAGAATCTCTCATAGACCTTGTATTCGCCGACGCATCCTCTGAGAGCCTGACTGCCCATCTTCTGGGTTCTGAAGTATCTGGTGTATGTTCTTTCCCTGCCACGCTGGCAGTATAGGACTGGCGTGTAGCCTTCTTCTGTGGCTCCGTCAGCGATATCAAGCGCGGAATGGGATGCTATTGCCCCTATCCTGATTTTAGAAGTATCGTATGACTCCAGGCGCTTCCAAATCGTTCTTCTGTCCATTATTATACTAATACTCGCGGATATAAAAAATAGTTGTTTTTAGGCGGTCACAGGATCCTAATTAGGTAGTAGGTTTAAAAAATAAAAAAAGACGACCTCCACACCCCGCAAAGAGCTTAAAGGTCGCACGGTCTGAGTGTTTTCCTGCCGTTGGCTTTCGCCCTCTCAACAGCATCCGATAGGACGCTTTCGACCTTCTTGCTGAGCGCTTCAGCAAGGTCGCCTGAGACGTTCAAACCGCCGGCGTAGTCCTTGATTTTTGCCTTAACAACCAATAGTTCGGCCATTTTAATCCCTAATCTATTAAAACCAGTATTTAAAAATCAAACACGGAAACAGGCCTTTTTATATACATTCCACACAGTTCTCAACGTCATCCAGACCTACAACATGTCGTCAACCAGGGAATTCCCATAATTCTACAACTGGCATGGTCAAGCGATGAAAGGAATGTTTTATACTCTGTTAGTATAAAATGTTATGACTTGATATGAGATTTCGATTCTTTCGTAAAGCATCTCAAACAGAGCTTGATGGGATAACCCCCCTAGAGTCTGATGAATACTGGCTTCAAGGTGGCCCTGCAACCAAACTGACTCCCAGAGTGAAAGAATCTGCCAAGAAAATACCGGGGGAAGGAATGGATGCAGTAAAAAACGTGCACAAATGGATTAAACGCAATTTTACAAGCCTAGGTGGCAAAGAAGGCAATGATGAACTAAGGAGAAGAGATATCCATATCAGTGATTGGGAGAGAACCGCTGATAGGATATTAACTGATGAAATTGATGGCGAGCATTTCACACGACACTGTAATGACTTTGCAACACTTTATATCGCTCTACTGAGGGCAAAAGGTGTTCCCACGAGATTTGTTAGGACAATGACCGAAAGTGCATATAACATGTTAAATACCGGCGAAAAAATGGAAGTAAACGATTATACCGGCCATGTATTTACAGAGGTAAAAATTGGAGGTGATTGGATTTTAGTTGACCAAGGAAGAAGGTATCATTCTGAAGGGGGTCCAAACGTGGATTTAGAACATAACTGGTGCCGTGAAGTGAAAGTTGGAGAAAGAATCAACGAACCAGAATCTAAACAAGGGCCATACATTATAATAGAAATAGGTCATGATAGTCATGAAATGGGGGTACATAACCTAACGGAGTTCATGAAAAAATTTGACACTTTTGTGAGAGACAATCCCAATTTATGACCCAAAATCAGCGTTTCTAGCAGTTAATCAACTGAAAGAGGATTGCATGCCATGCCCCCTGATTAACCGTTTTCCTAAAAAGGTTGCACGAACCCGGCGATATTCTATGGATAGATTCTTCTACTGAATGCTAAGAATTTCTCCCTCATATCCTCAAAACTACGAAGCCCGATATCATGACTGTCAAGGCCAATACCGTATATTATGTACCTTCCCTGCTTCGATTCGGGTTCATTGATTATCCCCCCTGGTTTAAACTCGTTACACCATTTATCTGAAAAGTCAATATTTGGGCGTTTGCCATCGGCGGATTTTTGCATAGGGTCGAGAAGAACCCACTTTCCACCGATTTTAACCCTAAGGAAAACATGCCCCTTCATCGACTGATGCCTGCTACCCAAACTCAATTCCCTTAAACAATCCTCTTGGACCGCTTCAATAAACTGGACTGGCATGCCCTTACTCCTTGCCAATGTAGCAAATACTATAGCGACGTCACCACAACCAGTTGTAAAGCCGTCATTGATTATGTCCGCAGCACCTCGTTTTCTTAGCAAATCTGTTACCTCCTTACCCACAATTTCCTTAATCTTAGCCCTCTTTTTTGGACCACCATAATCTTCTAAGTTTGTCGATATCCAATCTCTAATCTCATACAGGCTCTCCAAGCCATCGCGTTGGAGCTTATTGCTTATGGACTTGATGTTGTTCATCTGTTTCGTGAGTGGGCCCTCTCCCAACCAAGATTTGGACCCAAAACATGGTATATTCTTTAATATTGGAAAGACAGAATCATTTGATTTCTGTGAGGGCATATCTCGCTCTATGTGGTTCCCCATGGTAATAGTATGAAAAGTTCTAATAAAATATCCGCCGTACAAAATTGTTAAGCACGTTTTTCTTTGGAAAAGAAAAACACACAAGAAAAGAGGCAATACTTGACATTTAGGCAGAAAGCTGAGGAGGATGCAATAAGTGGCTGAGGCGGCCGAGCCGCCGAATGCCGCCCAAATGTTTTCTTTCTGGGCAACCTGCACTTTTTCTTTTCCCAAAGGAGCGAAGCTCCTTGGGCGCAGGGAACGAAGTTCCCTCGCGTCTAAAGAAAAAGGGCGGAAGCGGACCCGGTGGGATTGTGAAGCACCTTTTTCTTTGGGAAAGAAAAACGTGCACGAAAAAGAAACAGTACGTGCTATCGAGGTAGAAGCCGAAGATAGCACAATCTGCCGGCTGGATTTCCAGCCGAACGGACCCGGTGGGATTCGAACCCACGATCTCCGGATTTCTCCGCCCCATTCTTTTTCTTGGGGATTCTTAGAAGTCCGGTGCCCTATCCAGGCTAGGCTACGGGCCCAAAAATCGTGGATAATAGTATAGAATCATTAGATAAATAGTATATTCTTTTATACTTTATGCTAATATCTAAGTCATTGCAGGTGGTTTAAATCTCGAGGAAGGGTTTGTTGGCTGCGTTGGTTGATGTTGATCCTGAGGTTGCGGATATCGTCAGGAAGGAGACTGTGCGGCAGAACAGTAAGCTGCAGCTTATAGCTTCTGAGAACCATGTGAGCTTCGCTGTGAGCGAGGCTGTGGCCTCGGTTCTGACTAACAAATACGCCGAAGGCTATCCTGGCAAGAGATACTATGGGGGCTGTGAGTTCGTTGACGAAGCCGAGGTTCTGGCCATTGAGAGGGCTAAGAGGCTTTTCAAGGCTGAGCATGCGAACGTTCAGCCGCATTCCGGTAGCCAGGCGAACATGGCGGTCTATTTTGCCGTTCTGAAGCCGGGTGATACCATACTTGGCATGGACTTGAATTCCGGCGGGCATCTGACGCATGGCGCCCAGGTTAGCTTCTCCGGGAAGATTTTCAATTCCGTCTCTTACGGCGTCAGCAGGGATGATGAGCGGATAGACTTTTCCGAGGTTTCCGCCATAGCTAAGAAGTCGAAGCCGAAGATTATCGTGTGCGGTGCGAGCGCCTATCCCCGGATTATTGACTTTAAGGGGTTCAGAGAGGTTGCCGATGAGGTCGGTGCTTACCTGATGGCTGACATCGCGCATATCGCAGGTTTAATCGCAGCCGGCGTTCATCCCTCTCCTATAGGGTATGCCGATTTTGTAACAACAACAACCCATAAGACGTTGAGAGGCCCGCGGGGGGCGATGATATTGTGCAGAGCAGAACATGCTAAGTTAGTTGACAAGTCCGTCTTTCCAGGTACTCAGGGCGGACCTTTCATGAACTCAATCGCGGGCAAGGCGGTCTGCTTTAAGGAAGCTGAAGCCCCCGAGTGGAGGAAGTATCAGGAGCAGATTGTCAAAAACTCCAAAGCTGTTGCGAAAAGGCTTTTGGAGGAAAGATACACGTTAGTCTCCGGCGGGACTGATAATCACCTGATGTTGGTTAATGTGAAGGTTAACGGGCTGACCGGCAAGGTTGCTAAGGACGCGCTTGAGGAGGCTAACATAACCTTGAACAAGAACACCATCCCGTTCGAGACTGAGAGTCCGTTCGTGACCTCTGGGATCAGGATCGGGACTCCCTGTGTTACGACTAGAGGTATGCGGGAGCCTGAGATGGTCAAAATCGCTGACATGATATCTGACGTCCTGAAAAACGTTGATGATATTGGAGTTAAGAAGAAGGTGGGTAAGCAGGTGTTGGATATGACGTCGAAGTTCCCGCTTTATCCCCTAGAATGAAAAGGATTATCGACGGCGCGGCTTATGCCTCGAAGATAAAGAGCAGGGTTAGATCGCGTGTTAAACGTTTGACTGCGCTGGGCTTCAGGCCAGGTCTTGCCACAGTATCGGTAGGCTCTGATTCTGCCTCCAAATTATATCTGAAACTGAAGCAGAACGCCTGCGGGGAGGTTGGTATCTACTCCGAGCATTTTAATCTTTCCTCGGCTGCTAAACAGGGCGATGTTCTGAAATTGATTGGCAGATTGAATTCACGCCCCGAGGTGAATGGGATACTTGTTCAGCTTCCCCTGCCGAAAAAGTTCGACGTCTATGAGATTCTGGCAGGCATTTCGCCTGAAAAGGATGTGGATGGTTTCAACCCTGCGAACATAGGGCGGCTTGCGTATTCTGATGAGAGTTTCGCTCCAGCTACGTCGAAGGGCATAATCTACCTGCTGGAGAAAACAACCAATCTGGAAGGCAAGAATGTTGTCATAGTGAACCATTCTATTGTCGTCGGCAAGCCTCTGGCGCTGATGCTTCTAAACCGCAACGCGACCGTTGAAGTGTGCCACGTCCATACAAGAAATCTCGGAAGCCATACGCGCGAGGCTGACATACTTGTCACCGCGGTTGGCAAACCCAATCTAATAACGGCCAGCATGGTACAAAAGGGTGCGGTCGTTATAGATGCTGGCATAAGCAAGAAAGCCGGCAAGGTCGTCGGAGACGTCGACTTCGGCGGAGTGCAGCATAAGGTGAAGGCGATAACGCCGGTTCCTGGCGGCGTTGGCCCATTGACGATTGCGATGCTGCTGCAGAATACCGTCTCTGCTGCAGAATTTCAGTATTTATAACTGTTCGCTCAATATGAAACAGTGTTTTGGGTGATTTGATGGAGAGGATACCTTCTGGGATTCCGGGCCTCGATGAGATGATTGAGGGCGGTTTCAGGAAGCACAGCAACATTCTTATTACTGGCGGGTGCGGCAGCGGGAAGACTACCTTCTGCATGCAGTACCTTGTCGAAGGCGCAAAGCAAAACGAGCCTGGCATCTACATAACCTTCGAGGAGGACGTCGAGCCTATGAAGGAGAACATGAAGAGGCACGGCTGGGACCTTGACAAGCTGATCAAGGACAAGAAACTCGAAATTCTCAGGATAGACCCGAAGGATGTCATGCACGTCGTGAAGGAGGACTACGGCGAGATCGTCGACGGCATAAGCGACATCAGCGCCCAGAGGGTCATCATAGACTCCATCAGCAGCATCGAGATGATGATACAGGACGAGTTCGAGCGCAGGAAGCACATCCTGAGCCTGATAGGATGGTTGAGGAACCACAAGTGCACGACCCTGATGATAGCCGAGGCTGAGCAGAACATCAACGCCTACTCGAGGCACGGAGTCATAGAATTCATAGTGGACGGCGTCATCGTGTTGTACAACCTGCGGAGGGAGAGCGCGAGGCACAGGGCCATAGAAATACTGAAGATGAGGGGCACAAACCATGTGACGAAGATCGTGCCTTTCATGATAAGCCAGGGCATAGAACTGCTGCCGAAGCAGAAACTGTTCGGCGTCATCTGAACCACTTTTAAGCATCCCCGTCCTAGTCTTTAAACGGTGCTTTTTCTCATGGAGGTTAAGCGCGCCCTACTAAGCTGTTCGGACAAGACCCGTTTGCCAGACTTCTCTAAGACCCTTGCCAAACTTGGCGTGCAGATTGTCTCCACCGGCGGCACTGCCAAATTTCTGAAAGATAACGGAGTCACGGTTGAGGAGGTCTCCTCTCTCACAGGGTTTGAGGAGATACTCGACGGCAGGGTCAAGACGCTGCACCCGAAAATACACGGCGGCCTGCTGGCTTTAAGGGAAAACAAAAGACACATGGCCGAAATCTCCAAACATGGGATAAAGCCTATTGACATGGTCGTCGTCAACCTCTACCCCTTCGCCGAGGCGATACGGAAGAAGGGCGCAACTTTGGAGGACGCTCTCGAGCAGATTGACATCGGCGGCTCAACCCTGATAAGGGCGGCAGCCAAGAACTTCAAGGACGTTGCTGTTGTCGTGGATCCAGGCTCCTATGGGATGATAGCGTCTGAGCTTGAGAAGAACGGAGGCTCTCTCGAGCATGAAACCCTAAGAAATCTCGCTGTACGGGCGTTCGACTACTCATCAAGTTATGATGCTGCCATATACGCCTACCTATCCAAGAGTGCTAGCATCTTTCCCGGCATCCTCACATTAAAGTTCAAGAAGCTGTACGACTTGAGGTATGGGGAGAATCCCTACCAGTCTGCTGCATTCTACAGTGATCTCATGGCAGCTGGGAGTTCGATTCCAAACGCAAGACAACTCCACGGAAAGCAGCCGTCATATAACAACATACTGGACATAAATGACGCGCTTGAAGTCGCGGCTGACTTCAGCGACCCCACCGCAACTGTCCTGAAACACATGAACCCCTGCGGGGTTGCGTCTTCGGATTCCCTTGATGAAGCCTATTCTCTCGCACACGATTCCGACCCAATATCAGCCTATGGCTGCATAGTCTCATTCAACAGAAAAGTCGACCTTAAGACGGTTGATAGGATGAAAGGCCACTTCATAGAGGCTATCGTGGCTCCGGGCTTCGATGAGGATGCATTGCAAAAGCTGAGGGAGAGGAAGAACATCCGGCTGCTGGAGGTTCCGATAGAGCGGTCAAATCCCGGCATGCTTGACTTGAAGAGGGTGAGAAGCGGCCTGCTGGTTCAGACATCCGGAAAGGCGGCAGTCTCCTCCAAGGGCCTTAAGGTTGTCAGCAGCAGGAAGCCGTCGGAGGATGAGATAAGATCCCTGCTGTTCGCGTGGAAGGTGAACTGCCACGTCACTTCGAACTCGATAGTGCTCTCAAAGGACACCCATACTGTCGGGGTCGGGGCAGGCCAGATGAGCAGGGTTGACGCTGTGAAGATAGCGGTCGAGAAGGCTGGCTCTAAGGCTGAGGGTTCTATGATGGCGTCTGATGCGTTCTTCCCGTTCAGGGACGGCATTGACGAGGCTGCTAAAGGAGGAGTGACGGCTGTAATACAGCCTGGCGGGTCCATACGGGACGCTGAAGTCATAGATGCTGTAAACGAGCACAGGATGGCGATGGTTTTCACAGGCGTCCGCTGCTTCAAACACTAGCTTTTATAGCCAACGTTCTTATTATGAACTGGCATGGACTATGGCGGCGCTTTAGACTACTTGTACACGTTGAGGAAAAGCGGCATAAAACTCCGTCTGTCGCATACGGCGCATCTCTTGGAGCTGATGGGCAACCCCCATATGCGATTTAAGTCAGTGCATGTGGGCGGCACCAACGGGAAGGGTTCGGTTTGCGCGATGATATACTCCTCCCTGATGGAGGCTGGTCACAGTGTCGGAATGTACACCTCCCCTCATCTGATGGAATTCACGGAGAGGATACAGGCTGACGGCAGCCAGATACCCCCTGATGTTCTTGCCAGGATGCTTGATGAGACTATACCCCTAATCAACGGGATGCAGGATGATAAGTCGGTAGGCGAGCCTTCATTTTTCGAGGTCATCACGGCAATAGCCTTCAAGTATTTCGCAGATAATGGCGTTGACCTTGCGGTGGTTGAGGTCGGCCTCGGCGGGAGGCTTGATTCCACTAACGTATTGACTCCCCTGGTTTCGGTAATAACCAATGTCCAGATGGACCATAGGGAGGTGCTCGGCGATTCCGTTCTTGACATCGCACGAGAGAAGGCTGGGATAATAAAAGAGGGGGTGCCTGTCGTAACCTCCGAGGAGGATCCTAAGACACTCTCCCTTTTTGAAAGAACATGTCAGAGGAGCTCAAAATTGCATGTTGTCGGGAAGGATGTCAGCTATAAAATTAAGAAAATCAGCCACTTGAAGCAGGTCTTCGATGTTGATGGAATCAGATTACATGAGAATATTGCCATACGCTTCATGGGCGTGCATCAGATAAAAAACGCCGCCGCTGCTGTCACAGCATTGGATGTCCTGAATGCTGGTGGAGTTGATGTGCCTGAGGATGCGATACGGTCCGGGCTTGTCTCCGCGGTCTGGCCTGGCAGGTTCGAAGTCTTGGACATTAGACCTAAGACTGTATTAGACTGCGCCCACAACCCTGATGGGGCAAGGACGCTGAAGGAGTCACTGCGACAGCACTTCGGAGACAGGAAGTTCATACTCTCAATCGGCGTATCAGACTATAAGGACATTGATGGCATACTCTCCCAATTGCTGCCTGTCGCAAAGCATGTTATAGTAGCCAGGTCAAACCATCCGCAGGCCGCCTCCCCTAACGTGTTACGCGATAAGATAGAGCGCATGGGAGCGAAGTGCACTGCCGCAGCTTCTGCCAAAGAGTCCATACAGACGGCGAGAAGCCTCTCCGGAGAAGATGACATTTTAGTCTTCTCAGGCTCAATATTCTTTGTCGGAGACATAAGAAAGCTGCTGCTGGAGAATGATGGCTAAGATAGAGTGCGGCGACTACACCCTTCGGTTGGGCAGGACTCTTGTCATGGGAATACTGAATGTCACGCCAGATTCGTTCTATGACGGCGGACGTAACCTGAATTATGATGCAGCTGTCGAACATGCCATGAGATTGGCCTCAGAAGGGGCTGACATCATCGACGTCGGAGGGGAATCCTCCCGTCCTGGGGCTGTTCCAGTCTCAGCGAAGGAGGAGGCTGGGAGGATAGTGCCGGTAATCAAGGCGCTCTCATCCAACCTTGACATCCCGCTCTCCGTAGACTCCTACACGCCTGAGGTCGTCAGGGCTGCCATAACGGCTGGTGCGTCGATGGTGAACGACATTTACGGGCTCAGGTCCAAGGGAATGGCAGAGGCTGTTGCAAGCTCAGGCCTGCCGGTGGTGGTAATGCACATGCAGGGAACCCCCTCAAACATGCAGGACAGTCCAAAATACACTGACATCGTATCCGACATTGTCGGATTCTTCAAGGAGAGGGTAGAGTTCGCAGGATCGATTGGAATAGCAGATGACCGGATCATACTGGATCCTGGCATAGGATTCGGCAAGACCACTGAGCATAATCTTGCGATACTAAAGAATATCAGAGAGTTCAAGAAAATCGGGCTTCCACTCCTTGTGGGCCACTCGCGCAAGTCGTTCATAGGCAACGTCCTTGGCATTCCAGTCGAAGACCGGCTTCCTGCGACTTTGGGCGTTACAGCATACTGTGCTTTGAATGGAGTTGACGTCCTCAGGGTGCATGACGTTAAAGAGAATGTAGGGGTTATACGGCTGCTGGACAGAGTCCTAGGCTCCCACTAAGTAGGCTGCGAGCGTCAGAGTCAGAGGTATCATGAGGTTGTCGTCGAAGAATTCAATCATCTCTACGAGACCTCCCACCAGCGAGAACTGTAGTGCCCTTATCGGATCTAGAAGCAGGCTTGATCCCAGGGCACTGAATACGACGAATGCGATGAACCCTTCGATGCTTTTCCTCCCTATCCTGTGCTTTCCAACGAATCTGCCGACAAGCGTTGACATGCCGTCGCCTAGGCTCAGGATTATTATGATCGCGCACGCCATGTCCCTGTCCAAGAGAGTAACTGGGAGCGTTATGCCAACATTGTACCAGAAGGCGCCTTTGAATGGGAACTCCTTGATGTCCTTCTCCCTTTCGAAGTGGGCTATCACATGCTTTATCGGCATTAAGTTGGGCGCCATCCTCGGCAGAGTCCAGAGCAGGAATATTATGATCAGCATCGGAACCAGAATGTAGAAACCCATCATAGGTTTAACCTGCCATACTGCGGCAGCCATGAACAGGCCTGCGAGGATATGGACGCTCTGCCTTTTCAGCTCTTGGAGAAGTTGGGGTTCTAAGTGCATTCTTCCGGCTCCTCATCTAGGTTGGAGCATATTATGGATGTGAGGGCGTCCTTGCCTGTGAAATCATTGAATGTTTCGTCGTCGACTATCACTGTTGGCGTCGAGGTCACATTGTACGTCTGCTTGAGTATGGGGATCATCTGTTCGTCGATGAACTCCGCATCGAGCGCGAATATCAGAACCTTCCGCCCGAACCTCTTCTTTATGTAGTCCAACACGAAGCCCTGGTCTTCGCATCTGGGGCAGTCGCTTGAGTAGAAGAACAGTATGCTCGTGGTATCTGTACTACAGAGGTCTTTCGTCTTTTCTGCCAGTATCCAGTAGTTTATCTGGGATATCACGTATTCCCGCTTGAGGAGGCCGAATTCAGGTTTGTGGACTTCGCTCTCCCTCGCATATGTTTCAAGCCTGGCTCTGGTCTGCTCGGTCTTCTCTATGTAGTTGTTCAGCGTTGCCGTAAACGCGTTGCATCCTGTCTTCTCCGGGATGGCTGAGAGGTATAGGTACTGCAGTTGCACGCTTTCGTAGTTTATCCTCTCCTCCCTGGCGCGCTGGTCTACGTACTGCAGGCGCTTGCTCTCGATGATAACCCCTAACAGCAATCCGAGGATGAATATCGCAGCGGTGATAACGAACGCGACCAGGTACAGTCTGCCGCTTATTTTCCTGCTCATTTTCTCACCACGTTCTCCTGGAGCCGTTGCTGACATAGTTTGCCAGCGCCTCTATCCAAAGGACGCCCAACAGGATGAAGTAGAACATCGTGAACGCTATCACATTGCCCAGACCATATTTCCTAATCCTCTCATGCGAGAACCTGTGGCTTATGAGCAGCCCAAACAAGCCGAACATCACAACAACAACGAGTATGTAGAGCATCGTGTAGTCTATGTCCAGCAGGTTGACGTTTATGCTAAAGTCCTTAGCATACGTCATTATGTCGAAGTCGACCAGAAACAGGTTGTATATGTCGTTCAGCATCGGCTTGACCAGATGGTACATCAGAAGCGAAGCTGATGCGACCAGCACCAGAACGCCTATGACGTTCAATCCCATGAAAATGCCGAAGTCACCGTAGTCTCTGTTGAATATAAGCTTCCTGTAGAGCATGCTGTTGTAGATGAGGCCCTGATACCATCTCCTCCGCTGTGTCGTAAGCTCCTTAAGGTTGACGGGGGTTATGGTGTGCACGTACGCGTCTATGGCGTTCCTTATGATATAACCGTTTGCCTGCAATCTTAATGCGATTTCCATGTCCTCTGTTATGTTTTTCTCGTCGAATCCTCCGAGTTTTATCACGATGTCCTTCTTGAATAGGCTGAACGGTCCAGGCGTCACATAGATGCAGTCTATTAGTGACATGGCCTTCCTGAGGAAGATGGCGAACAGGTACTCGAACCACTGCATCTTCTGTATCAACGTTTTAGGTCTGTAGACTTTCAGCGCCGGAGTGACGGCGGCAACCCTGTCCTCGTTGAAGTAGGGTAGCATCTTCTTCAAAGTATCGGATTCTACGATGGAGTCAGCGTCCAGGCAGGCTACTATCCCACCTCTCGCCTTTTTCAGACCTATGTTGAGCGGCACAGCCTTGTTGCCGCTGTTCTTCTCAAGATGTATGAACCTGATTTTGTCGCCATATGATTCGCATATGCTCTTGGTATCATCCTTTGAACCGTCGTTCACTACTATGATCTCAAGCTTCTCATTTGGGTAATCCAGCTTCAGGAGCGAGTCTATGCACTTTGCTATGCCTTTCTCTTCGTTATAGGCAGGCACTATGACCGAAACGTACGGACTGTAACCTACGTTCTTCTCTTCCGACACGTTTACCATCCTCTCCACCAGAACGAGGATCCAGAACACCGCGACATACAGTGAAAAAAAGTATATCGCCCATATGATAGTGTCTATCAACGCTTACACCTCTTATTTATTCACTCCAATTGTTTAATATAAAATGGCGTTCGAGAAGCTTAAAAGCGGCCTTCAGGTGGCGGTGAAGGGTCTTAGGAAGGCGGTTGTCCTGGACAAGAAGGCCATACGCGAGTACACGAAGGAGATACAGAAGGCGCTCATCGCATCCGACGTTAACATAAACCTTGTTCTCAACCTGACCAAGAAGATAGAGGAAAGGTCCTTGTTGGAGAAGCCGCCTGGCATGCTCTCCAGGAGCGAGAACGTCGTAAAGGTAACCTATGACGAGCTTGTGAACCTCCTTGGAGAGGGCGGCGAGCTGGCTCTGAAGGACGGTGACAAGGTTCTGCTGGTTGGAGTTCAAGGCAGCGGGAAGACGACGACCGCTGCAAAACTGGCTAGATTTTACAAGAAAAAGGGTTTGAACCCTAAGCTGATATGCGCTGACACGTTCCGGCCTGCGGCATACGAGCAGCTTAAGCAGCTGGCTGCCGAAATTCACACCCCCTTCTACGGTGAGAACAATGAGAAGGACACTCTAAAAATAATAAAGAACGGGATGAGGGAGTTCAAGGATTCGAGCCTTATCATAATAGACTCCGAAGGGAGGCACAAGCTGGATAAGAGCTTGATGGACGACATCAACAGAGTATACCAGGAAATCAGGCCTGACCGTGTGCTGATGGTGTTGGACGGCACGATGGGCCAGCAGGCTGGCGAGCAGGCTAAGGCGTTCAAGGAGTCCTGCAAGGTTGATGGTATCCTCCTCTCCAAATTGGACGGCAGCGCTAAGGGCGGCGGCGCGCTCTCAGCATGCGCTGAGACCGGTTCGAAAGTCTACTTTTTGGGCATGGGAGAGCATATCCCTGATCTTGAGGTGTTCGATCCCAAGCGGTTCGTGTCAAGGGTCCTAGGTTATGGTGATATCGAAGGCCTCTTGGAGAAGGCTAAGGAGGTTGATGTTGACGAGGAGTCTGTGAAGCGTATGATGTCTGGCAAGTTTACTCTAGAGGATCTTTACCATCAGATTGACCAGATGGCGAAGATGGGCCCGATGGACAAGGTCATGGAGATGATTCCTGGAGCTGGTTCCATCCCGAAGGATGTTGTGAACCTGCAGGAGGGGAAGGTGAAGAAGTTCAAGGTGATCATGGATTCGATGACAGATTACGAGATGCAGAACCCTCTGGAGGTTAAGGGTTCGCGGGTTGACAGGATTGCCGCAGGTTCTGGGACGTCAACAGCCGAGGTGAAGGAGTTGTTGAACTATTATAAGAAGATGCGGAAGATGATGAAGTCCATGGGCTCAGGCAGAAAGCTGGAGAAGATGATGAAACGGTTCGGCGGCCTCGTGGGAATGTAAACCCTACTACCTAATGTTCACAGATGAAAATACTCCCCTCAGAATCTGAGAAAAACCTGACGCTGTTCCTACTAATTTTCATAGTGATGGTAACCGGTTGCGTTCAGGATGTCGGGCAGCAGTTTCAGGTTGGCGGGTTCTCTTGCAGCATTGATTCCAATTGTGTGATCAAGGAGGGCCAGTGCAGTCCAGGATGTTATCACAAGGACGAGAAGCCGGAAGTTGACCCTAGCATCGTGTGCAAGGCTCGGCCGTGGTTTAAACAGGAAAGATGCGAGTGCGTCGGCGGCAGATGCCAGCGGATAAGCTGCGAAGATATGGGCTTGGACTATACCGAATGCGATAAATGATTCAGCCGACAAACCGGAAGCCGTCCCCAACTTCGATCTCCCCTAACCTGCTCCTCCCCAACTCTACAACATACTTTGCGGGTTTTTTCGGCTTGCAGGTCCTCCATGTTCCTGGTTTCAGGGGGTTGAAGGGTTTGACGTCCTTTTGAAAGTCAACAGCCCTCTTCTGCGAGTCGAGCCATATGACGTCGATAGGATATCGCATAAGTACCATGTGGATTGTGGCTGATACCGTATCCTCTCTCATAGACTCAAGCACTATGTCCTTTTTCTTTGAGAGCATAAGGCCGGTGAGCCTGCCTGTGAAGGAACGCCTGATTTCAGCATCACCGCTGATGACCTCCCTACGTGACGTGTTTACAATCTTCACCCTATTAATTGTTTATAAACGAGATTATATTACATGAGAGTATGCGTCCCGCTGATTGACAGAAGCGTAGAAGCTATGGTGGAGTCTGCCAAAAGTTTGAAAGCGGACCTGGTGGAGCTCAGGCTGGATTACCTGGAGGATACTGGCGGCTTGGACAGACTCTCGAAAATAAAAACCCCGAAAATCGTAACCTGCATGCCAAAGTGGGAGGGCGGAAAATTCCAGGGAAGCGAAGAGGATCGGGTGGCTCTTCTCAAGAGAACCCTGAACTTCGCAGACTATGTCACAGTGGAGCTTAAGACTGAATCCGCCCTGAGGGATAGCCTAATAAAAGAGGCTAAAAAATCCAAGGTCAAGGTGATAATAGCATTCCACGATTTCAAGCGCACTCCAGGGGAGACAGAGATAAGGGCGACTCTGGAGGAAGAGGTCAAAGCCGGGGCGGACATCGCTAAGGTAGCTTACATGCCAGCCAACTACGGCGATGTTCTGAGGGTCATGCAGGTGCTGGTTGATAAGCCTGTTAAAATCCCTATCATAGCGCTCTCGATGGGAGAGTTGGGCAGCATATCCAGGATAATGGGGCCTGTCATGGGAGCTTACCTGACTTTTGCCTCAGCTTCGAAGGGCAGAGAGTCTGCCGCAGGCCAGCTCACAATCGATGAAATCAGGAGGATGGCTGGCATCATAAAATGAACTACAATCTAGACTACGAGCGGCAGGGCAGGTGCGGCATACCTGAGGTGGTCTACGGCGCCGGAAAAACGGTCGAAGACCTTGTTGGAATAGCAGACACTCTGCTGAAAAAATGTGGCAGGATTCTAGTGACTAAAGTCGATGAGGGCAAGGTCAGGAAACTCAGGAAAAAATTCAGGGCAGGAAGCTACAGGACAGCGTACAATCAGCGGGGAAGCGTTCTCGTAATCAAGAAGAAGGGTTTCAAGATTAAATCATTCGCAACCGTCGGCATCCTAACGGCAGGCACGTCTGACATCCCCATAGCAGAGGAGGCTAGAGTCATCGCGGAGGAGCTTGGTCTGGAGGCTGTAGCAGAATACGATGTCGGCGTCGCAGGCATCCATAGGGTATATCCTGCGCTCGAGCGTATGAAAGATGCTGGAGCTTTGATCGTGATAGCTGGCATGGAGGGAGCCCTGCCTTCGGTAGTGTCTGGGTTGACTGACATACCTGTCATAGGCGTTCCGACGTCAGTCGGCTATGGGACGTCGTTCGGAGGCCAGACTGCACTGTATACGATGCTGAACTCGTGCACGCCTGTCGCCGTAGTCAACATCGACAACGGCTACGGGGCGGCTATACTGGCATACAAGATGTTGAGGAAAAATGGCCGAGCTTAAGGACATAGAGAAGCTTCTGGAGTCTGGGAATGTTGACGGCGCGCTGCAGCTTGCAGACGACGTGAAAAACAGGGAGAAGCTCATAATCACCTTGAACGACTATGCTGTCTTCCTGGCAAAGGAGGAGCTTGACCTTGAGGATGTGGAAAAACTGCTGAAAAAGGTCGTTGAACTGAAGCCTGAGATGCCTGAAGCATACTACAACCTAGGTTGCCTCTACTCAGAGCCTGAGCTGCTGGCCGAGGACGAGCAGACCCTACGTAAGGCGATAGAAAGCTTCGAGAAGGCGTTGGAGCTGAAGCCAGACTATCTGGACGCGCGCTACGATCTTGGGCTGCTCTATGCGTTCACAGGACAGAAGGGTAAGGCATTGATGGAATACGATAAGCTGCTTGAGTTCGACCCCCAGAACATAGGCAAGTATGACCGGCTGGAGGGCCTCATAAAAAGCCTCGCTGATTGAAATGCTGCACATCGACTGTTCTAATGGCGCATCAGGCGACATGATAGTTGGGGCGCTGCTCGATCTTGGAATCAGCCCAACGCTGCTGGAGGACCGGCTTGGGGGCATAGCGCATCTGAAAGTCAGTAAGGTGAAGAAGCGGGGGGTGGCTGCGACAGACTTCAGTGTTGAATACACCAGAAGGGACCGTAGCGTGAGAAGCATGTTAAGGGTTGTGAAATCATTGAAGCTTTCGAAGCGTGCGGAGGCTCTCACAACTGAAATAATAAAGACTCTGGCGGAGGCTGAGGCCAGAATTCATAAGATTCCTACGGGCAGATTGCACCTCCATGAGGCGGCTGACATCATCGTTGACGCTGCCGCCGCGTCGATACTACTCGAGGAGCTGGGCTGGCATGAAGTCTCATCGTCTGTTGTCGCTGTCGGCAGGCTCGCCCCAGCGACAGAGTACATAATAAAGAAGCATTCTATCCCTACGGTGAGCAGGTCAGATGCTGAGATAACAACGCCCACGGGGGCGGCAATACTGGCGAACATAGCAAGATCTTACGGTCAGGGGAGGGGGCATGGGCTGGTTGGTAAAGGGGCGGGGGATAAGAACTTCACCTATTCTAATGTTCTCACAGCCACGTTGACTTCAGATCTGCTTATGCTGGAGTCTAACATAGACGACTGCACGCCGGAGACGCTGTCCTATGCTGTTGAACGGCTCATGGAAGAGGGAGCATTGGACGCGCACGTAATGCCCTGTATCATGAAGAAGGGCAGACTTGGCTTCCTGTTCAGGGTTCTGACAGACAGGCCTAAAGTCCACTCTAAGATTATGATGCAGGAGACTGGAACGCTTGGAGTCAGGGTTCATCCGATAGCGTACCGTTTCGAATCGCAGAGGAGGGCAGAGACTGTGAGGGTGAAGTTTGGCAGCAGTTTTGAGGAGGTCTCAGTCAAGCTCTCAGAATACTGCGACAAGCCGGAGTTCGAAGACCTTAAGAGGATTGCTAAAAAGCATAAAATCCCCCTGAAGGATGTCAGGGAGAGGGTAATGCGGAGACTATCCCCTAAGACCTAACCCTCCTAAGCCTTAAGCCCCTTCAGGACGGCGTCCCTCATCAGGTCAACCGGCGGGTTGACGTTAAGCCATATCCTCTCCGACTCAGCTCCCTGGTGGACGAGCATTCCCACGCCGCTGACGGTCTTGCAGCCTTTCGCCTTCGCCTCCCTCAGCAGTTTCGTCTCCATGGGGTTGTATACTATGTCCATGACCGTAACATCTGTTGGGATGATATCAGCAGATATTATGCTCTCTTCCGTGTTCGGGTGCATCCCGACAGGTGTTGCGTGTATCATCATATCGGCCTCCTTAAGCGCTTTCGAGAGGCTGTCCTCCTCCAGGTTGACAACCTCGCAAGTTTTGCCCAGCTTTTTCTTGACTTCCCTGCTGAGATCGACTGCCATCCGCCTCTCAGCCTTCCTGTTCGATATCAGGACTGTGGCGCCTTCCAGCGTGCACTGGAAGATTATAGACCTAGCAGCGCCTCCGGCCCCTATCAGCAGTATTGTCCTGTCTTTGACCTTCACTCCAGCCTCCTCCAGGGCCTTTACGCACCCTATGCCATCAGTGTTGTAGCCTACCGTCTCCTTGCCGAATTTTATGGTGTTGACAGCCCCGATAAGCTCAGCCTCCCTGCTGAGCTTGTCAACGTACTTTATCACCTCAACCTTGTGGGGGATTGTCACGTTCACTCCTACCATCTCCCGCTTTTTCGCGTTCTCTATGAACTTTTTAAGGTCATTCTTTTCGACGTCGAAGAGAACGTAATCGTAGTCTAGGCCGAGCTTCTTGAATGATGCATTATGCATCGCAGGCGAGAGGCTGTGTCCGACAGGGTGTCCGACAAGACCGAATCTCATGGTAATCTTATAACTCTTTTTAAATTAATGCTGCAAGGTATGGCAGGGCTATGAATGTCCCTATCGAACTGCCGAGGTTTGCGAACACTATCACCAGAAATATCCTCGTTACCCTGTTGCCCCAGTAGTCTCTTACTGAATTCAGCTTGAAAAGCTCTTTGAAGTCCGCCACCCTGGGCTTTCTCATCCTGAGTTCCATTGCCCCTGCAAACCATCCGGCCGCTATTGTGGGATTGAGCGACGTGAATGGCGCGACCAGGAAGGCGGTCAGGATTGTTAGCGGATGTCCGAATGCTATGGCCGCTCCAATTGCAGACAGTATCCCGTGTATCAAAAACCACTTGAGGAAGAGGGATAACGTAAACCCAATATCATGTTTCAGGAAGCCCCAAATCAGGATCAGCCCGAACAATGCAGTCATAATGTACCCCAAGTACAGGATTTTGCTTTTCCTTTCGTCTACGGCGTTTAAGGCTGATACCTTCTCATCCAAGCCGGACCTGTCTTTTACCTGCATGAGGATTTTCGCTATCCCATTGACGTGTCCTGCCCCCACAACGCCGACGATTTTCTTCCCCTCAAGCGTCAGAATCCTGTAGGCTATGTACCTGTCCCTCTCATCCACTAGGGTTTCCTTGAGCGTTGGGACCTCTCTGGAAAGCTCGTCGAGCAGCTCTGTTATCATATCCTTCTTTTTAAGCGCCTCTATCGTCTCCTCAGTTATCTTCACCCCCCCTAGAACATCCTCGAGTAGGCCGTAAAACAGTTTCATCTTCTCGAAAAATCCTAGACGCCGTTGCGCCCTGTTCAATGTCACTTTGATGTCCCTGTCCACTAGTTCAACCCGTATGCCCCTCTCCTGCGCCATCCTTACTGCCTCCAGCATCTCGGCGCCAGGTTTCACTCCAACTTCGTCGCCCAGCTTCCTCTGGAAGTTGGAAAGGAATAGCTGTGTTAGGAACAGGCTCGTCCTGCCTGATTTTATGACATCAGTTATCTCAGTCTCATCCCATTTTTTCTCGTCGACCAGTGCGTTCTTCCTCTGCTCGCACAGTTCGACGGCGACGACGTCAGGCTTCTCAGAGTCGATTACTTATATTACGGTTTCCGCGCGCGTCTTGGATATGTGGGCTGTTCCAACGAGAAAAACAGTCTTGTCCTCCAACTCGACCCGCATTACGTCCTCTGGCATGATGTTAAGAAAGAGATTAGACAGTAAAAAGCAAGATGTACGTTGGAATGCCTGGGAAGGGGGGTGTGGTTGGTTTCCCAGGCACCCACAACGAACAATATATAAGGACGTTATCATTTAAAAATAAAAAGTCTTTTTTATTTTTTTATTCGCATACTCTACGGTATGAACCTCTCTCTGAACGAAAACAATCGTGTCTGTCGTTTCCGAAGCGGCGACAGATGTTCTAACGAGATGGTCGCGCACGGTCCGATAGTGAACGATTCCCTGCAGTCCCAGTGGTACTGTTCTGCGTGCAAATACTTTGAGAAGGGCTAGCTCATCGTTTGAGAATCAGTGTCACAACGTCGCCATCCCTTAGTCTGTGAGTCGGCCCCTTCCTCTGGCCGTCGTGTTTTACTGACAGCCCCCATATCAGCGCATATCTCAGTTTTTTCCTGAAGGATGTGTGCAGTTTTTCGCAGAGGTCGTTGATGGTCGCTCCCTCCCTTATGATGAGGGGTTCCTTGTAGTCTGGTTCTCCTCCTTGCGGCCTCATGTAGACTCTTATGAAACTCAGTTTTTCTATTATCCTGTCCTTCAAGACCTCGAGATTCCTGTTTGAGTCCGCGGAAATCAGTACGCAGTCCGGCAGCTTGGCCGCGATGGCATGAGCCTGCTCTTCAGGCGCTCTGTCGATTTTGTTGACGATTGTCAGTGACGGAACGTATACCCTGTTTCCCATCATATGGTCTATCAGGGTGTCCTCGTCGACGTTCTCATACATTGTAACGTTTGCGTTGTGGATGCCGTAGGCGCTTAAGATGGCGCTGACAGTCGCCTTCTCGAGATTGTTCTTTATGGTTGAGGTCACCAGTATTCCCCCCTTTGACGTCTTTTCTATCCTGATTTTCGGGGGGTTCTGGTTCATCCTGACACCAACATTGTACAGCTCTTTTTCTATATCATAGAACCTGCCAGGGCTCATCACATCAACCATTATAAGCACCAGGTCAGCGTTCCTGACGATCGATAGGGCCTCCCTGCCTCTCCCCTTCCCTATCGAAGCCCCTGATATAACCCCGGGGAGATCCAGTATCTGGACCTTCACTTTCTGGTGTTCCATCATGCCTGGGATGACATCAAGCGTTGTGAACTCGTAGGCTGCAACCCTCGACTCCGCGTTCGTGAGCTTGTTGAGGAGTGTGGATTTTCCGACTGAGGGGAAGCCGACCAAAACCGCTGTTGCATCGCCCTCCTTCTTCAGGCCGAAGCCGTATCCGCCCCCGCCTTTTTTCGCATTCTCTGTTTTTTCCCTGAGCTGGGCGAGCTTTGCCTTCAGCTTCCCTATGTGATGCTGGCTGGCCTTGTTGTAGGGTGTCGAGCTTATCTCCTCCTCGATCTGTTTTATCTTCTCCTCTGCCGAGACCATCTTATTATTTCAGGTTCGCTTAATTTATAATGATGTCTGGTCTGCCATCTATGATATTCCGCACGCGTCTGGGCTATATCATCGCGTTTTTCCTGCTTTCCTTGGTCGCATGGCACGGGCTTGATGGTTTCATGGTCAGGGAGTATGTTGTGATGCTTTTGTTCCTCTTCGGGGTCCAGGTTTTCTTGAACGACATCCTCGAGCTCTATCTGATCTACGGTTTCAGGATGAAGCGCAGATTGTTCAACCTGGTAATAGCTCCAGGCACCATCGTGCATGAGATATCCCACCTCTTTGCTGTCGTCTTGTCTGGCGCGACTCTTGTCGAGGCGTCGCTTTTCACGTTCAATCCTCAGAGAGGCGTCCTGGGATATGTTGATTATTCGCAGCCGAGGGACAAGTGGTCTGCAATAAGGGACCTTCTCATCGGTTTCTCGCCTTTCTTCGGATGCGGGCTCATCCTCCTTGTTCTTGATGCTCTGCAGGGTAATTCTACTCTGATATTCCATGACGTTGAGTTCAGTTCTGTTGGCAGCATATTATCGCTCTTGCAGGATTTTTGGCAGGCTTTCTTCAAGGTTTCAGCGCCAGTCGCGCTTCTAGCGTTATATCTCAAGTTTTGCATGGCTTTAGGTTCAGCTCCCTCATCCCACGACATAAAGAACGTCCTCCATTCCCTGGTAAGCCATCCTCTAAGCTCCCTTTTTTCAATAATCCTATTGCTAGCGGTCTTTTTTCTCTCGGAGAGCGACATAGTCCTCGGGTATTACCCTCTTTCTGGCGTCATATCTGCCGTGCTTAGAGGCCTCGTCGTCATACTATTGGCTTCGAATGTTGTACTGCTGGTCTCTCTTCCAGTGGTATTCGTCTCCGTTAAGCTTTCTGAGCTGAGGATGCTGGAGCGTGTCATCGTTCTCGGAGTTCCAATAATACTGTATCTTGCTAACCTGCGGGCAGAGTACGTCCGGTCTGAGACTGTCATAGCTTTTTCCCTGACAGCTATGGTAGCTTTCTGGCTGTTATTTAAGTTCAAGCGCTTTTTTCTGAAGGACTAGTCGCATCTCCTTATGGTATGGTTTTTTATAACATCAGTTACCTTTTTCACGTAATCGTAGTCAACGTATGTCGTCGGCTTATCAGACATGACCTTATCCAAATTGTAGACTTCAACCTCCCTCACGTCTGGCGTTACCTTGAGAGTATACTCCCAGTCCTGCTCGCGGCTGATGTTAAACTCGAACAGAACCTCCTTTGTTTCTCCAGCATCCAATTCTACTGTCCTGTTAATGCTTGAAGAACCATCATCAAAATCTATTGTAGCGATGACAGTGAAGTTTCCTGTGATGTTGTCAGTGTTCCTCACTTTAGCCCTTATGTTCGCTGTTATGTTCTGGTCGAAGTTCCTGTAGTCGAAGTGCTCGGAGTATTCGTCCTTGACAGGCCATTTTGTGTTGCCAGCTGTGTGCTCGACAATCTCATGGGAGAGCGGGTAGGCTATCACATCCTTTTTCACGTACGGTTCCCAGTCTCCTGCCATCCTGGTCTGGTTCCTTGGTACCATGTCGACGGTGAGCTCGGTTGATGTAACGTTTATCGTCTCGTATCTGCAGCTCTCACCCGTCAGGCATCCTCCGACCAAAACCATGAGCGCAACGTATACTAAGGTATTCCTCATCTTTTTTCGCGTATGTGCGACCCTCCTGACGGAATCCATCTCTGGATTTCTTCGAGAGGAAGGTCGACGTTAATCTTCTTTCTCAGATATTCTCTTATATCCTTCGCCGTATCAGCCGTCTTTCTGTCTCCTGGCTCAAGGATGATGTAGGCGTTAAGAGTTCCGCTTATCCCCTCCGGTCCACCGAACACTCGACAGTCATTGGATGAGAATCCTATGCAGACTCTGAGCGCAACGTTCTTGTGCCATTCTCGCGTGCCTCTGACGACGAACGCCCCTTTTGCAAGGTATTCGCCGCTTTCCGGGGTCTTTGATAGCTGTTCGGGTTTCACAGCATATACGTCGCAGCTTCCTGCGCCAGCCTTCCAAGCGCTGCTGTAGGCGGCTGAGGCCTGTGCAGCCTCCTCCAAGGTCGTTGCAGGGATGTCCTTCTCGTCCGGATTATTCACCACGAAGAAGGGCGCGCCTTGAACGTTCGCATGGAATACCATGTCTGCAGCGTTCGTGTGCTTTTTTATCAGAGTTTCATTGGAGGTCGCGTCTTTTCCTCCGACAACCAGAAAGCCGTCCGAGCTTGTGAACCATCTGAAAGTTTCATACCATCTCAAGTCTGATTTTTTCCTTATCCTGATGGTTTCTGCCTTCCTCTTGGATGGCCTGCTCTCAGTGTTAGACAACGCCTTTTTTGCCCCGTCGATTTTCCGCCTGCACTGTTTGGCCTTCTCATAATACGTGTTCGCGTTTTCAACCACTGTCTTCTTGAGGTCTATCTCGACTTCCATTGCCATTATAATTTATTACCTGTATATTTTAACAGGATGGCATCAAGGAATCCCTGGCTGGCTGCGGTACTGTCGTTTGTGGTCGCGGGTCTGGGGCAGCTCTATGCAGGCAGAAACCGGAGGGCGCTAGCGTTCTTCGCCCTTGAGATTCTGACAGCCGGCGTCGCTTACAGCTTCCAGGGCATGGTGTCTGATGCTGGGACGGTCTTGAATATTGCCGTTAGCATAGTCGCGGCAGGCGATGCGTATCGCATAGCCAAAAACATGCCTTCTCAACCTAGAGGCTCAGAAAAAGAATACTATGTTGACTCCTGAGGGCCTTCATCTTTCTTTTCAGGTTCTGGCGCGGTTTCTGGAATCATTGCAGATATCTTGGCTGCTTGCGCGTTCGCCTTGGCCATGAAGTATCCCACAGTCTCTTCTGTCAGTATCTCTGCGTTGTATGCAAGAGCCTTTGCATTGGCTGACGCCTCCCTTATGAAGTAGGGCATAGTCAGGCTGTTGAAAATATTGGCGTTGAGCGCTAAGCTCAGCGATGAACCGTAAGCCTGTCTTAACTTCGTGAGAGTGCCCTCGGCGTCTATCCTGAGCACGTCGCCTGCGTATATAAGTTCGCCGTCGTAGGCTGCATTCAACTTCAGCCCTATTTCGAACGGCTCCAATCCTAGCCTGCCGAGCACGTTGGCAAGCTCCTGTGATATGACATCGCCTTCTGAGGCGACTTTTGAGTCTTCTGTAATGACTATCTTCCCGCCCTGGATTCTCGCCTTCACGCCGACGGTCTGCAGTTCTCCGATAATGGGGCCAGGCGGGAATGGCGTGTCCCCTTTTGGTATTATTATGTCTGACGGCGCTATGCTCCCCGGTTTTGCCTTCGCCCGCGTCTTACCCTCCTGCAGGAGTTTCTCCAACCTAAACGGGTCCAGTTCGGAGAAGACTATTCCTGTCGGGCCGTCAACATGCTCCCCGAGGTTTTTGATGTTAGCCTGCTCAAGAGCTCTCTTGAGGAGGTTGTTCTTAACTATCCTGAGGTTGGCGTTGCCTGTCAGCTTCTTCCTCATGACCTGCAGCTGCTTTGAGGGAATCCCAGTTATCCTTACTAGGCCAACAACCTTGCTGGAGGATATCTCCTTCTTAAGGTCCTTTGTGAAGCCCTTCTTCCACTCAGCTACCATATGCTCACCGCCTCACCCATCGTTGTCTTTACGTGAACTGACTTTATGTTCTCTTTCCCTATTTTCTGCTCGATGGCATTGTAGACCGTCATGAAGTTCTCAGCCAGGTCGTCTGGCGTCATGGCTTCCGTTCCTATTGGAACATGCACGCACGGGTTCTTTTTCGACTTTATCTTTATGGTGTTCTTCTGGCGCTCTAAGATAGTCTTTATGTCAGCGTTCTGCGGAACCGGCTGCGGCATCTTGCCTCTCGGAGCTAGGACAACGCCCCAATTCTTACCGATGAGTGACATCATGTCAGCCTGCGCTATGAAACCATAACACTGGTCTGCGAACCTTCGCATGTTCCTCCTGTTCTTGGTGTGCGCTTCGACATCCTTCCGGTCCATAACGTGCTTTGAGTGCTTTTTCGCCTTCACGTTCATGTCGCCGTCGGCGAACACTCCGATCTCAATATCCTTGCCTCTGCCCTTCGGAAGGAAGATGTTCAGGTTCAGCTTGTGCTCTGCGCTTTCTATGTTGATGTTGGAGAAGTTAAAGTTAACCTCTACGGTCTGCACGAAATTCCTCTTCTTCGACTTCTGAATAGCCTCTGATACCTTGGCTGTTATCTCATTCTTTTCCATGACATCCTCCTATCTGCTTTAGGCAGATAGTGAAACGGGTCTTATATTATATGCAAAACCACTATAAAAACTAATTCTTGAAGGACGTGTCGTATTCTCCCTTTGCTATTGCGGCAGTAACCTCTTTCGGACTTTTGCCGTCGACCGTCACGCCAAGAGTCTTGCAGACTCCCACAATCTCCTTGGTCGCAGCCTTCAGGTCTTTAGCGAGCAGGCTGTCTCTCTTCAACTTGGCTATCCCAATCACCTTTTCGAGTGTTATGTCACCAACAGGCTGCCCGTCCTTCGTCCCCTTCTCCAGGCCTATCTCCTTTTTTATGAGTGCTGAAGTTGGCGGGCTTCCGACCGTAACCTCAAATGATTTCGTGCTTGTGTCGACTTTGACCTTCACTGGAACCTTCATGCCCGCATACCCTTTGGTCTTCTCGTTTATAGCCTTAACCACCTGGGCGGTGTTAACGCCCATGGGCCCTAATGCAGGTCCGAGCGGCGGCCCAGGATTCGCGTTTCCGCCGTCAACTAGGACTTCTATTGTCTGTTCAGCCATTTTTCTTATCCTCCTCTGCATCGCTTTCGCGCTTTATTATCTTTATGTCATCTCCTCTTACGATAACTGGTATCGGAACCGCGGCCTCTATCAGTTCTACTGTGATGGAGTTCTTGTCCTCGTCTATCCTCACGATTCTTGCCTTCTCTCCCTTGAAGGGGCCTGATATCAGTTCGATCATGTCTCCTTTGGACGCCTCTGTTATTACTGGTGTCGGTTCGAGCGTCTCCTCGAGCTCCTCTATGGATATTATGCCAGCAGACGCGAGGTCGCCCTTCCTCTTCAGGAGGAGTCCCTTGGTCTTGGGGACGTTCCTGGCCAGGTCTTCAACCGTTCCCGGACTGTCTGCCTCAACAAGGACATAACCCTTAAGCCCTGTCGTGTACAGTACGCCGCTTACGTTCCTGCCCTGCGCCTTTATCTCATCTCCCTTGTTCACAGCTTCACGGTACATTATCTCAGCGACTACTCTCTCCTGTCCCGCGGTCGCCCTTACTGCGTAAATTGTCATGTTCTTATCTTCTAATCAACAATGCTATAAAAAATATTAGGAAACCTATTACCCCTATTATTATTATGCCCAACCCAGTTATCTTGGCAGTCTCGTTGAATTCGGACTTCCTCGGCTTCCTCGTCAGCCTCAGTATCCTACGAGTCTCTGAGTAGGCTCTGTCAATCTTCTGGAGTAGCCCCATTTTATATGCTCTTCAATCCCATGTCAAAATGTCGTTCGCTGGATTCCTTCTCTACTTTTTCTTCTAAGTCCTCCTCATATCCGGGGATTCTGACTCCAGAGAGTATTAGCAGTGTCTGGATCATGTTCCTGTCCAAGGATTCGTCAATCTGGGCACCCCATATTATCTCCGCGTTGGGGTCTATCCTCTCAGCCACTATCCTGACGATCTCCTCAGCCTCTTCGAGTGTCATGTCCCTGCTGCCTATTATGTTTATGAGAGCTCCGGTCGCGCCGCTTATGTCAGTGTCAAGAAGCGGTGACTGTATGGCTTTTTCGACAGACTCCTTAGAGCGCTCTCCCATGGCGGTCTCCTTTGTTGATGAGCCAAGGCCTATCATCGCGTTTCCGCCATCCTTTAGTATGGTACGAACGTCGGCGAAGTCCAGGTTGACCAGGCCAGGTTTTGTTACCATCTCTGTTATGCCTTTTACTGCGTTCGCCAGCAGCTCATCAGCCACCTTGAATGCCGCGTTCAACGGCAGGTTTGGCACGATGTCAAGCAGCCTGTCGTTTGGTATGACTATGACGGTGTCAGCGTATTTTCGCAGTTTTTTCAGGCCTTTCAGGGCGTTGGCAGCCCTCACCCTGCCTTCAACAGAGAACGGAAGTGTCACGACGCCAACAGTAAGAGCCTGAAGGTCTTTTGCGACTTCAGCTATGACCGGCGCCGACCCTGTTCCCGTCCCTCCTCCTAGGCCGCATGTTATGAACACCATGTCTGCCCCGCTCAGGGCGTTGGATATCTTCTCAACATCAACTTCCGCGCACTGCTCTCCAACCTCTGGGTCGTTTCCTGCTCCGATTCCGCCGGTTATGCTGGTGCCTATGAGAATCTTCGTGTTAGCTGGCGTGTTCAACAAGTCGAGGGCGTCTGTGTTCACAGCTATTATCTCCCCGCCATGGACGCCCATGTCCTGCAGCCTCTCGATCGTGTTGCTTCCGGCCCCGCCTGCTCCAATGATTTTTATGCTCGTGGCGATGCCGTCTACTATCCTCTTCAGCTCCTCGTCGGTGTCAGAGAACTTCTTCTTCTCAGTCGAGCGCGGGCTACCCTGCCATTCGACCTGTTTCATTGCATCATGAACTATAGAATCCATAACCCCTCAACCTCAAATTTTATCGTTAATTAACCCCCTATTGTAAAATTATGAACACATATTTAAAAAGATAAGTCGGAGCCTACCCTTTTATAAGTCGCACTCCTCGTACTTCAGCAGGAGTTTGAGGTTATCCTTAACCTTTTCCTGTATAAAAGCGAGGTTTTTCTCGTCCTTCTCGGGAATGAAGAGGTGTCTGAACCTTCCCTGAGGCTTAAGGTAGTCCTCAACAGGCTTCAGTTTGTCGACATTCCGAGGCATATTCAGCTTGTGTTTGCCCCCTGTTATCTCAAATATTGGCGTTACTCCGGTCTCGACCCCCAGTTTTGACAGTTCGATTGTCTTCTCAGGCTGGTACTTCCATCCTGGAACGCAGCCGCAGTAGACGTTGACGAAGGTCGGGCCTTCAGTCTCAATGGCCTTCTTTATCTTCTTGTACACGTCCTGCGTGTATGCTATGCTTGCTGTTGCGACATAAGGTGAACCGTGTGCTGCGATGATGTGTATGATGTCCTTCTTCCACTGGGGCTTCCCTATGCTTTTCTTTCCTGAGGGTGAGGTTGTTGTCGACGCGCCGAACGGCGTTGAGCTGCTCCTCTGTATCCCTGTGTTCATGTAGGCTTCGTTGTCGTAGCACACGTAGGTTATGTTGTTTCCTCTCTCGAACATGCCTGATATGGCACCGAATCCTATGTCGTATGTTGCGCCGTCTCCTCCGAAGACGACAACATTAGCTTTTCTGCCGAGCCTTTTCAGGGCTGCCTCGACGCCGGTGCCTATTGACGAGTTGTTCTCGAAGGCGCCGTGTATCCACGGCAGCTTCCATGCGGTTTCAGGGTAGGGTGTGCTGATAACCTCCATACAGCCCGTTGACTCGACCAGTACGGTGTCAGGACCGGCCGCTTTTGTGAGCAGCCTCATCGCTATCGCCGCCCCGCATCCTGCGCAGGCTCTGTGGCCTTTTGAAAAGTATTCCTCCTCCGGTAGTCCTGCGATAGCCATGTTAGAACATCCACTCCTCCCTGTTTCCTTCGCCTTTTTTCGTCTTCTCAACTATCTTTTTCACGTGCTCTAGTGTGACGTCCCTCCCCCCTAAGCCTACTATAAAATTCCTCAGCTCTGGTTGCCTCTCGTTCTCATACAGGACCGAAGCCAGCTCACTGTAGAGGACGCCGCCGAACCCCGCGGAAAAGGCCTTCTCGACAACCGCAACCTTTTTGGCGTCCTTCAAGGCTTCCCTGAGCACGTCGGCTGGGAACGGCCGGTAAGTTATCAGCTTCAGAAGCCCTACCTTCTCTCCCTTCTCCCTCAGTCTGTCTATGACGACTTTTATGGTCCCGCAGACCGATCCCATGGCAACTAAGACGATGTCCGCATCATCTGTCCTGTATTCTTCCACGTGTCCGTACTTTTTCGGGCGCGAGTCTGCTATCTGCATTGGGAATTTAGTTGAGAATTCCTTGTAAACCTTTCCAATCACCTTTAAGGACTCTTTTAGGGCTCTCTCTTGCGCGCCTCTAAATTCCATGTAATGTGACGGGAATCCTATTGGTCCCTGTGTGATAGGCTGCTGCGGGTCCAAAACAGCATGGTACGGCTGGTATTCTGGTATGAATTCATCAACATGCTTCTGTTCGTAAAAGTTCACCGGCTCGTACACGTGCGAGAGGGTGAAACCGTCCATGCACACCATCGACGGCAGCATGACATTCTGATCTTCCGATATCTTGAACTGCATAAGGCTCATATCATATGCTTCCTGCGCGGTTTCGACGTACATCTGAATCCAACCCGCGTCTCTGGCTGATATGCTGTCCTGGTGGTCGTTCCAGATGTTGATTGGAGCTGACAGCGCCCTGTTGACCAAGGAGATGCAGACCGGCAGTCTCATGCCTGAGACTATGAACAGCACCTCGTGCATGAGCGCGAGACCCTGCGATGATGTCGAAGTGTATGTCCTGGTGCCTGTCGCGGATGCTCCGAGGCATGCCGATATTGCGCTAAACTCAGATTCAACGTTGATGTATTCGCAATCAAGATCCCCGTCGGCAACCATTTCCGAAAGCTTTTCGACTATGTGCGTCTGAGGAGTTATCGGATAGGCTGCTATCACATCTGGCTTTGCCTGCTTCACAGCCTCTGCAATAGCATGTGATGCTTCTATTACAGTCTTCATTTCTCCTCAATAACCATTGTTATACACTTGACCGGGCAGACTGTCGGGCATATGCCGCAGCCCTTGCAGTAGTCGTAGTTCGACTGGAATCTCCCGTCCTCCTCCCTGACGTAGATACAACCCTCAGGGCAGACGCTCCAGCACATCCCGCATGCTATGCACTTGCTGTGGTCTGTGACAGGCCGCATCGACTTCCAGCTGCCTGTCTTGTTCAATGCGGTTGAGCCGTTGCTTGGGAGCACTCCGCCAAACGTTATCTCCGCCGTCCCCAGCCTGCTTTTTAGCTTATTGAAGTCAACCTTTCCCTTTTGCTCTTTCATATACCTTATCCACCAGTGTTATGTTCTTCTCAGCCAGGCTGCCCTTGAACTGCTCCTTGATACCTTCGTGTATCGATTCCTTGCTCACCTCGCCGGTGAATCCTGCGAACGCCCCGAGCATCGCGGTATTTACTATGTCCCTGCCAAGGACCTCGATTGCGAGTTGTGACACGTCAACGCTCCTAACATCGTATCCTCCCAGTCCGAGGTCTTCAGCAGATTTGTTCGTGTTTATTATGATGGTCCCTTCCTCCTTCAGGCCGTAAAGTATGCCCTTATCTGCCGACTCCTTCGGCCCCAGCAGGGTTGAATCCAGTATCACAATGTAATCTGGTTGGTATACTTGCGATTTCTCCCGTATGAATTTGTCAGAAATCCTTGCGAAAGCCTCAACAGGGGCGCCGCGCCTCTCAACGCCGAATTTGGGGAAAGCCTGCGTGTATTTGCCGTCCAAGAACGCCGCCGAAGCCAATATATACGCGGCGGTCACAGCACCCTGGCCTCCCCGTCCGTGAAATCTTATCTCCTTCATCGAGGTATTCTATTAAGAAATCGCTAATATAAATGCTTATTATACTTGACTGAAATAATTAATGCACTATGAAGGGAACGATTGTAAACTACCGGGGAGGAAGGCACACGCAGAAACCCAACCAGCTCGTAGTCCATGTTGAGGGCGTTAAGACGAAAGAGGACTCGAAAAAGCTGATGAAGAAGAAGGCGGTGTGGACGACGCCAGGCGGCAACAAGATAAACGGCGAGGTCTCGAAAACCCACGGCGGCAAAGGCCAGGTTCTGGTGAAATTCGAGAAGGGCCTCCCAGGGCAGGCGCTGGGCACGGAACTCGAGATTGTTGACTAATCTCCGCGGCTGTCAGCGCAAGACAGAGTCTCGCTGACATCACCCCCGCTTACACGAAACCGCTGTAGCTCAGCATCAACCTTTTCTTTTAAAAAAGAAAACGCAACGAAGACCAAGGTCTTCGTGCGCAACGAGACAAAGTCTCGTTTGCATTGACGAAAAGAAAACTTATAACCTAATACTCTCATTACTTAAGTGCGAATTAATTGTTAATATTCGCCGCTGTAGCTCAGATTGGGAGAGCACCAGGCTGAAGACCTGGGTGTCGTGTGTTCAAATCACGCCAGCGGCACACCTTTTTCTTTCTTTTCCAAAGAAAGAAAAACGTGTACGAAAAAGAAAGAAATTTCACGGATACTTGAGTGGGCGGGTTCGAGTAAGTTAGAGGATAATCGCCCAAAAGAGCATTAAGAAGAAGCTTAGGATTGTTGCTGCCACATAAATTCTCGTGTGTTTACTATGGTTCACCCACTTGTAGAGTGTTATTATGGGCATAACAATCCATAATAACGAACCAAGTATCACAAGCCAGAAGAATGTACCTTTCGTAAATTCTTCTGAGGGTTGTGTTGTTGATTTAGCCGGGGTGACAGATTTTGATCCATATTCCGCATCTAAACTTTTTTTGGGGGTAGATTGTGTTTCGCTGGAACTGCTTTTTAGGGTGAAATAACCAACAATCAAAAATATTACTCCCAGAAAGAAACCAACAACTACTGCAAATAACGTGACTATGCTACCGCCGATCGCAGCTCCTAATCCCTCAGCCGCCCCCTCAGTTTTTGTTGAAACAAAAATCACTGTGAAAATCAACATAACTATGGGGAGAGAGAATGATTCAATAGCGAGCACTATCAAACCCTTACCAATCATCCGTTTTACACTAGTGGAATGGTATAACCAATATGTGAACACAACTATCCCGATAAAAAAACCAACAATTGCCAGCAGATTGTGTATGTAAACTAACAATAGCGTAAGACCTAAACTTAACACAAAACTGCAAATAATGACAGCAATTAATTTCTCTAGGCTCAACCCACTCTCTTTTTCGTTAGTGGATTTTGTTAAACTCATGAATTATTCCCTACTCTAAATCGATTATCGCTTGACCAACGCCAAAGAACTCATAATCGAAAATGAACTGTAAATCAGTGGCGGTCTTAGGTACTTGAAATGCAACGTCCCCCCTCATTTTCATACCCGGCGATAACTCTCCGCCTTTAAATGATTTGCTTAGGAATCCCGCAGTCATAATGTCCTGGTCGTAAGTATATCCCTCCCCGTCGTGAACCGTCATTTGCATCAGAGTGCTGATAGCTTCACTTATGTCGCCAATGTTGTCCACGCTAATATCGACTATTAAATACTGAAATCCTGATTCGGGTTCTTGCTCATATGTATACGTCTCTCCTAAGTCCATGGTTGTAGTGAGTTTATCCGTTTTCCTCACTGAGTTAACTTTAACGGCCAGATTTCCGCCACTTATGGTGTCTCCAATCTCGTAAGTTTTTGGGGTCTTAACGACGACCTCTTTAACCGTAGTGGGTGTAGTTGTAGCTGCTGCCGTAGTTTGCCTAATGGTAGTCACAGGTTTAGGTTCTTCACCAATTGTCGGACATTTACTCCGGTTTTCAACAAGCTGGCCGTTAGGACATTCATACAGGACATTGGTCTTTTCTGGTGTTGTAATGCATCCAGAAGAAAAAACTAGAAGAGAGAAGACTAGTGTTAGATATGTTCGATAATTCATCCAAACTACCTGATTAAATATGAATGGCTAAGCTTTAAAAGTGAGACATATATTACGTTATATCATAACTTTGTATGATAACTTTATATGTAAAGACTGCAATTGTTTACTGTGAAACAACCCCGGGGCAAAGAGATAGACGAAAAAATACTGTCACACATGCTGACATTAGAATGGCCTAGTACAACAGAGGACATAGCAAGAGTGGCAAACATAAGTTGGCAGACCGCTCAAATACACCTATTCAAATTACAAGCGGAAGGAAAGATAAGATACCGAAAAGTAGGCAGACAAAACCAGTGGTGGCTTAAGCGAGAATACGATAAAGAATTTCACTGAGTTAAGCAAGTTGTTTGCTGTTAAATCTTTCCTGTTCTGAATGGGAATTGTCGTATCATCTGCTGCATTCTCTGTTTGGACACGACGACTTTTCTCCCGATCAGCATCTTAGGTTCCTTCAATATGGTTCCTATCTCAACCACCGGGCACTTGTTTTTTGATGCGATTGAGATGATGTTGTCAACATCATTTGCGGGGACGCTGATCAGGTAAGTGCCCATGTACCTTGTGAACCTGGGGTAGGGTATGCTTGTGATCTTGACGCCTTTTTTGCTTTTGACGAGCATCTCAGCGAGGTTTCCGAACCAGCCGCCCCGTGAGGCGTCCTTTGAAGCATTCACGATGATTTTCTTTTCCAAAATCTCAAGGTAGGTGTTGAATTTTGTCGTGGCCCGGTAGACTCTCTCCCCGATTGAGCCTTCGACGATGTCGCCCAGCATCAGTATCCTGTCGTCTGCTTCGCATCCTGCGTCCGGTATCGGCTTGCCTTGGAGTCTGCCGAACACGGTGAAAGATATGCACGGTTTCAGGTCGTTTTCCATCTGCGTGTTCCCGCCTATTACCGGCACATCCAAGCCGTTGCTCTGTTTTTTAACGTCCTCTGAAACCTCCTTAGCTTCTCTGATGGAGTCGACCTGCATGCTGTTCAACGCGAACAGCGGCTTAGCGCCCATGATGACGATGTCGCTGCATGTGTGGACCAGACCTGCCTTCCTGCCTATCTTGAGAGGATACGGGCCTTCCATGTTCACGACCATTTTGTCAACCACTACTGCGTCATCCCCCTGTCGTATCCCGAACCGCAGTCTGTCCACTTTCTCATCCATGTGCCAGAAGACCTTCCGTATGCTGTTGGTCTCCATCATATGCTCCAACGCTCTGTTAATCTCCTCTTTCATCTCGCTCACCAGCACGACTGTAATTTCTTTTCCGTGAACGCTTTTCTTTTCCAAAGAAAAGGGTTCGTGGCAGTCAGCTCACCTCACAACCTTTTCCAAAGGTTGATCAAATGTGCTGGATTTCGCTTCGCTCACCAGCACTGACTGCAATTTCTTTTCCGTGAACGCTTTTCTTTTCCAAAGAAAAGGGTTCGTGGCAGTCAGCTCGCCCATCAGTCATCATGTGTCAGTGGTTGTTCGCGTCATCACACTGCCGTTAGTTATTTGCGTATTATAAGTTTAAGAGTTTCTTTTTCGTCAACGTTTTTCTTTTTAAAGAAAAAGGTTGCAGGTGGTTGTTCGCGTCATCACACTGCCGTATTATTCTTGGTTTTTATCAATAAATCCTATCTTTTATCATGGGAGAGGCTGAGGGTTCGAGGGAGCATTGGTCTGAGCTGGTTGCCAGGTCTTTGGAGGGGCGTGGGGGTTCTCATGTTATCGAGACTGGGACCAGTATTTCGGGGATTCCGCATATTGGGAATGCGTCTGATGTTATCCGGGGTGATGCTGTTCGGAAGTCTCTTTCTAGGTCGGGTTTGGAGGCGCGGCTTGTCTGGGTGGCTGATGATTCTGATCCGTTGAGGAAGGCTCCTCGTGGGATGGAGTGGTTGTCTGCGCATCTGGGGAAGCCGGTTTATGATATTCCGGATTTGCCTGAATGCGGCGGGCATAAGAATTTCGTCGACCATTTTGTCAGCAGCTTTTTGGAGGAGTTGGAGGCGTTTGGCGTCAGGCCTGAGCATTATTCTGGGAGGGAGCTTTACAGAAGCGGGAAATTTTATCCTCTCATCAAGGTTGCGTTGGAAAGTTCTGAGGAGATTGTTGATATCTTGAATAAGTTTAGAGAATTTCCACTTCCTAAGAGTTATCTCCCTTGGACTCCTATCTGCAAAAAATGCCATAGAATTTCCACTACTCATGCAAAAAATTGGGATGGGGGTGACATAGTCAAATATAGTTGTACTGCTGTCAGCCCGTCAACACAGTCAGAGGAGTTGAAAGATGTTGTTGGTTGTGGGCACAAGGGTGAATCCAATATAAGAACGGGCGAGGGTAAGCTTCCTTGGAGGGTTGAGTGGGCTGCCCGGTGGAAGCTTTTCAGCGTGACCTGTGAACCGTTCGGCAAGGAGCATGCTACGGTGGGCGGCTCGTATGATACCAGCAGACTGATTTCCGAAAAGATATTCAACTGGCCTACTCCTGTCCCAGTAGTCTATGAGTTCTTCACCTTGAACGGGCAGAAGATTTCAAGCTCCGCAGGCAATGTGATAACCTTGGATGAGTGGCTTCGGATCGGGGAGGCTGAGGTGCTGAAGTTTTTCATGTACAAGAGGATTGAGAAGCAGCGGGACATTGATCTGTCAAAGATTCCTAACATGACTGACGAGTACGATGGCGCCGAGTTCGAGTATTTCTCAGGGGGTGGGGATTCTAAATTGAAGCTGATGTATGAGCTGTCTCAGGTCTCTCGACCTGAGAGGCTTAGCGTTCCTTTCACCTTGTGTGCTGTTCTGGCGCAGGTCATCCCAGACACCAATATGCAGCTGATTCAGAGGAAGGTGGACTTGATGGGCTATGCAGATTATAGCGCTGAGAGGCTTGAGAGGAGGGTGCTTGTCGCCAGGAAATGGGTTGAACGGTATGGTCCGGATCATCTGAGGTTCAAGCTGTTGGATGAAAATGCCCCGGTTAACGTCACCGGAGCAGAGGGGAAGGCGCTGTCTATGATAGCGTCTGAGTTGGGGAAAAGCTGGCGGGATGAGGATTTCCACAAGAGGATATACGATATAGCAAGGGCTAGCAACCTGAAGCCTCCTGAGCTTTTCAAGGCCATCTATACTACCCTTATCGGCAGGGAAAGAGGCCCGAAGGCTGCGTCATTCATCTTAGCGCTGGATGAAGCCTATGTGAAGGCGAGGTTCGCCAAAAATTAACCGTAACCTTTTATAATGCTAGGGTCAATAGATATACACGTGGGTTGATGTGATATGTTCAAGGCTGCAATATCCGACACTAAGTCGTGGAAGAACAGTATTGAGGCGATTTCCGCACTGATTGATGAGGGCACGCTCCAGCTGGAGTCTGATGGTATAAAGCTGAGGGCCATGGACCCCTCCCAGATAGCGCTCATAGACTTCTTCCTCCCGGCTAAGGCGTTCGAGAAGTACGAGCTTGACAAGCATACCAGCATCGGAGTTGACTTCTCAGACCTGCTTAAGATTACGAAGCGGTCCAGGTCTGAGGATAAGATCGATCTGTCGCTTGACAAGAGGCTTAACATCGTGTTCAATGGGAGCACCAAGAGGACGTTCAACATCTCCATCATAGATTCGACGTCTACTCCCCCAAAGGAGCCGAAAATCGACTTCACTGCTGAGGTGAAAATCGCCCCGGATGTGATAAAGGAGGCTCTGAAGGACGCTGAGCTCGTGAGCAACCACGTGGCATTGAAGATTAACGGCGGTTTGAGTATAAAGTCCGACGGCGACACAGGCTCCGCTGACATATCATTCGCCGAGGACAGCATCCTCGGCATGAACGTCAAGAAGGAGGCTAGAGCCGTCTTCTCGCTCGAGCACCTCAATAACCTGCTGAAGGCTGCCGAGATTCCGAGCGTTGTCATCCTCAGCATGAAATCTGACGCGCCCCTTAAGGTAGAGTACGCTCTCGGAGAGGGCAGGGTAGTCTACTACCTCGCCCCCAGGATAGAAAGCGTCTAAAATTTGTTTGACCTGTGAAAGTCCTTAGTAGAATCAAAGGATCTGATGAGGTTCCTGAGCCGATACCCTTCCTCAGGGAGCTCAGGGGGAAAATCATCGACAGCTACTTTGTCAAGGAGCTTAAACGAGATCAGAATCTCGGCGAGGGCTCTCCTTTCCTTACTGGATTGGAGAACTCACTTCTAAAGTTCGACCTCGATGAGAGGGAACGTGTTGTCGGAATCCTCGCAGACAAGAGGAGTGGGACTGGTTGGGCTAATGGGCTGTTGCTTGCGTTGTCTTTCAGTCCGACTTTGGATGCTGATCACCTCTCTGAAAGACAGATCAAGGCATTCTTGGACGTCGTCACTCGCAGTCCCTCCGGCACAGACCCTAGGAAGCTGCTTTCCACTCTAGAGTCTGCTGGAAAGAGCAGGTAAACTATCTACCTCTTTTTTTCAGGTATTCTGCTATGCTTTCGAAGAATGCTCTGCCGTCTCCAGTCTTGTAGTCTTTTCGAGTCCAGTCAGCCTGCTGTATGCTGGAGATGACCCTCTCGGGGTGTGGCATCATGCCCAGGACATTCCCATCAGGGTTGCAGATTCCTGCGATGTCTGAGACGCTGCCGTTCGGATTCCATGGAAAAGTTCCATCTGCTTCGCTTCCATCATCTTTGCAGTACTTGAAGACGATTTGTCCATTCTCTTCAAGTATTTTCACGTATTCTTTTTCCTTCAACCCGAACGTCAGCCTGCCTTCTGCGTGCGCGACTGGCACCTGAATTATCGCGCCTTTGGGCATCTTCCCCGTGAACGCACATCTGCTGATGTGCTTCAGGTATGCCGGCCTGCACTGGAATCTTGAGTTGCTGTTATTGGTCAGCACTGCCTCAGGCTTCGGGCTTATGCCGTTCAGTCCTGGGAGTATCCCGAATTCTACCAGCACCTGGAAGCCGTTGCATATGCCTCCAAGCAGTCTGCCGTCTTTGACGTATTCCTCGAATTTCGGCCTCAGCTTGCTTTTCATCCTGGCTGCGAATATGGCTCCAGCTCGGACGTAGTCTCCGGCAGACCATCCTCCTGGCAGCATTATCACGTCGTAGTCGAATATGTCCCGTCTGAGCTTCTCATTGCAGTCTCCTGTAACCTGCTTCAGGTGTATTATCTCGGTTTCAATGTTGACAGAATCCAGCGCGACTTTCATCTCATCCTCGCAGTTGGTGCCCTCAATCCTCAAGACAGCAGCTTTCATTCCTCCTCCACACTCCTCTTCCAGATATTCCTGAGCTCTTCTAGGTCAAGGTTCAACCTTGTTTTCCCGTCTGTAAACTCAAACTTCCTCTCTGATGTCGTCTCCCCCAGGAGTCTGCAATCCAGACTTTTTTCTAATTTGTCAGCGTCTTTTTTCCTGACCTCTATGGCCCATCTGCCGTTTGATTCTGAGAAGAGTTTGACGTCTGCTCTCAGTTTTTCCATACCCGCGAGGTTCAACCTTAATCCAAGGTTGCCTCCGAAAGCCATCTCAGCCAGCGTTACAAACAAGCCGCCTTCCGCAAGGTCGTGGCAGCTTCTTATGGTGCCATCCGCCATCAGCTTCAGCAGAGCCTCCATGTTAGCCTTCGTCTCCTCTGGGTAAACCTTCGGAACTGCCCCGCCCCTTGCTTTCATTATCTTGTAGTAGACGGAACCGCCAAGCTCCCTCCTTGTTTTCCCTATCAGGTAGATTAGGCTGCCATTCTCCTTCAGGTCTACGGTGACAGTCTTCCTCACGTCGTCGACCATGCCTACGCCAAGCAGTGTTGGCGTGGGCGCGACGCTGCCGTGGCTGCTCTCATTGTAAAGGCTGACGTTCCCTGAGACGAATGGTATCCTGAAGTAGTCTGCGACATAATGCAGGCCTTCGGTCGCTTTTACGAAGTCTCCGAGCCTTTCCTTTTTCTCAGGGTTGCCGAAGTTCAGGCAGTCTGCCATCGAATGCGGCCTGGAGCCTACTGCAACGAGGTTCCTTATCACCTCATCGACCGCAGATGCTGAGCCCCAGTATGGGTCCATCTTGCAGTATGTGGGGTTGACGTCGGATGTTATCGCAAGGCCTTGGAAGCTGTCTGTCAGCGGCTTCAGGACCGCGGCGTCGCCGTGCGTCTGGCTGTTCACCACGCCCTGCATGGGCTTCAATATAGTACTCGCTCTCACCTCGTGGTCGTATCTTCTGATTATGAACTCCTTGCTGCCAACATTATGGTCTGCCAGAATCAATTTGGCAGTCTTCTCGAGTTTGGGCATGCTGAACTTCTTCTCAGCAACCTTCTTCCTCTTGTACTTGTAAGGCCTGTTGTACATGACTCCTGCCGTGAGGAACTCGAGTTCAAGGTCCAATAAAATCTTTCCTTTGTACTCTACCCTCATCCTCCTGCTGTTATCCACTTTGCCGACGACTGTCGCAGGCACGTCCCAGAATTCGAATATTTCCAAGACCTTGTCAACGTTCTCGGGTTTTACTGTGAACATCATCCGCTCCTGCGACTCTGATACCCATATCTCCCACGGTGCCAGGCCCTCCTCCTTCAACGGCACCTTGTCCAGGTATATTGTCGCCCCAAGCCCTGCGGCGTGGGCCATCTCGCTTGACACACACGAGAGCCCGCCTCCGCCGAAGTCCTTCAGCCCTGTGAGAAGTTTCCTCTCGTTGGCTTCGAGGCAGGCGTGGATGAGCGGCTCTTTCATTATAGCATAACCCAATTGCACGGCAGGCCTGCTCTCCTGCTCGCTCTTTTCCGTCAGCTCAGCAGACGCGAATGTGACTCCGTGGATTCCATCTCTGCCGGTCTTACCTCCAGCCATTATGTAAACGTCGCCCACGCCTCCGGCTCTGCTTCTTACGATGTTCTCCTTTCTGATCATGCCAACGCATCCCACGTTCACGAGGCAGTTCACGACGTAGCTTTCATCGAAGTACACCATCCCAGCGACTGTTGGGATTCCGACCCTGTTGCCGTAGTCCGCTATGCCGCTCACTACTCCCTTCAGGAGGTATTTGGGGTGTTTTGTCCCCTCAGGCAGCTTCCCGTACTTGTAGTCCAGCGGCCCGAAGAACAGCGGGTCAATGAGTGCGATAGGTTGGGCTCCCATGCAGACCACGTCCCTGAGTATGCCTCCGATGCCGGTCGCCGCCCCGCCGTAGGGGTCCAACGCGCTCGGATGATTGTGGGATTCCAGGGCGACGACGTACGCATGGTCTTTGTCGAAGTCGACAACGCCGGCATCCTCAGAAATAACGCAGATGTTCTGCGGAGCCTCTATGCTGAAGACTGTCCTCTTGAGTATCGGTTTCGACGTCTTGTAGCAGCAGTGTTCGCTCCACGATTGGGCCAGCGCCTCAACCTCAACGTCAGTCGGATTCCTGCCTTCCTTCTTGAAGTAACCCTGCAGCTTGACCATCTCATCCTGAGACAGTCCGAGCATCCTGTCCCTGCTCAGTTTCAGCAGGGTTTTCTTGTCCGCATCGAGAATCTTGACTTCGAAGGCTTCAACGCCTTCTGCTATCCGTTCGTACATCACTCCACCCTGATATCATATTCCTGTATTACCGGGTTGGCCAGAAGCTTTTCGCAGGCGTCCTTTATCGTCGCCTCAGCATCTTTTTTCGACTTAGCTGCAATTTTTATCCTGTAGACCTTCACTGTCTCAACCTTTTTGACATCATATCCCAGAAGCTTCAGCGACTTCTCAATGGTCTCCCCCTCGGCATCAAGAACCCCTTTTTTCAGGTTTATCCGCACTTCGACGTCGTATTCCATCACATCACCCTAAGTTATAATAATATGCTCAGCCTACTAAAAAGTAAGTGGATGGATAGGATACTTCTTGTGACCGGGAGAGAGGCTGAAGGACGGGTCAGAGGCGTTTCTGCTGGCCATCAGGTGCACGTCTGCATGGTTAGCGTGGCTGCGCTGCTATCCCCCGCCAGAATCCTTAAGGAACTGCGGAATGAGAATCTGAGGGGGGTTTCCATGATCCTGGTCCCAGGATATGTTAGCGGTGACATTTCAGTGATCTCAAAAGAGCTTGGTGTTCCCTGCTACAAGGGCACGAAGAATGTCGCAGACTTGCCAGAGCTTTTGAAGGTCATAGATTCAGTAGAACTCTCAACAAAAAAGCCCGCGGATGACCTCCTAGCCCTTAGGGATGCAGAGCAGGCAGAGTCCGAGGTTGCTGCACATACTTCAGCGGATTTTCATTTCGCAATAGGGAAAAAGAGCCAGGTCCTGGTGGGCGGTAGGCGGCCTTTCCGAATCATCGCCGAAATACCTGATGCTCCGCTGCTTTCCAAGGCAGAGCTGAGGCGGAGGGCGAAATACCTTGTTAAGTCTGGGGCTGCGATAGTTGACCTGGGAATGATAGCGGGAGAGGACAACTCTAAGTCGGTTTCGGAGATGGTATCGGCAGTCAAACGTTCCATACTCACTCCAGTCAGCATTGACACTCTAGATGAGCGTGAGATTCTCGCAGCTAACGGGATTGCGGACATGGTACTGAGCATCGGAATGCCTAATCTCCGTCTTACTAAACGGCTTAAGTGCCCTGCGGTTCTGATACCCGAAGACTCCGCCGGGAGGATTCCGGAGGCAGCGCCAGAGCGGGTTGCTGTCCTTGAGACGATGATGCAAGCGTGCGAGGAGAACGGTTTCAAAAATTATATCGTTGACCCTATCATGAGGCCGCCTATTTCAGGGTTCTCTGATTCGCTCCTAGGCTATAAGCTTTTCAGGGAAAAGTATCCTGATGTCCCAACTATGTTGGGCGTTGGCAACGTGACCGAACTCTTGGATGCAGACTCTGTCGGCGTAAATGCACTCCTGGCCGCTTTCGCCCAAGACCTTAAAATTGATTTCCTTTTCACGACCGAGGCCAGCAACAAGACCCGGGGTTCAGTGTCCGAACTCAAGAAGGCTTCCAAGTTGACGTTCCTTGCCGACGTCAGAGGCCAGCAGCCCAAGGATTTGGGAGTTGACCTTCTTATGCTGAAGGACAAAAAGAAAATAGAGCCCATCATCGATTCGAGAACCAGGAAGTTGAAACCCGTGAGGGTGAAGGAGAGCAAACCTGACCTCGACTCAACTTCCTACAGGATTTATCTTAAAGGTTCGAAAATTTTCGCGGTGAAGTACTCAAAGGACAAACCCCTCAGAGTATATGAGGGCGCTAACGCAGCTGAACTTTCTAAGACCATCTGCTTCAAAGAGAAAATCAGCCCAGAACACGCAGCCTACCTCGGGAGAGAGCTGATGAAGGCCGAAATAGCTCTCAAAACAGGAAAAAACTACGTCCAAGATCAGAGTGTATTCAAACGTCCCTAAACATCTTAGGAACAACTCTTTTTATTATCCTAAATTTGTCATGTATGTTATCTGTCCACAGCAACCGTAATGACACGTATAAGATGCTATCCATCCTATAACTGCTTTCAGTTTTAAACAAGTTTCTTTTTGCAATATACTCCTGACTGATTAGTTGGATTTTGGAGCTGTTTTTCTCCAAAAAATTAAGCGTTTCATCTGGCACTGGTGCGTTCATCAATTCTTTTGCAAGTTTCAGTGGATGATACACAAAGGACGCTACTTCCCATTCTTTGCAAGTTTTTGCGAGACGGTTCCAGTCTAATTCTTTGGAGTACCTTTTAACGCTCTCTGACACGTCCATCAGGCCCCTGAATGGAGTCGAATAGTATATGTGTTTGTATGAGAGGTGCAAGCATTGATATATCACAAGGTCTTCCGGACTCAAGATCAGAGTGTCTGTTCCACATATCCTCGTTTTTTCGGCCCTTCTCCAGATCTCCTCCATTTTTATCTTGAACGGATCATACTGTTCTAGAAAGTGCCAGCGTAGTTCTATCTTCGTTCCTGTTGACTTTTTTATGTAGGGGAAATCTCGGTCGCCATTTTTCAGGCATGCTTCTCTAGAGGTCCTTCCTATGTCCAACGTGTTTGTATCAAACGTAAAACCATTTTTATAAAGCACGTTCTCGACTTTGTCCAGATCCCCCTCTCTTATCAACAAGTCGACGTCTGCCATCTGCCTGACTATGTTGTTCGCGTAAACTTTTTCCTGCAGCATCAACCCCTTGAGGAGTATGACGTCCAGCTTCTTCTCATTCAATGCCGTGAGCACTGTCCTAACATCTTTTTCAATCAGAATGTTTTTCATGCTTGTGTAGGCTGTTTGAACCCTTAGTTTTTGGATGACATGTCCAGACACATCTTTAGACTCACATCCCTTTAGCCGTTGGTACAAAATGGGAACTATCATGTTATTCGCTGAGAATTTTAGCATCCACTCCCAATTAACACCATCTTCTAATTTCCCTCTCGATTCTAGGATTGCCTTTTCATCCCCATTTATCAGAGTCAAAATCAACGTTTGCTCTCGCGTGAGGTTTGTAATCGATGCCATCGGAGCTTATTTAATAGTAAGATTACTTTTTAATGAAACATGACTGGATTTTATCTGAAGGACAGAAATGTTATTTTTGTTTTACTAATACTGTTGTTTGGTTTTTATTTGAGGGTTGATAATCTGGGTTTTGGTTTGCCGCTGATTTTTAATCGGGATGAGCCTAGGATAGTGGATAATGCCATCCGGATGGTTGAATCTGGTGATTGGAATCCTCGTTTTTTCGTTTATCCGCCGTTCATGATCTATCTGACAGCTTTCGCTTACAAGGCATTATTGTTCTTTGAGCACATTGGTATCGTTCATGTAGATACTCCCTTGATATACCTCACTTCCCGCTTTTTGTCTGCTTTTTTCGGCACATTAACGATATTTGTGGTCTATCTGTTGGGGAAGGAATCAGCTGATGAGAAGACGGGCATGGTTGCCGCGCTCTTCTTGGCTGTTGCGCCGTTGCATGTCGAGCATTCTCATTATGCTGTGATTCATGTGCCCGTTACTTTTTTCATAACTTTGTGTTTGTATTTTTGTGTTCTAGCAATCAGACGAGGTGGGGTGCGTTATTATGTGGGGGCTAGTGTGTCAGCCGGCCTCGCTGCGTCAACAAGCTACGTTGGAGGGCTTCTCCTGATTCCTATTGTTATAACATTCTTCTTAGAGCGTCTTTTTTCAATTAAATTTGATGGCTCAAAGAACCTGAAACATCTCTCTCTTATTTTTATTGTATTGGTTCTGCCTATAGCGTCTTACTTATTTTTGGCGCCCTATACACTACTGGACTATGACGGTTTCTTCGAGGATTTCAATAGGCAGTTCGATTTTGCGACTAGTGATGCTGGAGCATTGATAAGCGATGAAACTCCCGGTTTGTTTTTTTATCTTGGCATCCCATTAAGCGAGGGGCTGGGCATCAAACTTGAACTTCTATCAATCCTGGGATTATTATATGCGCTATTACATTTCAGGAGAGAGTATCTTGTATTACTATATTGGGCAGTTCCCTACTACCTCAGCATCTCTCAATTATCCCTGAAGTATGATCGCTATATTCTGCCCATTGTCCCCCCCCTTCTGCTATTTGCGTCAATGCTCCTTTTGGAAATAGTAAATACTTTTTCGAGATTTTTCAAAAAATATTCTAGCAAGTCAACCACTACAATATTCGCGTTGATTCTACTGTTATCTATACTTTTATATCCTTGGAGCAGTCTCCAAACAACCTTCTATAAAACAACATGGATCAATAATTTTCTTTTCGGCGAGACGGATACTCGGACATTGGCATTTGAATGGTTTGAGGAGAACGTACCATCAGATGCAGTAGTTGTCAGAGGCGATTTAACACCTGACCTAGAGTTTTCTGAGAAGAACTATACCGTACTATCCTACCGTGGTGCAGATGAGATGTCCCTCCTTAGTATGGGTTATGGTTGGCTACTTGACCAGAACGTGCATTATGCAGTATTTAGTGATTTACCTTATGTTAAATACGGACGGTTCTTGGGCGTCCGAGATGTTTTGGACAAGTATTTTCTAAGTCTAAATATGAATGCGGAATTGATAAAGATGTTCGCGCCAAGTGGTTTAGAGTATGAGTCAGTATACGTTACTCTCCTCCCTGGCGAGAATACCATAATGTTCCATTCTCTTGATGGTTGTACTGTCCCTATCCATGTCATTGATAGTACTGATGTCAGGTGTTTAAGTTTCGAATTCAGGAACATATCCGTCATAGCGTTAAATTATTCAAACCTACTGGTTCACTCTCGGAATATACCTACAACCCCTCACAACTTCACACTTAATTATTCCGGCTGGTATCCTGAGGAGGAGAGGGATGGGGAACCTTGGAGGTGGATGAATCAGAACGCAGAGATAATCGTGAACAATCCCTATAACTCGTCCATTAATGCGAAAATTGGTTTTAGGTCCAGGAGCTTCCACCAGGAGAGGATTCTAGAGGTATTTGCGGGAGATGAAAAGCCGGAGTCTTTTATTGTTGATACTGGTCACATGTACTACCATTTCCCTCTTGTTAACTTGTCTCTTGGTGATAATGTATTGAGATTTTCTTCTGTTGGTTGTGACATTCCCTCAGAGGTGGACCCTCTCTCAGGTGATTCTCGGTGCCTCAGCATATACCTTGAAAATTTCACTGTTTTGTCTGTTGAATACTTTGCTAATCTAAGTCCACACTACGAGAATTACTGGTATATTGAAGATGACGGGAGTATTAGGTGGATGAAACAGAACGCTACCATCTCAATATACAATCCATTAAATGTTTCGATTCAGGCGAAAGTAGGCCTTGAACTCTCAAGTTTCCACAGAAACCGGACTATCGAAATATTCTCCGAGAATATGTTAATAGGCAAATACGATATTCCCCAACAAGAGAGCCATCCTGGCCCAACAATATGGATATACAAAATAGTCAGTGACACAGATAGCCTTTAGCATGATTGAGTCTGGCAAAGTATTTTTCCTAGCATATAATCATCTTTAAGAGATATAATCCACAATAATAATTTATCGATGGTGAGCGGGGTTTGATGGATGGAAGATATTACGTTGGTTAATTTGTATTTGAGCGAGTCGAAGAAGACTGTCCCGCTTGGTTCTCTTTATTTGACTTCTGTTTTGGAGGGTGCTGGTTTTGGTGTTGATTTTAGGGATTATCAGCTT
>JAZDNF010000011.1:0-24820 GCA_043800255.1 Candidatus Altarchaeota archaeon | reverse complement strand
GATGGGCAGCGTCGTGCTCGTCGTGCTGGTCGAAGTGGTCGATGTGCTGCTGGTGGTTGAAGTACTGGTGGTGGTTGATGTAGTGCTCGTACTTGTGGATGTGCTAGTACTGCTAGTACTCGTAGACGACGTAGTGCTGGTAGACGTCGTCGACACCGTCGTCGAAGTGGAGCTCGTACTAGTCGAAGTAGAGCTCGTCGTGCTAGTCACTGTAGTACTCGTCGAAGATGTGGACGAACTCGAAGTTGAGCTTGTTGAAGTTGTTGTGGTCGTCGTAGCCCCAGGAGCTATGACGTTGACATTCAGGTTGCTTGAGTCTGATGCGCCGTCTGATGCTGTAACCGTTCCGGCGTAAGTTCCTGGTGCAGTCGCTCCGGGGACGTTCAAACTTGAATCCTTGTAACCGCATTGTCCGGGGCTGATGTCTCCGATGCTATTCCCTCCGGAGAATGTCAGCCAGTCTCCGGCGTCTCCTGAAGACTTCGAGAGCGTAACCCCGTAGAGTATGCTGTCGCCGTTGTTGCATGCTGTCCAGCCCTGTGTCCTGCTCTCTCCCTGCGGTATGGTCGTGGCCCAGGAAGTCGGCTGGAGGTTCAGGGACTGGTCGCTTGACACCAGAACAGAGACATCGATATACGATACCTCCGAGTTGGAGATTACAATCTGCCCGTAGTAGTATCCTGGGGCTGTCCCCCCTGGGGGGTTGACTGTCAGCGTTGAGCTGTTTATGCCTGAAGGCTGGATGGTGAGGTTATCGGGGCTGACGGTCGCCCAAGACTGTATGCTCCCGCCGATCGTTAACGACACGTTAACCTCAATGTCGCCGGCGTTTGAGACGTTTATCTCCTGAGATGACGGCCCAACTCCGCCTTGTACTGTGAAACTCTTGGAGGATGGGCTGACTGAGATGCTCTTGGAGCCGACGTTAACGCATCCTCCAGTGTATTCCAGGGTCACCCAGTGGCTGCCTTCGGTAGACGGTATCTCCCCCGTAAGGCACGCGTCAGACGACTCGAAAAGGTCCTGCAGGCCCTTGCTGACGTCCACCTGTATGAGAATGTGATTGCCTGAAACCTCGGTCATGGTTATGCCGCCTGGAATCGTCACATAGACTTGTGTCTTTGCTCCTTCACCCTGGGCGTAGACGAGGTCGGCGGAGTCTGCCAGCTGCTTCAGCGCAGTCCTGGCTTGGACGGTCCTCAGGGCGTACTGTGAGGACGTGAACGACCTCTGCGTCATCGAAAAAATAGTCCCGAAGACAACAAGTGCGATGGCGATTATGACAAGAAGCTCCACGGAGGTTTGGCCCTTCAGGTTCATGCAATATCAATTAGAAATACTGTTAAATAACGGTCTAAGAGAGGATGAGAAGAGTTCTCACCTCTTCCTCTTGGGGCAGCTTATTCTGCATGCCCCACAGGATATCAACCTTCCCTCCTGTCTTGTTAGCCAGTAATTTGATGGCGGCTTCGACGTCCTCAAGCTTTGTGCTGATGTTCCCTGACACGTTTATGAAGATGTTCTTCACCGACCTGAAATCCACCTCCGCGAACGGCGATTTCAGGACGTCCCTGAGGGATGACATCGGATCCTCTCCCCTGCCGATAGCGCATGCCACAGTCCTGCCCTCCTTCAGCACTGAGCGGAGGTCGGCTATGCTCAAGTTCACGACGCCTTCCTCCCCTATGATTGAGACCATCTCTCTCACTATCCCAGCTATCATCCTGTTTACGGAATCGAAAGCCTCGGTTATCGGCTGGTCCTGCATGACCTTGAGGAGCTTCTCGTTCGAGAACAATATCACCGCGTCAGCGTTGTTCTTAAGCCTTCCCAAACCCTTCTCAGCGTTTTCCCTGATTGGCTCGCCCTCGGAATTGAACGGCGTGGTTGCGACTGCAACCGTCAGAGCCCCCTTGGTTCTGGCAAGGTCGCCTATCACGGGTGAAGCGCCCGACCCCGTCCCGCCGCCGAGGCCACATATTATGAACACGAGGTCTGAATCGTCAACGACTTCAGCTATCTTTTCTATGTCGTATTTGGCGCATCTCTCGCCCATCTTTATGTTGTTGCCTGTGCTATTCCCTCCTGAGATGTCCTTGCCTATGAGCACCTTCCTGTCAGCCTTAGACCTTAGAAGAACTCGTGCGTCGGTGTTCACGGCGACTATTTCGACGTTTCCAATCCTGTCCTGCGCAAGATGGTCCAAGGCGTTGTTTCCCGCGCCACCCACTCCGATGATTTTGATGACCGGGGTCTTGTTCATGCTCTTATCTGCTTGTAAACCAGCTCTCGGTTGGATTCTGAGACGTTCTGGGTGAGGAACCTGTCGTATCCTGCGAGCACCCAGACCTTCTGGCCCAGCTTCCACACGTCACCCTTCTCTGCCGCTATCGTGTTAACCGGCGAGGCTATGAGGTTCTCCTGTTCTTCATTGGTCAAGACCGTCCTCACAACCTCTCCAACGCCTTCGGGGGCGTTCTGGCCGCCAAGTATTATCACGTATGGGCTGTACTGGTATGCCAGGAATTCCTCTGCAGTGGAGCGGACGATGTCAACGTTCCTAGTCAGAAGATAATTGTAAAAGTTGAAGCCCAGGTCGAAGTCTATCGAATTCGCGAGCAGCACGACCTTGCTCTGCTGCTTGAAGCTCAGCTCCGACAGGTTGACGCCCCTCTCGTAGAGCGCGGCTATTATGTTCGTGATCCTCTCGTCCGTTATGCTCAGAGTCTGCTCGTACTCGACGCCTTCGAACCTACACCTTTTTGAGGCCTGCCAGTTGTCGTCGTTGGCTCTGAGGCGGTCGTCCACCATGTTCATCAGCGGGGCTTTGCAGTCCCTCTCCCTCACGTTCTTCATCTGGTTCAGCGGGTTTTCGGAGTCAGCATAATAGTGGGCTCCAATGCAGAAGTCATACACTCTCAGGCATATCTCATTCGCCTGCTCGGCCCTCTTGAACCACACCTCAGCAAGGTCTGATGCCGGATGATCGTCCCTGTTCCCGCACAGCATCCTGAGCGTTGGCCCAGGCGCGGCAGGGCAGCTGGAGTAGTCATAGTGCAACGTTGTGTCCTTGAAGAGTGTCGGCGGTATCTCCGATGGATGCAGGAATGTTTTGTCGTTCACCAGGTTCATGCAGCTGTTATAATAGTCTGGTCCCTTGACCTCGTACACTTCCCTGCAGATAGTTTCTATGAATTTGGAGTTCATCCTCGGCAGGCAGTTGTCTGCCACAGCTGTGTTCCATATCTGCTCAACAGCCTTCTCGCATATGTGCTCCTGCGTGTAGATGTTCCAGGCTGAGGCGCTTGACGACGCTATCAGGAACATGAAAAACATCGTTCCGTAATTCATATGGTATATATTCGAAGGGCGCAATTTAAGCACCGGTTTTATTACTTTTCTACCGCTCAATAGACAAGGTTTTATACTCTTATTCGGATGTTATAACGAGGGAGAGTCGGACGCAACAACATAATTTAACTTTGCCCTTGGTGGATGCAGGAGTCTAACAGTGAATGCATCGCATAGGAAGGGACGCTAACGTAAAACGTAACGACCTCCCTCCAAACTAGATATTTGACAGTATCCTTTCCACCAGGCTCGACTTCTTGTTCAGGTACTTCTGCCTGATGTAGGCGTAGTTTATGTAATGGTAGTGGTGGACTATCACGAAGATCCCGATGACAAAACCCTGGAGGAATTCGTCCTCTCCTATCATGTATGATAGTATCAGGACCACTGCAAGCGTGAGCGCTCCCGCAATGACGGTGCCGTCGAAGAATCCGAAGATGTGCCAGGAGCTTCTTACGAGAGGGTTGTATTCAGTGTCCTTCCAGTGTCTGGTGTGTTTTCTCAGTATGTTAACGTTCGTGAACGTGTAGAGTATGTCGAGCAGTGACATGAGGAATGCTATTACCAGGAAGTAGAGCAATCTCATTGTATCCTTTTTTTGTCTATCAGGTATAGTGTCAGCTCAACATCTACGGGTTTCATCCCGTACTCGTTTGCAATCGCCTTGATCTCCTGCATGTAATTCTGATACTCCTTTACGGAGTAGTCGACGCCTTTCTTCTCATCTGCGTTGAATCCGAACCTTCTCACGAGAAGATTCCATGTGGGGGTGTCTATGATTGCGTACTCGTAGGGGTTCTGGAACGACAGTATCGCGGAGGCCATTACCATGCCGACTCCCCTGAGCCTGCGGAGTATCATCATCTTCTTGTTAAGGTCAGGCTCGATGAAAGCTTCAGACGTCACCCTCATGGAGTTAACGTTCTTGTAGTCCTCCTTCGGGCCTACTCCCTTGAATTTCATTATCTCCAGAATGTCTTCGTCTGTGAACGACCTCTTCTTCTGGAGTCTGTCCAGCAGCTTATCCCTTTTTACAACAATCTCGTCGTGCCTGTGATTGTAGAAAATACGGTATATGTTCATCGAATCACCTTAACTTATCTATTATTAAGCATTAGCTTAAAAATGTTTATTACCTATCCTTTTGGGTGGTATTTATGGAGTATGATGTTCTGGTACTAGGAGGCGGGCCGGCCGGACTCTCAGCCTCGATTTACGCGGTCAGGAGGGACCTAAAAGTCCTGCTGGTTGAGAAAATCCAGCCTGGCGGTCAGATGCTCCTGGCGTCTGACATAGGCAACTACCCCGGCTATGAGCTGATATCAGGGCAGGAGCTTGCCTCGAAGATGGAGGAGCAGGCTAAAAAATTGGGCGTGGTTTTCGCCTCAGACGACATACTGCGCCTGGAGAAGACGGCATCAGGGTTCAAGGCTAAGAGCAGCTCAAAAGAGTACTATGCTAAGGCGTTCATAATCGCGACGGGCGGCTCGCACAGGAAGCTGGAAGTCAAGGGCGAGGAAGAATTCACAGGCAAGGGGGTGAGCTACTGCGCCACCTGCGACGGCCCCTTCTTCAGGGATAAAAGGGTTGCTGTCATCGGCGGCGGTAATTCAGCAGTCAACGAGGCCATTTACCTGGCAGGCATCGCGAAGAATGTGACTGTAGTGCACAGGAGGGATAAGCTGCGGGCTGAGGAGAAGAGGGTCAGAGCCTTCGAGGCCAAGGGCGGGAAGATAATATACGACTCTGTTGTTGAGGAGATTGGCGGCAGAGATTTCGTGGAGTACGTCAAACTGAAGGACACAACTAATGGTAAGAAAAGCAGATTGGACGTGGACGGCGTCTTCATCTCGATAGGGAATGTTCCAACGTCGCAGTTCGCGAAGGACTTGGGCATAGAGACTGACGACAAAGGTTACATAATTGTCAACCGGAACATGGAGACCAACGTCCCTGGAGTGTTCGCGGCCGGCGACGTGACAGGCGGAATCCTCCAGATTGCAACAGCAATCGGCGAAGGCTGCACAGCCGCACTAACGGCCTATCATCACATAAAAGAGCCCTACTGGAAGTAGATTTACTTTTCCAGATAGTCTTTTACTATACCTGCCGTTCCTTCGGCGTTGAACGCGTCGAAGAATTCGAGCGCTGATTTTTTGGTTGCTTCGTGGATTTTTTGGACGTACTTCCTGTCCATGCCGTCGATTTCGGCCTTGAAGACTTTTATCGAATGCTTTATGTTCTTGGCTATCAGCTCTTTCTGGCTGATTTCCGGTTTTTTGGCCTTCATCTTCTTGGCGTGGTCGCTCTGGAGCGTCCAGTCTTCCATCTTCTTCCTTATGGTTGGGTCCATGTGCTCTACCACTATGTTCTGCCAGTTCGTCCCCACGTTCCCCTTCGAGATTCCGGCCTCTATGAGGAGGTGCATGAGCCTCAGCGGGGTTCCAGTTATGCCGTGCTGGGCGAGTTTTACGCCAAGTGGCCTGATGGCGTCAACTATCTCCTCTGTTCTCTTGGTGTCTATGCTAACCTGCTCTAAGATGTTACCCTCTTTGTCAAACATGTTTCCGTGGATGCTCCCGTTGTTTATCGCAAGCAGGTCAGGCCTGACGCCGTTAGCCTGCACCGCCTTTATGAAAGTCACGGCCTCGTCCACTGTGGTAATCAGCTGCTTCCCCGTCTTCGGGTCTGTCCTGCCGACCTCGCCGACTTCGACCTCAAGGCCAGCTCCCTTTGGTATCAGGGCAGCCAGCTTCGTTGTGATGCTGATGTTGTCTGCGAGCTGCTCTCTTGTTGTCTTAGCCTCTTCGTTGAAGTTGTGGGACGCGTCTATTGCGAACGAGGTGAATCCTGCGGCAAGCTCTGCCTTGATGAGGTCTTCAGCGCCCTTATACGCTTCAGGGCTTGTGTCCTTGACTGTGATGTGGTCGCCGTGGACCGCATACGGCTGGTTGAACTTCAATTCTTTGGCGGTCTTCAGTATGTTGTCCATGAAAATCTGCGGCGTCTGGCCGGTATATTCGACCTCGGATTTCGCTATCTCGAACAATACGGCGGCGTTCTTCTCTTTGGCTGCCATCATAACGCCTCTGGCGCTGTGGCTTATCCTCATGTTGGCTGCCATTACGATGCAGTCTTTCCCCTCAAGCGCCTTGAAAAGCTCCTTCCCAGAAACAGGCTTAGAATAGTCCATGCTTATTAATCCTAGTGCATGAATAAAAGTCTTTTTTTATCCTCTAATCTTAATATCTGTTGGTGGTTTAGAATGGTCTCCCTAAACGAGCATTTGCAGGACATTGATGATGATGTTGCCAAGATCGTGTTGGCGGTTGCTGATATTACTGACACTATACACGCGGAGCTCCCGCACAGGCGGGGGAAGGCAGGCTCTGAGAACATCTACGGGGAAGAGCAGAAGGCGCTGGACGTGTGGACTAACGATGTCTTGGCTGACGCCCTGCTTAAGACAGGATTGGTGAAGACGGTCATAAGCGAGGAGCTCGGCGAGCCCCTGCAGAACCCTGACGGGACCGGCTCCTACACTGTGACCATGGACCCCCTTGACGGCTCCTCCAATATAGAGTCGAACAACCTGTTCGGCACAATAATAGGCATACACAAAGAGAAGGACTTACTCGTTCCCGGAAAAAAGCAGGTCTGCGCATTCTATAACCTCTACGGGCCGATCAACACTCTCGTGTACTGCGCGGGCAAAGGCGTGCACGAGTTCGTGAAAGGCAGGAAAGGCAGCAAGGATTTCCTACTGGGCAGGGAGAGCATGAAACTCCCTGATACTGGCAAACTCTACGGGCCAGGCGGCCTGCCCAAAAAGTGGACTCCCAGGTTCAAGACTTTTGTGGACTGGCTTGTGAGCGAGGGCAAGAAGCTGAGGTACGGCGGAGCTTTCGTGGGAGACTTCAACCAGGTTCTCATATACGGCGGCTTCTTCGGCTACCCTGAGCTTGTGGACAAGCCTGAAGGCAAACTGAGGCTTGTCATAGAGTGCAATCCGATGTCCTATATCATGGAAAACGCCGGCGGAAAATCAAGCAACGGCTTCAAGTCGATACTGGAGATAAAGCCTGAACACGTCGACCAGAGGGTTCCAGTCTACGTAGGCAACAAGGACATCATCAGCAAACTGGAGGAAATATTCTCCAAGTCAAAATAAGTTCCTGCGCCTTATCTTCTCCAACGTCCCATAATAATCCGTGACCGGGGAGAAGCTGAAACCGCCGGGAGGCAGGGAAGCGTCTAAACTACCCGGCCCAATCCAGATTCCCAGCGGTCAAAAAAGGGACACTGTCCTCGTCTTAGAGGACGATGAGCATTATAGAGACCTGATATATTCGCTTCTATATGACGTACTCGGCAACGTTCGAATTGTCACTGCAAAAAACCTGGAAGCAGGCGCCAAACTCCTGACCGAAGAGAAGGGCAGGCTGATGGGAGCTGTAGTGGACATACACATGGTGCAAAGGGAGCCGGAGGCCCACGAAAAGGCGGTAGATTTATACGGCCCTCACGGTTTCGCTTTCGCAATGTCGATCAAAGCTGCTACTCCTAATGTCATCATCTGCTCTGATGCAGACTACATAGAGCAGGAGGCTGGCAAGATTGGGGTCTCCTTCATCCACAAGGACGAACTGGATGGGTACCCCAACATTTCCCAGGAGGTTAAGAAGCTGATAAAGGACACTATCCGGCCTTCTGATAAGGTGAAGAATTAACATGGTCGAACAAGTTTTCAAAGAGAAGGGCGGCTCAGGGGTTAAGCAGAGCGGGGCTGTTCCGCGGCCGAAGGAAATCGGGGAAGGCGTTCCGCCGAGGGACATTATACTCGTCTTAGAAGACGATGAGGGCGACATTGACAGGATGAACAGCATGCTTCAGGACTTGTATGGGGACAGTGTGCGCATCAGGAATGCGAGAACAATCGATGAAGGTTATACTATAGTTGGAAAAGGCCACAACAGGCTTGCGGGTGCGATAGTCGACGCTTACATGCGTTCTAGGATGCCTAAGGAGGGTGAGAGTGCCATAGACTTGTACGGTGACCACGGCATCGACTTCGCACTGACTTTGAAGTCGATCATCCCCAGAGACTCGGTTATCCTGGTGTCAGATGATGCTCGCGTCAGAGACACGGCTGAAATACTGAAGATACCATTCATTCACAAGGATTCCCTAAGGAAGGGTGAATCGTTGGACATGATCAAAAGAACCATCAAGCCTGCTGTTACTGCCTAGAATATGCTATCTCTCCTCCAGTTCCTGTTGGATTTGGGGGAGTCTCTGACATTTCTGTTAGTCTTCGCGTAAACCCAAACGGGGGCCCTCTTCCTGACCCTGTTCTGCTTCACCAGTATCGCCTTCTTCTCTACTGTCTTGACCCTGGCCATAGTACATTATATAGGAAACAATGTTATAAAAGCGCCTGCAACCATTATTAGTTCATGTTCTGTCCGAAGTGCGGGAGGGAGTGGAAGGGCGGCCTGTGCGTTGACTGCTACCTGAAAGACAATCCTATCGTCCTTAAGCCGGTGGAGATTAAGGTGTGCGACTGCGGGATGTTCTCCAACAGGGGATTGTGGACTGGCGATGTGCTGTCCAATCTTGGTAGTCTGGTCTCGGGCAAGCTTCATGTTCCTCACCACATAAAAGTCAAGTCCGTCGATGTTGTCCCATTGGGAGGCAAGAGAAGGCTGAAGGTCAAAGTTACTGTAAAGGGGGAGTATGCTGGCGAGGCTTTTGAGACCGTGTTCGAATCCAACATCCCCCTCCTGAAGGTGACATGCCCCTCATGCGCTAAGCTGTCAGGCGGCTACTTTGAGGCGATACTGCAGGTGAGGACTCCAAAAATAAAGCTTGAATTCAAGTCTGAGGTGGTGTCAAATGTCGAGAAAGTGCGGGGCGGCTATGACGTGTACATGACATCCAACTCCTATGCGCGGGGGCTGGCCACCCAATTCAGGAGGAGGGGGTTCAAGGTGACGTCCTCGCCGAAGCTTTTCGGGAAAAAAGACGGCAGAGACGTCTACAGGGTATCCTACTCGATAAAGGACGGATAATCATCCTATCTTCTTTATGAGATTGTCTATCTGTTTTTCGGATGATCCGATATAGTTCTCAGGCTTCAGGAATCTCTTTATCTCTGACTGGCTGAGGACTGACGTTATTCTCCTGCTATCAGCAAGAACCTCGCCAAACGGTTTCTTCTTGTGGAAGCTTTCCATCGCGCATTCCCTGACGAGCTCGTGCGCCTTCTGCCTGTCCATCCCGCGCTTGGCGAGCTCTATCATTATGGACTCTGACATTATCCTGCCCTGCGTCATCTCCAGGTTCCGTCTTATGCTCTCATGGTTGAACACCAGGTTGCCTATCAGGTTTACGCTCAACTGAAGTATGTAATCGGAGAGTATGCACGTTTCGGGTATTATTATCCTCTCAGAGCTGGAGTTCGTCAGATCCCTCTCATGCCAGAGGGGGATGTTCTCCAATGATGCGACCGCGTCAGCCTTTATCACCCTGCTCAACCCGCATATCCTCTCCGCGTATATCGGGTTCCGTTTGTGTGGCATCGTCGAACTGCCGACCTGCTTCTTCCCGAAGCCTTCAGCAACCTCATCTATTTCAGTCCTCTGGAGGTTCCTTATCTCTGTCCCTATCTTGTTCAATGTCTCCGCTATGAGGGCCAGCAGCAGCAGGAACTCGGCGTGCCTGTCCCTCTGTATCACTTGGTTGGAAACTAAGACCGGCTTCAGGCCCAGTTCTTTCATCATCTTATCCTGTATGATTATGCCCTTGGTGCCGAGTGCGGCCTGCGTGCCGACAGCTCCAGTCAGCTGCCCTACGAGTATCCTCTCCTTGCACTCCCTTAGCCGTTCCATGTGCCGTTGCACTTCCGCAGCCCATATGGCGAACTTCAGTCCGTAGGTTGTCGGAACAGCGTGCTGCGCGTGCGTCCTGCCGACGCAGACCGTCTTCTTGTGCTTTCCAGCCTGTCGTATCAGAACACTTTTCAGGTCTTTCAGGTCCTTCTCAAGATACACAATGTACTCTTTCAGTTGAAGCGCCAGGGCGGTGTCTGTTATGTCGTTCGAGGTCGCCCCAAGGTGTATGTACCTGCCTGAGCTTCCGCATTTTTCCGATAATGCCTTGACCACTGCCATGACGTCATGGTCTATGACCTTCTCGATATCCTTAACCCGTTTCACCTTCACGAACCTTGTGTTCGCCTTCCTTGCGACGGCGGCCGCATCCTTCTTCGGGATGTTGCCTACGGCGGCGTGGGCTTTGACGAGCGCGGCCTCGACGTCCAGCATCTTCTGGAGCTTGGCCTCCTCGTCGAATATCCTCCTGACCTCATCCCTCCCGTATCTCTCTTCCATAGGGTGTATCATCTTTTCTTCATAGAGTATGGCAGGTCTATATAATATACTCCCGCCTCGCTTTTTATTATCAGCGGTTTCCCTCTCATAAGGGAGGCCACATCAAGCTCGTATTTTCCCTCCTCCAGCACTCTGATAGTCTCTATCCCGAGGTAGATGGGCTCATCGCTTTCTCGCATCCTGACCAGCTTTTTCCCAAGCCATTCGAGGTCGTCTCTTTTCAGCTCTTTCCTCTTCTCTTCGATTTCAGCCCTTATGCTGTCCCTTATCGGCGTCTCAGCGTCTGGGGCGGTCTCTTCCTCATGATCGTCCTTCCGCTCCGAGACGTACATGAGGAACTTCTTCCCGCAGGAGCACCCTCCCTTGTCCATGACCTCCTTAAGCTCGGGCGAGCCTTCCTTGTAGAGTTTGTTGCAGACCGTGCACTTGTATGGCATCTTATTTTTTGCCAGCCAAAAGTTTTATCTTGGTAGGCTCCTTTTTTATCCTCTTGACTAGCTTCGCCGGCCCTATCACAGTAAGGCCTCCGGTGGAGCCTCCGAGCATCTTTATCAGGCGCTCCCTCAGGCCTTCGATGTTCTTCTCCCCGAGGGTTGAGACTTCGATGCCTGGGAACTTGTCGTCAACCTGGTTCATTGTCTCCTCTATGAGGTTGGCCTCCTCAGAAGCTGTGAGGCTCTTCTCGACAACTAATATGCTGTTCTTTTTCACCCTCTCCAGGATGTACTCCACCTTCTCGTCCGACGTCTTGTCTTCCAGCTCGCTTGCGCTTATGAATTCTATTTCGATGTCCATCTTATCTCGAATACTTTGCTATTGCGGTGTAGAGTTTGTCGATATGTTCCCCCGTCTTGCCTGATATCTCAACCACAGGATGCTGGGGGAAAGCCTCCTTTATCCTGTTAGGGTCTGCGTTTTCCAGGTCTATCTTGTTCGCAATCAATATGACTGGGATGTCCCTTGCCTCGAGGTTCCCTATGATTGTGATGTTAACCTGCGTGTAGGGGTCCTGGGTGGCGTCCATGATAACCAATGCTGTGTCAACGTTCTCCAGCCATTTTATAGCCTCGATGACGCCCTTTGTCGCCTCCTTCGCCCTCTTCTGCGCGTCCTCCACTGTCATCCCGTGCTTGACGAAATCCTCAAAGTCTATCTTTGTCGCGATGCCTGGCATGTCCAGCAGGTTCATGACAAGCTTCTTCCCGCCTGCGGTTACAGTCACTTTCTCCTTCTTCTGAACCTCCCTAGTCTCGTGCGGTATCTCAGAGACCTTGCCCACAGGTTCGCCGGTCCAGTCCATAGAAATCTTGTTCGCAAGCGTGGTTTTCCCGGCATTCGGCGGTCCGTAGAATCCCAATCTTATCTCCTTCCTGCGTCCGAATATCCTGTTAAACCACTTAAAAAACTTTTTGAAAGGCAAACGCCATCACACTCCTTACTGATTGCTTTTTCACGGTTAAAAACCCTTTCCGTTGATTTTTAAACCGTGCTTCCGTATCATATAATTCAGTTTCCCGTAAGCTGCCATCATGGCAGTGGAGATGTGAGCCATGCGCTCGAATCCGGAAATCGGGAGGTAACAAGATGGGATACTACAAGTATGTTGGAAGCCTGTACAAGGGCATCAAAAATAAGATAAACAAGCCCGAGAACCGCGAGTTCAGGGCACTGATTATTGAACGGCGCAAGACTTGGAGAACAGGCTCCTCGATTGTAAGGGTCGAGAAGCCCACCAGAATAGACAAGGCTCGCAAGTACGGCTACAAGAGCAAGCAGGGCTTCGTCGTCGCCCGCGTCAAAATAAGGAGAGGCGGCGCAAGGAAGTCAAGGCCTGTCAGAGGCAGGAAGCCGGCTGGTATGGGAATCCTGAAGATAACCCGCGCCAAGTCCTTGCAGAGGATGTGCGAGGAACGCGCTGACAAGAAATTCACAAATCTAGAAGTTCTGGGAAGCTACTGGCTTTGGGAGGACGGCCAATACAAATGGTATGAGGTCGTCATGGTAGACCCAAGTCACCCGGCAATAAGATCAGACAAGGACGTCCGCTGGATAATCCAGGGGCATCAGAGGGGCAGAGCCCACAGAGGCCTGACACCAGCAGGCAAAAAAGGCAGAGGCCTCAACAATAGAGGCATAGGAGCCGAAAAAATCCGGCCCAGCATAAGAGCCAAAGGCGGCCTCGCCAAGTAAAAAATCAAAAACGCGATGACCCGGAACTTTGTTTCGGCGATATATATTAATCAAACGTTCAGTGTGGCTAAGCCAGACACAAAGTGTCTGCCTCATGCCAGCTGGGCGTGACAGCTGCCTCGGTAGCTCAGTCTGCAGCCCTTTCTTAGGAAGATGGGCAGACCCGGAGGGTCTGGCACACACCCGACCAAAGGTCGGCTGTGAAGCGCTGGCGGAAAGAAGTGCCGACAAAAGAGAATATGCCTCGGTAGCTCAGTTGGTAGAGCGCCCGACTGTTACGCTCGCCCCCCTTACGGGGCTCGCTCTGTCCTATCGGACAGCAGGAAAAAAGGCACAGCAATCGGGTGGTCCAAGGTTCAAGTCCTTGCCGAGGCGTCTGTTTATCTGGGATAAATGGACTTTTTATTAGCCTCTATTTATTACTTAATATGTCCTTCAGATACGGCACCTATCTTTTGATATTTCTTGCTCTGCTGTCGTTGGCTGATGCGACCGAGCTGCTCTACGATGATGGTAGCGCGAACGGAGGATGGCTGCTGAACTTAGAGGGTGAATGGTTCGGCGTATGGTTTAACACGACTGAGAACTATTTGGAGACGATACGTTTCTATATAACCAACACTGATTCGGATTCCTTCACATATTATGTGTTCAACGGAACACAAAACAACTATTCAGGCCAGGTTGCATGGTGGTCCTACACTGCAACAACCACAGGATGGCACAATATCACCATAAACAACTACGTTACAGATGATTTCTGGGTATTATACCGTCCTAATGGGGTTGGCGGTTATCCTGCCATCGGTTATGATAGGACTGCACCAATAGACAATCACAGCAGATACTCTGCCGATAACGGTGATACATGGTACCTCTGGACGTCTGACGACATAATGATACGTGCCGTCGTTTCCTCTGGACCTACGACGACCACCACGTCGACATCTACGTCGACTACGAGCACGTCCACATCATCGACTTCCACAACGACTATAGCCACTTACCTGACCGTCAACTTAGTTTCTCCGAACGCGAGTGCCAACATCACAAATGGGACTAGCATGAACTTCACCGCCACGGTGACGTGCGTCGGCGGAAGCTGCGGGAACATCACCGCTACCCTCGACCCAGTTGAGACAGCTTTTGCATCACCCGCAGAGCAGTTCAAGAATACTTATGGCAGCAACTGGGACATCGAAGCGGACGAAAACAGAATCAGGGTGCTTGGTTACGGTCTTTCTCCTGAGGGGATAAGCACGGCAACAACGTCTGCCCAACTGGATTCAGTAACCAGAAATCTCCTCAGGCAAAACTCACAGGTTTTCGGCCTGGATGAGGCAGATCTCAAGACATTCAGGATTGATGCAGATGTGCTTAAGGACAAGATTGCATACTACCTCTATTACAATCAAAACTACAACGGAATCCCTGTAGAGGACAGCTATGTCATGGTTGCGTATAAGAACAATAAAATTGTGGAGATAAAGTCCAAGTTCTTTGGTGGCATAAAGCTTGACACAAGGCCTGAGATAACTTTGGAAGAGGCTTCAGATATCTCAAGGCAGATGATGGGGATTCACTCCGGCGTTGGGCCTGCAGAATCTGAGCTAGTGATCTTCCCGGTCAATGTTGACAAGAGCACTGTTTACGTACTATCATGGAAGATTGGATTCCCGATGGTACCGGAAACGAACGGGAGCTGGACGCTCATAGTAGATGCCAGAAACGGGAACATCGTCAGGTACTGGGATTCTAACAGGTATCAGGTATCAGGAACCGTTACAGGGAAGATATATCCTGAGAAGCTTTCCGACGGTCAGATTACCAAAAACTTCAGCAACGAGTACGTATACGTTCAACAGGGTGCCTCAACATTGGGCAACTCAACAACCAACAATAGCGGTGCTTACTCGGTTGCTGAAGGCTCAGACAGCGTGAACGTCTACTCCCAGTTGAAGGGGCCGTGGGCGTGGGTACTGAACGAAGACGCAGCGGAAGCCGTTCATAATCAGTCCATAACCGCGGGAACGACACACAACTGGGACTGGGACGCAGAGGACACATCCGACAGGAACGAGGAGTCTAACATGTTCTACCACATAAACCTGATCCATGACTTCTATACCAGCGGAGCGCCGTTCAACATAACCTCGATGAGCTACAGGATGAACGCCACCGTAGAGCACCAGACAGGTTATTGTAACGCCTACTATACCGGCAACTCCGAGAGCATGTTATTCGGTGCCGGGAATCTCAGTGCTAGCTGCGAGAATCTGGCCCTGTTCAGCGACGTAATCTACCATGAGTACACCCACGGCGTTGTCGACCATATATACCCTGTGAATTTCCCATACATCGACGAGACAGGCGCAATGAACGAGGGATGGGCCGACTACTTTGCGTGCACTATCAACAACAATTCACCCCAGGCTGAGGAAGCACTACCCTCCTCTTCCATAAGGGACCTCAACAACACCGACAAGTTCCTTGACGACTGGATAAACGAGGTTCACGTTGACAGCACCCAGATATCTGGAGCGCGTTGGGACGTAAGAGGCGCTCTTGGAAAGGAAACCGCAGACGCCCTTATCATGGGCGCAATCAAACTCCTGCCTTTTTCCTTCTCAGAAGAGCTTGATGACATGCTTATATCCGATGACGACAATGCAAACCTTGCGGACGGGACTCCGAACATAAACGCGATTTGCAGCGCATACTACGACAATCACGACATATCGTCTGGCTACTGCGCAAACCACACACAGACTGCGCTGTTCAATGTAACTTTATTGAAGTATTTCGACTCCCCCGTAGCTACGTACACGAATCTCGGGACATATGCGACTAAGTTTACGCCGCCATCCTATCCTGCGAACCTGACAAAGTTCATGGGCGTCTTTTTACTACAGTACGGAAACCGTCTTAACTACACTGTTCATGTATACGCAGACAACAGCGGAGAACCTGGAGCTGAATTGATGACCCCTATTAACGGAACAGTGAGTTTCTATGCATACCCTGGCACGATAACCTATGTGAGCGTCGTTAATCTGAGTGTGCAAATCGACTCTGGAAGTTTCTGGCTTGGAGTGGAACTTTTTGATTCACTGGGTCCTATACTCATTTACTCCAACACTTCAACGAGCACGTCCAAGTACAGTTCTGGTGCAGCATGGCAGGTTACCAACCCCGTAAAGGACCCGTTCATAAAGGCCGGCGTAAGAGCTTATCTGTCGCCGCCGATGCCGCCTACCACGACATCTACGACAACGACCATCCTCCCGGGAGAAACTACGACAACCTCAACGTCAACTAGCACGTCGACCACGACGACAATATCATCAGATAAGGGCGTTGTGCCCATGAACTCTGGGAGCCCGTTCTACACGACATCCGACAATCCACGTTACCCGAACAACCTATCGTGCCTGCAGAACATGGCAGGCGGGAGCTCATGCAACGTCACATGGCTAATATTCGCGAGCGGGTCCTATCAGGCTTACACCTTCTATGCGATTGCTAACGCGTCAACCCTGCAGAACGAGTCTTCTAGGATAAACCTCACCATCCTAGAACCTGCTCAGATAAGGTTTAACGAATTCCTGCCGAATCCCAGCTCAGGCCTGGAGTGGATAGAACTCTACAGTCTCGGAAGCTCGGACGTCAGCCTGGTGGGGTGGACGCTCAACAACTCGGCAGGCAGCTATAACATAACATCGAGCGCAATAACTGGGGGAGGCTTCACGCTGTTCTACGGCAACGTAACCTCCCTGACGCTCAACGACTCCTATGGGATGTTGTATCTCCTATACCCGAACAATAGCATATCAGACAACGTCACCTACAACTGCACAGCATTGAACGCTAGCTGGTCTGCGATTCCGGCCGGCGTTTCCATCGGCAGGGAAACCGATGGGAACGGGAGCTTCATCGCTTTCAGCTCTCCGACACCTGGAAGCGGCAACACCGTCTACTCCCAGATAGCGTTGCTCACAGGCTGGAATTTAATCTCATTGCCCTTATTAATAACATGAACATCGAAACTTCGACCGCAGTCCTTCTGGCGCTTGTGGTGATATCAGGCTGCATAGGGCAGACGACGACCACTACAACAGTCACCTCGACAACTACGCTAGCCACGACCACAGTACAATCTCTGCCGATGGAGAATGAGACCTCATGTTCCAACGACATTGACTGCGCATGCGGCGTCCACACTGATACCGGCAGATGCTTCTACGGCAACAGCAGATACGTCGACGTGACAAGGCAGTGCCCAGACTTCTGCTCAGGCTACGCTGGGAACCTGAGGATAAAGTGCGTCGAAGGCGAATGCGTTCAGGTTACAACAGAGTGGAAATAGCTATCTAGGTTCTCATCGAATGACGCTAGATCTATGTCACGCTGATCTGCAGCTCTTCCGCCAGGCTTAAAAGCTTCTTCTTCAGGACTGCTATCCTGTTTGACAGCTCCTCCCCTCTCTTCTCCAGTGTTGAGAGTTCCGCCAGCATCCTCTGCCTGTCGTTTTCTGCCTTTTCGATGAGCCTTTTCAGCTCTTCCGCTTTTATGGCAGCATCAGATGTTCCAATTCTCCTCTCCAGTTCACCCTCTCTCTCCAGAAGCCTTGCGTAGTCTACAACAGGTTCCGGGCTTAGAAGCTTCAAAGCCTTCTCCACTGACAGTAGAACCTTCTCCCTGTTCTTCACGTCCAAGGCGTTCCTCTCAATCGCCTCTCTCATCCCGGCTAATGAGCTTCTCACAGGCTCCAATTCCTCCCTGAGGCAGCCTGCTGGGTTCTCCATCATAGCGTCCAATGCAGCCAGCACGTTCTTCTGGAGGCCGCCTGCGAGAGCAGTCCTCCTGTACTTGCGCAGCGGCCTCTTAAGCTGGCTGATGACTGCGAACACAGCATCCTCAACGCTCCTGCGCTCCGCTCTGGCGGAATCCCTCTCTTGTACGAGCTCTGAATCCTCTAAAGCTGATTTTGATAGCCTGTAGTCCGAGGTTAGCCCCTCTAGGTTAGACTCAAGACCTCCGATAGCTTTTTTAAGTTCCAACTTGCCAGCCTCCTGAGAACTCAGCTCATCCCTCAGATTAGCAAGGTCGTTGAACGTCTGCCGCGCCTCATATAGGGTTGCAATCCTCCTGTTGGATTCGACGATCTCCTCCAGGCTCTTCTTGGCTGAGACCATCCCCTTAACAGTCTCGCGGATGTCGGTCATCGGCTTCTCAAAAGCCATTGGAAGATACCTTCCCTCGCCAAAATTGAGCTTGGCGACTCTCTCCAGGCAGTCGGAAAAGCTCCTAAGGAAATCCACAGCCGCCTTATAGTCCAGAGTTTCGGGCGGTCTGATATGATCAGCCAAATCCAGCATCGACGCTGTGAAACGGGGTTTGGACGTCCTTACTATGCTCTTAAACCTGCTCTGCAGGCCTTCGGGAACATCCGACTCATCAATCAATGTGATGTCGTCTTTCAACCGCTCCTTGAGGTATGCGATTTCCTTGATCACTGGTTTCAAGGACCTGCCGACCGTCTCGTTCAGCCTGCCAGCCTCATCATCCAAGAATTCCCCTAGCTCTGCGAAACCTACCTCAGCCGGATGATCGTCTCCTTTGAAGAATCTGTCGAAAAAGCCCACAGCAATCTATTATACCGACTCCAAAATAAAAAGGTATTATCACTCGCAGAACATCTTAGGATCTTTGTTCGATACCGCTGTACGGTAAATCTCCCTCCAGCCATCTTGGGTCTGCATGTCTATCCTGACCTCGTAGCTGACTGTGTTGACAGGCAGCACCTCGTTGAAGTAGGATATCTTAGGCGTGAACGTTATGCTCTGCTTGGCCGGGTTCCCGGCAGTCGAATATTCTATGCTGACCAGGTAGACGGTGGCTCGTTCATGATACATGCTGCACTCGATTACGGTAGGCAGCGCAGGGTTCATTGAGGTTATATCACAGTTAACGTCGTATGATGTGATATCCTTCCCGGACATTCTGCTCTGGTTCGGATAGATGAGAAAGACAACGGTCAGGATAACGGCAGTTATTACTATGCCATACTTCACCGTACCTGTCACAGTAGTCTATTAAACTCTGAGAAATTAAAATAATACCCCTTAGGATAATATCTAAATTGAGGAGTCGTGCTAATGCTATGTGTTGGAAAATACTCGTTTGCGCCATGGTATTAATCGTCGGCGGATGCGTTACAAAAGAGGTCAAAGAGCATGAGAATGTTTCTGAACTGAATCAGACGTCAAGTGTGACGTCCACTGTAACCTCGACAACATCGTCAACCAGCACAGTCATGGAGACGACCAGCATCGCAGAGACTACAACCTCTGTGGAACTTACGACCACAACGACGGTGTACATCATACCCTCAAACTGCACGAAAAACAGGGACTGCGGCATAGAATACTACTCTAATCTCAGGTGCGACAGCTACGACGTCTACGCTGTCGAATACAGGCCGGTATGCTATAAGCGCAAATGCATGTACCGAACTGGCAAGGAGATTCTGAAAAAGTGCAGTGAACCTGTCGAATACTGCATCGAAGGGTACGGCTGCTCTCTGAGCACGGCCTCGCCAGCCTACAGTGACGCGCTGCTGGTGACGTCATACGAGTTCAACACGGAGTTCCTAGGGAAAAAACCGGTGTTCAACCAATACTCCTTCAGAATCAACAATCTCACATACTCTGATATGGGAGAGATAACGGAGATAAACATTGGAATTCTGAAACCGAGCGGGAATACAACCAACATGTCCGTCCTCAGGGCAGCGAATGCCTCTGTCGACAGCATAAGGATAACCAGATGGGTTGGGGCAGGAGAAGACAAGGAAAAGGGGATTATCTACGCCACAATGTTCATGCACCAGTGGTGACGCCCTACTCCCCCATAATCTGCACTATCAGGTTCCTGCTCCTTGATGGCGTGTCAAAGTCCAGGAAGACTATCTGCTGCCATGTTCCCAGGGTCAGCTTCCCGTCCACGAAGGGGACTGTGAGGCTGGGTCCCATAATGGTCGCTCTCACATGGCTTTTGCCGTTGTCGTCTCCCCAAGTCCTGTGATGGGCGTAATCTATGCCCGATGGCGCGAACTGCTCCAAGGCACGGGGAATGTCCTTCAGCAGGCCTGGCTCGTACTCCATGGTCGAGACAGACCCGGTTGAACCTGGGACGAAGATGGTCACGGTCCCTGACCTGAGCTTAGAGCCTTTGACAGCGTCTGAGACATGGCATGTGATGTCTATGATGTCGAGGTCAGGTTTCGTGTTCAGTTGAATCTGTCTTGTGACAACCTTCATCTTATAGTACCGACGCCCGCAGGTTGTTGGTCTCAGCCGTCAGGATACTGCCGTCGAACTGCTTCCATGATTTCACGATAGGCTTTGGATTGCGTGCGAGCGCAACCACAGACGGCCCGGTCCCCGAAAGACCTGCAGCGACGGCTCCAGCGTTCAAAGCCTCCAACGTCACCTCAGGATTCTGCTTGAACAGTAGGGTATGGTATAAGCCATTCAACGTCATGGCAGTGAATATGTCCCCTTTTTTAGCAGTCTCCCACGCCAGGCCAATCTCCTTTTTCAGTGTCTTGACCCGTTTTACGTCAACCTTTCCAGAATATGACCTTCCTTCTGGGACGAAGACCACCGCCTTCAACGGTTTTATCCTCCCCCTCCTGATGATTTTTCTCCTCAGGTTGTCTGTCACCGTATAGCCTCCGAAGTAGGAGGCTGTAGCGTCGTCATAGGCTCCAGTTATCGTGACCTTCGCGTCGAAGGCTGCTTTCACCCCCAGTTTTATCAGGGTCTCATGGTCTAATGTCCTGCCCTTCACAACCAGCTTCTGGCTGTTTCCTCTGCCTATTACCTGTCCATGCTCGCGGGCTATGGCGCCTGATAACGCCAGCACCGCGGCGTTTGCAGCAGTGGAAGAACTCTTAAGGCCTGAGGCTATGGGGATGTTGCTCTCGGTTCGTATGTCAACGCCATAATCCATCCTAAAGTACTCAAGAACCCGTCTGGCGCAGGATTCAAGCAGGAGTGTGCTCTCATCAGGCTGCCCTACGATGGCTGCCGTAATCTCCCCGGAGCCGTCCAGTTCTGCCGTAGCCTTCGTCTTGAGGTTGATGCCTAAGGCTCCCCCGCGGCCTGTGGCGAAAGCGCATATTATCGTGGCAGCGCCGTGCGAAACAGCAGAAGCTTCCATAGTTATACCAATTTATTACCCTATTCCTACCATATATTACCGTAAGGTGTTAAAAAAATGCCCCTAGGTTTCAAGCTTAGGAGAAAGGCGGACGAGAAGCCTGAAATCGTAGCGCAGCCTCAGGTTCCGGGCGAGCTTCCAGTCCCCAAGGCGCAAACATATCTTATGGAGGGTTCGAGTGTGACGATTCCCGAAAGTTTGGCAAAGGCTGCGAGACCGTCTCCTGACAAGCTTGATGCGCATGCAGTGGAAGTCGAAGACACCATAAGGGGCATACTAGGGTCTGCGGAAAAACTTAAGTCTCCTGGCATCGAGGTTCCGAAGGTTGTGGCTCTTCTTTCTAGGATGTCCAGAGGTTTGGAACATGCGCAAGATGTCTGACGTTAACTTGGAGTGGCAGGGGCTGAGCAGGGAGGCTTTTGATAGGCTGGACGAGAGCTCAAAGAATTTCGTCAGGCTCAGGGCTAAGTCATTCGAGCATCTGAAGAACATTCGATTGCTATCGCAGGTGATGGAGGCAGTTTCTGGCGAACTCGGCCCGGCTGGAAAAGACAGGATAAAGCTTATACTGTCTGGAGACTCTCCTGAGGGTGTGAAATTCGTCAGGGATGTGGTGAGAGCGTACAAGAGTTCAGGCGCCCAGGACATGGCAAGATTCTACAATGACCGGTACAGGGGCCGCATAACCCACGTTCTTGAAGCTGAAAAGAAGAGGCAGCGTGCGGACATCATGATACAGCCTCACGTTGAATTGACAGCCGACGAGCGCAGGCAGGAGCTCGCCCTGCTTGTGTCACAGTGGGAGAAGCGCGACCCTGCGAGCATTCTGAAATCAGAGAAGGACGCGCTCGATGCTATCCTTAAGGTAACTGATGAGAACAAGGGCAGGGGATTGATTGACAGTGACCTATTCTTGGCTGTCAGGGAGATGGTCTCCGACAGCAACCACCCTGCGGAATTCCTCTTAGAGACGCTCAATGAAGAGCACCGTCCGGAGCTCATAAGAAGGGCTTTGAAGTTCAAGATGGGGAGGGAGAGATGACGAACGGGCAGAGGACTGGGAAGCCTAGCAGCCTGAAAGAAGGCCTGAAGAGGGGTGTGCAAGTCGCGGCGGCAGCCTATGTTGTGAAAAAAGCCCTTGAGGGCGAGAAACCGCTGCATGAGAAGCCTGACGAAATCCTGCAGGAGAGGATGAACGAAGACCTTATGTGGCCTGAAAGAGGGCAAATGGGCATGGAACGTGACCTAACGATGATACGTGGTCCTATCCATTCCGAGCTTCTGATTATCACAAATCAGCTCTCTGAAGCTGTTCAACAGCACGAGGCTAATCCCAGCGAGGCGACCGCCAGCAGGATAAGGGAGCTTGGTTCCGTGCTCGATAGCAAGAAGGCTGCAGCGCAGGGGGCGATGGGCAGGCTGGAAGACCGGAGGGGCATGAGGGAAGGCAATGTCCTTAGAAACCAGCCTACTGAAGTGTTCAGAGGCGATGACTCTCGCATGGACCAGTTGGGCGTACTTGAGGGGACTGGAACAGTATTCGAACGAAACCCGGGTAGGATAAAAGTAGAGCTTAAGCCTGGCGGGGCTCCTACTCTCGTCGAAGCTGACGTTGACTTCTCAACCAGAAACATCAGAGGCGATGCGTTAGCCAACGTTGACAGGTTATACGAGAAACTTGATGAAATGTCGAAATCCGCCGGGGTTAAGAAGATGGACCTGCTGAAAGCTGCCTCAAGGGTTGCTGAGGTAGGAAACGTAGGGTTGAGGGATGAGAACGGGAGAATGAATCCTAAGGTGGAAGGCAACATCCGGGATGCGCTTAGGGTGAGGGAGAGGCTGAAAGATGCGGGAATTGATGCTAACCCCCTTGAAATCGTGGAAGAGGCTGTAAAGAAGGCTGAAGGCTCTGACAACCCCCAAGAAGCTCTCTCCAGGGCGCTTTCAAATGTCGACTCTATTGCAGAGACTATAGGCAAAAGGAAGGCAGCCTGAAGTCTAGCCTGCGAGGTTCGCTAAAGCCTCTTTGCCGACGTTCGATGCCATCTGCTTGCACTCCTCCTGGTCTTTAGAGCGGTTCATCATCTCACAAACTCTCGGATTCCGTGTCGTTGTCGCAACGCCCAGATAGCAGCCGTCCACCATCCGCAGGTCTGATATCCTCTTGCATATGGTTGCGTCGCCTTTCTTGTTCGCCACGGCGCTGAAGCAGGTATCTTTGCCCAGTACGTCGCCGATATTCTCACAGTAGCTTGGGTTCCCGGTCTCGATAGCCTTCTTCGCGTTCTCTATGTCCTCAGAGGTTATGTTCTGGCATCCGGAGGCTATTACAATCAGGATTAAGAACGCGATTAATCTTTTCATTTGTAATCCCCGGCAAGCTTTCTCACGGCGTCTGTGATATCGTCCAGCATCCTGTTGGCTGTGAGGTAGATTGATTTGGCCTGGTCTTCTCTCACCTTTATCTTAAGGCCTCTGCTGTTTGATATGATGATGGAGCTGCCGTCAACTCTCACATTTAATCCCTTTTCGTCAAAGTAGGGCACGGAAGTCCTGCCTGTCAGGAACGGCTCTATCGCATTCCAAGGGATCTGAGCTTTCAGCCCTTTGGCAGGGTCGTAGAATTCAACAGATGTTATTATCTTCTCCAGGTCGGCAGTATACTCTGGGACTATCCTTACTTCATACGTTTGGTCCCAGTCTTTGAACCCCCTCTTGAATTTCAGGCTGTTCATGCTCCAACCACCTCTATTAGGATTGAGATTGGCTGTATAAATATCCTTTCAGGCGGTATCTCACGTTTTTTACCTGTTTCCTGGCTATGCTGCCCCAGCGGCGGCAATCCAACTCTCACAAAATTTTTCCAGCAAATTTTTCTAAAAAGTATATATTAAGTCTATCATATATTATGATTCTATATAATTATATAGATTATGTTTTGATATAATAATTATGATAGATTTATCATAAAAAACCCTTTATAGTTATTATATAATACGAACTAATTTTTTTCGTTGATATGTTGCCCAGCATACGAACAGATTATTTTCGCTTTATTGAGGCTTGTAGCGCTTTTTACACCGGTTATGCAGCTTTTTGGCATTTATGATAACTAGATCATCCGTGATATCCTGCCTGCAAACGGCACATTTAGGCTTTAAAATGCTTTTCAAAGCTTCTAATACCTTGTTTTTGTCAAATGTGCACGCATTGCCGTCTAAAACAGAATTCATGACGAATTCTAGCTTTTCTATGTCCTTTTCCGTCAAAATCATTGGATCCATGGTTTGACAACATCTATTTTTGTGTCTTTTGGGCTACCCCAAGCGACCATTCTTAGGTATTCTCTCATGTTTTTTACGAACATTTACTCTTCGTATATATTGTTTTGATATACTATACTACGTTATAGTCGTTTTTTATGCTATTTTTACTGTTTGACCCCCACCATACCATCATTTTTACTAAATCCACATTGTTTTGATATACATACTATTGACATAGGACTTTTTGACTTCTGGTATCATATACTGTTTCAATATAATCTGATATGTAGGTGGATCCACGCATACCCTCTTCCGTAAAAATGCGAAGGTAAGTTATTCGTTTAGATTTCATATAGTTTATATCACTATTTTTTTATTGATATTATTTATAATATA
>JAZDNF010000008.1:0-156621 GCA_043800255.1 Candidatus Altarchaeota archaeon | reverse complement strand
TTGGTTTGAGTTTTTTGTTGTATTCTAGGAGTAGGTTGTTTAGTATGCCCATTTTATGACGTTGGCTCCGTAGCTTAGTGCTGCGCCGAATCCTGCTAGTACGATGTTGTCGTCTTTTTTGATTTTTTTCTGTTGTATTGCCTCGTCTAGTGCTATTATCTGTGAGGCGCTGGTTGTGTTTCCGTATTTGTGCAGGTTTGTGAAGGTTTTGGTCATCGGAAGGCCCAGCTCCTCCATACCCCGTTTTATTATGTTGCTGTTCGCCTGGTGGGGTATTACCAGGTCTATGTCTTTGACTGTCAGGCCTGCTTGTTTGACAGCTTCCCGAACTGCCTCGGGAAACGCCTTTATCGCGAAATCCCAGATGGCCTTTCCGTCCATCCTAATGTAGTGCATCCTCTTCTTGATGGTCTCATATGATGTCGGATTTATTGTGCCTCCCCCTGGGAAGGATAGGACCATCTTGTCCCCTGCTGCGGTTTTGAGGTACGATGACAGGATTCCATAACCTTCGTCTACAGGTGAGACTAGCGCCGCTCCCGCGCCGTCTCCGAAGAATATGCAGGTTGTCCTGTCGGTGTAGTCTGTAAACCTTGAGGTGATCTCAGCCCCGACAATCAGGACGTTATCGTATGTGCAGTCCGCTATGAACTTTTCCGCAACTGTAAGCGAATAATTGAATGCCGAGCAGTAGTTCGGAATGTCAACTGCCACGGCGTTCTCAGTGCCTAATCTTTCGGCAATCAGATTGGAATTCGTCGGGATGTAATAGTCGCCAGTGCCTGATGATATCAGCAGGTCTATCTCGTCTGGGTTGATCCTCGCAGCCTTCATGCATTTTTTGGCGGCTTTCTCGGCCAGGTCTGTGGCGCACTCGTCTGGGGCTGCCTTCCGCCTGCTCGCTATCCCCGTCTTCTCGACTATCCACTTTGAGGTTGTGTTAAGCCCTGTTGCAACAAGGTCGTCGTTTGTTATAATCCCCTCTGGCAGATGTGAACCTATGGCTGTTATTCCCGCGCTTCTGCATTTGACATCGGTTTTTAGACCCATCTCACAACGTTAGCTCCCCAGGTCAGGCCAGCGCCGAAACCGACAAAGACCACAATGTCGCCCCTTTTTATTTTGCCTTTTCTGACAGCGTAGTCTAGTGACAATGGAATTGATGCTGCGACTGTGTTACCATAATCTCTGATAGTTGTGTACGTCTGATCCATGCTAAGCCCTAACTCTTTCATGCAGTGCTCTATTATGTTGATGTTGGCTTGATGGGATATCAGAAAGTCAATATCTTCGATTGTTAGATCACATTGTTCTACGGCTTTTCTGACAGCAGTCGGGAAAATGTTCACCGCAAAGTCCCAAACTGCCTTCCCATCCATATGTATGCGATATTTGAAATAATCATTCCCCTCTCTTGCCACATACAGTACATCCCTCTTTGAGCCGTCTGCGCCAAGATAGGAGCCGAGCATACCGTAGCCGTTCCCTACTGGATTCAAGAGGACTGCTCCAGCAGCGTCTGCAAAGTAGACGCAGGTTGTCCGGTCATCCCAGTTCAGAAGCGTAGAGTTAACCTCAGCACCAACTACAACTACGTTATCATAGGTTCCATCCGCAACGAATTTTGCACCAACTTCTATGGCGTAGTTGAATCCTGTGCATGCGTTGTTTATGTCGAAGGCTGCCGCGTTCTTTGCCTTAAGCTTGTCTTGGACTATACATGCTGTTGAAGGAGACATCATGTCAGGCGTTCCAGTCGCGACGATTATCATGTCCAAGTCAGCAGGGGCTAATTCGGTCTCTTTCAGTAGATTCTTTATGGCATTAACGGTGAGGTCTGATGTTTCCTCGTCTGTGACGAATCGTCTCTCTTTTATACCTAATTTCGTGTATATCCACTCATCTGAGGTGTCAACGCCTCTTTCGACAATATCAGAGTTTGTTACAATCTTTTCGGGGGCATAAGATCCTGTTGCAGTTATTCCGGCGGCTCTTAGTTCCTTCTTCATGCTTAATCTAAGGGTTTTTCTTTCAATAATTTTTTAATACTCTCTGGTATCCTTCTGGGTCTACCGCTTCTACCTACTATCACATGAGTTGTCGAAGCTTGGGCGAGAAGGAGCGAATCTTTTTTCCTATACAGCAGGTAGCCTAATTTTATACTAGTCGTCCCCACCTTTTCTATATTAGTCTCTAATAGTAGCTCTTCGTCATATTCTACAGGATGTTTGTAGTTGACATTTAACTCAACTACTGGTGCAAAAAATCCCTGCTTCTCAAGTTCAGAGTAGATGATTCCTAGTGATCTTATAGCTTCTATCCGTCCTATCTCGAACCATCTGAGATAGGCGGCATAGTATCCTCTCCCAGACTTATCGGTGTCCGCATACCTCACCCTGTGTTCCGTAACAAATTCTTTTACTGCTTTTTTCTTGTTCATACTACTATATGATTTTAGAACAACAGTTGATTATCTTATGTCTGCAAGGTCTTTCACAATCTTTTTCTTTTCGTCGATGTCGTATTGTCTCAGTATCTCAATGCACTGGGCTTGAGGTGAGCCTCCTCCGTGTATGCCTGCGACAGAAAACAAACCTCCAAAGTCGCTTGCGGTAAGGTCCTTGATGAACCTGAAAAGATTTATCCTATCTCTTGTTGAGATATTGTCTGCTCCTTTAAGGTACTTGTCCATGTACCCTCTAATCTCCGGGTTCTCATAGTCCTCTTTTGACGGTAAAGTTACTGTCAGACCGCCGGCAATATCCTGTAGCAGGTGGAATTCTTCGTGAAATGATTCACCAGAATGCAGTTTTCCGATGTTGACTAATCCCATGTCCGGGAAATATGCCCCAGACTCTGTTTTCGTGCCATTAACCGAACCTGCTATCCCACATGCCCAGCAGATTTGATTGTGATATACTAATCTCGCTATTTTTTCCTTGACGTGTGATTTGTCCTGTATCCCATTGTGTTCTGCCACCAGCGCCGATGCGCCGATTACTATATCCCCATATGCTGGTTTGCATGCGTTGTAACTGTGCCTGTGATATGTTGCGAAGGCTGTAGCAAGCGATCCTGAGAACTCGTGTTCGCCGCATAGAAAAACCCTTTCCCACGGGACAAAAACGTTGTCAAAGACTGTCAATGACTCTATTGTATTATGTCGTGAGCTCAATTCCGGTTTTTCATCGTTGAACGATTTGCCTGCTTTGCATATCATCGTCAAGCCTTTAGTATCGTTTGGGATGGAGAATGCGATGCTATACTCTCCCTCCGTCTCGTTCATAGCCCTTGTCGGTATTGCCATTATCTCATGCGCATGGGGTGCGACAGTCGTGTGGACTTTCGCGCCCTTGACTATTATCCCCTCATCGTCCTTTTCAACGACATGAAGGTACATGTCTGGGTCGGGTTGCTCTGATGGCCTGAGGGACCTGTTTCCCTTCACGTCTGTCATGGCAACTGCCGCAACTAGGTCATTTTCTTGAAAGTACTTTAAGAATTTCTGAAATCTCTCCGAATATGGTGTCTTGTGTTTTTTGTCGATCTGCTGGGTTACTATTGTTAAGGAGTTGATGCAGTCCATGCCCATGCACCGTTGGGCGCACAGGGTTCTGTGGCAGCATTCTCTTATCATCTTCAGCTTTGATATTAGATCCTCTGATGTTTGATGTATGTGATTGAACCTGTTGATGGTCTCACCGATCTCCGCAGATTGGACTGTCATAAGCTCTTTGTACCTATCATCGACTGCCAGGTCGTATGTGACAGAAATAGTGTTTATCCCAGGCTTCAAAAAGGGGTTGTCTACGATGTTCTTTATCCGTTTTCCGTTGATATACACATTGGGTTTCAGCTTTTTAAGGCTTTCTCGGTAACCCCCACTACTCTTCAATCCCATGGCGCATTATTATTGGTTTTGGCATTATAATAATATCCTAGTGATTCTATGGTTGCCAAGTACAAATCCTTTGAAGAGCTTAGTGTTGGAGTTACGGCGTCAATAAAACGGAAGGTTACTGCAGAAGATGTCAGAGCTTATGCGGAGGTTACTGGTGACATGAATCCCATGCACTTGGATGACGACTATGCCAGGAAAACCGTCTTCGGCGGCCGGATCGCCCATGGGATGTACCTCGGTGGTCTGATTTCCTCAGTTCTCGCTCAGAAATTGCCCGGCACGGGATACGCGTATCTCTCCCAGACATTGGAATTCCTGAGACCTGTCAGGATAGGCGATACTGTTACCGTTGAAGTTGAACTTCTGGAAAAAATCGAGGACGAGAAAAAATTGCGGTTCAAGACCATCTGCAGGAATCAGGACGGGAAGATTGTCGTTCAAGGCGAGGCCACTGGAAAGGCAATACTCTAATATTACATATAGAGTCCGCCGTTCACGTTTATGACCTGGCCGGTAATATACTCAGACATGTCGGATGCCAGGAACACTACAGCATCTGCGACCTCGTCTGCGGTTCCCGCCCTCCCCAATGGTATGTTCCTCAGTATCTCTTTTCGGATGTTGTCTGGTATCGAGGCTATCATGTCCGTTTTTATGTGGCCTGGTGAGACGGCGTTCACGTTTATCCCCTTGGGCGCCAGCTCCCTTGCCAGCGCCTTCGTCAATCCTATCATGCCTGCCTTAGATGCTGCATAGTTTACTTGGCCGACGTTGCCTGCCTGTCCGACGATTGATGCGATATTGATTATCCTGCCAGAGCGTTTTTCTATCATGTGCGGTATAACGCATTTGCAGCAGTTGTAGGCTCCTTTCAAGTTCACATTCAAAACGGCGTTCCATTTATCTAGTGTCATATTCTTCAAAGTCCTGTCCTTCACTATGCCGGCATTGTTCACTAAGACGTCAACACCACCCAACTCTTTCAAGGTCTTCGCCACCATCCTCCTGACTTGCGCCAAATCTGATACGTCGGCTTTCACTGAAATGGCGTTGCCTCCCGAGTTTGCTATCTCCTTTACAACGCGTTTGGCATCATTCGCGCTTCTAAAATAGTTCACTACAACATTAGCACCTTCTGCTGCAGACCTTCTAGCGATGGCAGCTCCTATACCCCTAGATGCGCCAGTCACGAGCATAACTTTCTCTTCAAGCAGCATGTTATCATATATACTACCGATTAATTCTTAATATGGGTTCCTCTCGTAAGTATGTCGAAAAGCATTTACATCGGCTTTTGGGCCGCAGGGTCGATCCCTACCACGACTGTAATAAATATGATGTCCTGATGATTCACCCTAAATCCGATAGGGACTATAACATCCAAATCCCCTCCTCTCTGTTGGCTGTGGCAGGTTCTCTGGTAAGAGAAGGCTATTCTGTTAAAATCCTTGATCAGCGGATAGAGCGTGATTGTTTTGGTGATCTGGATCGTATGCTGGCTGAAGGGGTTATCTGTGTTGGTTTGACCTTTATGCCTGGCAATCAGATAAAATACGCCTGCGAGTTGATCGATTATGTAAAAGAAAACTATCCTAAAACGCCTGTTGTCGTCGGAGGCCATCATGCAACAATGCTTTCCAGTCAGACAATCGACTACAAGAATATTGACGTGGTTGTTGTCGGTGAGGGTGAGGAGACATTACTCGAACTCGTTAAGGTACTCGAACGTAACGGGAATCTGAAGAGTGTGAAGGGAATACTCTACAAGGAGAACGGGAAAATTATTCAAACTCCTGAGCGTGAGCTTATAGACCTGAATGACTACTATCCACTGCCTTATTCTCTGATAGGGAGGTATAAGGCTAGCTACATTTGGACTATTTTCACGAGTCGGGGATGTCCTAGAAATTGCGCCTACTGTTCCATCCCTATGTTAAACAAAAAATATCGTACCTTGAAACCTGAGTTAGCTATCTATCAGATTAAGCAGCTGTTGGCTATCGGTGCTGGTCCCCTCTATTTTCTTGATGATAACCTTTTTGCAGATATGGGACGGGTTGAGCGGATACTTGATTTGATAATCAAGGAGAGACTATCGTTTAATTGGTGGGGCGAGTGCAGGGCGGACGATCTTCTAAAAATGAGCAGTGGATTTCTGGAAAAGTTGAAGAAATCTGGAATGTGTAGAGTCTATATCGGCGCGGAATCAGGGTCTGACAGAATATTGAAGCTTATCCGGAAAGGAATCACTGTTGACATGATACGGCAGGCTAACCTCCGGCTCAAAGAGGTTGGAATCGTTCCAGAATTCACCTTTATGGCTGGTTTTCCGACAGAAATCGAGGAAGAGTTCAATAACACTCTGGATTTGATAAGAGAGTTAAAGACTGACAACCCTGATGCGATAGTCTGGAAGATGAGCATGTACACGCCCTACCCCGGAACCGAGCTTTTCGAACTCGCAGTCAGGGGCGGTTTCGTTCTCCCTGACAGTCTTAAAGGCTGGGCAGAGATTGACTGGTACAGGAAGGACTTCAGCGTCGAGTATGATGACCTCCTGGTCTAGCGTGCATTCTTTATCTGCTTGTGGCTGAGTTCAAATGCTTTTTCGTTCTCTTTGATTTTTTTCGGAACGAGTGTCTTCATTGATCTCTTAACTATGTTTTTGCCCAGCGGAAAACATTCGACCGCAGTTATCGCTCCTAGCATCGCCATATTCCTGACGAGTTGGCTCCCTATCGTGTTTGAGATTCCTGTTGTGTCTACAGTGTAAAATCTGACGTTCTTGTCATTCACCAGCGGGGCTGCTTGATAAATCGTGAATTCGGCTATTCCGTCAATCGAAGCTGAAGTAGAATCTATTATTGCGGTACTCCCTTTTTTAAGGTAGTGGAGGTTCCTAACCGCTTCTGTCGGGTCTAATCCTACCAACAGGTCTGCCGAGCCTTCAGGTATTGTGGGAGAGTATGCGTCGCCGAGGCGGATATGGCATGAGATGGAGCCGAATCTCTTCGCGTGCCCCCTGTCTTCCATAACCATGACTTTTTCCCCCTCTTTCAGAGCTGCTTCTGCGATTACCCTCGATATCAGCATAACGCCCTGTCCTCCTATCCCACAGATGACAATGTCATAATTCATTTTGATTCTATCGCTCCGACAGGGCATACGTGCACGCATACTCCGCATTTCACGCATAAGTTGTCATCTATCCTTGGTGTGATATCCCCCCTTACTATCGCAGGGCAGCCGAATGTTTCAACGCATATCAGGCATCCAGTGCACCGGTCAGGGTTTACGTTATATACTGCAGTTCCATGGTATCTACTCTTCAGGGTGCACGGCCTCTCGAAGACGACAACTGACACTCCATCAAATTTAACGGCCTTCTTCAGGACATCAATGCTCCCTTTAATGTCATACGGGTCAGCTTTCTCGCAGAATCCGACATCGCAAGCCTTCACGAGTTTTATGATGTCAATGCGGGGTTTATGGTTCGTGGCGGCGTCAACTCTTGTGCTTGGGTTAGGCTGGTGGCCTGTCATAGCAGTCCAGTTGTTGTCAAGTATGAGTACTGTTAGGTTTGACTGGTTGTGGACGGAGTTTATGAGGCCGGTAAGTCCGGAGTGGAGGAATGTCGAGTCTCCTATCACTGCGACAACGTTGCCCTTATATCCTGCCTTACTCAGGCCTGAGGCGACTGGTATGGAGGCTCCCATACACAAGCAGGTGTCGATGGCATTCAGTGGAGGATGAGCTCCCACGTTATAGCAGCCCCTGTCTCCGAGCACGACGTAGTCGTCTCCAAAAAATTCAAGCGCCTTCCTCAGCGAATAATAGAATGCCCGGTGGGTGCAGCCGATGCAAAGCGAGGGTATCCTCCTTTTGACTTCGATTTTTTCCCTGGCTGATTTTTTCTTGTTCAGGATGGCGAGAACAGCATCTTCAATGGATTCCACGCTAAGCTCCGACTCCAGTGGAATGTGGCCTGTTTTTTTCCCGAAAATTTCACCTTTATAACCTATCTCAAACGCGAGCTCCCTGACTTTTGCTTCGACTATCGGCTCAACCTCCTCAGCGACCAAGACTTTTGACGTTCTCTTAAGCAGTCTCTTGATTAGTTCAGGGGGTATGGGGTTTACTGTGCTCAGCTTGAGGATTGAAGCCTTGGTTTTCGTCCTTACTATTGCCTCTTTCACGTAATTGTACGCGAATCCGGAGGCGATGATTCCAAAATCGCTTTTAGACTTCTCAAGTCTGTTATTTCCGCTCTTCTCAAAGATTCTTCTCAGAATTTCATTCTTCCTGTTCAGTTCGCGGTGCAGCTCCCTCGAGTGCGATGGTATGCACACGAATCTGTGAGGCTGCCTTTTGAAAGAGGGCGTCTTCTTTTTTGCTCTCAGTCTGCCGAGTTCTATGACATAGTTGGTGTGTGAAATCTTCGACGTCAGCCTGATTTGGACTGGCAGACTTATATCCTCAGAGAGCTTGAAAGCGTACTTTACCATCTCCTTAGCCTCCTGGCCGTTGGCTGGCTCCAGGCAGGGAATCTTTGCAGTTATCGCATGATACCTTGAGTCTAATGCATTCTGGGAGGCGATGGGTTTGGGATCGTCAGCAACTACAAGAACGAGGCCGCCGTTGACTCCTGTGTAGTTGACCACATTCAAGGCGTCTATTATCGTATTCTCACCGAGGTGCTTCATGCTGCACATCGCCCTCAAGTTGGCATATGATGCTCCCATGGCCAGCTCAAAGGCGACAGCCTCGTTCACAGACCACTCGGTGTAGACTCCCGTTCTATCCGAGACTTCGGCGAGCGCTGCCAGTATCTCCGTTGCCGGCGTTCCAGGATAGGATGTGGCAACGTTGACCCCTGCTTCAAGCGCGCCGCGGGCAACGGCCTCGTTGCCGTTCAACACCACTCCACCCTTCTTTTTTAGAATTTCCCCACTCCTCACCATGTCCGTTATAATTGTTTAGGTGCGACTATATATCTGGGGCTACTTATTCTCAATAAAGCTAAATATCACCTCGATTGGTGTCCTATCCCATACTGCAGCCTGGTACGTGAATGCTGCTAAAATGTTTATTGTAATTGAGGCTGCTACTAACATGATGAACATCGCTTTCATGTAGGTTCCCCTATCCCTATACCAGTACAGCAAGTTAATCGACAGGAGTGGCAGAATTGGCACCATGAATCTGGACGAAAACGAGTATCCTGTATCGAAGTGTACATATGAAAGCAGTATAACATACAATATTGTCGGTACTGCTATGTACTTTGAAATTTGTCTATCAGTGTACTGTAGGTCAACTAATCCAAACAGGGAGAATACTGCGAAAGGAGAGTAGACCAGTAAGCCTTTTCTAGCGGATAATAACATGGTTCTCAGGCCCTCAACGTTTACTATCCATATCACTGTGAAGATGAATAGAAGGATATGTACGTATAGGTGATTTCTGCTATAGAACTCAGTAAAATCTTTTAGCCTGTTCCTGAATAATGTTGGAATATAAAAAATTGCTCCGACAAGTATCAGAAAAAATGGTATCCCCCTAAGGAACGAAGTTTTGAAGAATACGCCATATCTTGCGTAGACGTTGCCGTAGGTAACATAGTTGGAGAGCAGTAAGATAAGAACACTCGCCGCAATCGGCAAGATGAAATTTAACCCTCCGTTATAATCTTTTCTCGCAATCCTTTCAAAAATCAGGAGAGAAAAGACCAGGTAAACTGGTCTGGTTAGGAAGCAAATTCCTATAAGGATTCCAGCGATAAGATTCCTTTTTTTGGCGAAGAAGACATAGTAAGATAAGGATAAGAATGCCAGCAAATATGGCTCTTTGAAGAAGGTTTTTGAGTAGTTTAAAATAGGCGTTCCCAGCGCGATGGCTACCGTTATCAGCATTGCATTATGTTTATCAAAATGGTTAAGCAGTTTGTACGTATAATAGACTCCCATAATGGAGACTGCTATTGATAATAATACTGCTCCTGCTTCCAGTTGATGTACCAAGTAAAACGGCCAGAGTACCAATGATGCTAGAAAGGGTATTATATACGGGTGGAAAGAGTAGTCCAGATTTTCTTCTGATGTGTGATAGTCCTCAAGTGTTATAAAGAAGGGATGGTATTTTGTTTTTACATGGCTTTCTGCTGCAATCTGGTAGTTATTCCTAACCCTGAGGTCTCTGTCTCTTATGATGCTGTCTACCATGACGAGGTAGTGGGGCTCGTCGCCGGAGAAAATGTACGGCCGGTGAACGTCTATTGCAATTTTGCTGGTGGGATTGTACTGTGATCCAGGGGGTATTATGGTGACGAATGCGGGAAGCAGGTAAAGTACCACGATTGCCATCGCATAGTAGCGCTTTTTCTCCATTCTCTAGAATATATTCTCTAGTAAACGTAAAACTTAAGCGGATTATGAAGAAAGTTGGATATTATTTGTTACTAGTGTTGCTGTTCAGCCTTCAGCCGGTTTTTGCGGAAGGGTCTGACGTAATCTGTGTTATCTATTTTTCCGGGGTAGGGTGTCCGCACTGTGCGGAGGTTGACCCCACACTTTTGGGTGAGATTCCGCTAAAATACAGCCAGGTTGTCGTAGTCGAGTATGAGGTTTACAAGGCTAAGGAGAATGTTGAGGTTATCAGAGGTTACAATCAGGCTGGATTGGCTGGCGCTGGCATCCCCCAACTGCTGTGGGAAAATGGTTATTCTGTTTCAGGTGATGGTCCTATCCTCTCCACTTTGGAAGAGGGCATAGCAGAGAGACTTGCATCTGGCTCTCCATGCACTTTAACCGATGGCGTCTTCCCCTTTGGGGGTTTAGATTTGAATGCACTGCCTGGCAGGCCTAAAATATGGCGTGGGGATGCTGTTCTCATACGGCAGTCTGACGAGAACGCGTCTGATGATGTCCTGAAGGGGCTGCTCTCAGGAGCATATTCCCCTTCAGATGCCGGTGAGAGGGTTTCTCCCTATGATGTTGAGCTGTCAGGCAGTAGCATAAGCTTTTCAGATGCTGTGGAAATTGGTGGTTGGGTTTTCCAGTGGAATCAGCCAGCCAGGGAGCCTTCTGAGCGGGTTGGCGGCAGATGGGCGTGGTATTATGTTGAGCGTGCCTCTAAGTTTATTGTTGTTTTCGGGGTTCTGGCCGGACTTCTCATCCTTGCTGTCCATTACAGAAAAGAGCGCAAATTTAGGCGTGCCTAAATATTTTTAAACCCAGGTTCAGATAGTATATCCATGCTCGAAGAGAACAAGGAGGAGTACCTGGAGGCCATATACTCCCTTGAGGAGCAGGGTAAGCCTGCAACGACTTCTGAGATAGCCAGTAAGCTGAATGTCAGCCCTGCCAGCGTCACGGAGATGCTCAAGAAGCTGGACGGAGATGGTTTCCTGAAGTATTCGCCCTATAAGGGCGCTGAGCTTACCAGAAAAGGGGAAAGGCACGCCAGAAAAATCAAGAGGAAGCACAGGCTTCTCGAAAGGTTCCTCCATGACGTCCTCGGCATAGGGAAGGCTAAAGTTCACCCTGAAGCCTGCAGGCTGGAGCACGGCCTCTCCGACGAGTCTGCAGATGCGTTGGATAGACTGATGGACCATCCTGTTGAATGCCCGGACGACAGGAAGCCGATACCCGGAGTCGCCAGCAATGTTAGTGAACTGCACCTCCTGAACGTTAAACCCGGAAATTCCGTGAAGGTGCTGAAAATAGGCGGGGGAATCGGGCTGCAGTCCAACCTTAAGAATATGGGCATAAGGGAGGGCAAGATGGTCAAGGTGATTGCCCGCGAGCCTGCCGGGGGGCCTCTTGTGATCAAAATCGACAACATGAAAATAACATTAGGCCGTGGGATGGCCTCTAAGATCCTGGTGGGAACATGAAATACGCTCTCCTGCTGATGGTTGCGATGATCTCCCTTTCAGGTTGCACAGGAATCCTTGGAGAGGATGAGACTACGACATCTTTGAAGCCGCAAACCACCACGACAACGCTTGAGGGGCCGACATACGTTGAACTGACGACTGTGATACCTCCGCCTATCACCGTAAGCAGCATAATGATACCGGAGTATACCACTACGATACTGACAACCACTACGATCCATCCCTGCTCTGACGGCGTAAAAAACTATGGCGAGGCGGAGGTTGACTGCAGCAGGCTCTGCGGCAACTGTGAGATCATGAACCTGTCTGGGGAATACATCCGTTACAGGGAAAGCAACTTCTGGTTCAAGTTCGACGGTCCCAGGGCGACTAACGTGACGTGTCCCGGCGCTAAGGGTTGGCCGAGGACTGCGAGCTACTTCCACTACCTGTGTCCCGGCGAATCCTACATGCTGGCGTTGAGAGGGACTGCAGGCAGGCTCGACTACCGGCTCCTTGACATAAACGACACAGGGTATGCGGATGAGCTCATGTTCAAGATACTATCCTATGATAACAAGTCCGGCAACCTCACGATATACGTGAAAGAGGACCCAGCAGCCAGGGAGATACTAAAAGGCTCTGCAGTCCTCTCCCTTGGAGGCCCGCGCTGCAACACGAACCTGACAGGCTTCTGCAGGCGGTGGTGGAACAACTACGAGTTCAAGCTCACTGAGCGAGGAAGCGACAGGGCGAAGATTGACGTCATCCTGCCTAACGGAAAAATCGTCGAAGACATAGAAGTCAACACCGAAAACATGACTCACGTTGAGAAACTAAGGGTTGGCCTGCTGCACGCCTACGACAAGGGAGGCTATGTGGTGATATACGCGATATGAAAATACTGCTTATGGGGAATCCCAACGTCGGGAAGAGCGTTCTCTTCTCAAGGCTTACTGGAGTGCAGGTTATGTGCTCCAACTATCCTGGGACGACCGTCTCCTACTGCACGGGCCATATGATCTATGGGAGCAGGAAGGTGGAATTGATAGACGTCCCAGGAACCTATTCGCTGGACGCCAGGAACAGGGCTGAGGAGATAGCATCTGAGATGCTAAAAGAGGGTGACGTAATCATAAACGTCGTTGATGCGACAAACTTGGAGCGCAACCTCTATCTCACACTGGAGCTGCTGGAGACCGGGAAACCCATGATTGTTGCACTGAACATGTGGGACGACACAAGGCATCTTGGCATAACAGTGGACGTTAAGAAGCTGGAGGAGATGCTCGGCGTCCCGGTTGTGCCGACCGTCGCGATTACCGGAGAAGGCATGAAGGAGCTGTCCGAAAGGCTTTCGGAGGCCAGAGGCCCAAAAATAAAGAAGCACTCTGAGGATGAGCGGTGGAGCGATATAGGCTTGATAACCAAGGAGGTTCAGACCGTGGAGCACAGGCATCACACTCTGTGGGAGTCTCTGGAGGACGCGACGATAAAACCTATCCCAGGGATTCCAATCGCATTTATCGTAATGTTTTTGGTATTCAGCACAATCGTCTCCGTTGGGAACTGGGTCATAGGACACATACTAGATCCATTCTTCTACAACATTTATGGGCCGTTCATAACAGGAACCGTGGAGAGCTTTTTCCCGTCCGGCATCGTTCGCGAGATCCTGATAGGCTCAGGAGGCAAATTCACAGAATCGTTGGGCGTTCTCACGACAGCAGTCTATGTTTCGCTGGATATGACGCTACCATTCGTCATCCTCTTCTATTTTGTGCTCAGCCTGCTGGAGGACATAGGCTATCTGCCCAGGCTTGCGACGCTGGCAGACAGCATGATGCACAGGATAGGGTTGCACGGCTCCGCGATAGTGCCTGCGATGCTCGGCCTCGGCTGCAACGTGCCTGGGGCGCTTGCAACCCGCATAATGGAGACCAGAAAACAGCGGTTCATCGCCGCGACGCTGATGGCCATCTGCATCCCCTGCATAGCAAAGAATGCCGTAATCCTGGGGCTTCTCATGAGATTCGGAATCAAATATGTTGCAATCGTCTACGCAACGCTGGCGATACTATACGTCACATTAGGCTTGATATTGAACAGGCTCATACCGGGCGAGAGCCCTGAGCTGCTGCTGGAGATTCCCCCCTACAGGAGGCCTAAACTGCAGACGCTGGTGAGGAAGACATGGGTTAGGGTGGAATATTTCATCAAAGATGCCATCCCGTATGTGCTCCTGGGAGTGCTGGCGGTTAACATTCTGTATGTTCTGGGCATAGTCGACCTCTTCGCAAGAGCATTCGGGCCGTTCCTCTCCACGTGGTTCGGCCTGCCGAATGAGGCGGTAATCGCCCTGATAGTAGGCTTCCTCAGGAAGGATGTTGCAATCGGCATGCTCGCACCCCTGGGCTTGAGCGCGATGCAGCTTGTGGTAGCGTGCACGATACTCTCAATCTATTTCCCATGCGTGGCGACGTTCACAGTCCTCACCAAGGAACTGGGAATAAAAGACATGGCAAAAGCGGTGATGCTGATGATACTAGTAACCTTCACAGTCGGCGGAATAATGCGATTCCTGCTGCTCTAACGGTCTGAGCAAGGCTCTGCTAGCTTAATGTCGAATTTAGTGTTATACTCCCCCAATAGGGATGCAAGTCCACAGTATCCTGTTTGAGCAACTCTTCCAACCACAGATACTGGAAAATTGATTTTAACATCGGCATTCAACGAAGTTTTGCCCCTTATTAATTCTGACTTGATAAGCGAAGACCACCTAAAAAAGATAAATTTTAGCCCCAGAAAACCGTTAAGTTTATATATAAGTTATTATATATAGTTATATAAGATGCGACAAACAACTGTTCTACATAGTCCAACATTAGAATCTGTGATAATGGTAGAGAAAACTATACAAAAATACAGCCAAGAATGTGGAAGGTATCAGTTATGGAAAAAATTGCCAAAGAAAATGATGTATCAAACTTTTCATGTAATTTTGGATTATTTAGAGAATTCTGGTAAGATTTTAATAGACAAAGACGGCCGTATAATCTGGACCTATGATCCTGAAGGGATAAAAAAATTGATCTCAAAAGGAGTTAAATTAATATGAATGACAAGCCTAAATTTGTTGCGTTTAGAGATAAAAGATTAGAAGATGCTTTTGAAAAGTTAAAAGAAGGGAAATTCCAAGATAAAAAATTATATGAACAGATAAATGAGGCAAGAAAAAAGATAAAAGATGATCCCAGTTGCGCTATTAAAGTACCTAAAAGATTATGGCCTAAACTTTACATTAAGACTTATGGAATTACAAATTTATGGAAATATGATTTGCCAAGCGGTTGGAGATTGATTTATACAATCAAAACAGATGAGGTGATGATTTTAAGCATCATTCTTGAATGGATGACTCACAAAGAGTATGAAAGAAGGTTTAATTACTAGGTTTTCTGGGGCTTTGTAAAAGAAGACAATGATTGGGTGATCGTAGCGGTAGAATAACTCAGAGTTATGGGGCAAAATTTGTGTGGGGGGTGAGCCGAGCCCCGAACCGTATATCCCTTGTTATGTGTCCCGAGCGTAACGAAGTGAAGCGAGAGCGCAGCGGGGTCGGAGCGAAGCGGAGTAAAAATTCAAAGTCGAGAAAGAGAGCGTTCCATCAAATGAGCGAAGCGTAAATCAAGAATAAATATTAAAGGGGACATTTCTTTATTATTGTTCTGGTTCATCTATTATAGTTACTTTAACTTTATCTAATTTCTCTTTAATTTTTTCAATAAGTTCATCTGTCCTATTATCAATAAAACTCTCATAATCCTTGCCAGAAAAATTATTCAAATCTAATAAACTTTCAGGGATTAAATGGCTTAAAAGAGCATCCTTGATTTTCGGATTTTTTTGAGCAAATAATTTAAAATAATTCTCAGGAGAATCATCACTTATTGTTAGGTTAGTCTTTTGTGTTAAATAACATATGTTCATAAGACAGTCTCTGCTATATTTTATTTCATTTTTTTCTTCTAAGGGTTCTAGGAATTTTCTAGGAAAAATATGATGCAAATTTGGTTTATCTCCTAACGTCAAATATACTGTTTTTAAAACTTCTAAATCTGAATCTTCGAAATCCAAAGGTCCTAGATAAGCGTAAAAAGAGATTACTGCATTAGCATAAGCATTTCTGAAGTTATAAGATAATGTTTTAAATTTCTGCTTGTTTAATGTTAGCGGTTTAATATTGATGGAAATACCATTTTTTAACTGTTCAAACAGGTTACAATATTCCAAAACCTGATTAGTTCTACTATACCTTTCAGTATCAAAACAAGTTCTCCAAAACCACTGCTTTACAAACTCATAATCAGGATTATTATTTTGATAAAAATAATACCCGATAGGGATATATAAGTAGTTATAAGGAATTATTTTTGAACCTCTTAGGTTTAATCTATCAGAAAACAATCTTATTGTTTCTTTTATTGCTTTTACAGAATCGTTCCAGACAGTTTCAATTTGTTCGGCGGATATTTTTTCTAGATATCTCTCTGTTATATTTGATACCCCTGCATCTGGAAAGGTTTTATTTATATGTAAAGCAATAATCTGCATTAACAATAACTCATCAATATCTTGATATTCTAAGTATAATTCACTTTTTAATTGTTTCAATAGTTCTCGTAAATAAAACTCATTTGGTTTTTTAGGATCTTCATCTTTAGCTCTATAAGTTTTGGCTACTAATATATCTACAATATCCAATCTCTTTCCTTCTTGATTAATTCTTTGGAATATTTCACATACTTCTTTAACTTGGATGCCCTGAACTTCTGTAAATAGGATTGGGTAATTACTAAGACATTCTTTTATTTTTCTAAAATTGTTTCGTTCAATAGAATCATAATTAAATTTCTTTTCAAGCAATTCTGATATTTTTCCTTCATTTTCATCAATATCCTTAACTTTCACAATCAATCCGTCTTTAAAAGCAACACGTCTCTCTGCATCAGACTGAAAACAAAAATTATCTTCTTCGAGAGTTAAGTCAAAATAGAGTGTATAATTAAAATCATTTATGGTTAAACCTTCATATGATGCGAATAAAGAAGTGGTTCTTTGTTGTCCATCTAATATATATTGAAAGTCTTTATCTGGTTCCTCTCCTTTTGAGAATGCAAATCCACCTATCTTCCTATGTTTGTGAAGTTTAATATCCGTTTTCCAAATTAATAATGTTCCAACGGGATAATATCTTATTATACTATCCCATAATTTTTTTATAGATGGAGGGTTCCATTCAAACTCTCTTTGAAAAGTAGGTATTTGGTATTTTTGTTTACGAACTAAATCAATAAATGTGCCTATTTTCCAATGATTAGGTTTTATTCTATCTTTAATGTCCATTAATATAGGTATATTGAAATGAGTTTTATAAAGCTTTTGAATATATTTTTAGAAATGTCCCCCCTTCATTAGCCCCTGAAATTATTTCACTTAACAACTATTAAGCGAGATAAATGTTCGTCTAATAGTGATATTTGGTGTAAAAAGCGAGATTCTATAATTACCTGCAATAGGTTAACCGAACCGTAAGCGGAGAGATTATTATATGCCTCAATACCATTACTATACCGATGAAGTGGGTTAAGCGGAATATCATCTCTATTAAGGAGTTCTCCCGGGCTGAGATAGACTATGTTCTTGAGCGGTCTGCCGTGATGGAGAAGCTGTTCGCTTCAGGCAAAGCTTATGGGCTGATGAACGGCAGAATCCTCGCAACCTTGTTCTTCGAGCCTTCGACCAGGACCAGGCTGTCATTCAGTGCCGCCATGGAGAGGCTCGGCGGGTCTGTGATAGGCTTTGACGAGATCGCCGGGACGTCGGTTGGGAAGGGCGAAAGCGTCGTTGACACTGCGAAGATGGCCGCGGCATACGCGGACATTATCGTGATGAGAAACCAGCTGGAGGGCTCAGCACGTCTCGTGTCAGAGCATGTTGACGTTCCCGTGATCAACGGCGGCGACGGAGCCAACCAGCACCCGACTCAGACACTGTTGGACTTGTACACGTTGAAGAAGGAGTTCGGCGGCATAGACGGCCTGAACATTACCCTGATCGGCGACCTCAAATACGGCAGAACAGTGCACTCGCTGGCTGAAGCCCTCAAACAATACAAGGTGAGCCTGAAGTTCATATCCCCCAAGGAGCTGCGCATGCCCCGCAGGATCACAAAGGACCTCATAGAAATTGGGATAGACGTGAAGGAGGCGAGCCAGCTGGATGTCAAGGACTCTGACGTATTGTATGTCACAAGAATACAGAAGGAGCGGTTCCCGGACCCCATCGAATTCGAAAAGGTGAAGGACGCGTTCATACTGGATGCTGAAAACATCAAAGACCTTAAGAAGAACGCCGTCATCCTCCACCCCCTGCCGAGGGTTAACGAAATCCACACGTCGGTTGACGGCACAAAACATGCCCGCTACTTCGAGCAGGCTAGAAACGGCATACCTGTCAGGATGGCACTGCTCTGCATGGTATGCGGGGTGAAATTCTAAGATGAGCAAGGCAAAGGGCGAGGAAACGCTGAGGGTGAAGAGGATAAAGAACGGCATCGTAATAGACCACATAAAACAGGGAAAGTCGCCTGAAGTCCTGAAGATCCTCGGAATAGACGCGAACTTCCAAGACACCGTAACGATTGCAATGAACGTGCCCAGCAGCGTCTACGGCAAGAAGGACATCGTCAAAGTCGAGAACAGGGACCTGAAGCCCAATGAAATCAACCAGATTGCCATAATAGCGCCGAATGCGACCATAAACAAGATCAAAGACTACAAGGTTATACACAAGGAGACTGTCAAGCTGCCGAAGGAGATCATCGGCACCATAAAATGCTCCAACCCGAACTGCATAACCAACATGGAGCGCGAGCCTGTGGCGTCAATCTTCATAGTAAGGCAAGCTGACCCGCTGGTTCTAACGTGCAAGTACTGCGAGCGGACTCTTCAGTAATCACACGAAGAAAATCCAGTAAACCAGCACGAAAAACAGAATCCAGAGCACGACAACAGTCAGCGTCTCCTTCTTCTTCGCTTCTGCCGAATCCTCAACGTCTGCCATCAACTAATAATGTGCGTTAAAATATAAAAGCAGATACTCATCTGAAGCTGTTCAGCAGTTTGTTGTATTCTTCGGCTTTCTCTTTGGGATTGTCTGAGAATATTATGGACCTGCCGACATTGACGAGGATGTTGTTGCCGCTCTCTTTGACCGTCTTCTGGGCGTCGCCTCCCTGTGCTCCGACGCCTGGGAACAGGAAGACTGTGCTGGAGCCTGCGATGTCCCTCAGGCCTATGATGTCCTCTGATGTGACATGTCCTGTCGCGCCCACGACAAGTCCGTCTGCGAGGGCTTCTGCAGATTCTCTGGCAACCCTCTTGTACAATCCTGTCTCCTTCTGTATCCAAACGGCTTGGGGGTTGCTCATCAGCGTCAGGACGAAGACTCCTAGATTCTTCTGGTGGGCTTCTGAGACGCACTCCCTGATGTTGCCTGCATACGGCGAGAAGGTGAAGGCGTCGAAGCCTGCCTCCCCAGTCCAGTGGAGTGAGGCACTATTGGTTGAGCCTATGTCCCCCAGCTTGTTGTCCAGTATCGTTACCAGCCCCTCCTTGTGGGCTGTCTTGTTGAGTATCTTAAGCTGGCCGAGGTTCATGTGGAAGAGCAGGTACTGGGCGTTGGCCTTGACCGCGCAGCAGTGGTCTGCGACGTTGTCTATCGTGTCGAGGCAGAAGTCCAGCAGGCCTTCTCCAACGTCCCTGCCCTTGAAGTAGTCGTCTGGTACGATGTTATCGGTTCTCATCCCCCTGACGGCCGGGTCCAATCCGACGCATAGTATGCTCCTCTTCCTGTCCCTGGCATTCTCATACTTTTCAACGAAAACTGTCGAAGCCATCATTGGCCCTCCAGGTAGCTGACAACTTCCTTGTATTTTTCCTCCTTGACGAGTTTCTTATCCTTCATATAGTCCAGGAGCTCTTTTAGCGTTATCAGCGAGTGCAGTCTCACGTCCGACTTTGAGAGCGTCTCAGAGCCGCCCTGCTCCCGGTCCAGGACGATGAGAGCGTCCTCGACAATCGCCCCGGATGCTCTGATGCCGTCTATGAAAACCCGTTTGGAGCCGCCGTCTGTTATCATGTCATCGACGAGGAGCATCCTGTCGCCTTCTCTGAAGCTGCCCTCTATCATCGTCTTGGTGCCGTGCTGTTTAGGCTTCTTTCTGACGTACACCATCGGCTTTTTCAGCTTTATGGCAACTACGGCAGCAAGCGATATGCCTGCCGTCTCAGCGCCGCATACGACGTCGAAGTCAATCTTTTTTGCAACATCCGCCATCTCCGATGTCACTGTGTCCATAGAGGCAGGGTTTGATGGCAGCACCCTGACGTCAACGTAGACTGGGCCTCTCTTCCCTGATACGTAAGTGAAGTCGCCGAATTTGACGACCTTCGCATCGCACATGGCCTTCGCAACAGACTCGTTCATCTTCTACACGCTCCCATAGTTTATCCCCTCGCCTTTTACTTTAATTGGTATTCCATCGTCAAAAATCAGTTTGCCCCTCAGATAAGTCTTGACAGGCCAGCCTTTCACCTTCATCCCCGAGTACGGTGACCAGCCGCATCTTGTGAAGAGGCTGTCGTCTTTTATAGTCTTCTCCACACTGAGGTCTACTATCGCAAGGTCTGCGTCGAAGCCTTCCGCGATTCTGCCCTTGCCTGCTATGTTGAATATCCCGGCAGGGTTCTCTGACATTATCCTTGCGAGAAGTTCGAGCGTTATCATCCTCCTGTTGACAGCATTCAGCATCAATGGGAGGGATGTTTCAACGCCTGGGACGCCGTAGGGCGGCCTGTCACCGTCCTTCTCCTCCAATAGATGCGGAGCGTGGTCTGAGCCGACTGTTCCTATAAGTCCCTGTCTGAGGCACTCCCACAGTGCGATTCTGTCCGTTTTCGTCTTGAGTTCGGGTTTCATTAGGCCGAGGCTGCCCAGCCTCTTGAGGTCAGACGAGTCCAGGAACAGGTGGTGAGGCGTCACCTCAGCGTAGACGTTATCTTTCTTGAGCTCTTTTAGGGTGTCTGCCTCGTCCTTGGAGGACACGTGGCATATATACAGTCTCTTACCCTTCGATTTCGCAATCTCAGCAGCCTTCCTTATCATCCTGCCCTCAGCGTGGACTGATATGAGCCTAGAGCTCTCGAATATCTGGCCCAGTATGGTGTCATCCCTGACAGTCAGCCCTCCTGTGGTGTCCCCCATGTAAACTTTGGTCGATGCCACTCTGTCGGCTTTAATGATTTCGCTGATGTTATCTCCTACAGAGCCGAAGTGGAATCCGAAGTCGACGGTCGACTTCTCCTCTGCAAGGCCTCTCTTATCGTTAAGCCTTCTCACAGTCGTTGTCGGCGGCTTGTTGTTCGGCATGTCCAAGACGGTAGTGACTCCGCCCGCTGCTGCAGCCATTGACCCGGTACGCCAGCCTTCCTTCCTGATGTTGCCCGGCTCCCTGAAGTGGACGTGCGGGTCTATTATCCCCGGGAGTATATAGCAGCCTTTAACGTCCAAGACGTTGTCTGCCTTCGGCGCTGAGGCCTTTTTCGAAATCCTTACAATCTTCCCGGATTCAATCGCTATGGAGGCGTCAGCTATGCCGTCCGGTCTCACGATTCTGCCGCCGTTTATCAGAAGGTCAGCCATCTTACACTCTCATCCTGGAGCCTGAGGCGTCTCTGGTGCTCTTGCCAAATTCAGTGTCCTTCAATGCGATGGCCTCGAATATCGGACCGTCCTCGCATACTCTCATCCCGTCCAGCAGGCATGAGCCGCACAGTCCCATCCCGCATTTCATGTACCTTTCGAGGCTGAGCTGGCAGGGTATCCTGTTCTTCAATGCAATTTCCATTATGCTGCTCAGCATCCTCTCAGGCCCGCAGGCGTAAATCTGGTCAGGCTTTTTCAGGACGAGAACATTTCCCAATATGTCCACTGTCGTCCCCTTGGTTCCTGAGCTGCCGTCGTCGGTCACAGTCAGAACTTCCCCATGTTCCTCATACTCTTTGACGAACAGGAGTTCAGATTCCGTGCTGGCTCCGACTATTATCGTGATATCCCTCTTTCCCAGCCTTTTTACCAGAGGCAGGAGGGGCGCGGCGCCGCAGCCGCCTGCAACCACTATGACGTCCTTCCCAGCCAGCCTGAAGCCGTTCCCGTAGGGCCCTCGCAGGCCTATGGTGTCGTGTGCATCCAGCTTGTGCATGCTCTCCGTGAACCTGCCCGCTCTCCTGACAGTCACGCCCGCGAACTTCTCGATGTAACTGAAGCTGAACGGCTTCTCGCCAACCCCCGGAATCCACAGCATGCAGAACTGCCCAGGCTCTGCCATCAGCTTCTTGTCAACGATGAAGGTCTTCACAGTATTCGTCTCTCCTATAACCTCCTTTATCCTGACCATCTCCGGCCTGTGCTTCATACCCGTCATTTGTGCGCCGCCCCCATCATCTGCTTCAGGTTGGAGTAGCCTTCAGCGTGCATGAACTCTGAAATCTCATCGCAGACTCTCTTGAAAATGCCTGGTCCCTTGTACATTATGCCTGTGCCGATGCCGACAGCGGCTGCTCCCGCCATCATCATCTCAACAGCATCGAGTCCTGTTGTTATGCCGCCTGTCGCTATTATCGGAATCCTAACCGTCTCGTATATGTCGTAGACGCTTCTCACTATTATCGGCTTTATTGCGGGTCCGCTCATCCCCCCGACCTTGAACCCCAGGACCGGCTTTTTCGCGCGGGGGTCTATCACCATCCCAGGGCCTAAAGTGTTGCCCATGTTTATCGCAGCCGCCCCAGCCATCTCAGCCGACTTCGCTATCTCCCCCAGGTTTGTCGTATTGGGCGAGAGTTTCACGATGACAGGCAGCTTCGTGCTTCCCTTGACAGTTTTCGTTATCTCATAGGCGTTCTCTGGCGTATTGTGTCCAGCGAGTATCCCGTATCCTGGCGTGTGAGGGCATGACAGTGCCAGCTCTATCGCCGAGAACTCTAGGCCGGAGAGCTCCTTCGCCAGGAACCCGAATCCTCTGGCATCCTCTGCGACGATGCTCGCGAAGACTGGGATGCCCAGCTCCTTCAGATTCTTGAACTCCTCCTTCGCGTTCTCCACTCCCATGTTGGAGTAGCCTACCGCGTTCAGGAGCCCGCCTTCGACCTCGACTATTATGGGGCCGTCATGTCCTTTCCTGGGCTCCTTTGTTATCGACTTTATTGTTGCAGCTCCCGCGCCGTTGTCTGCCGCGATTCTTATCGAGTCCCTCGTCACTCCCAGAATGCCTGAGGCGAGCACTGTTGGATTTTTCAGCTTTACCCCCGCTATCTCAGTTTTTAGGTCTGCCATCCGAATCCTTATATTATAGTTATCTAGGAAAATATTTAAGCCCACTTTAAGATGGACGTCGTATTCCACATTCTGATACCGTTCGCGCTTTTGCTCATAATGGGCATACGCTTCGCCAGGCGCCTTACGCCTTATTTCATCCTGCTGTCGCTTCTGCCTGACCTTGACAGGTTCCTGATGCAGAGGCATTCGCTCTTCCATAACCTTTTCTTCCCTTTTGTGGTGGCTGCGCTGGTTTACGTTCTGTGGGGGGACAGGCGGCTTGCGGTCTTCAGCCTCTATTTCCTACTGTCTCATCTGCTGCTCGACACCGGCAACTTCGTATCCTACTTTTACCCCTTCAAGAGCACATTCTACTCTGTCAGCCTGACACTTGAGATGGAAAATTTCATACCTGCCGTCCATTTCTCCATCATGACGTCTGACGCCGTCAGGCAGAAGGTCGGGAACATAATATCCCCGCAGGGTTTCGCCGTTCTCGTGCTTGCCGGCCTGCTCGCCGCCCGCAGGCGGATGAGGTCCTGATTTTATTCTCCTCTTGTAATATATGACACGGGTGATGGTGTTGGATGGTGTGAAGGAAACGATCGTCGCAAGATTTCTGAAGGAGAACATCCTGCTGGCAGCCAACTCGCTGCAGAAGATAGTTGATGCGAATGCCGACGTTGACGACATCATCGAGGCCGCGAAGGCAGAGGGCGTCTGGTTCGTGGCCGACGACTTTCTGAGCAGGTTCCTGATCAAGGAGGAGGAGATAGCCGAGGCTGCCGAGGATATCGCAGAGCCTGAGGCTTCTGGAGTCCGCGTCGAGCGTTCCAGGAACGTCTACGCAAAGGACATCGAACCACAACTGAAAATAATCGAGAGCTCGGACGTCACCAACAAATCAACATCACAGGCCACGCTTGAGAGCTTCGTCGAATACTTCAACGTCAAATACAGCAACCTTGCTAGCATCCTCAGGGAGAGGGTCAACTTCAGGAGCGCCATCCCCATAAGCTCCCTGAAGAAGGCCGGCGGTCTGGACCGCTCCGCCATTAGGATAATCTGCATGGTGTCTGAGAAGAGGGATTCGAAGAGCGGCAACAGGTTCCTCGAGGTCGAGGACCCAACCGGGCAGGTGACGGTCATGCTGCCCAAGGACAAGCCTCACCTCCTCCAAGAGTACGACAACGTTCTCCTGGACTCTGTTGTCGGCATAGAGGGCATCCTCCACAATGATATGCTTATCGCGACCGAGATAACCAACCCAGACCTGCCGTTGACGAAGGAGATCAAGCTGTCCGAGGAGGAGGTCTACGCCGCCTTCATGTCAGACATCCACATCGGGAGCTACCTTTTCCTGGAGCGGGAGTTCGACCGTTTCATACGGTGGATTAACCTGAAAGCAGACAACCAGGATATCGCAGAGAAGGTCAAGTATCTCTTCGTGGCAGGCGACCTGGTTGACGGCATCGGAATCTATCCTACGCAGGAGAGGGAGCTGGTCATACCTGACATATACAAGCAGTATGATTTTCTCGCCGCCCTCATAGAGCAGATTCCAGACTACATTGAGATAGTCATGTCGATGGGCAACCACGATGCCACCCGGAATGCGGAACCCCAGCCTTCCGTCTCGAAGGATATCGCTGCCAGATTGTATGACATGCCGAACGTCCACGTCGTCGGCAACCCCGTCCGGGTAGAGACTCACGGAGTCCAGACGCTCATCTACCACGGGACCTCGCTGGACACCCTCATCGGGAATCTGGCCAACTGCAGCTACCGGTCGCCTGAGAATGCCATGATAGAGTACCTCAAGAGGAGGCACCTCGTTCCGATGTACGGTAACGATGTGATATCTCCCGAGTCCGTTGATTACATGTCTATTCTGGAGGTTCCTGACATACTGCACTGCGGCCACGTTCACACCAACGGGTACGCAGTCTACCGGGGGGTTAAGGTCATAAATTCCGGCACATGGCAGGGGAAGACGAAATACCAGGAGCAGCTTGGCCACGTTCCAACGCCTGCCAGGCTGCCTGTCATGAACTTGAGCAACCAGGAGGTCAAGGTTTTGCACTTTGGGGATTGAAGATGGATGATTACTTCAGCACTTTAAGGTCTAAGATAGACGCGGCCTACGTTGTCGCGAGAAGGGCGAGGAGCATGAACATTGACCCGGTTGATGATGTCGAGGCTATACCCGCAGGCGACCTGGCGGCGAGGGTTGAAGGCAGGGTCGGGCCTCCAGGCATCGCAAAAAAGATACGCGAACTGGGGAGGGATAAGATTCCCGAGATCATAGAGTCCATACTGTTGGGCGAGTTCGGTATGACGGAGAGCGAGCGTGTGGTACAGGCGGTCCGCACGTCTTTGGACATCCTCACGGAGGGCGTCGTCGCAGCCCCCATCGAGGGAATATCAGACGTGAAAACAGAGACTAATCCTGATGGCAGCAAGTACCTTTCCATATACTATGCAGGCCCGATCAGGAGCGCGGGCGGCACGGCGCAGGGCCTATCGGTTCTGATAGGCGATTTCATACGGAAGAAGCTCGGTCTCAGGGAGTACAGGCCTACGAACGACGAAGTTGAGCGGTACGTCGAGGAGATAAAGCTTTACAACGACAGGGCGAGCAGGCTGCAGTACATGCCATCTGAGGATGACATAAGGATGATGGTGAAGAACATCCCAGTTTGCATAACCGGCGAGCCTACTGAGACTTTCGAGGTTCCGATACACAGGAACCTCCCGAGGATAGAGTCGAACAGGATCAGGGGCGGGATGTGCCTGGTGCTGGCGGAGGGCATCGCCCAGAAGTCCAGGAAGGTCAGGAACTACTCGCCGAAGCTCGGCCTGGACTGGGAGTGGCTCTCCGAAATCGGGAAGAAAAAGGTTGAGGATAATTCATCAGTCGAGGCTCCGATAGCGAAGTTCATGGATGAAATCGTCGGCGGCAGGCCCATATTCGCCGCACCCTCTGCGAAGGGCGCTTTCAGGCTCAGATACGGGAGGGGCCGCTGCTCCGGCATCGCCGCCAAATGCATACACCCTGCGACTTCAGTATTGGTTGACGGCTTCATCGCAACCGGGACCCAGGTCAAGGTAGAGAAGCCTGGCAAGGGCTGCATAATCACAGACTGTGATACCATTGAGGGGCCTATCGTCAGGCTTAAGGACGGCTCGGTAGTCCGGGTCGGAAGCGTTGAGGAGGCCTACGACGTCAAGCACAACCTTGACCAGATCCTGTTCTTAGGCGACCTGCTGGTCTCCTACGGCGACTTCTTGCAGACGAACACGAGTCTGCTGCCCGCAGGCTTCTGCGAGGAGTGGTGGACTCAGCTCCTGCACAAGGCTTCGGGGAAGACGCTGGATAGGATACCCACTGCTGATGAGGCTCTGGAGCTTTCGAAAAAATATGACATACCCCTCCACCCAAGGTACTCCTACTGCTGGTCTGACATAAAGGTTAAGGACGTTAGGACTCTCGTCGCATGGCTTCTCTCCGGGAGGCTTGACGGCAAGCTTAGGATGGGCTACTCTGAGCAGGGCAAGAGGATACTGGAGGAGCTTGGGGTGGTGCACAGGGTCGAGGAGGGTGACATAGTCTTGGACGAGTACGCGCCTCTCCTAACCTGTCTGAACCTAATGTCCGAGGGCGGGTTGTCAGATTCTAAGGTGAAAATAGTCCTGAGCAAGTACTCTCCTGAGGAGCCGGCGCTTCCTCTCATCCAGGACCTGTCTCCTGTCAAGGTCAAGGCCAGGGTCGGAACCTACATAGGCTGCAGGATGGGCCGGCCTGAGAAGGCCAAGGAGCGCAGGATGCAACCCGCAGTCCACGGTCTCTTCCCAGTCGGAGAATACGGCGGCAGGGACAGGAGCATAAACGCGGCATCAGACAATGATATAATCTCGATTGACGTCGCGCGCTACAGGTGCTCGAAGTGCGGCACTGTCGGAGTCTCCCACGTCTGCGTCGAATGCGGCTCTTCCACGAGGCTTGTCAGGACCTGCCGCAAGTGCGGGTTTGTCTCTGACGGCGGCAAGTGTCCCAGATGCGGCAGCCCAACACAGTATTTCGGGAAGCAGGACATACCCTTGAGGAGGCTTTGGAAGGCGGCTGTCGAGAGGGTCGGAAAGGCAGTCAACGTCAAGGGTGTGCGGGGCATGATATCAGAGTTCAAGATACCTGAACCCCTTGAGAAGGGCATACTGAGGGCTGCCAACGACGTCTACGTTTTCAAGGACGGCACAATACGGTTTGACGCCACCGACGCGCCTCTCACCCACTTCAGGCCTAGGGAGGTGGGGGCGAGCGTCGAACAGCTGGTCTCGCTGGGCTATGACCGCGATTTCAAGGGCGATCCTCTGACTTCCAGAGACCAGATTCTAGAGCTTAAGGTGCAGGATGTCGTCATCCCGAAGTCTGGGGCAGATTATCTGCTGAAGGTTGGCAGGTTTGTTGACCAGCTTCTCATGAAAGTCTATAACCTTGACGCGTTCTACGGTCTTGAGGACAGTTCCGCTCTCCTGGGCCATCTGGTCGTCGGCCTGGCTCCTCACACTTCGGCAGGCATCATCGGCAGGATTGTTGGTTTCACAGAAGCCAACGTCTGCTTCGCCCACCCCTACTGGCATGCTGCCAAGAGGAGGAACTGCGACGGCGATGAGGACTCTTTCATGCTTCTCATGGACGTCTTGCTGAACTTTTCCAGGAAGTATCTGCCTGAGAAGAGAGGCGGCCACATGGACGCCCCACTCGTCGTCACGACGATAATGAACCCGTCCGAGATCGATGATGAGGCCCATAAGATGGAGATCGTCGACCATTATCCTGTCGACTTCTATGAGAAGACGTGGCAGAACCTGAATCCGTCGGAGGCGGGCATTCCAACTGTCTCCTCTATCCTGCGCTCTAACCCCTATTCCGGTCTGAAGTTCACCCACGATACATCGGACATCAACGGCCACGTGCACGTCTCCGAATACGTTAAACTGGAGACCATGGTGGAGAAGGTTGAAGCTCAGCTTAACGTCGCATCGAAGATAAGGGCGATTGAGGCTAAGGATGTGGCCGAGTTGGTAATCAATTCCCATTTCCTGAGGGACACCTACGGCAACCTGCGGGCTTTCTCGAGGCAGAGGTTCAGGTGCGTGAAGTGCAACGCAAACTACCGGCGTGTGCCTTTGTCCGGGAAGTGCACAGCATGCGGGGGCAAGATACTTCTCACAGTGTCGGAGGGCAACGTGCGAAAATACTTGGGGACTTCGATGGAGATCGCCGAAAAGTACGAGCTCTCAGACTATCTGAAGCAGAGGCTGAAGCTGCTGGGCATGGACGTCGACTCACTGTTCACGAACGACCTGTCAAAGCAGGTAAGCCTCGCAGACTACATGTAAAAAGAAAAGATGTGAGGTTGGTTTCCTCACATTCCCATCCCGCCCATGCCGCAGCCGCCTCCTCCTGGAGGCATGGAGGGCATCTCCTTCTTCGAGGCTGAGATTATGTCGTCTATCCTGAGTATCAGCTCGGCTGCCTCGCTTGCGGATTTTATGGCCTGCGTCTTGATTTTCAGCGGCTCGATGATTCCTTTCTTCCTCATGTCGGAGACTTTGTTTTCGAGCACGTCGACGCCGGCGTTCTTCGCTTTCTTCTCATGTTCTGATATGAGCTTCACCATCGTGTCTATGACGTCCATGCCAGCGCTCTTGGCGAGCGTTCTTGGTATCGTCTCTAGGGCGTTGGCGAATGCTGCTATCGCAAGCTGCTCTCTGCCTCCGATGGTCTCGGCGTATTCTCTGAGTCTCATCGAGAGCTCGATTTCGAGGGCTCCGCCGCCTGTGACGAATCTGCCGACTTCGACAGAGGCTGCGACGCCCTTTATCGCGTCCTCGACAGCTCTCTCGGCTTCGTCGACTACGTGCTCTGTGCCGCCTCTTATGAAGACCGTCACCGCTTTCGGGTTCTTGCACCCTCTTACGAATATCATCTCGTCGCCTGAAACCTTGATCTCTTCCACGACCTTGGCGTAGCCTAGGTCCGCTTTGGAGATGTCTTTCATGTTTGTCAGTATCCTCGCTCCGGTGGCCTTCGACAGCTTTTTGATGTCTGATTCGCTGACGCTTTTCACCGTCAGTATGCCTGCCTTTGACAGGTAGTGCAGTGCCATGTCGTCGATGCTCTTCTGGCAGAAGAGGACGTTCGCGCCGGACTTCGCTACCTGGTCCACCTTATCTTTGAGGATTTTCTCCTCCTGCATGGCAAACGCCGACAGCTGGTCTGGTGACGTTATCTTGATTTTCGCGTCAGTCTCTGTCTTCTTTATCTCAATCCCAATGTCCAGTACGGCGATTTTGGCGGACTCTATCCTGGATGGCATGCTATTGCTTGCCCTCTCCTTGTCAAGCATCACTCCCTCGATGATTTCCGAGTCTGTTATGCTGCCTCCCTGTTTTTTCTCAAGCGTGATGTTGTCCTGGTCCACTACTGTCTTCCCGTTCTCCTCTTCAGCGACCAGTTTCACCGCCCTGACTGTGAGAGTGTTGAGGGCTTCTTTCGCTGAATCTGCTCCCTTGCCCGTCATGGCTGTCGATGCTATCTTTCGCAGGAGCTGTTCGTCTTCCAGCGTTATCTTCTCCGATATGTTGTCGAGTATCTTGAACGATTCTTTGGCCGCCATCCTGTATCCTGCAGTGATTACTGTCGGGTGTATTCCCATGTCCAGGAGCTTTTCAGCCTGTGCTAGGAGCTCTCCTGCCAGTACGACCGCTGTCGTTGTGCCGTCGCCGACCTCTTCGTCCTGTGTTTTGGCGACTTCGATTATCATCTTCGCCGCCGGGTGCTCGACGTTCAGCTCGTTCACGATGGTTGCGCCGTCGTTTGTTATGATGACGTCTCCCATGTCGTCGACGACCATCTTGTCCATTCCCATCGGGCCCAGTGTTGTCTTCACTATCTCGCCGACCGCTTTCGCGGCCATTATGTTGCCCCTCTGGGCATCTCTTCCTTGCGTTCTAAACGCTCCTTCCGGTAGTATGATTATCGGTGTTCCGTTTGTCATATCCTCATCACCTCATTAATGTAACATCCAAACCTATAGAAAAATCTAAGAATATTTTATTTGTCAGACGAGTATAAAAATACCTTTCTAGTGCTTTTCCCTAAATTTACCCTTAGTGCCTTCCCTGTCGGCTGCTTCCAGTTCCTGTCTTATCTTCTCTATCTCAGCTCTCGGCAGCATCTCCGCAACCCTGACGAGCTCTTCTCTCCCTCTGCCTGTGACCAGCTGGTCGTCAGGCCTTGATGAGCGCAGCTTTCTCAGGATGTTGAGGCTCTCGGCAGTCCGTGACCTCTGCTCCGCCGCCCTATCGACCTTTTCGAAATCATACTTTATGGTTGAGAGGGGATGGCCTCCCCTGCCCCGCTCTCTGGAACTTAGATTTAAGCCTTCTGCCTCTGCTTTCCGGTTCTCTGGTATCAGCTCTTCGAGCGCCTTCTCCAGGCCGAATCCTCCGGCGCTCAAGTATCTCATCCATTTCCTGTATGCATTGGACGGCGTCTCCCCTTTTTCCAGGGCATCCCAGCCGTTGTATAGCGGCTGCAGTGCTGAGGTCCTGATTGCCCTGAATCCTGAATGCTGTGGGAGGCACTCTGCCTCGAGTTTCCCTTTAGGGGAAATCTCATTCTGCTTGTACCCTGATCGTATCATCCAGACGTCGTCCCTGCCTTTTATCCCGTTCAGGAACTTTTCTATCTTCTCGGGCGTGAGGTTTGTCATGTCAGCGTCTGTCATGAATATTATGTCAGATTCTCTGGCGTCTCTGGCTGCTGTCATGAATCCTTCGCTTTTTCCCTTGTTTGTGTCGTGTCTTATGACTCTGATTCCAAGTTCTTTGGCAATCTCTCCCGTCCTGTCGGTGCTGCCGTCGTCTACTACGATAATGTCGTCAATTATGCCGGCCTCTTTCGCCTCCTTCAGCGTCGTCAGGACATTTTTGATCCAGTTTTCCTCGTTGTATGCTGGAACGACTGCCGTAATCTTCTCGCCCATGGTAGTCTACACCCTGTTCCTAGGTTTATGCCCTCCTCTGAGGCCTCTTTCGATGTCTCCTATGCCTTTCTTCCTTATGTCGTCTGAGAGTTCGAGCGGCAGGCCGAGCTTGAAGAACCGTATCGCATTGTCTGAGGCAGCTTTTGCTGCTGTGCTCCTCCCAAGCTCTGCGGCAATCTCCTCAGCAGCTCTTCTTACTCCGTTAAGCTCTTCGAAATGCGAGGCGCTGTATCCGAAGTCCGTGTTGAGCATGAACCTGTCGACGGCTTCTGGGTGTTCTTTCAGTATTCTGATAACAGTTGGTATGTCAAGTTTGTCAGACTTTATGCTCAAGCCTATCATGCTCCCGTGTGCCAGCACCCTGTCGAGCGTCGTCAGGTCTGTGTGGTCCAATACTGTGAGCTTCGGGGGGAATCCAACCTCCTTCAGTATCTTGAGCGTCTCATCCAGTGCCTCGCTTTTTCTCTTTCCGGGGGTGTGTATCACCGCCGGCTTTCGGATCTCTTTTGCGATTTGCAGTTGTCTTCTCAGGACTTCCTTCTCTGTTTTGTCTATCCTATCCAACCCGACCTCTCCGAGGGCGGTGACGTTCTCCTTCTGCAGATAACCTCCAAGCGCATCATATGCTACTTCATAGTTCTTCTCTCCCGTGAAGTGGGCATTCCTTGGGTGTATCCCCAGTCCCAGATATGATGTGAGGCCGGTGTCCTTCAACTCTCCGGAATAGTTTTTGAGCAGCACGTCCCAGTAGTCGAGCAGCGTCTCAGCCCTCCTGGGCTCTGTTTTGTGCATCGCCAGGGTTATAATCCCCTTATAGCCTGCTTCGGCGAGCCTTCTGAAGTCGGTGAGGCTTCTGCTGTCAGCGTGGCAGTGGGCGTCTATAACCTCCATAGTAAAATAAAGGGCAGGCAGGGAATAAAAGACCAGTTGCTGGGGTTTTCCTGTGATTATTATTCTCGGCCGTTTTATTCTTTTTACATGTCTTCGAAGGGGAATGTTACCGTCGTCTTGGGGGCTGGTCTGGGGCCTTCGTTGGGGAGGAAGGGGACTGAAAGCGATGTGACATTGTTCAATCACAGGCATAATGATGTGTTGTTGTCTTTTGTGGCGCCTACATCATACCCTGAGAAAATCCAGTCTCTCGCGTCAGCTCTTAACATCGCGGACCAGGTTCTCCTGAAGGTTGACGCGGTTGACAGCCTACTGGGGGAGATGATTGTCGCCATTGACGCTTACGGGCTGGAGACCGGCTACGTAATCCTGGGCGGCATACCTGCTGAGGCTGTGGAGCCTCTTTTCGGCGGCACCGTACTCTCCTCCTATCCTAAGGTGGAGAATCAGGTAGTCTCCATCAGGGATGCTCTTTCAAAATTGTCGTTGCATTCTGAGGGCGAGCCTGTAGTGCAGGTGGATCATTGTTTTCCGGTGAAAGGCGTCGGCACGGTCGCGTTGGGCGTCGTAAAGGAAGGGGTGTTGCGCAAGCACGATAGCGTCCTGATTTACCCCAAAAAGATTGAGACTCTTGTCAAGTCCATCCAGGTTCACGATACTGACGTTGCCGAGGCCGGCTGTGGGGTCTGCGTTGGAGTCGCCCTCAAGGACGTGAAACCTGATCAGGTTGAGCGGGGGAGCATCCTTTCAACGCGAAGCGACATTCCTGTCGCCGACATTATTGAATCGGAGGCTGCTTTATCGAAGTACGCCCGCCCCGGCCTGGAGGAAGGCGACCAGATCATGGTAAACTCAAGCATGAATTACACTCCCGCAAGCCTGGTCTCAGGCTCACTGAAGCCTGGCGGAACCGGAGTGTTGAAAATCAAGCTGGAAAAACAGATACCCCTGATATCGGACCGCATCCTCCTACTGGATCCCAATCGCAAAAACCCCAGAATCATCGGATACGTGAAATTAGAATAAAAAAGCACCAGGATTTAGGCTTAAAAAAATTTGCCCCCACAGGACAGAAACAGAATTCCCGTGGAGTATCAGCTTACATCTGTAAATTGTATGTCCGCTGGTTCGTATGCGTTGTATTGGCAATATTTCTCGAAGATCGCTTGAGGCAAGTCAGACAGTTTGTCGATGATAATGACCTTGTGTTTTTCAAGCGATAGTTTCTCCTCCTCCGTCAGCTTTTGGAGGGATATCAGGATGTCCCTCCTTATCCTGGCGTCTGTTATGGAGTCCAATTCCGACTTCAGTCTTTCGAATTTCAGGGTATTTATTATCGTCAACAGAGGGTTGTATAGTAGATAGAAGCCGGGGTATTTGTCCAATATGGAGTCTAACGTATCCTCGATTTTATCGAAGTCATTCCTGTTGAATCTGTAGTGCTCATAACTCAGTATGCCATTCAGTATGTTCACGAGATTTCTGGACGGGATTTTCGATTTGGCCATCTCTTTGAATCCCTCTAAGGCTTCATTCAGAAATCCGTTCTTCAGCAGGAATTCAAATGACAGGTATGAGACTACAGTCCTCCAGTCTGGTGTGTTGGCCAGAGTCTTATCCAAGTATTCCATGAATTTTGAATTCAGGTTATTGTCACATTTAACCTGTTCATGAAGTTTCTCCAGATATTCTAATGCTGGAAACTTTAATGTTACCTTCTTGGGATTCTTCTCTATGTAGTCTGTTGTAGAGGAACTGGATGAGTCAGACGTCACATTATCATCCAATGATATGACTCTTCTGATTTTTCCTCCCCACTGTCTTTTCTCATACTTTCTGTCAATGCCGTCATGCTGCACTCGATAGAAATACTCTCTCTTAAAGATGATGTCCAAATTCTCAATTAGTTGCGTTTCATTCATTTTTCAGAAGTCTTTGCGATTTCCCTTCAACATCCCCTATCCAAAATCAGGATATGCGCCATCCTCCCAACCCCAGGATCGAAGACCGGTAGACAAGATACTCCATATGATTATTTCAAACAAAAATATAAAAATATACCGGAGCCGCAGCCATCGTTCTCCAGCCCCGCTATATAGCGTTTTAAGCCATATTCTCGCCCTTTCGCGCACTTTTTGCCGTGAACCAATGTCTATTGCAATCGGGAACCCTAACTCCCAGATTTCTTTTTTTCTGAGAAGAGCAAATTAATCGCCAGAGTTCAGAGCGGTGCTGGGAGTTCGAATCCCCTCTCAATGATAACGGATTTACTGCATGTCCTTTGATGCAATACTTAAATGTCGGTATCTTTTTCGTCCCGGGTTTTTTCTGCCGTGTCGTGTTGCTTCAGCGGACACCATTGGATGAAGACGTTTCGGGAGGTGCGAGTGCTGCCACTCACGCTCATCTGCAACGCCTGCAGCTTCGGCGGCTTTGATACCATACCATGCGGGGCCGATCGCATGCCTGGGCGCGTGTGCAGTCGCTACTGCTTGGCCTGCGGCGCGGGCTGCATAGCGGGCTGCGCTGTCCTCTTTCGCTTCGCGTGCGGCAGCGTGGGCTGCGAGCGAGTCTCTTCGCACGTCTGCCATCCTGAACACGCCGGTACGCGCCCACCTTCGGCATGCTTTGATGGCTTTCCGAGGGCGATCATCTTCTGGGTATTCTTTCTCAAAGTAGGGGAGCACATGCTCGGCGCAGTCAGCAGCCCAAACCGCCAACGCCTCATGGTCTTCCCTCCTGAGATTCTTCTTCGCCAGTTTCCCCGCCTTAGAACTCCCAGACGCTTTCAAGGTGTCCAGGTTAACAATACCGTTCTACGCGATTATTAAGAAAAAATCATCGGGAATGAATCTATTTGCAAGATTCAATGTATAAATTTATATATATGATTTTAATACTTGATTATTTAATCAACTATATGAATATGTTGCAATTTATCGATTTCTAATAGTATTTATATCAAGTTATATAATATTATATATAGTAAACTAAAATTTACCAAAATGTTGATAACTGTCCTAAAATGGATGAGAAAGACCTCACTTTAGAGGATATCATAGAAATTAACAAAAAAGGAGGGGGCGGGGGACAATTGAATATGGGAAGTTTAAGTTTTGCTTTAGATGCGGGAAAAAACAAAAACGTGTTCAGAAAAATCGCATTGTTGTGGCGTGCTATATTAGTAGACCGCAGTTTTTCAGACGCTGATAAGAGAACGGCCTTTGACATAGCGGCTGTGTTGTTTTTTAGGCATGGTTATCAACTTACGGATGATAGAAAGGAACGTCTTGCGAAACAACTCTTGAAAGTAACAAAGACTGTGTTAGACGATGCTAAAAGAATCGAATACAGGTTGAGATACGCGATAAGCGGAGGAAAAAACAATGTTGGATAAGGAAACCTTGTTGATCTTGGATGATAACAAAAAGTACACGAAAATGTTCGAGGAATATGATAAAAACAGAGAGTTCGCTTTAGACAAAGTCACCAGAAGTTTTACAATACAATACAGAACATACTGGAAATTGAAAGAAGAGGCTGAGAAAGAAGGAATCTCCATGAGCTCCCTACTCGACAAAAAAATCAACAGACAATCCCTATCCTAACGCGCATAAAAAACGCTACGCCGAGGTTGAGAGGTGGCTTCAGTCTTCAAAGCCCGGCCCAAAACCAGAGGACTGCGATTTTTATGGATTTAATTCACTTATCAATCTTTGAACTTCGGTATAACTATCTCCTGTAGCATGTTTAAAATTTAACTTGATATGTTCTCTCTTTGGTTCTGGTAGATTAGTTCCTGTTATTATGCAAGATATAACTCCCTCTACTATTTTCTCATCAGTTGGGATAGATACAATCAAATCAAAAGTTTCTGGATCAATTTTATGTCTAAATTCATCACATTCACATTCAAATGAATCTACAAAATCTGTTGGTCTGGATCCTTTATAATATATCCCATGACGATCTCTCCTTGATGAAGAGTTTGTATATGGCACAATATTTTCAGGAATTAAACCAAGATATTGATCTCTAAGAGTTCCAGAAAGATCGGATATACCCTTCATCTGTGATAAGAAGGATGTATTTACTCTTATCCATTTTCCCTCTGGAAGCCGAGGGGGTGGCGGAATTGGTGATATTTTAAGCTGTTCATCAGACTCTAAATCATTATCTCCTGGTTTTATTAGAATACCTCCATGGCTCTTGAATGCTAATAAAAAATGTTCAATAGGGGTATTACCATCATTTGATACGTTTAATCGTAATCTGAGCCTGTGAAAAGGATATTGAAGATACTGTGGTATTTCATTTAACCAAGACCTTACTTTATTAATCCAATCTGGATATCTGTTATTTTTATAATCCTCAATATCTTCTTTATCTGGAGGTACGAATTGTTTTTCACCAAATAGTAATGACATAACCCCATAATCCCTAGTTCTATCTTTTCGTATGTGTTCAAATGAAAAATCATCTTTGAGTGGGAATTTTGATTTTAACTGATCAATGATAGTTGATTTTTCATCTTCTGAAAGATCATTAAAAGTTTTAACTTCTATATACCCATCAGTACTATTCTCGCTATCTATAGAGTGTTCGATTTTTACATTAGGGGAAGATTTTTTAATTGTCTTGATCTCTTCCTCAAGTTTAGCAATCCGTTTATCCCTACTATCCAGTTCGGGGGCTAGTAGCCAAGAATCCGGAATTCTTTTATACGGTAATCCACATTGTTTGGCAGTTAAAATTGGATTTGTGTCATGAGTTAATAGGAAGACATCTAGGTCACTGGTTTCTTTTCTATAAATTATTGCATTTGCAATTATCTCGTCATCCGTTTTGCTAATATCTAATCGATCGTCTTGTTTTTCCAATTCCGAAGTTTTATAGTTTGGAGCAAACTTAAAGCATATAGCCTTTGAATTTTGATTGAACTGAAATGTGTCGTTATTGTCAATCATATCCCTGAAAAAGGAGTTGGCCTCTCTTGCTCTTTTTGCTAGGCGTGTATTCCCAGATTGTTTTAATCTATCTATCTCAATTTGAACTGGCCGTGGTATCAAGACAAGGGTACTATCCTCATCTGATACGTCCCCCCATGGGATTTCTTGAATTTTTTTACACTGTAAAAAAAGATTAGAATCTACAAAGAATGTTGGCATGTAATCTTTTTATACCCTCTGTATATTAAATATGTAAACATAATGAGGATGAAAAAGGAGATTAGTACAGTTATTCTCACCTTAGTTATGGTATCTGGGTGCATGGATAACGGTGGTTTAGGGAGTGTTCCATATCAAACTAATGCAGATCCACCATCTTTCAGAATTAAACTTATCTACCCAATAGGGCCAGGTATTGCTATTCTTGAAACTTCTGACATAGAATTGCGAGATATTATTAATACCAACTACTCGTGGGCAAATGATAGAACCGGCATTAAAAAAATATCTGAAAATTCTACATTCATAACTCGCATGGATCTTGAGTACCCACTCGGTAATAGGATATATGAAGAAACTACTCTTGTGATTAAGTATTATCCTGAACATATTGAAAATATTCGACCAGTTAACTCTGAATTGTACCCTCTCTTGGGATCGTCATCTGAGCCTGGTAATTTTGGTGGGACGATAAATGTTGACAAATATGCCTATGGCAAATTAGCAGAAGGTTCAGAAAGAAAGATATTATTTATTGGGAAAACTGCAGACAGTATTATTACATTGAACCAAGATGTACCTCTTTTTATTGAAATTCTATCTGATGATACTGTTATTCTAAAAGACACTGGAACAATCGAAGTAATCCGGTCTCAACAAGATATTCAACAAAATTCAAGCTCCTAACTTTAATTATACACCCTTATTTTTCCCTTGCTCTCGTGCTATTTTCTTTTTCTCCGGCCCCTATGTTGGTCTTATGAAACGTGCAGAATCGGGGATACCTACCAAATATCTGAAAATGAGGAGGGGATTTGTACTTTGAGTAGATCGCCGGGGTTGGGATTTGAACCCAAGCCGCCGCATGGACGACAAGCTGGCTGTATTCTTTTCGTTAACGTTTTGCCGCCCCGTGAGGGGCGGGAAAAGGTTGTTCCAGGCTTGCGCGATGAACCGTGCTCCGCCACCCCGGCATTTTATTCTTCTGGGGTGGCGGGTCTGAGCCTTTTTTGAGGCGAGGTTTGACTGCCACCCTGGCATTGTGTTATCTTTGTATTATCTGGTTTTGTAACTTTTTATAGTGTGGTTACAAATTGGTATACCTATAGTGGTATTATGGTAAAAAAAGATGAAGACTAAGACTGCGTTGATGATTGTGTTGTTGACTTTGGTCGGTTTCGTCTTGGGTTTTAGGATTTATCAGGCTTTTTTCTTGAATCCGGATGGGGGGCTTCCGTTCTCCTATAATTATTCTGATGATGTGGGGGTGTTCTACATGTATCCTGGCAGGTGCGTTGACTGTTCGAAGAGGGTTCCGCCGACCTGCGAGGATTGTGACACGTTTTACGGTGATGCTCAGGTTTTGGATTCCATAGGCTCTGAGTTCGATGTTCCCATCAATCCCGTCATCTCGGACACGGTCTATAATCCTTCACTGTATGTTGTCTACAAGGGGAGGGCGTATCTTACGATAGCGAGGAGCAAGCATAATATTGCGGAGGCGCTGTGCACTCTCACATTCAATGAAAAGGCATGTGAAGTCCTGAGGGCTAACATTGGGAATGCTGGTGAGTGCTTCTCAAAATATGGGATAGGGGCTGATACTATAATCTACTACTATTCCATGAACTGCCCCGGATGCGATGAGGTGGATGAGTACTTGGGTGAGCTGGCGGAGTTGGACTATGAGGGGAAACCTTACACTGTCAGGAGGATACTGATGGGAGACTCATCTGACCGGCTTCCAGAGTGCGCTGCAGGCTACTATGACATCGGCACCGTCCCGCAGCTGTTCTGCCCCAGCAACCTTCAGTCAAAGAAGGGCAAACTTGATCTGGGTGTCATACGCGATTTCGCGGAAGACTGCATTGACGCGTCGGCATCCTAGGATTCTATGTAGATGCCTGGCTTCGCAGGCAGAGCGTATCTAGCCTTGCCCTCAGGGTCGAAGTCAGCTTTCTCGTGGACTTTGAACTGGCAGCTGAACTCCTCTTCCAAGAATCCAACAGCATCATCCAGGGCCTGCTTTTCCCTTGATGATGTGGCAATCGTCCTGGGAAGCTCATCCCTCCTCTTCTTCATGATGTTGGCAATCTCTTTGCCGTATTTTTTCAGCTCAGGGTCGGCCATCAGCTCCTTCATCCCCCTGTTGTCTGCTATCGCATTATAGACTTTCCGCTTCCATTCCGGAGCGACGTAAAGGTGGATTGTCTTCGGCGTCACCTTGGTGACGTCAAGTATGTTCTGCACGTCATCCATCACTGCCTGTATCATGCTCTCGATGGCCTCTATTTCTGGGTTTATCAGGCTCTCATCGGGTTTCGGGTACTCTGCGTTGGAGATGAAGCCTTTCTCTCCCATCCTACTCCACAGCTCCTCGCAGATGAAGGGGGTGAACGGTGCCATCAGCCTGACCCAGGCGTGGTAGACTCTGGAGAGGGCCTTCCGGTTAGGTTCAGCTCTCCTCATGTACCAGTTGATGTCCCCGAACATCTCATAGAACGCCTGCTGCAATGCCTTCCGCGTCTGGAATATCTCCAGAGACTCTGTCGTTCCCTTGATTGTCCTGTTAAGCCTTGAGAGAAGCCACCTGTCGATGTCCCTCACTTCCAGGTCGCTGCCCTTTGGCTCCGATACCATCTCATAGAAGTTCCTCATCTTTTTGGAGGTGCTCTGGACGAAACTCTCCCTCCAGTCAAAATCCTGCCAAGGCTCGGCGTTGCCCATGAGGAACAGTCTAATGACGTCTGCGCCGTGTTTTACGATCGCGTCCTTTAGGAGGACGACATTCCCCTTCGAAGAGGACATCTTCTGCCCCTCCAGCAGGCCCATCCCGAAGGTTGCTATCCCCCGAGGCCATTTGTCCGCGTTGAAGAGGGCTGTGTGGTGGTACATCATGAACGTGAGGTGGTTCTGTATCAGCTCCAAGGCCGAGCACCTCCAGTTCTGCGGGTACCAGTAGTCGAAGCTTTCCTTTATCTTTTTTAGCGTCTCAAGCTTGATGCCTGTTCTCTTGCTGACTTCATCAGGTTTCCCCTCGTTCCTGAAGACATAGCTGAAGAACTCCTCAGACAGCTGCTCCGGCTTCAATTCCTTCAGGATGTGGGATATCGTATAGTAGGCCATGTATATCGTGGAATCGGAGAGCGGCTCTATCATGAACCTGTCGTCGATCGGCAGTCTGGTTCCGAGACCGAAGTTCCTGATGCACGGCCAAGGGTGCATCCGGTCGACCGTGTTAAGGTACTCCTGCTTGGTCTTCTCAGGTATCGTGTTAAGCTGCCCTATGGCCGCTCTTGTAACCTCTTTCCAGTCTTCGTTGCTGTAGTCGACGAACCATGATTCCGCGTTCGCGACCACCACATCTCCGCCGCACCTGCACCTGACTTTTTCGGAGAATTCGAGCATCTTGTCTGCTTCGCCGTTCTCGAGGAGCTCTTCTTTTACCTTCTCCTTCGCCCTGACGACTGCCATGCCCTTGTATCTGCCGCAGTTCTCGTTCATGACGCCGGAATGGAAGCCGGTCTTGTAGACTATGCTCGTCGCCTCTTCGAGCTTTTTAGTGTCCTTCTGGCTTGTTATTCCCATATCCTCGCAGACTTTCAAGGCTGCCCTGTCGCCAAACTCCTCTGTCCTTATTATTGGTATGACCTCTATGCTCTTTACCTTGTTCCAGTCGAGGCCGTACTTCTCACATAGCTCATTGTTCTCCTGTAAATCCTTCAAGCCCATCCAGTCGTAGGGCGCGTCGCTCGGCACCGATGTCACGAGGCCTGAGCCGATCGCAGGGTCGCAGAACCCTGATGGCAGGATTATTATGTCCCTTTTTATTCCGGGAGCGGTGCAGTACTCTCCTATCAAGCTGGAGCCTTTAACCTTCCCCGTAACTTCGACTTTCTTGCCCTGGAGTTCTAGCTTCTTCGCGCACTGTTCGCTTATTATCCAACTCTCGCTCCCGACTTTAGCCTTTACATACTCTATGTCCGGGCCGACCCACATGTTAGTCTGCCCGAACACCGTCTCAGGCCTCAGTGTCGCGGCAATCAGATACTCCTTGTCGAATTTGAACTTCAGGAGCGTGAACTCCTGGATGTCAGCATCCTCCCCCTCAAGGAGGTCGTGGGTTGTCACCGGGTTCCTGTCATGGAGGCAGTATTTCACGGGATGCAGTCCCTCCTTCAGGAGCCCCCTCTTGTGCAGGCTCAGGTACTGCCAGGTGACGAACATGTTATAGTGCTTGTCGTTTGTGGTGAACTGCCGCCTCCAGTCTATGGTATACCCGAGCCGTCTCATTGACGCGTAGTAGTGGTTCTCTATGAAATAGCGGGCGTAGCCCATGGGTGTCTCCATCTGCTTCAAGTCAGATTCCGAGACGCCGCACACTTCCTTCAGGATCCTGAGCTGCTTTTCCTCCCTGTTTTTCAGCCTGTTGACTGCGCCTATTATGGGAGTGCCAGTCACATGCCAGGCCATGGGGAACAGGACGTTATAGCCTTGCATGCGCTTGAAGCGGGCTATGACATCAGGCACAGTGTAAGTGCGCGCGTGGCCGACGTGCATGCTACCAGAAGGGTAGGGGTAGGCTACGGTGATATAGAATCTTTCCCTGCCGTCTGGGTTCGACTGGAAGGCTTTAGAGTCCTCCCAATTTTTCAGCCACTTCTCCTCGACATTTTTGAAATCAACCTCTTCAGCCATGATCTGGAATAAAAAATGGGAATAGGATTAAAATACCTGCTCTTTCTACTTCCTGTAGTCTCTGACTTCTATCCCATCCTGTGGAGTGACGTTGCCGGTCCTTATGAACTCTTCGGTCACATCATGGAACAGCTCCGGCTCCTCCATGGGGAGGCCATGATCGCAGTTCGTGAAGCTCACGAAAAGCGCTCCTATGTCCTTCGCTTCATTCTCGCAGTCCGCTGGGTCCACTATCGAGTCCCTGCCCCCAGCGACTATCATTATCGGGGTGGTGCATTCCAGCGATTTTGCGAATTCGCGGAAGCTTTTAGGGTTGAAGGATGCCATGGCCTTGAGGGCGTGCTGGAGTGTATACGCTGGAGTCTGCCGGAATTTTCCTATGTACGTGTCGAACTGCTCCCAGTCCATGGCCTTAGTCCCCCTGATCGCCGCCTGAGCCCTGTAGCCTACGTTCAAACTGTTCCTTATCGCAGCCGAAGTTGCCAGCTTTTTCAGCGTCCACAGTCCTGCCGTGGCGAGACTGGTTCCTATCGACCTGCCGACACTCTTGGGTAGCATGTCCCAGACGATTCTGGCTCCGACATACGCCCCCACTTTCACGCCTGTCGGTATCGGCACGCTCGCAGGCAGCCCGGAGACTATGCTCAGGGCTTTAACGTCCCTCAGCAGTACTCTGTCCGGCGGCGAGCAGACGAGCGTCAGGCTCTTGACGTGATCTGGGTTGTCTACTATGGATTTCCTTGCGATCATGCCTCCCATGCTGTGGCCTATCAGGTCAACCTGCTCTACTGTTTTAGCCTTGTTCGTTCTCCTAGTGTCAGCGAATTTGAACTCGCCTGGTATGTCATCGCTCTCCTGAGACGCTTTTGAAAGTACCGGCAGTATCCTCAGAATCCTATTGCTCTCGTCTATTGCTACTCCAATGTCATTTGCGCAGTGTTTCAGATAGGCTTCCGGCTTCTTGGTGATGTTTCCCAGATACTCTGTCGGGTCTTCCATCTGCCTCCCGGCTCTTGTGACGTCATGCCCTCTAATCCTATAGGTTAAGAGCTGTACGCTGTCCTTCAGCATCTGATACTGTTTCTCCCAGTATCCTATCGTCGTCGTGAAGCCGCCTATGAAGAATCTTCTCTCGTCGCTCGTCAGGTTGCCGCCAAGCACGAAGTCGGTTCTGGTCTCGCCCGATGTCCTGGACCTGGCCTCTATTATGCCGTCATCAGGGTTAAGCAGGAAGTTCGTCCTCTTCCTTGCGCCTGCGTACATGTCCTTCGGCCCGCCCCTGAGAGTCCATTTTCTGATGTGCTTGTCGGGGTTAGCGTCTTTTTCGCTGACTTCTCCGCGGCCTGTCCTGTCAAACCAAGTCTCATATAAAGTATACCTCTCGCCTGTGGTTATGCTGTCTACCGCGATAGCATTAGAATAAACCCTTTCCTCGGAGGTTCTGTCCTTCTCCCTTATCTGCGTAGGGTAGACCAGAAATTCCTCTTTGGCGTGGGAAACGTGCGTTGCGTGCGTCCAAGCCCTTACGTTATCGTCGTATACCCCGTATTTGCCCCTCTCTTGCTTATACCATTCGCCTTCACGCTTTCTTATGGTGCTCCTCCTCTCCTCCTTAACGCTTAGAATCTCAGGGAGTCCTTCTACAGTCTGCCATGCTTTACCGTCTCTTATACGTTGTTTCGGCTTAGCGTCTGGCATGTATGATATAGGCCATCCGAGAACTAAAAATCAGATATTGTTCAACTTCAGAGCTTTGAGGCGAACCTTTCCATCCTCACCAGGGCCTCTATTATGTTCTCCTTGGAAACAGAGTATGAGCATCTGACGTATCCTTCGCCCGAGTCCCCGAAGGTTGAGCCTGGGACTACTGCAACACCGGCCTCCTTCAGGAGCCTCTGCGCGAAATCCTCAGACGACATACGTGTTTCCCTGATGTTGGGGAACGCGTAGAAGGCGCCCTTCGGCATGATGCAGCTTATGCCCTTTAGCTCATTCAAACCCTTCACGAGCAGCTTCCTCCTCCTGTCGTATTCTGCGACCATGCTCCTGACATGCTTCTTGCAATCGAACGCCTTCAATGCAGCATACTGCGAGATGGACGGCGCTGAGAGCATGCTGTACTGGTGTATCTTCATCATCGCTTCTATGATCTCGGAAGGGCCGCATGCGTAGCCTAGCCTCCAGCCTGTGAACGCGCATCCCTTTGAAAAGCCGTTTATGGTCACGACGTTGTCTTCCATCCCCTTGAAGGATGCGATGCTGTAGTGTTTAGTCTTGTCGTATATGAGGTACTCGTAAAGTTCGTCTGACACTACGAGGAGGTCATGCTCCAATGCGACGTCTGCTATCTGCTTCAGGTCCTTTTTGCCCAGGACGCTCCCGGTGGGATTGTTAGGTGACGCAACTATTACTGCCTTCGTCTTCTTCGTTATCCTCTTTTCGATGTCCTCTGCCCTCACCCTGAACTCATTCTCCTCCGATGTCGGAACTGGCACTGGATTCGCGTGGGTGAACCACACGCACGGCTTATATGACACGTAAGACGGCTCCGGGACTATGACCTCGTCTCCAGGCTCCAATACCGCCCTGAACACCAGGTCTAATGCTTCACTGGTCCCGGTCGTTATGAGCACCTGATTCTTCGGATCGACTCTGATGCCGTTCTCCCTCCTAAGTTTGTCTGCTATCCTCTCCCTCAGCTCCAGTATCCCGTAATTCGAGGTGTACGACGTGTAATCCCTCTCTATCGCCATGATGCCCGCCTCCTTCATAGGGTCAGGCGTGGGGAAGTCAGGCTCTCCCACTCCCAGGCTTACGACGTCCTCGCTCTGCTCAACCAGTTCGAAGAACCTCCTGATACCTGAGTAGGGTATGCTTTTAACCCGTTTAGAAATCATTTTCTCCGTTAGATGGAGACGGCAAGCCTCTTGGCCTTGTCGTTCGATATTGCTGCGCCGTCCCTCTTGTACTCGCTCATTATGATGTGAGTGTAGGTTCCGACAACCTCCCTCTTCGGGGCCAGCTTTTCGGTGACGAAGTCGCTTACCTCCTCCAGGCTCTCGGCTCTTATCATGATGAGGAGGTCGTACTCTCCTGTGACCACGAACACGTCAGTAACCCTATTGTCCTTAGCCAGCGTCTCGCATATCCTCGCGAACCCTGCCCTCTCCTGCGGCACCACCTTGATCTGTATCGCAGCCGTCGCGTAAGGCCTGCCTGCCTTCTTCCAGTCTACTATCGCCTTGGACTTCAGGATGATCTTCCTCTTTTTGAGGTCTGTGATGCTTTTCCTCACTTTAGCAGGATTCTCGTCCAGCATCTTCGCTATCTCATCCTCCGTCAGGCCAGCGTTCTCCTCAAGCAGCTCCAGAATGCGCAAATCGTCAGCCATCTCATGCACCGTGTATTAAAGATACGACCACACAATATAAATCCAAGATTTCCACCAATCTATAGACTGGCGTGGAAATCTTCTGCCAAGAACCACATTACCTGCCTCCTCTCAGAGGCTGATGGTTCTTGACATGCCAGGTCATATGATTTTTATCGTAGTATTGTGTATATCCTATCATGAGGGAAGTCGAGTCCGAGAGGAAGAAGCCTCCTGGCCTGAGGGAGATTAATGAGAGGGTCGAAACCGGCCAGCCTCTGAGGCCTGACGCTGTAAAGGCAAGCCTGCCGAAGATTATGATAGAATCCCCCATAGACAAGGTCGCTGGAATGGAGCCGTTCAGCATCGGCGAGCGCAGGCGCGGCAAAGTTACTACAGGATAAGCTCAGATTAATCCTTTCTTGTACACCAGTTCAGCGTTCAGTATGCTCGCTCCCGCAGCCCCTCTGATGGTGTTGTGGGACAGGCAGGTGAACTTGAACACATTCTCCATCTTCTTCCTGATTCTGCCGCAGGTGACTGCCATGCCCTTCCCCGCATCCCTGTCCAACCGTGGCTGAGGCCTGTCATCCTCCTCCCGGACTATTATCACCGGGTTCGGAGCTGACGGCAGCTTCAGCTTCTGAGGTTCGCCCTTGAATCCTGAGAGCGCCTTCTTTATGTCGTCTTCGCTGCAGTCCTTTTCGGTTCCGATGAAGGCCGCTTCCATGTGGCCGTTCAAGGTCGCTATCCTGTTGCAGGACGCGAACACGGCGAATTTGGCATAATCTACCTTCGAGTTCCCGAACTTCCCGAGTATCTTAAGGGTCTCTGTCTCTACCTTAGGCTCTTCGCCCCCGATGAACGGTATCATGTTGTCAAGTATGGCCATAGACGGCACGCCGTTGTAGCCTGCGCCTGAGAGCGCCTGCATGGTCGCCACGTTGACCCACTTCAGCCCGTACTTGTCCATTATCGGCTTCAGCGGCACGACAAGCCCCACGGTCGAGCAGTTCGGGTTCGTTATTATGAAGCCCTCCCACTTCCTCCTCTTCTTCTGGACTTCGAGGAGGCTCAGGTGCTCCGGGTTCACTTCCGGGATGATGAGGGGGACGTCATCCTCCATCCTGTATGTTTTCGTGTTCGAAAACAATGGAATCTTCTTGGCAAAGCTTCCCTCAACCTTTTCGGCTATTTCCGCCGGTATTGCTGAGAATATTATGTCAAGGTCGTACTTCTCGACGATGGACTCGCTCATGTCAACGACCTCTGCTGACGCTATGTCCGCAGGTATCTCGCCGCTGAGGTACCATTTCGCGGCATCCTTGTACCTTTTTCCCTCGCTCCTCTCAGAGGCTGCGAGCGCCTTTATCTCAAAGTACGGGTGGTCTACCAGTCCTTCGATAAACCTCTGGCCTACCATTCCTGTGGCTCCGAGTATGCCGACGTTCAGCTTGTCCATTTTGTCTAAAGTTATTACATTTCGTATAAAAATAGTGTGCAATTGGTTGTAAAACAAAACCTTCCTAATAGCGGATGGCCTTGAGCAGCGCCTTGGCCTTGTTTCTGGCCTCCATGTACTCCTTCTGAGGTTTCGAGTCTGCCACTATCCCTCCGCCGGACTGGGCGTAGGCCCTCTTTTTGTCGAACACTATCGTCCGTATCGCTATCGCGGTGTCCATGTTCCTGTTGTAGGAGAAGTAGCCGACGCTGCCTGCGTAGATTCCCCTCCTGGTCGGCTCCAGCTCCTCTATGATCTCCATAGCCCTCACCTTAGGAGCTCCGGAGACGGTTCCAGCCGGGAATATCGATATGAGGGCGTCGAACTCGTCCCTGTCGTCTCTCATCTCTCCCATTACCTCAGAGACTATGTGCTGGACGTGGGAGTATTTTTCAACTTTCATGAACCGTTTCACGTTGACGGTGCCGAAGTCAGCCACTCTGCCGACGTCGTTCCTGCCCAAGTCTACCAGCATCAGATGCTCGGCTCTCTCCTTCCTGTCCTTGAGCATCTCCCTCTCAAGCTTCTGGTCCTCCCTTATGGTCTTGCCTCTAGGCCTCGTGCCTGCTATCGGGTGAGTCCACACTCTGCCGTCTTCCACCCTCGCAAGCATCTCCGGGCTCGAGCCTGCGACCTTCCTGTCCCCGAAGTCGAGGAAGTACATGTAGGGGCTCGGGTTTATCCTCTTCAGAAAGCTGTAAGCCCTTAATGGATCCTCGTCGTATTCCGCGCTCAGCCTCTGTGAGAGCACTACCTGGAATATATCACCAGCCTTTATGTACTCTTTGGCTGATTTCACAGACTCCTTGTACTCGTGTTCCGTCATATTCGATTGGAAGTCGATTTTCCTGCTGCTTGGCCTCTCGTAGACCTTCTTCCCCAGCGGGAGGTTCAGGATTGTCTCATATGCGTCGTCCATCTTCCCGAGCGTGGAGTCGTCGTCTCCTATGACGTTGGCTGTCACATGGATTTCCTTCTTCACGTGGTCGAAGATGATGTTGTTCCCTGCCATGACGTACTCGCAGTCCGGGTGGTGTAGGTCATCCTCCGCAGAGTCTCCGATGTCGTAGGCGTACCTTACCATGTCATACGAGAAGTACCCTACCAGGCCGCCGGTGAACCTGGTCTTCGTGCCCTCCTTGAGGGAGAAGCTGTGGGACACCTTCCGAAGCGTGTTCAGAGGATTTTTCTCTCTTCCTAACTTCAGTTTCAGGTCTGTCTTGCAGTCTGCCTTCCCCTCCTTTATCCTGAGCCGCAGCTTCGGGTTCAAGCCTATGATGGAGTATCTTGCGACCTTCTCGCCGCCTTCGACAGACTCCAGGATGTAAGTGTTCTTTCCCTTGAACTGGCTGTAAACGTACAGCGGGTCGAGTTCAGCAGACCTTATCCTCCTGCTTTTTATACTCACTTGCATACTATCAGATATAAAGCCTAATGGATAAATATTAGAAGATGGCCGGAAAAAAGAAGGCAACAGTCAGGAAGAAGAAGACGACGAAAAAGATCATCGAGGACACGTCTCCTGCGGCGTCAGAGGACACGTCTCCTGCAGTGTCAGAGGATGCAGGATACTACAGGGACATGTACGGGGACGTGCACCAGGAGACGGAAGAAGACGGCTACTCTAGAGAGGAGTTCACGCCAACCTGAAATACGACTTCAGTATCCCTGATCTCATGAAGTCTGCAGCCAGCTTTGCTCTGCTGGCAGATATTATCCTAACCTTGTCATTCCTTATCTCGTCTAGGATGTCTGCTCCGCATTCTACTGTCACGTTTCCCACCTCGTATGCGTTGTGGGCGTCCGTCCCGCCGACCATCGGAATTCCCAGTTTCTTCGCGGCCTTGACAGGGCTTTTCCTGTTCAATAGCGTGTGGCCGTTCAAAACCTCTATGGCGTCGAACTCCAGCTCGTAGACAAGGTCTCCGACGCCGTTCCTTATCAGGTCATAGGGGTGGGCTGCTATCGCCAGCCCTCCGATGTCGTGTATCAGGTTAATGATCTCTGAGGCAGGCTTCTGCTTTTCAGGATTCTTCATCACCCCCAGAAAGTCTTCAGGTATGTCGATGCTGCCGAGGCAGATTATGTGGCCCTCCCTAGCAGAGAGTTCGATTCCTGGGATTACGGTGAAACCCTCAGGCGCGAATCTTCTCGCCTCCAGGTTGCCTCTCACCTGATCGTGGTCTGTTATGGCTATGCCGTCCAATCCCCTGCCGACGGCGGCTCTTACGATTTCCTCTGGTGTGCTTCGGCCGTCGATGACGTTGGTGTGAGAATGCAGTTCGAATCTCATCCTGATTTTCTTACCTGCCCCAGTACGCCGTAGAGCAGCAGCCCGAACCCTATTATACCTGCTCCAGAAATGAGTATGTCAGCCGTGAACTGTCCTACCATGAACAATGTGAAAACGATGCCGACTCCGGCCGTCAGCGGGAATCTTCCTATGTTGAAAGGCACCTTGAAGCCCCGCTCGGCATCGGGCATGCTGTATCTCAGCTTTATCAGCGACAGGTTCACGAGCGTGAAGACTAGAAAAGTCCCGAGGTTCGTCACATTGGCGACGTACTCTATGCTGCCTGCCATCGAGAATGCGACTGCAGCTGCCATCACGGTGATGATTGAAAGCCACGGCGTCGCCGTCTTCGGATGCACTTTCATCAGGTACTTTGGAAGGCACCTCTCGCAGCTTAGGCCGTACAGCATCCTCGAGGTCGAGATGAGCAGTATGAGCACAGTGTTTGAGGTGGAGAACAATGCCACCACCGAAAGGATTAGGAACGCCTTGGAGCCCATCGCCTTTGCAGCGACGTCGGCAAGCGGCGCGTCGGATTTCCCCAGCTCATCGGCAGGCATGATGCTGATGACAGACACCGACAGCAGGATGTAGATTACAGTGGTTATTATTATCGATAGTATGAGGGCCTTCGGCAGCGTCTTCTGCGGGTCCTTAACCTCCTCGCCCAGTTTCACGATGTCCTCAAACCCGATGTAGGCGAAGAATATGAGCGCGGATGCTGTCAGCACGCCGGAGAATCCTGCAGGCATCTCGAAGTAGTCTACCTCTCCTATGTGGTTCAAGCCCAGCAGGATTATGAGCACGAGGCCGCCGGCCTCTATGAAGGTGAATATCACGTTAATCTCTGCCGACTGCTTTATGCCGTAAAAGTTCAGGATGGAGAAGAGGATTATCGCCAGGATAGCTATCATGATTATGGGCGTGTGGAAGAGGGCTGAGAAGTATCCGCTGAACCCTAACGCGACGGTTGCGGTTCCAACGACTCCTGTCACGACTATCAGATAGCCTATCATGAAAGACAGCAGCGGGTTCCTGAAGGCCTTCTTCGTGTAGGTGTATTCTGCGGAATCCTTCTGGAACAATGATGACAGTTCAGCGTAGCTTAATCCCGTGAACGACGCTAGGACGGCCGCTATCATGAAGGAAAGCCAGACGGAGTTTCCGGCGACTCCCGCAGCCTTCCCTATCAGAACGTATATCCCCGCGCCCAGTATTATCCCTATGCCGTACGCTGTTGTCTCGAACAGGCCGAGCTCCCTCTTCAGGCTGGCTTCTACCCTCGGTTTTTCCATAGAATAATACTATTGTCAGCCGCTTTTTAAACGCGATATTCCACCAGTCTCTGATCGGCGGTTGTTTACAGGATGAAGGCGAAGACGAAGGCTGCCATGAATGCGGCAGCGTAGACGCCCTTGTTCCAGGCTAAAACTTTCGAGCCGTCAAGGCCTCCGAAGGGTATGAGGTTGAAAAGCGCCAGCCAGCCGTTTATCCTGTAGCCGAAGAGGGCGAAGTCTCTCAGGATAGTGTCTCCCAGATGGGGGGCGAGCGCCAGGAATATGATCGCTATCAGCAGGTTCGTCACCGGCCCTGCGAGGCTGATGATGCCGTTCCTCCTCCTGTCGACGTATCCTGATATCATGACGGCTCCCGGGGCTGCGAAGATGAATCCGATGAGCGAGCTCAGCAGCGCAATCCACCACATGTTCGGGAATCCGACGAATTCGGCGTGGCATCCGTATCTCCTTGCCATCGTCCTGTGGGCGAGCTCGTGGGAGAGGAATCCTATTCCAACTGTGAGGGCGGAGAATATGAATACGCCGAACAGTGCGGGCGTCAGCCCTGAGGGTGACATCACTATCGTGAATGCGAGGGAGATGACAAGCCACGACCAGAATATGTCGTGCAGCTCCCTCCTCGAGAATGTGAACGGTCCTATCCTCACTGGCGGCTTCGGCTCGTAATAGTATACTGGGTACATCCTAGCTCCTTAATATTGTCGAGGTCGTCTTAAAATGCTTTTTCGCAATCTCATCCAGCACCTCTTGGCCGTGTTTTTTCACCAGCTCCCTGCCGGCTTCCATAACATGGGTTGAGCCTTTCGGCAGTTCTATTCCGTATCTTTGGGACAGCCTTTTCAGGCTGCTCAAATAGTAGTCTCTTGCGAGTATCGACGCTGCCGCGACTGCTGTGTCCGATTCGGCCCTGAACTTCTGGATCAGCCTGACTTTTCTGCCCTCCTCCATCAGCTTCTCCTCCAGGAACTTCCTGTCCCCGAACTGGTCTGATATCACGGTGTCGCATTTCACCTTCGGCAGCAGGTTCTCTATCGCCCTAGCATGGGCCCACGCCAGTATCAGGTTCATGTTCCCGAGCTTATCATAGAGTTGGTTGTACTTTTTCGGGCTTATCCTGACGATATCATGCTGGCAGGTTCTCCTCACGAGTTTCGCAATCTCATTCACTCTCCTATCCGACAGCATCTTCGAGTCTTTCACGCCATAATGCTTGAGGGTCTTCTCGATCTCAGCGTCAGCATACACTCCTGCGACAACAAGGTATCCGAAGTAGTCTCCCTTGCCGGCTTCGTCCGTCCCGATCCTGCCCTCAGCCATTGGATAATACTTTGAAGCGCTATTCTAATAATATGCGGCACTCGAAGAACGTGAAGAAGCTGTTCAGTCTGACGAGGATCAAAATCCGCCTCGCCGGGGAGGCTGGCACCGTTGACACCCTGCCGAAACCTCTCCCAGTCGTTCGCCTATTCTCCGGTGTCGAAGTTAGTACGGTGGCGGAGGCCAAGTCTCATGTTGACCTGCTGAAGTCGGACCTGACGTCTGAGAACATGCCGGATGTTATCATACAGTTGCTTGACATCGTTGAAGGAGTCAAATACGAGTTCGACCCGGTACTCGGCATCCCTGAAAGCGACTTCAGGAAGCTGGAGGGAAAGCCTGCGACACTATTGTTCTACTGCGGGAGCTTTCCCGATTCCGTCGGCGTTGAGTCAGGCTCACACTCTGTCGAACTCGGTCCGGTCCCTTCATCCGCAGTTCACTTTCTCAGGCATGCTTTCAGCTCGGATTACTTCTCAGACGGGAAAAAACTGAAGAATATCAGCGTAAAGTCGGAGAGCAGCAGCCTGATAATAAACGGCATAGTTTATGCGATAGAAGAGTTCGTTCAGTAGACTCCGCTTTTTCCCTTCCTCTTCCAGATGTCGAAGAGTTGTCTGCATTCGCCTTCGAGGACGCCTTCAACCACCTTCATCTGGCTGCCGCCCAGTCTTATCATATCCTCCGCCGATATTGTTAGTTCGGTGAAGCCGGCCTTCTGCGCGTCACCTATCCTTGCGCCGAAGACTACTGTTCCTATGCCAGCCCAGTGGGCTGCCGACAGGCACATCGGGCAGGGCTCGCAGGTGGTGTACAGCGTGTGTCCTTCGAGTTTTGGGTTCTTCAGGTTAAGGGTTTTGAAGGCCTCGTTTATGGCATTATTCTCGGCGTGCCTTGTCGGGTCCACAGGCGGCTGCCAGACGGTATTATGGCTTCTGCTGACTGTCTTCCCCTCTGGGCTGATTATTACGGCGCCGAACGGCGTGTTCCCTTCTTCGATGCCCTCCAGAGTCACCTTGATGGCGTCTCTCATGCACTTCTCATGGGTTCTCTGCTCCTCAGGCGGCAGGCTCTCATATTGCATGAAGAGTCTCTCCCCTGTTCGCATGGTTTTTATCTCACTCAGCTGGCTGCCGCCAGTCCCTATAAGAGTCTGTGATGGAAGGTTTTTCGTCAGAGCCTTCCGTCTGGCTTCGACCTCTTTCTCGGTGAGAACCCTGAAAGATTTTGCAGACACTCCCCTTTTCTCATTCACAGCCATCAGTTTAAATTAGGGGCGGGCAGGTTTATTATATCCTAGTCACAATCAATAACATGCCTTTGAGGCGTTTTCTCAGGTGGGTTAACCGGATATTCGGCCGCAAAAAAAGCTTCAGGCTGGCAATCTACGGGATTCCCAACGCAGGCAAAACCAGTCTAGCGAACAGGATAAGCCTGGAGTGGACTGGCAAAGAATTGGGAAAGGTATCCGACCTCCCGCATGAGACGCGGAGGATCAAACAGATCAAGGAAGTCAAGATCAAGGTCAAGGGCAAGGAGATTACTATAGACCTGATAGACGTTCCAGGCATATCGCACAAGCGGGATCTGATGGGCAAGCACTTCCAGTCCTTTCTTAAGCACATGAGCAATGAGGAGGCTAATCTTAGGGTTAGGGAGGCCATAGACGGCGTGAAGATGGCCGTGAAGCTTTTAGACCACATTGACGTCGCCCTCCTGGTGTTCGATTCCACTGAGGATCCCCTGGACCCTGTGAACTCTCTCATCCTCGGGGCTCTTGAGTCTAAGAGCATCCCAGCCATACTGGTGGCGAACAAGGCAGACCTCCCCGACGCCGATGCTAGGACGATCAGGGAAGTCTACTCTGAGTATCCTGTGGTCGAGCTTTCCGCGCTGCAGGATAGGAATTTCGATAAACTTTATGAGGCTATAGCAGAACATCATAAATAAGGAGGTGGTTGCTGATGGAACTTATATCCGGCGAGGATTTGGCTGATTCCGTGAAGAATATACTCTCCTCGGAAAAGCAGGTTCACAGGTACAGTGTGGACCTGACCGTGAAGGAAGTGTACCGGCTTACGGGCGGGGGTCAGCTTGATTTCGGGGGAAGCGAGCATATTGAACCTAAAAGGGAGAAGCTCGCGCCTTCAAAGAAAAAGGGCGAAGAGCACGGCTGGTGGGATCTTGGTGGGGGACGCTATCTGATAACTTTAAATGAGTCTGTGGCGCCCATAGACGGTCTGGGCCTGCTGTCGCCTCATCCGCGGCTTCTGAAGTCAGGCAGCACTCACACGACGCTGGTAGTCCATGAATGGAAGGGCGATTATGTCCTCCCATTGGATGTTGGCGGCACCGGCTTGAAGCTTAAGCAGAATTCAAGGGTTTCGAAGCTGTTGGTGCTCGGCTGAGGGCATTAACTCTTGTCTTCGAGCTTTTTAACCCTCTTCTCGATTTTGCTTATCTTTGATTCTACTTCTATGAGCTTCTTCTGGTGGTCTCTTACTATTTCCCTGAAGCTTTCCTCGTCTATCTTCCTCTTGTGGTATTTTTTCTGGGCGAGGCTTATCAGCTCCTCAAGCTCTTTTTTCTCGTCCGTCAGCTTTTTCAGCTCAGATTCCATGTCCTCGTCTGACCCTTCTCTTCTGGAGTCTCTCCTGCTCTTCCAGTAGACGTAGAAGATGAGCACGATTATGAAAAACAGCAGCAGTATTATGATAAGATTCAGTATCAAATCCCATGAGAGAAGGCTGTCGGATGTTCTCTCATCAGTCTTGCCTGCGCTGACCGTCTCCTCGGCTGCCATCATCCTCTCCTTCAGGAATCTCATACTCTCATCTATCTGCTCGTCGGTGAATCCCTGTTCTCTCAGGTAATCCCTGGTTGATGCGATATCTACTCCATCCTTGTTTATCTGCCCGAGGTCTGCTCTAATCTCCAGAATTTTCGCGTTCGCTTTCTCCTGCACCTGTCTGATCTCCTGGTTGCTGTAACCTCTGTCTATCAGAGCGTCAGCAATCTCTTTCGGCTCAACGCCTTTTGTCAGCTCGGATATGGCATAATTGACCGCCTTTTCTATCCTATCGTCCGACGTCTTGTTAGCCTGTCCTGCGGAAAAAGCCGAAAGAATAACGAATGCGAAAACAAAAGCCATGCAAACAGAATATGCCCTGCCATATCTCATGATACTTTATTCTGTTTTATAATTTATTAATCATGATAAGATTGTGGCGGCGTTTCAAACAAAATTACCTGTTTTTCAGTATCTTCTCCCTATTCTGGCTCCTGCTTAGAACTGGGAGGAGGCCTTCGAGGATAAACTACCCCTGCCAGAAAGCTGCTGCGTACAACTCCTACCTCTTTTTCATTGCCGTGCCGTCCTTCTACTTCCGGGAGGCTGTCGTCTTTTTCAGGGAAAAGTTAAACTGGACCAGACTATGCGGTTCGGTTCTGTTTGTCGCCGTTGTCGGATTGCTCGCGTTCTCTGTCTTCCAGGCCTATGACAGGGTTCTGATTTCGAGGGAGTTGGCAGAGTTGGAGTCGCTGAGGGCTGAGTTGGCGGCCAGGCCTGTACTCCGCTCCTCTCTCTTCAGTCCAGCGCAGTCTTCACTCCCCTCACCTCACAGGGTTGTTGTGGTCCATAACAGGGATGCGAGCACCTGGAACAGCACAGGCGATCCCTATTGGACTATGATAAACCAGACCGTCATAGATGAGATGACCTACAGAGGCCTGACAGAGTTGACAGGAACCGCTAACGTCACAGACGCATGGCATGTCCTAATCCCAAACTACACCGCCCACCAGAAGATTGCAGTAAAGGTGAACATGAATAATGTTGCATCGTGGACTGGGACATTAGCCAGCGATCCGGACATCGATGCGCTGATCGAGATTGTGAACTCTCTGGTAAAAAGTCTGCTGGAGGCTTTTGGCTCTGACATATCAGCCCAAGATGTCTGGGTCTACGAGTCGTACAAGACCTTTTACGTTGGCGAATTCATAAACCGTTCAACCTATAACATAACCTTCTTCAGCGCAATCTCCAGCGGAAAACCATCGAATGTCAACCTCACAACATTCAGCGGAGCCACACACAACTCGAACATAACCTTCAGGTATAATCCAAACCTGACATTAGCCTTAAATGACGCGCTAGTCAATGCCGACTATCTGATAAACATCCCGATTGTAAAGCGGCATGGTACCTATCCGAATCCGTCGGCGACGCTAGCCTTCAAAAACCATTTTGGCTCTATAAGACCCGACGGGGGGACTACCTTCAGCACAGCATTCCATAATGCCAGATTCAACCGCACAGACAACTGCCTCGTCGACATATACAACAACACTCACATCCGGGACAAGACTATCCTCGTTTTAGGCGATGCTATAATCGGCGGTGTTAGTAGTAACTATAATCCCCCCTCCCTGTGGACCAGGAGATTCGGGTCAGAGGGAACACCTGAACTGCTCTTTTTCGCAGTTGACGCGGTGTCAGCCGATTCCGTCATGGCCGACTTGCTGTACTGGGAAGCGCAGAGGGAAGATGTGGACCACACTCGCAATTATCTCTTGGAGGCTATGGACAATGGTCTGGGGCTCGCAGAGGTCGGGAATTGGTCAAGCCCTGACTCTTGGGTTGACTACCCCAACATCACGATAACCTACCAGAATATTGACTTCGTGCATATCAATTTTGATGTCAGTTCCAGTTGCGGTGATGGTTTCTGCGATGTGGGGGAAGCATGCTCAGCAGATTGTGGCAATGAGACCTACTGTTCGGACTCGGCAGACAACGACCAGGACGGACTGTTGAACTGCAATGACGGAGAATGCAGCGGCGATGCGGTCTGCACAGGGGTTACAACTACGACCACCTCATCAAGTTCAACCAGTTCCACGAGCTCGACCAGCACCTCAACGAGCACCACATCTTCAACTTCAACCAGCACTTCATCTTCAACTTCAACCAGCACCTCAACCAGCACCACCTCGACTTCGACTTTGATTTCGTCGACGACGACGTCGACCAGCACCACGTCGTCCACGTCAACGACGACTACTATCATAGAAACGTTGAATGTCAATATGACCGACAGCAGGTTCGACCCCCAGGACAGGATAATACTGGCTTATGACATCATAAACTGGACTAACTGGGAGTATCCGATACATCGTCTGGTAGATGATAGCAGTTCGCTTTTTGACTCAGGAGACCTTGAGCAGGGCGAGTCCTTCAGCTTCCAGTTCAACAACACCGGAACAATCAATTACCACTGCCAATACTATCCCAGCATGAGCGGTACGATAACAGTACACCCTGCAAGGGCACAAATGCAACTTCTCCCAGGCTGGAATCTTATAAGCATTCCCCTCTCCCAAAGTTAAACCTGTTTGGGGGCAGCCTCTAGGATGCCCTCACTTTTCCGCATTGTATTCCCGTTGCGTCTGAGTTTTTTCTCAACCTGCTTCAGAGCGCTGTCGATTATGTCCGAGTCTATGGTCTTGGACTCCAAGTAGGCAATCGAATCTGAGACGACCAGGACCTTCTCCATGAGGCGTTTTCTCATTTTTTTAGCCCACTCTTCGCTCTCATCTAGTTCATCTCTCATGCTATCCGTTAATGCGGTCAGCCTGTCCAGTGCGTAATTCCTCAGTGGTTTGTTCAGCCTTCCTGCTGGCGTCACGGGGTTGCTGACTTCTCCGAAGGCGTCCACCAGGGCTGTGGAATCAATCCTGCATGAAACGTATTCGTCATACGTCAGCAGCCTTTTCAGGTCGGGGTTCATGCGCGCCAGGTCCATTTCAAGATAGTACTTCAGCGTCCCCAGCAGTCCCAGACCCTCAAGCCTTCTTGCTGAGGTTATGACATAGAAGTCCGTGTAATAGCGTGTCTTCCCCACCCTAGCAAGGCGCCTGCTCATGTCGATGTCCTCGAGGGGAACGTCCTTGAAGCCGCCGACCTCATCCAATGCTTCCCTCGTTAAGAGGATGTTGAAGCCTGGCAGTGTTGGCGTGCCTATCCTGTCCCTGAACATGAGGTATGCGTTTGTCGCCTTCTCCGTGAATACGTATCTGCTGTTTCGCTCAGAAAACCTGAAGCTTGAGCTCAGACCCACAAGTTCCGGGTTTTCATCGAATTTCTTCACAGCATTGTCCATGTAATCCGGAGGCAGTATGGTGTCAGCGTCAACGAAGAGCAGGTACTTCCCTTTTGAGTTGTCAGCACCGAGGTTGCGTTGTAGTCCGACGCTCCGCGCATCCGATTCGACAACTTTGGCATATTCTCCAGCCAGCTCTGTTGTCCTGTCCTCGCTCCCGCCGTCGCAGACTATGATCTCATATTCTAAGTCAGTGTTCTGCGATGCTATGGACTTCAGGCAGACGCTGATATACCCCTCCTCGTTCAGTGTTGGAACAATAACGGAAACGTCCATCTCCACAATATTAGCATAGGCATAAATTTATCCTTGAGCAGTGTGACATTCGCGGCTAAAGGGTTTTGTTATCCTCCCTATTTGGGGAAAAACTTCCTCATCTCGCCTACTACACTCTCTTTTCTCTTTTCCAGGTCTTTAAGCGGGATTGCAGACTCTTTTGACATGTCCTCCAAGCTTTTGGCTCTCTTCCCGCCAAGGCCGAACACGTCCACTATAAACTCTCGGTCACTCTCGTTTAGCGAGGACAATGCTCTTCCGAGTTTAGCCTCCCTCTCTGCCCTCTCCTCTCGAGAGAGCACAACATCGAATGCGTCCACATCAGAGACTCCTCTGGACGCTGCTTTTTCCAGCAGCCATTCTGGCCCCTTCTCTATCTCAAGCTGCTGGCATGGGCCTTTCCCCTCAGAGTCTAGCACAAAAGTGTTGGATGATTCGTCATAGATCACGTTGACGCCAAGGCAGCATTCTATGCATCCCAGCCTGCATCTGCCGGGTTTTTCCAGCTCTTTAGGCTCTATCGCCGCAATGGGGCACTCTGCCTCCTCGCATTCGACTGGCTTGCGGTCGTATACCCTGCAGAAACCCTTCGCCTTGGTTCTCACAGTATTACATATTATGCTGTCAGAGGATAAATCGGTCCTAAAGGCAGGATTTTATGAACTCGTACTGTATGTCCAATATACCTAGATTATGAGAAGCGAGAGTATGGCAGTCTTGTTCATTTTGACCCTAATGTCCTGACATATTCTGGGTTGTCTTTTGAGACGTTCTCAGGGCGGTCCATCATTGAGATGGTCTTAGCTTTAGAGTGTTTTCTGATAATCCTGTCAGCCTCATCCAAGCCGGCCGTCCTCTCCACGGCGACTACGGCCTGCTTTACAACATAGTCCCCCTCGTCCTCAAGAGCCTCCTCAAACAAACTCAAATGCTTCCCATCCTTCTTCAACCCTAAGACTGCGATAGCATTGCCCCTAACAGTGGGCTTATCAGAGGATGCCGCCTCCAGAAGCTGCGGCACAACCTCATCACCCAAGGCATCAAGCGATTTCATAGCCTTAACAGCCTCCCAATGGCTCCCGCCCAAGCGTCTGATGAGATCATCCACCCTGCCAAGCTCCTTCGGCTTGGGCATCTCACTCCCCTTCTGAATCGGCTTCTGAGCCTCAACCATGACATTATATTATAATGAAAAGAAAATGATAAACAGAATATAAGATGGACAAAACCCACCCCACAGAAATCAGAAGATTCTACCACCGGATAAACCAAGAACTCTCAGAGTACCTCCTCGCTGACCCCCATCCTCTGGCCGAAGAATACAACCTCGACTTCCTCTCAAACCTCCACAAGATGGTGATGAAACGCACCAAAGGCGACACCGAAGACGACGTCAGACAATGGATAGACAACCTCAAAATCGAAGGCTGACCGTATTTTTTATTAAACACCAAATACTATATCCACAAAACGGGCCTGTAGCTCACAGCCTTTTTAAAGGCTGGCCAAAGGAGCAACGAAGACATTCGTCTTCGTGCTCACCGAGACGGATGTCTCGGTTGAGCCATATGCGCTCCCAATCGGTCGCTTAATGGCCCAATAATAAAAAAAGAATAAAGACGGGCCTGTAGCTCAGACTGGTCAGAGCGCTCGACTCATAGAACCTTTTCTTTCTTAGGAAGAAAGAAAACGTTCGCGAAAAGAAAGAAGGTTGGAGAGATCGAGTGGTCCGGCGTTCGAATCGCCGCAGGCCCAAGACCCCTTTCTTTCTTGTAAGAAAGAAAGTTGTTCTATGTGGCGACCTAAAGGTTCGACACGCGCCCGACCAAAGGTCGGCCGCATCCCCCAAGAAAGAACAGTATCTGAAAGTAATGTTAGACATAATAGAATAAAAAAATAGTGTTCGAGGAATAGAAATCCTCGAAGTCTGGAATCCTTTTCGGGGATTTCCTAGTCTAGAATCGCCTGTTCGATCTGAAGCAGTCGCGACAGTAAACTGGTTTGCCTTCTGTGGGCTTGAATGGAACCTGAGCTTCATTCCCGCACTTAGAGCATACGGTAGTGTGCAGATCCCTGCCAAACTGGTCTTGTGCCATCTCAAATATCACCTCTTGCTGTTTAAGCTAATAACGTAGAAAAAAAGACAATTTTCAGCCGAATACTATCGAAATCAATTATACTCTTTTATCTACTGAGGAGTAGTATACGCAGGATGGGTTAATAAATGCAAATATAACGCGTTTATTACCTTCCAATCCCTTATAATATGCGGGGCAGCTTAATGAAACAGTTCCAAAGTTCTAAAGGCATCAACCCAGTCAATCTAAGGAATTACTACAATCTCATGCAAGACTCATTCGAGTGCGTTTCACTCGGAGGGTCACGCAACCTGAGCAAAGCCGAAATAAACGCATGCTACGATTGGCGTGTTGCTAACATGGTGATAAAGGACACGCTAGAGCCGAAATCCTCATTCTCCTATGACGAGTGGGAGTCATTCGCCTACTCATGCAGCAGGGGGGCGGGCCTCTCAGGCATCAACGCCCAAAAGATCAAGGACAGCATAAAAACGCTCTACTCGCACATGATGAAAGTGTCCAACGACATGTGGAAGTCGTCTGAGGAGAGAAGAAGACACAACGACGCGCTGGAGCGCCTGAACAGGTTCCTCACAGTCGACATGTACTCGGCTGAGACGCTCTATGTCCCCCGCAGAAAATAGTTTAGCTGTTTTCACAAGAATCTGGGCACTGTCCTCATATACCCATAATATTCTTTTCCGAAAGTCTCTGTCAGCTCATGCTCCTCAAGCCTGACTTGGACGAGCACATGAGCCAAGTAGATTACTAACAGGAGAATGAGGCTCGCATAACCTGTCAGCAGCAGAAGGCCTGCCACGATTAGGGCGTCTCCGACGTAGAGGGGGTTCCTCGAGAACGCGTAGGCGCCTTCTCTTGTCAGTCTCCTCATGCCCTCAGAGCCTACCGCTGTTGGAATATTCAGCACTGCCTTCCACCCTAAACTCGAGGTGGCCCAGAAATCCAGGAAAAATCCGGACAGCAGGATGAGAACGCCGGCATAGTCTGCTGCAGGCGGCAGACTCAGGCGATGGGAGAGGATTCTCTCCCTCAGCGAATAGGCAAGCAGCAGTGTTGACAGTAACATCAGAGCTAACAGGATAAGGTACGGGATTTCGCCCAACTTTGAGAATATCCTGCGCAAGAATCTCCTGAACATCAACGTCAGGGGGTTGGCGACTGAGACAAGAATGACAATACCCCAAGATAACAGCACAATGCCCTTGACGATGGTGCTATAATCTAACATTATGCTTATGTCGTCTTTCTAACGTGCTTTGTCACTTCCCCGGACTGTGGCTCCCTCTTGTGAGATGGATTCTTCTTAAGCTCCCACTCGACGTCTTCCAACGGAAGCCGCTCATTGTGCGGGAACTCTTTTTCGTATTTCTTAGGTCTGTTCTCCTCTGGCTTGAACTCCAGAAGATTGTCTATCAATCGCGCCTTCCTCTTGAGTTCCGAAGCCTTTTCAACGTTCCCAGACTTTTCTTCGATGCTCGCGGCTTCAAGGTATTTCTTAGATTCTGGCACGAGGCCGAACTTCTCCTGCAGCACCTTGTCCAGTTTCCTCAGCGCCTCAGAGTAGGTCCCATAAGGTAGTCTGGCAATTATTGCAGGATTGCCATCCGCCATCTTCGATATCCCGCCGACGCCGCGCGTAAGCTTGAAGCCTTCTTCAGCTCCATGGTCGTTGTTTCGCACGGCATACGTTATGTCAACGCGCTTGCCCTCTTCGCCTCTCATCAGGGCGATTACTGGGATGCCGTTGTCTGCCGCAGACTGCAGCTCCTGCCCGGTCCCTGTTGAAGGGTGCGTCAGCTCGGCCACTATCAGCCCGGAGTGTGTTACGTAACTGATGTCTCCCTGGTAGGTTGCCCGGCGCTGCTCATCCCACGTTGGAAGATTAAGAAGGTTAGCCTCATTATCCCTGAGGGCGTAGGATGGGTTCATCCTGTAACGGTACTGCAAGAGCATCGACACAGAATCGAAAAAGTTTATATGGTCTGAGAATTCAGCGGGATTAACGTGGCTGTACCCTCCGACAATGAAGGCACGATTGCTATTTAACCTTATCGGAGTGCTCATGTATTACCTTGGGGATTTGGACAATAAAACCCGTCTGTTGGCATCTGAACACCTTTTAGTTTCCGCCGTCCTATAGTAACTCATGGTGCATGAGGCTTTCAAAACTCCTCAGGATAATACATCCCCAACGCAGCAGAAGGGGCTTCCAGGCGTGTGGGATGTTGAAAACGCGTTCAAAGAGTATACAAGCGCATCTGCGTTAAGCACGGCATCAAAGGATATCCTGAAACATGTGGTGGATGACTTAGGTTTGAAACGCGCAGGACTGTACTTTTTCAATCCGGAGGAGAAAACCCTGGAAAGCAGATTCGAACTGAAGGGTAAGAGACTGTCCTCTCCCCCTGGGAAAGCCACCATGCCATTGGACGCTGAGGGTGATGCGATGGCGCATACGGCCCGCGAGGCGCTGGCGGGGAACACAGAAGCCCACCACTTTAAGGACGCTAGACGCGATCCAAGATTATCCAGGGGTTACATAGAATTCCAGGAGTTCGCCACCGTTCCACTATTCGATGACAAACAAAAACTGGTCGGAGTCATATGGGCGGACAATGAGGACAAGAAGGAGATAACCGGAGAGCAGCTGTTCGGGCTGAACCTCCTAAGCAAGCTTGGGGGTGCCATGATAAGGGGCGCCCAAGTCAAAGACTACCATGATAACCTACTGTACGCGGTAACAGCGCACGCCAACAGATTAAAACTGGACGATACGATAGAGGACATCATGGAAGCCGCACTGAAAGTATCCGGAGCGGACAAGGTTGACATAAGATTGAGGAACGTACACACCCTGCACGATATTGACATCTACATGAAAGGCTTCAGCGGGAAAGAACAGGAGAGTCTGGACCGTTACATCGCAGAGGTGAGAAAAAAAGGCGAAACCAGGCCTCTAATCCGCGAATTGCTGGAAAAAAAGGACGTTGAGGTGATAAACGTCAAGGATGAGGTTGCAAAAGGGAAGGAAAGCAGAGTCGACCCAGAGCTTATGCGCGACATTGATATGGAGGACGGCGTAATCTACAACATACCGATAGAACTGAAGGGCGAGGACATTGTCGCGATGCGAGTCTACTACAAGGACCCCGAAAAGGCGAAACACGCCAACATCGACAGACTCCGAGCACTCACGAACGTGACAGCATCGGCAATAATAAACGCCCGCACGCATGAGACAGTCAAAAAGATGGCAGCCGGGGCAATCCACAATATTGGAAACGATACTAATATAATAATATCAAGCGCAGAGGATCTTGCAGAAATGTTTGCTGGCAACGATGAGGCTATTGACGTGATAACTGACATCCTAGCGCGGGCAACTACTATGAAAGATGCAGTTGAAGCCTATAAGCTGAACGCTTGGTTTAGAGAAAAGGGGAGGATTGATATCCTAAAAAAGTCGGTGAACGTGGGTGAGGTGGTAGGCATCAGCGTCTCCGGCCACAGACAACTTGCAGCCGTTAGGGGTGTGCAGTTGGAATTTGACCAGCAACTCGAAAAAAGCAGGATAGACGTTCCCGCAGACAGGTCCAAGCTAATGCAGGCTGTTGATAACATGGTCAATAATGCGATAAAATTCACGGCAGCCAAAAAGTTTCCGGAAGGCGAGAAGGGCAGAGTAACGGCAGGCGTGCGTGAAGTCGAACGCGACGGCAAAAAATACGTTGAAATCTACGTCAAAGATAACGGTATCGGGATACCGGAATCAGATAGGGCTAAGGTGACAGAAGAATTTTTCAGAGGGCAGCATGGCGTCCAAGACGGCACTGGGTTAGGGCTCTGGAGCGTCAGCAGTATCGTAAAAGCCCACAGCGGCGAGCTGAAGATAGAAAGCGAGGAGGGGGCGGGCACAACCGTAACAGTGATACTGCCGAAATAGTCTCAACAGGCTCTGCTTTAAAATCCATACTGTCATAAGATAACATGTTCGATGCGAAGGCCTTTATCGATGATGCTGTGAAGAAAATCCGGGCGGATATCGGCGGTGGTAAGGCGATTATCGGCCTTTCCGGGGGAGTGGACTCCTCTGTGGCCGCGGTGCTGACTCACAAGGCCGTCGGAGCCAATTTAGTCTCTATTTTCGTTGACACCGGGTTCATGCGGAAGGGCGAGGCTGATGAGATAAAAAAGACGTTTGAGGGGAAGTTCCACCTGAACTTCCGGCTTGTGGACGCGGGCAAGGAGTTCATGAAAGAATTGAACGGCGTCTCCGACCCGGAGGAGAAGCGGAAGATCATAGGACACAAGTTCATAGAAGTCTTCGAACGGCACGCGAAGAAGGAGAAAGCCAAATGCCTGGTGCAGGGCACCATAGCCCCGGATTGGATTGAAACCGGCGGGAAGATAAAATCCCACCACAATGTGACGCTCCCCCATGGGATGAAGCTGAAAATCGTCGAACCCCTCAGGGAGCTGTACAAGGACGAAGTTAGGATAGTCGCCCGCAAGCTGGGCCTGCCCGAGGAGATAAGCGAGAGAATGCCCTTCCCAGGGCCTGGCCTGGCGGTCCGCGTCGTAGGAGAGATAACTCCTGAGAAGGTAGACCTAGTACGAGAGGCTGATGCGATAGTGAAAGATGAGGTTGACAAAGCCCGCCTGAAATCCTGGCAGGCTTTCGCAGTCCTCCTGGAAGGGAAGGTGACAGGCGTCAAAGGAGACTCAAGAGACTATGGGCACATGATATGCGTCAGGATCGTCGACTCACTGGATGCTATGACAGCGAACGCGCAAGAAGTTGACTGGAAAATCCTGCGAAAAATAGCTGACAGAATACCAAGAGAGCTTCCCAAAGTGACAAGAGTACTATACGACCTGACAAACAAGCCCCCGGCTACGATAGAATTCGAATAAATATGACAAAAAACTTTCTAATCCTCATCCTGATCCTCTCAAGTGCGATAGGATATGCTGGGGCGCAAGAGATTAGATGCGCTGACAACTGCGCCTCACCGAGCAGTTACTCCTGCAGGTGCGGTCCAAATCTATGCGCGTCCGGAGAGGTCTGCGGTTTCGCCGACATCCAAGGCAACAAACAATGCTTTGCGGGGGGGAGCACAGCCTGTCTGCCGCGCTCTTTTGTCGCAGTCGGCCGACTACTCTGCATACTCCTACTCCTCACGCCCGCACTTGTTGTGATAATGCTAATACTGGGAGTGATAATCACCACCGTAAACGCCGACAACCCGGAAAAGAGATCCGAAGGCAAAGAGTACATAAAAAACGCGATAATCGGGGCTCTCATAGTATTAGCTATTGTGGAATTCGCAGCAGTCGTCGGCATAGACGTCGACTACAGCACATGCGCCTCATTGGACACTGGCATAACCATCGGAGGGCCGCCACCGCCACCTCCAACGACCACAATAGTAACAACCACAACAACAATCTAGCGCAAGATTTATAACCCGCATATCCCATAATAATACCTCCTATACGTCAGGGCCCATAGTCTAGCTGGTTATGACGTCGCCTTTACGAGGCGAAGATCGCCGGTTCGAATCCGGCTGGGCCCACTCAGCCTTTTAACAAACGCGAAGTTGCCTTCGGCAACTTGCGCCCATTTTGGGAAGCTTCGCTTCCCGAAAGTCGGAGAGCTTCAAGCTCTCCAACATCGACCAAAGGTCGATTGGGAGGCTGGCGAAAAGGGGCCGTCTTCGTGGGCTTCGCCCTCTCGACGACCCTAAAGAGGAGTATTGCGATGGGGCTGAGCGCAACGAAGTCGCCTCAACAGCACCTAGTAAAATTGTTCTAACTTCTGTAGGATGGACGATAGGAAGCCGAGTCTGATGGTTGACGGTGTGGTCGTCGAAGACGATAAGATACTCCTCATCAGGAGGGGGAACCAGCCGTTTAAGGGCATGTGGGCTCTTCCTGGCGGATTCGTCGAATATGGTGAACGGGTCGAGGATGCCGTCGTCAGAGAAGTCTATGAGGAAACTTCCATTAAGGTGAAGGTTCGAGAGCTATTGGGCGTATACTCTGACCCTGGCAGAGACCCGAGAGGCCACAGCGTTTCCATAGTGTTCCTCTGCGAGAGGCTGTCGGGTGAGCCTGCCGGAGGCGATGACGCTGCCGAGTGCAGGATGTTCGACGTGGAAAAGCTCCCGGAACTGGCTTTCGACCACTGGAAAATCGTATCTGACGCATTATCCTGCATCTTTCACGATAGGTGAACTTGGTTTCCGTTGTCTACGCGCCGCTATCTCAGTATCGCCTTCAGGTCTACGTTCTTCTCCACCATGGACTTCATCCTGCTCACTTTCCTGCTGCCTGAGACTCTTATCCTGGAGTGCATCTCCCCCAGCCTGTAGACAGTCGATGCGGTATCGTCAGGCACTAGTATCACAGGCACGTGCCTCTCCTCCGCTCTCGCGAGCAGCTGGGCGGTCGGCTTAAGGTTTCCGGTGAGCAGCAGGCATTTTGTAGACGTCTCCAGTGCCGCGGTCAGGACGACAGACCTGTCGCCGCCTGACACCACAATCTTGTCGTCTACTCTCCTAAAGAAGCGCAGTGCGTTGTGCGGTTCCATGGCTCCGACGACTATGTTCCTGACAAGGTTGTCAAGGTAGTCCTCGCCTGCGAGGACCTTCCCGTGCAGCTGCTCCACTATGTCGGAGACTTTTATCGAGCGCAGTATGTCGTCCCTCGGCAGTATGCCCAATACTCTTAAGCCTCTCCTCTCCAGGAATGGCTTCACCTTGGTTTTGACTTCGTTCATGCGCGCCGGCTTGACGTCGTTTAGGATTACTCCGACAAGCGTCCGCCTGTCTTTTATGAAACTGATGTCCTTGAGCAGGCTGTCGACCGCGTACACTGAGCCGTATTTTACTATCAGCAGTATCCTCAGATCGAGGAGTTTCGCCATGTCGATGTCGGATAGGCCCATCATTGCGCCGCCTCCGAAATCTCCAAGGCCTTCGACCAGCATCACGTCTCTGCCCTTCTTCAGTCTGTCGTAGGCTTCCCTGATTTTCTCCTTTATCCTCTTGCTCTGCCCGCTCAGAACGTCAACAAGCAGGCTGTCGGTCAGCAGGATGGGGCACACGTGCTCGTGCGGCTCCCTGATCCTCAAGGCGTCTATTATCTTAAGCGTGTCCTCGTCGCACAATACGCCGTCAACGTCTGTTATCAGGTTGCCGACAGGCTTCATGAAGCCGACGTCGTATCCTCTCTTCCTCAACGCGAGCGTCAGCCCGACGACGATTGCGCTTTTCCCGGAGTAGGGCTCCGTGGAGCTTATCAGTATGCCTTTCATATTCTTGGAGCGTCGGCCCATATTCTGGCAGACATCATCACCTCATTGTATTCTTTTACCAGTTCTTTCGTTGATTCCCTCACCTTCCCGGTTATATTGGGGAGGAATTTCATTCCCATAAGGGCTGAGATTATCATATAGTTCGACTCTCTGAGGGCGTTCAAATTGTATCCTCCCTCGAGTTCGACCACAAGCCTCCTGTTGCAGTGCTCTTCAGCCAGTTCCATGAACCTCATGGTCATGGCGGCATAGCCTGCCTCTGTGACTGACAGCCCTGAGAGCAGGTCATCCCTATGTGAGTCCTGGCCTGCCGAAAGCACTATCAGTTCGGGTCTGAACCTTTCTGCGGCAGGCGTTATGACCTCATCTATGAGGTGCATATAGTCTGCGTCTCCTGTGCCAGCCGGCACGGGAAGGTTTATGGTGTACCCTCTGCCGCTGCCCTCTCCGATGTCCTCAACGAACCCTGTCCCGGGGTACAGTGTGTGCGGGTCCTGGTGTATCGAGACGTTCAACACTGTGGGGTCATGGTAGAAGGTGTCCATCGTGCCGTTGGGGTTGTGGGCGTCCCAGTCGAAAACTAGCGCCCTCTTCAGGCCGTATCTCTGCTGCAGGTACTTTATCATCACCGAAACGTTGTCGAAGTAGCAGAAGCCTGTTGCCTCATACCTTGAAGCATGGTGTCCTGGGGGGCGCACCAGCGCAAACGCATTATCGTATTCGCCTGTCATGACAACCTCTCCAGCGAGCTTAACGCCTCCCGCAGTCAATAGGGCGGCGTCGTAGGTTTCAGGACTCACGTATGTGTCTGAGTTTATGCTCCCGCCTCCTCCTTCTGCCAGCTCCCTTATATGCTCTACTAGTTTTATGTCGTGGACTCTAAGTATGTCCTCCAGAGTGGCATTTTCAGGCTTCAGCAGTCTCACATGGTCTAGCACCCCCTTTTTCGCGTAGTATTCCATCGTAGACTTCAGCCTCTCCGGTGTCTCAGGATGTCCTGGCAGCTGCCTGTGCTTGAGGCAGCCCTCATGATATACTACAGCGGTCGTCATTTTTTGAGTATTATGCGCGCGTCAACTGCGACGCATCCTTTTCCTGTTTCGAAAACCTTCAAGGGGTTAATGTCGAGTTCGACAATCTCCGGGAATCTTTTTGAAAGCTGTGAGACTCTCAGGAGCACGTCCTTTATGGAGCTGATGTCAGACTGCGCCTCGCCTCTGACGCCCTTCAGTATGCCATAGCCTCTGACGTCCTCTATCATGCTGAGCGCCTCATCATCTGTCAGGGGGGTAACGCCGAATGAGACGTCTTTCAGGACTTCAACGTATATCCCGCCCAAACCGAACATCACAAGATGGCCTACCTGCGGGTCCTTGCTCACGCCTACTATGACCTCCTTGCTGTCGCCTACCATCTCCTGCACCAGGACCCCGTCGATGCTCGCGTGCGGCATGTACCTGAGGGCGTTGTAGACTATCCTGTTGTAGGTTGCCCTCACATCATGCTCTCTGACGTTGAGTGCGACGCATCCGATGTCAGTCTTGTGCAGTATGTCATCTGACACGATCTTCATCGCCACCTGTCCCTTGAGTTTCTTCTGGAAGCTGACGGCTTCGTCCGCGTTTTTCGCAGTGAAAGACCTGCAGGTTCTGATCCCGCAGTGTCTAAGTATATCCAGCGACTCTAAGCCGATGTTGACCTTGCCGGCCTTAACGTGTCTTCCGATGATGTCCCCTATCTGCTCCTCCCTGAATCTGAACATCGGGGGCTTTGACATCTTCCTCCTCCTTATCTGGTTGTATGTGACAAGCGACTTCAGGCTGCTGACCGCCTTCTCAGGGAATTGGTAGTTGGGGATGCTGGCCCTCTTCAAAAGTGCGGAGCCTTGCTCCACTTTGACGCCTCCGATGAAACTGCAGAGTATCGGCTTCTTGCTTTTTTCCGCAGCCTTTATGATAACATTCGCCACGTTTCTCGAGTCTGTCATAAGCTGGGGGGTGAGCAGGACTATCATAGAGTGGACGCTTCCGTCCTGAAGCATCGTCTTAAGCGCGTACTCGTACCTGTCCTCTAATGCATCACCCAGTACGTCGACCGGGTTGTAGATGTTCGCTGCCGGCGGCAGCCCCTTGCTCAGTTTGGCGACTGTCGAGCGGCTGAAGGTTGAGAGCGTCAGGCCTTTCCTCTCGCACGCGTCTGTCGCTATTATGCCAGGGCCTCCTGCGTTGGTTAGTATGCCGACGTTCTCGCTCTTCGGTATCGGCTGCGTCGTGAATGCTATGGCATAGTCGAACAGTTCTTCGATGTTGTCAACCCTTATCACGCCGGCCTTCCTGAAGGCAGCGTCATATGCACTGTCAGAGCCTGCGAGGGTCCCAGTGTGGGATGCGACCGCCCTCGCGCCGGCTGCAGTGCGGCCTGCCTTTAGCAGTACTATCGGCTTCGACTTTGACACGTGCCTGGCCAGCCTTATGAACTCCTCCCCTTTAGCGAAGCCCTCCAGGTATGTGAGAATCACCTTCGTGTTCTTGTCTTCGAGGAAGGCCTGCAGGAAGTCGTTCTCGGACAGGTCTGCCTTGTTGCCCAGTGACACGAACTTGGAGAACCCTATCCTCTCCTTCTCAGCCCAGTCGAGTATGGCGGTGCAGAGGGCGCCTGACTGCGACATGAACGCTATATTCCCTCTGAGGGCCTTCTGGCTTGCGAAGGTCGCGTTCAAACCCGACTCCGTGTCTATTACGCCGAGGCAGTTCGGCCCCAGAATCCTTATGCCATGTTTTTTCGCTATCTTGAGGCACTGGATTTCGAGCTTGCCGCCGTCCTTCCCAGCCTCCTTGAAGCCCGCTGATATGATGACTGCATTCTTTATTTTCGATTTCCCGCAGTCCTCCAGTATGCTGGGCACAATCTTCGCGGGGACTGCGATGACGGCCATGTCGACCTTTTTCCCGATGGACTTAACGGTAGGATGGCATTTCAGCCCGAGTATCCTGTCCTCCTTTGGGTTTACTGGGTAGAGTCTGCCATTGAATGTGCTCTTCAGGTTGTAGATGACCGCATGGCCTACCTTCCTCTTATCCTTTGATGCGCCTACGACTGCAATGGACTTAGCGTCGAAAATGGAGGTCGTCACAATAGTAATTTACCGCAGTTTTTATTAACCGACGGCCAGCCTGCTTTTATGCATTTTTTCAGGTCGTTCCCGGGTTTCATGTGCTTCTCCCATCCTGCCCCGATTCTCTCGTAGTCGAATCTTACGCCGCATATATAAGGATAAAATCGGATATTCTTACTTATTTTTTTTGGAACACGTAACCAGGTGATACTATATGGCGGACGTCTACGTCGAACACGAACCAGTTGAGCAAAAAGGCATCAAGTCCCTCATGGACGGGACCAGGAAGATAAAGCCCGAGGAGTGCGAATTCAAGCACTCTGAGATCAGGGACATGAAAAAGTACCTGGAAATCTACCGAAAATCGGTAGACAATCCCGAGAAGTTCTGGGCTGAGAAGGCCGAACAGCTCCACTGGTTTAAAAAGTGGGGCAGGGTATCCCATTGGGACTCCAAGAAGGTGGAATGCAGGTGGTTCGAAGGCGGCAAGACTAACGTATCCTACAACTGCCTGGACCGCCATCTCAATACCTGGAGGAAGAACAAGGCTGCCCTCATCTGGGAGGGCGAGCCCCAAGGCGAGAGCAAGACTTACACTTACCAGGAGCTTCACAGGGAGGTCTGCAGGTTCGCGAACGTCCTCAAAAAGAAGGGCATAACGAAGGGCGACAGGGTCTGCATCTACCTGCCCATGGTGCCTGAGCTGCCGATAGCGATGCTAGCCTGCGCAAGGATTGGCGCGGTTCACAGCATAGTCTTCGGAGGGTTCAGCGCTGAATCATTGAAGGACAGGATACTCGACTGCGGCGCGAAGATGGTCATAACGTCCGACGGCAGTTACAGGAGGGGCAAGGTAATCCACCTGAAGGAGAGCGTTGACGAGGCTCTCAAGAAGTGCCCTGATGTCGGCAATGTAATAGTGGTCAGGAGAACCCACACTCACGAGCTTCACATGAAGGGCGGCCGCGACGCATGGTGGCATGAGGAGATGAGTGCTGAGGACATCGGCAACTACTGCGAGCCTGAGCAGGTGGACTCAGAGGATCCGCTGTTCATACTCTACACCAGCGGGACGACCGGCAAGCCGAAGGGTGTGCTGCACACGACAGGAGGTTACCTGCTGTACGTCTACCAGACGTTCAAGTGGATATTCGACGTAGGGGATGAGGACACCTACTGGTGCACTGCGGACATAGGCTGGATAACCGGACACAGTTACATCATCTACGGCCCGCTGGCGAATGGCTCGACAACGCTAATGTTCGAGGGCGTTCCAGACTATCCGAAGAAGGACAGGTTCTGGGACATCGTCGAAAAGTACAGGGTCAACGTCTTCTACACCGCCCCGACTGCTATCAGGGCGATTGCGAGGGAAGGCGACCACTGGCCAAAGCAGAGGGACCTGAGTAGCCTCCGCCTGCTTGGAACAGTCGGAGAGCCGATAAACCCTGAAGCTTGGATGTGGTATTACAACGTCATCGGCGGCGGCAAATGTCCGATAGTCGATACCTGGTGGCAGACCGAGACCGGCGGCATACTGATCACGCCGTTGCCTGGCGTGATGACCTTGAAGCCAGGTTCCGCCAACATGCCGTTCCCAGGCATAGAGCCTGCGGTGCTGAGAGACGATGGCTCTGAGGCCAAGACTAACGAAGGCGGCTATCTTGTGATAAAGAAGCCGTGGCCTGGCATGATGCGCACAGTCTACGGCCACCATGAGAGGTTCAAGGAGACGTACTTCACGAGGTTCCCAGGCTATTACTTCACGGGCGACGGCGCACGCATTGACGAGGACGGCGACTACTGGCTGATGGGCAGGGTCGACGACGTAATCAACATATCCGGGCACCGCATCGGCACCGCCGAGGTCGAGAGCGCGCTGGTCAGCCATAAGAAGGTCGCCGAAGCCGCTGTCGTGCCAATCCCCCACGAGATAAAGGGGCAGGGACTGTACGCGTTCGTCATGCTAAAGGCAGGCGTCAGCAAAACGCCAGAGCTTGAGAAGGAGCTGGTTGCTCAGGTGAGAAATGAGATCGGCCCGATAGCCAAGCCTGACAGGATACAGATTGTTGACTCCCTCCCGAAGACGAGGAGCGGGAAGATAATGCGCAGGATCCTGAGGAAGATAGCTGAAGGCGCTCAGGAAGTCGGAGACACAACGACACTGGCAGACCCGACCGTTGTTGAAGCCATCATCGCCGGCAGGAAGTGATGGTTGCCATGCAGGAACGGTGGAAGGTCGTAGCCGGCGCGCTTCTGATACAATTGTCTCTCGGGGCGATATACTCCTGGAGCGTATTCGTCAAGCCGTTGGAGGATAATCTCTCCTATACTAGGACTCAGACGCAGATAATATTCTCGCTGGCTCTTGCGTCTTTCGCCCTTGTGATGATATTCGCCGGCAGATGGCAGGACCGGGTGGGCCCCAGGCGGGTGGCGTCGGCAGGCGGCATAGTCCTCGGATTAGGTTATGTGCTTGCGAGCATGACTGATGGCAGCTTTCTCAGCATCGCAGCATCGGTCGGCCTCATAGGCGGCGCTGGCATAGGTCTCGGTTATGTGTGCCCGATAGCGGCCTGCGTCAAATGGTTCCCTGACAGGCGGGGTATGATATCAGGCCTCGCTGTCGCAGGGTTCGGAGCCGGCGCTTGGATTTTCGCGAAACTCGGCGCAAAGTTGATAGCATCGGAGGGCGTTCTCACAACCTTCCTCTATTTTGGCATAATATTCTTCATTACTGTCGTCCTCGGAGCCCAGCTGCTCAGGAATCCTCCGGCAGGCTACAGGCCTCAGGGTTGGGCTCCTCCTGAGAAAAGTTCAGCCAAAAACATGGCAGGAGATGACTTCGGATGGAGGGAGATGTTAAGAACCAGACAGTATTGGATTCTATGGGCTGCTTTCATGTTCGGCGCCGCGGCAGGGCTGATGGTGATAGGGAACCTTAAGCCGTTCGGCCAGTACTCAGGCCTCAGCGCGGACGTCGCAACTAATGCTGTCGGCGTTCTCGCGCTGGCTAACGGCGCGGGCAGGATAGTGTGGGGGACGCTCTCAGACAGGCTGGGCCGGACGAGGGCGATGAGCCTGATGTTCCTCCTGCAGGGCATTATGATGCTGTTTCTGGTCAGGATGGGAGGCAGCCCCTATCTCCTTTCCGTTGCCGCGGCGTGGGTCGGCTTCAACTTCGGCGGCAACTTCTCACTTTTCCCTTCAGCGACTGCCGACTACTTCGGCACGAAGAACGTCGGAATAAATTATGGCCTCGTGTTCACATCATATGGTGTTGCTGGCATAATCGGCCCGATACTGGGCGGTCAGGTGTATGATGTTACAGGCAGCTATCTGTGGGCGTTCATACCTGCAGGAGTCTTGTGCGTTCTTGCCGCAGTGCTTTCAACGTTCCTGAAAAGGCCTGAGAAGGTCAGACTATAGCTTCCCTAGGTATTGTATGAGGTCTATTATCCTGCTGGAGTATCCCCACTCGTTGTCATACCAGGACATCACGTCGCACAGGTTGCCGTTGACCTTGGTGAGCGGGCCGTCAACTATGGATGAGTTCGGGTTTCCTACGTAGTCTACTGAAACCAGCGGCTCCTCGGTGTAATCGAGTATGCCTTTCAGCTCTCCGGCTGCTGCCTTCTTCATGGCGTTGTTGACCTCGTCTACGGTCACATCCCTGCCCAGCACGGTGACAAAGTCAACTATTGAGACGTTCGGCGTCGGCACCCTCAACGCCATCCCATCAACCTTCCCCTCAAGTTCTGGCAGCACGAGGGAGACCGCCTTCGCAGCCCCAGTGGTTGTCGGAACCATCGAGACTGCCGCCGCCCTCGCCCTCCGCAGGCTCTTGTGGGGCGCATCTAGGAGTTTCTGGTCTCCTGTGTAGCTGTGGACTGTGGTCATGAATCCCTTCTCTATCCCGAAGTTCTCGAGGAGGACTTTCGCCAAAGGCGCGAGACAGTTCGTCGTGCAGGATGCGTTCGATATTATCCTGTGCTCTTTTTTCAGCTTCTTCTCGTTGACTCCCATGACGACCGTTATGTCCGGGTCGCTGGCTGGAGCGGATATTATGACTCTGTCAGCGCCGGCGTCAAGGTGCTTTTTCGCGTCATCTCTCTTCCTGAAAAATCCTGTTGACTCGACCACGACGTCGACGTCGAGGCTCTTCCAGGGCAGCTTAACCGGGTCCTTTTCGGCCGTCACCTGTATCCTCTTGCCGGCGACCTCGATATAATCTTCCCCTGCTTTCACATCCTCCTTGAACCTCCCGAAAATGCTGTCATATTTGAGGAGGTATGCGAGAGTCTTCGGGTCTGTCAGGTCGTTGACCGCCACAAAGTCGATGTTCTTCCTGTTGTATCCTGCCTTCAGGACGTTCCTGCCTATCCTGCCGAAGCCGTTTATCGCAACCTTCATCTTATCTCACCATAACTTATTACTACTGAGGATAAAAAACAAGGCCCTCCGTTTTTAAGGCTGGGAGTGCATATACTACTAGGGTGTTTTTTGGCTGATGTGATATCATTCTAGGATGGACTTTGACACCCTTATCGAATCGGAAGACCTGACGTGGAGGGACATACTCTACGAAGTGATAAAGGAGAGCAACCCCTGGGATATTGACCTCTCGGAGCTTGCGACACGGTACTCTAAGCGGGTTCAGGAGATGCGGGAGATGAACTTCAGGATTCCCGCGAATGTTGTGCTCGTTTCTAGTGTCCTCCTCAGGATGAAGGCTGACATACTCAACCCAGTGGAAAAGGAGCCCTACAATGAGCTGGCAGCATCCTTCCAGTACTTCTTCGGGGAGGAGATTCCGGACTATTCGAGCTTCACCGGTGCAGGCCTCGACGAGCTGGAGTTCGGGCTGAAGCCTAAGAGGGTCATAACGCGGCGGGTCACGGCTGAGGAGCTTATCGGGGCCATAGAGAAGGCCCTCTTAGAGTACTCTGTGAAGAAGAGCAGGCTTTTCGAGTCCGCGAATGAGCCGGAGTTGAACGTCCTGGTGCTGTCTGAGGAGTTCGACCTTAACACCATAATAGAGGAGACGTACACCCGGGTTCTCGATCTACTGACGAAGAAGGAGGTTGTTCTATTCTCCGAGCTCGCTAAGACCAAACGGGAGATAATCTCGACATTCCTTTCGCTTCTGCACCTCTCCAACAGGGAGCAGGTTCACCTGCGGCAGGAGAAGCTCTTCGGCGAAATCTACATAAGAAGTAACCCGTTCCTCGACTGAGGGTGACTTTTATATCCGACCTTCTAATATATGCTACACGGTGATACTATGCCAATTCTGAACATCAAGATTGAGAAGATTAGCGGGGAGCGGAAGGGGGATGTCAAGGACAGGGTTACGGCTAACGCGAGGTCGACGATATCCTCCATCAAGAAGGAGAAGGACAAGAACATAGGCGACCATCTTGTAGTCGCCTTCAAGTATGATGTCAACTACGAGCCTGACATCGGGAACATTCTAGTACAGGGCAGACTCTGGTACGTTAACTCTGAGCTTGAGAAGATGATCAAGGTGTCGAAGGACAGTATCGAGCTGAAGAAGGACGTTGTGGCCGAGATTTCGACTGCAATCGTCAGGGAATCCCTCCTGGAGTCTCTTGAGATAGCCAGAAAGCTGCAGCTTCCGCCTCCGATGCAGCTTCCCAAGGTTGAGGTGAAGCCGGAGCAGCTCAAGTTCAAAAAAGCAAGCTAAGATGAATTCGGCGGGGCTGTGCGACATATGCGGTGACGCAGCCAAGCAGCTGCTAACCTGCCCTCTGTGCGGCAGGCGGGTCTGCCCCAACGATATCACTGTTGGCGGTATCTGCAGGGAGTGCCTGCAGGGCAGGAAGGTTGACAGCGTCCCCGATGACCTTCTGGACAGGCTGCCTTAGCCTATTGACTTCACTATTTTGACGTTCCCGTCAACCTCTATCTTGACTAGAGTCTTTACCTTGTAACCTGTCTCCTTCATTACTTTTTTCACGCCGTCTCCTCTCTCGATGACGCATATTATGTCTTTTATCTCCGCTCCAATCCTCTCAAGCCCTTTTATGACCGCGTTGAGTGTCCCGCCAGTGCTTATCACTGCATCCACTATGGTCACCTTGTCTCCCTTGCGGATGTCGTTGATGTACATCTTCCCCTTGCTGTAGCCTGTGCTCTGGTCCAGCACGACCTCTCCCGGCAGGCCGTATTCCCTCTTCCTTATGATGTTGAACGGCAGGCCTGTCTTCAGGCTGATGGCGGCTGCGATGTGGATTCCCATGGCCTCCATCGTCAGTATCGTGTCAACGTCCATCTCAGAGTTTTCTATGATTGCCTCCGCGACCTCGTCCAGGAGTTCAGGCTGTATTCTGGGTATTGCGTCCGTGAGAGGGTGTATGAAGTAGCTGTATTCTCCGCGTTTCATCACAGGCGCCTCTTCCAATGATTTTTTCAGCATTTCAAGCATTTTTCACCAATTTTTTAGCGACCTCTGAAGCCTTCTCCATTATCTTCTCCTCCCCCTCCACTCTTCTGTCCTCCATGAGCACTTTTCCATCGCATATTGTCGTGTTAACGCATGATCCGTTTGCAGCGTAAACCAGGTCAGAGTGGATGTTATAGTGCGGCGTCAGCTCCGGCCTCTTCAGGTCTATCAGGATTATGTCAGCCAGTTTGCCCTCTTCTATGGCTCCTGCATTGAGGTTCAGGGCTTTAGCTCCCTCTGTCGTTGCCATCTGGTAGGCTTCCTTCGCCGGCATCACCGTCTGATCCCACAGGTGGGCTTTCTGCAGCAGTGATGCGAATTTCATCGCCTCGAACATGTCCAGGTTGTTGTTTGACGCGCAGCCGTCTGTTCCCAATGCTACAGTCATCCCGGCAGCTTTCATCTGAGGGTATGCTATGACCCCCCCAGTCGCAAGTTTCATATTCGACGTGGGGTTGTTGGCGACCTTAACGTTGTGTTTAGCCATCGTCCTGATCTCGTCCTTCGTCAGCCAGACGCTGTGGCAGGCTACCAGTTTGTCAGTTAGGAAGCCTATCCCATCGAGGTATGGTATCGGCCTTTTCCCGTTCCGCTTCAGGCAGTCCTCGTTCTCCTTCCTCGTTTCAGCGAGGTGGAAGTGGATGAGCGTGTTGTTCTCCTGCGAGTATTCTCTGATCCAATCCAGACTGTCCTTCGAGACCGTGTAGACTGCGTGCGGCCCCAGGGCCGGGACAATCCTGTCCGAGTATCTTTTCCTGAGCCGCGGCATCAGCTTCTCATTCTCTCTTATCTGCTCCTCTGCTCTTTTATTGTCGAAGAGGTCTATGAACACGCTTGATATGACTCCTCTTATGCCCATCTCCTCGGCAGCTTTTGCAGTTCCCTCCGGCTGCCAGTACATGTCGTTGAAGCATGTTGTGCCAGTTTTTATCATCTCAAGGCATGCGAGTTTCGCGCCCCAGTAGACGTCCTCCTCCTTCAGTTTCGCCTCCAGCGGCCATATGTGGTTCTGAAGCCAGTCGTGGAGTTCCAAGTCATCGGCGTATCCTCTCATCAACGTCATGGCAGCGTGGGTGTGCGCGTTTATTAGCCCAGGTATGGCTGCCTTTCCTTTTCCGTCTATGGTAACGTCTGCGTCGTGTTTTCTCCCAACCTCTGTTATGACGTTCTCTTCGACGTAGATGCTGGTCTCTTTTCCGTCGACCAGGACGTCCTCTACCAGTATGCTCATCAAAGCTCCCCTGCGATGGTGTACAATACCCTCTTCACTTTCTCGGATTTTTTCCTCGACTTCTTGAAGATTTCCTCGAAGTCTATCCTCTCGTCAGCAATCCCGTTAGCGTAATTATCCACAGTGCACAGTGACGCATACTCCAGCCCCAGCTCCTTGCACAGCGTCGCCTCGGTGCCCATGGTCATCCCAATTATGTCAGCGTAATCTTTTATCATTCTGATTTCCGCCTTGGTTTCGAGCCTCGGCCCCCTCGTCTGGAAGTAGACTCCCCTCTCTACCAATTTGACCTTCTCCTTTCGTGCGGCCTTTATTATCCTCTCCCTGATATCTTCGCTCAGGCCGGGCGTTATGTGCTTTATCGTCCTGTCATAGTATGTCTGCACGTTGTAGAAGTTGATGTAGTCGTGGGGCACTACGAAGTATCCTGGTTTGATGTTCCTCTTCAATGACCCTGAGGAGTTCACGCCGACAACAGTCGAGATGCCTGCTTTTTTGAGGGCGTATGCGTTCGCCTTGTGGTTTATCATGTGAGGCGGCGTCTTCCTGTCCGCGCCATGGCGTTGCACCAGGAGTATGTCGTCGCCTCTCAATACGGTCACTGTCCCGTAGGGCGTCTTTATCCTCGTCTTCCTGTACTCTCTCAGGAACCCGTCAGCCAGTCCAGTCCCACCCAGAACTCCTATCATGTCATCTACTGTGATTGGTTGGTTAATAATTTTTATACGCGAAATACTAATCTAATAGGACATGGAAGACCTTAAGAGGCTGTTTTCGAAGGTGCGCTGGACCTCTGTCCTAGCCCTTCTTGTGGTTATCATCATAGTCGCCCTAATCCTGCTGAATCTGCCTTCAAGGTACTCTGTGCAGGGCAACATCGGCGTAACCGCCAGCGCCGACCCTGGGAAGGTGAAAATCGGTGAACGCTCCACCATAGAGATTGAGGTCAAAAACCTGGACGAGAACGAGGATGCGCGAATAAGCATCGAAGCGCAGACCCACGATGAGAGCTTCGTCTTCGTCAAGTCCGGGACAAAATACGCATTCGAGAGTGACGTCCTGATTGGTCCTGAGGAGTCGAGGAAGGTCAAATTCGACGTCCGCGCTCTGACAGGCTCTCTTCCAGGCAAGTATCGTGTGGATGTGACAGCGAAGCCTGAGAATTACAACGAAGGCGCTAAGGACGTAGTCTACATCACAGTATCCGAGGACTGATTCCGGTATACTTGGCCATATACTGTGTAAGCGTATATTCCTGTTATAAAGTATGCTGTCCCGTATCCTGCCAGCGGGATCATGGCGAACATGATGCCTGCCACCATCGTATAGGCTTGCACGGTGAACCATGCTATGACATAGTCTAGGCTGGCGACCACTCTCAGAATTCTCTTGAATTTGAAGGCGTCTGACATCCTCCCCCTCTCAAGGTATTGGAGGGTTGCTATCGGCGTCAGTATGCTTGCCATTATCTTCAGGAGCAGAGCTATGGCGACCGCCGGCATCAGCCTGTAAAGGTGGGGCATAATGGCCTCAGCATTCGAGACTGTCAGCTCCGTTATGGTCTTCAAGTCCAGCATCCCGCTTCGCATCTCTTCCATGATGTCGGGCGTCAGTATGGCAGAGTATGCGCTAATCAGGCCGGCAGATGCGATGCTCACTCCCACGATGCCGACTATTATCGCAGGCAGATTGTAGGCTATCATTATGAGGGCGGCGTGGAATCCTTTCACCCATAGAGTCCGCCAGTCCTCCCATCCCGGCATCTCATCTGAAGGCTTTTCTGCCCCGATCCCTGAGTTCTCGAGCATGTAGCCTTTCGAGACCCATCTTACTATCGGTATGCTGCTTAACGCCACTCCAACAGCCAATTTGTAGACGTCGTCGAACGGCTTTTTGAAGGCTTTCCAGTGTTCCATCATCATCAGCTGCTTTTATTTTAATAATTTAATACTGTAACATTTAACTATAATGAGGTGATTTTCAAGGTGAAAAGTTCTACGAAGAGGAAGATCAGGGCAAATGTCAAAAAGGTCCAGGCAATAGCCAAGAAGGATTTGAAAAAATACGAGTCCAAGGTCAGGAAGGATATGAGCGTTCTCGAGAATAAGCTGAGGGCAGAGTACAAGAAGAAGGTCAGTGCAGCCGGCAAGGACTGGAACCGGGAGAAGAAAAAATACGAGAAGAAGATAAAGGCTGACATCTCTAAGGCCGAGCAGAGGATTGTCACAACAGTCAGGAAGCATCCGACCAAGACCGCGGCCGCAGCAGCTGCAGCAGCTGTTGGGGTGACTATAGCGGCCATCTCAGCCGCGTTGCTGGTCAGGAAGCTGAGGAAGTAGATTATGGGATTCAGAAAGTCGAAAAAGGACAGGTCACCTGTTGAGGGGCTGCTGTCGCATGGCATCGAGAGGGGCGCTGGCGTGGTTGACGGCATCGCACGCCTGTTCGTCTCCTACCTGGACCACGTCTACCAGATCGAGAAGAGGATTGACGACTTCAGGGAGGAGACTGAAGCCCGAGCCGAGGAGCTGAAGGAGAACGCCATCGAGGCTGCCTACGCCGTCAAGAGGTCTCTCATCCGATCGATCATCGAGATGGTGTTTCTGACGACTGGGTTGCTTTCCCTAATCGTAGGGGTTCTACTGTTCCTCGGCAGGCAGGTGGGTTACGTCAACGTGCTCATAGGATACGGCGTCGTCGTTACCTTGGTTGTCCTCCTGAGCATGAAAACCAGCAGGTAGGCTAGATTCAGGCCTTGTTGGCTCAGCCCACATTTATCCAATTAGAGCGGGGCTATCGGAGTATTTTAGGGAAAAGCACACCATTCTTATCTGTACAACATGCGCTCTGGCGTTCCTACTGGGATGCCAGATGAGAATTATCTTGGGTATAGGAGATGAAAAAATTAAGCGACATTAAACGGATACTCCAGAAGAGGAAGGCGAAGTTGCATACGGAGTATGGTGTTCGCGAGATTGGAGTCTTCGGGTCGTTTGTGCGCGGGGAGCAGAAGAAAAGCAGCGACATCGACATACTCGTCGACTTCACATCAACACCAGATCTTTTCGAACTGGTAAGACTTGAAGGTAGCCTGCGAAGGTCATTGGGCAGGAAAGTAGACGTGGTGAGAAAGGGGGCCATTAGGCCGGAGCTTCGAAGGAACATCCTGTCCGAGGCAGTGATGATATGAAACGTAAACACAGCTTGCTGATAAAAGACATCCTGGAAGCCATAGCTCAGATACAAACGTTCACAGGCGGTATGAGCCTAACCCAGTTCCAAGATGACGACAAGACGTCCAGCGCCGTCGTGAGAAAACTCGAAATAATCGGCGAGGCGGCGAAGAACGTCCCATCCGACATAAGGCAGAAAAACAAAGCCATCCCCTGGAGCGACATGGCCAAGACGAGGGACAAAATCATCCACGGCTACTTCGGAGTCGACTACGATGTCATATGGAAAACAATCCAAGAAAAACTACCGGAGATAAAAACACCCCTAAAGCAACTCCTGAAAGAACTGGAAAAACAAGAATAGTGAAACCATACCAAGTGTTCAAATCCCTGCCGGCCCAATGAACCCGCCTAAAACAGGCTAAAAAAGCCATCATAATGCTGAAAATGCCAGACGCCCCGATCAAGCGCTTACAAATCCGCAACGTTATTTACATGCCAGTAGCATTTTGCCACTGACGGCTATCTATGTGTTTCCCGCTTAAAAAGAGGTTTTAAATGTTGGAGAATAAGAACCTTGTAGATCTAGAGAGGGTACGTCCAGATACGGGCAAAAGATGTTTAAAAGTATAGATTCCATGGTGTTATCAAGTGGTAAATATGATAGTAGAAATTATCGACTATACTAACAACATCATAGATCCATTAATCCCATATTTGTCTATCCTATTGGCCGGGGGAATAGTTCTTTATTTCGATGGACTACTTTTTTCAGGAGGAAAAGGTTGGGTAAAAGGGTTCAAAAATACTTTTGAAACTCTGAACAAGGGTTTCAAATATTTCCTTTTAAATATATTTGCTATGCTTGTTGCTGGTTATGTATTGCAGTTAATAATCCAGAACATTCTCTTTACGTACAAGCGATTTTTCATTCCATTGATATCGCAGTTTTTACTTCTCATTTATGTGTATTATCTCAAAACGTATAGTAAAAAAGGAGCTTTGAGATGGAGCGTAATCGTACTTGAATTGCTGGTAGTGGCTATTTTTTACGTGTTCAGATAGGGCTTTAGTTAGTTCTTACAGGTTTATATCTAATGTATCGGATATACGGGTTTCTGGGTTATCCGATACAAAAACATTATCTGGCCAGCGATTGCTATCTGGAGATATTTAAAACGCTCAGGATGGTCATAGAAATACTCCCCCAGCCGATAGGCTATAGTTGGGGTCTCATTCTTCCCATATGAATTAAATAGATATTCTAACTCGCGTAATTCCATCAATTATGATAAGAAGAATCTAGAAAAATATACAGAGCAGGGCTCTGTTGGCCCCTAAATTGGGTCTACGGGTTGGACGCCCCGGTCGGGATTCGAACCCGAGTCGTAAGCTGACTGCAATCTTTTTTCCGTCAACGCTTTTGCGCCGTAGGCGGAAAAGGGTTGCGACAGGCTTACATGATAGTCCGCTACACTACCGGGGCAATTTTAGTGTTCTATCCTCTTTTCGCCAGCCTTTTCTTAAAAGGCTGCTGACACTACCGGGGCAGCGAAGGTTAATATTAAACTTTGGGGAATAAAAATGGGGGTTGGCGGGCGGTTACTGGTGAAAGGATCTATTCCACGCTTTTGGGTATTAATCCTTTTGCTCTTATGGCCCAGTATGCTATCCAAGCTGACAGCAGCGTTGAGGCGATTAGTATCAGTATTGTGAGGCGCCAGTCTAGGTGTTCTGATATTGTTGGGATTCCGAATATCGTTGCCAGGGTGTTGGGCACTAGGACTGCCGTGCCGATGATTGCCAGCCATGTTGCCAGTAAGGCTAGCCTGTTGTTCAGCATCTGCAGCTGGTTGTTGTATATGGTTTGTAAGACTTCCAGGCCAGATGCCAGCACCTCTGACATGTGCTCGCTTATTGATATCTGGCTGGTAACGTCAGACGCGAGTACTGATATCCTCTCAAGTATCTTACTGTTGTCTGACAGGACTTCAGCGTCGCCGTATCTTAGGGTGTGGATTACGTCAAGCGTCGCCCAGAGGGAGTCGAGGTATATTATGAGGGCATGTTTCATCCTGTAGATGTCCGGACCGAGCTTGTCTCTCGGCGTCATCGGGTTCATCATGTCCTTCGCCAACTCATCAGCCTGCTCTTCGATTTCCCTGAGGTGGTCGAAATTCTTGGAATTGTTCTCGTCCATGATCCTCCACAGGAGTATGGTCATCTTGTCCTGCCAGGGGATGTTCTGTTTTATCTTCTTCATGAAGGTGTTCGCGTATCTTGAGAACTTAACCAGCCGGCTTATGTTCTTCCCGTGGATTGTCAGAATAAGGCCTCTTTTGATCAGTATTACCAGAGGGTGTATGGTGACCTCTAGTCTCTCGGTGTCGACTGCGGGTATCATAATCCCCAGCTCGACGTCCCTGTCCTCATAGTTGGACCTGAACCCTGTCAGGAGGGTGGAAACCAGATTCTGGCTGAATCCTAGAGAGGTTGCGATAGCCTCTCCATCGGCGTTAATGTCGTCTACGACAAAGTTGACCCACGCTACATCAGACTCCTCTAGAAGGGTTGTGAAATCGGCAGAGGATTCGCCCTCGACTCTCACTGGCTTGTTGTCCTTCTGCATGGCCACGCAGAACGCCCTCCTCGGCGCGTCTGCTTTCAAGACGATGGGTGCCGCTGCATTTGTGTCCATGTGAACTTACCTATCTGGTAGTAACCATTATAAACGTAAAAAGTCAGCTCTTCGGAAGCAAGAACCGCATTAAATCCTCGTTTTATGCGATTGGGTTGGGCTTTGACGTCTCCGGCCTCTCGCTCTGGCTGTCTGATTGAGCCAAAGTAAGCTTTTATATACGAAAACATTAATCTTTTATTATATTTTGTATAATGTTAGCACGATGGTGCGGCTTCAGGAAAGCCAAAAAAGATTTTTCGTGAGCATTCCGCAGGAGAAGGTGAAGCGGCTCGGGCTTGCGAAGGGGGATGAGCTGGATTGGGATTTCAACGAGAGAGGTAACCTCGAGTTGACAGTAATCGGAGAATCCAGGAAAAAAAGAAAATGAAAAACCCACTTCGGAGGCAGGCAGACGACTATATCTTTTTTATTTCTGATTTTGTGAACGTGTTAAGTCCAGTCGGAGCGTCATTGGTGACTGTTAGCATTATCTTCTGGCAGTCAGCACCCCTACTCAGGCAGAAACTCGTGGAATGCTCCGCCAAGTACCTAGAACTGCTAGGCGGAAACAACGGAGGACTCACATAACCATAGGGTTTCTTGCATAAGGCAGTTAGCACTATAACCTCATAACGAATCGCGGGGCATAAAGCCCCGCCAATACATCAAAAAGAAGAATTTTCCCGCCTCCCGGATTTGAACCGGGGGTCTGCCGGTGCCTGCTATTTTTTACGGCCTTTGAGAGGCTTCTACCTCTTGATCCAAACTACAGCCGGCCGCGTTAAACCAGGCTACGCTAAGGCGGGTTTTTTTTGAGGTTTTTTTTGAGTTTACCATATTGGTTTGATTGTATAAATATCCTGGTAGGGTCTGATTCCGAAGGGTTTTTAAGCCCTCCGTTTGATAAATTATTGGCACTGTCAGCGTGTTCTGGCATGCTCTAGGAGGTTGGGTAGATGGACATAAAACCTGATGTCGGCTTTGCCGCTGGCGAAATCTATTTTTGCGGCATAGACACTCCCGTTGAAGTGGGCGCTGTGAAGAAGAAGATCAAGAAGAATGATGACATCTTCTACATGGCGTTAGGATGGCTTGCCCGCGAAGGCAAGATAGAGATCAACAGGAGCAAGGCGAAGACATACGTTAGGAAGACAAACTAAGGAAGTGATGACGTGAGGATTGGCTTCTTCTCCTGGGAGACTAAGCATTCTGTCCCAGTGGGGGGTGTGGCTGAGGTGGTATCCAACCTAGCGCAGGCCCTAGCCAAACAGGGGCATGAGGTTCACGTGTTCACGAGGATGGGGCACGGGCAGCCTGAGCATGAGATGATAAACGATTACTATGAGCACAGGTGCGTGAGCCCAGGCTGCGAGGACTTCATAGAATACATGGACCACATGTGCGACAGCATGGTATCCTGCTTCCATCACGTAGAAAGCGGATACGGCAAATTCGACGTACTCCACGGCCACGACTGGCATGTTGTGAACGCCCTCGCCAACCTGAAAAACCACAAAGGCTATGATTTCGTGTGGACCTGCCATTCAACCGAACTCGGGAGAAACGGGAACAGCTACCAGGATAACTGGTTCTCTGGTAGGGTGAGGCACCGCGAGTGGCTTGGCGGATACCTGTCCAAGCTTGTCACAACAGTCTCATACTCTATGAAAGACGAGCTCATGCGCGAATACCAGATACCGGGGGATAAGATAGAAGTCAACTACAACGGCATAAACGCGTCCGAATTCGAGGGCAAAATCGACCCCGGCAGGGTGAAGGAACGGTATGGGATATGGCCTCTGGATCCTGTCGTGCTGTTCATGGGGAGGATGTGCCATCAGAAGGGCCCTGACCTGCTGCTTGAGGCAGTCCCCGATGTTCTATCATTCAGACATGATGCCCAGTTCGTCTTCGCAGGAGGGGGAGACAGCATGATAAACCACATAAACGGTCGCTCCCACTGGCTGGGAGTGGACGGCAAAGTGCACACCCTAGGATATGTCAGCGAGGAGGAGAAGCACGAACTCTTCAAATCATGCGATATGGTGTGCATACCCAGCAGGAACGAGCCCTTCGGGATCATAACATTGGAGGCGTGGGCTTCCTCCAAGCCTGTTGTCGCGACCGACATCGGAGGCCCGAGGGAGATTGTCAAGAACTTCTACAACGGGATAAAAGTAAACCAGCACCCGTCGAGCATCGCATGGGGCATTAAATACCTGCTGGGCGACCCCACCGGCGGGAGCATAAGGAGGATGGGCGATAACGCGAAAAGAAGCGTCCGGGACTTCACATGGTCTCATATCGCGAAAAAATACGTCAGCCTGTATGATGGGATGAGCGCCTAATTTTTTCTTCTCGGCTTAGCCTTTCCGCCGTTTTCGAGCATATATCTCAGAACCCTCTCCTTAAGGTCTGAGAGTATGGCCAGATAGTTTATGCCTGCGTCGTAGGGGTTGCCGTGGTGGCTGAAGTACTTGTGCACGTCGCCGTCTGCCAGCCACTTGGTGCACATGTAATAGAAGTGGTCGCCGGTCTGCAGGTACTTCCATATTCTGATGAACTCCTCGTTGCCGGACTCTTTGACCAGCTTTCCGAGCCTCTTCATCTGGCTGAAGTTCAGATGTTGCATGTGGTTGCCCAACCATGCGCTGGGGTCGCGTTCTATGTCAGCCCAGGAGACCGTCTCATAGTAGGGGACTGTTATCTCCCCTCTCGGGGCGTGCTTTCTGACAACTTCAGACGGTGTTGAGAACTCGAGGTTCTCCCACTTGAGTACTTCCTGCGGTATTGCCCCTAAAAACCAGAATATGCCGGTGTCCTCCCACTGGTGCTCTCCGAAGGTCTCATAGTCCATGAAGATGTTTATCGTGTCGCCCGGCGATGATGAGAGCCATGCGGAATATTTGTCAGCCGTCAGCGGATACTCCTCCCACCACTTGGACGAGAACCTGTATCCGACGTCGTCTGACAGCTTATAGTTCCTTAATAGTATCCTGATGTCTCCCCCCCTCCTCCTGTACACGTAGTTGGGGCTCTTCCAGCCTTCAAGTATGCGCTCCGTCCCCTCGGTCATGGTGGCCTTGAAGCCCATCCTCTCTATCGTTTCGCCGATGCCGTCATGGTACAGTAATTCCGTGTTCCTGAAGACTTCCGGCTTCATGCCTAGGAGGTCCTTCATCGCCTGCCTGTGCTGTTCGACCTGGTCTGTGAACTCCTCCTTGTCCTCGTACAAGCCTGCAAGCGAGTGGTAGTAGGTTTCGCCGAGGAATTCAACGCACCCGGAGTCTGCCATCTGCCTGAATTTTTCCATCAGGTCCTTATCCCAGCGTTCGCACTGGTCGAGGAACGTGCCTGACAGCGAGAAGCTGACCTTGAACTTTCTCTTACCTCCCTTGAACCTGTCGATCTGCGACAGTATTATGTCGTTGGCCCTGTGGTAGCATTTGCCGGCGACCTTCCTGAAGGTGAACTCATTGAGTTTGGTGTCAAAGTACAGGTCCTCCAGCTTTCCCTTATAGTCTATGCCGTTGTCAGGCCAGAACCAGGTGGTCCTGAACGGCTGGTGCACCTGAAAGTAAAAGCAGACTGCAGTCATTGGAATACCCTATTTGTTCAAATGCTTTTAAAAATCAGAAGTCAGCCTTCCAGCTCCCGTATCCTCTCCTCTAGCAGGCTTATCAGCTTAAGCTTCGCATACCTCATGTCTGAGGCGTCTATTACGTCTATCCTATCGGACAGTTTCAGGTCGCCTACTGTGTTCGCCACCCACTTTGAGAAGTCATTATCCCCTCTGAGGTGGAATCCGACGCACTCTTCTGGTGATGCTCTAATAAGCTCCAAAAGGGAGGACAGGCTCCTGCAGACTCCTATGATATTCTCGTGGTCTGATTTCATGTGAAAGGCATGCCATGGCTCAACATCAGCCAGGAGCGGGTGCTTCTCCACGAGATGACCGTATCTCAGTTCAAGAATCCTCTCCCTGAGGGTTTCCTCGAGCGTGTCCAATATTTGCTCGTCAGGCAGGCTGGTAATCTTTGAAATCCTGTCTGACAGTTCGCTGTCGCCCACGACGTTCATCACCCAGCGCTGTATGTCCTCGTTCCTGACGTGTGCCAAAACATGGCTGGACTTCCCTCTGACGTGGTCTGCCAGGGCCTCCAATGATGCTGCCCTGCCTGCCACACCATATCCATCCGATAGTACGAACTCTCTCTCAGCCCCGACCTTCCTCAGGTAAGGGTGGTTCTCTGACACTTCGACGGGGACCGTGAGTTCAAGCTTCCTAACAGCGTCCATGTCCTCTCCGGTGTATGCTGCCGTGATTCGGACGGTCTTCTGGAGCGCTGGGTCCCAGCCGTCCTCTGGTGCCATCCTAGCAGCTTCGATCAGCTCCGCCTGGCATGCTCCAAGAGTCTTGCCTGGGAATTCCGCGGAAATCAGCGAGAAGTTCTCCCTGTAGCCTCCGCTGCTGCCTCTCAGGAACTCGATTCCATCCTCATCTGTGAGGCCGACGCTTTCAGCATACTCCGGCTGGACTGAGCGTATCGCATAGTTCACGGTCAGAGGCTTTGATCCCTTGTTCTCGACGAAGACTTCGAATCTGCCGGTGTCTTTGTTGTACTTCACCTTTCTCACTGTGATGGGATGGGATGCCCGCTCTGAAAGTAACAGTATGCCGAGCATGGCGAGCGAGAGAGCGGCCAGCGGCATTTTCCTCAGTACTATGGCAGCGGATGCGAGCCCGATCAGAAGGAGCTTCAGCGTCTTATCGTCCTTTGGTATCATCTTGTCAGGCCGGTCTATTTTCCTATTATGTCATTATAGGTATAAAAGTTTAATATTTGTCCGTGGACTGTGGAATGCGGGTCAAACCCAATGCTCTTGGTTTTCCAGCGGCTTCCGAGCTGGAGTGGCTTCTTTCCAACGGCATAGGCGGCTACTCTTCTTCGACCGTTATGGAGCTGAACACGCGGAAGTATCATGGGCTGCTGGTCTCGTCGCTTGAGAACTTGAGGAGGATGGTGTGCCTGCAGAAGATGGAGGATGCATTATACGTCGGCTCACAGAGAGTCGAACTCCATTGCGTCGAATTCGGCGGCAGTATTGTCTCTCCCGGCCTTGAAAAGCTCGTCGGATTCGAGAAAGGCAGGGATTACGTCATCTTCACGTATGAGGGTGACGGCTTCAGGCTGGATAAGAGGGTAAAAATCGCTTCAGGAAAGAACGAGATCATGGTCTCTTACGCTCTAAGTAACAGGTCTGGGGAGCGCATAAGGCATGTCGTCTCCCCCCACATCAGCTTCCGCAGCATCCATGAGCTTTTGCGTGAGGGCGAGAAAAATTTTGAAGTGAATGCTGATGGGATGAACGCATCAGTCTCGGTTGGAGGGCATAAGCTCATGTTCCGGGCGTCTGAGGGTGACTTCAACTCCCTCAACCTTTGGATGAGGAACATCTACTACCGGCAGGAGGCGGGGAGAGGCTATCCTGCAGTCGACGAGTCTCTCATACCTTTCACTTACTCTGCTGATGTCAGCCCGGACAGTACATGCTCCTATGTCATTGCTGTTGGCTTGGATGGTCTGGAGAGTAAGCTGGCATACGGCCAGCCTGGGAAGAGAACCAAGGAGAGTGTGTTAGACGTTCTCGGCTCCGCTGCCGACTCTTTTGTCATAGATGCTGGCAGCAGGATGACGGTGGTCGCAGGCTACCACTGGTTTGGGGAGTGGGGAAGGGATGCGATGATAAGCTTGCCTGGTCTGACGCTCGTGAGGGGCAGGATAGATGATGCCAGGCTCATATTAGAGCATTTTCTCGGCAGAGTTCATGACGGCAGGATTATGACCGAATCCGAGTCCGGAACTCCCGTCTACAGGGACTATGATTCAAGCTTGTGGCTTTTTGACAGCATCATGCAGTACATAAAATACGCAGGCCCTGATATGGGGAGGGAACTATTGAGGAAACACTGGGCTCGGCTGTCTGACCTCATGCAATACTACAGCAGCATATCCGAAAACGGCCTCATAATGCATGACAGTGGAACCTGGATGGACACTCTCAGACGGGATGATGCTGTCGAAGTCCAGGCTCTCTGGTATAATGCGCTCAAAGCGTTTGAGAAATTCTCGACTCTGGCCCAACTTGACAATACCCTCCCAACTGCAGAGATTATAGGAGATTTCGAGTCAACTTTTCTGAGAGAGTACTGGAATGGCAGTCATCTTATGGACTGCATCGGCGTTGACTCGTTCAGGCCTAACCAGCTGATGGCATTGTCCCTCGATTACACCTGCGTTGACAAGTCGAGAGCTAAATCCATACTCTCCGCTGTTGAGAAACGACTCCTGACTCCTTTCGGGTTGAGGACGCTATCCTCTGATGATTCCAGCTATTGTGGCTCATACTCTGGAGGCGTCCGGCAGAGGGAAGAGGCATACCATAATGGGACAGTCTGGCCCTGGCTTCTCGGGCCCTATGTGAGAGCATCCGTCAGGTACGGCGGAAAAGCCGCTTCCAGGAGGGCCCGGAAACTCTTAGAGGATTTCTTCGACCGTGCCCTATCGGTTGGAGCCTTAGGCTCGATCAATGAGATATTCGACGGGGATGCGCCTCACCTTCCGAGAGGCTGCATATCGCAGGCGTGGAGTGTTGCTGAGCCGTTGAGAGCCTACCTGGAGGATGCCCTTGGCAGGCGCCCTCCATATGAGAAATAGTTCATCTGACTTTTTGGCCTGCCAGCGTCTCATATGCTTTGAAGTATCCTTTAACCAGTTCCTTCCAGTCTGCCAGTGCAGCCAGCTCCCGCGCGTTAGCGCGCCTCTCCACCATCTCCTCCCTCGAGAGAGTGACTATCTCGAACAGCTTCTCCGAGAGGTCTTTGACCATGTTCTCCCACGTTCTATTACACCTCTTCAGAACGTATATGCCCTTCCCCTTGCCTTCGACGAACTTGCCGAAGCCTGCGCAGTCTGTCGTTATCGCCAGGCTCCCCTGCGCCGCGGTCTCAAGCGGCGTGTAACCCCAAGGCTCATAGTAGGATGGGAAGACTCCGACATCACAGGTGAGCGTTGCGTCCCCATAGTCCAACGATATGAGCCTGTCGGTCGTTGACAGATAGGATGGGTAGTATATCACTTTGACCTTGTCCTCCTCCCTGTTCAACAGTTCGTTCTTCCAGAGGGCCTGCATTATAGTGTCCTGCTCCTTCGGATAGGCTAGCTCGAAGGCGCACAGCGGCGGCGTCTCACCCCTCTTTTCGACGAAATGTTGAGCCAGCTTTCTCAGCTTCTGCTTGTCCTCGTCGTCTAAGACGCTCTTAGGCATGTCGCCGTCGGTCAGCACATGGGTCATCCTGTCCTCTATGTCAGGCCACAGTTCCTCGATGTGGTCTTTCATCTCCTCATAGAGGGACTTGTTCTTCAATACTTGGAAGTCCTCCCCTTTGACGTTGGACGGAATCCAGAGGAATGCTACGACATTCTTCCCTGTCTTTTCCTTCTTCATCCTCCTGTTGAGCATGCCGAGGGAGTCTATGAACAGGTCTATCCCCTTGTTCCTGAATTCATATCTCCCAGAGATGAACATGCTCCTGATGTTGTAGAAATCCATGTGATAGTATCTGCTGAAGTATGACGTGAGAAAGTCCCTCATCTGCCTCCTCTTGGACCTCCTCTGTACGACCAGCTCGTCCAATGGCGGGTACCTGTACAAGTCTATGCCATTCAACAGCAGATGGTCAGGCGTCCGGTCTAAAAAATACGCAGCCTCCTTCGCCGTCACCTCGCTCACGGTGGTGAAAACGTCAGCGTGTTTTGCGCATGCGACCTCCATCGTATGCTTCGGGAGCACATTATACCACTTTGCTAGGTCGATGTTCTTCTGGCCGTCCTCTCCCCTCCCTATTATACTGTACAGCGGCTCCCCTGCTTCAGCCAGCGCCCGCCCCAATACCGTAGCATGCGTCGTGAACACCGTTGAAATCTCCGACTTGTCCTGTTTGAGCTTCAGCAGCGCCCCACCAGTAAGCCACTCGTGGAAGTGGGCGATGCACCTGCATTTGCATTTCCTCTTTTTGACGATCCTCTCCAACAGCATCCCAACTGTAGTAGACCACACCAGTGGGTCAGTGAACCAGTTGTCAGCATTCAACGAGTCGACCTGAGCGTACTCCCACAAGCCGGCCTTAATATCATCAGCCTCATGCATGTAGCCGCTGTGGTCTACCAGTATCGCCTTAGGCTTCCCGTCCATCTGCCACCTCCCATAGTGGCATTTTATCCCCAGCTTGAGGAGGTCATCAACAACATCAGAAAGCTCTTCAGGAGTCATCTGCTCCTCAAATTCAACGGCAGCATTGTTCTGAACGTACGGCCCCACCATAACATAATCGTCTCCGTACTCTCTCAGCACATACGGGGCCTTAGACCTCAGCAGAGCGTAAATGCCGCCAACCTTGTTACAAACCTCATAGGAGACCTCAAACAGGAGATTGGGCTTCACCATACAAGAGACTATTACAACCGACCCCTATTTAACCCCTAACAACCTTTTTCTTTTAGACGCGAGGGAACTTCGTTCCCTGCGCCCAAGGAGCTTCGCTCCTTAGGGAAAAGAAAAACGCAACGAAGACTAGCGTCTTCGTGCGCAACGAGACAAAGTCTCGTTTGCGTTGGCGAAAAAGAAAATTAATATACTCTAACGCCCATAATATTGAATCCAGCAACCCTTTTCTTTAGGAAAGAAAAGCGTTGATGGAAAAGAAATATAATACGTCAAGATAATATTATTCAGTACTGTCGAGGCCGGAGCCGAAGACAGTACAATCTGCTAACTGGATTTCCAGTTACGCCGAAGTAGCTCAGTAGCGCAGAGTGCCAGACTCATAAGCGAGCCCCTTTCTTTTATGAAAAGAAAGGTGCTTCACCCCCAAAGAAAAAATTTTGGGGCCGGGCACCGTAGCCAAAGGCTAGGGAAGATTTCACGATAACGCTGAGTTATCTGGAGGTCGCGGGTTCGAGTCCCGCCTTCGGCAAACCGACACTGTCCGTTTACGCCAGGGAGCGGCATGCGCTCGCTAACGCTCGCTTAGCCGCACTGAGCATCCTTTTGATTCGTGTTTTTTCAGAGCCCTTAGGGACTTGAACTCTAACACTGTAACTTCGAACCTTATCCTCCAGTTGATGTGTCAGAGCACTTAGCCCACTCACTTTGCTTATTGTGTTGTGATGTTCACTACTTTTACCTACTCTAAGCCGCGTTGCGTTCTATCTTCCTTGACTAAGCCAAAACAGTGGATTTATTGTTGTATTCTAATATCCTTCCCAAGTAGTTTGCATTTCCTTTATTGATGGTATGACCGTCTATGTGAAAGACATTGTGGATGGAGATCCAGAGAGAGGGTAGAATGAAAGACGCGATTTTAAAAGTCAAGGAGGCTAGGGTAAACGAAGTGGGTGGGGGTATTGCAAGGATAGACCCTGTAGTATTCAGAAAGATGAAGCTTTCACCGGGGGATATACTTGTCATAGAAGGTAAAAAGAAAGCTTCTGCAAGAGCCTGGCCCGGGCAGATGGAAGATGAGGGGCGGGGTAGTATACGGCTTGATGGGATAATAAGGCACAATGCTGGCGCAAGCATTGACGAAGAGGTCAAAGTAGAAAAAGTCGACTACAGTAAGGCGAGTGAGATACAATTCAGTCCCTTTCAGCCCATAGAGTTTGGAGATGATCTTCCAATATACCTGCAGGAGAAGTTAATGAATATGCCCTTCATGCAAGGACATGTTGTCGTTGTAGATGTCATGGGAGTTCAACTCCCGTTGATGGTTACCCGCATCAAGCCAAAAGGGATAGTCATTGTAACCCCCGACACTGAAATCAGGATATCCAAAAATCCGGTGAAGACTACTGAACTGTCTCCTGGAATAAGGTATGAGGACATCGGCGGGCTCAAAGATGAGATAGACGCGATAAGAGAAATGATTGAAACTCCGATAAAACATCCTGAAGTCTTCCAAAAGCTAGGAATAAAACCGCCGAAAGGAGTCATGTTATACGGGCCTCCCGGAACCGGAAAAACCCTTCTTGCAAAAGCGGTTGCAAGCGAAACCGACGCTCAATTTATATCACTGAACGGCCCGGAAATTATGAGCAAATACTACGGTCAAAGTGAGGAAAACTTGCGGGAAGTATTCAAGAATGCGCAAGAACACACTCCCGCGATAATATTCATTGACGAGATTGACGCTATAGCACCCAGCCGTGAGGAAGTCCATGGCGAAGTTGAAAAAAGAATCGTAAGCCAGCTCTTAACGCTTATGGACGGTCTCCAGTCGAGAGGAGAAGTTGTAGTGATTGCAGCAACCAACAGGCCGGACTCAATAGACCCTGCCCTTAGAAGGCCGGGTAGGTTCGACAGAGAGATTGAGATTGGGGTTCCAGACCGGAACGGTAGGAAGGAAGTTTTGCAGATTCATACAAGAGGCATGCCTCTAGCTAAAGACGTGAATCTTGACCACCTTGCAGACATAACTTACGGCTACACTGGAGCGGACCTTGAAGCACTCTGCAAGGAAGCAGCCATGAAAGCGTTGAGGAAACTGATGCCGGATATAAAGAAGGCGAAAGATATGAAGCTTTCAACGGACATACTAAACAAAATAAAGATTACTGGAGAAGACTTCCATGAGGGCATGAGCAGGGTGGAACCATCAGCCATGCGTGAAGTCTCAGTTGAAATACCCAACGTAACCTGGGACGATATAGGCGGACTTGAAAAAGTCAAAGGACAACTCAAGGAAAGCATTGAATGGCCTATCAAATACAGCAGCATGTTCAAGGAGACTGGAGTAGCGCCGCCTAAAGGTGTGCTGATATACGGGCCGCCAGGTTGCGGAAAAACCATGCTCGCTAAAGCCATTGCAAAAGAATCCGGAGTAAACTTCATATCAATAAAAGGCCCGGAACTATTGAACAAGTACGTGGGAGAGTCTGAGCGAGGAGTACGGAAGGTATTCAGCAGGGCAAGACAAGTTGCTCCAGCAATCATATTCTTCGATGAACTGGACGCCCTAATCCCGAAAAGAGGTGAAAGCTTCGGAAGCGACGTGAACGAAAAAGTCGTCGCTCAAATATTAACCGAAATAGATGGAGTATCAGAGCTTAAGGACGTCATGATAATAGGCTCTACAAACAGGCCGGATCTTTTGGATGAAGCGTTGATGCGCCCCGGAAGATTGGACAAGATTATCTACGTCCCCTTCCCAGACAAGATAAGCCGCGAAAAGATTTTTAAAGTGCACATGAAAAAGATGAATCTTGACTCAGACATAAAACTAGATGAAATGGTGAACGCGACTGAAAACTATAACGGAGCAGACATCTCCGCAGTATGTAGGGAAGCTGGGATGAACGCCATACGCGAGTCAATAGGCCAAAGCAAAGACAAGCCGACTTCAAGGAAAGTCACCATGAAACACTTCCAGCAGGCATTAAAGCAGGTAAAAAGCTCGTTTAACGAAGAAGAAAAAGAGAGATGGAACGTCCTAAGCGAAAAAGTGGGGGAGAGAGGATAGGAAATATCGCTAATTACCGTAACCTAGACCTTAAGGCCATAGCCAGAAAGGCGATGAATAAATATGGTTTCCAATCCCAATTCCCAAAGCTTGTGATAAATGAAGTCAACGCTATCAATGTAAAACAGCTTTTGAAAGGCGGTCAAAATGATGCCAGAGACCTTCGTTCATTATTATGGTCTTCAATCGATAATGAGGATTCTCTGGACCTTGATCAACTAGAATACTGTGAGCATGGTTCCAACCAAGAGATACTGGTTAAGGTTGCTATTGCTGATGTTGATTTGTTTGCCCCAAAAAACTCCCAAACTGACCAGCATGCCGTTCAAAATGGCACATCGGTTTATACTGGGATAGAGATTTTCCCAATGCTTCCAAATAGGTTGTCTACTGATCTCTCCTCTCTGCGAGCTGGCCAAGACCGCTTGGCAGTTGTCATCGAGTTTGCAGTCCTTTTAGACGGGAGCATCCGCTCAGGAGACATATACCGTGCGATTGTGCGCAATAAAGCAAAGCTTATTTATGAAGAAATCGGTGACTGGCTTGAGGGGAAGGGCCCTGCTCCCCATCTCGTACGGGAAATTCCCGGGCTAGAAGAACAACTTGCCCTGCAGGATGAGGCCTCGCAACGTTTAAGAAAATTTCGTATGGACAAAGGGGCTCTTGAATTGGACACAATCGAACCTAAACCGGTTGTGGAGAACGAGAGGGTAAAAGGTTTAGTAATCCAAAGGAAAAATCGAGCACGATACTTGATTGAGAACCTTATGATAGCCGTCAATGTGACGATGATGAATTTTTTAGAAAAAGCAGGAATTCCGGTAATCCAGAGGGTCGTCCGCACTCCTCGAAACTGGAGGGGTATAATGGATGTCGCTGTCGCCCACGGTGAGACTTTGCCTTCTGAACCTGACTCAAAGGCGCTTTCACAATTTCTCATTAGGCAAAAAGAGGTTGATTCCGAACATTTCCCTGATCTGTCTTTAACGATCGTAAAGTTGTTGGGGGCAGGCGAATATGTCATGCTTGAGCCGGGTAAGCCTTCATATGGCCATTTTGGCCTTGCCGTTATGGACTACACTCATGCTACAGCCCCTAACCGACGTTATGTGGATGTTATTCTTCAACGGCTTTTTAAATCAGTTCTGGCAAAAGAATCAAGTCCGTATACTCAAAAAGAGTTAATTGAACTTTCATTGTGGTGTACTGATCGCGACAAAGCTGCTCAGAAGGTTGAACGTTTCATGCGAAAGGCAGCGGCAGCGGTATTATTGGGTGATAGATTAGGGGACTCATTTGATGGGATTGTCACCGGGGCTTCTGAAAAGGGAACTTATGTACGGATTATCTCACCACCAGTAGAAGGCAGGGTCATGCATGGAGGGGAAAGAATGGCTGTCGGACAGAAAGTTCGTGTTAGATTGATCAATGTGGATCCCACGCGAGGGTATATCGATTTTGAAGGTATCAGCGAATCTAAAAACAACTAGAAATAATCTATTTTCCTCTTCTGATCAGCTCTTGGAATGCGGTCTCCAGCGTCATCTGAAACCCATAAATTTCAGCGTCGGTGAATTTTATCGCGATCTTTTTACCCTCCTTCTCAACGCTGAAGAAGGGGGTGTTCCAGTTTATCCGAGTCTCTGACGTCTTACCCTCCTTCTCAAAGGAGTGGTAGGTAGACCAAGTGTTTAGTTTAGACATTGCTGCGATCTCGTTCAAGTTGAATTTCACCCGGATTATCTCCGATGTGTCGTTGATCTTCTCACTAACTGACATGTTCAACGCCTGCCCAGAATCAGCCAAATACATTGACAAAGAAGTTATCTTACCCTCCCTACTCTGATGAACAAAACTATGCAACGCTTTCATCCTCAGTTTATGTATAAGAACATAACGCTTTTTATATCATTGTTCTATAATATCTTCAGTAGAATCAGTCTGAAATCTATTTTATGCCGTCTTTTTTGTTACCTCACAGTCTAACGTTTTTAACTCCTCTTGTACCAATGTTTAGGTTCCCACCTTCGGCAAGATTCGGATTTGACAGAGTCTATTCTTGTTTTTTCACTAGGCGTTTTTCTCTGAGGTTGGCTTTCGTCTCTCTTGCGAATTCGGCTGTCAGGTTCAGGAGCAGCTTGAAGTCTTTCCCCTGCTCTCCCTGCAGGTGGGGTTCCGCAGTGTCTTTTGTCGTTTTGATGCTTTCGATGATCTCCTCCTCTGAGGCAGGCCTGCCAGCAGCATCCGAGACTGCGCTTTTGCTCGCCTCCAACAGGATCATGCCGCCCCCGCTCTCCAGAATGTCATACTGTTGGCTGAGCGGCTTATCGGACTTTTTCTTCACAGGAACGAGTATGTAAGATTTGCCGAGGTCTTTCGCATCATGATAGTCGCCTCCGACTGTTACGAACCTGGCTTCACCCGCCAGCCCGCTCCTATGCACCTCCTCATCCGCCCGCCTGAAGCCCTCGGACACGGCCGCAATCTTCGTCAGAACCTTATTCTTCTGAGGCAGCATCTCAAAAAGGCCTAAAAGCTGCCTCAAAATAGGCTGCTGCGTCAGCAGCTTACCGTCCCTGTACATGCCAGTGAATTCAACGCCGAGGCCGTATTCTCCCACCAGCCTCCTAGCCTCGTCCGCGCCCATGTGTGATCCATGAGCAGCTCCCCCAGAACCGGAGAAAGGATGCGGCAAATAACCAAGCAGCCTGCTGTCATCTCTTATTTTCCTCCCAACATCATCTGCAGAGGGCATCGAATACCAGAAGGGATCCTTATAGAGGAGGTCCGGCTCAGGGGATATCAGACCTATCTCCGTTTTATTCGGTCTGCACTGGACTTCAAGCCCAGCCAAAAGCTTGAACTTGCCTTTCCTGAGCTTCTCAGGCATTGCCTCCCTAAGCTCACGATAGATGGACTCAGGATTGACGTCGCCTCTTTCGATGTCACTGTGCGTTGTTACGGCGACAGCATCCAAATCGCTCGCCTGCACAGCCTTCCAGAACGCCCTAACCTGTTTAGCCCGCTTGGCAGGATTCGTAGAAGGCACGAAGTGATGGTGCAAGTCAACTTTCAGCTCCTCCGTGACAGCAGGCTTCAATTTGCCAGCCTCCTTGGGAGTCAGCCTCTCAATGGCTTCCAGGTTCTGCCTGACCTCTTGCGCGAGTCCATCAGATGCCCTGCGCAAGACAACCCGGTCCATAGTATATATTATCCCGGCGTTCATTGTAATAAACCATGGGAGAGCTGATAGAATTCCCAAAGGACAGGCGCCGGCAGCCTAAGAAAAAAGAAGACGACAGGGAAAAGCAGGGCTCCCCTATCCAGAAGCTGAGAGAGCTTATGCCAAAATCTTTAGGCCGGAAACCACGAACCCAGCTATCAGAAGACTCGCTGATTGAGGGTGCAGCAACCTTCGGGCCGCAGTTAGGGGACATGCTAGGCAAACAAGAAATCGATGCTGTGATTTTCGGCCTCTCTATGAAAAAGCTGGAAGACGACCTCAACTCCAAAGTTTTCTCAGCGTTAAAGCAGCTGTGGGAATCCGAAGGCGGAAGACTGGACAGCAAGGCGGAGACTATAAGAGTTGAGAGGGGTATGGACTCGTGGGACCAGGAGGCGGTGATGAAACTGCTGGCTGATTCCACCCCCGCTCAGATAATGGCCAAGCCCATATACCACCTGGCCCTTGTGAGGCAATACTTCCTGAATGAGAAGAAACGGGTGCGGGGATTGCTGGGAGATGCCCTGGACGACCTGTAAGGACAGGATAGTTTGATTTTTAAGCATAAAACCCTAATAGGTAGAAAAACACTTACCTATTGTTGACTTATGTTCCCGCATGTTCTTTCTGTTTCTAACAGAATCCAACTAGGATTTAACGTCCAATTCGGGCGGAAAATAAGCATTACATGGAGGTGATACTACAATGGTTGAAGGAACAGTCAAATTCTTTAACAGGATGAAAAGGTTCGGCTTCATAAACGGCGACGACGGTAAAGACTACTTCGTCCACGAGAGCGCCCTCAAAAGCGGCAAAACGCTCAACGAAAACGACCGCGTTTCATTTGACATAGTAGAAGGAGACCGCGGGCCAAAAGCCGGAAACGTGAAAGTCATCTGAAGATGAGCGGGGCTGCAAAAAAGCCCATTATCCTTTTTTTTTAATCTATATTGCGGACAGTCTAGAGTATATCCTAGATTTGTGTGTTCCTCACAGCTTCTTCTGCTGAGATTCGACGTACAGTCTCACAGCAGCATAGCTGACTGTTGACAACAGTGTTGAGAGGATAAGGTTGCCCAACAGGAACCGCCTCGTTAAATGGTAGCCGGCGTACATCACCCCTATATCATAGTCTACCACGGGCACAGGGGCTAAGAGCATGTCCCCGATCTTGTAACTCAGTATGTAGAGCGGCACCAGCGTCAGCGGATTCCAAAATGCCAGCCCCAGGAAAACAGAGAGCTTGTTAACCTTCTTATAAAGTAAGACTACAAGAAGGCCTAACAGCGTCCCGAAGCCTGGCGTCGGCATTATGGCGATGAAACTGCCGATGGCAAAACCCAATGCTATGGAATGAGGGGACCTCTTAGCCCTAAGAGTCCTGTCAAAAAAGTCCTTCAATCTTTGATTCAACTTAACGCCCCGCATCATCCCCTCAAGATAAAAACTAATAAGAGATGATTGAACCTCCAACTAAAAAAGCAGTCAAACAAGCACAAGGAAAACCCAGTATACTCCAACATTCAATACCGTGAGCGGTACGCCGACTCTGACGAACTCGCAGAAGGTCAGCGTCTCCCCCGACTTCTTCTCAGCGTTCTGCACTATTATGACATTGCTCGCTGCGCCCAAAATCGACAGGTTGCCGGCAATCGTGCTGGCGGCAGCTAATGCTAACATCTCCTTCGTAGAGGCGCCTGCATGTACCAGCAGGGGCAGGTAGAGTGTGACCAAAGGCACGTTCGATATGAGCTGGCTCAGGATGACGCCAACGGCGAATATCATGCCAATGGAGGATATGCTGAAACCCGTATCATCGATAATCGTTTGGAAAAACCCGGAATCCCACACGCTTTCCATCAGGATGAACATAGCGGCGAAGAAGATCAGAGTATGCCAGTCTATCGATTTTAGAATATGAAGCCTCCTGCCGCTCAACAGGACAGGTAACATTCCAACAAGCGCGATATAGGTAAGCCCGAATTCAAAGCCCAAACCGACAAAAAATACGACCATCTTCAGAAGAACCATGATTACGACCAGGAGGAGGGAAATCTTAGAAAGCACCGCAAGCTTGTGATCTCGTATAGGCTCCTGGGAATGGCTCAATGAGCTGCTATGAAAGTGTTCCCCATAAAAGAACTTCAAGAGGAGATACGCCATGAACAGGTTCACTACTGTCGGTATCAGCAGAAACTTGAAGAACGTCAGAAACGGGTTTCCTATCCCGCCCTGTACTGCAATCAACAGGTTCTGGGGGTTCCCGATGGGGCTCATAACGCTGCCTATCGTCACCGCAAACGCAAGCGCAAGAAGCAGTACCTTAGGACTTATGCCGTGCTTCCTTGCAAGCAACAGCACCACAGGCGTTCCAATAATAGCCAGTGTGTCGTTCATGAGAAATGCTGACGCCGTGCCCATGCCAAACAGGATTGCAAGTATAAGACCGTCAACGGATTTCACCCGCTTAAAATACTTGTATGAGATGTGCGCAAGATAGCCGCTTTCTTCAAGAGCCTGGCCTACGACGAACATCCCAAACAGGAAGAGCATGACGTCCAAGTTTATGGACATGAGCGCTTCCGCCGCAGATATCTGTCCGGTCAGCAGTGCAGCCAAGGCGCCAAAGAGCATGATCTGCCATATCTCCAGTCTGAGGTTGCCTATTCTCCTCACCGCTATCAGGACAAACACAGCAAGGAGGATAACAATCGAGAGTGGCATAAAAATCTATTCATTACTTACATCAGAATAAAAACGCATAATCCTACCTGCCGTTCGAAAACGAGTCCATAATAAGCTCTCTGACTTCGGCCTTGCATTCTCCCTCAAGAGATGCGTCTGAGATATGTTCGCAGAACTTAGGGAGCTTCGAATCTAATGCCATCCTACGCCAGCAGGCATCCCGAGGCTCGGACGAAGGGTACAGGGTGTCGTCAAGGCAGGTTGAACGTGTGATTGACATCCTGGTGCTGTTGATGACGATCAGATAGGATTCTGGAAGTTTCAGAGCGTCAGAGAATATGAGCGGAACCTCGACTATGAGTCCGCCCTTCCCGGAGTTCCTGAGATTATAGTAGATGAATGCCAGGATGAGGATAGTGCACAAGAGAATGAGCAGTCCAACCTTGAAGAGGCTGATTCTTCTGATTCTGAGTGCCCCCTTCCGCTCAGTAGCTTTCTCCTCCAGCTCAGGCGGCACCTCGAGGTCGGGAATCATCTTATCGGGCGCTCACTTGCCGATGTCATTCCACCTTACCCTGGAAACCTTCTCATTAGGGTAGTAGACGCTCTTGTTCCCGAAGTTCTTTTCAAAGTCGAGGAAATAAATCTTCTCAGGCACGACTTCGACGAAAATATGATGTTCCGGGATGCCGCCCATCTCATTAAGGTTGGGGAACTTCTTGAGGAAGAGTTTCTGGAGGCTTGGTGCGTGCTTCTCATCGCTCAGATAAGCCTTACCGAACAGTTGAATGCCCTTGATTTTCCTCCAGTCTCGATAGTCCTCGTTGATGGTTACGGATATCTTGGGGTTGGACTTCAGGATGTGAATCTTCTGCGAGCCTGGGTCGGACTCGAAATACAGGTTGAGGCCTTGGCTGACGTAGTACACCGTGTGGGCGTTCGGGCTGTTGCCGTCTGACAAGGCGATGGTGCAGACATTGTGGCTTTCAACATACTCGCGGATGGTCTTCTCCATGTTCTCCATAATCCTACCCCTCAAGCTTCTCGAAGAGCTCCTTGCCGACGCCGCACAGCGGGCACACCCAGTCATCAGGAAGCTCTTTGAATTTGGTGCCAGGAAGTATGCCCTGGTCTGGCAGCCCATCCTCCTCGACGTAGACGAACTCGCACGCCTGGCACTTCCATTTGGCCATGCTATATATTGTGTTTTAAATAAAATTAGCAGAACTAGCAGCCTCTTGAGATCTCGTCCAACAGCGTCTCATCCGATTTTATGCCTCTGCCCAGGAGCCTGGCGCTCTGGTTCTCGCAGACAAGTATCACAGGCGCGGCCGGGGCGTTCACAACCGACACGCCGAACTCCTTAATCAACTCTCTTGTCATCTCAGGCGGTGGGACGGCGAAAAGCCAAGTGTAACCGTTTTTTTCGATATGCTGTTTTATCTGCCCAGCATCCTCGCTTGGATCAGTGTCCAATGATATGACAACGACTTCGCCCACGACAAGCTTCAGGAGGCTGTTCATCTGGTCTTGCTGCTGTTTGCAGGTCGGACACCATACTGCGAAGCTCTCGACCAGGACGGGCTGCCCCTCGAAGTCGCTCACCCTGAAGGCATCGCCTGTCAGCACATCCTCCAGCTGTGTTTCCCTCCAGCCGGTCAGGTTCAGACCGTTGACCGTTCCATTAGAGGTCAGATTCAAGGTATCGTTCGATGACGCAATATTAGCATCCGAGACGCCTTTGGGGTTTGATTTGGTGCAGCCAGACGCAAGCAGTACTGACAGGATGATAATGCAAACGGATATTCTGCCCCTCCAGCATCTCATGGATTCCACCATATCCTATTCAGCCCACTCGCTTAATAATATCGTCTCTAATAACGGCAGCGTAAGCTGCTCCGAGCATGCCCGCGTGAGAGTCTACTATGACATATACTGGTATTCTGCCGAGCAGTTTAGAGTATGCCTCAGACCTCCTGAATTCGTTCAGGAATCCTCTGCTCCTGAATATTTCACTGTTCTTCTGCGCGACACCCCCTCCAATGTACACTCCGCCCGTGGCGAGCGCCTCCAGCGCAAAGTCCCTGGCAACTCTCCCATAGTATCGTGAGTAAATATTGAAAGTCTCCCTGCAGGTTTCATCCTTCCTCCTATACTTTGAAATCAGCGGCACCTTATCAGCAGCGTCTTCTATCTCCTCCGTGTACTTGCTACCTCTGAACTTCTTGCCTCTAAGGAGGAACATGCAGATTGCCTCTATGCCTCTCCCTGACAGAACATCCTCGCAGGTGACTTGGCTGGTGTTCCTGTAATCGCGGATGAAATCCAGCAGTTTGATATCGTCGCCGTCTTGAGCGGGGAAGTCGGCATGGCCTCCCTCGCTTGGGAGGGGAATGTAAGCCTTGTGGCACTCACTGTAGGCTAGGATGGTCTTCCCGAAGCCTGTGCCTGCTCCCAATACGGCCTTCGCAGCCTTAGACTTTTTGGAGCGGCCGCCGCCTGCCTTGAACATAGTCTTACTGCCGGTACTTAAGAGATTCACACTGTATCCCACAGCCTCGAAATCGTTTATTATGAAGGCAGACTCCAGGCCCGTCTTCCTGAGAATGTCCTTAACGCTCACACTCCAGTCCAGGTTGGTCAGTTTGCAGTAATCGTTTCCGATTGAGGGCGGGCCTGCGGCAGCGATACAGGCCTTCTGAAGCCGTATGCCATGCTCTCTGTGTGCGTAATCCAAGACCACAGACAGCGCCGGGCTGAGAGAATCCAGCTCCCTGCTGCTGAAATGGAAGGAGAACAGCAGCTCCGGCTTACCTCCTGTGATGCCAGCCACTCCAATGCATGTGTTCGTCCCGCCAACGTCGGCGCCGATAACATAGGATGGATACCTTCTGCTCAGCCTTCTGTGATACTTTAACGGAAAATTAACAACCCCCGATTTAGCGGCTATCTTAACCACCTGTTGGGGTTATTAGTATGAAATCCATTAAATAGCGTGATAAGCTATTCTGTTGCCGCCTGCTCCCTGCCAGCGCCTCTAGTGCAGTAGTAGCTCCAGCGTAGTGACATCTTCTCCGTAATGGGGCAGCTCCCGCAGAGGCAACCCTTCTCCTCGGTGATGTTCTCGCTCCTGCCTATGGCGCAGAAGCCCAGTTCCGTCTCGTCCGTGCCCGTGTAGCTGGGGCACTCGCCGCAGTAGCTCTTGCACACGTCTTTCAATTCCTCTATCCTCTCGGCCACCTCCTCGTCTGAGAGTTCGGCCATCTGCTCCATCTTCTCCTCGAATGTCTCTCCCATAGTCCTCACCTCATACTCCTTTTTCCGACTCCCATGTGCCGTGCATGTTGCAGTGCCCTATCGCCCGCAGCGGATGATTGTGGTTTAATCTGACGGTGAACGCTGCGCTCGGTTCGGTCCTCTCTGACGCGAAGTCGACACGCCCGAGGAATGTCTCCCCGCTGTAGAGTTCTATCCACTGTATGAAGTGGCCGTGCTCGTTCGGGTGCTTCAGGAGCTTGCCGACCTTGACGGTTACGGTAAGCGCGTCACCCTCCTTTTTCACGTCAATCACTGGAGTGTGTTTTTTCTCGAGGTCGGACATATCCTCCACTCTCGAACTATTTGCCTTGTTAACGCCGCAGAACAGGTCTCCGTCGCATTTATCATCTGTCATAATATCACCTCAACATTATTGATTGAAAGAGCATATAAAAATGGGCTAGTATCCCCTATGTAACCTGATGGAGCTCAGCTGAAAACCAGTTCTGCTATAACGGGGAGCAGATAGTATATTATGACTATTGTCAGGATGACATATGTTGTGACGCTGACAAGCACAAGGCTCCTGTTCGCATTAACGTCCCCTAAGTTGCATGTTCCCCTGCAGCGCTTCTTTATGGTCATGTAAAGCGAGGATGCCAGGAATACCATGCCTGCGGCTATAAAAAAGCCCTTGTATCTAGGTATCGCAAGCGCCGCGGTTACGCTGCCTGCGCCAAGCAGGCTGAATGCGTAGACCAGCAGGAGGGGTAAAGTGCAGCAGCTTGATGCCAGTATGCTCGCCTTGACGCCAGTGTAGACTCCCCTGAGGTCCATGTCAGATGGCTGTGTCGTTTATCAGGCTGGCTTCGCCGCTACTGCCCAAGATCGAGACCATCCTCTCTGGTGTGACCTCCGTTGGGTCATAGACAACCCAGCTGACTTTCTGCTTGTATGCCATGCTCTTTGCGATTACTCCCGGCTCGTCATTAAGTACTGAGGCTATCGCCGGCACGCAGCTCGGGCACTGATAGATGACGCCAACGTATGCGTGCCTGTAGCCCCTCCCCTCGAACCTGGAAAAGTACGAGTTCGCCGTGGAGGCCGGTTGCAGCGTGGTCGTCGTAGACTGTTCTTCCACCTCTGTCGGTTGCGAGTTAACGTCCGAGACAGGCTCTATCGTCGTGGTCTGGATTGTCGTTGCAGTCAATGTCGTTGTCGTAGACGATTGCGCCTCTATAGGTCTTGTAATTCCCTCCCTGTTGTAGTTCACAACGTAGGCTGCGAATACAAAGAGGATAACAACCAACAGTATAAATGCGAAAATCCTATTCTCAGTCAGTTTCATATTAATAAATAAAGAAGATGGTGCTATACTAATTATCCTTCAGATTAACAGCAGCCTGGCCCCATTGCGCTCACCTCATGAGTTGGTTACTTTTATAAACTAATATTAATCTGACAATATTAATAACTGACAGTAACCATAAAGTTACCTTGAGATGAAAAAGGGATCCACCAGCAGGCTGCCGATAAACGAGTTCTGCCCCGTGAGGCAGACCCTCAGGCTTCTGGGCAAAAGATGGACTCTGCTCATCCTCAAGGAAGTATACTATTCAAAAAAGAAGAGGCTGGGTTTCATGGAAGTGAAAACCAGACTGGGGAACGTAAGCACAAAAGTCCTCTCAGAGCGGCTTAAGGAGATGGTGGGGGACGGCCTCTTGAGGAGGAGAGTCTACTCTAAAGTCAAGCCTGTGAAAGTCGACTATATCCTGACTGAAAAAGGCAGGGACGCCTGCGACATCATAGAAGGGTTCAAGGCTTATGGCCTGAAGTGGGGCGGAAAGGGCACCTTCGACTGCAAGAGAATGGACTGCGAACTGTGTTCGAGGATGAGAGAAGAGGGCTAGATCCTTGAGAGCACAACCAAAGTCGCGTGAGTGACTGCAAGGATTATCGAAAGTTTCGCCATCCTAGGATGCCATTTGAATGGGATTTTTGTAACTCCCTTGCGGTTCAATACAGCTATTGATGCTGTTATAAAAAGAGATAATAGGGTTATGATGCCGCCGTAGATTATCAACGGCACACCCCATACCTCATAGTATCCTATGTCGATTGCCATCCTACTCCACTATCAGAGTTCCTTTCATGTTCATGTGGCCTGTGCCGCAGTAGACGGAGCACTTGAAGGTGAACATACCCTCCTTGTCAGCAGTGAACTCGAACGTTTTCGTCTCGCCTCCGCTAACCTTCTCGTCTATCTCGTATTCTGATATCGCGAAGCCGTGCGTGACGTCGGCGCTCGTCAATCTTATCCTGACATTGTCGCCCTGCTTTACCCTGATCGTTGACGGGGTGAAGCTGAACCGTTTGGCTGTGATGTCGAATTCCTTAACGCTCACGGTGACGGATGTGGTAGTCTCCTCCAGAACGCACGGCGGCGGTGAGACAATCTCTCCTGTTACATCATCCACGGTCGCGCATCCGCCTCCAGTGTAGCCTGTAGCGCAGTCTATGCACTGGATTCCTGTTGCCTCAACGAGGCTGAAGTTTGTCATCACTATCATGTCGCCAATCTTCACCGGCCCGTCAGGCCCCGGGAACTCGTAGACTCCGTCGCCGTCATCATAGTGGAGCATCGCAATAAGCTCCGCTGGAGCCTCGACGCCGGAAATCCCAACTTCGACGTCGGATTTCTGGCCTGCTGTGACGTAAGTGTTGCCTACGGCTTCCCCAAGCTGGCCGTTCTCGAACTTATGTATTACCACGAAACCGTCCTCGTCCACGTACAGGCTGTCGACGCTGACGGTGCTGCCAGCTGGGTTGGTGGAGACCTTTATCGAAGGCTTTACTGCGACAGTCGTCTCGGCTGATGTGGGCGTAACCGTCGTTGTCGCAGGGACTGATGGTTCCTTAGTGCACCCTGAAGCCAAAACAAGTAATGCGATGAATATTCCGATAACTGCTGTTCTCATGCTGTCACCCCAATATTATTGTATTATAAAATATTAACCTATTTTCTGACGAACAGGCCGCACCAGCACTGTCCCTTCGTTTTCCATGTGTCCTGGGCCTTGAAGTTGCATGGGCATATGAGCTTCAAATCCATCTCCCTGCTGCCGTCCCTCAGCCTGCAGGGGCACAGTTTGAGGCCGCATTTTCTCTCGTTCTCGAGAACGCCTTCTATGACGAGAGATACGTGTTCGTCGTCAGGGTTCAGTTTGAAGTCGTTTTTTTCCGTGAACTTTTCCCAAGCCGCCCTAAGCTCCTGTTTGTTCATAAGTTCATCACGTTCCTAGCTTCCTGGGCGTCAATCTCGACGTAGGCGTTCTTAGCCTGGCATGTCGGACATACTGCGGGGCCTGCCAGCCCGAAGTGTACGTCATTGCAGACATTACACCTGAAAAATCTCTTAGAGGCCATATTATCACCTATGTATCAGTTCCGTTATTAAACCGAGCGCATTACACGAGATTGTGCTCTCCCCCCGCGGTTCCGTAGAAAAATAAACAACCTACTGAGCTTCCCCCTCTCTCCTGACTCTGTCTTTCGCCCTGTATGCTGTGTGGTTTATTATGGGGTTGCTCCAGACTACATTGTTGGGGATGGTTATTTTGGCGCCGTCTTTTGTGACGATTTTGGTGTACGTCATGCTGACCGTTTTGACCGTGCCCTTCGCCTCTTTGATTTCTATGTCATCCCCGACGACGAATGGTTTGTTGACGAGTATCATAATCCCTGAGGCGAAGTTGCTGAGGGTGTCCTTCAGCGCGAAACCGACTATGAAGCTCATCACCCCGAAGCTGGCTAGGAGCGTGTTCAGGTCGACTCCCAGAACCAGCAGGATGACTCCTGCTGTCAGTATCCATAGCAGCATTATAACGCTCTTGTGGAAGAACTTCTCAAGCGTCCTGTCGAAGTTAGTGAACTTGAGGATCTTTCCAAGCAGTTTGTCCACGGTTTTTATGAGAACGTGGGCGACTACTATGATGATTACAACCTCAGATGCAATTAACAATCCTGCCTTTCCGACTTCCAGCAACGCATCTGTCATGAACTCCATGATAACTATGAAATGGCACGGTATAAATCAGAGATTTCCACCAGTCTATTGACTGGTGGCGGAAATCTTCTGTCAAGACTATTTCCCCTCTGATTTCATGCCGCCGGTCTCTGACGCGGCCGAGCCTTGCTCGGGCGCGTGTCGGAGGCATCTGCCTCCGCCACACCAGCGGTTCTTGACAAAAGCTCAGACGGTGTTGGCGTGGGTTATCCTGGTCGCAAGGTTTTTCCCTGTCATCTCCTTAGGGATTCTGTCTTTTAAGTTCATGAGGGTGAGTATCGTGGGCGCGATGTCCCTCAGTTCAGCCGCCCTGCCGCGGGCATCATCAGAAGCGAGTTCGACTTTCGTCCCCCTGGCGGGGATGACGATAAAGGGCACGTCGTTGTTCGTGTGCTTTTTGCTCGTAGTCCCCTTCTGGTTGATCATCACCTCAGCGTTGCCGTGGTCTGCTGTGATTATGAGGGTGGAGTTGGTTTTCTGGCAGGCTTCCACGATTCTGCCAACCTGGCGGTCGACAGCCTCCACGGCGAATTTTGCCGAATCTACGCTTGATGTTATCCTGTTGCCCTCCAAATCGGTTGCTCCTATTACAGGATCGCAGTGTCCTATCATATCCGGGTTCGCGAAGTTCATTCTGACAAAATCGTAATTGCCGGAGCTGATGGCATCAACCGCGTGGTCTGCGACGGCTGCCGCGCTCATGCCAGGCTTCCTCCACAGGTCTACGGTCTGGATTTTCTGTTTTTTCCCATTCACTACCACTGTTGGAGATTCCACGAGATCCCAGACCTCGTTGGGAAGCGGCTTGTCGCGCTCGCCTCCTGCGAAATACTGGGTCACGTGACTGTACTTGTTCGACTCTGCGCATGCCCAGGATTTCCTGCCAGCCTCATACAGGACGTCTGAGAGTGTATTCTTCGGCGGCTCCGTCGTGAATGCCATCCCAACCTTGCCTCTGAGCTCGTCATAGTAGTATGTCAGGCCTGTGAAGGCGACCTCCGGTTTCTCGTCTTTGTCTCCCGGCCCTCTTTTGAGGTCAACAGGGTTGTGCTTCTTGTCCCAGAGGTTATCCTCCACAAAGCACTTGGTGATTTGTATCATCCGGTCCTTCCTGAAGTTGGCTGCGATTACTGAGTCGCCGTCGCGTATTATGCCTATCGGTTTGCCGTCTGCCCCGACGATCAGTGTTGGAACTATGTCCTCGTCCGATTCGAATTCCCCCCTCTTCTTCTCAGTCGTATACGCTGCTTTAACGGCTTCTATCGGGTCCTTAGCTGTCCGAACCGTCACATTATCATCCACAATAACGCCGAATCGCATGCTCTTGTAGGCGAATACGGTCTTGTCCCAGTTCTCATCGTTTCTGTCCATTCCCCAGCTGCGGCCCATGATGGAAGCTACTTTGACCCTAGTCTTTCCTCCGGCTTCTGCGTTGAATTTTTTTATCCCGTCAACCACTTTCTCGAAGTATCCTGTCCCGTCGCCCAAAACTGCCTCGTTCTTTTCGACAGTGTCTCTGCCATCCGTGAAGGCGTGAACCAGTACGTCCTTCACTCCAACGCGTTTCGCAAGTTCAAAAAGCCCGAACATGTGGTCTATCCTGTTGTGGACGCCCATGTCAGACACCATCCCAAAGATGTGCAACGGCCTGCCGTTGTCCACGGCATTTTGCATGACCTTTCTCAGTGTAGGATTCTCGAAGAAGGAGCCGTCAGCGAGCTTCTCGTCTATGCCTTTCGAGAGCGTGAGCTTCTGGCCTGAGCCGGTGTTCATGTGGCCTACTTCGCTGTTCCCCTCCTCATCCTGCCGTCCGATGGTCGGGTCTGCCGGCCTGAGGCCGATGTGGTCTCCGCTTGCTTTCATCACGAGATGAGGGTAACTGGCCCACAGCCAGTCCATATTCGGGGTCTTAGCCATCGCTATCGCATTTCCCGTCAGTTTCTTCCTGTTAGCTGGGTCAGCCCAACCGTTCAGTTTTTTGTCCAAACCCCAGCCGTCCAGGATGACTAGAACAAGTTGCCCTTCCGATTGCTTGTCTGAGCCTGTGACCTGCTTGAGCGGGACGTCAAACTTAGAAGTGCCTTCAGGTTTCTGCTTTAAACCAGCCTCTGCTGTGCGCATAACATTATTATTGGAAGCCCGCAATTAAATACGATTCAGCGTATACTCCCTGGTTCCGAGGCCGATGCTTTCGCCATACTCCAGAATGTGGGAGCTGTCCACTTTGTTGGCTGCTTTGAACGGGTCTTTGCCGTTCTTCTCGACTATTAAGTCCAGGGAGGCCTGGTCTATCGCTACCGGGTCCTTTGACAGCAGAATCCCAATGTCATCGGCGATTCTCTTCTGGGCGTGCGGCATGCAATCGCAGTCCACTGTCATGTCAGTCAAAAAATTGATGTACCACCATCTCCTCCCTGATGTTGCGCCGAAGGCGTAGTCTGCGATGTTCTCCATTAGTCTGTTATTAACCTCGTCGCTCATATCCCAGGGTATGCTGACCGCGCCGTTCGGGCATACTGCGATGCACCTGGCGCAGCCTGCACACTTTTCTTTGTCTATGCTGGCAGCCTTGCCCAATTCGATGGCGTTGAAGTCGCAGTTTTCCACGCAGACGCCGCAGGCAGTGCATTTGGCGCTGTCAACGTAGGGCGAGATTATAGAATGCATCTCCATCTTCCCAGCCCTCGAGCCCAAGCCCATGCCAATGTTCTTCAGCGCGCCTCCGAAGCCGGTCGCCATATGGCCTTTGAAGTGTGAGAGCGCCACCAGCCTGTCATACTTTAGTATGCCAGCCCCAAGCTTCACGGACTTCCTGCCTTTCAGCGCGACTGGCACGTCAACAGAATCCTCACCCATCTCGCCGTCCAGTATGTCTATGTTGATGAAATCGAAGCCATGCTCTTTCGCCATCTTCAGATGGTCTGAACGCCTCGTCCTCGAGCCCCTGTACATCACATTGCACTCGACGAACACAGGGTCGTTGAAGTATTCGGGAATGCCCTTAACCCATTTGGGCCTTATGTGCGTATCATTCCCCTTTTCGCCGAAGTGTATCTTGAAAGCTACCCCGTCCCTTCCAAGGTCATCGGAGACAACCTTGAGGAACCTGTCAACGCCCTCCCTAATCCTCCCAGTATTACTATAATATAGTACCTCGGATTTCATCCTCACTTAAATTTTAATTAAACATAATCTTATACTCCAGAAGATGGCCTACTGTTACAATTGCGGGAGAGAGCTTGCTGAAGGCGACAGCAGCTGCCCCGAATGCAGGACCAGGGTGGTGAAAAAGCTGAAAACAGAACTCAGGTGTGGTGAATGCGACTCACCTATAAGAGACGACTACCCCTACTGCCCCAATTGTGGCCTCGAGTTCGAGAACGAATACAACCTGCTGGAGGACATCAACTCCACACTCTCCGACGTGGTCAATTTCATAAAAGAGAGGCCGCTTGTCGCCCTCATAACGTTGTTCATCCTCATAGGCTCGACTTACATGAAGGTCGACTTCGCCAGAGACTATAGGGCGCCTCTCCCAGGCCAAGATGACGAAGGCTATCACAGGTTCGGGCTGAGCATAGCAGGCGGGAAGGGATTCCCAGGATACTATTACGAGCCCGGGTTCTCGTACTTCCTGGGCATGGTCTACTACCTGTTCGGCGGAGACTATGTTATCGGGAGGCTCAGTCTCGTGCTCCTTAGCGTAATAAACGCCTTCCTGTTGTGGAAGATAGCGAAGCTGCTTTTCAACGACAGAGTCGCGTGGGCGTCGTTCGTAATCTCGTTGGTCGATTTGGACCTATTCTTCCATGCCACAAACCTCTACAATGAGATGCTTCTCATATCCGTTCTCCTGGTTGGATTCTATTGCATGTTCATCTTCCGAAAATACAACAACCTGAAATCGTGGATTGTTGCTAGCGCTGCCGTGGGTTTTTCCTTGTACCTGAAAGCCCAGACCGTGTTCCTGATACCTGCGATCATAATCTGGCTGCTCATAAACCTGAAAGACCGCAAGCATGTGCTCCGGCTCTCGGCCATACTCCTGGCGGCCGTGCTCATAATACAGCTGCCCTGGTTCATCAGGAACTACAACGTCAGCGGCGGAGAAATCGTGTTCGTCTCAACGAACAGCGGAGTCAACTTCTGGATCGGGAACAACCCCTACAGCTCAGGATGCTACGAGCACTCGCCTCCGGAGGGAGTCCACTATAGCCCCTTCGAGAATTTGGACCCGGCGCAGCCCAACTACGATGCGGCGAAGAACAGGCTGGCGATAAAACTCGCGCTAGAGCACATAACCGCGCACCCGGACATCTTCATACAGAAGATAAACCGTTTCTTGACAGAATTCTGGTTCATACCCACTGAAACGTGCATACTACGATGGTATCCTGAGAATTACCTCGCATACGCGTGGCCTCTGTGGATTCTAACTCTGGCCGGGGTCGCGTTAACCTGCAAACGATACTGGAAGCAGCACAGCATATTTTACCTATATTTTGCGATAACCACGGTCACCTACATGGTCAGCTTCTACATGCAGAGGTACAAGGTGCCGCTTATACCGTTCGAGATAATGTTCGCATCCTATGCGATAATAAACCTCCTCAGCAGAGTAAAGGTGGAGAAAAAACACGCAGATTACTGGAAGAAAAAATAACCATGGCAGCACGCTACCCCCCAACATTGAGGGAACGGAACCGGTACCTGGTCTTGAAGGTAGAATCCAGCGTTAGGCTGAATGAGAAGGACGTCCTACACGCGCTGTTGAACGCAACTCAGAGGCTTCTGGGGGAGGTGCAGGCCGCCACAACCAGCCTCTGGCTCATAGAATGGGATGAGAACAAGAACATTGGAATACTAAAAACAAACCATAAGACAGTCGACCCAGTGAGAGCCTCAATAGTAACAATAACAGAGATAAACAAGACGCCCGTACTCCCCCACATCATAGGAGTCAGCGGCACCATCAAAAAAGCCAGACAAAAATGGATTAAGTAGACTATTTTTTATCTTAAAAACACTAAAAATAACCTCAAATTTTCACGGGCCTGTGGCTCACAGCCTTTTTAAAGGCTGGCCAAAGGAGCAACGAAGACATTCGTCTTCGTGCTCACCGAGACGGATGTCTCGGTTGAGCCATATGCGCTCCCTTTCGGTCGCTTAATGGCCCATAATAACTAAAGAATAAACAAGGGCCTGTGGCTCAGACTGGTTACGCGCAAAATCGCCACTGCGATTTTGGCGAGCCGAGAAGCAGAGCTTCTCGCGCTGAGCACTCGACAAGCCTTTTTCTTTTAGGAAAAACTTATTTTAGTATTAAATCACTAAGATTAACTCACCTTTTGCTTACAAGGGCCTGTGGCTCAGACTGGTTAGAGCACTCGACTGATAGAGCCCCTTTCTTTAGAAAAGAAAGGTGCTTCACCCCCAAAGAAAAAAGACGGGAGGTGCAGGACGCGAATTACGCGTCGCTTCTGAAATCGAGAGGTCCGGAGTTCAAATCTCCGCAGGCCCAAACTGTCACGCCCAGTTTACATGCGGCGGCGACTTCGCTTCGCTCAGTCCCCTTGAGCGTGATAATGCATTCGCGAGGTCGAGAGACCTCGCAATTCGTTTCGGGGGTTCAGGAAGAACTTGAAACTGAGGGGGCGGGAGCCCCCGCGGTTAAGAAATCTCCGCAGGCCCATCCCATCTCTTATGTATTAAAAACGAAGGTAAAAATCCTACACCTAACTTCTTCTTACGCGGTTGTTTCACAATAATAGCTAGATTTCAGACTCCAATAAGTCACTGGCCCCAAACTTTAAAACGTTTTATTTTGTCGCAGTTATCTGACAGAGGGGAATGTTATCTTTGACGTAATCCTTTATCCAGTGTGTTCGTTTATACTCGTTTGGTTCTAGGGGGCGTGTTTTGACATCTTCAGGATGAAAGGATCCTTTAATGACGGCTTCCTTTATTATATCAGCCTGATCTTCAGCCACTACTACCAGCAGTTTCCCACCCCTCTTTAGTTTATCGTGGGCTAATTGAGCTACTCGCATAGTATAGTCTGCCGCTTCTTTGGCTTTGATCATATTACCTGCCACATCATAGTAGCCTAAAGCCAGATTAGAGGAGATTAATGTTATGGAGTTGTCCTCTAAGGTTTTAAGCCCGCCTATAAAATCGGCAGTGAGATGCCTATAATTGTCGAGTTCGAATTTTTCAAGACGCTCCTCAATGTCTATTCCAATGAACATAATGTCTGGGAACCTCTCAGTATACTCTCTACCTTTAGCCGAGTCATCGGGTCCAACATCCCCAAGATGCACTACCACGTTTTTTGTTTTCTCCTTCATTTTCGGACAAGAGGCTGGAGTGTATATCTAGGATGTTATTCCTCAGGAGTTGGTTTTGTTAAAGCGTCTCTGACAAGCTCCATTACACTCTTGTATGTATCCCGCATACCCTGTTTTTAGTTGCCATATCAGCCCCTCAGTTATGTATTAGAACGAGAATAAAAACAAATCACTTCTTCGTTTTAGGTTCATATAGCCAAGCTGAGGTGATTCTATATGGAATCTAAATCATCTCAGAAGCTGCGTGTTAGTTCTTTTCAGAGCAGGCCGTTGGTTGTTAGGAGTTGTGTGGCGGTGAGGAAGTATATGGTGACGGTTGCGATGTCGCTTATCATGGTAGCGAAGGGGCCTGAAGCGTATGCTGGGTCTACGTTAAATTTCCTCAGGATGAAAGGCAACGTTGTTGAGATCATGACCGCTGCTATGATGCTCAGGAACATTGAGATGCCGACTATGACGCTGAGGACTGGGTCAGCCCAGCCGATTTCAGCCACCGCGGCCAAAAGTATCCCGCAGGTTAACGCCAGCACAAGCGCGACAGAAAGCTCCCTCGCAAAATAGGCTCTGACAGAAAGTTTCGGGTCTAATGCTATGCTCCTAACAGCCAGCGTCTCAGACTGTGTGCCGACAGCATCGCTGAGGTAGGCGAGAACCGGGGTAAACGCTGCGAGGGTGATAAGCCTGCTCAACACATCCTCAAAGCTGCCGACGATGGTAGCGGTGACAGCACCGCCAAGGACTCCCACAACAAGCCACGGCATCCTGTGCCTGATCATCGTCGCCGTCTTAGAGTTTATGGTTGCGAACTCCTTCCCGACCTTATGGTAGACTCCTCCCAACTTGAGTATCTCGCCGTGAAGCTCCTCGTTGAAAATCTGCAGAATGGTGTTGAAAGGCACGACGCCGATGAACACTCCGCTCCTGTCTACGATGGGCATCGACTTTATGCCATGCTTGAGAGCCCTGTACACGAGAGTCTCCTGGTGAGTGTGAAGGTGCGCGACCACAGGATTCTTGACCATAACATCGTCCACTTTCACGCTCTTGTCCGCGGCGCCGAGAATCTCCCTCACGGACATGACGCCGACAAGCACCCCAGATTTGTTGAGAACGTACACGTAGTCTACCGTGCTGTAATATTTCGCCCCCCTCATAAGGAGACTCTCAGCGTCCTTTAACGTAGAACCCAACTGTATGGACGGCACATCCGTGACGACGCTCCTCTCCGCAGTATCGTACTCGACCATGTCCTATTATAAGATTCTGGCCTGCCGATTAAAAACCAACTAACCGGGAAATCAGCCACTGTAAGCGTATAAGCTGGCTTCTCTCCTGTCCCTAGATAATCTTTAATAGAATTCGGTTAATAATATTCCAGAGGAGATGGACTCAGAAGAGAAGAAGCTCAGGGGAGAGGTTCTCAAGGCTGCTAAGGCGATACACGAGAGGGGACTGGTTGAGACCGGTGAAGGGAATGTGAGTGTCAGAGTCCCTGACAGGGAGGAACTCTACATAACGCCAACGTTCAACGACTATGGAAAGCTGATTGCAGAAGACATAGTACGCATAAGATTCGACGGAACACAGGTCAGCAAAGGCAGGAAACCCTCATCAGAGTATCGATTGCATGCTGCAGTCTACAGGGCGAAGCCTAAAGCAAAGTGTGTCATACACACGCACTCGCCGTACGCCACGATGCTGTCAGCAGCCAGGGAAAAGATACCCGTACTCCTGGAAGAGATGGCAATCTTCTTAGGCGGAGAAGTCAACGTGTCAGAATACGCAGAAGCCAACACCGAAAAAATAGGGGCAAAGGCTGTGAAGGCTCTTGGGAACAGGAACGGGACGCTCCTGGCGAACCACGGCGCCCTAGTCTGCGGTCGCACCGTCGAACATACCGTGAAGATGGCAGAACTCGTTGAGAAGATGGCGAAAGTCTACGTTGGAGCTAAGCTGATAGGGAAACCTCACAAGATCCCCCAAAAAAATCTGAAAAAATTCCTCCAAAAACACGGGAAAGATTTCTCAACCCTCTGAGCTATTAATCTGCCGGCAGCGTATTGTAATATACTATGAGCGTCACCAGAGAGGCCGGCCACCCCCCTCACGAGAGAAGGGAATATGACGAGGTCGAGCAAATCCGCCAGGTCGGAGAACGATGGAAGACGAGGACTGAACTAGCTGAGGACGCGGTCGGGACTTGGACGTTCAGGCTGGCCCGCAGGGAAAAATACCGGACAGGCGACGGAAGGCTCACCGACGCGTTCCTAGAGGAGGCGAAGGGAAGCCCCACATCAGAAGGCAGCATAATCCAGGGATACGGGCGCATAACCAACGAACTCGAAAGCCTGGCGTCTGAGTTCGCCTCAAGCTGCATGTACGTGTGCCTTGTCAATAAAGAGAAGAAGCTGATAGGTTTGGCACACACTCACACTACTGTAGACATCGGCGGCTTCCTGGACGAATGGCTCAAGCTCGCGAAAGCAAAGGACACCATTGTCTACCTGGTCAAGGGGAACGGCATCGGCGAGAAGGACACTGCGACAGACATGATAAAATTCACAAAAGACGAACTGTCCGGGCGGGAATTCAAAGTATCGTATGAGGATTTCGAGAAGCCGGTCGCAGGCGAGCCGCGAGGAGACAATGTCACGAACATCACGCTGAAAAACGACGGCAGAGCCGACGTGACAAGATATCACACTCTCAAGGGGGGAATCAGAGGGGATAAGACAGTTTATGAGATTTACGAGAACAAGGTTACTGTTCACAACTGATTTGGGGATTTTTATAGACTCTATCAGATAATTATCTGGGAAGTTGGATGAAGCTGAATGAAAAGATCATCACAGTCCTGTTTCTAGTCTCTGTAATGCTTGCTGCTGGCTGCACTTCCCCCAGCCAGAAGGCGCCCGCTCAGGCGGAAATTGTCTGCAACGTGCCCTACATCCAGGTCGGGAAAGAATGCTGCCTGGACGGTGATAACAACTCGATATGCGACAACGACGAGAAGACAACCACTTTAGAGGAGACGACCGTCGCCAGCACTGTAGAATCAACGACAACTGCTGAACCAACAACGAGCGTTGAGACTACCACGAGCACAAAGTTCACATGCACTATAAATGCTGACTGCGGCGGCCCGAATCTGGGCCAGCTAAGATGCTACCAGGAGAAGGTAGTCCAGGATGTAACCTCATACCGTTGCAGCAAGCCGGGAACGGCAGACTCGAAGTGCATGGGCAGCATAAAGACCGAGATAGTCGAAACATGCGCTGAAAGATGCCTCAACGGGCAGTGCACCGACGATGAGGGAGTCCCAGTTTCGAGCACGAAAAAGTGCGCCTGGGGCAAAGACGACTGCACAGCCCACTGCAACAGCCAGTGCACTTCAAGAGGCCAGACGGTGCTGAACTGCGTCTGGGATGAATCAGCCTGCAAGTGCACAGCCTACTGCCAGACGGGCACGACCCCAACAACTTCGACACAACCAACAACAACTGCCGGAGCAACGACCTCGACGCCGACAACCGTGGGAGGAGCTACCACATCAACGCCAACGACATCTGTACAGGCTACCACGACAGTTTCCGTGACCTGCGGCGGAAGCCTCTACAACGATGTGAACTGCGGCGGAAACTGCGATGCGGAGTGTGAAGAATGCTCCCAGTACCAGAGCACGCCATGCAACTACTGCAAGGACAAAGACTGCTCAACATTGGGAGGCGCGCTGGTGCTGAAGAATTACACCGAATGCATAAAATACTGCAACGACCCTGACGTCGGATACTGCAAACAGTGGGACACATGCAGCCACTGCTATTACTGTTACGAGTACGAATGCGGCAACGATGTTGTGGAGCCAGGAGAGGAGTGCGAATCAGATTTCGACTGCGAGGACATCGACATATATCTGGGATGCGAGAGCGACTGCCTGTGCTATCCTAACTGCCAGATGTACTGCGATGACCAGGGCGTGAACGGATACCAGTGGATAAACACCGGAGTCTTCGGAGCGCCGGTGATAAACACGCAACAGCAGTGCAAGGACTGGGCCTCACAGAAGCTGCAGCAGATAACCCAGAATTGCAAGACAAGCTGCGTCGCAAGCGCCTTCTACGAGTTCCAGGGGGAAACCTGCTGCTGCGTCGACTGGAATAGCCTGCCATGCCAGAACTGCCCAGGCCAGAATCCAGTGTGCCCGCCCGCAGACCCCGACTGCCTCGACACACTATAGGCGTTTACTTTTTAAGGCTGAACACCCTATCATTTATCTCAAAATGGCTTTGATAGAAGTTGGAAGAGTCTGCGTCAAACTGCGCGGAAACGACGCTGGCGAATACTGCGTGATAGCAGACACCGCAGACAAGAACACCGTAATAGTGGAAGGGGAGAACGTCAAAAGAGGCAAAGTAAACATCAAACACATCGAACCCCTCCCCGCGACAGTGAAAATCAAGAAAGGCGCGGACAGTAAAACAGTGTTAGACGCGATGAAGAAAGCCGACCTCCCCTGAAATGGAAGGCGCCAAGGACATTCTCGTAAAAGACGAGGAGAAGACGAACCCAGATTTCGGCTGCGAGCCAGATTCTAGAACAGTCGAAGAAAGACTGAAAAAGAGCTTCGTCTACCTCAACAAGCCAAGCGGCCCCACATCCCACCAGGTCACAGTGTGGGTGAAGAGGATGCTTGGCATCGAAAAGGCAGGCTACTCAGGAACACTGGACCCGAACGTTACTGGAGTGCTCCCCATAGGACTAGAGTATGCCACCAGAGTGCTGACCTTCCTGAACCTGAACAAAGAGTACGTAGGCATCCTGGAACTGCACAAGGAAGTGCCTGACAAAGACCTGGAAGGCGTGCTAAGAGAATTCACAGGCGGCATATACCAGCGCCCGCCCCTGAAGTCAGCAGTCAAAAGAGAGCTCAGAGTCAGGACAATCCACAAAATCGTCATCCTCGAAAAAGACGGGAGAAAAGTCCTCCTGAAGGTGAACTGCGAGGCAGGCACATACGTCAGAAAACTCTGCCACGACATCGGCACAGTCCTCGGAGTCGGAGCGCACATGCTCGAACTCAGGAGGACTAAGGTAGGATGGATAACCGAGGACGACTGCATCAGACTGCATGATCTGAGAGACGCCTTCGAATACCACAAGCAGGGAGACAGCCGCAAACTTATTGAACGCCTGACACACGTGGAAGACGCCCTCAAGGGGATGCCAAAAATCTGGGTCAAAGACGGCGCCGTTGACTCCATATGCCACGGCGCAACCCTGAAAGCGCCGGGAGTGTCGAAGCTGGAATCCGGCATAAAAGCAGGAGACCATGTTGCGATAACCACCCTCAAAGGGGAGCTCATATCAGTCGGAAAAGCCCTTACCGACTCGAAACAGATGCTGGAACTCAAAAAAGGGGAAATAGTCAAATCCAAAAGGGTTTTCATGGAAACCGGCGTCTACCCCCGCATGTGGAAAAGCGATTAATATAAGCCCTTGAACTAAAATATTACACCAAAAATGGCATTAGACAAAAAACTACTGGACATACTCGCATGCCCCAAATGCAAAGGCGACCTCGAGTACGTGAACAACAAGAAAGAGCACTACCTCACATGCCACGCCTGCAAACTCAAATACAGGGTGGAAGACGACATACCCATAATGCTCATCGACGAGGCAGAGAAGCTAGAATAATTTTTTATGCCGAGGTGGTCGCGACCTGAGGGTCGTTAACATCGCCATAAAATGCTGAGGTGGCGGTCAGCTTCGCCCTGCAAGGGCTCAGACCCACCACCTCGCCAAGAGGATAACAAAACCCGATAACACAATGCCGAGGTGGCGGAGTATGGTCTAACGCGCGGGCCTGCTAGCACCTTTTTCTTTTTTAGAAAAAAAGAAAAACGTGCACGAAAAAGAAAAAACAAGACAAGGTGGCAGCTAGTCCGTGGTCCTTGTGGCCACTTGGGTTCAAATCCCAACCTCGGCGAACCTTTTCCAAAGGTTCATCAAATGAGCCACATGCGCTCACTTCGTTCGCTTAGTGGCTCTTAATGGCAATAGTTAAGGTGAACGCAGAGGTTAGCAAGCCGGATAGGCTTGCGCAAACCTCGGCGTAATTCTTCTCACATCTGCCCTCGTTTCATATATAAATTTTTCCTTTCAATAATATGATCATGGGCAGGACAGTCCTCGTCGTCGACGACGATGCTGAGATAGTGGAGTTGCTGGAGACTCTGCTCAAGAGGGAAGGCTATGACGTCCTCATAGCCTACGGAGGCGAGGAATGCCTGAATCTGATGGCTGCAGAGAGGATAGACCTCATACTGTTGGATGTTCTGATGCCGGGGATGGACGGTCGTGAGGTCAGAAGGCTTATACGAGAAGCTAAAGAGTGGGCTGAAATACCCATAATCTACTTAACTGTTGTTGATCTGGGCAGGGAGGAGAAGGAAGAGTTCATACGAAATCACGCGAAAAACTATTACCTGAAGAAACCATTCAAAAAAGCGAACTATTAGCTCTTATAAAAAAGGCATTCGAGGAGAACGTCTAACCCCTTTTTGACACCTCAACAACGGCCTTGAAGAGCATTACGCCGAGCAACGGGGCCATATAATAAGCTTGAAACCTGAGGCCGATAAAAAAGTAAAGGAAGAAGGCTGACAGCACGCTCAAAAAAACGCACCCGATTGTTGTTGGAAGATTCCTCCTGTCAGAAGCATAGAATACTCCACTATAAGTTAGAAGAGCCAGAACAGGGTAGAGAATCCACTGATGGTTGATGTAAGACATTCCAAAAGCGAAGGATGCCATGTTCGAGACTACGACAGTCAGCTGGGCGCCTACAAAGGCCAAAGCCATCGTATGCCCCGACCCAGCCCTTAACCTGCCAAAACCCTCGTACAACAGAACGCAGCCCAAACCCATGGAAAAAGACGCCAACAACAATGCAGGACTATTTGACTGCCCTATGAGGGAAGCGACCAGCCTGTTAGACTCATACTCCAAGCCGACAGCGGCAGCAGCCAACGCTGTTGTGATATAATCTAAGACTCCTAGCAGGGATGAGACTATGAAAAAATGTTTTACCTTACGGTTCATAACGTCTTCTTCTGTTTTAGCAGGCCCACAAGAGTCTGAACAGAGAACGCAGCCCGCGTGATGCCCATGCTCCTCATGTCAGTGTCGGTGCCGACAAGATACAATCCGGCGACAGGAGTAGAAGCCTGTGGGAACTGATAATTGACAGACAGCGCAGCCTTCTCAGGGTGGGTGACCTGAACATGCTTGAATTCGGCATTCCCCTCGGCAGACGGTATAGCGGAATAGACCGTCTCCAGAAGCTCTGATTCGGCCTTTCTGGCGTCGCCTTCAACATAGGATGTGAACACTGCAAGCTGCTTCCCATCAGGGGCGAACCTGCTGTTATAGTTAGAGGTTGGCATCCCCCAGTACGGTTTCCCGCTCTCGAACCATATCTCAGAGCCAACGTAATCCAGCTCCGGCAGCCGCTTCCCGAAGCCCAGCCATATGCTGACAGAAGTCGACTGCTCAAGGGACGACAGCTTCTTCGCATACTCCTCTGGAAGGCCTCCCACAAGATTCGGAAGCTGGCTCGCACACCCTGAGTATATGACAAGATCCGAGTCGAACGTCTCATCAGAGGTGGAAACCCCTCTGACTTTGCCGTCTGACACGAGAATCGACTCGACATTGGAGTCCAACTTCAGCTGGAACCTCTCCACAGGGATGGAATCCAGAAGACAGGATAGTATGTCGCCCAAGCCCTCACGCGGATAGCCCTGGTGGTAGGCTCCATCATAGCTGAAGAGCTTGAGCACTTTACGAAATCTTTCGCCAAGACTCCTTCTATCGGTCTCCTGCACGTACCTGGCTCCCTTAAGCATCCTCCAGGCTGGCATCTCTTTCATCGACTTCCCGCTCATGAAATAGGAGAGGGCGTCGACGAACTTCCATGTCCTGTCAGACAGCCTGCACGCTCTGAGATAGTCGTAAAGGCTGGCGTTGAGGTCGACTCCCCTGAAAGCCGATGCCGTCATCGCGGAGCCCATCACCTTTATAAGCTGCAGCCTGTCCTCCAGAGGGAGAATGGCGAACCTGGCCCAAGCCAGCATAGTCCACGGGAAAGGCAGAAAATTCCTGGAATCCCTCACATAATACTTCCCATAAGGCAGGAACTCGGGAACCCTCACAAAGTACCTGTCCATGAGCTCCCGCAGAGGCCCATCATTTATGTACGTTATCGCATGAGGGCCCGTGTCCACCCTGTAGCCTTCGAGCTCGTAGGAGCGCACATTGCCGCCTACAAAAGAATCCCTCTCCAGGAGGATGACATCCTTCTCCTCCTTCGTCAACACGAGGGCTGAAAGCAGACCGCTTATCCCGCCTCCGACAACTATGGCGTCATAGCTCATGTTACCAGGGAACGCTTTTTATCTTCAACGCCCAGGCGACGATGTTCGCAAAAACGTGCAGCGGCAGAGTGACTACGCAGACTGTCAGGAAAAGGCTAATGTCGACTGGAACCACAGTCCACGCCAGGAAAAAAGCGCCGAATATGTAATCAAGCTGGTCGAGGAATGGGATAGCGCTTCCCCTCTCGAACCTTGACTGCCTTTTTATGGCGCTGGCTGTCATGTCGCCCAACATCGCCCCCAGAGAGAGCAGAAACGCGAGCTTCACAGTCATAGGCGCAAACCCTATGGCAGCCGGCTGATAGTAGGACATGAGGAAGCCGACGAAAGTCCCGCCGAGGACGCCCGAGAACAGGCCTCTCCAAGTCTTACCGTCGCCCAATAGCCTCCTCCCCCTCAAGCTTTTCCCGAAGTCTACTGGAGCGCTCAGGCGCTTAAGAAAAGGCAGAACTGTGACGTCTATTGCTATAGAATTGGCAAAATAGGCCGGAAGTATGAACCACAGGCCATGCAGTATATTGCCCAACATGGGTTACATATTGTTGAAAAAGTATTAAAACCAGCAACCGACAATCTTTTAAACCCTTAGTACCATATGATTATGGTGAGGCTCGGATTACCTATGAATCTATGTATCAGTAAACACCTCTGCTTACACTGATCTGGCTGAATCGCATAAGACTGAAGCCTCACCCTTTTTCTCTATAATCCCCTGCAAGAAGACACTCTGCGCTATCCGTTGAAGCCAGCGCACCAGACGACTCCCCTGCCCTTAGAAGAAAAATCACAGCCACTCACATTCGGACAGTCATCGCAGATAGGTTCCATCTCATATTAAGAACAAAACGAGAATAAAAATCAAAATTTTAGGAAGTTTATATACCCGAAGGACTATAAGTAAGAAAGGTGATAGGATGAACCGGAAGATAGAGGAGATCAAGGACTTGAAAGTGGGACGGTATGTGGTAATCGATGACCTTCCATGCAGGGTAACATCCATAACAAAATCAAAGCCAGGGAAACACGGAGGCGCCAAGGCGCAGATAGTGGCTGAGGACATCTTCAACGGCAACAAGAAGACTCTGATGGGGCCGGTCGGCGAAAAGGTTGAGGTCCCGATAATAAACAAGAAAAGCGCGCAGGTGCTTAACGTAATAGGCGACAACGTGCAGCTGATGGACTTGGAAACCTACGAGACTTTCGAGCTCCCGATGCCAAGCGAGCGTGAACTGAAGGACGCCATGACTGAAGGCAGGGAGGTGCTTTTCATGGACGTCGAAGGCAAGCGGAAGATACTGCAGGCCAAAGGCGAGAAAGAGTAGGGCCTATTTTTATCGGGATTCTAATAGTCAACAGCATGGGGAAGGCTGAAGAATACTCCAAAAACGGGGATGAATTATACCGGAAAGGAAAATACTCTGAGGCCGTAAAATACTACAAGCGCGCCGTCGCATTGGAGCCCAGGATATCAACAAACCACTATGCGCTCGGGCTTGCACTATACCGCAACGGCGAGTACGATGTCGCGATAAAGAACTTCGAGAGGGCCTTAACGCTCAAACCGAACTTCAAGGACGCCGTCTACCATCTGGGCCTCACGCTCGAGAAATCGAAAAAATACGTGCTCGCCCTTGAGGAATACCAGAAAGTCCTTAAGATGGACCCGCTTCACGCAAGATCCTATAACAGGGTGGGGCTGGTACTATACAAGAAGAAAGAGTACGACCTGGCTGAGGAGTCCCTCATGAAGGCGATAAAACTGGGCCTGGACTCCGAGCAGACTTATTTCACAGTCGGGGCGATAGCGATGGAAAGAAGGGATTACGTGAAAACTGAAAAATACTATAACCTGGCGCTGGAAAAGAACCCGAATCTTGCAGGAGTATACTACCAGAAGGGGCTGCTTATGAAGGAGCTGGGCAGGATTCTCGAGGCTCTTGAATGTTTTGACAGGTCGCTTAAGATAAACCCAAAGGACAGGGACGCATTGTACGAGAAGGCCCTCCTGCTGGAGTCGCAGGGCAAGCACGAGCCAGCATTAGGCCTGCTTGAAAAACTGAAGGAACTTGACGCTGAATCCCCTGAAGTCTATGTCCAGGCAGGCAACATACTCGCGTCACAGGGCAACCTGACGGGAGCGATAGACGAGTACCAAACTGCGCTAGACGTCGACCCCGGATGTCTGCCGGCATACTACAACCTGGGGCACATCTTCAACCTGAGCGGGGAGAAGGACATCGCCCTCGAATACTACAAGACAGCCTATGAAATAAAACCGACGGATGAGATAAAGAACATAATCGAACGCTTCAAGAGAGGGAGTTAATTTTTAAGCAACATCTTCCATAGATATTACTTCAAAATGGCCAAAAAATTCGTTTACTTTTTCGGCGCTGGAAAAGCCGACGGGACTTCGAAGATGAAAGCGCTCTTAGGCGGTAAGGGCGCCAACCTAGCTGAGATGACTAACATAGGTCTGCCTATCCCGCCAGGTTTCACGATAACGACTGACGCCTGCATACTATATTATAAGAACCGGAAGAAGCATCCTGAAGGACTTGACAGGCAGATTGCGCAGAACATGAGCAGGCTGGAGAAGGTGTCTGGGAAAAAGTTCGGCGGAAAAGACAACCCCCTGCTGGTATCAATACGCTCCGGCGCGAAGTTCTCGATGCCTGGGATGATGGACACAGTCCTCAACCTCGGATTGAATGACGACACCCTGAACGGCCTCATAAGGAAGACCAAGAACGAGCGCATGGCCTACGACTCCTACAGGAGGTTCGTCAACATGTTCGGCGACGTAGTCCTCGGAGTGCCGCACGAGAAATTCGAAAAGATTCTCGAAAAGGTGAAGGAGGAGAACAGGGCGAAACTCGACACCGACCTGGACGCGAAAGCGCTGATGGAGGTTGTGATAAGGTACAAGAAGCTCGTAGAGTCCGAGACCGGCATGAAGTTCCCGGACGACCCGCAGAAGCAGCTGAAGATGGCCATCAACGCGGTGTTCGAATCATGGAACACGAAGAGAGCCATCACATACCGGAAACTCCACCGAATACCTGACGACCTCGGCACCGGAGTGAACGTGCAGACGATGGTCTTCGGGAACACAGGCAACAACTCCGCAACCGGGGTCTCCTTCACAAGGAACCCTGCCACAGGGGAGAAAGAGCACTACGGGGAGTTCCTGCTCAACGCCCAAGGCGAGGATGTGGTCGCAGGAATAAGGACGCCGCAAGCCATAGACGACCTCAAAAAGTACATTCCAAAGGCGTACAAGGAGCTGTTGAAAGTCTACAGCATACTCGAAAAGCACTTCAAGGACATACAGGATTTCGAGTTCACGATAGAGGACGGCACACTCTATGTGCTCCAGACAAGGGATGGGAAGCGGACAGCCCAAGCCGCAGTTAAGGCAGCGGTTGACATGGCCCGCGAGGGCCTCATAGACGAGAAGACTGCCATCCTCAGGGTTAAACCTGACCAGATAAATCAGCTGTTGCACAAACAGATAAACCTGGAAGCAAGACTCCAGGTTATCGCGAAAGGCCTTCCCGCGTCGCCGGGAGCGGCAGTAGGGAAGGTCGTATTCAACGCCGACGACGCTGAACGGCTGAGCGGCGAAGGCGAGAAGGTGATCCTGGTAAGAACTGAAACAAGCCCTGAGGACATACACGGCATGGCCGTGGCGCAGGGCATACTGACTTCAAGAGGCGGCATGACCTCCCACGCTGCAGTGGTTGCGAGAGGCATGGGCAAATGCTGCATCGCAGGCTGCGAGAAGATAGAAGTGGACTATGATAAGCATCAGTTCACGGTCGGCGAGTTCATGGTCAAGGAGGGCGAGGTCATAGCGTTGAACGGCAACACCGGCGAAGTCATCCTGGGCGAAGTTGAGCTGATAGAGCCTGAGATGTCAAAGGAGTTCAAGACGCTCATGAAGCTGGCCGACAAGATGAGGGTTATCGGCGTCAGAACCAACGCCGACACGCCCAAAGACTCTAAGGTCGCGCTCGACTTCGGCGCTGAAGGCATAGGCCTCTGCAGGACAGAGCACATGTTCTTCGAGGCTGACAGGATAAAGGCGATGAGGGAGATGATACTATCGTCGGACGAAGCCGGCAGGAGGAAGGCACTGAAGAAACTGCTTCCGATGCAGAAGTCAGACTTCATCGGCATATTCAAGGTGATGGCAGGCAAACCTGTCACTATAAGGCTTCTGGACCCGCCGTTGCACGAGTTCCTGCCCACCCAGGACAGGGAGATAACAGAGCTTTCCGCCGAGATGGGAGTTTCAGTCGAAAAACTGAAGGCTAAGATTAAATCACTGCATGAGATCAACCCGATGCTGGGCCACAGGGGATGCAGGCTCGCAGTCACCTACCCGGAGATATGCGAGATCCAGGTCACCGCCATAATGGAGGCAGCATGCGAGCTCAAGAAGAAGAAAGTAGACGTCAGGCCTGAGCTAATGATACCTCTGGTTTGTGAAATAAAGGAGCTGAAGCTCCTGACAGACCTCACAGTCAAGACGGCCGAGAGCGTGATAAAGGAGCAGAAGGTCAAAGTTGACTACAAGGTCGGCACCATGATAGAGATTCCGAGAGCCGCTCTCACAGCCGACCTGATAGCAGAGGAGGCCGAGTTCTTCAGTTTCGGCACCAATGACCTGACCCAGATGACCTACGGATTCTCGAGGGACGACGCAGGAAAGTTCCTGCCGGAATACATAGAGAAGAAGATACTCGACGTTGACCCGTTCCAGTCCCTGGACCAGACGGGAGTCGGCCAGCTCGTTGAGATGGGCGTGAAAAAAGGCAGGAAGACCAGGAACAACCTCAAGGTTGGGATATGCGGCGAACACGGAGGAGACCCATCTTCTGTGGAATTCTGCCACAATGTCGGCCTCGACTACGTGTCCTGCAGCCCATACAGGGTGCCGATAGCGCGCCTGGCCGCAGCGCACGCCCAGATAAAGAATCCCAGAAAGAAGAAGTAGGCTACTTCTCAGCAGCCAGGGCGTAGATGGTCTTCAGCGCGACCACGACAGCGGCTGAAGAGCAGAAGACGATGACAGACGTCAGGATATATTTTATTGCCGCTCCAACGAAGGGTATCAATATGACCGAAGAGCTAGCGACTATCAATGTCATGGTTGCGACGAGGAACAGGGTCGCCTCGCCGGGCGTGATGTTAACGTAACCTACGATAAGCCCTAATACCGTAAGGACGGCGGCTATCGCAGCGAAGTTGCTTGGCGGCGCTCCTGAGACGTTCCTCTCGATGGCAAGCCCCGCGAGTACGCTTACTACAATTCCTACGAGAAAAGCCCAACTCCCAATTTTGTGATCCATGCTGTCACCTCATTTAAGATATAATATCTAATATAATACAGGTCTTAAAAATGGCTGAGATACCTTTGGCCCCCCTCGAGAGGCTGATGAAGAAGAACGGCGCCGAAAGGGTCAGCATGAGCGCATGCGAGGAGCTGCGGGACGTCCTGGAGGAGGTTACCGCGGATGTGACCCGGAAGGCAATAAAGCTCGCAGAGCACGCCAACAGGAAGACCGTGACACGAGAAGACATAAAGCTGGCGAGACTCTGATAAGGGCTGGGAGAATAGTAAAACATGAACGAGATACGGAAGGACTCCCTCATTGACAGGTACGTCATCATAGCATCGAAAAGATCCAAGAGGCCTGACAGTTACAATAAATATTGCGAGAAACCTGATGAGAAAGTCTGCTACTTCTGCCAGTCGAATGAGCATCTGACGCCGCCCGAAATCGACAGGATAGAAAAGGGAGGCAGATGGATTGTGAGATGCTTCCCGAACAAGTTCCCCGCCACAAGCGAGGGAAAAGCCAGGAGGATGAAGGGCGGCTCAATGCCTGCCGTCGGAAAGCATGAGATAATAGTCGAAACCCCGGAGCATGAGGGAAAACTCCATCAGCTGAGCACAGAACATATGATGAAAGTCTTTGACATGTACAATCGCAGGGTTGAAGCCATAGGCAGGATGAGCGGAGTGAGATACGTCTCACTGTTCAAAAATTATGGAAAGGATGCCGGAGCATCCCTGTATCATACTCACACTCAGATAATAGGGGTTCCAATAGTGCCGGGGCTTGTGACTGAGGAGATAAATGCGTCGAAGGGCAGATGCAGGATATGCGACATCGGAAGGCAGGAGCTTAGAGGAAGGCGCAGGATAAGATCAGACGAGAACGTGATAGCATTCGCACCATACGCCTCACGCTTCCCCTTCGAGGCCTGCCTGCAGCCGAAACGCCATATCACACGTTTGAGCGAGATGAGCGAAAGCGAGACCCGGTCGTTCGCCAAGACCCTGCAGTTCATCCTAAAGAGGCTTGACGAGCTTATGGACTGCGCACCATACAACTTCTACCTGCATCAATCGCCAAAAGGCGGAAACCTCCACCTGCACCTGGAGCTGATTCCTAAGATGTCCATACTAGCAGGCTTCGAGCTGGGTTCTGGCATGTACATCAACACGATGCCCCCAGAGGAGGCCGCCAGATACTATCGGACAGGCCGTATTTAAGCGTTTACGCATAATTTTTTCTGATGCTAGATCCTAAAAAGATTCTGTTCATTTTAGCGGTTTATTTCCTATCATGCACGTCAAGTTCTCAGGAATATTCGGACGCGCTCATATTCCGATGGGGCTATAATGTCGGGAAAGGCTCTGAGGATTTCAAGGGCGACATAAACTTCCTGCAGGTCACAGACTTGGACAACGACGGAAAAAAGGAGGTTATCGCAACAACAAAGGGTTCCATAGGGACAGGAAAATACGAGCTCAACAACGTAGTCTATGCTATCAGAGGCAACGGCACACTCTATTGGAAGAGGCCTGTAGACGACATCCTGAGGTCTGCCTTCTTGAATGACTTCGACCGTGATGGTGAGATTGAGATTGTAGTGGGTGCGGGCAGGCTCATAGAGGAACTCTCAAGAGGCAGGGTATACATAATAGAGAGCGACGGCACAATCCAGAGAACTTACTCATCGTCAGCGATAATCCAGACCATATACGTTGCTGACCTCGACAACGACAGATGGAGCGACATAATCGGAGGGTCGACGTCGAAGCTTTACCTGTTTGACAGTTTCGGCCTCACAAGGTGGGACATCCTGCTGAACGATCCAATCGATCTGGTGCTGGCGGCAGACATGACCGGTGATGGGTACAAGGATATAATCGCGGTTTCGGACAGCCTTTACCTCTTCAACTACAACGGGAGCATGATACTGCAAAAGAAAGTAGATGACATATCAAACAGGAAAAATGACAGAATCTCGAAGGTTGTGATAGGGAAGATAACTCCCCAAAGGGAGATGGAAATTGTACTTGGCACGGAGAAGTCGAATACCCTATATGTGCTTGCGCCGTTCTTGAACTACACTACCGATGCGTACCAGCTCGCACAGAGATGGACTTATCCGCTTGGAGGCGACGTTACAACACTGGCCGTCGCCAACCTGGATTTAGACGAGAATAATGAGATAATTGTGGGAACGTCAGACGACTACGTGCAGGCAATAGACAATGACGGCCGGGTTCTCTGGGTCTATGAGCTGGGCGGATACGCAAACGACGTAGAAGTCTCGGACGTGAATGGGGACGACCATGATGACGTAGTTGTAGGGACGATGGCAGGCATCGTCTACGTGCTGACCCAAGACGGGAAATTCCAGTGGAAGTTCGACATAGACGAACCCATAATCGCGCTGGACGTCGAAGACCTGGAGAATGACAGCCTGTCTGAAGTGATTCTCGGAACGTCGGACAAGAGCGTATACGCTTACGAGGTTAACATCTCGTATACCCAGCGGGAAACCGCCAATTTCTACTACCAGGAGGCCCAGCGATTATACGTTAACTCGGATTATAACAACTCACTGGAAATGTTGCTCAAGGCGAAAAGCATATACATCCGCATAGGCGATATGACAGGTATTGAACGGATTGACAAGCTCATCGAGAATATCAACGAGAAACTCACAGGCCTCAGGCTAAAGCAGGCTGAAGCATTCTACAGCAAGGCCCAGGAGTTCTTCATTGCCGGGGATTACGAGAAGTCCAAGCAGTTCGCTCTGGAATCCCAGGTAATCTATGACGAATTCGGTGACACCCAGAACGTATTGAGGGCGGAGATTCTCATAAAGAGGGCTGATAATATGATCGTTTCAGTCCCGACAACAGCCCCGCTTACTACGTTAAAACCCATGGAGGAGAAGAGCAGCGTATCGCTAAACCAGGTCATCCTGGTGGTTGTCGTCGTCATAGTCCTCGTTTTTCTTATGAGATTCATAATGAAGAGAAGGAGATACGTGAAATCAATGGAAGAATCCATGAAAAAGTACGAACATGACCTCGAGAAGACCCTTGATGAGGACATGGAGGATCTCGGGAAGATGAAAACAAGATGAACTCAAAGTTCTGGGCCGTTCTGTTCATTCTGATCATGGCAGCGGGTGTTGTCGCAGAGTACACGCTTATCGAAGCGAACGAGTACCTTAACCTCGCAAGGTCGTACTATGCCGAAGACGATGAAAAAAACGCCCTTAAGAATGCTCACCTTGCGAGGCGCATATACGAGAACCTATCATACTCCTATGGGGTGCGCCAGTGTGACCAGCTGCTTTCTGACATACAGAAGACCATAACAAAGAACATAGAAGCTGACATCTATTTCACGATAGCGTCAGAATATTTCCTTACGCCGAACCCATCAAGCCCAAATCCCCAGAGGGACATAGAGCTATATGAGCTATCAAAGTACTTCGGGAGAGAGGCCCTAAAAATATACGAGATTCTAGAACATACGACCGGGATTTTCAAATCTAATGATATAGTCGACAGGTCCTCCAGAGAGATCCTGAGGATTAGGAACGCCGAGCGGGAGAGGGCTGAATCCTACCGGGTCCAGGCGCAGACGCTTTACATAAAGAAAGAGTACAATACTGCGTTAAACTTTGCCAAAAGCGCGACGGACGTGTATAAGAACATCAGCGATGCCAGCGGGACAATCATCTCCCAACAGCTGGAGAAGAGGATCGAGAATACCATATATGAGATAAGACAGAACGGTTTTACGACATACCAGAACGCGAAGCTCCTTTACGGCGAGGGCAACCTCACCAGATCTCTGACTCTTGCGGAAAAGGCGAAGGAACTCTACTCCTCCATAGAGGATGCTGACGGCCTTGGGAAGGCAGAAGACCTTATATCGCTCATCCATCAGATGACGGACAGGGCTGTCACAGACAGAAAAAGGCTTGCGCAGGAGCTCATACAGAAGGCTGAGCAGGGATTCGTCCTTGGCAACTATGAGACGGCAACAGAGAACGTGTTCGAGGCGCGAGAGATATACTACGAATTCTACAGGTTGGCTCTCAAGGGTAGCGCTGAGAAAAAATACTACTGGGAGGTCATAATAGAGACCAATCTTTTATACGATAAGATAACGACTGCGATGGGCGACAAGCAGACAAAAAAGAGCGCTGAAAGCTACTATGACCGGGCTCAGGAGTTCTTCATAGCAGGGCAGGCGAATGATGCATTGTCATACGCGCGCAGGGCCAAGGACCTCTACACGACCGTTGACGATTACGTCGGCGTGGAAAAGTCCAACGCCCTGATCAACACCATAATCGACAGGGTCAGCAGGGAGAACTCAGCCAGCGGCAACCTGACGGAAGCGTTGTCCTATTGCAGGGTTTCGGACTACGAGAACGCGAGAATCTCGCTGGATGTTGCGAAGCAGCTATTTTCCACGCTCATCGGGACGAACAAGTCCGCGGATATAGACAATGTGACGAACTGTATAGAATACGGCGAGAAGAGGAAGGTTGAAGCCAGGCAATATTTCGAGAAAGGGTACGAGCTGTTCCAGAGTCAGGATTACCGAGGAGCGAAGAAGAGCGCCGAGACGGCTTATAACATATATGCTGAGCTAAATCACTCTCTGGGTGTTACCGAGTCTGGTGCACTGCTGGAGAAGGCTACTATTGAGGTCAATAGGCTCAACAACAGGCTGTGGATGACTGTCGTATCTGTTGTGATAGTCCTGGTAATAATAGCCATACTTGTGATAAACTACACCAGGAAAAGGAAGGAGATTGTCGAAGAGGCTGAGAAGTCGAAGAGGGCCAGGGTTGAAGAAGAGAGGTTCGCCAAGAAGAAATGGGAGGTCGAGAAGGAGGAGGAGACTGAGGAGAAGGTCAAGGACGAGCTGAAGCGGATGATAGAGGCTGAAAGGGAGAAGATGGTCAAAAAATGACGTACCAGAAGATATTGGACGTTTCAAAGAGGCGCGGCATAGTCTACCCGTCGTTTGAATTATATGGGGGCGTTTCGGGCTTTGTCGACTACGGGCCTACTGGCGTCAGGATAAAAAAGAACATAGAAGACGCACTTAGGAGGATTTACGTCGTAGAGCACGGCTGCCTGGAAGTCGAGTGCCCGACGCTGAGCCCGGAGGACGTCTGGGTCGCCTCGGGACACGTCAAAAATTTCACGGACTTCACGACAGAGTGCCTGAAGTGCGGTGAGCCTTACAGGGCGGACCATCTCCTGGAGGAGAAGCTGAAAAAGGGCGTCGAGGGGAAGACGCTCCCTGAAATAGAAGCCATAATCCAGGATGCTGGCGTTTCATGCCCCAAATGCGGCGGAAAACTGGATAAGCTGTACGACTATAATCTGATGTTCCAGACTTTCGTGGGGCCTGGGAAGTACAAGGTGACCGCTTACTTGAGGCCTGAGACTGCGCAGACCACTTATATTGGGTTCAAAAGGCTTTGGGAGGTCGCCAGGAAGAAACTGCCGTTCGGGGTGCTACAGATGGGACGCTCCTACAGGAATGAGATCTCCCCGCGCCAGGGCATGATAAGGTTGAGGGAGTTCAACCAGGCTGAGATACAGTTCTTCATGAACCCAGATAAGAAGGAGGCTGACCTTTCTGGGGAGATGGGGGATCAGACGGCTTCCATCCTGGCGAAGGATGACCGGGAGCTGACTTCAACCTTCAGGAAGGCCTATGATGAGGGAATCATACCCAACTCATTCATAGCCTATCATCTTGCGGTTGCGATGAACTTTTTCACGGGGATTGGAATCAGCAGGGAAAAGCTGAGGCTGAGGCAGCACAAGGACACTGAGCGGTCGTTCTACTCATCAGACACATGGGACGTCGAGTTCATGAGCGACTCTCTGGGCAGGATAGAGCTTGTCGGGATAGCGGACAGGGGTGACTATGATCTCTCTGCTCACATAAAATTGAGCAAACAGGACCTCTCTGTCACAGAGGATGGGAAAAAGTTCGTCCCACATGTGATAGAGGTTGCCTACGGAATCGACAGGCCGTTCTACTGCGTTCTCGAGTCATGTTACTCAGAGGACGGGGAGAGGTCATACTTCAGGTTTCCCAAGGCTGTCAGCCCCTACGCTGCTGCCGTGTTCCCCCTCGTGAACAAGGACGGCATATACGAGAAGGCGTGCGAGGTCTATGACAGCCTAACAAAAAATGGGTCGTATTCTCTCATGGACGTCAGCGGGAGCATAGGAAAGAAATACGCAAGGGCTGATGAGATCGGGGTTCCCTGCTGCATTACAGTCGACTATGACACGCTCAAGGACGATACTGTTACAGTCAGGGACAGGGACACGAAAAAACAGGAGAGAATCCAGATAACGGATATTATCAGCTTTTTAGGTGGGAAGTAGACTCGCATACAAGATCATATAGCCTGTTCGTTGTCCTCTTAACCAGTCTGCTCCTGAGGACATCATCCTGGGCGCCGACGCCGACCTCTCTTTTCACACGTTCAAGGTCGTCGGCCAGCCTGGCGTCGCATATAACTTTCCTAATCCAATCACTGAAGTCGTTTATATCATACCTCAGATGGTGGCTGACAGAGCTGGTTTCTATGTCCTTCAGGATGTCCCTGAACTCCTTGAGCGAGAACGCCTTGCGGCCTGTGAACATCATGGCATTGTTCTCGCACTTGTTGAAGTAGAACGCCTCATCCTGTGACAACCCTCGCAACCTCCATGCGATCTCATCGTTAACGAAATGCACCGGCTGGAATCTCCTAAACGTTCCATTGATCTCCGTGCCAGCCGATATCTCCATGCCAGGCCATATCCTCGAGTCTTTCATGATGTCCACGCCGTATCCTATCCTGCAGTTTGAGCCTATCATGGCGTTCGTCTGGATGGTGCTGCCATAGCCTATAGTGCAGTCTTCTGCCACCATGCACCCTTCGGTATGGGATTTTTCGCCTATTCTGACGTTGTTGAAGAACACCGAACCCAGGATGCATGTTCCAGACTTTATCACGCTTCCCCTGCTTATCATAGTGTTCGGACCTATCATGCAGTCATCCTCTATAATCGTGTCGTCATCAATCGCAACCGGCCCGATTACCATTGTGCCATTCCCAAGACTGACGTTGTCGCCCACGTGAACGGCATTCCTGATCTCGACGTTTGGATAGTCCATATGCGACTCCTCCAGGTTTTGCAGCATCCAACTCTGGGCTGCTTTGTAACCTGATGGGTCTCCGATGTCAGACCAAAAGCCGCTCATCCGCTTCCCGTAGAGCAGGCCCTTCTCCTTCATGACGGGAAAAAGGTCTCTTGAGAAGTCGAAGAACTGGTTCTTCGGGATGTATTCGAATATTCCAGGCTCCATCACATAGAGCCCAGTGTTTATGAGATTGTGCTTCAGACCATTGCCCGGTTTTTCGATGAATTCGGTGACCATGCCGTGGTCGTCCATTCTAACAACACCGTACTTGGCGGAGTCCTCAACCTTTTTAACTGCGATTGTGCACAAGCCGCCGGACTTCTTATGGAACTTTATGAGGTCTCTCAGGTTTATGTCGGTTATGTTGTCGCCCTGTATCACGACAAACGTCCTGTCAAAATAGCCCTCTATGTTCTTGACAGAGCCTGCAGTCCCCAGAGGAGTCTCCTCGACAGGGTATGATAGTCTGACACCGTATCTGTCGCCTGTGCCAAGGTGACCTATCAGCTCATCCCTCCGGTAGTTTGTCGTTATCGCAATGTCCCGTATCCTATGGCTCTTCAGGTATGCTATTATGTGCTCTATCACCGGACTGTTGACGAGCGGTATCATCGGCTTGGACTTTGTGAAAGTGAGAGGTCTGAGCCTTGTGCCTAATCCTCCCGCAAGTATTGCTGCCTTCATTTTGACAATGAGTATACCCGCTGATGTCGGACGAAAAACCAATCACCCCCGACCAGAGTATACTATAGTATTCAGGAAATAAAAATCAGAGGAAGGCAGACAAACAAAAATAGAAAATTCTCCAAAAGAGCGATATAGGGTTAAGCTGGGTTCTAGGAACCCGCCATCCGAGAATGGCTCCCATCAGCTAACCACCAGTTCTAGACTGAGGTTAACATCGCATCACTCTTACGAGTACTCAGCCGAAGCCGACTGGATAAATCCCTATAAATGTTATCCTATGGGATGTCATCCAATGGGACGCCTAATATCCCCACACTCTTTTAGAGAGGAATTAACTATACGTTTGAGTATATAAAAAGTTTTCTCTAGTTGGATAGATGTATCCTACAAGACAATTACCCTTTCTCGTCCCCTGAAACAGTCTTCTTCTGGGATTTCCCGTCATCGTCAGAGTCGCTATCATCGCTCCCATCAGCCGAAATCCTCTGCTTCCTGTTTGACGCGTAGAATTCGCTCGTAGGCTTAAGCTTCTTCTCAGTCTCCAGGGCATCAACCGGCGACATGGGCTTGATCTCCTGCAGGATTAACTCATCATGGAGTTCCTTTTCAGCAGGCTCCTTCTCCATTACCCTGGGCTTAGACCTCGTTTTTTGCGTTGGGATCACAGTATATATAACGTCTTCTGATTGAAAAATGCCAGGATACCAGACTCACCTCATAGGCTACCTTCTGACAGCCCTCCTAGTAGTATCAGCTATCTACCACTTTCATCTGATAGTAGATGCTAGCATCTATTCCATAATACCTGCAGTCGCTTTCGGGGCGCTTTACTCGCTGCTGCCTGACCTGGACACGCCTTCAAGCAGGATGAGGAGGGTGGTAGCGAAGCTGTTTCTCAGCGTCACCCTAGCATCGCTCATCATTTACCTCATCGGGTACGGAGACAACCGGCTGCTGTACATATCGCTTAGCCTCTCTTCCATGCTGTACATACTATGGTTCGTGAAGCACAGGGGGATACTACACACACCGGTTGCCGGGCTTATACTCTCAGCTCCACTGTACCTTCTCGCGCCGATGATAGCAGCGGCGGCGTTCATTGGCTTCATAAGCCACCTCGCCCTCGACGGGGAAGTCCTCAGGTAGCTATTTTTATTCGTACTGCCCTATTATTAACCCGTTGTTATGAAGTGCATCGTAGTGACGGGTGGTGTTTTAAGCGGATTGGGCAAGGGCGTGACAGCTGCGTCCATCGCCAGGATTCTCAAAGACAAGGGCTACAACGTAATACCCCTGAAAATCGACGGCTACGTGAACGTCGACCCGGGCACCATGAACCCCTACGAGCACGGGGAAGTCTACGTTCTCGATGACGGCTCAGAGACCGACTTGGACCTGGGACACTATGAGCGTTTTCTGAACATGGACCTGACCAAGGACTCCAACATGACGACAGGATCCGTGTATCAGGCTGTGATAGAGAAGGAGAGGAACGGAGAATACCTGGGGAAGACCGTCCAAATAATCCCCCACATAACCGATGAGATAAAGGAGAGGATAAGAAAGTTCAAGACTGATGTCGTCCTGATAGAGGTCGGCGGCACGATAGGAGACCTGGAGAACAGGATCTTCATAGAAGCCCTGAGGCAGATGAGCAGGGAATCAGAGAACAACTTCATCTTCGTACACCTGTCATACGTCCCGGTAATACTGTCGAAGGAGCAGAAGACGAAGCCGACGCAGCACAGCGTCAAGGAGCTCCTGAGCCTCGGAGTCCAACCTGACATAATAGTCGGCAGATGCAGTACACCGCTTTCGGACGACACCAAGAGGAAGATAGGGCTCTTCTGCGGGGTTCCTAAGGAGCACGTGCTCTCAGACCCTGATGTTGAGGATATCTACTACCTGCCGCTGGAGCTCATCAGGCAGGACGTGGCCAACATAATCATAAGGAAGCTCGATTTGAAGAGGATACCTGCATACACCTCAAAGTGGGAGCATCTGGTCGATAAGGTACACAACGTCAGCGAGGAGGTTACCATCGGCATAATCGGAAAGTACACTGGTCTGGAGGACGCCTACCTGAGCATAAAGGAGGCTTTCAAGCACGCTGGGGCGGCGAACTCGTGCAAGGTGAACCTGGAGTGGATAGAATCGGATGAGATGAACGCAGAACAGCTGAGGAAATACGATGGACTGCTCGTACCCGGAGGCTTCGGCTCTCGGGGAGTTGAAGGGAAGATAGAGGCGGTCAGATATGCGAGAGAGAATAACGTTCCCTTCCTAGGCATATGCTTGGGCATGCAGGTCGCCGTCATCGAATACGCGAGGAACGTATGCGGCCTCGAGGACGCAAACACGACGGAATCTGACCCCCATACCCCGCACCCAGTGATTGACCTGCTCCCGGAGCAGAAGGACATAAGCAAGAAAGGGGGGACGATGCGCCTCGGAGCATACCCTTGCGTCATAAAGGAGAATACAGTCGCGCATCGCATTTACCGAAAGGACCAGATCTTCGAAAGGCACAGGCACAGGTACGAGATGAATCCCAAGTACATAGAAGTGCTGGAGCAGAAGGGGATGGTATTCTCCGGCAAATACCCGAACAGGAACCTGATGGAGATCATCGAGCTGCCGAAGCACAGGTACTTCATCGCGTCGCAGTTCCACCCTGAATTCAAATCGCGCCTCGAGAACCCGGCACCCCTCTTCGTGGGACTGGTCAGAAGCGCATTGGAAAGACAGACAGAAGGCTGATGTTGGTATAGATGGTTAGAACAACAGTTAAACAGAAGATTAGCCTGCTACTGTTCAGCATTTTCTTAACACTACTCATCATTGAGTTTTCTTTGCGTCTTGGAGGTTACATTGTTCTGTCACTACAAAGATATGGAAATAGAACCGGTAGCATCGTAGACGAACCAGATGATACCTATCGCATACTAGCTTTGGGCGAGTCCACAACAGCAAACCTACTTAATGGTCAGAGCACATGGCCAGAACAGCTTGAACTGATCCTGAACAACCGAAGTCAGAATACCAAGTTTACGGTTTATAATGAAGGGCTTGCCGGTGCGACTACAGTTTACATATTATCCCATCTTGAACGAAATTTGGAGGAGTATAAGCCGGACATGGTCATTACTATGATGGGAGTCAACGACATCCTCTTCGGGATGAATGTCCTGTACGAGCATACTCCTGAAGCTAAGATTACTTTACTCGTTAGGGAGTTTAGAGTCTACAAGTTAGGGAAGTGGATTTCGTCATCGCTAAGGAGCACTCCGGACAAAGAGGAGAGGAGCGATCTAGCTGGCCTGGGAGTAATGTATCTGCTACAGGAGAGATATGAGGATGCCGAGGAGATGTTCGATAAAAGCATTGACTTGAACCCAAACGATGAAGGCTCATATGCTGGCTTGATGGTACTATATTGTAAACAGGATAGATTGGACGATGCTGAGTATATGTTCAAAAGAGGTCTTGAGATGAATCCAAATAACGAGTTAGTGTATTTGGGTCTACAACTCTATTTCTGCAAGCATGGCAGCCCAAATGATGCAGAACGAATGTTTAAAAAAGCCATCGAGTTAAATCCAAGTTCTGGTCTTAACTATGTCGTGTTGTGCAGCTTCTATTACGATCGCCAAAGATTAGAAGACGCTGAAAGAATATTAAAAATGCATATAGAGTTGAATCCAGAAAATGCATCAGGTTATGTTTGGTTGGGGGCCTTTTATGCGTACAAATCTCGTTTGATGGATGCTGAGGATATGTTTCTCGCCGAGGAGATGTTCCTTAGGGCGATAGAATTGAACCCGACACCTGAAGCATACGCTGGATTGGGAACCATCTATTTATCCCAAAATAGACTGGATGACGCTGAGAAGATGTTCTTTAAGGTTATAAACTCGGACCTTGAGCCGAACAATCAGGCATATAACACAGCATATCTCGGATTCCTACGAATTCTAAGCATCAGGGATGTTTCAAACGAGAAGTCTAAAGAATATCTCCAACGGAGAGGGATTTTTTCCAAGACACAGGAGGAGTATACCACTCGTGAACTCACAGAGTACCACTATCAAAACTTGCATGAGATGCTGCAGAACAGGGGGATAGTGCATATTGTTATGCAATATCCCCTCAAAGAAATCGACGATAGAAAAATGAGGTTCGAGGGATATGACGACATACTATTCGTGAGCAACGAGGCGAACTTCAAAGGGGCGTTGGAGAATGCCAGCTATGACGATTATTTTATAGACCGTTTTGCAGGAGATTTCGGGCACTGCACGTTAAAGGGTAACAGGCTTATTGCAGAAAATCTCGCTGATGTTATCCTGAGTGAGACAGTATTTTAATATCCAGGCGGATACTATAACATGTCTTCTGAATTCATCCTCTGGTTTGATGAGCTGCGCATGCAGGATGTCCCGAAGGTTGGCGGCAAGAACGCATCCCTCGGTGAGATGTACTCCAAGCTTACTAAGAGGGGGATTAAGGTGCCGAACGGTTTCGCGATAACCGCTGAAGCCTACAGCCACCTAGTCCGCGAGTCAGGGATAGACAAGAAGATAAGGGAGCTACTGTCTGACCTCGATACCGGAGACGTTGACAACCTGATGGAGAGAGGTCAGAAGGTCAGGGATCTGATAATAAACGCCAGCTTCCCGGACGACCTGAGAGATGAGATAGCAAAAGCGTATAAGCGACTGTGCAAACCGTACCGGCGTGAGGTTGACGTCGCAGTGAGGTCATCAGCAACTGCCGAAGACCTGCCTGATGCCTCGTTCGCAGGCCAGCAGGAGACTTACCTGAACATCAGGGGAGAATACCACCTGATAGAGGCTTGCAAAAAATGCTTCGCCTCATTGTTCACGAACAGGGCCATATCCTACAGGGTTGACAAGGGCTTCGACCACTTTTCAGTATGCCTGAGCATAGGCATCCAGAAGATGGTAAGGTCTGACAGGGCCTCTTCTGGCGTGATGTTCACACTGGACACCGAATCCGGTTTCAGGGAGGTCGTGTTTATAACAGGGAGCTGGGGCTTGGGCGAGAACGTCGTCCAGGGCAACGTCAACCCGGACGAATACTATGTCTTCAAACCAACATTGAAGAAAGGCAAGACGCCAATACTCAGCAAGACAATCGGTTCCAAGAAGATCAAGATGATATACTCTGCAGACGGCAGCAAGCACCCGACAAAGAACATTCGAACGTCTGAGGAGGAGAGAAACTCGTTCGTCCTGGACGAGAAGGACATACTCACGCTCGCAAAGTGGGCTTGCATCATAGAAGACCACTACAAAAAGCCGATGGACATAGAATGGGCCAAGGACGGCATAGAAAATAAGCTCTATATCGTCCAGGCCAGGCCTGAGACCGTCCACTCCCAGCACAAGAAAGACGTCCTCGAGCAGTACATACTCAAGAAGAGAGGTAAGGTACTGGTACAGGGAGACTCCGTTGGCGACAAGATAGGCCAGGGCACGGTGAACGTGATAAAGAACGTTGACGACATCAGGAGATTCAGCAAAGGAGAGGTGCTTGTCACTGAGATGACAGACCCTGACTGGGAGCCGATAATGAAGATAGCGTCCGCAATCGTTACAAACAGGGGCGGCCGCACGTGTCATGCCGCTATCGTGTCAAGAGAGCTGGGCATAACCTGCATAATCGGCACAGGCAACGGGACCCACGTGCTCAAGAGCGGGCAGAAGGTGACAGTATCCTGCGCCGAGGGCGAGAAAGGCAACGTCTACAACGGGCTTCTGCCCTTCGAAATCAGGAAGACTGACATAAAGAAGCTTCCAAAAACAAGGACCAAGATCATGATGAACGTCGGCATACCTGAGAACGCCTTCGAGCAGTCCTTCATACCCAACGACGGCGTCGGCCTCGCCAGATTGGAGTTCATAATAAACTCGTACATACAGGTTCACCCGCTTGCTCTCATAAACTATAATGCCATAAGAAAGAAGGAGGAGAACAGGCACATCATAGAGAAGATAGACGCGCTGACTCACGGGTACAAGAACAAGGAGCAGTTCTTCATCGACAAGCTCGCGCAGGGCATGGCGAAAATCGGGGCAGCATTCTATCCCAAGGACGTCATAGTGAGGATGTCAGACTTCAAGAGCAACGAATACGCGAACCTGATAGGCGGGGAACTGTTCGAGCCGAAGGAGAGCAACCCGATGATAGGGTGGCGGGGGGCTTCCAGATACTATGACGTGAAATACAGGGACGCGTTCGCCCTCGAGTGCAAGGCCTTCCTCAAGGTGAGGGACGAGATGGGCCTCACGAACGTGAAGGTCATGATACCATTCTGCCGCACGGTCAAGGAGGGCATGAGCGTCATAGCAGAGATGAAGAAGAACGGACTGGTGCGGGGTGAGAACGGCCTCGAAGTGTATGTCATGTGCGAGATTCCCAGCAACGTCGTGCTTGCAGACCAGTTCTCAAGAGTGTTCGACGGCTTCAGCATAGGCAGCAACGACCTCACCCAGCTGACCCTGGGATTGGACAGGGACTCCGAGCTCGTGGCCCACATCTACGACGAACGCAATGATGCCGTAAAGAGGCTCGTGGCGCAGGTCATAAGGACCGCGAAAAAGCACAAGAGGAAGATTGGAATATGCGGTCAGGCTCCTTCAGACTTCCCGGAGTTCGCTGAATTCCTGGTGGAATGCGGCATAGACAGCATGAGCTTGAACCCGGACACCGTTCTCAAAACCAGGCTCCTGATCGCCAAGAAGGAGAAGAAACTCGGAAGCCTGAAATCCAGGAGATGAATGTTGCCTCTCCTGTGAACGGAGTCCATGAAACTGAGCTTCTGATATCTGCAGGAGCTTCTGAACTGTACTGCGGTTACCTCCCAAGATATTGGATTAGGAAGTACACTCCAGTTGGCTCACTCAACAGGAGGGAGTGGGCTGACGCCAATCTGAAAGACATCAGCGAGCTTGAGGAGATTGTGGGAATAGCGCACGACTTCGGCGTAACGGTAAGCCTCGGACTGAACGCCCAATACTATTCTGAAAAGCAGGTTCCGGACCTTAGAAGATACGTTGACGAGACCCTATCAGCTGGAGTGGACTCCTACCTCGTGTCAGACATCGGGCTGTTAAGGCTTCTCAGGGAAGACTATGAGGACGTTGCACTTCATCTGAGCAGCGTCGCCCACGTGTACAACAGCCTCGCGGCCGGATTCTATGAGAGGATGGGCGTCAGGAGGATAATACTCCCCCGGCATCTGACTGTGGATGAGATCAAGAAGGTCGTGAAAGGCAAGAGTAAGGTTGAGTTCGAAGCGTTCATATTATACAACAGATGCGCCAACTGCGACGGACTGTGCACCTTCCAACACGGCTCAGAAGAGTACGGCCTCGGAGCGAACGCATGCTCGCTGGACTATAAAATCATCCCGGTTCCGCCATCCAGCAGAGTTTCATCTAACATAGAATATTATGCGAAGTCATGCCTTTCCCCCCAAGGCTTCATGGATAACATAGCGTTCCAGTGCGGGCTCTGCGCACTGTATGAGTTCAAGAGGCTGGGCTTGCACTCGGTGAAGATTATCGGAAGGTCCAAGCCGCTGTGGATGAAACTTTTGGGAGTCCGGCTGACCAGCTTCCTGATAGGTTTCCTAGATGAGAACCCGACGAAGAGCGAGTTCACTGACACGGTGAAGGGGATTGTCGAATATGACCTTATGGGAGGCAGGATTAGGACGTGCACGCAGTACAACTGCTACTATCCGGAGATGCTATGACAGAGAAAGCCAGACACGTGAGAGATTACAGGGAAATCGAGAATCTTGATGGCTATTCCAGAGCATACTTTGGGGAGGAGTTCTGCCAGTATCTGATTCCAAGCGCGGGGGATGTGAGGAAGGCGCTCAGTGCATCTGAGAGGCGGGGGCTGGATTTCACGCTACTGACGCCTTATGTCTCAGAGTCTGGGATAAAAAAACTGAGTGGAGTGCTAAGGGCGCTGCCTGATGGCACAGAAGTTGTTGTGAACGACTACGGCGTTTTGGAGCTGGTGAGAGACTGCAATCTTGAACCTGTCCTCGGCAGGCTGCTTCACAAGTTCAAGAGGGACCCCCGCATTTCCGCACTCGAGAAAAAGCTTCCAAAAACTGCTGTAGAACACTTCCTCTCCTCTAACCTGTCGCAGGATAGGTTCAGGGACTTCCTGGAGGAGAACGGCATCTCGCGCGTGGAAGTTGACAATTTCCCGATTAAGATAAACAGCAGGGGATGGACGGGACATCTCACATTATACCATCCATACGTTTACGTGACGACGACCAGATACTGCCTCACGAAAGCCTATTCCACGGGCGATTACAGCATAGGCTGCGATGGAAGACACTGCCGAAGAAGGGAGTTCAGGATGAGACATCCATCATTCAACGTGGAACTCCTGCTCAGGGGAAACGCGGTCTTCTTCAAGAACAAAAGAACATGCAAGACCATAAAAGCGGACCGTCTCGTCGAGTTCTCCTAAACGGACATCCTGACCCTTGCGATGCTGAAGCTTATGGGAAGGACGAAGAACAGGACTGCGAACATGAACTCAATCACATGCGGCATGGTCATCCCAAAACCATAGTACCCGAAAATCGCGCCCACTGAAAGTCCCAATATAGCGCCGCCTATAACGTCATGCGCCGTGTGAAATCTCATCCTTATCCTGGAGTACACGTAGAATGCCCCGACCGGGAGCAGCAGCAGCGCTATGTACCCGTCCAAGAACAGCAGGAAGGCGATGGCGCCCAGGGATATCATGCTGTGCAGCGACGGGAACCCATACTTGAAGAACTTTATGGTGGTGTACTCTACAGGCCGCTGGGTTTTGCATACCAGCTTCAATGTTATGCCGATTGCCAGAGACGTTGTAACGAAGAGGAAAGCCACTGCGAATATGTGTATGTAATCGTGGCCTGGATGGAGGAACATGTAGGCAAATGCCAGGAGAAAGTATGGGAACTCGGGGATTTTGTCTACCACGAGATGGAGCTTTTGCATATCAGCTTAGATCTGCCTTCTTGACTATGGCTGTCTTCCTCTGGTTGAACGCCTCGGTGTACGTCGGGTCCAACTCCAGAGCCTTGTTGTAATCGCCTATCGCCTTATCGTAGTGTTTGAGGTGCTCCAGAATAAGGCCTCTCGTGTAATATACTTCCGGTATGCTGGCATCCAGATGGTCTACCTTGTTGAGGTCTTCAAGGGCTTTCTCATAGTCTTTCAGCCTGGTGTATGCAAGGCTCCTGTTGAAGTAGGATTCAACGAGGTCAGGCCTCAGCTTCAAAGCCTTCGTGTAATGTTCTATCGCCTTGTCGAACTCCTCGATCCTGTAGTAGTCGTTCGCAAGATTATGGTGCTCATGCTCTAATGCCAGTTCCCTGACAGGTCTAGGTTCTTTCATCCCCACCACGTGCAGAATTCGGTAAACTTATAGGATTAGGATTATATAAAACTGCTGACTTAATAAAACAGGATTGCGATAAATAATCAGATGATAAAGTTTTACGTTCCGGATGGCCATCTCCAGGATCAAGTTCTCGATCTGTTCAGGAACTCAGGCTACAAGGTCAGGATATCCGAGAGAGGGTATGCGCCGTACATAGACGACGAGCAGATAATGCTGAAGCGCCTGCGCCCGCAGGATTTCCCTTCATTGATTTCAATAGGGAAGGGCGACATGGCAATAACCGGCTCTGACATAATAGAGGAGTACCGGCTTTTGAATCCGAAGGCAGGCAGGAACATAGTGGAGCTCTTGGACCTCAGGTTCGGGAGGACCAAACTCGTAGTTTCTGTCTCATTGGATGCCATGCCAAAGGTGAGAACCACATCTGATCTGAAAAAATTCTCCAAAAGCAGGCAGATAGTCGTCGCAACAGAGTATCCGAAGATGACTGAAGACTATCTACGGAAGAACAGGATAAACGCCATAGTCCAGAGGCCTGCGGGGAAGACGGAGGCCTGGATTGTGCCGCCAAACCCTGAGGCGGACGTCGTCGTCGACACCTCGGAGACCGGCAGAACCCTTAAGGAGAACAACTGCAGGATAATCGACGTGATAAGGGAGACGTCTGCAAGGCTTGTCGCCAACAGGAAGAGCCTCGCTGACAAGAAGAAGGCCATTAAGATCAAGGAGATAGTCAGCTTGTTCGAAGGCTCGCTGAGGGCTGAGGGCATGGTGAACGTCTACTTGAACGTCACAAATTCCAAGAACATTGACAGGGTTCTGAAGACCTTGAACAGATACGTCGGCAGGCCGACCATATCAGACCTCAGGGGAGGCGGGTATGACATCTTCATAGTGATAGAGGAGGGGAACCTCAGGCACATAATCCCGGACTTGGTAAGGAACGGGGCCTCGGCCATAACAGTCTCAAACACGCGGATGATCCTAGGTTAGAATAATGCCATCCCAAAAATCCATTGACGTGCTCATAACAGGCGACCTGGGGAAGCCGGTGGAGTTCTTCTACCATCTTCCCGGTCAGACTGTCGTTTACGTTCTCATAGCTTTTGCGGTGCTATGCATTCTCCTGCTGAAGGCTCTTCTCAGCCTTAAGAGGAGGCGCGACGGCCTCAAGACCGAGATATACAATCTCCAGGGCTTGAAGGATGGCAAGCTTAAGGAGATTTCCGACATTGAGTCTAAAATTCAGAAGAAGCGGCTGAGCCTTTCCAGCGAGGAGGAAGCTGCCGTTGCAGGCGAAATCGGGAAGATAACGACGAGGACTGCGAGGGAGGAGGCCGCGCTGATAAGGCAGTGGGATAAGATAGAGGAGAGCATGAAAACTTCGCTCGATGCTGCTGTCCCGGACAGCAGGGTTGACGAACTCAGGGCAGAGTACAAGGAGATCGAGGAGAAGATAAACAATTCGAAAAAACACTATCACAAGAGGCTGATAGACGAGGCGACGTTCAGGGAGATAACTGGAGAGTACCATAAGCGTCTGATAGAGATAGAAACCGAACTGAAGAGGTTGAAGAAGTAATACCTATTTCTTCTTCAGCCTGAGGTTCCTCAGCTTTCTCCTACGCTTCTTCTGCTTGTGTTTGCGCATCTTCTGGCGCTTCTTTTTTCTGCTGACTCCCATGATAGCAATTTATATCCTAAGTTTAAATATCTATTAACATGGCTGACATGGGTAATGAAATTTATCAGGAGCTCTATGCAATACGCTCGAGGATCGACTATCTGCAGGAGATATGGCAGGAGGTGTACGCCGTCCGCAGCAAGATGGAATCCATCGAAGGACTGCTTGATAAAATCTACAGGGAGATTGCTGCAATGCGTAGGGAGATGAAGTCAGATTCAGAATACGTCGGCGAGGATGAGAAGCCTCCCGAGGTTAGGAAAAGCAGGTTCGACTTCAGGGGGGATAACAGATAATGTCATCCGAAGGCCAGGAGGGGATGGTCGGAGAGGGGCTGGGCTATTTCATAGAGCAGCTCAGGGACTATGCGAGGGAGAACAGCATGGTGGCGCTCGCGGCAGTAATCGGAGTCATCATCATAACCATATACGTTGTAAGCACCTCCTGGAGCAACCTCAGCTGGGTTTTCGGAAAGTAGTCATCTGACTATTATTCCGCCGTAGCCGACTACAGCAGAATAGTCCCCTGTCGTGTCGCCTGAAGTCATATACCCTGCGAGTTCCGCCTTCTTGGCTCCGAGGGACTTCGCTGCCATAAGCATTACCGCAGTCGGGGCGTAACCGCACATTGAGATGTCATTCTCCCTGACGGCTTCGAATAGTCTGCCCTCGTCCAATGCGAGCACGGAGTCGAGAACCAGCTTGTCGTTCGCGTTAGCCTTTTCCTGGGATTCATAGTGGGTAAGGTCGGTGCTTGCCACGATAAGCACCTTCAGTTTTGTCTTTTTTATCCCCTCCGCGATGGCGTCTGCGATGTCGGCAAGGTTTTTCAGGAAGTTCCCGTCCGGGATGTAATGTTTCACCGCGATGGGAACTATCTGAAAGTCCTTCTTGAAGTATTGTATGAACGGAAGCTGGACCTCTATCGAGTGCTCCCGCTGGTGGGCTGTGAAATCGTCTTCTAGATATTTGGACCTTGAGAGCATCTCCTTCGCCAGTATGCCGTCAACTCTCACTTCACCCAATGGCATCTGCCATACGCCTTCAGTCATCATCGAAAAGTCCGGGCCCATGCCAGTGTGGTTCGGGCCGAGTATGACGTAGGTGTCGGCTGCCTCAACCCTTGAGAAGACCTTCGCTGCCACAGTGCCGGAGTACATGTAGCCTGCGTGCGGCGACATGACGCCAACTGCTCTCTTTTTTGGAACGTCTTCCACCATCTCCTTGATGGTCTGGTACAGCACGCTGGAATCGTAGGGGTAGAACTGTCCTGCGACAGACGGTCTTCGGATCATCATTCGGTGAATATTGTGTTCCTGACGACGCTGCCAGCCTCAACGTAGGCTCCAGGGTATATCGAACGGCCTGGCATTATCGACACGTTGATCCCCGTCTTCACGTTGTCGCCCATGATGCAGCCGAACTTCCTCCTCCCTGAAGTCTGCAGGGTCTGGCTTATCTCGACTTTTACCTCTTGATTGTCGAACCTGAGGTTTGCCACCTTGGTGCCTGCGCCGAAGTTGCAACCTTTCCCTATTATGGAATCGCCCACATAGCTCAGGTGGCCTATGCTCGTGTCAGGCATTATTATCGAGTTCTTTATCTCGACGGCGTTGCCGATATGGCATCTGTTCTGTATGGTCGAGTAGGGCCGTATGTAACAGTTCGGCCCTATGATGCAGTCCCTGCCTATGTAACAGGGGCCCTCTATGTAAGAGCCTGACCGGACTACGGTGCCTTCTCCTATGTGGACTTTGCCTTTGATGACAGCATAGTCTTCTATTATGGCACTCTTGCTTACCTTCAGGTTTTCGTTTTTGATGATTATCTCGTTCGCGTCCAGCAGGTCCCAGGGCCTTCCGACGTCGACCCACAGCTCGTTGCAGACGCATCCGAAGACTCTGCCGTCTTTGATGAGCGCTTTTATGGCGTCAGTCAGCTCGTATTCCATCCTCTTCGACTTCTTCAGCTTCCTGAGGATGTCGAATACCTTTTCATCGAAAATGTACAGTCCCGCGTTCGCGAGGTTGCTTTTAGGCTTTGCTGGCTTCTCCTCCAGCGATGCCACAGCGTCATCTCTCAGCTGGACTATGCCGAAGTGCTCCGGCCTGTCGACTTTCACAAGGCACATGGATGCGTCATACTTGTGGCTTTTGAGGAACGACTTCACAAGCTTTGAGGAGACGAGCACGTCACCGTTCATCACCAAAAAATCGCCTTTTACATTATCCTCTGCTGTCAGCACAGCGTGGCCTGTGCCCAGCTGCTCCTTCTGGATGACATACTCCAGGTTAATTGTCCTGTATTTCTTGCCGAAGTACTCCTGGATCGACTCCTTCATGTATCCTACGACAAGTACGGCCTTCCTTATGCCTGCATCTGCGAGGGCGTCAAGATCCCATTTGAGTATCGGCTTGCCTGCTATGGGCAGCATCGGCTTGGGCCTGGTCGAAGTCAGAGGCCTCAACCGCGTCCCCTCCCCCGCTGCCATTATTATGGCAGTTGACACCCTATCAGCCTTTTTCCGTGATGACATGATTATCCTCCCATCTGGGGACCAGCTTCCTGAACCTGTCCCTGTATGTCCTGTCGAGGACAGGCTTCCCGTCCTCCCGCCAGACATTCTTCAGCTCAACCACATAGTGCGTCTCGCCGGTCTCTGGAATGTCCTTCAAGGCCTTCGAGAACTCTTCAATGATCCTGATGCCCTGCTCCCTAATCCCATTCTCGTCCAACATCATAAACAATTAGACAAGCCTATAAAAAAGCGGCCGGGCCTGCGCGGATTCTTTTTATAGGGTGGTTCTAATTGGTAACCAGTGGTTGGAGTGGCGTGTCTTGGTTTTATCTTCAGGGTTAAATTTTTCTCCATTGTCTTGTGTCTTTTTTTGTTTTCTTTGTCTGTTTCCGCCGACTTCGAGTATAAGACGTATTTGCATGAGTCTGTGTCTCCGCCTGAGAGTCCTTTAACGCTTGAGGATGCTTTTGAGACTTCGTTGTTCACTTGCGGTGGTTCGTATTCGTATCCTCTTAAGCTTCCGCCTGGCACGAACGGTCTGACTCCCCAAGTTGTCTTGTCCTATAACAGCCACGGTTCTAAGGGCCGGGCTGGTTTCGCTGGCTTGGGTTGGGATCTTAATCTGGATTATGTTCAGAGGGATGTGAATTATACTCCGGATGATACGGCTGACGATTCTTTTGATTTAATCTTCAACGGACAAAAACATGATCTGATTTATAACACTTCTGATGGGAGGTATCACACTCGAGTAGAATCTTACCTGTATATATCAAACCAGTCTGGCGCTCCAAATACGGAAGGTGATTACTGGGTTGTTATTACCTGGGGGGGTACCGAGTACAGATTCGGCTATAATAATGATTCCGAGGCTTTATCGAACACCCAGGATTATGTGTGGCGTTGGAGTCTGGACCAGGTTGAGGACACGCATGGTAATAAGATTTATTACAGTTATCAGGAGAATCCGACGGCGAAGGATAAGGGCACCGTCTATTTGGACAAGATCGAGTACAATAATGACAAGGACAGGGTCGTCTATTTCACGAGAGAGGGCAGCGACCGCCCTGATCTTGTGACGGTTTTTGATCAGGGTTCTGAGGTCTTGCAGGCTCGTCGTCTGAGGGAGGTTAACATCACAGTTAATACTAAGCAGGTTAGGTTGTACGAGTTCAACTATTCGCAGAGTTCTTATTCGCCCAAGTCTTTGCTGGTCTCTATCGCAGAGTATGCGAACGTTACCAGTGTGAGTCTCCCGCCGACCCGGTTCGGATACCAGCGCAAGCAGGAGAACTGGGAGGAAGACAGCAGCTGGAGCATACCCGAGTATTTCCTATCTTCTAATGGGGATGATATTGGTACACGTCTTGCTGACGTGAACGCTGATGGTTTGATTGATGTGCTTAGGAGAGTGGCTGGTGGAACGGTGAACGTAGTTTACCTTAATACTGGTTCTGGTTGGGAGAACGCCACTAACGCTTCTCATTGGATTATTCCAACAGATTTGGGGAATAGTGGTGGGGATTATGGAACTCGTTTGGATGACGTTAACAATGATGGTTTAGTCGACATTTTGCGTAGAGTTGATGGTGGTAGTGATAACATGGTATGGTTAAATGATGGGACCAGTTGGGATAATGCCACTAATGCGACTCATTGGTTTATTCCTGTGGATTTGGGCGACACTTCCGGTGATTATGGGACGCGGATTGCGGACGTGAATGGCGATGGTTATCCTGACATCATCTTTGGGTCATATGTGACGCCTGATACTACGAAGGTAGTTTACATTAACAACGGCACGGGTTGGGAGGAGGATGCTGGCTGGGTTCTTCCAGAAGTCTTCAGCTCTAATGGTAAGGATCAGGGCACGCGGTTGGCTGATGTGAATGGTGACGGCTTGGTTGACGTTCTTAGGAGGGTGTCGCTTCATGATAAGGTTTACATTAATAACGGGACTAATTGGGAGGAGGATGCTAGTTGGAGTAATCCTGAGGCTTTTGCCAGTTCCACAGGCTATGATGAGGGCACGCGGTTAGCGGATGCGAATGGTGATGGTCTGGTTGACGTTCTAAGATACTATTGCAGGGAGGGGGATTGTACTAACAAGGTTTACATTAACAATGGCACTGGCTGGGTTGAGGATGGGAGTTGGAGTAATCCTGAGTGGTTCAACTATTATGAGAGCGATGAGGGAACACGGTTGGCTGATGTTAATGGTGACGGGTTAGTTGATGTGCTTAGATCGATTCCAGTTTCAGGCGAGCCTCCCTACCAGAAGGTTTACCTTAATAATGGTTCTACTCCTGATTTGTTGTCTGGTGTGAATAATAGTCTCGGCGGTAGGACGTCTATCGATTATATTCCCTCCTCTGGGTTTGAGAATTATAATCTTAGCATGGTTTTCCGTTGTGTTAATTCTACCACTGAGGAGAATGGTCTGTCTGGTTCTCATAATTCTACTGGCTCTTACGGGTTTGAGTATTCTGGCGGGGCTTATGATTATGTGGAGCATGATTTCAGGGGTTTCGCTTATGTTAAGGTCACTGGCCCGTTGGATGGCACTGTTGAGCATTGGTTTTATCAGAATGACAGTCACAGGGGCAGGGAGTATAAGACCCGGACCAATGATTCTTCCGGCAATCCTCATTCGCAGACTAATTATAGTTTCGGCGTGACTAACTTGGGAAGTGGTATATATGATGTCTATCTCCAGCAGGTTGACGAGTTCACTTTTGATGGTTCAGGTTCTGACTCAAGAATCAAGAGAACCCAGTACGTCTATGACCTTTATGGTAATGTGAACAAGACTTCCTTTGTGGGCGACACTTCTGATTCTGATGATGACAGGACGGCATACACCGACTATGTCTATAATTCCAGTCTGTGGATTGTTGACAGAGCGAAGAACTCCTCATTGTTCGATAAGGATGGTACTCAAGTGCAGCAGACCCTCTACTACTATGATCACGGCGACTTAGACGATGTGCCGACCAAGGGCGAACTTACTAAGACGGAGGAGTGGTTGGCTGTTGGAGTCGATCCTATTACAGAGTTTGGTTACGATTCTTACGGTAATCTTATCAATGTGACCGACGCTAAGGGCAGGGTTACAGAATACGCCTTTGGCAGCGGCGATACGACTTACACGTATCCTGATCAGATGGTCAACGCATTAGGCCATACTGTCAACTATTCTTATGATTTGGGCACTGGCAACTTGCTGTCTGTGGAGGATCCGAACGGTTATACTACAACGTATGAGTATGATGCTTTCGGGCGGGTTCTGAAGGAGGTTCAGCCATATGATAGCAGTGGCAGTCCTACAGTCAGTTATAGTTATTATCGGAATGGTTCCGCGCCTGCGGGTCTCTTGGTTTCTAGGAGGGAGTCTGCCGGCGGCAGTACTCTGGACACATACACTTTCGTGGACGGTTTCGGCCGTGTTGTGCAGACTAGGGGTGAAGCCGAGGGCGGCACCAATCAAATAGTCTCTAACATCTTCTTTGACGCTCTTGGCAGGGTGGAGAAGAAGTCCGTGCCTCATCTTGTGGCTGCCGGTAGCTGGTATACGAGCCCTGATAACACTCAGAGGAACGTCTCGTTTGAGTATGATGTTCTTGACAGGGTTGTCAGGCAGATTAACACTGATGGTTCGTTCCGGAATCTCACTTATGACCATTGGAATACTACCGTTTGGGATGAGAACGGCCACAGGAGAATCTATTATTCTGACGCTTTTGGCAGGATTGTGAGGGTTAAGGAGAAGGTCGGCAGTCAGACTTTCACGACCCAGTACGCTTATGATGCGATGGATAATCTGGTGAACATCACAGATGACGCTGGTAATGTCTTCAAGTTTGAGTATGATTCTTTGGGCAGGAAGACGAAGCTTATCGATCCTGATTTGGGCACTTGGCAGTATGGTTTTGACGGGGTTGGGAATCTCGTCTGGCAGGCTGACGCCCTGAGCACAAACATCTCTTTTACCTATGATTCTCTGAACAGAGTCACTAAACAGGATTTCCCAAGCGACACCGACACAACTTACTCTTATGATGAGAACGTGCTTGGAACTCTCACGGAGGTTAACACCTCCGCGTCCAGGACGCGGTTCGGCTTTGATCAGAGGCTTAGGAAGACTGAGGAGAACGTGACCTCCGGCTCCTTCGATTGGAGGAAGATTTACAGTTATGATTCCTTGGACAGGGTTACAGGTGTCACGTTCCCGGATGCCAGCACCGTCTATCTGTCGTATAATTCGCAGGGTCTGTTGGAGAATTTGAGCGGCGTTGTCGAGGATTTCGACTATAATGCTTTGGGTAAGATCACGAGCAAGAGTTACAACAACGGTAAAACCACTATACTAGCATATAATTCGGACGATTTCCGCCTGAGTAATATCTTGACTTCGGGAGTTCAGAATCTCACTTACGGTTATGATGGTGTTGGCAACATTTTGGGCATTAACGAGACTGTTGAAGGCTTTACTCAAACCTTCACGTATGATGACATTGACCGGTTAATAACTGCTATCGAAACAGGAAACTATACGATCACATACACGTATTCTACGATTGGCAATATCGTGAGAGTTAACACTTCTGGGCTGGTGGCTAATTATTCTTATGGTGAGGGTTCTGCTGGTCCGCATGCGTTGACTTCTGGGGCAGGTCACTTTACTGCTACTGTCACAGGCGTAAACCCGCCTGTTACAGGAGATTGGCTTATTAGTACCAATACAACTGCAGCAGGGGGTAATGTGACTCTCCCCTCTGGTGGTGGAATTAGCATGGGTTCCAGTAAATCACTGACCCTCTCATCAACCACAATATACTTGGACGCTGATTTGACTTTGGACGGAGTGTTGGATGTTAGCGGTTCTACCATCGAGTTCGGCTCGCTTCCGACCACTATGGCTTATGATGCTAATGGCAATTTGCAGAGTGGTAGTGGGTTTTATTATGAGTACAATGATGCGAATCAATTGAAGAGAGTTCGAAGTGGTGGAACTAGTGGTTCAATCGTAGCTGAATATTGGTATGATCATAATAACAGGAGATTCAAAAAGGTAGAATATCTAACAGGTGGCGGTAACGTAACGACATACTACCTTGGAAAAGAGTTCGAAACAAAAGTAAATTCATCAGGAACATACACTACTGCTTACTATTATGCGAATGGGGAACTGGTAGCACGTCTTGACTCAGAGGGTAAGAAGTACTACTACCATGACGATCATTTGGGAGGAACGCATGTCGTTACTAACTCGTCTGGCGGTGTAGTCGAAAGGACAAGGTACTACCCATACGGGAAGATTTTGAGAGAAGGAACTAGTAGGAATCTATATACGGGTTATGAGTATGATAAAAATATTTTATTGTATGATGCTACGCATAGGTTTTATAACCCAGAAATTGGTAGAGTTATCAGTCCTGATAGGGATATACCTGACCCATTTAATCCTCAGGACTTAAATCGTTACAGTTATGTTCGTAATAACCCACTGAAATACAATGATCCAGAAGGCGATAATCCTTTATTGGTTTCGGCAGCGATTGGGGGTGTAGTAAGTGTTGGTATAGATTATGTCATAACAACGCAAATATACCACCAGAGTTATTCATCAGAGCAAGCTGTTACTTCTTTTGCTGTTGGAGCAGTAGCAGGTGCTACTGGAGCGGGTGTTGCTGGTCTAGCAAGTAAGGGTGCTCTTGCAGCAAGTGCTTTAACAGGAAGTGCAACGGTTGGGACTGCTGTTGAAGTAACAGGTATCGCTGCTAGCGGAGTTGCAGCAGGTCAG
>JAZDNF010000006.1:0-118729 GCA_043800255.1 Candidatus Altarchaeota archaeon | reverse complement strand
GCACAAGAAGGGAATCAACCGGCTGGGGAACATTCTTATACCGAACAAAAGTTATGGCATCATACTGGAAAAGAAGATCAAGCCGGTAATCGAAAAGATAGGGGAGGAAATCGCAGGCTATGAGCTCATATGGCGTCTGGGAGAAAAAGCCAAGAAGGAGAGCATACTCTACTGGGCTAATAAGAATAAAATTCCCGTGATAGTGCCAGGCTACTATGACGGCGCGGTCGGGAGCATAATCTACCAAGCTGAGAGGAAAAAGAAGCTGAAAGTCAACCTCATAGAAGATGAGAAGCTGATGGAGGAGAAAGTGCTCACCAGCAAGAAAACCGGGGCGCTGATGATAGGCGGCGGCATAAGCAAGCACCATACCATCTGGTGGAACCAGTACAAGGGCGGCCTCGACAGAATCGTCTATCTGACGAGCGCCCCAGAATGGGACGGCTCACTGAGCGGGGCAAGAGTCAGAGAGATGGTGAGCTGGGGCAAGGCAAAGGAAAAATCAAAGCACGTCACAGTAGAAGGAGACGCCACAATAAACCTCCCCCTCATGGTAACGGCGCTGCTGGACAGGCTATCAGGCTAAGGGCACACACATCCAGGGCCAGGGCGCAAGCTCGTCCGACTATGACGAGCCAGCTCTAGTCGACTCACGCGGTAGAAAATATGACGGCCCAGCTGGAGGAGAGCACTATGACATCGAGGCGATATACTTTGACGATGCCACAGGCTATGTGTATTTCGCGATTGTGACCTCAATGCCAGAGTTGGGGTACACTGATGCATGGGGCAGACACGCCGACACAGGCGACTTGGCACTGGACCTCGACAGGAACTCAGGCACCGGCGAATACGGCTACGAATATGGTATAAAAACACACGGTTCAAGCAAGGGACAGATATGCTATCTCCCGGACTGGAGTCTTCCGAATTCCGGTGACGGCTTCCCCGCAAGCGCGCCGTCGACTATGAGTTGCACAGGATCAGAATCCGTAGTCAAAGGTTCAGCCGAGACAGTATACGCTAACGCAGGCTCATCAGACAACGGAGTCTCCAACTACATAATAGAGATAAAGGTCCCGAAAAATCTAATCGGCTCGCCAGTCCAGGGAGACATCGGAGACCTGCACAGCACAGTGACATGCGGAAACGATGTAATAGAGATAGATCATTACTCATTTGACTTCCCAGTCCCAGAGTTCTTTTCAGTGCTTGTGCCGTTGATGATTCTGCTGACAGTGCCTACTATACTGTACTTAAAAGTTGGCACAAAGTAAGGTCATGCGAAAGGTGAACAGATCTGTTTTCCTCAACATTTTTTATTATTAATCCCCTAAGATTAAACTAACCTTATTGATAACATGGTCACAAAGATTGTCGTTTTCGGGATGGGCTATGTCGGGATACCTGCTGCAGCCTTGCTGGCTGATGTTAAGGGATTCCAGGTTACTGGCGTCCAAAGGCGTTCTAAGAGGTCAGGCTGGAAGATAGACTACCTCAACGAGGGAAAAAACCCGATAAAAGGCAACGAACCTGGTTTAGAGGAGCTCATACACAGGGTTGTGCTGGAAAAGAAGAGCTTCAAGGCGACCGACTCATATGACGCGGTAAAGGATGCAGATTACATACTAGTAGACGTACAAACTCCCACAGACGAGAAGCATGTGCCGCAATACGTGTCCCTGAAGGAGGTAGCGGCCACGGTAGGAAAGCTGATGAAGAAGGGCGTGACCGTCATCATAGAATCCACCTGTGCGCCGGGAACCACAAATTACATAATCAAACCCATACTCGAGGAGAATTCCGGCATGAAAGCTGGGACGGACTTCCACCTGGCATTCTCATACGAGAGGGTTATGGTAGGCCGCCTATTGCATAATATCACAAACTACGCCAGAATAGTCGGCGGACTGACTCCCAAATGCACTGAGAAGGGAATATGGCTGTACAAGCACATCGTGAAAGCCCCACTTTACCCGACAGACCCGCTTACTGCAGAGGTTGCGAAAACAGTCGAAAACGCCTACAGGGACGTGAACATAGCATTCTCCAACGAGGTTGCGATAATCTGCGAATCACTGGGGGTGGACGCATACGATGTCAGAGAATTCGTAAACAGCCTCCCAAACGACCCCTCCAATCCCTCAGCGAACCCTGTGAGGAACATGCACTTTCCCGGGGCGGGAGTCGGAGGACACTGCCTGCCAAAGGACACATGGCTGCTGAAATACGGGCTGGACAAATACGGAAGATTCAAATTCGAACCTAAAATACTGGTAGACTCCAGGAACCTGAACGATCATATGCCCCAGCACATGGAAGAGCTGCTGGATGAAGCGCTTAAGGAAAAGGGCATCAAGATGAAGGATGCGCGAGTTTGCATCCTAGGTTACGCCTTCCTGGAAGAGAGCGATGACACCAGGAACACGCCATGCAAGCCGCTCTATAACATCCTGAAGGGCAAGTGCAGGGAGGTTGCAGTCCACGACCCCTACGTGACCGACGAGGAGGGAATCCCCCTGACATCAGACCTAAAAGCTGCTTTGGACGGTAAGGACGCTGCAGTCATAGTAACAAGCCACAAGGAATACTCTATTTTGGGATTGGACGGACTGAAGAAACTCCTAAGGACCAAGATTATAGTAGACGGCAGAAACGTCTTCGACCCTGAGGCTGCCGCAAAAGCCGGCTTCACATACCGGGGAGTTGGGAGAGGGCTGATATACCGGAAATAGTCTCTCAGACCATATTCTTGAATGTTGTTGTTATCTGTCTGACATCCTCTTCCGTTACCGCTGGGTGCACTGGGAGGCTTAGGACTTCCTCACAATACTTTTCGCAGACCGGGAGTTTGTCTTTGTATCCCAGCTCCACATACAACTTCTGCTTGTGGGATGGTATCGGATAGTATATCATCGAACCAATCTCGTTATCGCTGAGAGCCTTCATAACCTCGTCCCTGGTCAGCGGGAAATCGGACAAGCGGATGGTATACTGGTGGAATACGTGCCTTCTGTTGTCGTATTCTTTCGGGGTTATGATTCCCCCGATTTTGGACAGCCCCTTTGACAGAAGGCGGGCGTTGCGTATCCTAACCCTGTTGAAGCCTTCAAGCTTCTTAAGCTGCTCCAAGCCTATGGCCGCGCCGATGTCCGTCAGCCTGAAATTGTAACCCAAGATATCATGATGGTACCTCACCTTCATGCCATGGGCTCTGAGGAGTAGGCACTGCTCATACACGCCCTTATCGTCTGTGGTTATCATCCCACCCTCGCCTGAGGTCATGTTCTTCGTAGGATAAAAGCTGAAGCAGCCGTTCGAGAACGAGCCGACCCTTTTGCCGTCATACTCCGCCCCATGCGCCTGACAGGCGTCCTCGACGACGACCAGGTCACGGTCCTCTGCCAACTCCATTATCGGCTTCATGTCAGCCGGCTGACCGTACAAATGCACAGGCAGCAGAGCCTTCGTCTTTTTCGTGATCTTCTCAGCAATCAACCCCGGATCAATGTTATAGTCCTCGCCGACGTCAGCGAACACCGGCTTCGCCCCGCAAAATAGGACGGAATTCGACGATGCTATGAACGTGAAAGGCGTGGTAATAACCTCGTCGCCCGGCTTGATCCCGGCTGCAAGTAATGCAATGTGCAGCGCGGTGGTTCCAGAGGTAGTCGCAATAGCGTACTTTGTGCCAACATACTCTGCGAACCTGTCCTCGAACTCCTTCACCTTCGGGCCCTGGGCTATGACCCCCGAATCCATGACTTCCATCACAGCCTTCTTCTCCTCATCCCCTATCAGGGGCTTAACCATCGATATCATTTTTCCTCTAACAAACTGTATGTTTTTGACGGTATCGTCTTCGTAATGCCGCACTTCGGGCAGACCATGAGCGCCTCACCCTCCTCGCTGCCAGTATGTTTCAGCTTAACGCCGCAGTCGCACACGAAACCCCTAATCCTCGCAGGATTGCCGTAGACTAGCGCATAGTCTGGCACATCCTTTGTCACAACAGCCCCGGCGCCGATCATAGCATTCTCGCCGACTACTACGCCAAGGACTGTGGAATTAGCGCCGATAGACGCGCCCCTCTTCACGTAGGTCCTGATTATTCTCTCGTTGTTCCAGACGGGAGCCCTCGGATACAAGTCGTTCGTGAATGTCGCAGAAGGGCCGACAAACACGTCATCCTCCAGCGTAACACCATGATAGACGGAAACAAAATTCTGAATTTTCACATTATCGCCGACAGAGACGTCAAAGTCTATGTAAACGCACTTGCCGATATTACAATTCCTGCCGATCTTCGCGCCCTCCCTGACCTGCGCCTGATGCCAGATCTTCGTACCCTCCCCTATCTGGGCGTCCTCTGACACTTCTGCCGATGGATGGATAAATACACTCTTATCTCTCATCAAAAGACCACATAATTATAGTGTCTATTAGGAATAATATGCATAAATTATCCAATAACATAAGCGCAAGCACAAGCAGTAAATAATGCACGGGGTTCCTTTTTTTTTGGGAACCTCATCTTCCTCTTTTATTCGCTTACTGCCTATACTATAACCCATCTGAACGATGTTCGAGGGAGTTGGTTGATTTTCGAACAAAAAACAATATGAAAAAAATTCTGCGAATAGGAGCCCTGCTAATAAGCCTATCCCTCCTTACAATACTGTCTGGGGAAGTGAGCGCGGAATGCGGCTGCGGTAGCGGCGTGAAATGTTATGGGTTAAACTCTGTGTACTGCATTGCCGGAGTCTGCTGGTCAGAGTGCGTCAGCGGCAGTTCAGGAGCGAAGTGTTTCACGGATGGGGATTGTGATTCAGGACTCTACTGCGTTGACTATGATTGGACAACAACTACATCGGCAAAATGCCGGACCGGGTCAGAAGGCAGTTATTGCATATTGGGTGGCGGTGACTGTGATTCAGGACTTTATTGTTATGACTCAACTCCGTTGAATACTGTAGCAGGAGAGTGCTACGACGGGAGTGCAAATGATCCCTGCACCTTCGATTCTGAGTGTAATAGCAATCTTTATTGCGACAGCACATGCAAGGCACGAAAAAGCAAAGGACAATCATGCACTGGAATCGGTCAGGGAAACTGCCAATCAAACTTGATATGTAGTTGGGGAACATGTGTACCAACATCGGGGGGTTGCGTTACCAATGATAACTGCGATTCAGATCAATACTGTGACCTCTTCTCATGTGTAACCAAGAAAGGCACCGGAGAAAGCTGCTCTGCTAATTGGGTTTGCAAGTCCGGTTTATGCCAGGCTTTCACATGCCGGGTCCCGGGTGTTGAGGGCAGCAGCTGCGGGACAAATGACGATTGTAATTCTGGACTCTATTGTGACCTGTTCACATGCAAAAACAAAAAGGATGAAGGGGGGGTTTGTTCCGCAGACTGGGTCTGCAAGTCCGGTCTGAAGTGTTTGGCTTTCACGTGCCAGGTTCCTGGTGTTGAGGGCAGCAGCTGCGGTACAAATTCCGACTGCAACTCGGGGCTGTACTGCGAGTTGTTCACATGCCAGAAGAAGAAGGGAGTAGGAGGATACTGTGGGATTGCCGACTACGAATGCCAGTCCGGTCTGGTGTGCAAGGATTTCTACTGTCAAGAGCGCGGAAGTGCTGGTGACAGCTGCATCGGCATCGGGCAGGGCACATGCAAGTCAGGACTCGTTTGCGACTTCTATGGGGAATGCCGCCACGACCCTTCCCATGAAGGGGAATTGTGCGATAAGACGAACCCGCTTGTCCCCACCTGCGCGAGCGGTCTCTTCTGCAACATACTGCGCTGCGAAGAACGCAGAAAAGCAGGAGAAGAGTGTTACGCCTCGGGGGACTGCGCCAGCGGACTTGAGTGCAGGGCATGCTTTGTGGAAGGCTGCGATTACCCATCCCAGTGTTTCCCAGAGCCAAGCCATGATAGCATCGACGAAGACTCGTGCCTCGCAATGTACAGCTCAAAAACGCACAAGAGCGCTAAAGACGGGGCTGTCACGATGAATTTCGGCGGAGGCAGCGCCGCAACCGTCGGAGTGGGCGCCACCGATGAGGTGGGTACCGTATACGGGCAGGACGGCAGATATGGCTGCTACCTGTCCTACTGCACAGGCGGAGAGGCAAGCATAGGGATATCAGACTTCGCCACAGTCGGATTTTACAACTCATACGACGACTTTGAGGACGCGTCCGTAAACTTCGTCCAGTCGGCGGGCGTAGGCGATTTTGTTTCAATCTCTACCGCACAGGCTTTCAACCAGGATGGGGAGCTTATGGGGACACAAGACAGTTTTGGCTTTGGCATCGGCCTTGCGCCGCCGCTTAGCGTCGGCTACTACACATGCAATACGATATTGAGAACTGTCATTGACTCGCCAGTCACTGAAGAAAATGAGCCGCCTGTCGCAGTCTGCAGCAATATGGCCAAATGCGTCAGCTCAGCCACATGCACAGTTGCTGTTAGCGTAAACGGAGGCTCATATGATCCAGATGCTGACCCCATAACTGTCACACAGGATCCTGCAGGACCATTTGGCGTGGGAAGCCGCACAGTATCCCTGGAAGTTAGCGATGATTCCGGAGCCAGTGACAGCTGCAGCGCTGTCGTGACGGTGAGAGACTGCAATTCGCCTTCAATAACCTGCCCGACAGCAGCCACTGCTGAATGCGCGCAGAACCTGCAGGCTATGGTCGACCCTGGCGATGCGACTGTCTGGGACGCTTGCTCGTCCTACACTGTTACAAACCCCGGTGCTTCAAGCTATCCTCTCGGCATAACTCCCGTACTATACACTGCGACTGATGGTTACGGCAATAACGCCACCTGCAGCGTATCCGTTACCGTGACTGACACGGTTGCGCCTGAGGTTGTGTGTCCTGGTGATGTGACTGCAGAGTGTGCGTCTTATGCTGGCGCGGCTGTGCCTTTAGCATCCAGTGCTGCGGATGTGTGCGATCCAACGCCGGTGTTGTCTGACACTGCACTGGATGTTTACCCAATGGGCGAAACTACTGTGACCTTCACAGCGAAAGACGATGCCGGGAACACGGCATCATGTAATGTAAGGGTTACCGTGACTGATACGGGTGTGCCTGAGGTTGTGTGTCCTGGTGATGTGACTGCAGAGTGTGCGTCTTATGTTGGTGTAGATGTGCCTCTAACAGCCACAGCCGCTGACGTGTGCGATTCAACCCCCGTGTTAACTGACACCGAGTTAGATGTTTATCCTCTGGGCGACACGACTGTGACCTTCACGGCAGAGGATGATGAGAATAACAGCGCCGGTTGTTCGATGCTGGTAACTGTAGAGGATACAACACCTCCGAAAATAGAGTGCCCAGAAGATGTGACGGTTGAGGCAGAATCCAGCTCTGGCGCGGTCGTGCCTTTGTCGGCCACCGCCGCCGATGCGTGTGATTCTGACCTGGTTTTAACCGACACTAAGTTGGACGTCTACCCTCTGGGCGACACGACTGTGACCTTCACGGCAGAGGATGACAACGAGAACACTGCATCATGCACGGCAACGGTTACCGTGGTTGACACCACGCCGCCGGTGATAGAAGCCCACGATGATATTGTTGCAGAAGCAACTTCTCCTGCCGGCGCGGTTGTAACATACGACTCTACTGCAACAAACGATATTGTTGACGGGGCGGGAGTTGCAACATGTGCCCCGACTTCTGGCTCAGTTTTCGCGCTTGGGGAGACGATTGTCACCTGCACAGCGGAAGACGCTGCTGGCAACAGCGCGACACCCGTAACTTTCACGGTAAAAGTCCAGGATACCCTGCCGCCTGTAATAGGTGGCGGACCGATGTCCAATCCTAATGGCGCAGGCTGGTACAATAGTGATGTGACAGTCCACTTTGATTGTGTTGACAGCGGCTCTGGCGTTTATACTGTTACCGGTGACCAGATTCTTACTGTTGAAGGCGCCAACCGGTCGGTTCTCGGGAATTGTGTTGATTTGGCTGGGAACAGTGCGTCTGCAACCGTGTCTGGGATCAGCATCGACAAGACAGCGCCTGTCATAGGCGGTGCGCCGTCGTCCGATCCTAACGGCGCAGGCTGGTATAACACCGACGTGACAGTACATTATGTCTGCGCAGATGCGTTGTCTGGTGTAGGGGCGTTGTCTGAAGATCAGACGTTGAGCGCCGAAGCTGCTGGCCAGTCCACATCGGGAACCTGTGTTGATTTGGCTGGGAACAGTGCGTCGGCAACCGTGTCCGGGATCAGCATCGACAAGACAGCGCCTGTCATAACATTAACCTCTCCAGCCGACGGCGGAGAATATGCTCTCAGTCAGAATGTGTTGGCTGGGTGGAGCGTCTCTGATCTACTGTCTGGTGTTGTAGCACAGAGCGGCACAACCGAAAATGGGATTCCAATAGACACTGCAGTCGTTGGAATCAAAGTGTACACTGTCAGCGCAACAGACGCGGCTGGGAACACAGTGACAGAGACGGTCACCTACAGTGTGGCCTATGACTTTGGAGGTATCTTACCGCCCGTGGCCAAAAGACTGTTCGGCCTGCTGAAGGCAGACTTCAAGCTTGGGAGCAAAATACCTGTCAAATTCCAGTTAAAAGACGCCTACGGAGCGTATGTTCCAACAGCGGTCGCGGGTTTAGAGGTGAGCAGCAATGGCGGGCCGTGGGAGGATGCGACTCCGGCAGGCAAGGCAGCGTCGGGCAATATCTTCAGATACGATCCTGTAGACCAGCAGTACATATTCAACCTGGAGACCAAGGGCCTTGCAGCAGGCGAACTGGACATACGGGTAACGCTTGACGACGGGAAGAGTTACACAGTGACCGTAAGATTGAAGAAATAATCAGCTCTGACCAGATAACAGGTTTGAGTGGCGAATTGATGTTTGGTCACATGTTCTTCAGCTGTGGCATAAGCGTAATGGACGAGTTCGCGGCAAGCTGCAATGGCATGTACTCTCATGAATTTCCATCCCCTCAAAATGCCATTTTTATTTTTTCCATCCTATCCTATCTCGGAGGTGGTATCATCATGCCAGTTGTTAGTGTTAGGACGTGGCCCTTGGACGATGACATGAAGAAGCAGGTGATTGAAGGGATCACCGCTGTTTTCACAGATATGAACATCCCGGCGCAGGCTGTCACCGTAATCATTGAAGAGATTCCCAAGGAGAATTGGGGCACAGCAGGAGAACAGCACTCTGTGAAATTCAAGAACATGGGCAAATGACTGTTCATGCAGCTTTTCTAGCACCTATTCCATGTAAAACTCCGCGGGCAGGTCATGAAGCCCCGAGAGTTCACAGAAAAAACCAGGCTATAGGCTGGTCTATCGTATGAGCGAGTTTCGCCTGTAGTAGTCGAAGAGGTCGTCTATTCTGTGGATTTCGAGGAGGTTGGTGCGGTGCTGTTTCATGCTGTAGGCGCCGGCTGTGAATAACACCCTATCAGACTTGTTTATCCTCCCTGTCTTGTGCAGGAACCGCGCGCAATTATAAGTTCTGTCCCTGAGGCGCATGTCCTCGTAGACCACAGGCCTCACCCCGTAGACCAAGTCCAGCATCCTCTTCAGTTTCGGGTCGCTGGTGACTGCTATGATGTCCTGCCGCGGCCTGTACCTTGACACGAGCTTTGAAGTGTGGCCTGAGCGGGTGAATGTGACTATGACGTCTATCTTCAAGTGGGAGCATGTGTTGGAGACAGCCCTCGCGATTGACTCTGACACGCTCCTAGTCTCCTCCATCGGCAGCGTCGTTCTGACGTGCGGCTCCACCTCCAAAAGTATTCTGCTCATCATCGAGACAGCCTCGACAGGGTAGGCTCCTACTGTTGTCTCATCAGAGAGCATCACAGAGTCCGCCCCGTCTAAGACGGCGTTGGCGACGTCGCTGGCCTCGGCTCTACTGGGTCTGGGCTTCTCAACCATCGAAGCCAGCATCTCCGTGGCAACTGTGACGGGCATGCCAACGATGTTGCACCTTCTGATGATGTCCTTCTGCACCATGGGAAGCTTCTGAGGCGGCAGGTCAACTCCCAAATCGCCTCTGGCGACCATGATACCGTCTGAGACGCCTATGATGGAGTCTATGTTCCTGACGCCGTCGACGTTCTCTATCTTGGAGATTATCCCGATTCCCGAGTTTCCGAGAATCTTCCTCAGCTTCAGGACGTCATCGCTGCCCCTCACGAAGGACATCGAGATGAAATCCAGCTTAAGGCGTTTGGCGAATTCGATAAGCTTGAGATCATACTTTGAGAACAATTTCACATCGAATCTTCTGCCAGGCACTGACGCGCTCTTGTTCACCTTAAGCAGGCCCTCTGACGTTGACTTCAGGGTGAGGGTGTGGTTCTTCTTGCCGACGACTCTGGTATACAGCAGGCCGTCGGCCAGCAGAATATGGTCTCCCCGCTTGACATGGTCGTAGAAGTCGAAGGTTATGTACCTGTCATGTGATTTGTCGAAGCCGACTTCGAACTCCAGGCCCTTCCTCAGCATCAGCTCCTCCTTCGACTTTATCCTGATCTCGGGGCCTATGATGTCCAATATTATCGGAATGTCTGAAAGTGACCTGACGTTTGAGATTATCTGCCTGTACTCGTCCATGGTCCCGTGGGAGGCGTTTATCCTGATGGCGTCCATACCTGCCCTGAGCATCTCTCTTAGCGTGTTCCTCCTCTCTGAGGCAGGCCCTATGGTGCATATAATCTTCGTCTTAGAGTCCATCCTAGTATGTCCTCGCAACCCTGATCAGTTTTCCCGGTCCGCCGCACACGGCGCACGTGTGGGGTTTGTCCTCCATCATCAGTATCGTGCCCAACTCGTCTATAGACTTAGCGCAGTCGTCGGTCTGGCACCAGCCTGCAGTCGCTATGCCGACGCCGACGTGCTTCTTCAGGTCATCAAGTGTTTCGGCCTTGAACATGCGCTCGTCGAACCTCTTCTGCGCCTTCTTCCTGAGGTTGTCCTCTATCTCTTTGAAGATGGAAGTGATGTCCAGTCCGTCCAATGCAACTAGCTCCTTCTTGCCGGTGTCCCTCCTCACAGCCACAACCTTCCCGGCCTTGACCTCCCTCGGCCCAGCTTCCAGCCTTACGGGGACGCCCTTCATCTCCCAGTGGTAGTATTTGACGCCAGGCCTGCTGTCAGAGTCGTCCAACTTGACCCTGAAGCCCTGCTTTTTCAGGCTGTCTACAAGGCTTCTGCTGTACTCTTCCACCTCCTTCCTGTCCTTGTCCTTGAAGAGTACGGGGACGATGACAACCTGCACCGGCGCGATTTTCGGGGGCAGTACCATGCCCTTCCCGTCGCCGTGGACTGAGATTACCGCGGCAAGAAGCCTCCCGAAGCCAGGCCCATAGGATGTCTGGTATACGAGCCTGTGCTCTCCGCCAGCGTCCTCGTATGCTATGTTAAACGGTTTCGAGAAGTTCTGCCCGAGGTTGTGGGCTGTCGCCAGCTGCAGTGTCCTGCCGTCCGGCATCAGAGTCTCAAAGGCGAGAGTGTACACTGCTCCCGGGAACTTGTCCCAGTCAGGCCTCCTGTTCACCTGGAACGGCAGGCAGAGGAGCTCGTTGATGAGTTTCCCATAGATTTTGATTATCGTTTTGATATTCTCTTCGGCGTCCTCCTCGGAAGCGAAGGCTGTGTGGCCCTCGTTCCAGAGGAACTCCCTCCCCCGTATGAGAGGCCTCGTGTGTTTCGTCTCGTACCTGTAGACTGCGACGCTCTGGTGTATCTTCAACGGTAAATCTGTATGGCTTCTTATCCAAAGGGAGAACATGTCATACATCGACGTCTCAGAGGTCGGCCGCAACGCCATCCTCCTTTCCAGAGGCGTTCCGCCTGCGTGTGTGACCCAGAAGACCTGCTCCTCGAAGCCTGCAATATGCTCTGATTCCTTGCCCATCACGTCCTCCGGGATCAGGACTGGGAATAGGACGGGCTCGTGGCCGTCATCCTCCAGGAGAATTTCAAGGAACCGCTGCATCTCCCTCACCATGGTGATGCCCCACCTCCTGTACACTGGCATCCCCTTTATGCTGAACCTTATGTCGATTATCTCAGCGTCCTCGAGGATCTTATGGTACCAGTCCGAGAAGTCGTCAGCTCCCATGGTAACCTATTATGAAGACTGTAAAAAATAGCCTAAGATTTCACGCCCCTGATCTCGGGGAGTATGGTCTTGACGAAGTTCGAGCTGACTATCACTATTATGGGGCCTATGAATATGCCCACGAACCCGAACGTCCAAGTGCCCAGTATGAACGAGAAGAACATTATCCCCTTGTGCATCCCGTCGCCGGCGATGTAAGGCCTGAGTATCAGGTCCGGGAAGATGTCGACGAGTATGTTCACGAGTATCAGGAAAAGCAGCAGGAACCATATCACCGGGAAGAGGTTTAGGACATACATCTGGAAGAGAACGTAAAGGCCGACTGGAACCCAGACGAGCTTCATCCCTATCATCGGAATCAGGTTGGCGATGCCGCACAGTATGCCCAAGAGCACGGGATATGGCAGCTTCAGCGCCGGATGCGGGGCTATGATGTTCAGGAAGCTGAAGGTTATCGCTCCGACGACTGCGGTGAAACCTGCGGTGAGGATGTTGCCGAAGAAAACCCTGTAGAAGGAGTGGTCTATGTCGTCAAAGTACTGTGATACCAGCTTCCTCTCGTCCTTGAAGAAGGTGCCCACAAACCAGTTCCTGAGCCTTGAGCCGTCCAAGAGTATGTAGAATGCGACGATGAAAGCCAGCAGCAGCTTGAAGATCACGCCCAAGGCCGCTATTCCCAGCTTATACAGTGTCTTCCCTGCTTCGGCGTTCTCTCTCGCGACGTTGAATATGTCCTGCGGGGCTATCGTCTCGAAGGCTGCTGTGCTGGTCCCTACAAGCCGCTTTATGATCTGCGTGGAGGATAGGTTAAGCACAACCAGAAGCTGCTTTAGCTCGACGGCTGCGACGCCGATGGTGTAGGTTATGATTATCATCAGCGGGAGTATTATGATTATGAGCGAGACGAAGGCCGCGGCCCACGCGGACTCAAGCCTTAGGAGAAGCCAGCTGTAGGCCCTCCGTGATATGTAATAGATGAACAGACCATACACCAGGACTCCGATGAACTGCGCGATCATCTTCCACAGGAGGACTGTAAGAACCAGCCCGAAGACTATCCAATGGGGCTCACGGATTTTCATGACATGTTATTGATACCCTCGAAAGAATAAAAAAGGTCAGTCGCCTTACTGCAGAGGCTGCCGCAGCATATATCCTCGGACCTTATTGGATGGCAAGTCAGCATTGTCGCAGGTTTTGTCATATATACTGGGTCTGACATATATTACTCTGACTTTGAGTATGAACTCCCAGATGCTGGCTGCGACTGCGGTTACCGGTGCCCTCGCTGCATTACTGGTGTTCATAGGATATTCTAGGGGCGGAGGACAGCATGTCAGCGGGCTGAAGATGGCGTTCGCAATGACTGTTGAAATACTCCCAATGCTGCTGTTCGCCTTCGTTGTGGCTGGGATGGTGCAGGCGCTAATCCCGCAGGAGACCATATCCCGGTGGGTTGGCTCAGAGTCAGGATTCCGCGGGATAATGACAGGCACGGTTGCCGGAGCTTTCGCGCCTGGAGGCCCCTACGTAAGCCTTCCGATTGCCGCCGGGCTTTTTCGTGCGGGCGCCAGCGTCGGGACTATGGTCGCGTTCATCACAGCCTGGTCGCTGTGGGCGTTCAGCAGGCTGCCGATGGAGGTTGGGATAATGGGGTGGAAGTTCACATTAATCCGTTTGGCGTGCACGTTCTTCTTCCCGCCCATTGCGGGAATGCTGGCGCAGATTTTTTTCTCAGGCGTCAGATAATACACATAGGAAGCCCTCACTCGTACCTTAGCGCGTCCACCGGTTTCAGTCTGGAGGCCTGCCTTGCGGGCATCACGCCGGAGACGCAGCCCACTATGAACGAGAATGCGAGGGCCCCGACTATGAGCTGCCAGCTTATGTCGGCCTTCAGCAGGGCTCCCGAGGACGTCTGGGATGTGGCATATTCCACGCTCTTGCCGAGTCCGACGCCTATTATGATGCCTACCGCCCCCCCGACCATGCCCATGATGCCTGACTCTATGAGGAACAGCTTAAGTACGTCTGAGTTTTTCGCCCCGATTGCCTTCATGACGCCTATCTCCTGCGTCCTCTCAAGGACGGAAGTGTACATGCTGTTCATGATGCCTATGCCTCCCACTATGAGTGAGATTGCGGCGATGCCCAACAGTATCGCATTCACGGTGTCAAGCACTGTTCCGACGCTCTCCTTCATCTGCTCCGTCGTCAGCACTTGAAAGTCCTCCTCACCCTCCTTGAGGCCTCTGCTCCTCCTGAGGGTTTTCTCGATGTCCTCCGCGACGTCAGCCGGGTCGAAGTTCTCCTTAGTCCTGGCCATGATGACCATATACTCGTCCTCTTTGATGCCGAACATGTCCTTGAACGTCTGAGTTGGTATGTAAATTTGGGAATCATCGCTTGGGTTCCCTATCTCGCTTATCCTTCCGACGACGTCGAACTTCTGGTCCTGTATGTAGAGGGTGTCCCCGACGTTCACAGGGCGGTCGAACACATCTCCCTTGGCGTAGAGGTATCCCAGAGCTGCCTTGTACCTGTCAGACGGTTTAAATTCCTTCTGTCCTTCGATGACCTTTATGCCGGAGCCCTTAAGCCAGATGTCCTGGCTGTCGTCTGTGGGAAACCCGATGACAAAATAGTACTTTATCTCGTCCTTGTACTTCAGCTTTGCGGTCTTGGCCATGCTGCCTGCAGCCATGCTGACTCCCCTCACGTTCCTTATCAGCTTCAGGTCTTTCTCCATCAGCTTTGACGAGCCGCTGGTCATGCCCCAGTTTCCGCCGGGCATTATCATGACATAGTTGCTGCCCAGCATCTCGAACTGCTCGTTTATGGCGTTCTGCAGGCCCTCTCCAAGAGATATCAGGGAGACTACCGCAGCTATTCCGATGAAGATGCCTATCATCGTCAGCACGCTTCTTATGCCCTTGTGCCTTATGTTCCCTATCGCAAGCCTGAAATAGTCTCCTATCATCCTACCTGAACCTCAATGCGTCCACGGGATTCATCCTGGCTGCTTTCCTGGCAGGGAAGACTCCCGATACGCAGCCTATTATGAACGAGAATGTCAAAGCCCCAACTATAAGCTCCCACGAAATCCACGCCGTGAAAAGTTCTATGTCGTAGTAGTGCGCCAGCTGTTCGACTCCCTTGCTGAGCATGAGACCGAAGACGACTCCTATGATCCCGCCGACCATTCCCAGCAGGCCTGACTCTATCAGGAATATCCTCATTATGTCGGAGTTTCTGGCGCCGATGGCTTTCATGATCCCAATCTGTTTGGTCCTCTCCGTGACCGAAGTGTACATTGTGGTCATGATGCCTATGCCTCCCACTATGAGGGAGATTGCTGCTATTCCCACCAGAAAGGACTGCACGATGTTGAGCACGGTCTTGAAGGCCTCTATCGCAGCCTCAGCGGTCTCAACTGAGAAGTCCTCCTCATCCTCTTTCACGTCCCTGTGCCTTCTCAGTTTTTTCTTTATCTCCTCGGCGACGTTGGCAGGTTCGAAGCCTTTGGCGGTCTTCACGCTTATCATCGCGAATTCATCAGTCTTGCCGAAAACTTCCTTGGCGGTTTCCAGGGGTATGACTATCTTCTGGTCGTGGGCTGGGTTGCCTGCCTTCTTGTTGATGCCGACTATGTCAAACTCTATGTCTTCTATCCAGATTTTGTCGCCAACATTGAGGTCCCTGTCGAACAGCGAGTCTCCGGTGTCAACGCCTACGATGGCTTTGTATCTGTCGGAATCCCTGAAGTATCTGCCCTGGTCTACGATGAAGTAGTCGAACTGCTTCAGGAAGCCGAGAGTCTCTACGTCTGTGTCGATGCCGTATACTTGGGCATATTTTGTCTCACGCCGCAGCTTCACCTGGCCTGACTGTACGAGGATGCCTATCGCCTGGTCGACTCCTCTCACGTTCCTTATGACGTCTAGGTCGCTTTCGCGCAGCTTCGCCGCCGTGAAGTCGGACATGCCCGGGTTGGATGTCATGCCCAGTCCCCCGCCGCCTGGCGTCACCATTATCCTGTCGCCGCCGACCTTTTCAAATTCACGGTCTATGCTGTTCTGGAGGCCCTGGCCCAGCGAGATGAGGGCTACCACAGTCATTATCCCCACGAATATGCCGATCATGGTCAGCCATGACCTCAGCTTCCTGTGGGTGATATTCCCTATCCCGAGCTTCAGGTAGTCATAGAACATGGTAAGAGGGTGCGCCCCTCAGAGGGGCGCGTAAGGCTTAAGCCTTCTTGAAGAATCTCCTGTTCAGCCACTCGGTTATCCTACCCATTATCTTGTAGAGGAACCACAAGACCAGGTAGGCTACGAACAGACCTGGGAGTATGAGGAGCTTCCCGAGCACGCTGCTTCCTCCGTTCTCCTGCTGGAGGGCTGCGTATTCGCTCTTGCTGAGTACGTGGACGTTCACCTGCTCAGTCCTCTCATAGGATTTGTCAGAGTACTGGTCCTTGAACATTATCCTAATGTTCACTGGCACTATACCCTCCTTTGTGAAGCGTAGTGTGAAGTCTTCGCTGTCGAAGTCGTCACTGGACAGGGTTCCTATGTAGGAGCTGTCTGCTGATTCGACAATATAATCCTCTGAAGCTAGAATCCGCACGTCAAGGAACTTCACGTCAACGAAACCCTCGTTTATCACGTTTATCGTCACCGTATTGGCGCCTCCCTCCGTGTACTTCTCGTCGCCGTCCAGGCTGACCCTGATGGTCGGTTCGCCCTCGACTCTGACTCCGATGGTCTTGTTGAGCTTCTGCGCAGAGCCTGACTCGTTCACATACTCTAGGGTGACTGGTATGTTGTAGGCTCCAGGAGTTGCGTCGTTGTCGACCGCTATCTTGAAGGTCACATTCCTCTGCACCCCTCCTGAGATGCTTCCAACGTAGGCTTCAGATGACTGCAATGTTGTGAAGGAGTTGTTCACGTCAAGCTTCATGCTGACATGCCTTGCGGTTCCGCCGCCCTCGTTTGTTATGCTCACCCAGAGATCGTTCACCGCCCCCAGATCCAGTGTGTCGCCTGACTGGAGGTTCAGTTTTATGATCCCCTTCACGGTGATGTTGAACTGGTAGCTCCTTGCTATTTCGTCAGCGAGGGTTTTGGCGTTCCTCTGTATAACCTGAAAATCCATCTTGTAGTCTGCGGCAGGCGCGTTGCCGTCAACCTTAACCCTCAGGGGTGTGGTCCAGCTCTCGCCAGGCGAGAGGTGACCTATCCTCTTCTCCCCGTCTATTATCGTTATGTACTCTTTTGCGATGTCGTCCTTGGGGATCAGTTTCGCATAATAGAAGAGATCCGGGTTCTCCTGGACGACTCCCTTGTCAGAGTAGCCTGTTGTCTGGCCGCTCCATAGGTCCCTCCCTATCAGGCTGTCGTGCATCTTGACGTATATTGTGGCCTCGTCGCCGGACTGTATCTGCGCTGGGTCGAAGCTGACAGAGTCTATCCTGATCTCGGCTGAAACCATTGACGTCATCAAAATCCCCATTAACAATACAAAAAACATTCTTCTCATTTTTTCTTACCTCCATTTTCCAATATTTTTCCATCCCTAAGATGCGCGATTCTTTCCGCGTGTTCTGCCATGTCAGGATCGTGGGTGACCATGACTATGGTCTTGCCGTCCTTGTGCAGGTCCTTGAGGAGCTGCATCACGTCCTCTCCCGATTTCGTGTCCAGGTTCCCTGTGGGCTCGTCTGCCAGTATGACTTGTGGATCGTTTGCGAGCGCCCTCGCTATCGCTACCCTCTGCTGCTGCCCCCCTGACAGTTCGGTCGGCCTGTGGTGCATCCTGTCTCCCAGGTCCATCCTCTCAAGCCAGTGCCTGCCTCTCCTCTCCCTCTCGGCCTCTGAGATGTCCTGGAACACCATTGGCAGGGTTACGTTCTCAAGCGCCGTGAGGGATGGCATGAGGTTGAACTGCTGGAACACGAATCCTATCTTCCTACCTCTAATTTGCGCGAGGTCTGATTCATGGAGCTTTGAGATGTCTATCCCGTCCAGCAGGATGGTGCCTTTGGTTGGGACGTCCAGGCATCCTACCATGTTCAAGGCTGTGCTCTTCCCGCTTCCCGAGGGGCCCATCACTGCCAGGAACTCCTTGGCGTGCACGTTCAACGTCATGCCTCTGAGGGCGTGAACCTGCACCTGTCCCATATGGTACGTCTTCCACACTTCCTTCAGTTCTATGAGATGTTTCTCGTGCTTTTTGGTCATTTTAATTTTACTGCCGTCCCGTAGGCGAGCATCTCCGCTGAGCCTCCGATCACCATCGAAGTCGAGAATCTGACGTTCACCACAGCGTCGGCTCCCAGCTTTTTCGCGTTATCCTCCATCCTGCGCAGGGCCTGCTCTCTCGCCTCTGTCATCATCTCAGTGTACTCTTTCAGCTCCCCGCCGAGGATGTTCCTGATGCCTGCCATGATGTCCTTGCCGAACCACTTCGCCCTGATAGTGGAGCCTCTCACTAAACCAAGTGTTTCGGCGATTTCCCTCCCCGCTATTCCCTCAGTGTTCACGATTATCATCTTGCCTTCCTCTTATCTGTTTTTATCCTTAAAAAGTTCTTTTTGCATCTCAAGGACCTTGTTCATTATCATGTCCATGCTTTCGCAGTCTTTCTTCAGGTTTCGTATGTTCTCCAGCACCTGTCTCCCATCCTCGGTTTTCACGTTCTTGAGCCTCTCATCCTCCTCTCTCAGGACTTCTAGCATCATCTTTATGATATCTGCCCTCACCAGCAGTATCCTCTCAACCGGCTGATAGAACTGGTGCCTGCATCTGAAGTATACTCTCTTGCTTCCAGGCTGCTTGGAGCGCTCGATGTCGAAGAAGCTCTCAAGGAACTTCATCGAGTTGGATATGGTCGAGACGCTATAGCCTGTCGCCTTGGAGAGCTCCTTTATGCCTTGCGGTTTATTTGCGAAGAAGAGCGTGAAGTAGATGTCACTGTAGGCTGGGTTCAGGCCGAGCCTTCTGAGGACCGTGTTGTAGGCTCCTGAGATGTTCTTCTTCGATTGTTCCACTGGGTCTGTCATTTTACGAAATACTGCAAATACAGGATATTTAACAAATACTAAATATTGTATCTAATCATATAAAAAGCTTACGATTCAGGCAGGCTTGCCCAAAAGTCGCATTTGCACAAAAGTCTCACAGGTATTGTGATTTTCACGATAGTTTTTATCAGGTTCGCAATATGTACGTGGGGAGTTTGGTATTAAAGGAGAAAAGGGAATATGATAATCCTATTCAGATACCCTAAGGATATTCATGATGCATGCAAAGGCAGTTTAAAGTTAGCATTACGCTTAGGTATTGTTTTTCTGATAATAGGAGTTCAGTTTACTCCTAAATTTGGAATAATAAACTCTTTGAGTTTTGTTATAGCGGGTATACTGGCAGTTCCCTTTGTTTTGATGGGTCACTTATGGATTAATTTGTATTTGAAACGGAAAAATTCAAGAAAAAACAATAGATATTGCCCAAGTAGTAGTTCCCTTCGTTATTGTAATCTCAGTCTTATTTCTCGCCTTTCAAAAAGAACCCCTACTAAAGAAGTCATAATATTCCTAATAGGTTTCATAACCATAACCGCCAGCGTATTGGAGGGATTGAAGGAATGAGTAAAGTTAAGTTTTACCTTATACTGGCAATCAAGGTTTTCATCGCTACATTTGTCGGTATGATGATTTGCTACTATCTTAGAATAGATACTTACTATGGAGGCATTGGTGGAGTATTGGTTATGGTATCCTATCTACCCAAGGTTACAAAATCTCAACGCTCGGTGAAACCTGGGGGTTGAAGTCTTAGTGCTAAGTTTCGGTTTCAACCTAACAAAAACGTCCTTTCTTTTAAAGAAGGGTTAGAATAGATTATCAAGGTGAAAAGTAATCTTTTCGTCGTGGTCCTGGTAGGGGTCTTATTTTTTAGTGGCTGTGTTGAAGAACAGCCTCCAGCGTCTCTTCCTGAATGTAATGAGCCGTATATTAGAGACGGTAGTGACTGCTGTTTGGATGAGAATGCGGATGGAGTGTGCGATGACCAACAGATAAAACCTAGCATAACATTGCCATCTAAAATAGACGAACCTGTTGAAGTAAAACCTGCCTTCAGGTTAACGAACCCGCCGTTAGATTGTGATTCCAAAAGCCGGTCAGTGAAAAATGATCTAGATTATCTTATTCTCGTCCCCAAGATGATGTTTGCAGGGGCTGAGTCCTCTGTTACCATGGCCTCAACAGATAAGGACTCTCAAGCTCCCGCGAAAGCATGTATAGAGTATTCCTTAAAAGATGAACGCAATAACAGAGATGTTAAACTTGTTGAGGCTTCAACCGGCGATGAGGGGCATTCTGTTGCGTCATTTATAGTACCTAACGTCGAGAGCGGAGTCTATAAAATTATTGCAAATGTTATTGGAACAAGCCAAACCTTCAACGGCAGTGTTACAATAAAGCAGAATCCTGCGTTGTTCGTTGAAACCGATAAGCCAATATACAAGCCAGGTCAGCTGATTCAGGGACGAGTTCTAACATTGGACAATAATCTAAAACCGATGAGTCTGAACCTTATAGTTGAAATATTGGATGCTAAGGGCATAAAAATCTTCAAAAAGAATATCACCAGCAACGATTTCGGCGTTGCCACTTTCGAATTGCCTCTAGCAATCGACCTAAACTTTGGAACATGGAAGATTTACTCTGAGTCTGGTTCTTCCAAAACAAACATAGACATTCTGGTTGAAAAGTACGTCCTACCTAAATTCAAGGTTACTATTGACCTTCCAAGAGAATGGTTTTTGGTAGGCGAGAAGATAACCGGAAAGGTTAGTGCTGATTATTTCTTCGGTAAGAATGTGGAAGGGGAAGTTAAAATTGATACCTATAAATACGTTGGAGAATGGATTAAGTATACGACTTATACTGCTGACCTTGAGAATGGATCGACTGAATTCACATTACCGCCTGCCGAATACGTGGCTGGAACCGTAGGAGCGGGTGGGCAGGGTAGTCTGTTATTGAATATATCTGTAACTGATACTGGAGGACATACTGAGGAGACATCCAAGCTTCTTAAGATTACTCAGTCGTCGACTGTACTTCAGTTGATTCTAGAAAGCCGTGCAGTGAAACCTACCATCCCCTTCGAAATACTTGTGGTCACTGAAACACCTGATGGAGAGCCGTTATCTGAAAAGGTTATAGTGGATGTGAACTATAAAGACATAGACTTTGATTCCATTGAAAGTGAGAAACTTACTTTACAAACAAGGAATGGTTTAGCTGTCGCCTCTTTCACGCCTCCAGAGGACACGTATGCTGTTGAAGTAAATGCGAGATTATCCAAAGACAAGGATACTAAAGTCGAATTAGCGTTGCAATCCGTGTACTCACCAACCTCCAATTTCATACACCTAATACAGCAGACAAAGGGAACACCTAAAGTAGGGGATGTTATCACCTTCAAAGTATATGCAACCCAAGGAGGGCGGATATACTATGATGTCGTATCCTCTGGTAGAACTGTTTACTCGAGTTCCACTCAATTCTTCAGGAATAATTCAGAAATGACAATAGAGATTCCAATCACATTTCAGATGAGCCCTGAATCCAAGCTTGTGGCATATAAGATAAACCCGAACAGCGAGGTATCGGTTGATACTCTTCCTTTCGATGTTGGACCGAGTTTTCCCGTTGAGTTGGAAGCAGAATTCAGCGAAGATGAAGCCTCTCCTGGTGACAGTATAAACATTAACTTCGATGCAGAAGGGAAGTCTATGATCGGTGTTTCGATTGTTGATGAGTCAGTTTACGCTCTCAGTGAAGGAAGGCTTAATATAAGGCAGGTATTTGATGAATTGGAGAAACGATTTATGGAACCACAGGCTGAAGCTCACCCAGTTTACACGTCAATATACGATTTCAGCCAGACAGTAACACCAATTGATATGTTAAAAGAGACAGGAATGCAAGCTCTTGGCTCAAAAACTCTTAAGTTCCCAGAGCCGAAAAAGCCAGATAGAGTTTCGCTAATACGAAGAGGGAGAGGGGTTTGGTTTGAAGGGCTTGCAGTAGGGGCTGGTGTAACGGCTTCGGTGTCTGAGCCAAGAGTGGAACAAGAAGGGGAGCCTCTTGCTGAGGTCTCACGAGTTAGGCAGTTTTTCCCAGAAACCTGGTTGTGGAATCCTGAATTACTGACTGATAACAGTGGAAAGGCAGAGCTAACATTGACTGTGCCTGATTCTATAACAACTTGGAAGCTTCATGCCATATCCTCTTCTGTGAAGGGTTTAGGGTTGGTTGAAACTGATCTCACAGTATTCCAGGATTTCTTCGTAGAATCTGACCTACCGTATGCTGTAACCCGGGGGGAAGAGTTCCCAGTAAGCGTGTTAGTGTACAACTATCTTGACACTCCACAGAATGTTTATCTAGAGCTTGACAAGGAAGACTGGTTTGACTTGTTAGGTGAAAGTAAAACCGATGTCGAAGTTGAAGGAAACAGCGTCAGTTCCGTTAGCTTTACCATCAGACCCAAGAAATTAGGCGTGAAAACCGTTGACGTTACCGCGAGGACTACCAAACGTGCTGACGCAGTAAAGAGAGAGATTATTGTAGAGCCTGAGGGGGTTCAGAGGGAATTTGTTGAGAACGGCATACTCAAGGCAGATAAAGATGTCACTATTGACGCTCAGCTACCGGATGCTATTATCCAAGACTCTGGTAAATTACTTTTCAGTCTCACGCCGAGTATCGTCGCTCAGTCAATCAATGGTGTTGATGATTTACTTGCGATGCCTATGGGATGTGGAGAGCAGAATATGATGTTGTTCGCCCCTGATGTTGAGGTTATGAGATACCTTGAGGCAACAAAACAGGTTAATCCTGAAGTGCAGGCTAAGGTAGAAGTGTTCATGCAGACGGGTTATCAGAGAGAATTAACTTATAGGCATGGTGATGGCTCATACTCTGCGTTCGGAGAGAGAGACGAATCAGGAAGTCTGTGGCTTACGAACTTTGTTTTATGGGAGTTTGCAAGCGCGAGAGACCTGATAGAAATCGACGATAACATTTTGTCCACTGCCGCAGCTTGGATACAGGGTCACCAAAAGAAGGATGGTTCATGGGATCATGTTGGTTTCCTCGTCCACAAGGAGATGTCAGGCAGTTTAAGTGGAACCTACTCGCTCACAGCTTACATCGTATTGGGTTTGGACGAGTATGGAAACGCTAATGCTGATGTGATGAATAAAGCCAAAAAATATCTCGAAGACAATCTCGATTCAGTGGAAGATGACGCCTACTCGCTGGCTATAGGTTCTCTAACACTTCAGAAGCTTGAAAGTGATAAGGCAGATGAGGCGATAGTAGCCCTTCTCGATTTGGCCAAAGAAGACGACAATGGAATGTACTGGGGTGAGGATCCTATAATCCTAAGACAACAATATGGACGTATAATGCTCCCACCTCCAACGCCGCCGGGGAAGAGTGTTGAGACAACAGCATACGCGGCATTATCACTTATAGAAGCTAACAGGGCCGAAGCCAACAAAGTCATGAAATGGATTGTTTCGCAGAGAAATTCGAAGGGCGGATTCAGGTCAACCCAGGACACGGTCATCGCATTCAAGGCTCTTGTGGCAGCAGCGTCAGGCCAAAGAAAAAATATTGACGCTACCGTCACCCTAACAGCTGACGGCAAAAAGGTTAACGATTTCGAACTCAATCCTGAGAACTTTGACGTCCTCCAGATACAGGAACTGCCTAGTACTACAGAAAATATCAGAGTATATCTTAAGGGGAAGGGAGATGTGAATTACCAATTGGTTACGAAATTTAACATAGCTCCGCCTAACATAACAGAGAGGAAAGAGATTGAACTAGAAGTAGACTACGACTCTAAAAATGTCATTGTTAATGATATAGTCAATGTCCATGTGAAAGTGAAATATGTTGGAAGAGGTAATTCCTCAGGAATGATGATAGTTGACGTTGCAGTACCTACTGGATTCGTCCACGTTCAAGATAGTTTAGACAAACTCATAGAGGAAGAAGATTTGATACCAAAAATTGAGGTCGGTGGGCGGAAAATCATAGTCTACGTAGATGACTTAGTCCGAGATCAAGAACTGGAATTTGATTTACAGGTCAAAGCGAGATTCCCTGTTAAAGCGATAATCCCCGCAAGTAAGGCATACTCCTACTACAGACCCGAAACAAAGACAGAGATTGAAGGGGGAAGGATAACAGCTAAATAATTGACGTCAGAGGTCTTTCTTCACTAATCAAATATTATTTAACGCCTCCGGCATCTGTCCGCAAAAAATATATTTTGCGGGATTGGGCTATGTAAGGGATTGAGGAATCGGCGGTGCGGGGGGCAGAAGTATTACAACGAAGTCTTATACTATACTAGCGAAATTATTAAATAATCTACTCCCCCTTAGTATTATGTAGGGGTAGCCTGGAGGAGCTGTGGACAAGGTTTTTACCCCCAGAGCGTAATCGGGTCTGCCTCATATGAGGACTATCCCTACTTAAACTCTAACATCTTCTTCTCTATGAGTTTTACCGTCACTGCGTCTGAAACCAACACAAGAGTCTTTACTCATCTGTTCAATCTGTCCGCTAATGTCGACATGAACTTCCATCTCTCAATCCCTGTTTAACCAAACATAGGAGGCGAATGCTATGAGGTAGCATCCTAGGCCGGTCCAGAATGCGGTTGATATGCCGTAGGCGAAGGCTATGACGAAGGCGATGACTGAAGCGCAGACTGAGGTTGCGCCGTTGATGCCCCACAGCCAGGGGGTTAGATGAGCTGCTTTGGAGGATGCTGCCTTCATCCCGAGGGGAAAAGCCATGCCCATGAAGAAGCCCAACGGGAGAAGTATCAACAATGCGACAGAGATTCTGACCAGATTGGTTGAGGCTCTGAAGCTGCCTATCGCATACGGTGTCAGGAGGCCGAACAGGATGAGAGCTGACATCAGCAGAGACAGCCTCATCAGGGCTGAGCGCCGATTCTTGGTTGCAATCCATTCAGTCGAGTAGCTGCCTGCGCCGCTCGAAAGAAGAAGAGAGAACAACACCACCGAGAGGCTGTACGTGGGATGCCCGAGGAATACGATGAGCCTGTGCATCTGCGAGATCTCGACCAGCATGTAGCCCAAACCTATGAAGGCGAAGAACATGAAGAATGGCAGAGAATTACGTTCCGGCTTCCTGCCTTTCGAAACAAATAATGGAACGACAACGCAGAGCAGCGTCAGGAAGACCACTGTGAAAAGGAGCGCCCCGAGCATCGATATAGCCTTCATATTGAAGCTGACGATGCCCTGCTCATCCTGCAGGCGCTTGTTGAAGATGTCCTTCAGCCTGAGCATGTTGAAGAAGAACGGGCTGTCGTCTGTGGGCGCCTCTATCCTCAGGGGAAAGTCTGATACGAACTGTTCGAAATTCCGGCCTGATGAGATGGCAGCATAGTTGCCGTCAGAACTGTGCCTCGGGCTTAACAGCACCTCGAAGTTCATGCGCTTTGCAGTCTCCTCCAACGTATTGATATCCTGCTGGGTGAACGGCTCCCTGCTCATAAGCATCGTGCCGACAGAGCCTCCCCTAACGATGAATATGTGGGCTCTAGGATTGTCGACGCCAGCCTCCAGCAGCGTTTTAGTCGCAAGCGACGTCAGCCTGTAAATCTCGCCCGGAGAGCCTGTCATATGCCATCTTGAGACGCTGAGGACGCCCCCGTCCGTGAGATGATCTAAGAACACGGTCCAGGCCTCGACAGTGTAGAGCGAGTTCTCGGCGAGGACGTAGGCTCCGGCAGCGGTCGCAGCCCATGTATCAATCAACGATATCTGTATCATGTCGAACCTGCTGTCCTGCCTTGTGATGTAACTTCTCGCCTCGTCAGCGACAAACGAGACTTTCGGGTTCCTGTCAAGATGCCCGGTGAAGTCTCCGAAGACTTTGTTGACGACGTCGTTTATGTCCCCGTTGACTTCCACGCCCACCACAGACGTCTGGTTGAAGTAGAGCGCCGAGAGAATATCGCGGCCCCCTCCCGAGCCGATGACCAGCACGTCAGAGTCCCGCCTTATATGGTGAGCTATGTTAGTCACATCATAGGCCAGATAATCCAGCCTATCAAAGCTGCCGTTGAACTCTGTCAGAGGCGTGAGAGCTGAGGCGTCAATGTTGAGGGCGAGCTGTCTTATATTTCCCTTCAGGCTGTAAGTACTCGATAGCCCCCACCCTGAAGGCACGGTCAGCTTCTCAGGGTCTCCGTAGACTGCAATCCTCGAATACGAGTTCCACTTCTCGTACAACGGCGTAGCCTGGTATGCTCCCTTAGCGTATACTATCGGGAAAAGAGTTTTGCCGCTCTCCATGAAGAGGGCGTTCATGCCTGCAACCGCTAGAAAGCTTATGCCGATGATGACTGCAGTCTGGCGGATTCCCTGTGTTCTGCGTTCAGGTGAGAACAAGGCGGAACCGATTGCAGCAACCCCTGCGACCACTATCACAGCAGTCGGGCCGCCGAAAAGGTCGAGAGCCTGTATCACGAGAATGCATCCCAGAGCTGACCCAGTTAGGTTGAAAGCGTACATCCTGCTGATATCCCTCGGGAACTTTGTCAGCGCGACTGTTATGCATATGCCGCTGAATATGAACGGCACTGATATTATGGAGTACTCTACAATCCTGGGGAGCACTCCCGTCAGGAAGCCGTAAGCCAACTCGAGGACGTCTGCCGGCAGGCGCTGGCCTGCCCACAAGAGGGTTGGAGTGTATAATAGCCTGTCAGCCTCGTGGAAGATGGACGGCATCAGCAGGTATACTATGAACGTTCCCGCAACTGTTATGGAAAAGAGGAGCGAAGCCTGCGTCATGCGCTGCACTGCCAGCTTTTCTGTGAACTTCTTCCGGAACAGGTAGACTATTATCGCCCCGACAGTAAGTCCAAACAATGCGATCGACACGGCCATGAACGCGAAATGATACCAGGTTACGACGCTGAAAATCCTCGTGAGGAGTATCTCGTACATGAGAGTGGCGAGCGATACCACAAAAAGGCCCGCATATTCGCGTTTATGAGCTGACGTCATTCTGTCCTATGAAGTTTAACTATTGTCTGAAACACTAAAATAGCATTCCACCGTATTTTTTTACTTTCAAATCACATAATCAACTTCATAGCCTGTTCTGACATGGAAGAGCTTAAACGGCTGAAGGGGATTGAGGCTGGGATTGCCAGGGATGTGGAGACAGCTAAGGCAGATGGCGGAAAAGACGTGAAAAAGGCCAGAGCCTCCAGGGATGAAATAGTCGGCAGGAAGAAGGCTGACGCAGAGGCTAAGGCCAGCTCTCAGATTGAGGCTGCCAGTAAAAAGGCACAGGCCGAGTCTGAGCGGATAATCTCCCAAGCCGGTATAAGGGCGAAAGAGCTGGAGCTGATGTCAAAGAAGAACTTCGACAAGGCGGTCAGACTGGTTTTGGACGAGCTTATAGGATAATTATGGGCTACGAGGAGCTTTCTGAGAGCATCAGACGGCAGGGTGAGAGGGAGGCGGCTGATATCAGGGAGAAAGCCCGGCTGGAGGCTGCCGGAATCCTCAGAAACTGGGAGGAGGCTGCTGATGCGACATACGATAGGATTCTGGAGAAGGCTGGGCAGGAGTCTGACATTATACTCAAGCAGACCGTCAGCAAGGCAAAGGTCGATGCGAAGGGCGTCGAAGCCAACAGGAAGGCTGAGATAATGGAATCGGTCTTCGAGGAGGCTGGGAAGAGGATACTGGCCTCTGACAGGCAGACCCAGTCTAAGGTGTTGAACCGGCTGGCGGAGGGCGGCCGCAAAGTCGGCGATGACGTTACAGTCTACGTTGACAAAAAATACTCAAAGCTCATTGACAGGAAGAAGCTGGAAGCCTGGTTCAAGAATGCGAAGATTGTTGAACGGCAGATAGGCTTCGGAGTGATAGTTGAAAACAGCGACAAGACTGTGAGAGTCGACAACACGCTGGAGCCGGTCTTCGAGTCGCTTAAAAAAGATTTAAGACCTCAGGTCAATAAGATACTGTTCGATAAGGTGATGTGACAGATGAGCGGAAAAATCAGGAGGATTGTGGGGCCGCTGATTGAAGCCTCCGGAATGCGCGGCAGCTCCATGTACGAGCTCGTGCACGTGGGCGAGGAGAACCTCATAGGGGAGATCATAAAACTGGACGCTGACGTCGCATCCATACAAGTTTACGAGGAGACTACCGGCCTGATTCCGGGCGAACCTGTCAAGGGAACCGGCCAGCCCCTCTCGGTCGAGCTCGGCCCTGGCATACTCAGATCAATCTACGACGGAATACAGAGGCCTCTTGAGGTTATACGGGAGGCTACTGGGGACTTCATCGTGAGAGGCACGACCGCGCCTGCCATAGACCGGAAGAGGAAGTGGGACTTCAAGCCTGTCGTGAAGAAAGGAGACCGGGTAGAGTCAGGCGACATAATCGGGACAGTGCAGGAGACAAACGTCATAGAGCACAGGATTCTTGTGCCCGTCGGGGTTTCGGGCGTCGTTGACAGCATCTCGGAGGGCAAGCACACCGTGCTGGATACTATCTGCACCCTCAAGGACAGGAAAAGCGTTGACCTCACCATGATGCAACGGTGGCCTGTGAAGAAGGCCAGACCCTGCAAGAGCAAGATAGAGTCAAACACTCCGCTTATAACCGGGATGAGGATAATAGACACGTTCTTCCCGATGGCGAAGGGCGGCACCGCGGCAATACCCGGGCCGTTCGGCGCCGGGAAGACCGTGACCCAGCAGTCGCTTGCCAAATGGTGCGACGCCAACGTGATAGTATACGTGGGCTGCGGCGAAAGAGGCAACGAGATGGCTGAAGTGCTGAAGGAGTTCCCAGTGCTCGAGGACCCTAAGTCCGGCAGACCGCTGATGGAGCGCACAGTCCTGATAGCTAACACATCCAACATGCCTGTGGCTGCAAGGGACGCCTCAGTCTACACTGGAATAACGTTGGCAGAATACTACCGGGACATGGGCTATGACGCAGCTTTGATGGCTGATTCAACCTCAAGGTGGGCTGAGGCTATGAGGGAAATCTCAGGGAGGCTGGAGGAGATGCCTGGCGAGGAAGGGTATCCAGCATACCTTGCGGCGCGGCTGGCCGAATTCTACGAGCGCGCCGGCAGGGTCATCACATTAGGCAGCAAGGAGAAGATAGGCTCAGCCTCTGTGATAGGCGCGGTCTCGCCTCCCGGGGGGGACTTCTCCGAGCCCGTGACTCAGAACACATTGAGGATTGCGAGAGTCTTCTGGGCGTTGGACGCCTCACTGGCTGACAGGCGGCACTTCCCAGCCATTAACTGGCTGACATCCTACTCGCTGTACCATGACAACCTCAGTCAGTGGTACAGGAAGAACGTCTACGAGGAATATTCTCTGCTGAGGAGTGAGGCGATGGCCATACTCCAGAAGGAGTCGGAGCTGATGGAGATAGTCCAGCTGGTCGGGCCTGACGCGCTGCCGGACAAGGACAGGCTGATACTTGAGGCTGCCAAGATGCTGAGGGAGGACTTCCTGCAGCAGAACGCCTACCACGAGGTTGACACCTACTGCAGCCTGGACAAGCAGTACAGGATGCTGGACATCATACTCAAGTTCTACAAGAAGTCGATGGGCGCGCTGGAGCGCGGCGTCGAGCTTTCAGCCATAAGGGAGATGGAAGTGTTGGACGACATCGCGAGGATGAAGACCCTCCCCGAGGAGGAGTTCAGGAAGTCGCTCGAAAGGATGGACAAGACGATAGAGGGGAAGCTGGGATGAGCAGGATAGAATACAGCACGATATCCGGAATATCAGGGCCTCTTCTCGTCGTCGAGAAGACGAGGAGCATCAGATACGGCGAAGTGGTTGAAATAGAGGACAGCCTCGGCAACAGGAAGACGGGGCAGGTGCTTGACGCCATGGAAGACGCTGTCGTAGTCCAGGTGTTCGAGGGCACGTCAGGGTTGGACACCAAGAACACCAAGGTAAGGTTCCTCGGCGAGACACTCAAAATTCCCGTATCATCTGAGGTTCTTGGCAGGGTCTTCGACGGGGCGGGCCGCCCCATAGACCATGCTGGAGAGGTGTTGGCCGAGGACAGGCTTGACGTCAACGGGTACCCTATAAATCCCTCAGCCAGGGAGTTCCCCAGGGATTTCATACAGACCGGCATATCGTCGATAGACTGCATGAACACTCTCGTAAGAGGGCAGAAGCTCCCCATCTTCTCCGGAGCAGGTCTGCCGCACAACGAGCTCGCAGCCCAGATAGCAAGGCAGGCAAGGGTTTTGGGCAAGGAGGAGGAGTTCGCCGTTGTTTTCGCCGCCATGGGCATCACTCAGAACGAGGCCATGTTCTTCAGGCGGGACTTCGAGAGGACGGGGGCGCTGGAGAGGATAGTCTCCTTTTTGAACCTCGCTGACGACCCTGCCATAGAGAGGATCATCACGCCGAGGATGGCGCTGACAACAGCAGAATATCTGGCATACGAGCAGAACATGCACGTCCTGGTGATACTGACCGACATGACAAACTACTGTGAGGCGCTGAGGCAGATGTCAGCAGCAAGGGAGGAGGTTCCCGGGAGGAGAGGATACCCAGGTTACATGTACACCGACCTTGCGATGAGCTACGAGAGGGCTGGTAGAATCCGCGGCAGAAAGGGGACCGTCACCCAGATTCCCATACTCACCATGCCTGACGACGACATCACGCATCCCATCCCAGACCTCACAGGTTACATCACGGAGGGGCAGTTCGTGCTCTCCAGGGCATTGCACAGGAAGGGAATCTATCCTCCAGTGGACGTCCTGCCGTCGCTCTCAAGGCTGATGAACCAGGGCATAGGGAAGGACAGGACGAGAGAAGACCATCGGGACGTCTCCAACCAGCTGTACGCGGCATACGCCGAAGGCCGCGACCTCAGAGACCTGGTCGCCGTCGTCGGCGAGGAGGCGCTCACAGAGAAGGACAAAAAGTACCTGCAGTTCTCTGACAGGTATGAGGCGGAGTTCATAGCCCAGGGGAGGGAGCAGAACAGGACGATAGAGGAGACGCTTGATATAAGCTGGGACCTGCTGTCAATACTCCCCGAGAGGGAGCTTAAGAGGATAAACCCGAAGTGGATAGAAAAGTATCGTCCGAAGAGAGGAGGTTAGCATGCTGGTAAGCCATTACATAATAGACTCCATACTTGAGGAGTGGGATGACCCTGACAGGGTCAGGAAGCAGATGAAGAAGTTCTCGGAGAGATATGGAAAAGACACTGAGTTCCTCTCAGCCTGCGAGAAGTTCAACGAGGCTTTGAAAGAGAAGGACTCTAATAAGACTGAAGCCGTTAAAGAGAGGCTGAAGGAGCTGAGAAACTCAAGGCAGCTTGAAGGCTCAGGCGGCACACAGCTGCCGTTCAAAGACAGAAGGCATCTGGGGGACTCCCAACGGGGGAGATAACATGCACCTCATCGGCGACCGGCTGACGGTAACCGGTCTGAGGCTGGCAGGCCTCAAGAAGGCGTACGAGGCTGACGGGGAGAGCGTCGCCAGAATACTGAATGACGTTAAGGACAAGGCCAGGGTTATACTGCTGACGCAGAACCTCGCTAGGCACGTGCAGAAGGAGGTTGACAAGATCAGGGCCGATGGCGGAATCGTGATAGAGATTCCCGACAGGTTTGGGGGAGGCGAGGCTGTCATGGACAGGATGATAAAGGAGGCGATAGGTTTCGACCTTAAGAAGTAAGATGTTCCTTCCAGCCAGGATGAAAAAGATCAGGGGTGTCGTTTTAAGCGACTGCGCGGAGGACGTGCTCAGAGAACTCAGCGCCTACGGCACAGTTCATCTGGTAAATGCCAGGGAACTGCTTCAGGAGCTGGGGCTTTCCGACGGCCGGGGTGAGCGTCTTCAGGAGAAATGCAGTGAGCTTCTCAGGAGGATAACCTACCTTGTGGACGTTCTCGAGCTTGCTGGAACAGAATCGGCGGAGAAGCTAAGCCTCGTGAGGAAACAGTCCAGACAGTACTTAGACGACATAGAGTCTAACTTGGGGGGCATAGAGTCTGAAGTCTCCGCAGCCTCTGAGCAGACAGAGCTCCTGCAGGAGGAGAGGGTCAGCCTGAGGCGGAGGGAGGCAGGGTTGGAGGCTCTTCAGTCGCTTGGCATTCAGCAGTCGTGGCTCGGCAGGTCGGATTTCCTGCATACAGTCTCAGGTTTCATAGACTCCGAAGACGTGCCTGAGCTGGAGCGCCAGCTGAGTATAAGGTTAGGCGCGGAGCATGTTCTTGAACTTTCATCAGAGGCTGGCAAGAGGAAACCGATGGCTGTTGCAGTCCTGCCTGAACGGGGAGAGGATCTCGAAGCCCTGCTGGGCAGCATGCGCTTCGAGGCCTTTCAAGCAGAAGGTGCCTCAGCAGCCGAAGTCAGAGAGCGGCTGGAGGAGGTCGAAGGCAGTCTGGAGGAGAGTGAGAAAAAACTTGCGGGAATCAGGGCGAGGCACGGCAAAAGATTGCTGGCCTACAGGGAAATCGCAGAAGTCGAGGGCGAGATGGCGCGCGGCTTCTCAAAGTTGGCTGGAAGCGGGAGAGTGCACGCCTTCGAAGGCTGGGTGCCTGAGAAGAAGCTCAAGGCGACCCTTGGAGCAATCGAGGGGGCTGCTAAAGGCAGCGTCTGCGTCAGAGTGTTCGACCCTGAGAAGGACGAGAACGTCCCTGTCCTGCTCGACAACCCCTCCCTTGTTAAAAGTTTCGAGTCGATAACCAAATCCTACGGGCTGCCCATGTACAATGAGATAGACCCGACACTGTTCATGGCATTCTCGTTCCCTCTGATTTTTGGCATGATGTTCGGCGACATCGGCCACGGCGCGATTATTGCGCTTGCAGGTTTCTTCCTGTTGAAGAAGAAAAAGGACGACCCGGCTTTCGGGCGTATACTGATGGCGTGCGGGATGACGAGCATACTGTTCGGCTTCATGTACGGCAGCCTCTTCGGAAGGGAGGACATACTGCACGCCTACTGGCTCAGCCCCTTCCATGATGTGAAGGAGGGGCATACCCTAGAACTCTTCGGGTTCGCGCTCTTCATAGGCGTGCTCCACATGGGACTCGGCCTACTGATTAACGCAGCCAACAGGGCGAGGGCTGGGGGATTGGGCAACACGCTTCTTGGTTCAATAGGGCGGCTCATGCTGTTCCTTACGGTAGGCCTTCTCATAACGAAATTCTTCGGGTTTCCGATACCCGTTTTCGAAAAGGCTGCCGGGACGTCACCATCGCTCATAGGCTTGTTCGGCATACTCCTGCCAATGGGCCTCATAGTCTTTGAGGAGGTCTTGCACGAGTTCAGGCACACCTCATCCTTCCGGAGCTCCCTTGGGGCGGTAGGCAACGGCATGTTCGAGGCGCTGGATTCCATCATAATGTTCCTCTCCAATACGATATCCTACAGCAGGATTCTCATCCTTGCGCTGATCCATGCGATGGTCTCTGAAGTAATTTTCGTCATATCAAACTTGGTGCATGAGATAGCCTACGTCGGCTTCCTATTGTATTATCTTGTCCTAATCGGAGGCACAGTCTTACTCATACTGGCGCTTGAGGGGCTTGTCGTCTACATCCACACCCTCAGGTTGCATTTTTATGAGTGGTTTACCAAGTTCTATAAAGCCGGCGGGCTTGAGTACAACCCATTTAGAATAAATCGGGAGTACACTTTTGTCAAAGATTGAGGTGATAATAGCATGGTGGAGTGGATTATTGGAAAGGAAATCTCGGCGGCAATAGCGATTAGCATACCAGCACTCGCCGCTGCGCACGCTATCGCGACGACAGGCTCTGCAGCCGCAGCAGCAGTGGCCGAGAAGCCTGAAGTAAGCGGCAAAGTCCTGTTGTTCGTAGCTTTGGCAGAGGCTATCGCAATCTACGGGCTTGTGGTCGCATTGCTGATACTGTTCCAGTGATTCTGACATGGCCAGGAAGGATGTGAGGAGGCAGCTAACCAGCACACTGGGGTCGGGGCTGGAGTTCTCCTTCTATGTCCTCTTCTTCCTCTTTCTCGGGTATGCTGTTGGCAGCCTTGTGGGCCGCATGTGGGGCGCAATCGGCATGGTGGCTGGCGCGACCGTCGGGTTTCTTCTGGTCGTTTTCAGGATTAAAAAAATCGCGGAAACCTGATTTTTCACCTAGGACTTCCCTAATAGTATCATGGGAGTCACCCGGCTGGAGACTGATAGGGCGGTCTACCTGCTCGACCATGAGAAGCATGACAGTGACTTCACGTTGGAGGCTGGCCCTGAGAGATTCGACGTCTTTGTCGCAGAGCCTTATCTCAACCTGAAGCAGAATGATGTCCGCCAGACTTCAGACCCTGAGAACAGGACAATCCACCAGCTCTTTAAAGTGGCTGAGAAGCATGGCAAGGACGTCTGGCTCGTGGGCGCGCCTTCCACTCGAGATTACGATGACCAGCGCATGTGGGACGAGTTCGAGGGCAACGTCCCGCTGTTCGGGGAGGAGGGAAGCTCGCACATCCTCGGCGGGATAGGCGTGTCGCTCCTGGGTGCGGCCGGGTTGGAGGCAAGCAGGAGAAGGCACAGCCGGAGAATCTTCCTATTATCGTCTGCAGGCCTCGCCGCCGGAGTAAGCCTCCTGGGCTACGGCACATATATGGCGTCTGCTCCGGCAGTCACTGTGATGTCAAGGTCGGAGCTGAAGGAAAAGACAGCCAAGCTTGTGGACCCTCATGAGATTCCTTTCGACGACGCCAACCGTATCTCTGTCGCGGAGGACAGGATACTCCGCAACAGCCCATTCTGCGACGGCAGGGACGCTGTCGACGCACTCAAAATACGGCGGCTGGTCGGTCCGCTGGCCGCGGAATTGGGCCGGAAGCCGACCCTCTACATAGCATACGGCGCAACCCATACCGGCATATTGGACTATCTGGCTGATGAGAAAAGACTTGTTAACGCAGCGGAAGGCTGGAGTGGCAGGATAGGCAAGTATCTGCAGCGCGACTGGTTTGACCTGGTCACACGATGGCATAATACTGGAGAAGGCTGGCAGCCTGAAGTCTTCCGCGTCAGGGTCCCAGAGCTCGTGAAGCCTGAGCGCCTCTCAGAGGACAGCATAAGAGAGGATTTTAGACTTAGTAGGAGAGCGATGTTGTCTGGCAATTTCAGGAGAAGGGAGGTTGTCTGATCCTACTTTATCGGCGGCCTTCCGTAGCCAGGCCTGATGTACTCCTTCTCTTTGCGGCTTTTTATGAACGAGTAGCGCAGCGAGTTCGCCACGTCCCTCACCGTCACTATGCCGACCACCATCTCACCCTCGGTCACGGCAATCCGCCTGATATCCCTCTTCTCGAATATTTCTGACACGTCCTCGACGTTGGTCTCCGCCTCGACCGCTATGAGCGGCTTCGACGTTATCTGGCTGACAGTCGTCTTGTCTGGGGGGATGGACTTTGCGACGACCCTCTTCAGCACGTCCCTCTCGGTTACCATGCCCAGCTCCTTCACAGGCAAAAAGACGCCCCTCTCCCCTGTCACGATGAGGCAGCCTATGGCCTTCTCCGCCATCAGCTTCGCAGCCTCGCTCACGCTCTTGTTGCCTTCTATGAACACTACAGGATGGTGCATTATGTCCTTTGCGGTTGTCATCTTAAGGAATTAATCTTCTATTATAAAAAGTCAGGTGAGAAGCTGCGCCAGCTCGTGCCTCGGAAGCTCCTCGCTAACGCATACGGCAATCCTCCGGAGGTTCTCGACCTCAGCCTCCTTGACCCGGTGGAACCCTAAAACCGTGCCTATGTTGGAGGGGCTGCCTCTCATAGCATCCCTGCATCGTCTGAGCAAATGCCTTCTCAGCTCTACTTCAAACTGCTGCAGCGAATCCTTGTCCTCAAAGTATCTGAGGCCCTTCTCCAGCACCTTATGGTAGCTGCTCTTCTCGAGAGCCTGGATGGTTTCCCCCACTGTTTTACACTCTGCCGTCATCTTCAGGGCGAGCACCGGATTTATCCTGTGCGCGACCGGGATGATGTAGTCTTTGGCGTCGTATCCTCCGCGTTTCGCCCTCAGGATGCTCAGCAGGTTGAGGGTGTCAATGTCGGTTCCAATAATATCCTTCGCAATCCTCTCATCCTTCCCTGAGAGTCTCTCAGTTTCAGACCATAGTCTGATAAAGTGGTGGATGTCCACTGCAGCCAGCAGCGGCTGGATGTTCCCATCATCCCTATAAGCCTCTAACCTGTCCCTAACCAGGAAGAAACCTTCCGATGCCAGGAGCATTGCAGCCTCGTCAACGTCTTTCGCCCCCAAAAGCCGTATAGTCAGCTTCTCATTGGCAGGATAGAGCCTCTCTCTCACAGATTCCGGCATTTCACCGGCGGCCTTCGAAGCCAAGACAGCCTTGATGTTGCCCATCTCATACTTCTTCGAGGCCGAGGCTATGATGGGTCTGACACGATCAGGCGACAGCATGGTAAGGTGTTCTGTGAATTCCAGGAAATGCCTGACAAGCGCGTTGTCAACGCTCCTGACGTCTGCATACGCCAGCTCGCTGAAGACGCTCCTATAACTGGTGTGCTCCAGCAGCGCTATATAGTCCCTTAGACTCTTGCTGCCCTCCAGGGCCGATAGTTCGTCAGCCTTCAGGAGGTAGCCTCTCAACGCACCAACCCTCGCGTTAACGTAGGCGTACTCTAGGACGCTGTTCTGCAGGTGTTTTGAGGGCCTTAGATTTCTCCTGATTTGTGAGAATCCTCCCAACCGTGAAAACATTTTCAGACCGGATATTAATAATATCCCGGCAAATTAAATAACATCCAAGATGTCGCAGATTATCGAGGGCGTGCATCCGACGCGGATGGAGCTGTTGGGGATAAAGAAGAGGATAAAGCTGGCTGAGAAGGGCCACCGGCTCCTGAAGGAAAAGCGGGACGCCATCATCCTCAGGTTCTTTGAGATAGTCTCCAGCGCCAGAGATGCCAGAAGCGGCCTGGTGAAGACGATGGGAGACGCCTACCCCAACCTTGTCAGGGCTGAGGCGCTCTCAGGCCTGTCCAACGTCGGGGAGGCTGCGGCAGCCTCTCCCGAGATGCCACCCATCAGGATCACCATGGAGAACATCATGGGAGTCCAGATTCCTAAGGTTAATTTTGAGGAGAGGGAGCGGCTCAGATCTTACGACCAAGTCATGACATCCCCAAAACTTGATGAAGCATATGATGACTTCAACCAGTCCCTGAGGCAGATAACATCCCTCGTTGAGAAGGAGGAGACCGTGAGACGGTTGTCCAGCGAGATAAGGAAGACCAAGCGGAGGGTAAACGCATTGGAGTATATCCTGCTCCCCCGCCTGGGGAACACCAAAAAGTACATCGAAATGCGCCTGCAGGAGATGGAACGGGAGAACTTCTTCAGGCTGAAGACTGTCAAAAAGAAGAAAAAACAGGCTATTCTCTGATTTTTCTCCGCTGAATCTCCTAATGATAATTGGTGGAACCGTTCACGAGGCGGGTCAGCCCTCATCCAAAGCTTTCCGGGCCTTTCCCTGACATCAAGGGTAGCGGGGGGCGTGCGAGAGAGGAACACGATTACTCGGGTCTGAAGAGCATAATGGATGTGAGCAGAGACGAGCTAGATGGAAGGATCGTCATTGTCAGAGTTGACCATCAATCAGACAAGCTTCCGCGGACTGCGGAGACCTTCAAGCATATACTCAAAAACGGAGGGAAAGCCATAGCATTGACGTCAGTCTACAGGAGAACAGGTGATATGGAATCGATCCTCAGCGAAGACCATGAGAAGGCTATAGTTGGTTTAGAAAACGCTGTTGGAGTGAAAGTCCATGAAACAACCCTGGCGAATGTCAGACGCGAGCTAATGGATGGGGGTGAGGGGATTCTGATGTTGAATCTAATAGGCAAAGGGCAGGAGGTAGAACTTGGAGTTTCAACTCTACCGGAAATAGGAGACGTCTACGTCATGGATTCGCTGCTTTTGGCTAACCGAGACGACGGCCTGACGAAGGGGCTGGCAGAGACTATGAAAGCGGCCGGAAAAAAAGCAGTCGCTGGCACTCTATTGAGAAGTGAGATAGACCATCTGGTGGGTAAGATGGAAAAACTAAAGGATGCAAAAAAACCAGCGACTTTACTGTTAGGCGGTGACGAGTTCGACTCAAAAATCAATATGGTGAACCTGCTCCTCGGCCGAGGGTTGCTTAAACCCGAACGAGGGGACAAAATACTGGTGGCGGGAACGCTAGGCGGCCAAAAATATCTGAACGAACACCATGGCATAGAATATCCGATAGAATGCAGTCAAAAGCTGAAAAAATTTTTCAGCGAGCTGGAGAAACAGAACATGCTCGTAACTATGACAGACGCCATAGAGGAAGGCGGCGCAATAATGGACATAGGCCACAAGACTAGGGCCGAGTTCTCAAAGGTTCTGGCAGAAAGCGGCACGGTTGTCATGTACGGGATTCCAGGCATAATCGAGAATGAGGAATACGGCCACGGTTCACGTCACATAATGCAGGCGATAGCGGAAAACACTGACGCAGAAAAGATTATACTGGGGGCGACGGCCACAAAAAAATTCAAAGAGTTCCTTGAGACTGAAATGACAGGTGAAACTCCGCCGGACACGTCCCGACTGTGGATTTCCACAGGTGGCGCTCAATCCTATCAGCTCTTCCTGAGAAAAGAATTGGAAGCCCTTAGACCACTGGAACGTAAAACCTAGTCTGAGTTGATGTACTTCAGTAAGTTCTCTTTCTTGTTAGTGGACTGCTGAAGATGAGAGTCCACTGCTGTTTTGAACTCGAACGGGTGGAACGGCTTCTTGAAGTAGATGGCTCTCCCGATTTTTTCGGACATCCTGACGCTCTGGTTCTTCCTCGACAGCACGGTTGAGACTATCACAGGCGTTCTCCTGTATTTTTCGTTCTTCCTGATGTCCAGGAGGAACGTGTGCCCGTCCTGCTCGGGCAGCACCATGTCCAATATTATCAGGTCAACATCATGCTTCTCGAGAGCCTCCTCAGCTTCTCTCACATTGTAAGCCTGGAGTATGCTGTAGTCGTAGCTGAGCATGTTATAATAGAGTTTCTGCATCTCAGGATGGTCTTCAACAATCAGAATAGTAGCCACCGCCCCCTATCACCCAAAAGAACATTAAGAATGAGGATATAAAAGCCGAGATGCAGCACTAATTTATATGGTGCAGAAGGAGAAGCCCCCTGTCAAGCAGCTGCCTACGTTGAAGCCTGGCCAGCCGATGCCTGACTTCACCGAAGCGGAGGCTGAACTGTGGATGAAGCTTGATCAGACTAAGAAGCCTGAGAAAAAGGAGACAAAGGAGAAGTAGGTTCTCCTCTGAAAGACATTTTTATATCCCGAGTGTGTTATACTAAATATGGAACAGACAAGGGAGAAGAAATTAAATCAGCACGCTCAAAGTCTCGACCGCTTTAAAATCATCGGTAAGCGTGAAATCGAGACCATAGACCTGATGAATCCTGAGGGGGTGAAAAGTCTCCGAGAATTAAGGGAAAAAGATCCTGAGAGATTCAAGGAGATTATTGGACGTCTAAGAGCCAAGGACCCTGAAACCTTCTCAGAAGAATTTGAAAAATCACTTGAGAGGAAAGAAGAAAAGGAGAAATAGGCTGGACTTCCAGTCTATCCTATGATTGCGTTGTAGCTTTTGACCATTTCCCTCGTTCTCTCAGCTGCCTTGTTAGCATCGCCTGGAGTTTTGGCGCCTGTTATTATTATCTTCCCGCTCCTGAAGATGAGCATAACAGTTTTAGGCTTGTCAAGCCTGAAGACGAGGCCTGGGAACTGCTCAGGCTCGTATTCCGTGTTCATGCACTCTATAGCCAGCGTGTCAAGGTTCACCTGGAATCCCAGCGACGCGGAGGCTACGATGTTCTGTATCTCCACAATCGGCTTCGATTTCAGTCTGATGCTGCCCTCCCTCAGCTTTTTGATAAGCTTTTCGACAGCCTGGTCTATCTCCTTCTTCGAGCGCGCGCCGGAGCATATTACTTTTCCAGTCCTGAATATGAGCATCGCCAGCTTAGGCTCCTTAACCCTGTAGATGACCCCCGGGAACCTGCTGGGGTTCTCGATTCCCTTAACGGTTCTGGCGAATTTGGGCAGGTCAATGTGCCTGTCAATCGTAATGGAAGATACTATGTTCTCAACCTTTGCCTTGATTTTCATCTTAAAACCTCCATATCATACTGGCATGCTAGTTTAAATATCATCTGGGCCGGTTTCCAGCCGCCGGACTTCTAAAATATAAGCCCCAAAGCTTATATACTTAACTTTATGGACAGACAGACTTATGATCAAATTTATTCTCTGCTGAAGTCGCCCTCAGATTTCAAAAACCTTTCTGAGCAGTTCTCCGTGCCAAGCGAGGTCCTTTCCATCTTGTTGGGGCAGAAGATTGTCAGGGACACCACCCGAAGGTACTATAAGGTCAAGAAGATGGCGCCGCAGTTCCTGAGAAGGTGGAGCAGGGGCGAGACCCTGCTGAAGCTGGCGCAGGAGATAGAGTATTCGCCGTACATGACCGCGTCATTGATACTGCAGGATAATGGGGCGGGCAGGAAGGGAGTGCTCTCACTGTTCAGGAACCCTGATTCGGCACCACCCAGGCTGCGGGAGGAGCTGAGGGATGTGCTGGCCAAGGAGTACGTGTACAGCCCGAAGAACACCCAAGTGCAGGTCGAGCGCGGCAGGAACGTGGAGTCGAAGGTAGGCCGCTGGCTTGACGCCAGAGGAGTCCAGTACATCACCGAGGAGGAGGCGAGGAGACTGCACAAGAAGACTCCCGATTTCCTGCTGAAGAGCCCGATAACGGTTGATGGCGCGATTGCGAACTGGGTGGAATGCAAAGCCACATTCGGAGACGACTTCGAAGTGAAAAGAGACTATGGGAAGCAGCTGAAATACTATGTGGAGATGTTCGGCCCAGGCTGCGCCGTATACTGGTACGAGCTCCTAGATGACATAAGATACGACCAGATAACGCTGAAAACGGGGAGCTACTTCAGAGAACACGCCCAGAGCTGAAATTTGAATCTTGTCATATTATCTTTATGAAGAAATCAAGGCTTTCCCTGAAGAAGACGGTTATTACCGTAACCACCACGCCGGCGGTGGCAACTCCTGCCGCTATCGAGACAAGCGCTTTTTTGTTTTTCATCCCAAGAATGTGTGCTGCCAGGGCTCCAGCGTATGCGCCGGTTCCTGGCAGGGGCACGGCAACGAAAGCGCCGAGGCCGACCAGGCCGTACCTGTCCACGTAGGGTTTGGCTTTGTCCTGCGTCTTCCTGATCATGTTGGACATGAGGGGTATGGTTTTCATCATGTCAAAGAACCAGTCGAGGAAGACGAACGCAGGATATATTATGGCAGCGTTTGCTAAAATTGCGATGACCGCAACTAACAGAGGGTCGAAGCCTGCCTTGAGTATGCCGTAGGGTATGCCGCCCCTCAGCTCTATCCAAGGCAGCATGCTTATCAAAAAAATGTAAGCCCAGTCGTTCATGAGAGTAGATTATTCGTGCATGAGCTATAAAAACCTCCGGCATATCCTCTTATTTTAAGTCGCAGAGATAATTTAACATGGCCGATATCTCGTTGTTCTGGGATGTGGGATTGGTCATAGTGACTGCGACTGTGCTGGCCTACGTCGCCCGGCTTCTGAGGCAGCCTATCCTGATGGCCTATATGATAGCTGGCATCCTGATCGGCCCAATGGGTTACGGCCTGATATCCGAACCTGAGACCATCAAGATACTGTCAGAGTTCGGGATAGCGTTTCTGCTCTTCATAGTCGGCTTGGAATTGGACCTGAGAAGGCTTAAGGATTTGGGGCTGGCTGCGACCTCGACAGCCTTCGCGAAAAGCATACTGTTGTTCGCTGTCGGCTTCCTCGTGGCCCAGAACATCGGCTACTCTAACATGGAGGCCATATACATCGGACTGACGCTGGCGCTCAGCAGCACCATGATAGTCATCAAGCTCCTCTCGGACAAGGGCGAACTGGACACCCTCCATGGCAGGGTTGTTCTGGGAATCCTGCTGACTGAGGACGTGATAGCTATAATGGCATTGTCCATCCTGTCGGGGCAGGACGGTTTCACAGGCTCGATGATAGCTGCCTCGATACTGAAGGGGCTGGGTTTGTTCTTCATAGCCTTCTTCCTCAGCAGGTTCGTGCTCCCGTCAATACTGCGGTTCGTCGCCAAGTCGACTGAGATGCTGTTCCTCACGGCGCTGTCACTGTGTTTCCTATTCTCATTCCTCGCTGACATGAGCGGGTTCTCCATAGCGATAGGCTCCTTCATAGCTGGCATAAGCGTGGCCACCTTCCCCTATAACATTGAAATCGTCAGCAGGCTGCGCTCTCTCAGGGACTTCTTCGTGACAATATTCTTCGTCTCCCTTGGCATGGAAATATGGGTCTCCGATATTTCGAGAATTATCCTGCCGCTGGTGGTCTTCGTTGCCATAATAATCGCTCTGAAGCCTATCATAATAATGGCCATAACCTCGCTGTACGGCTACGGGAGGAGGACGTCTTTCCTCACTTCCATATCGCTGACGCAGATCAGCGAGTTCTCCCTCATAATCGCCATCCAGGGCGTGGCGTTGGGCCACATCAGCCCTGAGATATTCTCCCTGATAGCGTTGATGGCTGTCATCACCTTCACGCTCACATCATACATGATAGAGTTCGACAATAGCATCTATAAACTGGTCTCGAAGGCTCTGGTGCCGTTTGAGAGGCTTTCCATGAGGGAACTGGTGCTTGAGGATGTTCCCATAAAGCATACAAAGCATGCTGTCGTGTGCGGCTGCCATCGCATGGGCTACTCCATAGTGAAGATGCTGAGGAAAGAGAAGAAGCCCACTCTTGTGATAGACTTCAACCCTGACATCGTCAGGAAGCTGATAGACGAGGGCTATCATACGATATACGGGGACATCGGGGACATGGAGATAATCAATAGGATGGGGCTGCCAGATGCTGAGATGATAATCTCCACCATACCCGACCAGGAGGATAACCTACTGCTGGTGAAGGAGGCTAAGAGCAGGAACCCCGACGCGCTCGTCTTCGTCAACGCAGAAACATTGAACCACGCTCTGGAGTTGTACAACATCGGAGCAGACTATGTGATATTCCCGAGGATGGTAGCTGGCGAGAAGGTGTCTGACATAATAGACGATGTTGCCCGGAGTCCTGAGCATCTCAGCAAGACGAAACTGGAGCACATAAAGAACCTTGAGTCCCTGTTCGAGGAGGAGCTTCTGGAAAAATACAGCCCGTCATTTTTGAAGTCAATAGAGAAGAAATTCGATGGAAGGCGCAGGAAGTAGGCTTGTTCTGATATACGGGAGGCTGTTCGACCGTTTCGGCCCGCAGGGCTGGTGGCCTGCGGAATCAGAGTTTGAGATGTGCGTTGGAGCCATACTCACGCAGTCCACCTCGTGGGCGAACGTCGAGAAAGCGGTTGCAAGACTCAAGGAGGAGGGGCTGCTGTCAGTGAAAGCTATGGGCGGTTGCGATGGCAGGAGGCTCTCGAGGCTGATACGGCCCACACTCTACCACAATGTAAAGGCCGGGAAGCTGAAAAGTTTCGCAGGCCACATCCTAGAAGAGCACGGTGGGAGCCTCAGTTCGATGCTAGCCCAGCCTGCCGGGAAGCTGAGAGCTGAGCTGCTTGGCATATGGGGCATCGGCCCTGAGACCGCGGACAGCATAATATTGTATGCCGCCCGTAAGCCGTCATTTGTCGTCGACGCCTACACGAGAAGAGTCTTCGAGAGGGTTGGGTTCCTGGGGGGAGGGGAAAGCTATGATGCCGTGAAATCATTCTTCGAGGACAATCTGGCGAGGAGTGTGAGACTGTATGACGAATATCATGCGCTCATAGTCAGGCTTGCGAAGGAATGCTGCAGGAAGAGGCCAATATGCGGAGGATGCCCCATCGGGAGCATGTGCGCTTTCATGGGCTCCTGCGTTTAGCCCAGACTATCTCTCCACAGTATCTTATCTCCCTTATCCTGTGCAACGGTATCATGCTGTCTCCGTGCCTGAGGAAGTCTCCCTCGACTTCGATTTCAGTGTAGGGTATGGCCGTGAGTCTCCCGGTTATCCTGTCATAATAGGCTATATCAAAACTGTCAGTCCTCAGTCTGCTGTCCCATCGTATCCTGTTCAGGGCGTCCCTCTCAAGGGCATCCCTCATAAGAAGCAGCTTAACATCGTCTGATGTCAAATCACTCATGCTTTACCAGTTCAAGCGACTTGGGGATGCTGAGGTTGTGGTATCTTGAGCTTGGTGTCAGGCCTATGCCGTGGACTTTTCCGCATGATGGGCACCTGAGGCTCTTTATGACAGGCTCGACGGTTATTTCTCCCTTGAAGTCCTCCCTGCACTTGAGGCACCTGAAGACGAACTTCTTGTAGAAGCCTTTTAACATCTGTTTTCTCTTCAGCTCATCCTCTTTCACGTTCATGCTGATGAGCTCTCTCCTGTGCAATTCCTCTCCCAGGACTTCAGAATGCAGCGGCTTGCTCAGGTCCTCCTCTATGCTTGACAGCTCCATGTCCAGCTTCTTCAGCCTCTGCTCCAGATCCTTCAGCCTCTTCCTCCTGGAGCCGGCCTCAGCCGATGACGATTTCTTCTTGCCTGCCATGAGATTACTATGGTATTGGTCGTTTATTAAATTCCGCTCAGATTCTTTTTCCGCCCTTTCTCCCTCTTTCTGACTTCCTTCCTGCCTCTAATATTGTCCAACCTCCCCATGAGGTTCAGTTTGGTTGCGTAGGCCTCTATCTTCTTCAATTCTGGGCGCTTGCTTCCTCCGCCGAGCATCATCCCGACGAGGAAGACTGCCGCTATCAGCAGAAGGATTATGACAAGTCCAGCGATTATGCTGCCGTAGAACATCACCGCTCCCAGCGTTTTTGTCCTGCTCAACTTCTTGCTGGCGTCTTCGACAAGCTTCATACCGTAGGCGTCTCCAAGGCTCTCGTAGATTTCGCCAGCCGTGTTCAGGTATTCTCTCGTGGTGTCGTAGGCTTTCTCGTCGTAGTAGAACATGGCCTCATCGTAGTTCTTCTTGGCCTCGCTTTGGAGTTCGATGTCGTCTATCAGTTTCTTGGACGTGTTTGACATGTTGGCGTCGTTTATCATGGTGTAGAGCGAGAATGCCGTCCTAGCGTATGTTTTCGCGTTCTCGAAGTCTCTGCTGTCATAGTACTGGCGCGCCATGCTGAGGTTTCCTTCCGCGTCTGGTGTAACGTCAGACGCCTTCGACAGCCTGGTCATCTCGTTTATCGCCCTTATGTCGTCGAGCTGCTTGTATATCTCAAGAGCCTTCTGGGAGTATCCTGATGCGTTCTCGTAGTCTCCCATATCATAGTATCCTCTTGCAATCATTGTGTAATTGTCGGCGTCCATGTGGTCTAATGCCTTCTCAGCCAGCAGTTTGGCCTTGGTGGAGCCGTCCGCGTCTCCCAGTTCGTCATAGACTTTCCTGGCCTGTTCGGCGTATTCCCCAACCTGGGAGTAGTTCCTGTTTTCGTATACGCTCTCAGCCTTCTTGTAGAGGGTTTCGGCCCTGTGTTCTTCCACGTAAGGTTTTGTGGCGTAGAGCCTGAGCTGGTCGTCTTTTGAGCTTGCCGCAATCTCGACGTAATCGTCTCCTGTCACGTCCTCAGCCTTCACGGAGTAGACTTCGCTCGGCACCGTCGAAGTGTAGATTATGTTCCCCATCCAGTCGAAGATGTACAGTTTGGAGGCCCCGACTATTATCTCCGGCTTGTCGTCGAAGTCCAGGTCCCTTATGACTATGGAGTTCGCCGAGCTGAGCTTGCCTGACCTCCAGAGGAGGCTGCCGGAGCTGTTCAGCACGTGCAGGCTTCCTGCCCCAACCACAATGTCGTTGAGGCCGTCCCCGTTGAGGTCGCCTACTGCGATGTCATTGATTTCGCCGTCTGCTGAGTAATCCCAAAGCTGCTTCCCATTGCCGAGGTAGGCTATCAGGTAGCTGTTAGCCCCTGCAAGGAGTTCGCTGGCTCCGTCGTTGTTGATGTCCCCCACCGCCAGCGACTTGACACCGCCTGGCGTTGGAGCCTCCCACAGCTGCTCGCAGTTGATGTTGTATGCTGTAAGCGTTGACGGTCTGGTGAATCCCAGAGAGTAGCTTTCTGCCACGGTGTTGACGGTGTAGGCTGCCAGCCCGACTATCATCTCCTTCTTGCCGTCAGAGTTGATGTCGAGCGAGGTTATGCTGTAGGGGTATCCTGTCTTTGGGATGGTTGCCTTGCAGATTACTTCGCCGATGCTGTCTGCAAGCGTGACGGTGTTGCCTCTCCATCCTCCGAGAATGCCTAGCGCCGTCTCTGCCCTGCCGTCGTTGTTCAGGTCGTCGACGTAGACTGACCTTATCTCATACCTTGAGATGAAGTACTGCCAGCTTTTGTTGCCGTCAGCGTTGAGGGAGACTGCCCTGCTCCAAGTGCCCATCGCAACCTCTCCTGTGTTCAGCGGAACCTCGGCCGCGTGGAATCCGAACATCCTGCCCTTGATGTGGAACTCCCAGAGCTTGCTGCCGTTGGCCGCGAGGGCGAACACTACGCCGCTCTCATAGGACCCTACCAGTATCTCCTTCTCGGGGCCTGAGTCCGAGTTCAGCAGGTAGACTTTCTCGCTTGGGGCTCTGGTGTCGAACTGCCACAGTTGCGTCAGATAGTCTGTGGCTGAGGCGTTCGCTATTGCGCATACTATCAAAAGCGTCGCGAGAGCGCGTTTCATCTTTATCTTATACGGTTGAATCTATAATATTGTCGTTTAGCAACATTATAACCTATGGATGCAGGCATTCTCATCCCTGTGGGCATCATACTCATCCTGTTAGGCGTTTTAGCCTTGGTTGGCGGCATACTATTCGCCTCCAAGGGAGCTTCTAACGTCAGGGGCGGGGGCGTGATCTTTTTGGGGCCGGTTCCCTTAGTGTTTGGGACTGACAGGCAGTCGGCGTATGCTGTCGCAATCCTGACATTGCTTCTGATGATACTCTACTACCTCCTGATAAGACGTTGATTTTTTATACTCTGATTACCAATGTATATCTTCAATACTTTTTTTTGAGATGGTTGAGGAGAAGAAAACCAAGCGAACCGGTCGGAAGCCAGCTAGCAGTTCGAAAAAGGCCAAGAAGGATCTCACGATTACTGTGAATAAGGACGCAATATGGAAGCTCCTCTCGCTGGCGCTTGGAGTTGTCATAATCTTCGTCCTTTTCAGGAACTTTTACCCGTCTGGGAGCGACCAGCCCACGACCACATCAACCCTTCCAGCAACCGACTACGGCGTCGCTAAGCTTGACTTCTATGTCATGAGCCAGTGCCCCTACGGCACGCAGGTTGAGGATGCCATCCTCCCCGTTCTGAAGAAACTCGGCGCAAGCGTCGACTTCTCATTGAATTTCATTGCCAACGAGGGAGCTGGCGGTGCCTTCGCATCGCTTCACGGGCAGCCTGAGGTCGAAGGCGACATAGTCCAGCTCTGCGCCGCAAAATACAACCCTGACAAGTACATGGACATGGTAGTCTGCCAGAACGAGAACGCCCGCGCGATACCTGACAACTGGGAGGCGTGCGCGATAAAGTTCAGCCTTGATGTCGAAAAGATCAGAGTCTGCTATACGGGCAGCGAGGGCAAGAGCCTGCTTTCCCAGTCAATCAAAGAGACGTCTAAGGTGGGGGCAAGCGGAAGTCCGACAATTTACTTGAACGGTCAACAGTACAACGGTGGCAGGGACACGCTCTCCTTTATGAGAGCCGTCTGCCAGAAGCTCAGCAACCATCCTGAGTGCCAGAACATGCCAGCATGCGGGTCTGATGCGGACTGCACAGCCCAGCCTAACAAGATCGGGAAGTGCGAGAACCCGGGCCAGAGTAACGCTAAATGCGTCTACTTGGAGCCTGTGAAGGTGAACATGATACTATTGAATGACAAGGAGTGCTCGACATGCAATCCCCAGCAGCTGATGAGCACTCTCATGGGGCTGTTCCCCGGCCTTCAGACGAGGCAGGTTGATGCTTCGACTGAGGAGGGCCAGAAGCTGATAAAGGAGCTTGGCATAGTGTTCGCCCCGGCGTTCATATTCGAGGAGAACATTGTTGAGACTAACACTTGGAAGACCAACTCACGGATTCCGCCGGCATTCGAGAAGGTCGGTTCTTACTATAAGCTGTCGGACTCCGCGTCCGGCGCCTCATACTATGTCGACAAGGAGGCTAAGAAGGGACTGCTTGACGCTTTGAAGATAGTTGAAGGCGACAACAAGCCTCAGATAGACTTTTTCGTGATGAGCTACTGCCCCTACGGCAACCAGTGCGAGGAGGCTGTCGAACCGGTCTATCAGATCATCAAGGACAAGGCGATATTCAACCCCCGTTATGTCATATACAGCAACTACGGCGGAGGGGGGCCGCAGTACTGCCTTGACAATGAGTCACTGTACTGTTCGATGCACGGCATACAGGAGCTGAACCAGGATGTGAGGGAATTGTGCGTTAACAAGCACCTGGGCACTGACTCGTTCTTCAAGTTCGTGTTGAGAATGAACGAGGAGTGCACTTCAGCCAACGCTGACACGTGCTGGGAGCCTGTCGCAAAATCGCTGGGCTTTGACAGCAATGTCATAAAAGATTGCGAGAAGAATGAGGCTCTTGACTTGTTGAAGGCGGAGTTGGAGTTGAACAAGCTTCTCGGTGTCAGAGGTTCTCCGACGGTTTTCATCGAGGGCGAATCATATAACGGGCCCAGGACCTCTGCAGGCTACCAGGCAGCATTGTGCCAGGAGTTCGATGAGAAGCCGTCCGAGTGCGATTCGGTTGTCGAATCCAGCGTTCCGGCCGCGCCTGTTACAGGCGGCTGCGGTTAGGTTCTCTCTTCAGGTTGACTGACAACGCACTTACCTGTTTCGCACAGGTATCTGAGATTGTCGACTGTTGTGTTGCATCCGTATTGGGGTCCGCTCAGGTTGTTGTAAGCGCACTTGTAGCCTGTGTCCTTCGAGCAGTATTCTGCCGTGCAGGGGTTGTCGTCAAAGCATGATGGTGGGCATTCTCTGACGCATCCTGCCGTTAACAGCACCAGGACTATGATGGCGGCTCTCACTAGCATATTTTAATAATCCCGTAGCATACCTATATATGGCATTAGCTGCGAAGCCTAAGGCATCATCGTCGGAGAACGTCTGCAAGACATGCGGCTCCTCGATGGGAAAGAAGAAGTATTGCATTATCTGCACCCTCATCGTCATAGTGGGGTTGTGGGCTGTCCTGAATTTCCTCATGTAGTGAGAATTCGGCGCTGGTTCGTGCAGTTTTTCTAGGTTGTACCCTCTAAAATTCTTGGATTAAAATATGGGGATTGTGTTGCGGAGGTTTTAACAACACATCCCCCGGTTGTCCTGGTCTAACAGCATCCTGGGCCCATCGTATCACCTCATCCTATTTTTACGTCTTTTGCCTTTTCCTTTCTGATGCTGACTTCGAGCACGCCGTTCCTGTACTCTGCTTTCGGGTTTTTGACTGTGTGCGGCAGTTCCAGTCTCTTGTGGTATTTTCTCTGTTCGGTGTCTACTGAGATTTCGAGCGTGTTATCGTCTGATGTCAGCAGTATGTCCTTCTTCTCAATCCCTGGCAGGTCCACGAGGATTTTGGTCGTCTCTTTTTCGTCTATGATGTCCACGAGGGGCTCTCTCTCCTCTATCTGCGGCTGCTGGCTTCTGAACACTTTCTGCTCTATAGGCGTTCCGTTCACCGAGACTATCGTGAACCCGTATCCGAAGCTTCCGCCTTCGGTCAGCGCTCTGCTGAATTCCTCCTCAAGTTTTCTGATTTCCTCTTCAAGCCTTGTCGGCTTTGGGGGGAATCTTTCCCTTCCTTTTTCCCATGGTTCCATTTGTTGCCACCTCTTTTTGTCAAAATTTCTTTATTATTGTCTAAATATTTTAGACAAAGTTATATAAATACTTATCGGTTCATATTTTTATATACTAGACTAACATATATTAAACAATATGACGATCAGGGTTACTATAAGAGGCGTAGAAAAACCATTCGAAAAGGACATACAAAATGACCTAGACTGGCTGTGCTCGTGCCTAGGATTCTGCAGCGAAACCCAGCAGAAGACCGCCTCCCAGGTCTTCAAAGAGCTGATAGGGGAGATATCCAACGGCAGGAAGCCGAGCAGCACGGAACTGTCCTCCGAGGTTGGCATGTCCAGGGGCGCTGTAATACACCAGCTGAACAGGCTCGCCCAGGCAGGCCTCATCAGGAAGGAGGGCAGAACCTACGTCCTCAGAGGAGGCAGCGTCTATCGGACTATAAAGGAGGTCGAACGCGACATCATGCGCGTGTTCGAAGACCTTGGAGCGATAGCATTGGAGATAGACGAGCAGCTCGGGTTCAAGAGGAGAGCCTAGACGTCAAGGTTCTCCCTCATGTACTCTTCAGCCTTATCAGCAGTCATGTGAGAGAATCTAGCATACCTCCTATGGACTTCTAAAATCTCTTTCACAGCCTTCTTGACCATGTCCTTGTTCTCCCAGCCGTTCAAAGCATTGACAACCTTCTCAAGGCATCCCTTCTTGTAGCTTATCTGCGAGAGGACATGAACCAGAGTCTCCCTGACTTCCCTGTCACTGTCGAACTGCGCCTTCTCAAGCACTGGCAGGATGTCCTGCGGGTGGGTTCTCCCCCTAAGCTCGAGGCCGTGCAGGACAGCCTTCCTGATCCTAGGGTCAGGGTTCCTGAGAAAACTGTTCGCGAACCCTATGGCAGCATCAGGGTTCTTCTCGCCTATCACCTTCAGGCTTCCAACTACAGAGTTCCTGACCTTCCAGCTTCCGTCTGCCAGGGCCGTCTCAAAGACTTTGACAGCCTCATCGGGGGTTATCATGCCTATCTCACTGTAACAGTGGACTACAGTCTGCCTGACCTTCTCGTCTTTCGAGCTGGAAAGCTCATGCAGGGTCTTCAGGATGTTCTCCCTGAGTTCCCTCTTCTCCTTATAAAGCCTGCCGGCAGCCAGATACGCCTTCTGCCTGACATGGCCGTCATCGTCTGAGAAATACCTTCTTATGTTAGACTCATCCCCCCTCCTGAAGTCATCGAGAAGGGCCTCCCTCATATTGTGAACGTAATCCGCCCGTTCCCTTCTGCCCATGTCGTAGAATCCCATCCTAGCCGGCTGCCTTGTATGCTATCAGCAGCATCTCCTCGAACACTCTTGCCAGCTTCAGAAGCAGCGGCTCGCTCAAGAAGCTGACAGGCCTGACCTTTATAGAATAGACCCCGGCCTTGTTGGCTCCAACGATGTCTGTGATGAGTCTGTCACCCACCAAGGCAGTCTCCTCAGGTTTCGTCCCCAGAAGGCGGAGTGCTTCCTCAACAGCCTCAACGTGCGGCTTCTTCCTGCTGTTGTTGGCCGACGGCAGGCCGAAGAGGCTCTCAAGCTGGTCTCTCCTGTCCTGCCTCATCGCGTTCGTCAGAAGGCAGCACCTGAAATTCCCAGCAATCCTGTCGAACGAAGCCTTCAGCTTCAGGTCAACAGCTGCTCCCATATGAGGGCACAGGGTGTTGTCAACATCGAATATTATCGCCTTAATCCCATTGGACTTCAGGGCGTCGATGTCAATTTTCGTGATATCATCAACATCCAATCTCGGAATCAGCCACTTCCGCCTTGTGTTCTCCAACAGGAAGCCTGGACTGAGGAACTCCCTGTTAAATGAGCCTGACATAAACATACTATTGTATTAGATAAACTAAACCCGATGCGCAGGGCTTAAATTTTCGGGCGGACGTAGTTTCTGTCAATCCTGACAGTGCCAGGGTAACTGTACTCTTTCCATCCTGTGAGATTGATCCCGTCCTTCAGAGCATCCTCGAACTTCTCAACGAGTCCGGGGTCGAATTGTGTGCCAGCGTTTTTCCATATTATGCTCATAGCCTCCTCGTGGTCCACTTTATTCCTGTAAGGTCTGCCTGAGACGAGGGCGTCGAATGCGTCCGCGACCGATATGATCCTGGACATGAGCGGGATCCTCCCGCCCTTAAGCCCCCCGGGATACCCTCCGCCATTGTACCACTCATGGTGGTGTTCTATATCCTCAGCTATCTCAGGGTACAAGTCCCTAAGTATGTTAGCCCCTTCCGTGGAGTGGCTTGTTATCAGCTTCCGCTCTTTCTCGTCAAGCTGGCCTTTCTTGTGCAGTATGGCTTCCGGGACTGAAATCTTCCCTATGTCGTGGAGGAGCGCTGACTTTTTCAGGAGCGATAGTTTATCGTTATCCCAACCGAGCCTCTGGCCAAGCGCGAGAGCGTAGTCCGCGACCCTTGACGAGTGTCCTATGGTGTACTTGTCTTTTGCGTCGACAGCGCGTGCCAAGGCCTGTATTGTCTTCTCAATAGTCTCAGCCTTGTCTATGGACATCGCGGCGACTTTCCCAAGCGCCTTCATGATAGCCTCATGCTCCGGGAGATAGCCTCCCGGGGCGTTGTATCCTGAAAGTTCGATTATCATCTTCCTGCCGTCCCGCTCGTAGTCCACCCTCGCTTTCACGACGTTGAACACTCCAAGTCTCGTCTCCCTCTCGCCGTCAATCCATCCCCTCTCTACAGCCTCATCTATGTTGTTGATGCTGACTGTGCCGTCCTTTTCGAGGATTTTCATGAGCTCTGATTTTACGCCGTGCCTCTCCCGGTATATGGCCTGTTGTTCCGGCGTCATGCCCTCAAAATACGTCTCAGTTACCTTCCCGGATTCAGGGTCTATGAACCTGACCTGAGCCCTCTCCGAGCCTGTGGCCTTTCTTATCCCGCTTGTGATGTCCTTAAGAGTCTCGTCCATGCTGAGGCCGCCGCTCACCCCTCCCATTACCCTGTCTATCGTCTCCAGCACGACCTTTAGGTCTACTTTCGGAGCGTCCTCCTTTATGTGAGGCACTTTATCTTTTGGGATTTCACCCTTCCCTGGTGTTTTCTGCCTAGTCTGGTCTCCTCCAGCCATCATTTATCATTAGGGGCTTTCTGCAATAAATGCTCGTTTTTATACTTTCAGAATTCCATAAGTCAACAGTATGGTTGACATTGTCAAGCCAATGCAGGATGCAGATGAGACTAAGGCTGAGCGTTATTTCTTCGAGGTGGTGTGGCCTGTCATAAAAGTATTTCTCCTGATGATAGTCTTGACGTATATCGGCATACTGCCTGACAGCATCAGAAGCCACTGGATGGCAGCTTTTATTGTGATGCTCTCACTCTACACTCTCTGGAAGCACTTCCTGAATCCTATGCTCGCCGCCTACTGAGTCTCCTGTAGAAGTTCCCTCCGCTGGTGTCTATGGCAACCGTCAGAGGTCCCAGCTCTTCGACTTCCAGCGTCCACATAGCCTCAGCAAGGCCCAACTCCTTCCATCTAACATCCAGCACCTTCCTTACCGACTTCGCCGACGAGGCTGCGCAGCCGCCTGTCATCGAAAGGTATGCGATGCCGTGTTTTCTAAAGGCCGAGGCTGACTTCTCGTCCACGCCTCCCTTCCCTATTATAATCCTGGGCTTGAATCTAACGATCAGCTGCGGCGTGTACTTGTCCATCCTCGAGCTTGTGGTCGGGCCTAAACCTACAACCTCCCATCTCCTGCCGTTTCTCCTGACGAGGGGACCGCAGTGGAAGAGCACGCCATCTCCAAGATGGACTGGCGTTTTCCCCTCTTCGAGCATCCTCTTATTGGCTTTGTCCCTTGCAGTATGGACGATGCCGCTCAGGTAAACTGTGTCGCCTGCTCTCAGCATTCGGACCTCCTTCTCGCTGATTGGCGTCTTCAACCTTACTATAGCCATCTGACCTTCCCTCTTCGGATTCTCACAGCAGCCCTCCTGTTGGCCCAGCATTGTATGTTCACTCCAACGGGGAGGCTTGCCGTATGGCAGCCTGCCTTCAGAATGTTCACTCCCAATGCTGTTGTCTTCCCCCCCAGACCCATCGGCCCGATGCCGAGCCTGTTCACCCTCTTCAGTATGTCCTGCTCAAGCTTCGCAAGCCCAGGGTCTTCATTCCTGATGTCTATCCTGCCGAGCAGCGCCTTCTTGGCGAGTTGCATGGCATCGTCCGCTGTCCCGCCCAGCCCAATCCCGAGTATGGTGGGCGGGCACGGTCTGGCTCCAGCCTCATAAACAGCTTTGACGACAAACTCTACAATCCCCGTAATGCCGTCCGCGGGGTTCAGCATTCCCAGCCTGCTCATGTTCTCAGAGCCTGCGCCCTTCATCAGGACGGCGATTTCAGTGTAATCTCCATCGTGGAATTCAGCATGCACTGCAGGCATCCCCTCTCCGGTGTTGTCGCCTGTGTTCCTCCTTGTTAGAGGGTCTACGATGTTCTGCCGCAATGGTATGACCCTGGTAGCCTTTCTGGTGCCCTCAGCTATGGCCTCCCTGATTTTTCTATAGTCGGAGCCTCTGCCTATCCTGACGTAGAACACCGGCGCCCCCGTGTCCTGGCACATGGGTATGCCCTCAGATTCCGCGACTTTGACGTTCTCCAGGATGTTCCTGATTTGCAGCCTCGCGACGCCTCTCTCGCGCCTAAAGGCCGCTTTAAGGGCTCCTGTGACGTCCTCCGGGAGCCTGGTCTCAGCCCTCCGTATCAGCTGGACAATCAAATTCGGGTTAATATCCTCTGCCATAGTAATTATTCTTTTAATCTAATACTTATCAATAACCATGAGGTGATAAAGTTGACCGTCAATGCTGAAAAGTTCAAGGAAGAAGTCGACCGCCTCCATCTTCACATCGAGAAGATGGAGAAGAGGTTCATGTTGCATATGAAAAAGCTCGATGACCGCGTTAAGAAGATCGAGCACAAGGTTATAAAGTAGGATGAACATCGAGGGAAAAATCCGGGGCATCCTGCTGGGAGAGGATGAGCTCACTGACATCCTGACCCGGAAGTACAGGAAGAAGGTTCTCAGGATTGAGACGTACCATGACGAGTTCAAGGCGTGCTTCGACCAGTCGGAGGACATAAATGCCGTGATACTGGACACGCAGGATCTCGGGAAAGTGTTGAAAGAATACTACGGCGTTGACGTCATGGACATAGTGCCCCTCTCTCACGAGGAATACCTCATAAAATTCGTAAGGTGATAATATGGCGATGGACATTCACTTGTATCTGACCACGAGAAAGGACGGCATGCCTGACCTGAAGTCTCACAAGGACGTTGAGGAAGTACGGAGATGGTTCTCGAAGGTTGGGAACGTTGCAGTCCACCACAGTCATTTCTCCGAGGTCAGGGATGACATACTCAAGGAGGCCGGCTCCCATCCGATCCTCGAAGGGCATTCTGTCATATTCTACTGTCCGGGCGAGCTGTTGGATGCCGACGAAATCGGCGAGGAGCTGAAAGTGCTCTTCAAGAAGCATCACCATCCCTTCGACTGGCATGTGGCAGCCAATCCGAATCTGAAGCCTAAGAACTATGAAGTCCTGCTTGAGGTCATAATCTCGAAGGACTAGTAGCTGAGCGAGTTCCAGACGCCGTCATCATCCAGTCTCCTGGAGATGTTCGCATGGTAGAACTCCTCTATGGGTTCAAGCATCTCCGGGTTGTTGGCCCACACGGTCTTCAGCGCGTTTCTCACGATATTGACGCCTGCCTTCGTGAGCCTGCCCATCGGCCTCTTGCAGGGGCTGTCCTGCATGCCCAGGCCGTTCATCATCGTCTTCACTGGGACAGGGTTTGGGAACTTGTAAACCACTTTCGCCTTCCTGCCGTTCGGGAGTTTTATCTCCTCCTCGGTCTTGACGCCCACGACGTTGAATAATGGCGTTAAGGCGTCGTCTATGGCCTTCGCATCCTCCGTTTTCCCGTCCAGTATGAGTCTGGTGTACTTTTCTATCGGGCCTGGCGTTATGTTGGATATCACAGATACCACTCCCGCAGCCCGTATCTTCGGGTCTGTCATCATCTTGTACGTGTTCGGGTCGTCTCCTGACAGTATGTTGAAGTCGTCGTCCAACAGTTCCCTTGTCCTTTGCATCCTTTGGAAGTCGCCTGTAGCCTCCTTTACGGCGACGATATTGTTGTATTCGCTCCTCAGTATCGCAAGGTCCTCCGGCAGCAGCGCCGTGACGCTCCTCCCCGGTATCACATAGGGCACGATGTCAAGCTCAGGGAACTTTTCGGCTATTATGCTGTAGTACTCTTTTCTCAGCTCTATCGAGGAGGGCTTATTATAGTAGCAGTCTACCAGGAGAACTCCGTCAACTCCAATCTCATGGGCGAGGCGCGTCTCATGGACTGCCTCCTCCGTGCTGTTTGAGCCTGTGCCTGCCAGAACCTTGGCCCTTCCATGGGCCCAGTCGGTGACCTTCCCGATTACCTTCGCATGCTCCTCGTGGGTTATGGTGGCAGACTCTCCTGTGGTGCCCATCGGCAGCAGCCCGGTCAGGCCCTGCTCTACCTGGAATTCAACGTTCTTTTCAAGTTGCTCCCAGTCAACCCCGATGTCGTCCTTAAAAGGAGTGACCAGCGCAGTCCAACACCCCGTGAACTTGTCATTCATTGTGTGCTAATACTATTCGAATTTTCTTATAAAAGCAGCAGGGACAGATTTACTGTCCGCCGCTCTCCCACTGTCTCTTCTTCTGCAGCATTTCGACGTTCTTCCTCATACGATCCCACTTCCTCTGCGAGTCCCAGTAGTTGAGCTCGTCCCTGCTGCCTTCGGTGATGAGGACGTAGACTTCGCCAGGCGCTCTCCTCCCTGTCCTGCCCGCCCGCTGGACCGTCCTCTTCTCGTCAGGGACAGGCTCGAAGAACACGACAGCGTCTACCGCGCTTATGTCGAGGCCTTCCTCCGCGACAGAGGTTGCGACCATGACATTAAACTCGCGGTTCTTGAACGCTTCGAGCGTTTCCCTCTGCTCTTTTTTCGTCATCCCCCGCTGTCCTATGAACTTTCTGGCTTTGACGTCCTTGTTCCACTCGTTCAGCTCTCTTGTGATGTCCTCCGCGGTGTCAGTGTACTCTGTGAAGACGAGTATGTTCTTGCCTTTGTTCTTCAGGACAATGTCCTGCAGTGCTAGAACTTTTGGATGGGTGGCGTCCATGCTGCCGATGGCCGTATATGATTCATCCATCCTGTTGTCTTCGAACAGCTCCTCCGAGGCTTTCGTGCCATCCCCTTTCATCCGCTTCAGGTACTCGTATGTTGTGTAAAGCGTGTGAGTGTCCAATGTCCTGAGAGCGTGTGACAGCTTCAGCACTTTGGCGCATGCTGTCAGGTCTGCGTTGGACTGTTTCGCATCGGTCGTGTAGTCCAGCCCCCTGCTCTTCAGGCGGTCCTTTCTATCGCTAATCTGCTCGAACAGTTTTGTTATCTCCTCAGTCCGAATCTCGTCAACGGCCTTCTCGGTGAACCTCGTGCCCTTCAGGTATTCGCTCAAGTACCCTCTCTTTTTGACCTGCTTCTGCAGGGCGTCGAGGCTGTCCTCGTAGAGGCTGCCCAGCTGTTCCCTGATGTCTTTGACGTCTGGCAGAGGCACCTTAATCTCCCGTCTGTTCACGAACTGGATGTAGGGTTTCACGTCCCTGTCCTCGTCCGTGCGGATTTGTATGCTGCCTGGCGGTATTCCCAGGTCGGAGCATATCTCCTTTATCTTCTGGGCGCTGCTTCCGGGAGAGGCTGTCAGGCCCAGCACCCTGCTGCCTTCGACTTTCTGGTATTGTCTTCCGACGTTCACATATGAGTAATCTCCTCTCGTCTTATGCGCCTCGTCCACGATCAGAAGTGAAACATCATCCAGCTTGATTCTGCCTCCCGCGAGGTCGTTCTCTATCGTCTGGGGTGTGGCAATGACGATGTCACTGTTCTCCCATATTTTTTCCCTGTTTTCCACGCCGCCCATGATTTTCGCAACCTTTTTGCCGCTGAAGAGCTGTCCGAACGTTTCTGCATGCTGGTTTACCAGTGCAGTGGTTGGGGCGAGCATCAGGACCTTCTTGTGAGGCTTTTCCTGCATTCTCTTTGCAGCTACCAAGGCGGCGATGTTGGTCTTTCCGAGGCCTGTCGGCAGTATTATCAGAGAATTCTCGTCAACGGCTTTGGCTGCCATGTCAACCTGAAAATGCCAGTGCTCCATGTTCTTGGAGAAGAGAGGATGCGTTATGAGCTTGCTGTCTCCAGCGTCCTTCGCAGTCAGCCCCAGCTTGGCGAGGCTGGCGCTGTCCACATGGCTTTTGTCGAACGGCGGCGGCAACAGTTCATCCTTCTTGAACATCTGCATCTGGTCGGGGTCGTCAACTCCTCTGCCCCTCCTCTTGATGGTCATAGTATATTAATATACTCCATTATTAGTTATATCCAGAATGTGCGGTATTGCGGGTTATATCGGGGGGCGGAACGCGCCTGAGCTGTTGTTTGACATGCTGAAGAGGCTGGAGTATCGCGGTTATGACAGTGCAGGCCTTGCCTATGTCTCTGGTGGGAAGATTGAAATCCCGAAGGACAAGGGTAAGGTCGATGACGTCAGGAGGAAGCTGAAGCCTGAGCAGCTTAAGTCTAACATCGGCGTCGCTCACACCCGTTGGGCCACGCATGGCATTCCGTCGCAGGTGAACGCTCACCCGCACTCTGACTGTTCCGGGAAATTCGCCGTCGCCCACAACGGCATCATCGAAAACTATCAGGAGCTGACCCGGGAGCTCAGCGAGCGGGGGCATAAGCTGAAGTCCGAGACCGATACTGAGGTGATAGCCCACCTGATTGAGGAATACTATGAGGGCGACTTCCTGACGGCGTTTGCCAGTGCAGTAAGGCGCCTCAACGGGAGCTATGCCATCACGGCGATTTCGAGCGAGGAGCCTGACAGGATTCTTGTTGCCAGGAAGGATTCTCCTCTCCTGATAGGCCTCGGCCAGAAGGAGAATTTCATCGCCTCGGACGCTCCAGCGTTCATGTCCGAGACCAAGAAGTCCATAATCTTGGACGATTTCGAGTATGGTGTCGTGACTAGGGACAAGGCTGAGTTCTATTCTCTGGAGTCCGGCAAAAGGATTAAGAAGAAGGTTGAGAAAATCAGCTGGGACGTCTCTGAAGCCGAGAAGGCAGGCTACCATCATTTCATGCTCAAGGAGATCTTCGAGGAGCCGCAGGCTGCGAGAAACGCCCTCAAGGGCGAGAAGGAGCTTATGGCGATTGCCATGCGGCTTAAGGATTATGATCGGATATATTTGATAGCGTGCGGCACGGCATATCATGCTGGCCTTGTTGGAAAATACGTCCTCGAGAATCTTGGCATCAGGGCTGAGGCTGTGGTGGCTTCGGAGTTCAGGTATTCCACTATCAAGACCGTCGACAAAAGGACCGCGGTTGTCGGCATCTCCCAGTCGGGGGAGACGGCTGACACACTCGCAGCTCTCAAGGAGTCTAAAAAGAGGGGCGCTTATGTCGCATCCATAGTGAACGTGGTCGGCTCCACGATAGCGAGAGTTTCTGACGATGTCGCATACATTTACTCCGGCCCGGAGATTGCTGTCGCATCCACCAAGGCTTATGTCGGGCAGGCGATCGCTGCAACCCTGTTGGGCTTCCTGTTGGCGGTCCAGAGTGGCAGAATCGACAGGGAGGGTTTTGATCTTCCTTTCGAGGAGCTTAAGTCTCTGCCTGACAAGATTCAGAGGATTCTTGACGAGAACAGCATCCGCAGGCTGGCTGAGAAGTACGCTAACACCAACACCTTCTTTTTCATCGGCAGAAGGCAGAACTTTCCGACCGCGTTGGAGGGTGCTCTGAAGCTGAAGGAGATATCCTACGTTCATGCTGAAGGCTATCCTGCAGGCGAGCTCAAGCACGGCCCACTAGCACTTTTGGAGGAGGGTGTTGTCGTCGTTTCCATCCTCTCCTCAGATGACCTGAAGGACAAGATGGCTTCCAACATCCAGGAGGTTAAAGCGCGGGGCGCGTCTGTCATAACAGTCGGCGAGAACGGCGACTTCAAAATACCAAAAACAGATCCCCTCCTCACGCCAATACTCAACATCGTCCCCCTGCACCTGTTCGCATACTACATCTCAGTCCTGAAAGGAATAGACCCGGACAAACCACGCAACCTGGCGAAGAGCGTTACAGTAGAATAGGTTGAACAATACTTAATCTTCTGTAGTCTATTATAATCTATGGTCGAGGAGAAGCAGAAAAAGTCTCGTGCTCCTGAGACTCCCAGCATTCACGAGAAGGTCCCAATTCACGATTTCCCGCATGATATTGTGCCCGGCAGTCATCCTTTCGCTTCTGAGGCTAGAAAGGTCTTCCATGGAGGTACGAAGTTCGGCGCGTTCTTTCAGCCGCTTTTTAAGAAGTTGAACGCCCTCCCGAAGGAAGAGCAGACCGAGAGTTTCAAAACATTCGAGATGATATACGATTTCCTCAGAGACAAGAGATTCCCTGACATGGAATTCACCCGCGACGATGTCTTGTTTCTTCTAACAACCGATTTGGGCAACCTCATCAGGAGACCGATACTGCACACATGCTTCGCACAGCAGATAGAGGACGAAGTCAAGCCCAAAACTGGGGATGCCAAAGAGATAATGCACACTGTAATGCCGCTTATCCGGGGGCAAGCGTGGTCGCGATTCATAGAGAAACCAGACGTTCTTGAAGAGATAAAGACAAAATACCCAAACGAGGAGATATACGTTGACTTCTGGAAGAACATAAAGAAAGTATCGCAGGATGCATTAAGTAAGTCAAGAGTCGACTTTGCGGACATAATTTGGGGAATGGATGAGATAGCTTGGAGATTCCGTAAAAAACATACTCCGCTGATGAGCATATCAGATGAGGATGAATACTCGAGAAAGATGGGGGAGCCAGTGCCATGTGACATCGAGCATGCATTCGGTCAGCCAGGAGACATAAACGTAATCAAATATCACGCAACATCCAGCATCAAGGACAGTCTAAAGCCAACCAAACCTCTCATAAAATCTGCGACTCTGATGGTGGTAGAAGACAATCCTTTGCATCAGCTATTCTTTTTCAATGCTGAAGAAAAAATCAAAAATCTAACGATGTATCGGCCTCAGAAGGGGAATGAAGCACAAGACAAGAGCCAGAGGGAACAGGAGGATATAGGTTGCTATCGGAGCGCGGAGCGTGCGCTAGATCTTATAGAACAAAGTGGAAAAGCCCCGGACTTACTGCTTGCGGATGTGGAGCTCGCAGGAAAGAAGACGGGAATTGACTTGATAAGGGAGATACACAAACGCTGGCCAAACACGGTAATATGTATGATATACTCAAGCGACTACAATAGATACAAAAATCAGATAAAAGAACTGGAAAACGCAGGCCTCATATCAGGCTCCTGGTACAAAGGAGATTTCAATCCAGACAAGATGGTTGACCTAGTAAACAAAGAGTTCGAGAAAAGAACCTAGCGAAGAGCGTTACTGTCGAGTAGTCTGTGTTACTGGCAGTTTTATCGTTACTGTCGCGCCTTTTCCTTTGCCTTCGCTGTTTATGTCGAATGTGCCGCCGAGGGTTGTTATCACGCTGTTGGAAATAAACAGTCCCATGCCGGTGCCTCTGGGCCCTTTGGTGGTGTTAAAGAGTCCCATAATCCACTCTTTTTTCGTCTGTTTGCCTCTGGGGTCTGGTTCGCCCTCTTGGTTGACCTTCTCTTCAGGGTTGAACCCGTACCCTGAGTCTTTGATCTCAATCTTCGCGAAATTTCCCTCCCTGGAGGTTTTCATATGAAGCTTCTTCTCTTTCGTGTTCTCCATAGCATGCGCTGAGTTCATGAAGACGTTAATCAGCACAGCCTCTAAGAGTGTCGGGTCTGTTCTGATTTTTGGCAGTTCCTTATCCAGCTTCCATCTAGGTTCCAGCCGGTCCTCCTGTATGAGGGCAGAGTGTATGGACGCTTTGTAAGGCCTCTTCAGGAGCTCATTGACGTTGACGTCCTCTTTGCGCGTTGTCTTTCCCGCGGCCATCGCAATGTTCATCGACTGGACTACGGTCCAAACATCGCCGACAAACTGCATCACATCGTTTGCAGTATCGTTCACCCTCCTCAGCCTCTCCTCTGGAGTCTGTTTTTCCGCATACTTTGAGCCCGGACTTGAAAGCTCTTGTATCATCCATACGCCGCCTTGGACTCCTGTCATAATATTCTTCAGATTATGCGAGTATTTCTCCCAGTTTTCCCCGACCAGGTAACGGGTTAAGAGAAGTTCAGGGTTGGTTCCAATCCAGTTCTTGAACCCCGGCTGCTCCCAGACTTTCAGGATTCTGGCGATTTCCTCACCGGATTTCCCCTCCAGGCCCCTTACTAACGTCTCAGAGATATCAGCTGCTACTTTGCTTATCCTCTGATCGGTAGTCTTAGGTTCTGGCAGATTCCTGAACCTATCTCTTATATCTCGAAGGCTTTCATACTTTCCAGAAGTCTTGGTCTCAACCATCAGTTACTATTAGGAAGGAGGAAGTCTAAAAGCCTTCCAGTTTGTGCTGTTCCTCTGTGGGGTGTTCTAAGTCTATTGTCATCCCGTCTGTTGCTGCTATGGTCTTTATGCCTGTTTCAGCCTGTATCCTGGCTGCCTGTTTTTCCGGGTCTGCGTTGAGCATGGTGATGCCGAAGTGGGTGATGACGCACAGTTCTGGTTTTGCTGTCTTCACAACCTCTATGGCTGAGTCGGTGTTGAGGTGGGATTTTATCGGCTTCCCCGAGGGGAAGATGACGTTCAGTATCAGGGTCTTCGCTCCTCTGTAAGAGCTGGCAAGCTCCTGCGAGAATCCGGTGTCTGAGGAGTAGACGATGTCGACGTCTCCTGTCTTGAACCTGAAGCCGATGCCGTCGGCGTGGCCTGCCGTCGGCAGAGCCTCGGCTGTAATATCGCCAACTGCGAAAACATCGCCGGCTCTGACGCTTCTCACGTCCGCGGACTCCCTATGATATTCTGAAATATACGCTAGCGCGCTCTCAGGGGCTGCGAAGAAGCCTCTCCTCCTCTTGAGGCCGTGCGTCATCGCCTCTATCATGACCTCAGCGTCATTGTAGTGGTCTAGGTGGTTGTGGGAGACGAGGACAGCATCCAGTTTCATGGGATCCTTCCCCCCCTCTATAGCCCTCACTAGGGCCCCGGGCCCTGGGTCCACTATGATTCTTTTACCAAGGTCGAGCCAGATTCCGCCGGAGTGCCTCCTTTGGGAGAGTATCACATACCTTCCGCCGCCGGTCCCGAGGAAAGTCAGCGATGCCATGGTTTATTAATTTTCCATCAAATAGTAAAATACGATGAAAATCATATGCGTGTCGGACATTCACGGTGACCAGAAGACTCTCATAAAAGTCAGAGACTACGTCGTAGACGACGGCATAGGATGTGTTTTCCTTCTGGGCGACTACAGCGTCGGCTTCAAGGACCCCAAAGAGAACAAGATAGACGTCGAATACGCCATCGACCTGCTGAAAGAGGATGCGAAAGTCTACGCTCTCCCAGGAAACTGCGACCAAAAGTTTGTGATAGACATCTTCGAAAAAAACGGGGTGAACTTCCACGAGAAGGCGGTCACGATTGACGGAATAAGGTTCATAGGGCTCGGCGGCAGCAATTCAACGCCTTTCGGAACGCCATTCGAGCTGTCTGAGAATGAGATACGGGAGAAGCTTGACAGCGTCTGGGATAAGTCGAAAGCAGGTAAGACGATAGTGTTAACGCATTTCCCGCCGAAAGACACTAAATGCGATATGATACCTGGCGGAGCCCACGTCGGGTCCTCCGCATTGAGGAAATTCCTGGAGGATAAGCAGCCGATAGCTAATGTCTCGTCTCACATACACGAGTCAGCAGGCAAGGATGACCTCATAGGGAAGACGAGGGTGTTGAATGTCGGGATGCTCTCCCACGGCAATGCCGTAGTTATAGATCCTGCTGGCCCCAGCATCAGCCACGTGAAGCTGTCACTGGGGTGAAGACGTCCTACCTAGGCCTGCTCTGCCCATGACAGCGTGTATTCTTGTGAATTTCAGCAGGCTGAGAACGGATGGTTGGGCGTCCATATACGACTTTTATTGTCCAACCGCAATATTTAAGGGATAAAAAGTGAAGATAAGGCATATTTTACACTTTACGATCATTGTATCGATTATCCTGTCATCATCCTCATCAGCTGCAAGAATACTCTTCTACGAGGTAAGCACGCCCGAAACCTATAAGATAAGCAGCGGACTTTCAAAGTTTGCCGCCCGCCTCTCTGACAAGGGGTATGAGATGGCGTCGATGACGCGGGGTGAGCTATCAGAGGACCGGCTGGCGGAATATGACATCCTGATAATCCACCCTGGGAAGCCCCTGAAAACCGAGGAACTTTCCGCAGTCCTATGGTTCGTGCTCACAAAAGGGGGCGGCGTCTTCATACTCGGCGGCGAGCCTGCTAACGCGAACCAGATTATGAGCCCATTCGGCATGATAATGGACGACGGCATACTCATAGATTCAACAGATACCATACCCGAAGAGCAGATACAGAATTTCATAGTTGACCGGTTCAATCTGGTGCCGACGTCCAGGGTTACGATACAAGGCGTGTCTCAGCTGGGCTTCTACAAGGGACACGGCCTGAAGCTCTCCGGAAACTCCTACGCCATAGCGACCGGCGACCAGGACACATACTCTGACACATTATCTTTCACGTCTGGGAGCATGCCCCCCATAGCAGGAGCCGCCATCTTCGGGAACGGCCTCGTCTTCACATTGTCTGACATTGACATGCTCACAGACAAGTACATCGACAAATACGATAATCTGCAGTTCGGCCTCAACATAGTCGACTGGCTGAGCATAACCGTAATCCCTACCACAGAGAACGTCTCAAACCCGGAGGTTGAAATACTCATCGGAGAGCTGAAGCTTGAGAAGTTGAGGCTTGAGCAGCAGATCGACCAGTTCAAGGCTCAGATAAAGGTTCTGGAGGGCGAGAACATGCTCTTGACTCAGGAAGTGGCATCAGTCAACGAGGAGCTTGAGACAATACAGAAGGGCAAGATCGGGCCCTTCACGAGGTCCAACTGGGCTGTGATAATCCTCGGCGTCTGCATATTTGGTGGTGCTATAGTGGCTTCTAAGAGATGGAAGAAGAAAGGCGATGAAGGCGAGGAGCTCCTAGGCGAACTAGGCTATGAGTTCGAGGAGCCTGAGAAAAAGGAAGGGGCTGCTGAAGAGCCCGCGCTTGAGGAAGAAGAGCTCGACAAAGAATTAGGAGAACTCTGATCTTAGAGGCCTACTCCAAGTCTGTTTAACTCGTCTGTGATATCCGTATCCTCTCCGAAGTGTATTGTTCTCATCCCCAGTTTTTCGGCAGGTTTCAGGTTCTCTGCTTTGTCGTCTATGAATACGCACTCTTCCGGCCTGCTGGAGGTCTTCTCCAACAGCGCCCTGTAGATTCGGGGGTCAGGTTTTATGAAACCGACATCGAAGGAGAATACACCGTCTTTGAACATGCGCAGGAAATCGTACCTGCCTTCCAGGAAGCTGACGGTGCCTACTCTGTTGTTGGACAGGTAAAGGAGCTCATAGCCTTCCCGATTCAATCTGCCTATGATGTCAGAAACAGAGTCGTTGATTACGAAGCATCCGTCCCATATCCTAGCCAGCTCATCAGGGTCGGCGTCACAATTCCATGCGCTTTTAGCTTTCTCCCAGAATTCATCGAAGTTTAACTCACCGCGCCTGTAGCTGTTGCCAAGTTCCCCCCTGAGGACTGAGGAAACCTTATCCTCGTCTATACTGTATCCCTCGCTTATCAGTTTGACGGCGGCTCCGGTGCCGTTGGAAAAGAGGACACCTCCCAGGTCGAATATGAGGGTCTTTATCATCTGAACGAGATTTTCGTGTCTCGCTTCTTCTCAGAGATCTGCTTCAGGATCTCCTTCAGCTGAATGTCGTCAATCTGCTTCGGGAGCCTGCCGTTCTGGGCGAGCTGTATCATGAGTATCTCAATCTGGCGGGCATACTCCGGGCGGGCTGCTCTTATGTTGCCTAGGCGCTCCTTAGCCTGAGGCGTCAGAATCTTGTCAACAATCAGCTTTATCTGCCGCTCCATCTCCCTCTGCTGGAGATCCTGTTGAAGCTGCTCCTGAGACTGCTGCCGCGTGAGCTGCTGCAGCCTCCGTCTCCTCAGCTCCTCAATATCACCCATTTTTTAGGCTGGATGCCATCTTGTCCAGGTACGACCTGCCCTTGGACGTTATCCTTCTCCCATTTCTCTCGAACTTTTCGGTGAATCCTAGCTTGTCCAATTCTATCAGCACTGACCTTATGGCTTTGCCGCCTGATTTCCTGAATTCCTCAGGCTTGTGCCCTCTGCTCTTCTTCGAGCCGTACATGACCCTGAGCTTCTGGACGCCGATGGGGCCTTTCAGGTATATCTTCCTCAGGACGGAAGCCGTCCTGTGGTAGTACCAGTCGGGGCTGTCAGGCATCCTCATCCTGTTCGGTCCGGTTTTCACGGAGTCAGCCCAAGCCGGCTTTTTTATCTTCCCTTTGAGGTCCTCAGCCGCCTTGCTTATCAGCTTTCCTCCTGGTGTGTCATAGACTGTTGTCATCTTATAAGGTCACCTTCTTGTAGGTTACGAGCTCGCTTTTTTTGAAGAATATGGGAAGCTCGTATTCTGCCGATTTTTTTGAGTCTGACGCGTGTATGACGTTCCGGTCTATCCTCATCCCGAAGTCGCCCCTTATCGTGCCCATCTGGGCTTTGGCAGGGTCTGTCGCGCCGACAACCTTCCTCACGAGGGCGATTGCCGCGTCCGTGTCCAGCACGTCCGTGTCCAAGACGCCGACAACGACTGGGGACGAGGTTATGTGGTCTATCAGGGACTTGTAGAATGGTTTTCCCTTGTGAACAGAATAGAGGCGCTCAGCCTGTTTCTTGGTGACGGACACGACCTTCAGCCCGGAAATCCTGAGGCCGTGTCTCTCGAACCTTGCCACTATCTCACCGACGAGGCCTCTCTGCACTGCCCACGGTTTTACGATAAACAGCGTCTTCATTTTCTACTGCCTTCCTTTTTAGCCTTCTTTGTTTTGGTCTTTTTGACCTTCTTGTCTGTCTTAGTCTCTTCCTTCTCAGGCTTCTTATGGGCTTTCTCAGCAGGCTTCTCCTCCTTCTTAACGTCTTCGGCCTTCTCCTCCTTGACCGCCTTCTCAGCAGGCCTCTCAGCGTCCTTCAGTGATTTAACCCGTATGGCCTTCTCCTTCCTGTACTCTGCAGTCCACTTCGTCTTCCTAGGCTTCCTCTTGAGCTTGAGCATGTTCTTCTCGCACTTGTTGGAGCAGAAATGATAGGCCTTGCCTTTGACGGTCACGAAAATGCTGCCTGTTCCAGGCTGGATTCCGCCACCGCAAAATTCGCACTTTTCCATCTTACAGCGGTTTGGACTCCCTCTCAGTCTCCCTGAGGTCCAGTATGTCGCCCTCCTTGACGGGGGTTCTGACGTTTCTCCTGATTACTCTGCCAGTGTTCTCCCCTTCGAGGACCTTGCACATCACCTGGATTACCTCCCCGTAGATGCCTGTCCTGCCGATTATCTTAACGACTTCTGCGTCTACCATGTTATTTTCTGATCTCCTTAAGCTTTTCAATAATGTCCGAGAGCATGTCCTTGTTCTTGCTCTCCTCCACTATTACTGCGGCAGCGGTTGGCACGTGTATGCCGACGGCATCACCTATCTCGGCCTTCTTGACGTAGATGTAGGGTATCTCCTTCTCGTCGCACAGCATAGGCAGGTGCATGACGATCTCAGGGGGCTCAACATCGCTGCCTATCAGAACAAGCTTGGCGTTCCCGCGTTCTACTGCCTTGGTCACCTCGTTGGTGCCTTTCCTCACTTTTCCGCCGTCTCTGGCTGCCTCGAGCGCGTCAAGCGCCTTCTCAACAAGGTCGGCCGGAGCCTCGAACTTAACATAACCCATAAACGTCACCTCCATGAAGTCATCGGATCATCAAACGAAATAAGATATTGATATTATCATTAATAAATAAAAATAGCGATTTACTATCATGGACTCAAGGAAATACGTTGTGCCCGCGGTTGTAGTATTGTCTCTTGTCATATTAATACTGGCGCTTTTTTCTCGTGGAACCTACTCTGCAAACATGCCCGCGGTCTCCGAGCCTTATATGAAAAAATTCGACTGTTACCTGCATCCTCCTGATGTCATCTGCTCCGCTGACGTCTGCAATGGCGGCCCTGCCGCCATAAGGGACGTGCGGCTGACGGTTCACGTCTTCGACGAACTGAACAGGCATTATACAGCATTTGACGAGATATCTGTCATCAACCCGCCGTCTCCGCCGACGGAAGAGTGCGGCGAACTCACGGCAGAACTCCACAATGAAGACTTAGGAAAGGACGTGAAGCTCAAGGGAGTCCTGTCCTACACCTCCGGCAGAGGCGTTAAAGTCGATGGCATAACCCTCTTCAACATATGGTGATTTTTCTTTTTAAACTGAATATCTAACATGCAGAGGTTTAATCTCCTGTCCGTTTTACTGGTTTTTACGCTGGCTTCCATCGCAGGCTGCGTTGAGAATGGGAACGTCCCTGCCGGCACTTCAACATCGTTGGACGCCGGCTCTGGGCTCGAAACCGTTGGACTGTACTATGATGACGGCTCCTTCGAAGGCAAGATGGCGTTCACAGCCGCTAACGCAACCTTAGCCGTTAAGTTCACGCCCCAGAGGTATCCGTTCACGATTGAGGAAGTCAGGTATCATATCGCAGACAATCCCCGGCAGTTCATAGTCCGCCTGATGGACGACGACGGCTACTATGAGGCGCCAGGCTCCGACATGATACGGCCGTTCGCAGCAGAGCCTGCTGGCAGAGGATGGCATACTGCAGAATTGGTTTATGTCATAACTTCCGGGAGCTTCTACGTGGGCATGACCCAGTTGGGAGCCAACGAGAGCTGGCTTGGGAGCGACCAGGATGCTCCCCATGAGCTCAGAGGGTGGGTTGACATGAACGGCAGCTGGGCGCAGCTCAAGGACATCGGCTACCAGTATGACCTGGGCATCCAGGTTGTCGGGATGCAGCCTGTGCCGCCGACAACAACCACCGTACACGTGTCGACTACCACGTCGACGACTTCGTCAACCAGCACTACAAGCTCTTCGAGCATAAGCACTACGACATCCTCAAGTACGAGCACGTCAACGTCTTCGAGCACGGTTGTATCCTCGACGACATCAACCTCGTCAGTGCCTGTTACATCATCGACGTCAACGTCCTCGACGTCTTCCACGACGTCATCCTCTACGACATCATCATCGACCACGACGTCATCCACGTCGACCTCAACTGTTCTTCTGACCTCGTTAATGGTCTACGAGCAGAATTGCTACCAACTATGCAGGGACAGATACGGTTCCACCGAATCTAGATGCTATGCTGATGGAGGGTGCGTGATAGCGGACGGCGTGTGGGTCCGCGATTCAAGGGGGGATTGGGATTGCACGACATCCAACCCCGACAGGAAACACTGCTGCTGCCTTCAGGATGATGCTGTTGAGCTATCCTACGACGACTCCGGCTTCGAGGGCAAGGTTGGCTTCTCAGGCGGCTCTGGCATGTTGGGCGTCAGGTTCACGCCCGCAAGATATCCGTTCACCATAAAGGGTGTTAGATTCCATGTCATGGAAAATCCGTCAGAGGTTGAGGTCATCCTCTACGGCGTGGGAGCAGACGGCAAACCTGGAGTGCCTCTTGCGAAGCCTGTGATTGCTGCTCCCTCTGGTTTGGGATGGGCTAACGTTGACCTGGCTTATGAGCTGCGCTCAGGCGACTTTTTCATCGTCCTCAGGCCTGAAGTCAATGGCAGTTGGATTGGCGCAGACTATGGCCGTCCAGTGTATGGCAGAGGCTGGATCAACCTGGGAGGCGAGTGGATGTCCCTCGGCAGTTTGGGTTACGAATATGACCTTGGGCTTAGAGTGTACGGCGTCCAGCCGCCGGCGACTATAACGTCAACTTCGGTCACATCGACTCTGTCAACGGTTACGTCGACTTCATCGACCACTACGACATCAATAATCGTGCTGACCGAGGAGCCTGTGCTGAGGTTTCTGCCGGGGTTGGGGAAATGCGACAGGGAAAAGGCGGGGAACATAAGCTCGGCAGACGGTAAAATAATCTTTAACGGGGCGTTGGAGGCTGAGATGCCCTGCTACACGCTGACTTCGATGTTATACGCCGAGAACGAGAACCTCACTGTTAGAATAACGGCGCAGGCTGCCAATGGGACCTGCATACTGTGCGCCTCTGAGATTCCGTTCAGCGGCGAAATAAGCGGCCTCATAACCGGGGCATACAATGTCAGGATATTGGACGAGAATACCACGTTCCTGGAAGACACGGTATATGTCACCTTAAGGGACTCCGGCGGCCGCATAGTCGAGTGCGTGAAACATTCGGACTGCCCGGGGGACTACTACGGCCCCTACCTGTGCGTGAACGACATGGTGGTGAGGTCCAACTACTATAACCTGTGTGTTGAGAGTAAGTGCGTCAGGAAGGTCAGGAACCACTGGAACGAGAGCCTCGACTGCGTTGACGTTTCGCTGAGGTCATCAGGCTTTGATAAGATAATCCCGGTTCTCGCGACGATGATGCCCTACGGGAACGGCACATTCGAGCTCAGCTTCTCGAGCAGGGAGGACTGGAACGTTTCTGGAGTGCAGTTTGCCGGAGACTGTCAGGGCTATGCGAGGGGCCCGATAATGTCTGGAGCCCTGTTCCCGGTCGTGTTGTCGTGCCCGAAGGGTGGCATTGATCATCCATACATTTTCGAACTCAAGGTGCTGTACACTCTGAAATCAGGCAACGTGATATCGCAGGAGGATGATTCAGGAACCCTGCGCGGCATTTACCTCTGATCAGCTGTGGCCGAAGCAGAATGTGAGCGCCGGCTCTTTTGAGTCTAGCCTGCAGAAGCCCAGCCTCTCGAACTGGACGATATCGCCAACGTTGAGGTGAACGCAGGAGTGCTCGGCGTATCCTTCCTTCTTAGTGCCGTCCGGCATGAGAATCTCAGCACGGACGCTACCTCCGCCAGCCTTCTGCCCGGGCGGAAACGTCCAATGGAGTTTTTTCCCTCCCTTGCTGTTTGTGTACTCCGCCCTGATGAGCTTGCCTTCAATGTCAACTTCCATGATAGTGACATCATACTGGCCTATCAGCTTTATCACCTCCCCCTCCTTGAGGGACATCGCATCCTGGCTGGGTATGCAGCATACTGTCCTGTTGTCTTTGACTTCTAAGGCCATGTCCCTTGTTCCATCGAACTTCCTGTTTGGGTTCAGCGGCAGCCTTACGGTCTTTCCAGGGGTGCCCTCGGTTGAGACGGTGAAGCCGTCATCCTCGACAAAGAAGTATCTGCCTGCCAGGGGGTCGAGTATCTTCCTGTTCTCTGCGTAGACGTTTTCCATGCTGAGGCTGATGTCGCTCTCGGACAGCCCTAAAGCCAGCATCGTCCTTATGATGGCTTCAGCCGTTATCCCCCTCCTCCTGAAGGCTCTTAGTGTCGGGAGCCTGACGTCATCCCAGCCGGAGTACGCGCCCTCCGCGATTGACTTCGATATTGCGCTGGTGCTGAACTTGCCGAAATCCTCCAATCTTATCCTGCCCCAGTGGAGGGTTATGGGGTACTTCCAGTTCATGTAATCGTATACGAACTTCTGCCTCTTCTCAGAGTCTATCAGGTCTTTGCCTCTTATGATGTGAGTCACGCCCTGCAGGCGGTCTTCTATGGCTGACTCGAAGTCGAGCATAGGCCATACCATGTACTTGTCTCCCACCCTCGGATGCCTTTCCTTCACTATCCTGAACGCCACCCAGTCCCTTATGGCAGGGTCGTCGCCTTCCAAGTCCGTTTTTATCCTGAGCACGATGCCCCCCTCATCGTAGTCGCCTTTGAGCATCCCCTTCCAGGCTTCAAGGTTTTCTTCCGCGCTTTTAGGCCTGCACTGGCACTCCCTGCCGGCGTCCTTGAGCTTTTTGAAATCCTCCTTCGGGCATGAGCAGGCGTACGCTTTCCCCATCCTGATGAGCTCCTCAGCCGCTTTATAGTATTCTGGCATCCTATCGGATGCTATTATAATCCTGTCCGGTTCGGCGCCCAGCCATCTAATATCCTCCACGTACCAGTCGTACGCTTCAAGAAGCGGCTTCTTCAGCTTCGGGTCTGTGTCGTCGAACCTGAGAATGAATTGTCCATCATATTTTCTGACGAGATGGTCGTTTACCGTTATCCCCCTCGCGTGGCCTATCGTCGGAGGGCCGTTCGGGTTCGGGGCGAACCGCATCACGACATTTGACGTGTCTCCTGGGAGTTTTATCTCCGGCGTCTGTGCCATCTCCTCAGATTTCCTCAAGCTTTGACTTCCCGCCGAGTCTTATGATGTTCCTGAACTGCCCGCCGAGGCTGCTGGATTTCGGCTTCCCGCCTGCCATCATCGAGCCGAGTATGATGATTATGAACAGCGACAGTACGATGGCGAGTACCAATCCTATAGTATTCTTCTTCTCCCGCTTCTCCGGTTCTCTCATTATGGTGGTGAGCGTGGTTTTCGGCGTGTCGTTCTCAGGCGTCTCGAACATCATAGGCAGGTTGTCCAACACTTTCTCGCACTCTTCAAGCGCGGGGAGGTCGCTTATGTTCCGGTATATGTCGCATGCTAGCGTGATCTGCTCCCTAGTCTTGTTGTAGTCTCCTGCATCATAGTATCCCATCGAACTGTTGAAGAGGTCGTTTGCGACCTGCCTCTGGCTTATGGTGGTGGTAACTGTCGTCGTAGTTTCCGTCTGGCAGGTCCAGTTCTCTGAGACAGCTCCATTGCAGTGGCATTTCGGCGGCTGCTTGCAGCCGTCGGGCGTTGTTTCCGCGACAACGGTGCCCCCGCTTTCGATGCAATCCGTCTCAAGATCGGGGTTGACGCTCACGAGCGGGCAGGCGAAAATGCTTGTAGTTGTGGTTGGAATGCACTGTTCAACGTAGAAGCTCACCTCATTGTCATAGTATCTGCTTCTCTCGGCTGTTACCCTGTATGTGCCTGCTTTTTCCGGGACGAAGTGCGCCTCTCCCCTCTCGTCTGACTCCAGGTTCAGTATCTTGGTGCTGCTGTAGTACACGTCAATGTCAGCTCCATCCAACTTCGTGCCCTTGTGCCTGTCTGTCACGCTCACCTTTATCTGCTCGCCGGCGCAGAGCATCCCCGATTCTGTGCCTGTGACGTTGACGTCCATGCTCGTTTTTTGCCTTATCTGGGCGTCTACGGTGCCTGTTACGAGCAGGATAACCGCTAATGATATCATCAGCTCTTTCATGTCAGATAGACAATTAATCCTTGCAGATTAAATACGCTGTTTTCTTCCAAGTAATGCGCCGGCGAGCGAGAAAAAAATGCCGACAAAGAGCGGGTCCACCGGCATTATGGGCGTTACCGTCCAAAGGACCGAGGCTGACGTACCTAATATCATCGAAAGGGCTGCCGCCCTGCTTGACATTCTGACAGACAGCAGGGCTGCCATCGTCGGCACGAGGACTCCTGAAATCCATACTGTCAGCAGCGCGCTCAGGGCTTCGATTATGTCGAAAAAGTAGAGGGCTATCAGCAGGCTTCCCACTCCCAGCACTATTATGAAAAGCCTGGATGCCATTATGAGGCTGCTTTCACTATTGGCTTGTCTTCTCTTCAGTATGTCATAGGCGAGGCTTGAGGCGCCAGCGTGCAGCCAGGAATCGGCGGTGCTCATCATGACAGCCAGCAGACCTACTATGAACACCGCCGTTAGGCCTTTCGGCAGCGCATTCAGGCCCAGTATCAGCAGCGATATGTCGGCGTTCTCCTCTGTTATTCCCAGCTTTTCTGAGTTGGCGTAGGCTATCATGCCACTGGACAGCAGTATCATGTCAATCGCAAAATATATCATTACTGTGCCGGCCAGCGCCTTCTTCCTGTCGACTTTCTTCAGGGATGCGAAGAACCTCATGTAGAGGGGCGAGCTTGTTATCGGCAGGAAAAGCAATAGTATGGTCCATCTTATCGCGTCCTGGGGGAGCATCCTGAAATATGCCAGAGGGTCGAGGTTTTCGCCCGGGACGTTGGATAGGAAATCCGGGCTGTATTTGAGCGCGTACGGCAGCAGAATCGCGAAAGACAATGCCATGATAGTGAACTGTATCATGTCAGAGTGCGCTACCGACCGCATCCCGCCGAGCAGGGTGTACAGTATCACGACCGCTGTGATTGCTATCATCCAGCCTTCCGTGGAGTAGGGCATCAGAACATTCATTATTTTCCCTATGGCCAGAATCTCGGAAGGCACCAGGCATAAAACTACAAGCAGCAGGGAGGACAGGACTACGATCCTGCTGTCATAGTATTTTCCCAGGAAATCCGGCAGGGTCTTAGCCCCGGATTTCTCGATCTTGTCCAGGAATGGTATGACCAGCAGGTTCCCTATGTAGAATGGTACCATGAACCACAATGCTCCCAATCCGAAGTAGTATGCCAGCTCCGCCCCGCCCAACACTGCCGCAGCGCCGTAGAATGTGGCAGCTATTGAAGTTACCAGAACGTAGAAGCCCAGGTTTTTGCCGGCGATTATGAACTCGTCAAGGCTTCTTATCCTGCTGTAGTAGATGCCTATGCCAAGCAGCAGCATAAGGTACGCTATTATCGGCAGAAGCATGTTAAATCCTTCTGAAGCATTTTTTTAATGTGATTATCTTGTCGTTCAGGCTTGAAAGCGCTGCGTCCCTGTCCTTCCCCTCTGCTATGGCGCTGCACACCGGGTTGCCTCTTTCGACGATCGCTCCCTCTCTCATTATGTCTGCCGCGCCCTCAACGTTCTCCAGGTTGCCTGCTATCTTCAGCCTGCCGTCCGCAAAAAGTATGCTCTTCGCGTAGGTTTTTCCAGATTTCCCTACCGTTGGCAGGATCCCGCCGATTGCTTCAATGTGGGCTTTGACGAGGTTAATGTCGTATGCCCTTTCGATGCATTCGAGCGTGTCGTGGAATCTGGGGTTCACTTCTATCACATACGGCTGGTCTGCCAGGACCATGTCGATTCCGACGCTCCCGACCAGCTTGAACTCCCTGCATATTGTCTCGGCGTCTTCTCTGGCCTTCCTCTCGAGTCTGCTTTCCAATGGCACTATGTTCCCGCAGTATCCGAACTGGTTCTCCTGTCCGAATTCATTCTTGCCTAGGAGCTGCTCGTTCAAGGAGACTGCAGTCGCATCAGCTCCTGTTGAAATCACGGAGACGCTGGCGTTCACGCCTCTGACGTACTCTTGGATGAGTATCCTCTTGTATTTGTCGAACTCTGTAAGGGCCTCCTTCAGGGAGTGGATGAGCCTGACTCCCTGTCCTGAGGAGCCGTGCAATGGCTTCGTCACCAGCGGGAACCCTATAGTCTTGCACGCCCATTCGACGTTCATTATCTTGTCCACCAGAATCGTCTTCGGATGTTTTATGCCCAGTTTGTCAAGCGTGTGGAAGAAGCCTTTCCACTCTCTGACTGAGTTGACCTGCTCGAAGCCGTTCCCAATTATCTTGCAGGAGTATCCCACCTCTCTGACGGTGTCTGGGTTGCATCCTAATTCTGAGGTCAGCAGCACTCCCTCAGGTTTCACCCTCCCTATGACCTTCTTCGTTCGCTTGAGCAGCCTGTCCAGCGAGTACTCTTTGCCTATGGAGTAGACGCCGTCGGCAGCCCGTTTCAGGTCAACGTCGCCGAAGTAGTCTACGACATAAACTTCTGGTATGAACTTTTTGGCTGAGACTGCCACAGGACGGCAGTTCAAACCCGCAACCAAAACCCTAGAAAGCATTCAATACTATTAGATGCCCCTCGTTAAAAGTCTTGCGGAAGCCTCTTTTATTCAGGGGATGCGTATATTATTCTTTAATTTAGACTATGGTCCAGAAGGTCTACTGTGCGGGAGAGAGGGGCGGGCTTGAGGACATCAAACCTCTGGCTGAGTTAACGGTCGGAGGCAGGCAATGCCCTGTTTCCAATGGGAAGGTCACTCTCGAAGGCATTGATTACACAGTCCTGGTGGGAAATCAGGTTGCCGTCAGGGGCGGGGATGAGAATTTCATCCTGGCCGAGTCCTGCTCCCAGATTGAGCGCCTGAAGACCGGAGGCAGGCTCATAATATCGAATCCTGATTTCAGGGCGAAGAGCAGGATAGAAGCTGACGGCGGCATAGACGCGGTCGGCAGCATACGGGCTGAGAGGGACATAAACGCTGACAATGGCCCGATACGGGCCGGCGGAGACATATACTCTCACAGCGGGGCCATAAACTCATTCAAGGGCGACATAGCAGCCGGAGGTTCCATAACATCAGGCGACAGTCTCATCGCCTGGGATGGGAGCATCACAGCCAACGGGGACATAGAGTCCAAATCCGGCGTGATGCGGGCCAGAGGGCCTATCATCTCCAAGAGCGGCGGAATCCGCGCCAAAGACGACATAGTCTCTGCAACAGATGAAGTCTACGCTTACAAGGACATCCTCTCACTTCAGGGCCGCATCAGATTCAGAGAAAACCAGAGAAAAGCAGGCCCCGGACAAACCCTCACCAACAGACTCAAGTAACGACCATAGCCGTGGAGTAGCTGATTCTCATCACTGCTTGACTCAAACACCAAATTCCCTTTGTCTCTGCTGATTTTGATAACCCCTTGTATTGGCTAACACACCATGTTATCAACGTGCATTTTTTTAGGTCTCTGGAAGGATTAATCCTCCAGGATTCCTGGAAATTCTTTTTCTAAAAAGGCTCTTAGTTTGGTTATCTGACAGGGAGGGTCTTTGATGTCGAGTACGTGTTGGTTTCCTGATATGACGTAATCTGGCTTAATCTTGGTTGCATATTCCAGAATCTTAGTGTCATCGGAGTCAGGACAGTCTATGGGAGTAGTCTTATCGGAGAGTATGTCCTCTTTTGTTTCGCGGAATGCTTTTTGGAGTACGAACCAAAAGTCCCTTGCTGCCCCCAGGTTTTCTTGTTTTGAGAATTTTCCCTCTATTTTTTCGTTTACCTCTGTTATGACAAGTTCGGGGATTATGAGTTTTAGGTCGCCGTTTATGGCTAGCAGTAACAGTTTCTCGGGGTTTTTATCGAAGAATAACCCTGATAGTATGATGTTTGTATCCGCGATTATGCGTAGCACTTAAATCCCCACTAAATTGAGTTCTCCTTCGGAAAAGTTGAATTGTTTTGCCTTAGACTGTAATATGCTAAAGTTGGCCTTTGCTATGGATAGTATCTTGTCCTTTATCTCGGAACGTATGGTGAAGTCCGCATATTTCGAGTAGATGTACAATAGCAGAAGGTCGGTGCTTAGGTTTGCGTATTCGGATACTATCTTTGAGACGCTCGATGCTATGTCTGAATATGCCGTTTGAAGGGTTGCGACTTTTTCACTCCCCTCGGGTTTGATTTTAACTGCTTTGATGTCTCCTGAAACATCGGTCTCCACGTCGATTAAACCTTTCTCTGACAGGTATATTGAGGTATCGAAGTAGTCTTCACTATATGGGCCGTATTTGTATGGTACGAAGTTGAATCCTTTTTCTACCTGCTTTTCACCCTCTTTTTGTATCAGAAATAGGAGCTTCATGGAACGCAGATTATCTACCTTACGCTCACCCTTTTCGCTCAGCTTCGAGAGCAGGAACAATAGTAAGATTGGCTTCAAATTCTTCTGTACGGTCATATTAATAATTAGGGGCTCAATTAATTAAAGATAATGGCCTCTGAGCTTTCCCTCTATGGTCCTATTCTGGACACATTCGATGACGGTTTTGAGCCATTTGAGGAGGTCAGAACCCATCCGGAGAAAAGCTACCGGAAAAGCATGGATCTGGTCTTCAAACGGAAGTCTACGGGGCGTTTAACCTCCGTTGAAGTTAAGGTCTCAGACTGGCGTAGGGCACTTAGGCAGGCAGCTTTGAACACATCATACTGCCATTACAATTACGTTGCAATACCCCATAATCTGGCTGCCAGACTCGACGTAGGCACCTTCAGGGAGCTTGGAGTCGGAATATTGAGTATAAAAAAAGGCGAATGTAAAGTAATTAGCAAGTCAAGGCTATCGTCACCCTTGAAGCGTGGCAAAAATGAAGTTTTACGTCAGATACAATGCTCAAGAAGGAAAGTTCACAGAAAAAGTAAAGGATCACTTTGACGGCTACGTAATTGACAGCCCAAACCTGGAGTATTACAACAATGCTTTCTCCCAGATTCTTCTAAAAACCGGCAAGTCTTTCGTCGTAGACCCCCACTTATACGATCTTGTTTCGGACAAGAGGTCACATGCTAGGTACGTGTCAAAGCTGGATGTGGAGGATGAAATACGGCAGATACCATCAGATAAGAAACGACGAAAAGATTTTGTTAGAAAATTCCTTACCTTCCAGGAGAACAGGATTAACGAGGCACTATCCGAAGACCCCCTAGATGAGGTAACTAAAACAGTGGACCCGGAATTTCTCATAGCACCTTATGGATTCATAGACGAAGAAAACTGCCCAGCACAACAGCATAACCTCAATTTCATAAAAGACGCAAAAGAACTATATCCTAAGAAAAAAGTATATGCTGGCTTGGCTTTGACCATAGACTTACTCATCAATAAAAGAGCAGCAGCCCAAATATGCAATGCCTACGCCAAATCAGACGCCGACGGCTTCTGCTTTTCCGCAATAGAATTCGATGTCTACTCCGCATCAACGGAATACCTAAGCGGATACAAAGACATACTAAACGGGTTATCCCAGACAGGTAAGCCGATAATCTCAACATATAGCAGTTTCTTCGACCTCTTATTACCAAACGTCAACATACACGCCATTGTTCACGGTGCAGACTCAGGAGACAGACTAAGACGCGCATCTCCCGGCTTCGGCCAGAGACAATACTCGCGCTTCTACGTCCCAGGATTGAAGAATAGGTTTTCAGGCTCAGAACTTGACTACATAAAAAAGAATGCACCAGAGCTTATGAAATGCGACTGCGGATACTGCAATAATCAAGACGAAAGAGAAGCCCAGATAAACCATTACCTTGCCGCACGCTCAAAAGAGGTTAAGGAATACAATAAAAAAGCAGACCTGATCGGAGATTTAAAACAAGTGCTGGTCAAAAACAAAAAACTTCAACAAGTCATAAAAATTGACTACCTGGACCGCTGGATAAAAGTAGCTGAAAACAAATAGATGATTCATTGGACGGGTACGCGAGCAGGCACACCATCACGCTCCCAAGCCCACTTCTCCCATTCCAAGCGCCTGTGAAGTAGCTGATTCTTATCACTCCCTAAGACAGGAACCAATATCACCTGATTGATATCCTAACTAGGGCTTAGTTGATACACTATGCATCACCTGTTCACAATGCATCAACTAATCTAAACATAGGGGCTTGTATTGGTTAGACTATTTTTCCAATGCTCCCCCCACCTTTAACTAAATAATCCACTATTCTATATGATGAGGTACTCGTATTCTCGTCTACAATGTTTCGAGAATTGTCCTCTGGCATTTAAGTTTCAGTATATCGATAAGCTGGACGTCGAGGCTTTTGAGGGTATTGAGGCTTTCATGGGCAAGCGGGTTCATGAGGCTTTGGAGAAGTTCTATATAGATCGCAATCACGGGAAAATCGCTTCTGTTGACGAACTTTTAGGAGGTTATAACGACTCCTGGGTGAGATACATAAACCCTGACGTCGTCGTCAACAAGGAGGGTTTGACACAAGAGCATTACCGGATTGTCGGCGAAAAGTGTCTGGTGGACTACTATAACCGCTATAAACCCTTTGAGAAAGGGAAGACCCTCGAAACTGAGATGATGGTTACCGTAGACCTGCTAGGCGATAACCAGTATAATTTTATCGGCTACATAGACCGCCTGGATACTGTCGGTGATGGAATTTATGAAATACACGATTACAAGACAAGCCAACATCTTCCAACCCAGGATAAGAAGAACAGGGATCAACAACTAGCCCTCTACGAGATAGGCATTCGCCAGATGTGGGACGATGTAGAGGAAGTTGACTTAGTATGGCATTACCTAGTATTCGACAAGGAACTCAGATCCAAACGGACGAGCCAGCACCTGGAAGACCTTAAAACAGAATTTTTAGGTATCATACAAAGCATAGAACAGGCGACCACCGACGACAATTTCCCCGCCATAGAATCCGGTCTATGTGCCTGGTGTGCCTTCCAAGAGTATTGCAAAATCAAGAAACATCAAGTTAAAACCCGGCAGCTGCCGTTAAACAAATACATGGCTGAGGAGGGGGTCGTCTTAGCCAACAAGTACGCCGAACTGAAGGTCAGGGAGCAGGAGTTCAAGGCCTGGTTTGAGGAGGAGTATGCTCAGCTTGCTGAAGCCTTAGTAGCATACGCTAAAAAGGAGGGGGTAGAGTACATCTACGGCTCCGATAAGCGGGTGCGCGTTGCAGTGAAAGAGGCTCTCAAATTTCCCGCCGCGAACACAAAGGAAAGGCAGAAACTAGAGGAGATACTGAAAAAAGACGGCTTCTGGGATGACGTAAGCACCCTAAACATAATGGGACTGGCCGGAAAACTTGAAAAGCACGAATTCCCCCAGGAACTGGAGGAAATCCTCAGAAAATACGCCACCCCCGAAGAAACCACACGCTTAACCCTCAGCAAAATCAAAGACGACGAATAAAATAGGAAACGGAGTAGATTGGAAAATCAGGACTATTAACGATTTAATCTTGTTATTCGATAATAACTTGTAGAGATGGCTGCGCCGGAGAAGATTGTTGAGTTGGTTGAGAGATTTGAGTGGAACAAGAAATCATATTTGAGCGCTGCTTATAATGAAACTCAATTGAGGGAGGAATTCATCAATCCCTTTTTTGAGGAATTGGGTTGGGATGTTCGTAATGTTAAGGGAATCGCTGAAGCCTACAAGGATGTGATCCACGAGGATGCGATTAGAATAGGTCAGAACATCAAGGCTCCGGATTATTCTTTCCGTATCGGCGGGACACGAAAATTTTTCCTCGAGACTAAAAAGCCTTCTGTGAACATCAAGGGCGATGTCAGCCCGGCATATCAGATTCGGAGATATTCCTGGAGCGCGAAACTGCCTCTCGCTGTTCTAACCGATTTCGAAGAGTTTGCAGTATATGATTGCCGTAAGAAACCCTTGCCAAACGACTCTGCCAGTGTTGGGAGGATATTGTACGTACGCTATGACGAGTATGCGACCCGTTGGGATGAGATAGCAAATATTTTCGCCAAGACTTCGATAGAGCACGGCTTGTTCGACCAGTATGCTGAATCTGTCAAGGGCAAAAAAGGCACATCCGAGGTGGATGACGAATTCCTGAAGGAGATTGAGAGGTGGAGGGATGAGCTGGCAAAGAACATCGCATTGAGGAATCCAAAATACTCTGTTCGTGAGATAAATTATGCAGTCCAGAAGACCATAGACCGGATAATATTCTTGAGAATATGCGAGGATCGGGGGATAGAACCATACGAACAGCTTCAGGAGATATCGGAGAAGGAGGACATTTACACCCATTTGCTGAGGCTTTTCGAAAAAGCTGATGAGAAATACAATTCTGGGATATTCTATTTCAAAGAGGAAAAGGGACGGACGTCTTTCCCGGATTACGTCTGCCCGAACCTGAAGATTGATGATAAAGTCTTCAGGGACATGATCAAGAACCTGTATTACCCGAATTGCCCTTATGAGTTCTCAGTCATCGGGGCTGACATCCTCGGCAACGTCTACGAGCAGTTCCTAGGGAAAGTAATACGCCTTACCGAAGGCCATCGCGCCAAAGTCGAGGAAAAGCCAGAGGTGAAGAAGGCCGGCGGCGTCTATTACACGCCAAAATACATCGTAGACTATATCGTTCAAAATACTGTCGGAAGGCTTATTGAGGGCAAATCTCCCAAGCAGGTTGAGAAACTGAAAGTTCTCGACCCAGCGTGCGGTTCAGGTTCGTTTTTGATTGGAGCGTATCAGAAGCTTTTAGATTATCATAGGGACTGGTACGTAAGTCACGATCCCGGCAAAAACAAGGATGCCGTCTATCAGGGCAAAGGCGGACAATGGTATCTGACATTGGGCGAGAAGAAACGGATACTCTTGAACAACATATACGGTGTTGATATTGACGAGCAGGCCGTCGAGGTCGCAAAGCTTAATCTACTTTTGAAAGTCTTGGAGGACGAGCACAGGGAACCCCAGAAACGCCTCGGAGGCCGCGTACTGCCCGACCTGGACAATAACATCAAATGCGGGAACAGCCTCATCGGCCCCGACTTCTACACAGGCCAGACCAAAATATTCACCGAAGAAGAAACGCTCCGGATAAACACATTCAACTGGAAAAAAGAATTCCCCTTCAAGTTTGATGCAGTGATAGGGAATCCGCCGTATTTGAACATTGATGATACGTGGGGTAAAAAAGACCCTAGATTGAAAGCCATAAAAAAGGGTTATCCTGAAATCTACAATGATAAAACGGATATACTTTTCTACTTTATTGGAAAAGCACTACAGCTGTCTCAAGATTATATCAGCTTTATTGTTTCAAGAGCATTCCTTGAAGCATACAAAGCAGATAAATTGAGGGGTTATATCCTTGAAAATTCAAGAATTTCTGAGATAATTGATTTTCAGAATTACCCTATATTCCCCCGAGTAGGTATTACAACCTGTATAATCAACCTACAATCAAGCTCGAAAAATGGAAAGATCGATGTATACAAATTGTTAGGAGATGAACTACTAACATCAAATTTAAGTAGACAAATTCAGAATTTTTCTATTTTTCAAAAGATAAGAATAGGACAATCTAACTTAACTTCAGAGCCATGGTCTTTCGTTTCAGAGGACAACGCATTATTGAACGAGAAAATCGATAACGAGGGAGAGAAATTAGGGCAAATCCTTATTATTGGTCAAGGTATGCAAACGGGTAGGAATAATGTTTTTGGAAAAATAACGTCAGATAAGATAATTAGTTGGGGTGTAAAAAAGGGAAACTATTATAACCGGGCATCAAACTCAGATATCCAACGATTCTTCATTAAAGATCGAGGAGACTATTTGTTATATTTAGAAGATGTTATTAAATTTGATAATCTTCCCAATGCTGTTCAAAAACATCTCCTTGAAAATTCAAGTGAATTAAAAGCACGAGCAGCATACAAACGTGGGGACTGTGAATGGTGGAAGTATACATGGCCCCTCCATAAAGAACATTATGACAGAAAAAAAATAATGTGCCCATATCTTGCAAAATATAATCGTTTTGCAATAGATTATGCTAATGAATTTATAGGCTTAACAGATACGACTGTATTATTCGAAAACAATCAACCAGAAGATCTGCTATACTTACTAGGTTTGTTGAATTCAAAACTTTTAACATACAGATTCAAGAGCATAGGAAAATTAAAAAGTGGAGGGATATACGAATATTTCTGGAATAGCATATCAAAAATCTCAATAAGACGAATAGACTTTTCAAATCCTCTTGAGAAGAAACAGCATGATGATGTTGTTTCTTTGGTTTCTCGTATGTTGGGTTTGCATAATCATTTGGCTGGTGTTAAAACTCCTCAGGAGAGGTCTGTTTTGGAGCGGCAGATTGAGGCCACAGATAATGAGATAAACTCGCTCGTGTATAAGCTATATGGCCTAACGGAAGACGAAATAAAAATTGTCGAAGATGGAACAGGATAATGGATTGAATCTTGATTTTTCTGAGAAAGAGTTTTTATCTTTTTTTAATGGAAAATTCGGTGATTTTTTCGAAAGAAGTAAACATTTAGATAAAGAACTTGAGAAGAGCATCCTTGCAGACGATAAACACCTATTCGAGGAACTAATATCTGGCCTTTCACATTCTCTTGAAAGTGCATGTTTTCACTATTTTCTTTTTCAGAAGATGCATTCAGTTTACTCCATGGCATATTCTTCAGATGAAAAAATAACTGAGAAATCCAAGTTCCACGTTCTTCTGGAGTTTGAACTTGATGCTTTTATTTTATCCCTACGCGGCAGTTTAGATTCATTAGCAAAATTATTTAGGATAACCCTCCGCAGGAAGTACGACCCTGAATTTGGTTTTGGTAATCTATTTAAGCAACTAAAAAACAAAGGGACAACGCAGATAGCTCCCTCCTTCGAAGAGTACCTTCTGGTAGAATCTTATAACTGGATTTTTACGCCTCAGAAGCCAGTCACGGACTATGAAAAAGAACTACAAAAATATTCACGGACGCAAAAAGAGTATGGTGACATAATCGAGATACTCAGTACACCCAAACTAAATGAGCTTAGACGTTATGTGGCTCATGGAAGAAAACGAATGTCTTTTCATTCTCATTCAGAAACGATATTTTCAATTACTGGCAATCCTGCTGAAAAAACATGGTGTCATAGGATTCCGAATAAACCTTTTCTGAGAAAAGGTGATGAGTATACTTCTGTAAAAACGTTAGATTGGATGGACAAAACATTTTCCCGAACATTAGAGTTTCACCTCTCATTCGAAAAAATGTTGATCGATGAAATCAATTCTCAAAAACAAACAGATAGTACATAAAACATTATGTTCCACATATTTCCTCTTGATTGGTACGAAAAGAAGTTAGACGGAGAGATTGGGATTGTTGAGGAGAATCATGGATAAGGCGAGTTATGACCCTCCACAGGATATTGAAGGCCTGATGAAAATATACTATGGGCCCTGTATGGATGGTAAGAATGTGTCGAGCAATGGTATTATCTCGTATCAAGATTTTATCAGAACAAATGTGGTTACGCCGCAACTCGAACGCTATGTTAAGAAGGTACTAAGTCCATTAGGAGATTTAACTCGGATTCAAGAGAACAAGTCTAATAAAGTCCCGGATTATGAAATTAAAGACAAAGGAGTAGATGTTGAGATTACTTCAATCAATACGTCTCTTAAGAGGAACGTTCATAGTTCGTCGTTACCATTGAACCTGCCAAAAAACGAAAAAGAAGCCCTCTCTAAAATAAATAGGTGCATCAAACATATCAACTCTAAACGGAGGGGAAAAGATTCGGATAACCAATTATGGGGTGTCATCTTTTATGATTGCATAATAGCCACACTAAAAAGGTTTTATTCTTTTATCTCAAACAAGGATATCGTTTCAAAGACTCTATTCAGAAATTCAGACATTGACACATTACTATTTGTTTGTAGGCCATCTTCAATAGATGGAGTATCCTCAGAAGAACTGTACCCACCAATGATTTACGTGAAGAATAAAACTCTTGCGAACCAACTTTCGAGGATTACGGGGGCTAAAATCGTAGAGGTGGGAGCATGATCTATTTTTCCGTTGCTCGCGGTGTTTTTAAGGGCTTTCTAGAGTTAATATGTATTGTTGTTTGTGGTTGGTATGGATGAGGATAATTCGTTGGTCGTTTTTCAGGGCAAACAGATTCGTAGGGTCTGGCATGATAAGGAATGGTATTTCTCGGTCGTGGACGTCGTCCAGGTTTTGACTGACAGCCCGACACCCCGCCAGTATTGGGGGAAGGTCAAAGAGAGGGAATTCGCACAACTTCAGTTGTCCCCAATTTGGGTACAACTGAAACTGTCCGCACCAGACGGCAAAAAATACCTAACAGACTGCGCCAACACAGAGTCTATGTTCAGGATAATACAATCTATCCCCTCCAAGAAAGCAGAACCTTTCAAGAGATGGCTTGCGAAAGTCGGCTACGAGAGAGTGCAGGAGATAGGGAATCCTGAACTGGCTATGGGACGGATGCGAGGGATTTACCAAGCAAAAGGCTACTCTGAGGACTGGATTGAGAAAAGAGTGAGAGGTATCGCCGTAAGAGACGAACTTACCGGAGAATGGAACAAGAGGGGAGTTAAACAAGACACAGAATTCGCCATATTGACGGCTGAGATATCGGACGCCACCTTCGGCATGACCCCCAGTCAATACCTGAAATACAAGGGCCTAAAGCGCGAGAACCTGCGGGACCATATGACCGACCTGGAGCTGATATTCACCATGCTCGGAGAGGCGGCAACGACGGAGATAGCCCGTAAAAGGGATGCAAGAGGATTTATCCAAAACAAAACAGTGGCCAGACGAGGGGGCACCATAGCCGGCGACGCAAGAAAAAAACTAGAGTACGAGAGCGGAAGAAGCGTAATAACATCTGAAAACTACCTTCAAATTCCAGAAAAACTGAAAAGAATAGTCAGGAAAAGAGGACAGAAACAGTGACACAGTACCGGCAGACACTGGAGACGTTCACTCCAAGGTATATTGGTCTACCGGCTTTACCCGCAATAAAATATGGGCCAACTATGCATTTACCTGTCCATATTGCTCGCACAGCCCCCTATTTTTCCGTTGTTTGTGATGTTTTTACTGTATTACACTACACTTGGATGTGCGGGAGAGCGGGCGACGCAGGAAACTCTGCTTCTCCAACGGAAAACTGAAGGGGCAACTCCCCGCTTCCGCGACTATTGGTGGGTTTTTTGCCCAGAATGTTGGTTTATATATTGGTAAGACGAATCTTATTATGGTGATCTAGATGATTAATGTGGACGTTACCAAATTAAGTTCCAAGGGTCAGGTTGTGATACCGCAGGACATGCGGGAGGGGTTCAATGTGGGCGATAAATTCGTCATCATCAAAAAAGACCGCCAGTTCATACTCAAACCGGTCCGGGAGTTGGGTGGGACTTTCATGGAAGACTTGAAGTTCGCGAAAAGGACTGTGGAGGCGTTGGAAAGATACGAGAAGGGCAAGTTCAAGGAGACTAGCGGCGACAAATTCCTGGCTGAACTTGAGACATGGTAACTGTCGCATACGAACCGCATTTTGAGAACATAATAAAGAGAATCAAAAACCGAGACCTGAAAGAACGAGTCAAAAAGCAGATTAAGAAGATAGTCAGCAATCCTGAAGTCGGAAAACCGATGCGCTACGTCCGAAAGGACAGCAGGGAAGTCAAAATCCCGCCATTCCGCCTGTCATACATGCACCTCAAAAAAGAGGACAAAATAATCTTCCTAGACCTATACCACAAAGACGAGCAATGAGTGATCCTGCCAGAGAAAAACATGGAAAAACGCTGCCCAGAAAAACAGAAACTAACTGTATACTGCCTAGAAGGCTGTTTTAAGAAGTAAATGCACGTTTGAGTAGAATAAACAAAAATGGCCCTTTTTTAAGTTCTATATCCTCTATTATATTGTATACGGGTGAGCTATTATGCAAATCCATGCGGTGAAAAAAACCCTGAAAGTTAATGGTTTTCGGATTCCTGTAACTGAGGTAAAAGGAGTGTCTAACAGGGTTAATCTAGATACCATAGCAAAAGATTTAGCTAAAATCATTAAGAAATCTAAATAATTACTTGAATTTTTGATATACGTCCCCTCTTCTTAGTACTTTACCCTTGTATACCTGCTCTGCCGTTTCTCCAAATTTCCCATCTCCAGTCACAATAAAAGCCCCATATTTTTTTGCCACTGAATAATGCATCCCATCTTTATAGTCGAATCCTGTTTTCTGGAAGAATTTAAGGTCAAGATTTATTGTCTTACAGTCTCGGAGATCTATTGAACGAATATCATACCTTCCCCTCAACTCCATCCAAGCTTCAAGAGCCTTGTTAAACGTCAATTCTGGGAAATCCGTGAGCAGTCGTCTAATAGCTTCAAATTCAGCGAGCTCAGAAGTTAATACAACGACACCCCCCGAATCCTGCAACTTCTTTAGATAATCCAGAAACTTAGATCGTACACCTCCAGTACCTCCAGTTAGATAGTGTTTTATCGCTTTCTTCAAGGAGCCGTAAAGCTCGGTATTATCCAAATACAGAATAACGGGGCCAGCGTTTGACATTACATCAAATATCGAAATGCTAAAATAAAACCAACACTATGCCTCAAATAGATCTAGGAATACTATCATATCCTCTTTTTTAAGGTTATATCACAAAGACGAGCAATGACTGCAAGAGACAATCCCAGACTTCTTACTGATTCCCTTGCTCTCAATCCCCCGTTATCTTGGTGCGGCCTGTGGCTCGCCCTAGTCCCCTAAGAAGGGAACTAATGGGGGCTCACAGGCTGATGTCCAGGTCCAGGTCGCCTGCGTACAGTTCTGTTTCTATGGTGTTGATGTTGTTTATGATGGTATCAAGTTCTGCCAGGTCTTCGTCTGACATTACCTCTGGGATGGTGGTTTCAACAGTCGTTGTTGGCTCGAGGTCTAAGTCTAAGTCAACGTCCGGAGGCGTCAGCTTGGATTCTTCAGAGGTTATGTCAGCTATCGGCTCTGCTTCGGAGGCTTCCTCGTCTGTTGGGGCAGCCTGTTGAGTCTCTGCTATGGTCGTTGGCACGATTGTGGTGGCTCTCTGTCCGCCTCTCAATTTTCTGAGGCATCCTGGGCTGGACAAGACAAGCAGCGCTATTATCCCAATTATCAGTATCCTGTTTTTCATCCTACGTTCGCTGAGATGGTCACGTCAACGCCGGCGGAAGTCCACGCGCCTTCAGCGCACGCGCCAGTCCCGCACGTCTTATACGTTCCAGTTCCCTTCAGTTTGGCTTTGCCTGTGCCTTCAGCGTACAGGTCGACATTCGAGGCTTCCAGTTTGACGACGATGTCGCTCCCCGAGACTGTTGCTGTGCCGGATCCACTGTACCTTATTATCTGCCCGGTCACTCTCCTGTCTCCGAAGCCGGTCACCGTCTCAATCATGTCCCCTCCTTTGTCGTGCAGCTCAAGCTCTCCGTCCTCCCCGGTCAACTCGACTGTGGCATTTCCTGAGATTGTGGCCTCCCCGTCTCCAGCAGCCCACAGTTTCCCCGTGCCGCGGACTCTCACCTTCCCTGAAGCGGACTCCCGTATCTCCTTCACCAGCTGCTTCAGCGTCGTGTACGCTTCCTTCAGGTAACCGTTAGCCTCCCTAACCAGAGCGTCAGCCTCTCTAAGCAGGCTGTCCACTTCTCCAGCATTTCTGCTTTCAGCGTACTTTGCGCTGGCGGCATCATGCTTCTCCCTGGCCAGGTCCAATTTCGCGTTGAAGTCTGCAAGCAGCGACTCCAGCTCGGTTGTGTCCTCCCCAGCCGCGTCGAGCTTGTCTATCGCTTCCTCAGCCTTTGCTGAAACGTTCTCCGCCTTGTTTATAACCCATAAGACTTTCGCGTTCATCATCTGCCCGATTATCCTCCTGGTTGCAGGTTTTATACTATTCCATTCCTCTCTGACAGTCGTTGTGATGTCCTGCAGCTCCTGCCTTGTGGTCGCAGCCTCGATCTCAGGCTGCTTCTGCTCCAGCCAGTTGATGTAACCCTCCACTTCAGAGATTATCTCCTGCCTTTCTGTTTCATCCAAAGTCGGCTCGCCTTCGGCGTAAGCTTTCAGAGCCTCGAGGTAGGCCACAAGCCTCTGGTCTGCCGCAAGCAGGTGGTTCTTCCAACTTTCAAGGGCGTTCTCCGTGTTCCCCTTGCTCTTGTTCTGCTGGTAGGCGTTCTTCGCCGTGATCCAGTCCTGCATCGCCTCCCTGTAAGCATTACTCACCCGCAGATACTCGTTCTTCGCATTATTGTACCTCTCTCTGGCGTCAGTATCCCACTCGACGAGGGACTTCGCAGATGCGGAATATAAGACGCTCATAACGAAGACAGTTAAGACAAACACTATTCTAGTCTGATCCTTGGCCATTATGACCTCACCTCAGAAGGATATTGGAATTTGATTTAAATAAATCTATGTTGGACTTGGTGCGGGCGAAAAGCAGGGAGTGAGCGTATTTATCCCAGAACTCCTTAAAATCATGTACAATGTCTATCGAGGAAATCCAAAAAGACGGTTTCAGCCTGCAAAAAGCGCCTGACGGGGAGAAGGACAAGGTACGAGCAATCCCCCTGAAACCAGCATTAAGCGAGAACATAAGAGACTTCAGGGACGCCCTCTTCGGGGAGGGAGAATACAGCCAAAGGCCTTATCAGCAGATGCCCAAAGTGAATGCTGCCAAGGGCCTGTCGCAGATCATAATCAGGGCTCCGAAGGAACATGCTGACACCGTTGACCAAGCCTTCGGAGTGCTTGAAGAGGTTCTCAGAAGCGCTGACTCGCCGGACTTTTCGAAGCACGAGTCAGGAGAAGCGCTAAGGCGCATTCTAGTAAACGCTCCAAAAGACAGGTCAGTCAGGGCGCGCAGGATGATGTCGGACGCGGTCGCAAAGTGGGGTAACGGAGAGGCGCGGGACGCATGCGCCTCCAATCTTGCGGATTCGATGTGGAGGCATCCTGAACTCGTCACCTCTGACGAGGTTCAGATATTGGCGAACGAGTTCGCGAGGGACAAATCAAACTCTTGGGTAATCCACAGGGCTTTGAAGTCGGTTTACAAGAGGCCTGAATTCCACAATATCCTAACCGTTGGTGTAGCCGACACTCTGATTGACGGGCTGACGAAGAGTAGGAGTCTCGAGGGGAGGGATAGACGAACACGAAACTACAAAGACGATCTGAGGGATAATGTCGCCCAACTGGCGGTGAGCGGGCATGAGAAAATCGGAACACACATATGCGAGAGGCTTCTGGACGCTTTCTCAGGAGATTCCTCCAAGGACGTCAGATATGCTGCTGCTGAAGTGGTGGATTCCATACTCTACAACGGATCATCAATCACAACCGGCCAGCTTCTGTTGCTGTCCAAATCAGCCGTGAGCGGGAACCTGCCGGTTCTTGCCGGAAAACACGTCGACCAAAGACTGCAGAGCATACTAAGGAGATACCCCGAGAAGGTAACCTCCAATCTTCTGGACGTCTTCAGGGACGGCCTACTGAATGCCGAAGGCTCGGACTTCGGCACTGACGTGCCTGGATTGACAAGCCAGTACATGGCTGCAGGCAGTCTGTCAGCTATTGCATCCCATGGGCCTGAGGGATTACAGGATAAGGCCTATCAGGCGTTGTCTGATGCCCTGAGAAACGGCAGAGACTACGGGACAAAATACTGGGCGCATTATGGTCTACTGTATGACTTGAAAAACAAGCCTCCTGGGATGATAGATAAGACCCACGACGACATGGTGTCAGCGATAAGAGACGAACCGGAGGGGGTCACAGGCGACCAGCTGATCGAACTGAAACAGTGGCTTCTTGCAGGCCTCGTGAATGTGATCAAATTCTCCTCCCAGGACGTCGGAGTACAAGCTGTCAAGGACGTTATCGGATTACAGCGTGATAAGAGCCTCCCTGAGAAAGTCCGCAGGACAATCGAGGCAGGCTTCAAGGGGATGAACACGTCGGCTGTGGCAAGGTCCCGCATGGAGCAGGCGCGCGAAGATTTCGCGGAAGACCTTAACAGCGGCAGAACCTCCGACAGGGAGAAGATGGCTGCCACATCAGGCTTGGAAACGCTTGCGAAATTCGCTTCTGGCGGCATTGCAGTGCCCGCGATACGAGACCTTCTTAAAGCGCATGATAATAAGGACCTCTCACAGAGGGTTAGGGGTCACCTAGAGTCGGTATTCGACAGCCTGGAGAAAAGCGGGAGGGCCAGCAAGTTCATTGCAGAATTGTGACTCTAAATCATGGCGAAAATAAAGGTTGCAGACATAAGCGACGACCAGATTCCGGTGCTGAAGGAACAGCTATTGAGAAAGCTTCATTCTGAGAACGCGAAAGTCTACCTGCGCGACGGAGACGAGCTTAAGGAGATAAGCGTCAAAAAGCTGGGCGACCTCAGCGGGAAGGGCAGGCGCCTGGAAGTCTCTGAGGTCAAACGCGCAGACGTTCCCCCGCAGAGAAAGAAAAAGTTCCTGTCCTCTGAGTTGGGACAGTCAGACGCGTACGCGATAACCTCTGAGGGCGTTGTCGGATTGTCCATAAGCCCCCCGAAGAAACCTGACGTCATTCCCTATCACAAAAGGAAAATCTCATACAGGGAAGTACATAAGATGTTGAAGTCGATGGATCCTGCTGAGAAGGCCACGCTTATCGGCTCCAAGGCTCTGACCGACGAGGAGAGGAACATACTGTCACTGCGTTTCAAGGAAGGCCACGGCGACAAAAGGATCAGGGAGCTGACGGACACCAGCATTAAAGAGATTGTCAGGGTAGAGTCAAGGGCGTTCGAGAAACTCGGTCTGATGCCCTCCGGGGAGGAAGTGGACTATTACAGGTCTTTGCTGGAGCAGATGCCAGGTGACAAATTTGATAACTTTCTGGCTGACTGCTTTCGGAGAGGAGTCCCTAAATCTGATTCTGATATACTGAGACTGCGCTTTGGTGCGAGGTCCATCACAAGAGCGCAGGCAGCCTCCAAATTGGGATTGGCGCAAGGAACTCTTGACGGCCGCGAGACAAAGGCGATCAAGAATGTCCTGAAAAACTCCGATCTGAGAGAGCACATTGAAAACTCCATACCTGGCCCGGGAGCCAGAATTAAATTGCAAATGCCTTCTGTCGAGGATACCCGAAAAATTCTGCGTCTGATATCCTCAACCGATAGGGAGCGCATACTAAGCCAGTCAACCGCATACCCCTCTGATCCGAAGGAGCGGGAGCTGTTGAGCGCTTACTTCGATCAGGAAGACGACAGCACAGTAGCAGAGCTTTCTGAGCGGTTCGGCGTGGGAAAGAATAGACCCATCACATTGTCTGCAGCTGTTATAGAAGGGCTTAGAGGGAACCTGCATGTTATCAGGGAGCTAAACGGGTTCAGACAGCGCATAGAGAACCCTGAAATCACTAATGAAGCGGTGAGATGGGTTCTGAGGAGCACAAGCGATGAGAAGTTCAACGAGATAATGTCCGGTCTGCCGAAGACCGGGAACAGGGACAGGGACATCGAGATAATGAGGCTGCATTTCAGGGAAGCGTACTCCTGCCCGGACATCAACAGGATGAAAGAGTACGACTCCCACGTGTCCGAGAAGGCGGTTACGAACTCCATAGAGCGTCTCCGCAAAAGGCCGCATGCTGTCTCAGAGCTGCTTGCAGAATCAGGGAGGCTGAAGTCTATCCCCAAGGTGTCTGCAGAAACTGTCAGGGAAGTGCTCTCGCATGTCCCGCAGGCAGACCTAGGGTGGTTCATATCCAAGGTGCCTAGAAATAACCCGCTAACTTCTGAAAAATCTGACATAGGCTCTGAAAGGGATCGTGAGACCATGAGACGGCACCTAACTGGCGGGGTTGAACTCAAACAGTTGGCTGATGAGTTCAAGCGGGGCAAACAGACCATTGTGGACGCAATCTCAGGGGCATACAAACGTTTAAGCGAGCAGCCGCTGGTTGCTGAGAAGGTTAACGGCTATCTGGTGGAGTGGGGTGAAATTCAGCCAGTAAGTCCTAAAGAGTTCAGGGAGATTCTCGCCAGTCAACCGGCAGAAACAAGGGGGAAGCTGTTTGACACTCTTTACAGGCAGCCTGACTGGGAGAGGAACAAGCAGATCGCAATGCTATACTTTGACGCCCTTGATGCGGACCCAACCATGTCCCAGAGGTCTCTAAGAAAGAAGGTGGCTGATGAGCATCAGAAATTCGGGCTGGGGACGAAAGGAGTTGATGCTGTCATAGAAAAGCAGATATGCGAGAGACTGAGCAGGGAGCCTGAGGCGTTGAGGCTGGTTGATGACATCCGGAGGCCGGTAAGGCTTGAAGCTGCCAGGAGCCTGTCGAAAAAACACGGGGGCATAGGCAATGTTCCGGTGGAGGACCTGAACAAGAACAGCTTAACAATACGCGGAATCCTAAAGGATGTCGTGAACCAGATGGGCGGCGGCATTGATGAGTCGGCAATCAAAAGCTACGGTGCAAGGGACATCCTAAAAACTCTGGCGGAGCGCCTTGGAATAACCGGTGTGGAAATGCTATCAGACGATGACATCAAATCAATCCTCCATTAAAAACTATGGTTTCAGGGATGACTGCATGAAGCCTGAGGCTTTAAGGATGCTAAACGAATTCATATCAGAATGTGATCAACATGAGCAGCATTGAAAGAACCAAAAGGCGGGAAGATACGGAATATGTTGAGGAGATCAAGGTTGTTGACGGGAAGGAGACCATAGACGTGGGCGGCGAAGCCTATACTGTGGTGCGCGGAAACAATAGTGTCGTCAGAGGAGAGCCGGGCGAGAACCTGTACCTGGACTCATCAGCGTCTGCCAAGACGGTTATATCGGACGGTAAACTTCACATCCCCCATGAGAACTTCAAGGCTTACTCTGTCATAGCTGCTGGTGAGATAACAGCCGACGGCAGCATAAACGTCGAAGGCGACATCCATTCAAGGGGGGCTGGCATAAAGGCGAAAGGGAATATCACCTCCTCCAGGGGCGAGATCCAGGCTGAAGGCGACATCTCAGCCAACAAGGTGTCAGCCAGGATGAGCGTCATATCATGGTCTGGCAGGGTTTCCGCAGAGGATAGGATAGAGGCTGAGAAGGGCGACGTCCTGTCAAAGGAGGGAGCAACTTCAAAGGTTGGAGTATACGTTAACGGAAAACAGGCGGCAGGCCCCAAAGAAACCTACCTCAAAAAACCGACAAATGGTTAGAGAAAAACAGCTTCCGAGAAGGTTTACCGTTGACCTCCGCACGGGGGAGACGAAGGAGGCGAAGAAGCAACCCTACAGTATGCCTCCTCAGGAGAAGAAACCCCAGAAGGATGCCGCGGAGATGCCTCCCCTAAAGGAGCCTGAACTGGCTGGCACAAAAGGGGAACTCCTATTCAATCCAAAGGCAACGCTGTCTGACAAGCTGAAGGCTGCCGACGCTGTCGCAGATGTTGTAATCAAAGACCCGGACTGGAAGAGGGCTAATGCTGGTATGGCTCTTCTGACCGAGGCTCTAACCGACAGTGAAACTGACAGCGACGCCAAGCAGGCTGCATCCCAGGGGCTTAGGAAGGTCATAGTCTTGGCGCCCGGCGACAGGGAGGACATTGTTAAATCCGTTTTTGACGTCCTCGAGGATGCTCTCACAGGCGAAGCCTTCACATACGAGACTAACAAGTGGGCGGGGGCAGCGCTCGCCAACTCACTGGTCGACGAGTCCAAACCGCCTCTGGGGCGTTCCATACCCTCTGGGAGAGGCGAGAAGGCGATGCGGATTCTCAAAAACGGGCTGAAGAAAGCGGAAACCATAACAGATGAAAAGCGCAGGGAGACAGTGTCTGATATAATAAAACACGATCTCAACTACATCAACAATGCGAAAAAACTATTCGACGATATAATGTGAAGAGCTGGAATTTCAAAATCACCATCTACCCCAAGAACTCAAATGACCACTAAGATTGTGAAATTGAACTTGGAGGGTGGCGGCTCTGACAGGCTGCCGAAGTTGAGAGATAACCGGGTGGATGAGAGGCTTCTCGGGATGTTGGACGAGAAATACCATCAATCCTGTTTTACCTCTCAGGTTTCAGGGCACTTCAACTACCTATATGCTTCAGAAGCCGCCTCTGGCGTCTCTGTCGACGCTAATGCAATGCAAAGGTTTATCGATGTGATATTGCCTTCGTACTCTGATACTGAAGTCTACTTCCAGTTTCAGGCTGGAATGTTCCTGAGCGCCCTTATCAACAACTGTCCGGACAATAATATTGTGTTGGATGTGGCCCGCCTGCCAAAACTGAACTACCTTTGCAGCTGCTTGGACAATCAGAAGGAGGTTACGATACTGGGGGATGTCGGGAATTACGCCGCGTTTGGTGCGAAGTCCGGGAAGGTGACGATACACGGCAGCGCAGAAAACGGCCTAGGCAGCGAGCTGGACGGCGCAACCGTGATGGTGGATGGTGACGCTGGAATGAATGTGGGATCTAATGCTCACTCAGGCGAGATACATCTTGGCGGGAAAAGGTTCCAATTGGCGCCTAACCTAAGTGAGGATGTTAGGATATTTCATCGCAAGAATAAAATCTGGCCCAGACCAAAATGACCACTAAAATCGTCAAGCTGAACTTGGAGGGTGGCGGCTCTGACAAGCTCCCCCTGTTGAGGGAGCCTTTTCTGATGGAGGCTTTATCAACTATCGCTGAGGCTAAGGGCATCCTGGAAGGCGATGACACTCAGAAGATGGATTCTGCCTGCAAGAAGCTCGATAAATACGTTATAGACGGGCCGGATGAGATTGCGCAGCCGGCATACAAGCTGCTGGTTGACACCCTTCGGAAGTACAACGCAGGCAAGGAGGCGAAATCCTATGTTGGTTTTGCATTGAGCCGGATAGTTTTCAAGACGCCTGCTCAGAGGTCAAAGTGGGCTGACCTGGCGATAAAAGACCTCTCTGAGATGATAAGAGACGATAACATAATCGAAACCGACCATGACACTTACAAGTACGCTGGGAAGGCGCTGGCAAGCGTGATACAGACGGATGATACCCCCAAGGAACGGGCGGTCAAAGCGTTAGGCGGCTTCACCAGGGGACTGGGCCTGGCGTCTGACGAGTTCGGCACTATGGTGAAGAGGCTGACTCTTGGGGCAGAGTATCGGAAACTGTTGGACTCTCCGGAAGGGAACGACGCCGACCCCAAACTAAAGCACGTGAACCGTGAAGTCTACAAGGCGCTTGACAAAAATGGGGTTGAGATACTGCCCAGTGCTACAATCTCTAAAAGGGATGAGAACCTCTGGGACATTGTCACAAAGGAGAAGCATCCAATGGGAGCTTTCGCCAAAAAAATACACTATGTCGCCAGGGCAGCTGGAAACTCGGTCGAGTTTTTCCGGAAGACAGACTTTGACAGGAGCATAACCAACGAACAGTACAGCTGGATGTACACTCACATGCTGAAGAATATCACTGGGGTCGCGGCTACACGTCCCCAGTTGCTTACTGAGGATTTCATGGAGAATCTTGCGGGCGCCATAGTAAGCGACCTGCTGTCAGCCTCTACCCGATCTGACATGGTGACGCTGTTCAACGGCATAGTAGACCGGCGGCCTGACATCATCACAGAAAAAGTGATCAGAAAGTTCGAAGACCGTCTCGCAGGCAGGACTCCCTATCATCTGGCGAACAAGCCGGCTGATGACGAGGAATTCTACGACAAGAATAGCAAAGAGTCAGCCAGAAGATGTCTCAGGCATATAGTGAGAAAAGACAACCCGGGCGGGCAGGTGCGCTCGGAACTGGGAGATTACGCATTAGAGCTTCTGGAGATGTACCCTGGAGAGAAGTAGGCTTATTTTACGGTATAATGTAATACTACGAGGTCTCCGTACTGCAGGATTCCCTCAAGCTTGAGGTCGATGTCCTTGTCAACATCCCCCTGAAAGAATCCGATGCCGTCTCCTATCAGCCTGGGGGCGACTGTGAGGAACATCTCGTTGACGAAGCCTTCGTTGAGCATCTTCCTCGCGAGGCTCCTGCCTCCTTCCAGCAGGACTTTCCTGATGCGCATCTCATAGAGCCTCCAGAGCATCTCGCGGAGGTTTACTGCGTCCCTGCCGATCTGCATTACTTCAACATTTTTGCCGGCGTTTTTTATCCTCTCGACCCTATTTCCAATTGCAGACTTCGAAGTCACCACTATTATGGGCGCGTCCTCCTTGAGTATGTTCGCGTCCAACGGGATTTCTGCTTTCGGGTCTATGATAACCTTGACAGGCTCCTTCCCCTCGGAGGTTTTAACCAAGATTTCAGGATTGTCGGCCTTTATGGTCTCTATGCCGACCATGACAGCGTCAACAGACCCCCTCAGCTGCTTCACCCTATACGTGTCAAGCCTGTTGGAGAAGACCATCTGCTTGGCTTTGCCGCCTATCTTGCCGTCCAAGCTTATCGCAGAATTCAGTATGACGTACGGTTCCAACCTGACCCACCGGTTACATATTCTATTAGCTGTATTTAAACGGTTCAGTTCAGCTCTGGCGGCGCTTTTTTCATGCTCTCTTTTCTGAGGCTGTCTCTCGCTATCCTGTCAAGCTCAAGATATTCCCTGAACTTCTCATCGCCCAGTCTGGCTCTGAGGTGGAGTCTGTTGAATTTCAACGCTGACATGATGGTCTCTCCTGTCAGAGTACCCTGTTCGTGGATTTTCGTGAGGTCTGTTTTGAGAAACTGGTTTAATTTCGTGTCCTCATCTCTCCTGAGGTTTATGTCCGAGAGTTTCAGGTCTTGTCTCATCTCGGAAACATCTGCACGGAATGTGTCGTAGAATCTCGTGGAATCTTTTTCGGTAAGTTTTTCGCCTCTGCCGAGCTTTTTTATCAGCGAGGCGTACTGGACTTCCCTGGCGTTTATCGCTTTTACGGCCGTTTCCTCCTCGGAAGGGAGGTTCAGACTCTCTATCTGGAGTGCGCTCGCGTCGAGAACGATGGAGGGATACGTGACCTTGTCAAGTTTACCGTCTCTTACGCCCTCCTCCATGAGCTTCGGGACTTCGTTCTTCAGGTAGTCGTCCCACCGCCTTCTGAAGGCGTCCTTCCCCATCTGGGCTTCCACGTTAATATTACGGAAGCTGGCGGTAGAATACTATGCTCTCAGCACTTTGCATGTCTTGATTGCTGCTTCTACGGCGCGTTTCGCGTACTCGACCCTCTTGTGGGCTTCAAGCCTTGACATACCGGGTCCTGCAATGCCCAACGCGGTCGGCTTCTCATACTCCAAAGCCAGGTCTGCTATCTTCCTCGAAGCGTGTTGCATGACAATCTCGTCGTGCTCCGTCTGCCCTTCTATGACTGCTCCGAGGGTTACGACGCAGTCTATGTTCTTCCTCTTGAGCATCTGCTTGACGACCAACGGCATGTCAAACACTCCGGGAACTTTCTTTATGTCCACGACGTTCGCCCCCAAGAATGCGGCGTGCTCTTTGGCGAGTTCGACCATCGCATAGGTTATGTCATAGTTGAACTCTGCCGCAACAATCCCCATGTTTATTTTTTCCATATCATATCACCTCATCTATATTCTCAACGGCCCGGCGTCCTCGTATCCTTGGCGCTGGCCGGTTCCCGCGTTGCGGGTTAGGTTCTTCGGGTTTATCATAAGCTCTGCGACGTTGAGGGCGTGCTCTTCAGCCCTTCTCCTGCACAGCCTGGCCAACTCCTTGTCTGTCTTGGCCTCGTCCTCGTGGACGAACACCTCTATGATGTGCGTGTTGGTCATCAGTTGCGCCTGTATCAGCCCTGTCGAGGCCTCGTGCGCGCAGGACTTGTCAATCTCCTTCGGGCCTGGCATCCCGAAAGCCATGACGATGTCGCAGTGCCTCTCCTCTATGAGCTTCTTGGATGCCACTGGGAGGTCTTTGACTCCCGGCACCGTGTATCTTTCCATCCTCGCTCCGGATATGTGGCCTTTCAAGACTCTTATGGCGTCGGCTGCCATGTCATATCTTGCAAAGGTGGTGTCCGCGATCCCGATCCTCATCTTCCGTATGCTTCTATTATCTCGTCTGTTTCGAGCATTACCAGCCTGTTCTTCTTTGCGTATTCTCTTGCCTTTTCAGCCTTCAGGGACGTGTAAGTTCTGCCGTCGAGCATCTCGCATATTACGGCGCATTCTGTCAGGCTTGCCCCCCTCATCAATGCTGTTGACAGTTCGGTGTGGCCCTGCCTGTTCTCAAGCCCTGAAGACCTGAGCAGGTGGACGTGTCCCGGGGACCTGAAGCTTTTTCCAAAATCATCGATGGTCGGGCTCTCGCATAGCTTCCCAAACTCCCTTATTGTCAGGGCCCTGTCCTCGTCTGTTATGCCTGTGAAAGTCTTCCTGTGGTTTACTGCGACAGAGAAGGATGATTTCTCATCGTAGGGTATGTCGTTCGCGACTATCTTTGCAAGCACAGGATACTTGTCTGACGAGTCCTGCTGCATGTCATGCATGTACGGCAGTCCTAATCTCTCTGATATGCTTTTCCCGACCGCGACGCATATCAGCCCTCCGGCGTCCAGTCTCATCCTCGCAATCTTCTCTTTTGTGGCTGACTCTGCTGCCAGCACCATGTCGGTTTCGTCCTCCCTCTCACCGGAGTCGTGCACGAGGATGAATCTCCCGGCCTTCAGATTTTCGATTGCCTTTTCCAGGTTTGACATGATAGGGTAATATATGTGCGCCTGATGGTTTAAAAATACTCGATTTTTTGTAACTACTCATTATTGGGTAATATGTCCGCAGATTACTTTTCCCCCGCTCTCTCACCCAAGCAGTATATACTGCCCAATCGAAGACTATAATGCCTCCCGGGTGGTTGGGGTTCTCACAATCCACTTGGATCAAGGGTATGAAGGACAAAATGATACAAAAGGCACCTTGTATAGGACGGGTAAAGGACCAGAATTTGGACGTGCGGCTTAAGGACTACCACAGCCTCTACGTCAAAAGAAACCTCGGCTTCAGACCGAAATGGTTGAGTGTAACCCTAATACACTAGTCCCTCATACCCTAACCTTTTTTTTTAACTTGCGCCCTGTTAAATAATGCCACCCCCCAATATCTAAGGTGAAAAAGGCTAAACTCCTCATGTCGGATGAGACGCTCTTCAAGGATGAGGAGGTTTTCACGCCGTCCTATGTTCCTGAGGATTTCATCCACAGGGATGACCAGTTGGGGGGGTTGAGTCTTGCGTTGAAGCCTGGTCTGAGGGGTGTGAGCCCTTTGAATACGTTGCTCCACGGGCCTCCGGGCACGGGGAAGACTACTGCCATCAAATACTTGTTCAATCAGGTCGCTGAGGAGACTTCCCGGCTTCTTCCCGTTTACATCAACTGTGAGGACTGTCACACCCGCTTTTCCATATTCTCTAAGATACATGAGAAGGTGTTCGGTCACAGTCCTCCTGACACCGGCAAGCCTCTGGAGTCCGTGAAGGAGAGGGTTTTCAGGAAATTGACTTCGGAGAAGAAGACGCTGGCTGTCGCATTGGACGAGTTCGACAACCTGTTCTTGGAGAAGAACGTTGACAGCGTTCTCTTGGACTTGTTGAAGGCGCACAGCTCCTACGGTTTCGACAAGGTCGGCATAATCGGGATCATGATAGACGAAAAATACATGTCTCAGTTGGATGTGAAGACGAAGTCGGTTTATAATCCGCAGGAGATTTTCTTCCAGCCTTATACTGTGAGTGAGATCAGGGAGATACTCCTCAACCGAGCTAAGTTCGGCTTCTATCCTGGCGTGGTATCCGAGAATGTGCTGGACATTGTCGTTGAGAAGACGTTCTCGCAGGGTGATCTGAGGGTTGGCATAGACCTGCTGAGGAGGAGCGCATACCTCGCGGAGTCGAAGGCTTCGAAGAAGGTTACGAAGGAGCATGTTGAGGAGGCGTTTGAGAAGGGTTCCAGGCTGCTCGGCCTTAAGAAGGTCGTCGGGGCATTGGATGCTGAGGAGGGGGAGCTTCTGCGTCTGATAGCCTCCTCAGACATAAAGTCGTCAGGCGAAATCTACGAAGCCTTCAACAGGGACACGAGAATCGGCATAAAAAAGTACAATCAGATCATCCAGAAGCTGGAGCATTACAAGCTGATAGACACTTCCTATAAGACGGGTGAGCGGGGCAGGAACAGGGACATCCTATTAAGGTATGATTCTGCTGATCTGTTGAAGGCCTTGAAATGACGAACCTACGATTTTATCCTCAAAACCCCTGGCTGGTAGCCTAGCTCTTCCTCCAATTTTTCACTGTTGAATTGCGGGTAACCTTTTTCGTTCATGGTTTCGTGGAACCCGACGTTGATCATGTGGCCGATGTCGTTCAAGACTCTCTTCGCTATCCTCTCGTCGTCGCAGGTTGCGTGAAAATGCAGGTCCGTGCCCTTGGTGGCTGCCATGAGGAGGAGACTTATCACGCTTTCTGCCGGTACGAAGTTTCCAGCACGGTCGTCGTAGACTTGCACGTCAAGGCTTTTGTCAGCGTTCTTGTAGTGTTTCACCGCCGCCGCGACCGTCTTGGCTGGTCTGCCGTGCAAGCCGGCCTGGTTGACGAGTTTTCCCGTCATCCCGTATCCTCTCTCTATCTTCTCCCACTTGAGTCCTTCGCCGGCTTCTACTTTTCTGATGTCCTCGATCTCCTGCAGGCACTGTTCTGTCGCTCTTGTAATAGTTCTAGGGTCGTCGTGCTTTTCAAGCCTGTCGAGGACTTTCAGCCATTTGTTGTGTATGTCATACTCGTCCTTCTCGACATTTGCGAACAGGTTCCTCCACTCGTCACGATTCTTCAGGTAATTGTTGCGGATGGTATTATACGTTCTCCCAAGGGACGAGTAGAACGCTCCTTTTATCTCGTCGAACTCTCTGTCGCCGAGACCTTCGCCGCCGGCTTTTGAAAGGATTCTTTTGAGGCTTTGGGCGTATATCTCCGTGTTTGCGGGGTCGTCTAATCTTTTGTCTAATTCCTCGAGCGTTGTAACCGGCTCGACGATCATGATCTCGCCCGGCTTTTGTCCGCGTGAGAGAAACCTTTTCGAGAACGACGCGACTTCTGTGCCCATGTCGAACATGCGCCTGCCGGTTATCATGTTTATTGCGGCAACCCTTCCCATCTGAACTGCAGACTCCGTTACGCAGCTCTTGTCTCCGAAGTAGACTGACGGGATGCTTGAGGTTTCGATGCCTGGTATGAACTTCCAGATAAAGTACTCTTCGCTGTTCTCAAGGCTTAACGGCTCTGGCGTTTGCATTCTCATGCCCAGCATGTTGTTGATTATGATCCTGTTGTTTACGTAGTTCTTATAAGCCAGCGACTTCTTTTGCGCTTCCTTCAGGCACTGTTTATACTGTTCTGTTTCGTTTCTGATGTCTTCTTCGGTTATCCTGCCCTCCTTCAGGAATCCGCCGATTATCGATTTCACATCGACTTTCTGCTCTCTCACTTCGAAGGCTCTCTCCTCCTTCTCCCCCTTGTTTCTCAACATTACAAGGTATACTTCCCTGCCAGGCCTTCTGACCTTCGTCTCTTCCACGAGTTTGTGTTTTATGCGTCCTATGTTGACGTATTCGAGGTTTGGGAATCTGCCATGGAAGTGTTCTATAATCTCCCTTGCAACGGGTTTGACCTTTGGGTCGTATGTCATCTTATTGTCCTTAATCTCGGCTCCAGGATACCATTCTAGGTACATGAAAAGGGCGGGAGTAAGGCGCATGGTCGGGTATTCCTCGCCGGGCATTCCCTTGAGTTTGGCGTACATCCTGTTACGCCATCCTGCGCTGTTGATGCTGTCTTTCCTGTCCTCCGGGTTTGTGGCATTTCTGAACCTGTCGACGAGGGATTCGAATTTCGTTCTTATGTCGCTTTTATCCCATCCGGTTTCATCGATTTTTTCAGCAATATCAAGAAACCCTTTGATGTCCTTTTGGATGCTGAATCTGTGTTCGTCCACGTTGTAAAGTTCAACCTCTCCCCGTTCGTGTAATTTTTTATCGGCGTTTAGTTGCACAATCTCATGGAGTCTGCCCAGGAATTTCTCCCTGTCTCCTACGTCTCTCCTGATCTTTTCAAACTCTGACGGAGTCAGAAGCCGCTCGCCAGAGTCCATGTGATAGTACCTGTTTGCCGTATTCAGGTGAACGTAAGCGTGTCCAGTGTAGTCTCTGATAGCCTCGTCTGTCATCGGCTCCGGGGCGACGAGATGGTACTTTCCCCTCCGTTTGAATTGCTCTCTAACCGACTGATCCCTGATTTCCGTGAACTTTATGGATGTCGGCTCGACGAAATTCTCTAATAATTCGGCTGCTGCTGCATACTTTCCTATCGACTCCGGAGTTTCCTCTTCTACCCTGATATAATACTTCTTGCCTCTCGTGAAGCATCTTACTGTCTGGTTTGCGAATCTACTCTCCTCCTCTTCTGGACGTCGTCCGCTCTGTCCTGCTAGGAAATCCGCATATCTAAGGATTTGGTAGGCGTGCATCCTGGGAGAGGTCACTATTACGCCGTCGTCGGGGAATACTGTGGAATTGTGGACAAAATCTCCTTTCTCATCGGTTTCCACAGGGTTTGGGCCGAAGACTTTGATGCCGTTGATTTCAGAGTATGCGAACTTAGGGTCCTGTGTCGTCTCTATTCTTTTCGGCTCTATGCTTTTGACTTCAGGTTGTTCTTGTTTTTTCGGGGTTGTAGGCCTGCTTTTCACCTTTTCCCCGTTCCCCTGGCTCATGTGTTACTATGGGGCATTTTATCATAAAATACTGGCTATTTATTCGAATAATACTTTTGATTAAGAACGAAGATGGTCAAAATCGCGGTTCCGAATAAGGGTAGGCTGAACGGGCCGGTGGTCGAGCTTTTGAACAAGGCCGGCATTAGGGTGGACTCCAGCAGGAAGCTGGTCTCACGGTACAAGGACATCGAGGTGCTGTTTGTGAGGACTCAGGACATTCCTGAGCTCGTCAGGGACGGTGCCGCGGAACTTGGAATAACTGGACTGGATTTGGTGGAGGAGACTGGGGCTGACGTCAGGGTTTCCTTGAAGCTGGGTTTCGGCAGGACTCGTCTTGTTCTGGCGGCTCCGAAGAATCTTGGGTTGAGGTCGCCGAAGGACGTCAAAGTCGGAGTCAAGGTCGCGACTGAGTTCCCGAAGCTGACTGCGAAATACTTCAAGCAGCTTGGCAAGAAGGTGGAGATTGTGACGGTGTCAGGGGCGACGGAGGTCACACCCTATCTCGGAGTTGCCGACATGATAGTGGATTTAGTCAGCACTGGAACCACTCTGGAGTTGAACAATCTGAAGATAATCGACACGATAATGGACAGCGAGGCTGTTCTCATATCCAACAAAAGCTACAGGAACGATAACATGGCGGTCTCGCTTTCCAGCGTCATAAACGCACAGAGCAAGAGGTACCTAATGGTAAACGTCCCCCGGAAGAACCTGGCCAAGGTCGAGAAGATAATCCCTGGTATGCAGAGTCCCACGGTCATGGACTTGGCTGACGGGAACTTCGTGGCAGTCCACTCTGTGGTCGACGAGGACAAGGTGTTCGCAACCATCAAAAAGCTGAAGATGATAGGGTGCAAGGACATACTGGTTCTGCCCATTGAGAGGCTGGTATCATAGTTTTTAAGCATTGAATCTGTATTAATAGAACATCTAGAATGGCTAAAGGTTTACGACCGGCGAAATGCTATAGGTGGGACAGTCCAGCGTACACTAGGACTTCAGACAACCCTGGGGACTCTTTCATAACGGGCATCCCAACTCCGAAACTGAACACCTACGATATGGGCAACTCGAAGGGTGACTTCAATGTTAAGCTGTCTATCATCCCCAAGGGGCGCATAATAATACGGCACAACTCACTGGATGCTGCGAGGATATCCGCCCAGAGGATTCTTGAAAAGGTGATTGGAGTGTCAAACTACTACTTCAAGATTAACGTGTTCCCCCATCATGTGATACGGGAGAACGTTATGGCGACCGGCGCAGGCGCCGACAGGGTCCAGGACGGCATGCGCAAATCATTCGGGAAGCCGATGGGGAGGGCTGCCAGAATATATCCTGGTCAGCCTATAATGACCGTATACGTTAACAAGGACGACCAGATGATCATGAGCGCTAGGAAGGCTCTCAGGGGCGCGATGCACAAGCTCCCGGCTAACATGAGGATCGAGGTTTCTGACATCAAGAAATGACCGACTATAACGTAGTTGCCAAGCTTAATCTGATGCCTGAAGGCGTCAAAACCGACTTGGGAAAGATCAGGGAGAAGGTCATTCCACTCGTCAACCGGGTTGGGAAATTCCACAGTTCTGAGATTAAGCCGATAGCTTTCGGGTTAAGCTCTCTTGAGGTCACGATACTATTGGATGATTCTAAAGGCGGCACTGACAAGCTGGAGAAGGAGATTTCTAACATACCTGGTGTCGCTGAAGTGACGGTAATCGACGTCAACAGGCTGTAAGTATTTCTTTCTTGGTTCCCTATTCTATCCTATGCACAAGACTCCGGAGTCGAAGAAACCCTATGTTGGAGACTTTGTTGAGACGTTAGACGGCAAATTAGTCGAGGTCAAGACCATCCTCATACGCAAGGGTTCGGGACCGGTTTTACCCTCCCCCTTGCTGGATGAGCCTCCGAGAGTCGTCACACCCGGTAAACCGTACAGGTATCAGATTCCCTCTTACATTGCTAAGAGGGTTCCGAGGTTCTTGTATAATGACCCTAACAGCAGCGAGCGGGTGGTCTTTGAGCGGGAGGGTGACGAGGCTGTGCTGAGGTACCGCTTGGAGGGTATACGGGGCGTTCCGGTTGAGGAGGTTATGGAGGGGGTCCCACCAGACATGCAGAAGGGGGGGTTCTTCATACGGGAGGGAAAAGACATGGGCAAGAGATCCTATTATGAGCTCGGTGTGAGAGGTAAGTTAGAGGACGTGCATAAGTCAGAGATTATGCTGGCGCAGTGGCTGATCGACTTGGACAGGTACATGAGAAGGGAGTATAGGGGATACAAGTCCCCGTTTTTTGTCATCGACTGACGCGCATACCATCTGCCGCGCCCTTAACGTGTATTTTTATACTTTTCGACAGAATAATTGTAACAGCTTTAATCTACTTGGGTTGGGGTATCATGAAGAGGGGTATACTGTTCGTCGCATTATTCTGCCTTATCAGCAGCGTCAGCGCTCAGGAGCAGAAGTATGTCATCCTCCAGGTTGACGTGCAGACTGAGCAGGATTTGCGCCTTCTTGACAGTGTCCTGAAGCCGATAGAGGACCGCGGCTGGATTGTCACAGTCTATATGACCGATGAACTTATGCTGGCGTATCCTGAGACTGTGTTAGACCTACATGAAAGAGGCCATCAGATTGCAGTTCTGGGTTCTGACGACATGTTGAGCTACTCTCTTGACGGGAAAGTCGAGAGTCTCAACAGCACTTTAAACCTTCTGAAAGAGATACTAGCTCCGGCAGATGTCGGGCGGCTACACTACAAGTCAGTGTCATACGAGTCCAGTTATACTGACATCCTAAGTCTCCTCGATGCTTTGAGGATTCTGGGCGTCAGCTCCGAGACAGGATTCCATCCTGTTGATTCCGGGTTCAAGTGCGAGTACTGCGTCAGGCGCGGCAGGATAGTGTATCCAATAGAATTCGACGGCGTCACTGTGGTGCCGATAGCAGAGGCGAAAACATTATTTGGCGAGGTACCGCTTGACGACAAAGTCATACTAGGCAACCTGGGCTTCACTCCCGAGGATTTCCTCCAGTTCCTAAAGGCGGAATTCGACCAGAAGGAGATAAAAGAGGCCAGAGCGGTTGTAGTGCATCCTTCCATAGCAGGGTCGAATTACGAGAGACTCTCCGTTCTGGATTCCTTTCTCCAGTATGTGGAAGACAGGGGCGGCAGGGTTGTTCTGACCGAGAAAAGTGTCGCAGCCAACATTGCGGCAGGCTATCATATAAGCTACCTGTCGGCAAGCGGCCCCAGCTCAGCGACTCCGGGCGATAGCGTAACGATCAGTTACACTTACACTACAACGTTCTACTGCCCGACATTCTATTTCAGGGCATATGGCAAATACCCTTCTGAGTCAGACTGGAGGATGCTTTACAGCGCATCATTTTACCATAGTCTTGCAACCTATACTCGAACATTCTCCACCGAGATACCAGAGCCTCCGCAGCAGACAGACGACGCCTACACTGTGAGGGTCGTCGGACGCTCCTGCAACTCAGGCTTCGCGTGCTGGCCTACAGTCAACAGCTACGAGAAGATGGACGAGGTCGAGATAACAGTCGGAGAGCCTGATCTCAATGTCACGGACAAGGACATAACCCTATCCAAGCCTGCCAAGCGGTCTGGTCCGATAACAGTCACAGTCACGGTAAGGAACGAGGGGAACGTCACCGCAAGGAACGTTAACGTCAAGATTTCGAAAAAAGCGCCCTTTGGGGCGTACGGGGCCGAAACGAAGACTATAGCTTCCATTGCCGCGCATGGCTCGGCCCAGACGACCATAAGCTGGTATGGGACGTGGCGCGGCGGCGAGAACGACCCTGACTTCCTGGATGTGATAAAAGTCCAGGTCGACCCTGACAACAATATCAGGGAGTTGAAGGAGAACAACAACGATGCCGAAAGCCACAGGATATGCGGCACGGTGAAGAAGAACGACGGCTCGGGTTTCGCGAACGTTAACGTAAGATACGAGCAGCAGAACGATGCAGCGGCCTGGATTTATCACATGGACACTTTCACAGACAAGCAGGGCGATTACTGTTTCAGCACGAACATGGAGTTCATGGTCGAAGACAAGCAGTTCAGGACACTCTCCCTAGTAAAATGGTCGCCTGAGAGGGACATGGAGAAGATAGTGTTCGAGATGTACGATGACAGCCAGTGGGGGGTTGCGTTCGCCAAGAGAGCCAACGCTGTTGCGTACTGGGCGACTGGCAATTCCGGCACATTAAAGAAGAATGCTGATTTCCTGGGCAGGGACATCACATACGCAGTCCATGACTCGATCTCAGCCTTGGAAAGGCTGATAGGAATCTACAATTATTTCAAGAACCGGAACATGGAGACGAAGGAGACCATCTTTGTTGAGGTGAACAACAACGATAATGCCGCCTGCGGTGGGGTTCCAACATCCTGCGCGCTTATCCCCCACATCACCATGTGGCATGACAGGGACACGACAGACGACGTCGAGCACGAGTACGGCCACCACATATCGCAGACAGGGGACTGGAAGAACAAATACGAACCTGTTGAAGAGAACTGGGCGAGTTATGCATCATGCATCGCGAGAGGCTCCACACACTATAATAATTGGGGTTGGGATCTTGACATCTCGAACCTGGAGGACACGGACGGGGACAACGTCACCAACTCCCATGAATACCGGGGCCCAGTGTGGGACTTCCAACTGTGCGGAGTGTATAATGACTTTGGCGCAGACAGCACCATCTCGGCGCTGAAGAGGGGCAATATCCAGACGGCAGAAAACGTATACGACGCCTACAGGGCGGCCAACAGCGCAAGCTTAGCCACATCATACCAGTACAAGACAATTTTCAGGCGGCATGGTTTCGATTCATGGTGGTGGTGGCCTTGGGGCGCCGGAAGCTCGCCGCCGTTGAAGAGTGTCGCATCGGTTTCAGGCTTTACTGGAGCCTTTTCGGACTCCAGAATTGACAGCAACTCGGACGGCATCGGGGAGGCATTGAACGTTACCGCGCAGGCGAACGTCACAGTGGCAGGCAACTACACTTTCTCAGGCTTCCTCTATGACGGCAGGAACTCAAGCTACTGCTATGCAAGCTCTGACCTGTCATTAACTACTGGAGTCCAGAGCCTCTCCCTCATGTTCTCAGGCACGTGCATCTACAGCAACATGCTGAACGGGACACTGCAGCTCACCCAAGCCTATTTGGACTATCAGAACGGCACGAATTCCGCAGCCTTCACAAGCGGTTACAACACATCAGCATACAACTACACCAGCTTCTCATATCCTAGCGTATTCTACACTGGCGCTGAGTCTGACAGCGGGGTGGACAACAATTCCAACACAAAATACGACCTCCTCAGCATGTACCTCGGGTTGAACATCTCGGTGCAGGGCAATTACAGCGTGCAGGGGATACTGTATGACACTACTGGAAACGTTACCGACTCAACGTCAACACAAGTCTACTCTGCTTCCGGCATACTGAACGTCTCATTGAACTTCTCCGGGCAGGCGATACGCGCCGGCGGCGTGAACGGCCCCTACAATATGAGCCTGACAGTGTATGACATCTCAAACGGTAGCTTACAGGTATACGCTTATCCGTCCAGAATCCGGACATCATCGTACAATTACACTGACTTCGACAGCAACAGCGTGGGATTCAACTCCAACGTAACAGCATATGCCATAGATGCGAACAACAACAGCCTGTACGATTATCTGATACTGAATCTGAGCGTTAACACTACCATTGGAGAAGAGTATACCGTGCTTGGGGCAATCACAAACTCTTCGGGCGACGTGATAGCGACGTCAGACAACAGCACAAACTCATCATTAAGCGTGCAGCAGCTGCAACTGAGCTTCAAGTGCAAGGACATCAGGAACGCCACACTCAACGGGCCCTACAACATAACCCTTGAGCTCAAGGACGGTTACGTTCTCACATCCCTTGGGAGCAGCACAGTCGCAAGATATGTCTACAGCACTTCATCCTACAATTACACCCAATTTGATGCCTATGCTGCAGAGTTCTTCTCCGTCAACTACTCCAGCGCACTGTCGAACCTCGTAAGCTCGAAGTATCAGTACCTGAACGTGACATTGAATTTCACATCGGTATTAAGCGACACATACTCCTTCGAAGGGAGGCTTTACAGCTCAACCGGGACATTGTTGGCGCGGGCCAGCACTTCCTCCCTAGGTTCCGCGACATTTAGGAGCATACAGCTTGGATTCAGCGGCGGCGACATCTACGCCAGGATGACCAACGGACCCTACAACCTAACGCTTCTGGTATCGGACGGCAACAACAACCTCGTGGCAGAATACGGCAGCGTCCATATCACGTCAAACTACTCTTACACGCAGTTCTCGCCCCATGATAGCTACCCGAACGGCACATACCTCAACAGCGGCTCAGACTCTAACGGAGATGGGTTCTTCGATTACTTGAACATTGACGTGGCGTTAACAATCGGTCTGTATGGCAATTATTACATAACTGCATTGGTTTCCGATGAGAACGGCACAGGAGTTGCTACAGCAGCCAACCACTCCACCCTGTCAGCTGGAACCAGCTGGCTGAGGCTGCCGTTTGACGGTCTGACCCTCAGGGAGGAGGGCAGGAACACATACTATGCGCTGTCGAGGCTGACGATGTACGTCAACAGCAGCGGAGAGACTGTCGAATTGTACAACCTGTACAACACATCATCCTACAATTACACGCAGTTCAATCCAGGCGGCTCGATTTATGGGAGGATAACCTACGCCAACGGTTCTGGGGTGAACGGTTCATTGGTCACCGCATCAGGAAGCGCTAGTAAGACAGCATACACGAATGCGAGCGGCGATTATAACATTACAGGCCTTGTAACCAGCAATTACACTGTAACTGCCCATCCCCCGTCCGGCGGAAACTTCCGGAGGAATTCAACCACAGTGTATGTGAACGGAACCCAGGCTTCTAACGCGAATTTGAGCCTGTCACAGGGTGCCACAGTCACTGGTTTCATACTTGATGAGGATGGGAACCCGGCAGCGAATGTGTCAGTGTCGGTGTTTGGCGCCTTGACAGTTTACGGCTCCAGCAGCGCGAACGGCAGTTACATAATAATAGGGCTGGCTGACGGGGACAACAACATAACCGTCACCCCAGCAGCGTCTGCGAACCTGAACTGGTCGAGTAACAACTTCACGATATCCTCAGGCCAGACTGTCACGGTCAATTTCACGCTTGCGAGGAAGGGTTCAATATCAGGGTACGTTTTCGACTACAATGGGGATCCGGTGCCGTATCCCCTGCTCCACACGCTGTACTATTTCCTTGGCGTCACATCCGAGGACCCGAAGTTCACAGGAGAGGCGAACGGCAGCTTCCTCCTCACAGGATTGGACAACGACACCTATCCCTATTATCCAAACGCCGCCAACAACACGTACAACATCCAGGTCAATCCGCCAGCAGGTTTGGAGCTTCTGAACATAACAGAGTCTGTGTACGTGATTCCCGGCCAGACTGCCTATCGTAACTTCACACTGCCGAGGAGCGGCAGTGTCATCGGACTTGTGCTCGACGCCAACGGCGACCCCATCGAGGGCGCGAATCTCAGTCTGCTGTCAGGCTCGACGACGATAAGCTCCGCAACTGCGGGCTCGGCAGGCAACTACACGTTAACTCAGTTAAATACCGGAACATATACCGTGCAACTTGATTACCCGACCACGCCAACGCAGTGGCTTGTCTTCGTTAACGGCGTGTACCAGACATACGATAACAATGTGCAGATCACAGGGGTTGCGAACCAGACGGTTTATGTGAATTTCACGCTGAATGTTCCCTCAGGCGACTGGCGGACGCAGGGTGTTGTGTCCGGCAGTTCGAACTGCACTGATGAGACTGTCACCATGGCTGGGAGCATCCTCGCGACGTCTGGCAACAGCCTCACCGCCGTAAACTGTACCCTCGTGCTGAACGGGACGTCGGACGGCCAGTTTGGAATCACGGTCGAGAACGGGGCTGCCATGAATTTCACGAACTCCACAATACGGTCATCGAATTCGTCGATAGCGTATACGTTTAGGGCGATGCCAGGCTCTGCGCTGACGATAAGGGATTCGACGATAAGCGGCGTAGGGTATAGCGCAGGAAGCTACTCAGGTTATGGAATCTACATCAGCTCAGGAAATGCCGTGATAGAGAGGAACAACGTCTCAGGCAACTACTATGGCGTAATCCTGTATTATGCGAACAATTCCCAGGTGAATAACAACACGATCAGGGACTCGCTTTACAATGGAATATACACCTACTATTCGAACAACAACACGATACGGCATAACACTATCAGGAATTCGTCCTTCGATGATGGAATCTCAGTCTACGCAGGCAATAACAACACAATACAGAACAACATCGTGGAGAACAACTCGCAGAACGGGGTCTACATCTACTACGGCGAGTGGAACAACGTCTCAAACAATACGCTGAGGTACAACAACAGGGGAATATACCTGTCGTCCGCAGATTATACGGACGCGAGCTTTAACATCGTGGAAAATTCAGACACCGATGGGATATACGTTTCCGCAGACCATGTGACGCTGTTGAATAACACTATCCGGAACTCAGGCGCCTATGGCATCTACCTGTATGGCGCGTCTTTAGGGACTCTCTCGTACAATGCCCTCGAGGACAGCGGAAGCGCCGGCCTGTATGTCGAATCATCCGCTTCCAGCGACTACAATCATACCATAGACCGCTTCAACACGGTAAACGGGAAGCAGGTCAGATACTACTACGGCCAAAACAACCAAGTACTGCAGGGCAGGTACGTAGGCCACCTGGGTATAGCGTTCAGCAGCAACATCACAGCAACGAATAACAATCTGACCGACGCTGACGGGGCTGTGATATACAGGAACTCCTACAATAGCACGATCTCAAACAGCGACATGAATAATGCCAGAATGGGAGTTCGGATCATATACTCCGACTACAATACCGTTTTCTCGAATAACATACGCAACAGCTCTGCGGACGGAGTGTACCTGTACTATTCGAACTCCAACAACGTTTCAGGGAACAACATCTCGATGTCGCCCGAGGACGGCATAGACTCGGACACTTCGAGCAACAACAGTATGGCAGGCAACAGGGTGGAGCACAGCGGATATGATGGGATAAGCCTTTCCTCGTCAGCCAACAACAGGCTGGAAGACAACACAGTCTACAATAGCACGGGCGAGGGGATATACGTGTACTCTTCGAACAATAACAATCTAACAGCCAACACAGTTTACAACAACAGTGAGGAGGGAGCATACCTGTACGCGTCTATCAACTGTAATCTGTCTGGGAACAATTTTTCGAAAAACGACTGGAATCTGAGGTTAGACGGCGGTTCGTTCGCCTATTACAATCACAGCATAGGCACAAGTAATACGGTCAACGGCCGTCCGGTGTACTATTATTTCAACACTAGTGGCGTTACCTTGAATGGCGTCGCCGCCGGGCATATAGCGTTCGCGTACTCGAACCTGAATACGGTGTCAGGCAACGTCATAGCAGACGGCGACGGCATCATCCTCTATTACAGTTCAGGCAACAACACGATATTGAACAACAACGTCACATGGAGCAAATACGGGATATACAACTACTACTCGGATTACAACAACATATCCAACAACTTCCTGTGCGGTTCCACGGAGTATGACATCTACGACTACTACTATACTGAAAGCTCTGGAGACGATAACACCTGCACGACACGTTACACCTGGTCTGACGTTGGCATGACCTCCTCGTGTACGGCGAACTGTTCGGGGTATACGACAACGACCACAACGTCTTCGACCACGACCACAATAAATGCGACCACCACGACGAGCCTGCCGTATGTTGTGCAGGTCAGCCTGGAGCAGCCTGCCAGCAGCCTGACAGACTATGATGGGAACCTTTTCATAAAGTATAGGGCCTCGCAGAAGGCTTCTGTCGTTAACTGTTCATTGTACACGAACATGTCCGGAACGTGGGCTGCGACCAATACGACGGTTAGCGTGTTGAACAACCAGGTTAACGGGTTCTATCTGGCTGACATGGCGAATGGCACCTTCCGCTGGAATGTCCTCTGCGCCGACCTCTGGGAGAACGAGAGGTTCTCGGCAGTTGACAGAATCCTGACCGTGAACAGGACGAGCTCTGACACGGTGAACACGCAGCTTAATGTGACCGTGAACGAGACGGGCAGGGTGAACCTGACTACTGGAACGAATGTGACGTTGGATATGGTCATGAACTCTACGGTATCAAACGGGCGGGTCATGGTAACATCCTCCCGCAACAGCACCACCAACGGCACCTTCTCTGTTCCATCGTTGAACAGGTTCATCTCCATAGACGCTAGCCCGGAAGTGACAAATTCACTCTCCTGGGCTTACCTGCGAGTCTACTATTCCGAGGCCGAAGTCAACGCCTCCAACATGAACGAAACCGACCTCGCACTCTACTGGTATAATGGCAGCATAGGCAACTGGCAGGAACTCACAACCGACCTCGGTTGGGTCTACGATGAGGGTGTCAACACCACAGCCGATTACCTCTACGCCAACGTCACCCACTTCTCAGAATACACCCTAGCACAATCAAGCACACAGGCCACAAACCTAGTGAGCATATCACTGGTGTCAGGCTGGAACCTAATAAGCACACCACTAAACATATAAACAAATTAAAAAAATGCACTTGGCTGATGGTTTTATACTATCTGATTAATCTATTCTTTGTATGACTGAATGTAACTTCTGTGGGTTCTGTTAACTTATTGTAGGTGGATTATCCATATTTTAAAAATAAATTCTGGACCTAAAGCAGATTTGCGAGTTTCTTGATGTCCTTGTTTGCTACAAATCTGCGTTTTTCTTCCAGCGAATAACTTTTGCTCTCATCTGTCATATACTCTATCATAGAGCTAGAAGTATACCCAATCTCGCTTTTTACACCAAATCTTACTATTAAGCGAACATTCATCTCGCTTAATAGTTGTAGATGCGCAATTGAGGTTTAGGCATAAAAAACGGTTGCTCGCCAAGAACGGCTCGCAACACTCAATCGCCCCCATAACCCGAGCTTCGTTTAAGCTTTCGGATTGAGAGAGGAGGGATCATAGTAAATGGCATCTATAAATGCACTTCTTCCGTCCCATATCTTCTTTTCTATCTCATCTTTTGGTGGTGGTGCATTCCACCAATCTGAATCCTGAATTCTTTCAATTATTTCGTCCCAATATCTCTCTTGGGTTCTCTCGGTTAATTTTTTAAACTCATTACTTTTTTTCATTCCAAAGTCTTTACAAAGGTTCTCTCTGTTCTTCTTATTCAAGCAGATGAATATATCTGGTCTTTTCATTGAAAGTAATCTTGAAGCAGTTGCTATTGCAATAAATCCCTCAGGAAATGCATTCTTAATCTCATCTAAAAAATTTTCGTAGTGTGTTTTTGTTACTTCTCCCTCAAATGGTATTTTATCCAAAGCAAGAGAAATGTGTTTATTATTCTGGTTGACCCTATTCGCGAACACAATAGCACCTCGTGTACTCCCAAACAAAAACCAATCTATCTCGCAATTCTTTCCCCCTATGAAACCCGATAGTCCTCTCTGTGCATCTTTGTTCATTAACTTGAAATGGGAATGTTTTCGGAAAAGTTCTCGTGCCATGTCTAGGACTTTCAGGCGTTCGTGAAATATGTTCGGGTACTCTTCACCTTTTTTATTTATCGCTTTTTCTGTTTTTACTTTATGGACGAATTCTTCCCACGTCCAATTCATTATCTCGACGCGGTTTATTGGTTTTCCTGGTTTTCCTTTCCCGTATTTTCCGCTACGCCGTTGCTGGTTTTCCCACGCTCGCGTGTATTCACTTAGTTCTTGTTCCGAAAAGTTTTCCCCCCTTATCCAACTATCCTCTATCAGTTTTTTTGCATTCTCATAAATCGAGGCAGCATCACAATCATTTGGTGAAATTAACGCCATTACCTCAGTATTATCAGAAAAACCACCTCCCGTAAAGTTCATACTACCCACCAACATCTCCCAGTCACTTGGATTATTTTGAAAGAGATAAATCTTGGGGTGGAAAGTCCCTTTTTCTTGCCTGAGAAATCTTACACCTTCAATTCCAATAAACTCCCTAATAAAATCAGGGTGGGTCTGATCAAAAAGAGTGCCTATCACAATCTGTCTAATCTTATCTTTATTCCGTTTCAAATCAGTAAAACATTCGAAGCCAACGCCTGCCCAAGCCGACGCCCAAAAGAATTCAGAATAGGAATTAATCAGTCTCTTAAATTCTTTTTCTATCTCCCTTGTTTTTGTCAATAACTTCATGTTGCTTTCTTGAACCTAATTGGTCATACTAACCTTTATCTTTATGGTATCCTAATCTCTCATACATGAAATCGAGGATACTCCTAATTTGTTTGGTTGTTGGGCTTGTTTTGATTAGTGGTTGTACCACCAAGAGAGAGGTAGTTAATCCCTATGAGTGTCCGAATGGCCAGTTGGTGGACGACATCAGCAAGTGCCCTGAGAAATCCACGACAACAGTGAAAACAACGACAACAACAGACCCGAGAATAAAAGAGCTTGAGGGGGAGGTTAAGAACCTTGAAGAGCAGTTGAAAGCGACGACATCCGTTACCACTTCAACAACCCCCACATCTACGACAACAACCACAACATTACCTAATATTCTCAAAATACCTCGAGGAGAGAACGTTGAATACGGGCAGTTGAGATTAAAATTTATAGAGGGTGGTTATAATGATGGTGGAGTTAGTTTATACAAAAATCGTTGTAGTGGAATGTTTAGAGCAATAATAATTGTGTCTAATCTAACTAACTCAACTGTTAAATCAATGGGTATTTTCTATGACTGTGAGAAACCAATTGACCAAACAGATTGTTTGGAGAACGGTGGGTGGTGTAATAAAGCAGATTTTGGTTTTTTGATATTGGAGCTGCTCGAAGTTAAAAAAGAATATGGAGTGGATACCGCAATTATCAAAATTATCGCATAACTTTGTTTAAACGAAATTCTCCTTGCGTAGAACTACGCTCGGGGGGCGATTGAGAGCCTAAACCTCAACTCACTCGGCCTATCGGCCTCGTGCCCCGCTGCGCTCTCAATCTACCTTGTTCTATTCGAGGCGCACTACAACTGTTAAGCGATTCGTTCCCTGCGGCTCACCTTGCCCCGTCCAGATTCCGCCGTGGCGGGCTTTGTTTGTTTGGTTGTAATTTTTTGGGTCGGGTTTTTTTGTTATATTTTCAGCCTCTTTGAGAAATGGATAACCCCCGGCCTGCTGGGGGATTATTTATTAGCAAGCCCGGCATTACTGGTGGGTTTTTATATTAGTTAAGACTAATCTTACTTAGGTGGTAACCATGGATGTTGCTATAACTAAGATGAGTTCTAAGGGCCAGGTTGTTATCCCTCTTGAAATGAGGAAGAGTATTAAGGAGGGGGAGAAATTAGTGATCATCCATAATGCTGACCAGTTTATCATGAAAAAGGCTGTTGATTTCAGCAAGAATCTTGTGGAAGACCTGGTTTTTGCGAAGAGGACTGAGGAAGCCTTGAAAAAATACGAGGCTGGTGAATTTGTGGAGGTGGATTTCGACGATTTTCTTAAAGAAGCAGAAAAATGGTAATCGCTGTTTTTCACCCTTCTTTTCAGAAACTTTTTTCAAAAATCAAAGACCGTTCAATAAAGGGAAAAATTCTCAAACAGTTTAAGAAAATAGGGGATAATCCTGAAATCGGCAAACCAATGAGGTACTCCAGAAAAGGTACCAGAGAAGTACATGTCGGATCATATCGGTTATCGTACATGTCCCTAAAAGAGGAGGATAAGATAATTTTCTTGGATTTGTACCACAAAAACGAACAATAAATCCGCCCCCACCACAACTTCTCAGCCCCTCCGCGGCTCTTCGTCAGCGGGCGGGTGGTATCGGTTATTTTTTCTCGACTTTTTCTTCTCTCATGACGGTGACCTGTTGCCTGTGCTCGCTTCCAGGAAACCTGAGCGTTTGTTCACGGCCTAGAGATTCCCTCAT
>JAZDNF010000007.1:0-41656 GCA_043800255.1 Candidatus Altarchaeota archaeon | reverse complement strand
CCTGACGCGGGTGCATCAACGCCTATACACTTTACAACTTCAACAGGATTCGAATCACTACTTTCAATTATTTCACCATAACTACTAGACTTTACATTCACTTGAAGAGTATAATCATCAGGAATATCAGGGGACACTACTGTCCAACTCGCTGTCCAATCCCCATTACCGTTATTGATTCTATTTGTTGTATCGGGATTATCACTAGTTACATTAAATCCTGAAGGCACTATGAGGGTCACATTAACATCGTGAATATGTAAATCTCCGGTATTCGTAATCTTTGCCTCAACTACGAAAACTGTATTTAATCCAACAGTTGCAGAATTATTAAGATTCACCGTAAATGACGGAGGACTTACAGCGTTATTTTTCTCTTCAGTAACAAACGCATATTCCTCAGATGATGCACTATAGAATGTATCTTCCGCTTTTATTTTATATACTGCATAAGAATATGAAGCATCAAGTACCACTTGTTCTACATTATCTACCGTTGAAGTTGATGTGTCTATCTCATCGCCTGATGAGTGTGAATAAGCGTAAAGATCTAAATCATTTAGAGAGTAACCAGTTGTATTATCATCATATTGATTTATATGTCTGTACCAGACAAGTGTGGCTTTATCATCGGAACTAGTTTCGTTTATAAGATAGTAATCAATTTCACCAGCGTTTATTGATGGTGAAACTACATCAGCTAAATGAATGTGTGCGTGATTTAAATCGATATAACCCCATCCATATCTAGCATCCCAACCATCATCACCACCAACACAATCCCAACCGTCTTGATATTCACAGTCAAGAGCAGTATTTATCAACAGTGCTTTAACTTCAATTGGCTCTAGACCATAATCAAAAAACCATAGAGCAGCACTTGCAACATGAGGGGTTGCCATACTAGTTCCACTCATTTCAATAAAATCAGCATTAGTTCCAGCATAATTAGCAGCTGTTGAATATACGTCTACACCTGGGGCAACAAGATCTGGCTTTTTTCTACTATCATTTGTTGGACCATTACTTGACGATGACCGTATATCATCGTCGGTTCTTGTGGGATGCGTAGAATTAGAAGTGTCTATATCATCAATCGCTCCGACCGAAAGGATATTATATGCATCTCCAGGATGTCTAATCGAATAACTTTCACCTTCATTTCCAGCACCAAAAACAAATATGACGTCATCATTCTCTGCTATACTATCCACGTATCGCGCTAAGAGTCCTTCACCATTAGATAGAACACCATCTGGCTTAGGACAACCTGCAAAAGCATACTGACACCAACCATAACTATTGCTAAGGACCTCGGCAGTGGGTACTGATCCAAGCCCTTCATAAGCCCATTCTATACCCTCCATTGCATCGGCTTTATATCCAGTTCCATTAGAATATATGATTTTTGCATTCATCATAAGATCAATATCGTATAACATTCCCTTGTAAGTATCATTAGAGCTAGCGATAATTCCTGCAACATGAGTACCATGACCACCATAATCCCAATCATCTTCATTATCCGTAAAATTTGCATTGTGCCAAGTTCTATTTGTAGTGCCGTCATGTCTATACCATAATGCAGGGTGAGTTCTATTGACACCAGTATCTAAAACTGCCATTTCCTCCAGAGAAGGCGATGGTCCTGGTCCGGGATCATCATCATCCCATAATACATCAGCATCAATTGCATATGTACTATGATCTAAGCTGATAACATTCTCATAGGGAGCATCCAAATGCACCATTGAAATTCTTGAATCTTTGATAAATGGATCAACCTCATTTATCGGAAGTGAAATTAACATCCCGTTATATAACTTAAATTGATTTAACACGTGACCTCCCTTACCATTAACATATTCCACAAAAGGTCTTTGGTAAGTTAAAATGATGCTCGACTTATTTTTCATGATTTCTTCTCGAGCCTTTTCATTAATACCTTTAATCAAACTTAAGTTTCCAGAAATCATTTCTTTATCAGCTAGGGATAGATTAATTAGTCTACTAATTCTCCGTTCGTCATCTGTTGTGATATTCCAAGAACTAATATTATTTGCTCTACCATACTCTTCTATTGCACGTGCCCTAGATGCTTTATAAATGGATTTAATGTTCTTAGAATAAGGTTCTATTTGTTTTTCATATTCTGACTTGATTTTTTCGAGATATGTATTTTGACTTTGATTTTCAAAGATGAGGATTAGTCTCAGAGAATGATTAGAATAGCTTGATTGAAATCCTCTGGTGAGGATGCATGGTTTTCATGCATCTTTCGATGTTGTGGGCTGCTGCTTTCAGTAGTAGTTCCTTGTATTGGCGCCAGTAGGTTTTGGTGGTTAGAGTGTCGCCGTATTTTCTTTTGGTGCTGCTGTTGATTGATTCGTTCATGAGCCGCTGCCGGTAGTCTTGTTTGATGATTCTTGCGTTTTGGGCTTTGTGTATGGGCTTGAATTCACGGTGTTTGATTAGCGGGCGTATGCCCGCTTTGCGTAATGTGTTTCTGATTTCCTGGTCATCATAGCCCTTATCCCCACACAAGATCTCTAATGGGAAGTAGTCTCCTGCCTTTTCCACGATGGGGAGCAGAATCTGTGTGTCGTGTTTGCAGGTTACTGTGGCATGAAGCCACAGTATCATGAGCGTTTCAGTGTCTACAAGAAGTGTCGTCTTCATGCTCTGGAACCGCATTTTACACCGTTGCACGTAGTGTTTGCTGGCGTGTCTCCTGTCAAATCCCGTGGCATCTATTGAGCCTTTCCCACTGGCTGGCAGCAGCCCCGCTGCCAGCACCAATAGCATGAGGAAAAACACAGGTCTTAGACGTTGTAACGCCTTGCACAGGGTCGTGTGGTCGGGTGTCTGCTCTAATTCGAGGCATTCGCGGAGTGTGGAGGAGTTGAGAAGCAACTCCTCCGTTTCATCAAACTTCAAACGCATCTTGGTCTTCAACAACAGCACAGCAACATGCTGCGGTTGAGTGTACGTTTTCTTCGAGTACTTGCTGGAATAGGGCTGAATACGTCGTTTACATAGTCTATAAGCATGTCCAGCAAACTTATAGACTCGTGTTTCAGAATACTTCATGGGGATACCTCCACAAATTTGTAATCAGCCAAAACCCTGATTACAAATTGGTACCCCCAACCTAATCAAAGGATTTCAACGAAGCTATTAGAATCTATATTGCCTTTTTCAAATTCCATTAACTTCTCAGTCAGTTGTTTGTTTATCTTTGCAACATATTTATACTCTTCTGAATTAGTTGTGTTTGCATTGACATTAAAAATTAGAATGGAAAGTATCATCAAAATAATTATAATTCTCATTTACAACCCCCCACCATAATATTCTGTATCTTGGAATAATTCTACTAATTCAAGTGATTTTTGTCCAATTTCGCATTCTGTTTCTTCTACTGAGAGATTATTGAGATTAACAATGATTAGGGATGATGGACACTCTATTGCACAAGGTAGCCATGCCTCATTTAGAGTATATCCTGATTTTTCTGGATTCCATTTTACTGAACCGATTTTCGGACACTCATCTAAAACTTCTGATTTTTGTTTTATGATATCTAACGTAAGATTCTTATATGCTTGAGAAACACCTTCTCGTTTTATAGTTGTCCTAGTTAGTCCGATAATTATCTGAGTCCAACCTATGTCACGACTGCCCTCTAGGGTATAATCATCATAATTTATCTCATCAACATATCCTTTGCCAGTGAAAGTCCAATTAAATTTTTTATCAGATGTACCCACAATGTTTAAGTTCGGACTAAAATCTACATATTTTTCGCCAGTAAAAGTCCGAATAAGAGGATTTATTTTATCGAATATACCCCGTAGAATATTATCTGAAATTTTTGCATCCTCATTCTCAAATATGAATGTAATGTTAGTTATAGATTTTAGTTCTTCAGCCGTGTAGGGTATTTTTGGCATTGGAACAGTGATTTCAGGAAAAGCTAGAGAGGTTGCTACGGTTATCGTAAATGTTGTGGTTGTTGATGAGGGTGTAGTCGTTGTGGTTGAAGTTGAAGGACTTGGGATTATTGTTGAGATTGTCGATGTTGTTATTTCAGTTTCTTCAAAGCACCCGCTCACAGTCACCACCACCCCAATTGCAAGAACCAGAATCCAAGATTTGTTCAATCACACCACCCACATTTTACTTATGGGGGAGAGTATAAAAAGCTGTCGATTTTTTTGGCTTTGCACTCTTCCCCTTTCACCCGCTTAACAATGTGAACAAAAAATATAAAGTAGATCTGGGAGAGAGCAAGAGAAACATGATGAACAAATATTTAGCAGACAGCGGGAATAGGTACACTTATCTGCAATGATCACACATTTATTAAAGAACAGAAGAGATATTCATTTTATCAAGATGTGGGTTATGACGAAGACTATTAGGGGCAGGGAGTATCTTTACCTGTATAAGACGAGTTGGGTTGCTGGGAGGCCTAAATCGGAGTATGTCAGGTATCTTGGGCCTAAGGCTGGTTTCACTGAGGATGAGTTGAGGTCCGTTCTCGCCGGCGTTTCAGACTAGTTTCGTCTTTATTATCTTGTCCGTTTTCCCGCAGAGCTCTTCGACTGTTCCGGTGTTCTCTATAGTATGGTCAGCCTGCCCTGCTATCTGCCTTATCATGCCCTCTGTGCCGCCTTCCCCTGCCTTTTTGAACTGCTCGAAGCTGATTTTCTTTTCGCCTCTCGTTCCCCTACCCACCGCGCGTTTGTACCTCATGTTCTCAGGCGCGGTGACGTATAACAGGAGGTTGTTTTCGAATGACCTTACCATTTCAGCTTCGTGAGCGTATCTGACGCCGTCAACAACTATTAGGTCTGATGTGTCCTCCAGCATGTCCTCCCTGATGCAGTCTGCGAGGACTCCGACGCCGAAGGCCTGCCTTATCGACACTCCGATGGATTGCAGGTTCTCCCTCGTGTTCTCGAGGTGGAGCCTGCGGAGGACGTCTCTCAGGACGTCAGAGAACCTGTAGACGCTGGCTCCGTATTCTTTCGAGATGTGCTCGGCCACAGTATCCTTGCCTGATGCTATCTCGCCTATGAGGCCGATCACGAGCTTCATTTTTTCAGTATGAGAACCTCGAGGCCTGAATCTTTTAGTATGCTGAGACCGTCCTTGTCGGAGTAGTCTCCTGAGATTACAACCTTCTGTATCCCGGCGTTCACTATGAGCCTTGCGCATATCTTGCACGGGTAGCCGTTTATGTACATTGTCGCGCCCTCGGAGTGCCGTCCGGCCTGTATGAGGGCGTTCTGCTCCGCATGTACTGCTGGGCATATGCCGTGGCCCATTCCGCTGTCTATCTCAAGCTCGTCTTTTATGCACCCTATGTCCTCGCAGTGGGAGGCGCCCCTTATGACGCCGTTGTATCCTGTCGCAACTATCTCCCTCTTGTCGTTGACTATGACCGCACCGTACTGCCTGCCCTCTCTCATGCAGGTCGACCTCTTGGCCACGTCATCGGCTATCGTAGAGAAATACTCATCCCAACCTGGCCTGATCATGACAGTTTTATTGGTTTTTATATCATAAAAAGCTTAATATTATACTTTCAGAAGATGGGAAAATTTCCAGAGGCTGAGATCAGGATTTTCAAGGGCGTGTGCATGAAATGCAATGCCAAGAATCCTGTCAACGCCACAATATGCAGGAAGTGCGGCAAACCCTTCAAGATTAGGAGGAAGCACAAGAAGAGGGTTACAGGCTCAACCGGCTGAGAATGAGCAACAAAGTTCTGAATCTAGCGCTCCTCACATCCATCATCGGACTATTGATTCTGTCTTACGTCTCAGAGAGCCTTACCCCGCCTGCCAGCAGCATATCCTCACTCGATTCCAACAACCTGGGGAAGAACGTCAAAGTCAGGGGCGAAGTCCTGGCAGTGCACAGGTTCGAGGGCGGCTCGATCCTGCTGACATTGTCTGACGGCAGCGGAGAGGTTGAAGTTTACATTCCCTATGGTTCGGCCTCAATCTTGGGGGATAATCTCAGCACAGATAAGACTTTAGAGGTTATAGGAGAGCTTCAGACCTATAACGGCAGGCTGGAGTTGGTCCCATCCGGGCCTGAAGATGTTAGGTTACTATGAAAGTCAACGTCTCCTCATTGAACACGCTCGAATACTGCCCCAGAGTCGTTTATCTGAGGGACGCTCTCCGCCTTAAGCCTGAGCCGACCGAGGAGATGGTGAGGGGGCTATTAGGGCATGCGGTGCGGAAGGAGCTGAGCATCAGGCAGCCGAGGGTCCTTGAGTGTGCCGGCGACTTGAGCAGGGTGGAGGAACGTCTGATGGATGAACTCAAAACGGTTCTCGAAGACGCGCCCTACATTTACAGGGAGATGCTTTGGGACCTGAATTACGCGAAATTCGTCGATGAGATCAGAGCGCAGGTTGAGGGGGAGATATCTGCCATGGCTTTCAAGCTTAGGACCATGGTAAGCCAGCTCGGCCTCGCGGAGTCTGTAAAGCAGATCACCCCATGGAGGGTCGAGTATACTGTCAGGTCTGACAGCCTGAAACTGTCGGGAAGGGTTGACAAGGTCATGCGCCATGAGAGCATATTCCCTGTTGAGATAAAGACAGGCCAGCCTCCCCAGGGAGTGTGGAGCGGAGACGCCATCCAAGTCTGCGCCTACGCCATGCTCTTGGAGGAGAAATTCAACCAGAAGATAGACTACGGCTATGTGGAGTATGTGAGGTCTCAGGAGTCGAAGCCTGTCCTCGCCTCCGAGAAGCTCAGGAGGGAGGTCATACTCGCAAGGGACAGTGTGTTAGGGATACTTGACGGCGCAGTCCCTGAGCCTATAGAAGACAGCGGAAAGTGCCCTGCCTGCAGCTACCGTCAGCTGTGCATCACCCTTTAGGCTGACTCCGTGCTCAGGACTCTCGTGATATATCCTGCTATCCTGTTCCGTATGGTCTTGCCCTTGACTGTCGTGTACTCGTTGACCTTCTTCTTGTTGAGCTCGAAGTCCTTGTTGAACTCGCTCTTATGGTCTTCCAACAGCTTGTTGGCAATCCTCTTTATGTAGGTGTGTTTTATGCTACCCATTTTATCGTAAGCCTCTTCCTATCCCGTATCCTATGTTGGCTGAGAGCCTGTCGAGTATCTCCTTCCAGGATTTTGTGCCCTCCACCTCCCGTATCTTAGGCTCGCCTGTGACGTTCGCGATCTCTTTCGTGATTTCCAGCGCGAAGTCCGAGCCTCCGTTGTAGTCGACGAGGCCCAGCTGGAGCGCTTCGCTCCCCAGGTAGATGTCACCGTTAGCCAGTTCGGTCACATACTTCACCGAAAGGTTCCGGTTCTCCGCGACATCGGATATGAAATCAGCATGTATCTCGTCTATCAGCTCCTGTATGCTGTCCCTCTCCTTCTCAGTCATCTCCCTGAAGGGGCTGCCGACGTCCTTGTATTCGCCTGACGTTATCACTGTGACATTGACTCCTATCTTGTTCATCAGGCCGCTGTAGTGCACGAATTCGGCGATGACTCCGATGCTCCCGGTTATCGAGTCCCTGTCTGCGACTATTACATCGGCTGCGGATGCGACATAGTATGCGCCTGACGCACCGCTCTCCCCGATCCAAGCGACCACTGGCTTTTCGGTGCTCTTGACCGCTCTCATCAGCTCCCTGCTGGCGACTATGGCGCCGCCTCCGCTGTTGATGTCCAGTATGACGGCCTTGACCGTTGAATCCTCATCAGCCTCCCTGAGAAGCTCTTTTATGACTGACGCCTGCGCACACTGTCCTGCTGCTATCAGCCCCGCACTGCACTCGTCCAATGTTATCATCCCCTTCACCGGGATGATCATTATCGTGTCCCCGAACAGGTTCAAATCCTCAACCGACAGCAGATAGGCGACAGGCAGAGCCACCAGTAGGATAAGCCCCAGAACCGCCAACGCGATAGCAATCTTCCAAAACCGTCTCATCTTACAGACCGAGTAAAAAAATAGAGCATACTATTATAAATAGGCAGTCCCGCAATCTTTTAACAATAATGGCAAGGATTGCGTTAATGCTGGCTTTTCCTGTGCTCTTCTCAGGCTGCTTTGCCAGAGGAGGGAGCTGACGCAGGCACAGGAGCAGGCTCAGTCTTTGAATGCTATTATTTTTCTCGGGCATTTTTTCGCGCATATGCCGCAGTTTATGCATTTGCTGTAGTCTATCCTCGCCAGGTTGTCTGCGATGGTTATGGCCTTCGCGGGGCAGGCTTTTTCGCATATCCTGCAGGATATGCAGCCCAGCTGGCAGACCCGCTCGGCGGTTTCGGTTGACATGCATTTGACGTAGACTTTCGCTGATGACTTTATCAGCTTGAACAGTTTTTTGGGGCACTCCTGCACGCACAGCCCGCATCCTGTGCACTTGCTCTCATCAATCGCCGGCAGATTGTTCTCCATCCGTATGGCACCGAAAGGGCAGACTCTCACGCAGTCTCCGAAGCCGAGGCACCCGAACCTGCAGCTCCTGTAGTCTCCGACGACCAGGTTGGCTGCATTGCATGCTGGGATGCCGTCATACCTGAAACCCTTGAGTTTCGCGCCTCCGCTGCACATCAGCTTCGCGACTTTCTTTTCCCTGAGTTCAGCATCCTTGCCTAATATGCTTGAAATCTTTTTTATGGCATCCGGATTGGCGGCAACGCATCCATTTATCGGAGCGTTATCATTCACCAGGGCGTTCGCGAACGCCTTGCAGCCTGCCATCCCGCAGGCGCCGCAGTCCATGCCAGGGAGGACGGCGAGTATGGCATCTATTCTCGGGTCGGATGCTACTGCAAACTTTTTTGAAAAGTAGATCAGCATTACGGCAGAAGCTAACGCCATGCCACCCAGAACAGCTACAGAGTAGATTACGGCGTCTGCCATCTTATGTTATGCCCCCGAAACCTGAGAAAGCCAACGCCAGAATGCCTGCTATGATAAAGGCGAGAGGTATGCCGTCCAAGGACTCTGGAACATCGGCCAGCTCAAGGCGTTCTCTTATGCCAGACATGATCAGCAGCGCCATCGTGTAGCCTACGCCAGCGCCGACAGAGAAGATTGTGCTCTCGACAAAATCGTAGTCATTTGTTATGTTCAGTATGGCAACCGCGAGTATCACGCAATTTGTGGTTATCAGAGGCAGGTAGATGCCGAAACTCTCATAGATTGTGTAGAATTTCTTCCTTAGGAACGCCTCTATCATCTGAACCAGCGTCGCAATCACAAGTATGAACACGGCATACTCCAGAAAGCGGAGGCCGAACGGATTCAACAGATAGTTGTAGACCGCCCATGTTACGACCGACGTTATCGTCGTGACGAAGATGACCGCGAGCCCCATGCCAAATGCGGACTTGGTCTTCTTTGAGATGCCTAGGAAAGAGCAAAGCCCTAGGAATCTGTAGAGCACGAAATTGTTGACCACCGCAGCCCCGAGGAATATCAACAGCAGGTTTTCCATCTTTTCTTGAACATTCTGTTGAAGAACGCCATCATGAATCCTATGGTCAGGAACGCTCCCGCAGGCATTATGAACGCCGCCGCCGGGTTGAATATCCCTGACGATACGTCAAAACCCAAAAACGTGCCGGCACCGAGGATTTCCCTGACAGAGCCTACCAGCATCAGAGCCCACATGTAACCCAAGCCTATGCCAATGGCATCTGCCAGAGAGTTGGTGACCGGGTTCTTTGAGGCGAACGCCTCTATTCTGCCCAGTATGATGCAGTTGACGACGATTAATGGGATGTACAATCCGAGAACCTTGTGGATGTCAACATAGTATGCTGCCAGGAACATGTCGGCAATCGTCACGAAAGTGGCGACTATGACGATGTAGCAGGGAATCCGCATCTCATTCGGTATGAACCTCCGTATGGAGGATATTACCAGGCCTGATGAGACTAAAACGAAGGTTGTGGCCACCCCCATCGCGAATCCGTTCACCACGGACGTGGTCACTGCCAGGGTCGGACAGAGGCCGAGCATCAAAACGAAGGTGGGGTTCTCCTCCCACAGCCCCCTTATGAGATCTCTTGTGGCGTTCATTCTCTCACCGCGCTCAACGTATTGTTTAAGCCTGATTTCACGGACTCGATAACAGCGCTTGAGGATATTGTCGCACCGGTTATCGCATCCACTTTCGGCTCATCGTCCACGAATGCTTTTCCCTCGAACTGTTTCAAAAAATCTTCCTCATTTATTCTTGAGCCCAGCCCGGGAGTCTCGACATTCTCCAGGATTCTCACCTTGGTGATTGCTCCGCCAGTGTCAGCGCCGAAGATGATGCGTATACCGCCCTGGAAACCTTTCGCCTCGGTCACTATGACATAACCGATCAGATTTCCGTCTTTGCTTGAAGCCTCGAAAACGTTTTTTACCCCGCCTATCATGATTTTCTCGTCTGATATTTCCTTGAACGTGTCTGCGGCCGGCATAACCTCCTTCTGAGCTGACCTTATGCCACCCATCCTGTTATCCTCTATCACAGGAGAGGTTATGCTGTAGGCTACCGACAGTCCCGCCGCAGATGCTGCGCAGATTATCACCAGCGTCAGTATAGCCTTAACGTCGTTGTTCATTTTTTGCCGAATATCCTGGGTTTAGTGTGCCTGTCAATCAATGGTGTGAAAGCGTTCATGATCAGTATCGAATAGGTTATGCCCTCAGGCAGTCCGCCGTAGAGCCTGATCACCATGGTTATGATGCCGGCTCCGACGCCGAATATGATCCTGCCTCTGTCCATCAGCGGCGTCGTCACATAGTCTGTTGCCATGAAAAAGGCTCCCAGTATGAGTCCTCCGGAGAGGACGTTGAATAGTGGGTCGCTTCTGAGGGCGTAAGCTAGCACGGTCACGGTCACGACATACGCTACAGGAGTGTGCCAGGTTATTATCCTCCTGTACAGTAGGTATCCTGCCCCAGCCAATAGGAGCAGCGCCGATGTCTCGCCTATGCTCCCCCCTACGTTGCCGATGAAGAGTTTCCAGTAGAGGCTGAACCTGCTTCCGAACTCTGCCATAAGGGCAGCCTCCCCTCCCATCTTCGACAGTCCGAGCGGAGTCGCGGAAGTCACGGCATCGAACGGCTTAATCCAAGTAGTCATCAGCACAGGCCATGACGCAACAAGGAAGGCCCGCCCAACCAGAGCGGGGTTGAATATGTTATGCCCGAGCCCTCCGAACACGTGCTTTCCGATTATTAAAGCGGCTGCGGCCCCCACCACCGGAATCCAGAGGGGGACTGTCGGCGGAAGCGTGAGGCCCAGCAAGAGCCCTGTTATCACCGCAGACCCGTCGGCCAGCGTGACCTTCCTATTGGAACGCTTTTGTATCACATACTCTACGATGACTGCAGACGCCACGGACACGAGGACGATCAACAACGCCCCGACGCCGAAGAAGTAAGTCCCCGCTATCAGCGCCGGCAGCAGCGCAGCCGCAACGGTCCACATTATGTTCTCTACCGTTATCTTCTTCCTTATGTGAGGCGATGATGAGACTGTCAGGTTCATTTTTTCTCCGGCTTCTTTGAGGCTTTCGCCTTCGCCATCCTGATCCAGTGGACGTGTCTTATCTTCGACGGGCACACGTATGCGCAGTTGCCGCATTCGACGCAGTCCGTGAGACCGTATGACATCGCGTCATCGTATCTTGCATGCTGCGAATACAGTGCGAGCATGTTAGGCATCAGATAGGCAGGGCATGCTCTGATGCATTCCGAGCATCTGATGCACGTCCTCTCCTCAACGTTAAAATCAGCTTCTCTGAGCAATAGGATGCCTGTCGTCCCCTTCACCACAGGCACTTGAGCGTGCGGCTGGGCCACGCCCATCATAGGCCCGCCAGCTATTATCTTACTGGTTTTGTCATCCTGGCCGCAGTACTCCATCATATCCTGGAAGGGCGTGCCAATCCTGACTTTCAGGTTTTTGGGCTCCTTAACCGCGCCCGCGACGGTAACATTCCTCTCCACCAGAGGCTTCCCATCGACTATTGCATCGTACACCGCCTTGACTGTGCTGACGTTCTGCACGACAGCGTTGACGTCCATCGGAAGGCGGCCTGAAGGCACCTCCCTGTGCAGTATCGTGTTTATTAGAGTCTTCTCAGCTCCCTGGGGATAGCTGGTGTCCAACGGCATTATCCTGATGTCCTCCTTTCCCGCCCTGCCCTTCAGGAGGTCTATCGCATCCCACTCGTTCTTTTCTATGCCGATGAAGACCCTGCCGACGCCCAATATTTTCCTGAGGATGCGGACTCCTCCCATTATCTCGTCAGGGTGCTCGAGCATCGTCCTGTGGTCTGACGTGATGTAAGGCTCGCATTCCGCGCCGTTCACTATGAGCGCGTCGATCTTCTTATCCTTCGGCGGGTTGAGTTTCACGTGGGTTGGGAACATGGCGCCGCCCATTCCCACGATGCCAGCCTCCCTTATCGCCTCCAACAGTTCTTCCCTGGAGGCTTTCATAGGCTCCGGTATTCCCTTCTTCTCCTCCCACTGGTCTCCGCCGTCTGATTTTATCGTGACAGCCTGGACTTCGCACCCGAACGGCGCCAGCTTGCTCGAGATTTCGGTGACTTCACCGGAGACTGACGAGTGGACTCTGCCGGAACAGTATGATTCGGTGTCCCCTATCTTCTGCCCAGCAAGAACACTGTCCCCGACCTTCACGGTAGGGTTGCATGCTGCTCCGATGTTCTGCCTCAGCAGGATTACAACCGTCTCAGGCAGTCTCATCTGTTCCGTCTGCAGCCCGCTGGTCTGCTTGTTTTCAGGCAAATAAACCATCTTCTAGTTGGCCTCGTATTTTGGGAACCCGCTCGAGCGGATTAACGTCTTATTCTCAGTTATTAGAAGCCCCTCTATATTAGTCAGGTTTTCCACCAGAGCCAGCCCCTCCTCAGGCCCCAGGACGAAGACTGCCGTGGCAAGGGCATCGGCATCAATAGCCTCGTCCGCCACTATTGTGACGCTGATGACTCCCATCGCAGAGTACCCTGTCTTAGGGTCTATTATATGGTGTACCTTTTTTTCGACAAAGTATCGCTCATAGTCTCCGGACGTCGTGACGGACTGGTTGTTCAACCGCATCATCGTGACATAGTTGGTCTTGTTCCTCGGGTCCTGCAATGCTATGGTCCACGGCAGGCTGTCCTTGCTTCCCAACGCCCTGATGTCTCCGCCCGCATTGATGAGCGCGTGCTCTATCCCATTATCCTTCAGGACTTCAACCGCCCTGTCAACCGCGTAGCCTGTGGCGATGCCGCCCAAGGTGACGCTCATCCCGTCCTTCGCGAATCTCACATTCCTGCCGTCGACTCTTATGTTCCTGTAATCGATCAGCTCACGTGCCTCTCCTATCTCCTCCTCCGTGGGAGGCCTCCCCTCAATATTGTAGGTTCTGCCGTAGAGGTCGAGTATGGGCTGCACCGTGATGTCGAACGCTCCGCCGCTCAGGTTGGAGTAGTAGTCAGCCATTTCCAGGTTGACAATCAGGTCCGGACTCGCATTCTCTATCTTACCTTCCCTGTTCAGTTTCGACACCTCGCTCGTGTTCCTGTAATTGCTTAACAGCATCTCTATCCTCTCGATCTCGGAGAACGCCAGGTTGATTGCATTCCTGGCTGCGGCAGGGTCGGCTGACATCACGGTAATTGTGACTGTTGTGCCCAGCAGCGCCCTCGTCTCCTTGATCTCCTCCTGATGCTGCACGCATCCTGTGAAAAGCAGGACCAGGACAACAAACAGTCTCTTTCTCATAGGGTATGATTTAGGATTGCTAATATGAATAGACTCTGCTGTAGGGCCTGTGCGAGTGCGGCGCCAACACTGTGAAATCCTCGCCCAACACCCTCTTCTCATCCAGCTTGAACTTCCTGCAGAACTCTAGTATATGGGGTCTGAGCTCATCAAGATCCTTTTTCCCTGCCTTTTCCGCCTTCACTTCCATCCCCAGCTGATAGTCTTTGACCTTCCCTCTCAGGTATATTCTGCCGCCGTGCATTCCAGTGCCGATGTACTCTCCTGCCAGCGGCTTATCTGCATCCAGGCCGAGAACGATTATGATGCCGCCTGCCATGTACTCTCCGAGGAAGTCTCTAGCTGTTCCTCCGACGACTATGACCGGCACATTGTCTTTGTATGATTTCATGTGTATGCCTATCCTGTACCCGACATCCCCTCTCACGTATATTCTGCCGCCTCTCATGCCGTATCCTATCACGTCGCCTGCCGAGCCGTGCACTGTGACCTCGCCCGAGTTCATGGTGTTGCCGACTGCGTCCTGAGCGTTCCCCCTGACTGTGATCTGCGGGCCGTCCATGAAGGCTGCCATGTCGTTCCCAGGGACGCCCTGCACTTCAATCCTCACCTTCTCCCTCAGGCCGACTCCGATGTACCTCTGGCCGTTCACGTTCTTCAGTGTCAGAGTCTTCGCTCCCCTGCCGACGGCCTTCCTCACTTTCTCGTTCAATTCCCTGAACCCCAGACCTTTGGCGTCTATTATCATACTTCCATCCCCGGCCCTGTGACGAGGTGCTTCTTGTAGCCTTTGGGCAGCATTATGAGCCCGAAGTCGTCGTGCAGCAGATGCTCTTTTACAGCGCTCACGTCAACCTTCCCTTCTATTAGGCCTGTGAATATGCCGGCCCTTTCGACGTCGCCCAGGAGTATCATTCCGACCAATCTGCCGTCCTTCAGCACCACCTTCCTGTAGGAGCCCTCACCAGCCTTCTGTTGCTCCAGTAGCTCATACCCTTTTTCCTTGGGATCCGTTATACCGGCTGATATGGTCGGCATGCCGCAGATTTCTACGGAGTTCATGGGGAACCCGCCGCCATATTCTGTCTTGCGGCCTGCCATGTTCTGGCCTGCGACCCTGCCCTGCCTTACTGCGAGAGGCCATATTGCTATCGTCCTCGGCGCCTCCATAAGAGTGTCCATTGCCTCTGCTGCGTCTCCTGCGGCGTACACTCCCTTCACATTGGTCTGCATGTTGCCGTCAACCAGTATGCCTCTGTTGACTTTTATTGGAGTGCCTCCGGCAAGGCTTGTGTTAGGCCTGACGCCTATGGCGACTATGACCATCTGCGTCTTTATCGTCCTGCCGTCCTTCAGCTTGACTCCTTCAACCATCTCTCCGCCCAGTATCTCCTCTGCAGTGTTCCCTGTCATGACGTCGATGCCCTTCTTCCTTAAGTAGTCTATCATCATCTCCGACGCCTTCCTGTCCAACGTTGACGCGAGTATCCTATCAGACAGCTCCAGCACTGTGACCTTAAGCCCGAGCTCTGCGAGCGCCTCCGTCGCCTTCAACCCTATGAGGCCGCCGCCTATGACTGTGGCATGCTTTACCAAGTTCTCCCTGACGTATTCTCCGACCTTTTTCGCGTCATCCCATGTAGTGAGATTATACACTCCTTTGAGGTTTGAGCCCTTCAGCTGCGGGTTTATGGGAGTCCCTCCTGTCGCAATCAGCAGCCGGTCGTACTCCAGCATCTTTCCGTCGTCAAGGGTCACGGTCTTCTGTCTGGTGTCCAATCTGACTGCCCTCTTCCCGAGCACCAGATTCACCCTCTTCTTTTTCATATAATCTTTACCCTTATAATGCATCTTCCTGTCGTCTGCCTTGCCTGCCAGCCAGTAGGTTATCAGCGGCCTAGAATAGGGTTGATGCCGCTCGTCGGATACCACTGTTATGGTGCCCTTTCTGTCGCTCTCCCTTATAGCCTCAACAGCAGCTAATCCGGCGGTCGAGTTTCCTATTATCAGGTATTTCATTCTTTCCTCTCCTCATAAACCAGAGCCTCGTTCGGACAGTTCAAGACGCACGCCGGCTCACCCTCCCCGATGCAGAGGTCGCATTTGGACGCTATCTTCCTGTCTGTCACGTTCCTCCTGATGACTCCGAACGGGCAGACCATGATGCACATCCAGCATCCGACGCATTTCTCCTCGTCGCACAATACTGCGTTGGTCTTGGGATCCAGGTGCATGGCTCCCGTGATGCAAGCGTCTATGCAGGGCGCGTCGTCGCAATGGCGGCACTGGACTGCGAAGGACACGTGGCCTGACTCTTCCACGAACAGCCTCGGGACTGCCTCAGGCTCATCCCGGTAGGCTTTTATTATGTTCTTGGACTTTGAGTGCTGCGTGACGCAGTAGACTTCGCAGAGCCTGCAGCCGATACAGTACTCCTCCCTAGCGTATATCCTTTTCATCCTACCATCCCTCCCCCGCATGCTTTATGCCCAGTATTGAGAGCTCCCTGTCGCTGAGGCCGACTCCTCTGAGGTGGTCTCTGTTGCCTCTCAACGATTCTATGCTGTTTATCCCCATCCCGCCTATCATCTCCTTGAGCTCCAGAGACCAGGCGTGTATGAGGTTGACCAGCCGTCTCTGGCCTATGTCAGGGTTCAGCCTCTTGGTCAGGTACGGGTCCTGGGTCGCGATTCCCCAGTTGCATTTTCCCGTGTAGCATTTCTGGCACACGTGGCATCCCATCGCAATCAACGCTGACGTTCCGATGTAGACTGCGTCCGCTCCCAACGCTACCGCCTTTATGATGTCCGCGCTATTGCGTATGCCGCCTGCTACGATGAGAGAGGCCTTATGCCGTATCCTCTCCTGCCTGAGCCGGTCGTCCACAGCCGCCGTGGCAAGCTCTATTGGTATGCCGACGTTGTCCCTTATGACCGTGGGAGCAGCTCCGGTGCCTCCTCTGAGGCCGTCTATTGCGACATAGTCTGCACCTGCCCTCACTATGCCTGACGCTATGGCTGCGACGTTGTGGACTGCCGCAATCTTGACTCCGACAGGCTTCTCATATCTTACTGCCTCCTTCAGCGCGAAGATGAGCTGTTTCAAATCTTCTATGCTGTATATGTCATGGTGCGGCGCAGGGCTCAGTGCGTCGGTCCCCTCAGGTATCATCCTGGTCTCGGATATTTCCTTTGACACCTTCTCTCCTGGGAGGTGGCCGCCTATGCCAGGCTTCGCTCCCTGGCCTATCTTTATCTCAACAGCTGCCGATGTTTCAAGGTATTCCGGCGTTACGCCGAACCTTCCTGAGGCTACCTGCACTATCGTGTTATCGGCGTACTTGTACAGGGTCCTGTGGAGTCCGCCTTCCCCGGTGTTGTACAGCGTCCCCAACTCCTCAGCAGCCCTCGCCAAGGATGCGTGGGCGTTGTAGCTTATGCTGCCGAAGCTCATCGCAGAGAACATTATCGGCGTCTCCAGCTTCACCTGCGGCCCGATTCTCGTCTTCAATTTTCCGTTCGCCAGCTCCAGCTTCTCAGGCTTCTCTCCGATGTAGGTCCGCAATTCCATCGGCTCTCTCAGAGGGTCTATGCTGGGGTTCGTCACCTGGGACGCGTTCAGCAGCATGTGATCCCAGTATATCCTGTAGGTTTTGTCGCATCCCATCCCGGTAAGCAGGACTCCGCCCTGCTCTGCCTGCTTCTGTATGCCTCGTATTATGCCGTACGTGAAGTTGGCGTTCTCCTTGGTCTGCGACTGGTTTCTAACGATCTTTATCGCGTTGGTGGGGCACAGTTCCTCGCACCTGTGGCATCCCACGCACGCCGCGTTGTCGGAGCTTACCCTGTCCCTTTCCTTGTCGTACTTGTGGACGTCGTTGGCGCACTGTCTGACGCAGACCTGGCATGCTATGCACTTCTTGTCGTCCCGTTCTACGTTGAACTCCGACTGCTCCATCTTCAATGCCATCTTATCTGTGCTCGAATATCACCGGCTCCCCCGCCTTTGGGTACCATACTTCCGCCTTCGGCTCCACCTCCATTATGGCAGACTCCTCGCTTGAGATGTAGACCCTGTCGTTCTTCCTGCCTGCCACCAGCGGCCTCAACTTTATCCTGTCGTTCAATCCCATCATGCCGTTCTCGTGCCCTACTATGATGCTGAAGGGGCCGTTGATGAGGGCACCTGGGTAGGTCAGCCTCAGCATCTGGTTCAGTCTCCTCTCCGGTTCGGGCATCCGCTCTATCTGCGCCCAGAACGGGGGCGCCAACGCCTTCGCCACCACATCAAGCGGGAGCCTATGCTTTCTCGACAGCAGGTCTATAAGGTACGCGAGCACCTCCGTGTCTGTGCTGAGCGTGCAACTGTAGCCGTAGCCTTCGACGTACCTCCTGTTGGTCCCGTATGAGGAAATCTCCCCGTTGTGGACTACAGTCCAGTCCAGCATGTTGAAGGGGTGGGCGCCGCCCCACCATCCTGAAGTGTTGGTCGGGAATCTGGCGTGGGCTGTCCACGTGTGAGCCTTGTACTCGCTTATCCTGTAGTATTCTCCTATGTCATCGGGGTAGCCTACGCCCTTGAAGACGCCCATGTTCTTCCCGGAGGATGCGATGAACGCGCCCTTTATTCTCCCGTTGACTTCCATCACCGTCTCCTTGACGTATTCTTTCTCGTCCTTTACCCTGCCTTTCGGAGTCAGAAAATACCTCCAGAGTATCGGGGCGTTTTCTATCTTGTCGGTCTCTTTGGTTGGTATCTCCTCGTCGTTCACTATCTCGTATTCTCTCTTGAGGTGTTGCTCTGCTCTGGTCTTGCTGTCCCTGTCGTCGAACATCATGTGGAATGCGTGCTTGTCCTCGTATTCAGGGTAGATGCCGTAGGCTGCGTATCCTGCGCCGAGGCCGTTGGACCTGAAGGACATGAGGCTTATGGCTTTCATTATCTTCTCTCCTGCTATCGGCTTCTTCTTCTGGCTCATAATCCCTACGAGCCCGCACCCGCTCATCTCTTTCGTGTAGTTTTCCATCGGATTGCAGTATATATAAGTAGTTTAGTATATAAATACTTTATGTAGATTTGGTTTACTTATTAAACCAATTTTAGCTATATTATTTATAATATAAGCTTAATCTGTCATAAAATGATTTAATACCAGCGCAACCCATTACTAGAGTATGCCAAAATCCAGGAAGACAAGCTACAGAGACGCGAGAAGAAAGAGGAGACACAGGCTGAGAAGCAAATAAGGTCAGACTTTTATCTTCCCGCCCAGCCTGCTAGCCCTCATAAGCAGAATCCAGAGTCCGCCGTACCCTATCAGCACGGTCAACAGCTTCGTCAGCCACCCCACCAGCGGTATGAGGTAGATGAGAGCGTATGCGATGACTCCGAACGCGTAGTATACTATCCTCCTGCTCTTCCTGTTGAACGCCTTATTGTAGAGGAATTCTCCGACAACGAGCTTGACAGGGAATGTCGAGATCAGCAACATAACCGCCATAGACGACACCAGTATCACGGAGATCTTCCAGCCTACGAGCGTCAGCACTGACAGGACGACAAGGACTGGAACGGCTGCCAGCATCAGCAGCCCGATTAAACCTGACTTTATCGGCGAGGCCTTCACGACTTCGGTGGCCTGTGTGGCGAACTTCGGGAACAGGTACAGTATGAGTGCGCCCAGGACGAGCGCGTACACTATCCCGCCAACGAATCCGAATATGCCGAATATGAGCCGCAAGGGCCCCAGACTCTCTTCCACGAAGCTTGGCTCTTTCACCTTGCTACTGGACTGTTTTATCTGGCCTGCCACCTTGCCTTCGAAGAGGTTAGGCGTCTGAGGTCCGCCGTAGGTGAGGCTTCCCTGTATTTCTGCGTCAGAGCCTAGTATGATGTTTCCCCCGCCCAGGTCAGCGTCTCCCTCGACGACGCCGTTCACCTGAACGTTTCCGCCGTATGCCTGCAGGTTTCCGTCAACGTCTCCGCTGACTGTGACGTCACCGCCTGCAGCGAGCAGGTCTCCTGTGACCTCTCCGTTCACGGTAACCTGGCCGCCGAAGACCATAAGGTTCCCGTCGACGTCGCCGTTCACTGTTATCTGGCCGCCGAACACTATAAGGTCTCCTGTGACGTCCTCGTCTATGACAACCTGCCCTCCGAACCTCATCTGAGGGCTGTCCTCAGCGTGCGAGGCGGGCGCGAGCACAAGCAGCAATGCAATCAAAAGAACCGGACTTATGATTTTCATAGTCTCACCCCTTACCTATCTGAACCCTGCAATATATAAGCCTGCCTACTTCAGCTGCTTCTGTTCTATCTTTGTTCTGGCTTCGTGCTCTATCAGCCAGAGGCTTCTTATCTCGCCGGGGTTGACAAATGTTATCGCGATTCCCTTTTTGCCGATGCGGGCTGTCCTCCCGATCCTGTGGACGTATGTGAGCGGCTCCCGGGGTATGTCGTAGTTGAAGACGTGGCTTATGTCGTTTATGTCAAGGCCTCTGGCCGCGACGTCGGTGCAGACTAGGTAGGTTATTTTCCCGGTCTTCAGCCTTTCGACGGCTTTCTCTCTCCCTGCCTGCGTCAGGTCCCCGTGCAATCGTTCCACTGACAGCCTCTTCCTCTTCATTATCTCGTAGAGCTTCTCGACCCATCTCTTGGTCATGCAGAATATGAGCGCCTTTGAGGGGTGTTCTGATTTCAGCACGTGGAAGAACGCGTCCATCTTCGCTTTCTGGTCCACTTCCACGTAGTACTGTTGTATGTCGTCGACTGTGAGCTCGTCGCTGTCCTGTGTGGCTGTTATGTACTGGGGGTGGTGCATGTGCTTCTCCCCGAGCCTTCTGATCTCGTTTGGTATGGTCGCCGAGAACAGCATCGTCTGCCTTTTTTTAGGGGTCTTGTTGAGTATCCATTCGACGTCTTTTATGAATCCCATGTCGAGCATCCTGTCCGCCTCGTCCAATACGACAGTCTGCACGTGGTCCAGGTTCAGCGTTCTCCTTTTGATGTGGTCTATCACGCGGCCTGGCGTGCCTACCACGACGTGGACTCCCTTGTTCAGCTGCTCTATCTGCTGGTTTATCGAGGCTCCGCCGTAGGCGAAGGCGATGCGCACGTTCGAGCCTGCCAGCTTCTCGAACTCCAGCCCGACTTGGAGGGCGAGCTCCCTTGTCGGCGTCAGTATCAGCGCCTGCGTGTGCCTGCTGTCGTAGGGTATCCTCTCTATGACTGGTATGGCGAACGCCAGCGTCTTCCCTGTGCCGGTCTTCGCCTGGCCTATTATGTCCTCTCCGTTCAGTGCCGTCGGCACCACCATCTCCTGTATCAGCGTCATGTCCGAGAACCCCAGGAACTGTATGTTCTGGAGGACTTCGGGGCTGATGTTAAGCGTGCTGAAGTCTTTCACCGTTTTTATAAAATAAAGAATAAAAAAAAATAAAAAATATGTTGTCCGCTAGTCTATGCACAATTAGAAGCGTCTTGGTCGTTTCTTGCTGTAGCATTCCTTGCAGTAGACTGGCTTTCCTTCCGTCGGCTTGAATGGGACCTGACATTCCGTTCCGCATTCGCTGCAGACTGCGTCGTGCATCTCACGGGGCCGCTTGTCGAATCCTCTTCCAAAATCTGCCATATTAGTTCACCTCCGTTACGTTATCTCCATTTGGAGTATCTCTTGAGTAGTATTTTCAGCCGGGTTTCCTGTTCTTCGCTGATTGTTCCGTCTTTTCTGACACGTCCGGCGTATTCGAGCGCGTCATCGAGCGAGTGCGAGGTCATCTTTGTCGTTAACGTGGCTAGTATCGTGTTCTTGTTATCGCCTATGTTGAATTCATCAAGCATGTCGTTGAGGTCGAATCCGAAGTATTTCGCCCTTCGCATGTCCAGAAGCTGTTTTCGCTCGCCTTCTTGCGCTCTTTTGTTCCAGTTCCTCTTACTCCTATAATCTTTCCCGTATCTTTTCGCGTATGACAATACTATTACCCGATTCTTTAGACTATAGAACAGGATCGGTCTAATCTATGTTCAATAGAATAATATGTACGCATTATGGGTTTAAATACTTTTATTTCAGCCTTCGAACAGGAAAAGCTCTTCTATTTTGGCGTCCAATGCCTTCGCGATGTCATATGCCAGCTTCAGGGAGGGGTTGTATTTGCCCTTCTCGAGGAACACTATCGTCTCCCTCCTGACTCCCACTTTTTTGGCCAGCTCCTCCTGGGTGAGGTCGTATCTTGCCCTGAGCTCCTTTATCCTGGTCTTCATTCTGGTTTCCTGTGGAGGCGCATGTAGAAGGCGCTGTATAGGAGCAGCAGCCCGCATGTTGCATAGGATAGGGTGTAGCCTGCTTGGGCGTATTCTGGCAGCGTGTCCTTGTAGGCGATCAACACCAGGCTTATGGCTGCCATCGTCACGGCTCCTATGTTGAGGGTTTTCTTTGCCGCTATTCCAGCTATCTTTTCGATTCTCTCGTCCACCAGCACGTCCGTGACCTGCCTTTTCAGTATCAGCATCAATACGGCGGCTGTGATGATGGCGGTTGCCGGCAGCAGCAGGCTGCCTTGTAGTATGCCGGCGCTGACGACTGCGGCCAGGACTGCTGTTATCGCTATCCGGTATTTCCTGAATTGTCTTTCGTTCATTCTACGTGCCCCCTAAGTTTCAGCACAGCCAATACTATGAAGTAGGTCATAGCTGACAGGAGCAGCACCGCGGTTGCCCCGTGTCTGGGCATCATCCCAGGTATGTCGTCTATCACCCACCCTACTGCCAAGGCGAGGTAGATTGTTATCATCCACGTGTAGTATCCTGCCTTGTGGGCGAGTTTCACTGTCATCTCGTCTTTGAGGGGTTGGCCGGTTTTCATGCTCTGCCACATGTTTAACACTGCCGCCAGGCCGATAATCACTATAGCCCACGCTACCGCCATGCTCAACAGCTCAGCAGTGTTGAGCGGCCACGCGTTCTTCACGTACAATCCCATCGAGATTGTGACTCCCAATACTAGGATGGCTATTACCGTAATCTTCAGTTTTGCGTTCATCCTGTTACCTCCGTGTTATCCGAACACAACATTTTGTTATACATTAATAACATAATGTTAGAAATATACAACAAACGAGTATAAAAAGCTAACGGTTCCAACGGCGTTGCCCAAAAAGTGCTCTTTGCACAAAAAGTCGGGAATCTACACAAAAAGTCAAAATATACCATTTTCTTTGAAAAATCGGGGTTATATCCAGTATAGTCCTAATTATTAGAAAGGCCGATAGGGTAGTTATATGTCAATCGAGAGAAATCAACATAAACAAAAAAACTTTAAGGATTTTCTTGTAAAACGGATGGAAGAAATTGATAGAGAAATAGAAAAAAAGAATAGGCTACTAGACCAAAAAGTAACTAAACTCGAAAAAATTAGGAAATCTAAAGTTATTCTATTCTTCTCATCTGATGCAATATCAAAACCATTGGTGTCAAAAATCTACAGTAAATATGAAAATCTAATTTCATCGCCAGTAGATAGATTAGATGTAATTGTTGATTCGGGTGGAGGGGATATAGATTCTACATACCATCTAGTCATGTTACTTAGAAAGATGAGTAAAAAGGGATTACGGTTTATCGTACCTAGATGGGCAAAAAGTGCCGCAACATTGTTGGTTTGTGGCGGTGATGAAATAATAATGAATGTCACTTCTGAAATTGGCCCTCTTGATCCTCAAATAACAAAAATAGATGAAAACGAGGAGAGTGAAGAACAATTTTCACCACTGTGTATAAAACAGGTTACTGATTACATAGACCAGTTATACAAAGATGGAAAAAAAGAGCTAGCAGATAAACTTGTTGAAAAAATAAAATTATACGAGTTAGGGGATTTTATGCGGGCATTAACGGTTAGCCCGGTATACATCAAAAAAATATTACAGAGTAGAATGTTGAGGGATGAAAAAGAAGAAAAGATAAAGGAAGTTGCGGATATATTGACAACAGGGTTTCCACATCACGGCCATTGTATTCTAATGGATGATGCAAAACAAATTGGGTTAAAGGTTGTAACGCCCAATAAAAAAGAATGGGGGATATTATGGAGTATATGGCAAGAATACGACTCTACTAGGTCATTAATTTTTGAAAAACAAAGATTGATGAGTGCGTTTGTCAGAACATCAGAAAAGGAAAATCCAGAATTAGTGGCATTACTACGAAGTGGGGTGGTGGATGTAAAAAATCTAAAGCGTTAAAGTATACGAAATAATACCTGAATCACCAACATCCATAATCTTTCGTATCATAATGGGCTTCTCAGTATTACGACTAGACATCAGACGAAGCATTAACTTGTAATTATCCCCCCCAAGGGTAACAGTTTCTTTTTTCATAAAATAATATTAGACATCCTACCAAATATAAACACAATAGTATCTAAGGTTTTGCTATGTTAGTATGTTTTTTCCTTCTTTGTCTTGGTTTCGACTACACCGTTTTCTTTTTCGAATACATTTAGTATTCTTCCCAATTTTTCATGGAGTCTTTTTGCACCAAGAGGACTTAGGATTAACATACCGTCAGAGACATATGACCATTTACCTTTATCTTTTTCCTTCTCATTCATAAATTCTATCCGAAAATCATGTTCAGTTAATCCACAATAAACATTAGTGGCATAAAATTTCTTGTAATCTGGAACTCTAAAAACAGGTCTATCCTCATTATTTTTTGCCATTTTAACTTATGCAATCCGGTAAAACCGTTCAGTTTTGGGTATGTGATTCCTCAAAAGTTCCACTCTAGAAATTTTATACTCGCTTGTGCAATATTCCACTCCACTTCTCCTTTCTTCTATCTCCTCCATAACCTTTTTTTCGAGAAGTTTTGCGTATTCCTTTTCAATTTTAAATGCTTCGCGCATTAACCTCTTTTGTTCAATTATCTCCTCTCTCTTTGAGTTATTCATTTTTGTAACACACCGGTTATACTCTCTGCATAAGGTCTGAATCTATATCTAATGTCCCTAACACTCCACTCTTTATCCTTAACACCTTCATGGGTATAAGGTATCTCAATATTCTTATAAATATCACAATTCATACAAATGTACAATCTTCTGTTGAATAACCTTTTGTTCTTACGGTACATATATAATAAAAATGTGGGTAATGTGGCTATTATACCCTGTTCCTGAGGTATTTTCTTAATATTTTTAATATTTTGTAATACTTTCAGAACGTTATAATCATCTGTCACAATAATATCTCCCTTCTCTTTCAATGAAATATCAATGACAGAATAATCATTGTCACTTATGCAGGGATGTTTACCAAATTTGGTTTCATGTAGTGTTCTTAACTGTTCTATGTCTGGTTTCATTGATTCTATTGTCTTGAAACCACCAATATTCTGTAGTTCACGCTTTAGATCTCGTTGACAACATTCATCGAATGTCTGCTTGGACATAATAAGCTCACACTTTTCCTCTTCAATAAACTTCTTTATCTCATCAAAATAGTTTACCTTAGAAAGGCTAATTGGTACGGTAGCATCAATTATAATCTTAGATTTCACACCACCTAACCCCACATTCAATCTCTGAGAGTGTTATATTCTATCTAACAAAGCTTAAATAATGCTATTAAACTGGTTGATATAATGTATTTTAAGAGCAACGTCGAATCCACCAGTAGCTCCGAATGTCAAAAAAACGGCAAAGCGAACGCTCTAATTAGTATAGAACGGGGGTCACATTTTTTCGAGTCGTTGTATGCGTTCGTCTAGTGGGGGGTGGGTTGAGAATAGGTTTGTGACGAGTCCTTTGGTGTTTCTGAAGGGTGTGGATATGAATAGGTGGGCTGTGGCTTTGTTGGCTCGGTCTACGAGGGGGTCGGGGTCTGCTTTTATTTTTGTGAGGGCGTTGGCGAGTCCTGGGGGGTATCGTGTGAGTACTGCGGCGTTGGCGTCTGCGAGGAATTCTCTCTGCCTGCTTATGGCCAATCGTATCATCTGTCCTACGAGGGGTGCCAGGATTGCGAAGACTATTCCGACAGCCAGCAACGCCACTTGGGCGCCGCCCTCCTGCCGGTTCCCTCTCCGGCGGCCGCCGTACCACATTGACCTGAGTATGAAATCGCTTATGAGCGTTGTCAACCCCACGAGGACGGTGGCGAGCATCATGTACCTGATGTCAAAGTTTTGGATGTGGGACATCTCATGGGCGATGACGCCCTCAAGCTCCTGCCGGTCCATGGCCTTCAGGAGGCCGCTGGTCACTGTGACGGATGCGTGCTGGGGGTCTCTGCCGGTTGCGAACGCGTTCAAGGCACTGTCCTCTATGATATACGCTTTGGGCGTTGGGATGCCGCTGGCCAACGCCAAACCCTCGACCGTGTGATAAAGGTAGGGGCTCTCATCCTTGGTGACAGGCTTGGCCCCGGTCATGCTCAATATCATGCTGTCTCCGGAGTAGTACGCGAATATCGTGTAGAGTATGGAAATCACCACAGCAACGGCAAGCCCGGAGTACACGTTATCCCAGATTATGCCCAAAACTGCGCCGAGCACGCCCAGGAGAATGATGAAGACCAGTATCAGCAGGTAGGATCGTCTCTTGCTGTCCCGAACCTGCTCGAACATAGTCCGCATTTTAGCCTAAAACTTGACCTTAGGGACTTTCTTCTCCTCTTCGGGCGTTGAGAACAGCTCCTTCTGCTTGAAGCCCAAGGAACCTGAGATCATGTTGTTCGGGAAGACCTGTATCCTGACGTTGAACTCCATCACAACATCGTTGTAATGCTGCCTGGAGTAGGCTATCTTGTTCTCCGTTCCTGACAGTTCCTCCTGCAGCTGGAGGAAGTTCTCATTAGCCTTAAGCTGCGGGTAATTTTCCGCGACAGCGAACAGCGACTTTAACGTGTCTGAGAGCATGTTCGACGCCTTCGCCTTCTCGCCGACTGTGGTGGCGTTCATGATGGACGCCCTCGCCTTGGTGATGTTCTCGAGAACCGTCTTCTCATGGGCGGCGTAGCCTTTCACAGTCTCGACCAGATTAGGTATGAGATCGTTCCTGCGCTTCAATTGCACGTCTATCTGCGCGTAAGAATTCTCAACCTCGTTCTTCAGCCTAATCAGGCCGTTGTAGATAAGCACAAGCCACAAGCCCGCCAGGACAATCAATCCAAACAAAAGGAATACAAACATGTTATCACCCCATATGTGTGTATTACTCATGTCAGATAGGTATTAAAAATGCATTACTGCCTGAACCAGCAGCTTAGGGAGAAGAGGGGCGGCTTGTTTCGGCCTAACCCGAAAGAAAAGATGATGCTTTTTATATGCTGCCTGAGATTTCTTAGTAAAAAGGAGGCTCAAACGATGAAAAAACTACTCCCTCTACTCGTTATCATCACCGCGGTTTTTATCGCAGGCTGCGCTAAAAATAAGCCGGAAATCAACAGCTTCGACTCCTGCGTTTCAGCAGGCAACCCGGTCATGGAAAGCTATCCGAGGCAGTGCAGTACGTCAGACGGGAAGACGTTCGTCGAAGAACTCAAAGAGGCTGAGAAGCCGAAAATTGTCGAAAAGGACGAGCACGGCTGCATGCTGTGGGTAGGCTACAGTTGGTGCGACTCCAAACAGAAGTGCCTGAAAACGTGGCAGGAAGACTGCCCCCTGACGGAAGAGCTCTGTAAGTCTGGAGGCGGGAGATGGAACGAATGCTCCAACAGATGCCAGCTTGACAGCCAAGGCAAGGAGGGCGTCGCATGCACCATGCAATGCGAGCAGCTGTGCGAGTGCGCAGGCACCGCAGGATTAGGATGCCCGAAAGGCTACACCTGCAAGGCGCCTGAAGGAGTCAAAGATGCGTTAGGATACTGCACGCCTGACGTGGAATTAGACGCGAACGAGGACACGCTGCTGGCTGAAGAGGCTCTGAGAATCGCCAAAGACAGCGAATGCACCAGAGAAGGCAGGCTGACGGAAAGCTACTATTACAATGGGAACACCGGCACATGGTGGATTGACCTAGACCTCAAGAGGGAAGGCTGCAGTCCGGCGTGCGTCGTAAGCGAGGACACGAGGACAGCGGAGATAAACTGGCGGTGCACGGGACTGATACCGGAAACCTATTAGTTCCCTTTGCGCACGACATCAGCGACCTTGAAGTCCTGGTTGAGGTTGACGTCTTTGGGCAGCACTTTGGATACGTCAGACTTCTTAGGCTTAGGCTGCTCCTCAAAAACGTCGAGACCAAAGTGGTAGAGAGGCGGATGAGAATAAGGCGGCTCATGGACTCTCGCATAGAGGCTTAAACCAGCCTTAGAACGCACCACAGTGTAGGTTACCACATCACTGTCCGCGGTTTTTACCTCCAATGCAGGAACAGTTTTTCCATCCGCTGGAAAAGAGATTTTATTTACTTCAAACTCTTTGAAGTTCACTGGAGTGGGCAGCTTATCCAAATCGCCGATTTCATTACCGTCAAGCGCCTCAGCCAGCTGCAGAATCGCACGCCGGCCGCTCCGGCACAGGAACCTCCCGCGTTTTCTGTCAACATTCTCAATCCTGAATTTTGACATGTATATTATGTAGATTGGAGAGGAATATGCTCTAAACCTCAGGTTTTAAGCTGCTGCTGAGGAAGTGTCTTTTGGTTCGTATGTCCGCAATCTTGAAGTCCTGATTGGGCCCGACGTCGTCAGGAAGCTCGCGGGAGGGTTTTTTTGTTAGGTCAGCGTTGGGCCAGGGTATGGCGCCGAACGCTTCGGGCGGGAAGCCGGTCTTATGGACTCTCGCATAGACGCTCAAACCCTTGGGGGAGCGGACGACCGTGTATGTTGTGTTATCGTCTTCATCGCTTACCGTCTCAAGCGCGTGAACGTCGTCTCCTGTCTCAGGGGAGCGGAACATCGTCTTCCTGATGGTCAGGCCGTTGAACTCAAGAGGTTCGGGCAGCTCGCATAAGTCGTTAATCTCTGTTGAGTCAACAGTCTCAGCCAGCTTGATCAGCGCGTTCCGGCCGTTCCTGCAGAGCCATCTGCCGCGGTTCCCGTCAACCGTCCGTATATTGTATTTTGCCATCCCCTAAAAGCCTAACTTGTACGTGTAGAGCCTCAGCAAGTGTATTAGGTAGTTCCTGTACTCTCTCAGGCTCAGCTTGCTTTTCCCGACCTTGCGGTCTGTGAATGTTATAGGCACCTCAGCCACCTTCCGGTAGTTGCCCTTCACGATAACCTCCAACCCTATCTTATAGCCTGTCGGGTTCAGGCTGACGCCTTCGAGCACCTTTTTCCTGAGGAAGAAGAAACCTGACACCGGATCCTTGACGCTGGTCAACGGCCTCGCGAGCAGTTTAGCTCCTCTGGATGTGAGCCTCCTGAGGAGAGGCCAATTCTCAATCCTCCCGCCTCGGGTGTACCTGCTGCCGACGACAAGGTCACAGCCCTCCTCAACCTTTCTCACAAGCTCCGGGATGCTTTCCAAAGGATGGCTGAAGTCGGCGTCTATGACTCCTATGATATCGTTTGATGCCAGCTTGAATCCTGCTATCACAGCAGACGCGAGGCCCCGCTCCCCCTTCCTACACAACACTTTCATGTCGTATCTGCTCGTATAGCCTTCAGCGATCCTGGCAGTCCCGTCGGGGCTGTCATCGTCCACCACGATAAGCTCGGCCTCGGGGAAGACGGAGAAGACGCCCTCAATCAGCCTCCCGATGTTCTCAGCCTCCCTGAAGGTTGGAACAATAACAGACGCCCTGACCATAATTATTAATAGCACATAAACCATTATATTATCTTATCTCATGATGAAACGAGAGCAGGTTACTGTCACATTAAGGAAGGACATCCTGGACAAGGTTGACGAGGAGGTTGACGGCATCAGGATCAGGAACAGGTCGCATGCGATGGAAGTCCTCCTGGAGAAGGCAACATCGAAGTCTAACATACGGAAGGCGTTTATACTTGCCGGGGGCAAGGGAACGAGGATGAGGCCGTTCACCTACGAGATACCGAAGCCCATGATACCTGTCCAGGGGAAGCCGCTCGTCCAACACATCATAGAACTGTTGAGGAAGCATGAGATAAGGGACATCATCCTCTCAGTAGGCTACATGAGCGAGAAGATAAAAGAGCACTTCGGGAACGGCTCCAAATTCGGCGTCAACATAACATACTCCGAGGAGAAGAGGGAGATGGGAACGGCGGGCGCATTATACCTTGCCAAGGACATGCTCAACGGGCCGTTCCTCATGCTCAACGGCGACGTCCTCTCCGACATAGACCTCAGGGATTTCATCAGATTCCACGACGAGAAGAAAAGCTCAGCGACGATCGCGCTGACGCCGGTTGAGGACCCCTCGCAGTTCGGCGTCGCCAAGATGAAAGGCGACAAGATACTGGAATTCGTGGAAAAGCCGAAAAAGGGCGACGAGCCGTCGAAGCTCATAAACGCGGGAGTCTACGCGCTGAACCCGGAGATCATAAAGATGATACCCAAAGGACATGCTATGATGGAAAAACAGATCTTCCCGAAGCTGGCGAAGAAGGGGAAACTCTACGGCTACCATTTTGACGGCCAGTGGTTTGACACCGGAACCTATGAGGCGTACGAGAACGTGATCAGGAACTGGAAGGGAATTTCTTAAGAACCATAGGAGTTATAAAAATTAGTTGGGGTGATGAAATGAAAAACGATTATAAACTAGGAATAATAATTTTACTCTTAGTTGTTGTAGTTATCATAGGAGTAATAATTATTTTTGATATAAAATCTCAAAAAGTTGTTTGCAACAGACCATACATCCTAGTTGGAACATCTTGTTGTTTGGATATAAATGTTAATTCTATTTGCGATAAGGACGAAACAGCATCGATACAACAAACAACTATGGTACAAGGGGTAATACTCAATAGATCTACTGCCATTGTATCTAAAGTTATAGATGGTGATAGTATAAAGTTACAAAACGGTATAGAGATTAGATTACTTGGCATTAATACACCTGAACAGGGACAACCATATTACCAAGAGGTGACTAATAGATTAAGAGAGCTTGTAGAAGGCAAAACTGTTAGTTTAGAAGGTGATATTCAAGACAGAGATCAGTATAATAGACTTTTGAGATATGTATTCGTTAACGACTTATTTGTAAATTTACAGTTGGTTAAAGAGGGCTATGCAAACGTCCTTATAATTCAGCCAAATACAAAATATGAAGCAGATTTAAAGAATGCACAAAATGAAGTCAAAACTTCAAAATTGAATATCTGGAAGCCTTCGTCAACAGGTGAGGGAATTTGTGATAATAGATGTATTGGAATTTCTTATTTTCATTGGAATGCAGAGGGTAATGATTGTAGTAACCTGAATGATGAATATGTAACTTTTATAAACACTTGCCAGTATCCCTGTGATTTAATGAGTTGGACTATAAAAGATGACGCAAATCATATATACACATTTCCATCATTTATTTTAGAAAATAGTAGAACAGTAACTATTTATACTGGATTTGGAACAAACACAAAAAAAGAGTTATATTGGAGTAGTAGTGGAAAGAGTTGTAATTCTATCTGGAATAATGATGAGGATACGTTATACCTAAGGAATTTAAAGGGTGAATTAGTTTTAGATTATTCATATAACATGTCTAAATAGTCATAATGTCATTGTTCAGGGCATACGATATCAGGGGAGTCTACGATAAAGACCTGACAGAGGAAGTCGCGGAAAAGATAGGGAAAGCGTTCGGCACGGTAATAGGCTCTGGAACAGTTTCAGTAGGATGCGACGTCAGGCTGAGCTCCCCGACACTAAAAGATGCCCTCATCAGGGGCATACTGTCGGCAGGCGTTAACGTTGAGGACGTAGGGACAGTATCAACGCCTTTATTATATTTTTCAATCTACCATTACGGGCTGGACGGGGGCGCCATGATAACCGGCAGCCACAACCCGCCGGAATACAACGGCTTCAAACTCTGCAAGGGAAAGAACGCACTATATGGCGAGCAGATACAGGAGCTCAGGAAGATAATCGAACGGGGAAAATACAGGAAATGCAAAGGCAAGCTCAAACAGAGGGATGTCGAAGGCGACTACCTGGAATATGTTGGAGAGAGGATAAAGCCGGGGAAAAAGCTGAAGGTGGTGATTGATGCAGGAAACGGCACCGCGTCCATTACAGCCCCGACGCTCTTCCGGACGCTGGGGTGCGAAGTCATAGAACTCTACTGCAAGCCGGATGGGAACTTCCCGAACCACCATCCGGACCCGACTGTGGACGGGAACCTGGGAGACCTGATAGCGAAAGTCAGAAAGGAGAATGCTGACCTGGGAGTGGCATATGACGGCGACGGCGACAGAGCCGGCTTCGTGGATGACAGAGGCAGCATCGTCAGAGGAGACCAGGCGATGATAGTCTTCTCAAAGGACATACTAAGCAGGCACAAAAAGGCGAAGATAATATTCGAGGTCAAATGCTCGAAAGCCCTGCCCGAGGAGATAGAGAAGGCTGGCGGAGTACCGATAATGTACCGGACAGGTCACTCGTTCATCAAGAAGAAGATCAGAAGCGAAAAAGCCCTGCTTGCAGGAGAGATGTCAGGGCATTTCTTCTTCGCTGACAACTACTATGGATATGATGATGCCATATTCGCCTCGGCGAGGATGGCTGAGATACTCTCAAAATCAGGTGAAAGCTTCTCAGACATGGTAGAGAGGATGCCCCACTATTATTCGACTCCTGAGATAAGGGTCGACTGCCCCGACGACCTGAAATTCGACATAGTCGAAGAGGTTACAAGAGAATTCCAGAAAGACCACAACGTGATAACAGTCGACGGCGCACGGATAAACTTCAAAGGAGGGTGGGGCCTCATAAGAGCCTCGAACACCCAGCCAGCCCTCATACTCAGATTCGAAGCAGACACGCCGGAAAAGCTCGAAAAGATAAGGAAGACCGTCGAGGATACGCTGTCAGCGGCGCTGAAAAAACGCGGAAGAACTTAATAATGTCTGCTTCAGATTATTATCTGATGATGACATAGGCTGGCTGAGCCTCAGGCTGTGATGATGCTTATGAGTGCTGAAAAAGCGTTGTCAAGAACCACTTCACATGCCACTGGTCTCTGACGCGGCCGAGCCTTGCTCGGGCGCGTGTCGGAGGCATCTGCCTCCGCCACACCGGCGGTTCTTGACAGAAGATTTCCGCCACCAGTCAATAGACTGGTGGAAATCTTAGATTTATACTGGCTGATGCAGTATAATATTAATGTTATGGACGAGGACCATCTGGAGCTTCTCGAGGGGGAGAAGATTGAGGCCAATCTGAGGCCGCATGTTCTCGCATTCTATGGCCTTTTCCTCATATGGGCTGTGATAATAGCTTTGAGCTTGATGTTCATAGTATACGCTGACGAGCTGGCTGAGCTGTTCAGGTACCCGCTTGCATCTGTTGTGGGATTGCTCATGCCGTTCACAGGCGACATGGACTCGCCGTGGGCTGGCATGATTCCAGTATTGAGCGACATTAACATGTTCATGGGCATGTTCGTCGGGTCTGTGGTGCACACCATATCCTCGCAAGAGTACCTGCCAGTGCTGCTATGGATTGTGCTGCTGGTATCTTTCGGCTTCGCAATCTCGGTATTCAGGATATCGTGGAGGTGGATTTTCATCATGAATGCGGTGGGCCTGCTCAGCGTCGGCATAACACTTGGGTTAGGCCTGCCTGGGGAGGCCACATACTACATTGCAATACTGCTCTCGATTGTGGGGATAGGAGGCGTCGAACTGTTCAGGAGAGCCCACAGGTTCTACGTCACAAACTTCAGGATCATCACCCAGCTGAAGTTCTTCGGATACAAGGAGAACGCATTAAATTATGACAAGATAAACAACATGGTAGTAGACCAGCCTTTCATCGGCAGGATATTCAACTTCGGGACGCTGATACCGATAACAGCCTCGGGCCTGGGGATAGGCGACGACTTCGCGGCCGTGAGCCTCGGCGTCGCAGGACAGAGAGGCCAGGGGCCCATATTCGGGGGCGCGGTGACGGGAGGGCAGAGCGTCAACGTCCCCAGGACCAGAAGCAGCTACGCCCTCTTCGGCATACCAAACCCGAAGAAAGTCTACAACACGATTTCAAAGCGCATCCAAGAGAACGTCGAAGCCCCATATCTGAAGGAGATGTCAAAAGACCTGAAGGACATCCTCAAGAAGGGGAAGATGTGATTATCTCAGATGCGCTGGGATTTTCTGACGCCGGTAAAGGTCATCCTGCCGGCCGCGCTCCCTGATGAGATGAGAGCGGCCGCCTGACACTAGGACTTCGGCAGTCAGCGGCTGGCTATTGTACTCGGATGCCATCGAAAACCCGTAGGCTCCTGCGTCGTAGACTGCGATGAGGTCGCCTGCCCTCACTCTCGGCAGGCTCCTGTCCCTTGCGAGGATGTCACCGGATTCGCAGACGTTGCCTGCGACATCATACTTCGACCTTGAGCCGCTCCTGCCCAGGACGCTCACACGGTGATATGAGCCGTACATGGCAGGCCTCATTAGCGTGTTGAACCCGCAGTCCACGTTCACAAAGTTCTTATAGGGAGTCCTCTTGACTGAGTTCACCCGGGTCAGGAGGATTCCAGCATCGCCTACTATGTACCTGCCAGGCTCAAGCCACAGTTCGGGTGTATAGCCTAAAGCTCGCACGCCCTCTCTGAATATTGGCACTATCCTGGAGGCAAGCTTCTCAGGAGTAAGAGCGGCCTTTCCCTGGTAGGGTATGCCAAGGCCTCCTCCAAGGTCTATGAACTCCAGGCTTATTCCAGCCTCTGCGAGCTTTCCTGCGAATTCCATGACCTTCCGGGTCGCATCCTCGAAGCCTCTGGTCTCGAGAATCTGGGAACCGATGTGAGTCTGCAATCCCGCAACCAGTATGTTCTCCATCCGGGAAGCCTTGATGTAGGCATCGTATGCTATGTTCTTCTCCACGTGCAGTCCGAACTTCGAATTCCTGAGGCCTGTCGCAATCTTCGGGTGCGTTCTGGGATTCACCGAGGGATTAATCCTGAAGGATATCCGGGTATCTTTCCTTAATCTGCGGGCTATCCTGCCCAAAATCTCGATCTCGTCAACAGAGTCAACGTTTATCATCACGCCAGCCCTGACAGCCTCCTCCAGGTCGGCGGGCGTTTTGCTGTTGCTCGTGTACAGTATCTGCTCCGGCCTCAGCCCAACCTTTAGGGCAGTCCTGAGCTCTCCTGCTGAGACTACGTCTGCTCCAGCGCCCTCAGACTTCATTATCCTGCAGACCGCGAGGCTGGTGTTCGCCTTGTAGGCGTAGAATATCCTCACCTTAGGGTACCTGCTCCTGAAGGCCCTGACGTATCTTCTGAGATTGGATCTGATCCTCCTCTCGTCGTAGACGTACAGCGGCGTCCCATGCTCTTCTGCCAGCCTTTTCAGCAAGCGGTCGTCCATCGTGCCTCAGTTATTTTGTAGGGGATTTATTTATACGCCGAAAAGCTTCTGCTTGGGCATCAGCTCTATGCCGTCCTTTATCACGAAAGGCACTATCTTGTTCATGTGGTTGGTTCCTCTCATCTTCAGCACTTCCAAGGCCCTGTGCCTGGCGCTCTCCCTGCGGATGTTATAAAGCACTATGACGCCGTCAACCGCGAACTCTATCACGCCCTGCCTCGAGTAGACGTTCGGGTCCTGCTCTGACTCCCCTATGAGGAGGGACGTGCAGTTGTTGTCCTTAAGCCATCTCGTGAGCTCGAGGACGTTCCGCCTCTTCTCGAAGTCGTTCTCTATCATCGCCTCTATGCTGCTCATGGAGTCTATCACGACCCTCTTGGCCTTCAACTCCGAGACCGCGTTCACTATCGGCCCGTAGTCCTCCTTTATAACGTGGACTACCTCCATCGGGTCAAGGCGCAGTATCTTCATCTGCTTCTTCTTCTCCATCTCGTCGATGTTCCACCCGTACCTCAGCATGGACTCTTTCATGTTCTCCGGGAATTCCTCAAACGTTATGTACACGCCAGGCTCCCCGGCAGCCGCCCCACTGTAGACGAACTGCATGCAGAACGTTGACTTCCCGCTCCCGCAGCCGCCGCTCACCAATGTGGTCGAGTTCCTCCTGAACCCGCCCTCTATCATCTCATCCAAGCCAGGTATTCCTGATTTCATTCGTTCCATTCCTGTTCACCTCTCCTTTATGAATCTCCTGATCGCCTCACGCACGGCCTCGCTCCTGTCGTAGCCTTCTCCTTTTGCCACCTTGTCGAAGCGTTTCATGAGCTCGCCGTCTATTCTGACGCAGATGGCGATCTTGTATGACATGTGATATCAATTGTAATACACAAATAAAAATAGCGGGAAGGCATCGCAACGCCAAAAAAACCCCCATTCAGCCTTTCTTTCCAATCCTCTCGGCCGATTTCCTGAAAAGCCCTATCAGGGTGTAGGCTTCCCTCCCGGCTATGAAGGCCCTGCCTATCAGCTGCCTGAACGTCTTCTTCACCAGCCTGTTCTCGAAGTCTCCCTCGTAGAGCATGTCAGCGAGGCCGTCGAACTTCTCCAGGAGGACCTCCTTCTCCTTCTTGCTGAACTCACGAAACTTCATGCCCTTGGCCTTGTCAGCATACTTCAGCCTAGAGAGCTCGTAGAGGATTATGCCGACAGACTGCGGGAGGCTGAGCGTCGGATATTTTCTGTCAGCCGGTATCGTGACGAAGACGTCGCACAATCTTATCTCCTCGTTGCTGAGGCCGTAGTCCTCCCTGCCGAAGACCAGGCCCACTCTGCCTTTCCCCTGCAGCGCGTTCGCAAGGCCCCACGGCCTGATGGGAACCCTGAGCGAGTTCTTGTCCGTGCCTGTTATGGCTGATGTCCCCACCAGGAAGTCGAACTCGTGCTTAAGCTGGTCCAGACTATCGTACTCTCTCACACCTTTCAGTATCTCCTGGGCGTGCATCGCCTTCTGCCTCGCCTCCCTGCTCAGCTCCGGCGGGTCGACTAGGATAAGATCCGAGAGGCCGAAGTTTTTCATCACCCTCGCCACGCTCCCCACGTTACCCTCGTACTTGGCGCCCACCAGTATAACGGAAAACTCGGCCATACTCGTATATTATCTTTTGAAAAGGACTAATAATGTAACATGGAGGCTGTAGGCGCCATACACGGCGAAGTCAAGTCGACGACGTTCACTATACTCCTGTCCAAGCCTGGAGTCGAACGCGGCAGCTATGTGAAGATAAAACATGACATCTACGGCTGGGTTCTCGCGAGGATAGACTCGATGAAGAGGTACCTGGACGAGTTCGAGGATGAGATAAATATTGCCAACGCCCACACGGTCGGATACATGCAGGAGAACAGCATACTGATACCTAAGACGCCGTTCAAGCCCGAAGAGAAGGTTTACATGGCGGATAAGAGCCTGATAATAGACATCCTAGGCCTGAGCAGCAGGCGGGAGGGTAACATCTACTTGGGCAGGTTGGAAGGCCATGACATTTCAGTATATTTGAACGTGAAAAAGACGATTGGAAAGCATACTTCCGTCCTTGCTAAGACAGGGGCTGGGAAAAGCTACACTGTCGCTGTCATGCTGGAGGAGCTGATGAAGGATGGCATACCTATTGTCATAGTGGATCCGCACGGCGAATACAGCTCACTTAAGGTTGAAAACGACGAGTACGATGAGATGCTAAAGTGCGAGGTCAAGGCAGCGTCATACGCTGACAGGATAACGGAGTATGCGACGAACCTTGAAGTCAACCCGAACGCCGTGAGGATGAGCTTGAACCCCTCATTTGACATGATGGAGTTGTCTAACATCATGCCGGTGCAGCTGTCTGACACGCAGAAGTCGCTGTTGTATGAGAGCCTCAAAAGGCTGGAGGGGACAGAGTACACCCTCGGCGACCTGATAAAGGACGTGTCTGGCAGCCCCTCGAAGGCGAAGTGGAAGGTCGTCAGCGGCCTTGAGACTCTGGCGGAGAGCGGCGCCTTTGTGGGTACGCCGGTGACAGCGCAGGAGCTCGTCGTCAAAAACCGCGCGTCCATAGTAAACCTGAGGGGCACCGACCCAGGGATACAGCAGCTTGTCGTTGCAAAGGTCGTGAGGGACCTCTTCGACGCGAGAAGGCTCGGGAAGATCCCGGAATTCTTCTTTTTGATAGAGGAGGCTCACAACTTCTGTCCTGAGAGAGGCTACGGCGGCAACGTCATATCCTCCAATGTGATAAGGGATGTCGCATCAGAGGGCAGGAAGTTTGGCTTTTTCCTGTGCGTCGTCAGCCAGCGGCCTGCGAGGGTTGACAAGAACGTACTCTCCCAGTGCAGCACCCAGATAATCCTGAAGGTTACGAATCCGAATGACCTGAGGGCCATAGGCCAGTCAATCGAGGGTTTCACTTCTGGGATGGAGGCTGAGATAAAGCAGCTTTCCATCGGCCACGCTCTTGTAGTGGGCGAGTGCGTCGAGCAGCCCATAACAGTCGACATCAGGGTGAGGGAGACGAAGCATTTCTCCTCGACGCCGCCCTTGAAAGTGGAGGAGAAGGTCGATGAGGGGGAAAAGAAGGTCGAGAAACTGCCTAAGCCGAAGAAGAAAGGGTTTCTCAACATGTTAAGGCGCATATTCCTGAAGGAGTAAGAGTAGTATTGTGTATTATTTGCAATAACTAATTGATATAATGCCTGATTTTACGGAAAAATTTGGAAAATACTAGAAATTCTATTTTTACTATTTTGAATTATATAAAATAACACCGTTATAGCTGCATCCAACCGACTTAGAGTATTTGAACAGATAGTACGCTCTCTTGAATAAACTATAGGCTCTGAAGAACATGTCAATCATTAACCGGTCTGCTAGGGATATTCTGCCTGATGGCACACATATCAGCTTATTATCTTCTAAACCCTTGTCTTGGAATTGCACATAACCTAAAATGTTAGCATTAAGTCTTGTCCCAGCAGGCAGCCTCCGGCCCAGAACCAGGACATCCTGCGGCTGGCCGTCACCCCCAACAGAGCCGACGGCAAAACCATAATTGTAGAGCGTCGGAAAAGGCGAGACCAGAGACCTGACAAAAGAGCCGCCAACAAACTTATACTTTATGAAGCTCCACTTCGGCGTCTCGATGATGATTTCCACGTTAATATTTATCCGCCGCAAAGTAAAACATAACATGAGGTTCAGTTTCCTGAGCGAGGTCTTCCAGAGGCTTGAGAAAACCTCGAGCAGGCTCGAACTCACAGACATAGTCTCAGAATTCCTGGAGAAGGCGCCGCCAGAGCACCTTCCAACGATTGTGCTGTTCCTCATGGGACGGATCTTCCCCCCATGGAGCGACAAGGAAATCGGGATAGCGGATAAGATAATGGTGAAAGCCATCTCAAAGGTGTCGGGGGAGACCGAGGCAAGGATATTCGACGTCATAAGGGAGACCGGGGACCCTGGGCTGGCAGCAGAGAAGGTTACCGTGAAAAAGTCGCAGACTACGCTGTTCACCCAGCAGCTCACAGTCGAAAAAGTGTATGAGAACCTCGCGAAACTGGCCGAGCTCACAGGAAAAGGCTCCCAGGAGAAGAAGCTGAGCTACATTTCAGAGCTTCTCTCATTCTCATCTCCATTGGACGCGAAATACATCACAAGGCTCATCCTAGGAGACCTCAGACTGGGAGTAGGGGAGGGCACAGTAAGGGACGCCATAGCCAAAACCTTCAGCATACCCAAGGAGTCCGTGGAGAAGGCGTACTATCTGACATCAGACCTCGGCGAAGTCGCCATGCTCGCCAAGAAGAGAGGGGAGAAGGGCCTCAACGACATCAGCATCGAGGTTGGGCGGCCTATCAAGGTGATGCTCGCATTGAAGGAGGACAGCATAGAAAAGGCGGTCGAAGAGACCGGGAAGGCTGCCTTTGAGGTGAAATACGACGGAGCGAGGGTGCAGATCCACAAGTCAGGGGAGATTGAATTGTACACCAGGCGGCTGGAGAACGTGACGAAACAGTTCCCGGAGATAACCAAGCTGGCAGGGGAGAGCATCAACGCGGAGTCGGCGATAGTCGAGGGCGAGATAGTCGCGATAAACGCTGACAGAAAGCCGATGCCGTTCCAGAACCTCTCGAGGAGGATAAAAAGGAAGTACGACATCGGCGAGATGGTCGACAGGATACCTGTCGAAGTCAACCTCTTCGACATAGTCTACCTGAACGGCAAAAACCTGCTCGATGAGGAATTCCAGGCGAGAAGGAAAAAGCTCGAGGGTATTATAAAACCTTCTGAGAGGTTCAGACTGGCGGAGCAGCTTGTCACAGACAACGTCGAAGAGGCTGGCAGGTTCTACAAGCAGGCGCTCGATGCAGGCCACGAGGGCGTCATGGTGAAGATATTGAATGCGCCCTACAAGGCAGGCTCCAGGGTAGGGTACATGTACAAGATCAAGCCTGTGATGGAGACGCTCGACCTGGTCCCGGTGGGGGCGACGTGGGGCGAGGGCAGGAGAGCCAGCTGGCTCGGCTCATACCTGCTAGCAGCCAGAGACAATGACACCGGAGACTATCTAACGATAGGGAGGATGGCCACTGGATTGAATGATGAGCAGCTCCAGGAGCTGACAGATAGGTTGAAGCCCAACATCACCAGCCAGAAGGGCAAGGAAGTTACTCTTAAACCTTCAATCGTAATGGAAGTGGCCTATGAGGAGATACAGAAGAGCCCCACCTATGAGTCAGGGTACGCTCTCAGGTTCCCCAGGCTTGTGAGGGTGAGAGACGATAAGAGCCCCGAAGACGGCGACACCCTCGAGAGGGTCGAGGAGATAATAGGATGAGAGAAAAGTTCAACGGAGTCTACATGGCGAGAGGCAGGCTGGCGACGGTGAACTCCGCAAGAGGCTTCAGAGTCTACAATGAAAAACTCTTCAGGGAGGGGGGAAGAGAGTACAGGATGTGGGACCCCTTCAGGAGCAAGCTCGCTGCCGCCATACTGAACGGCCTCAGGAGGCTGCCCATACAGAAGAGCTCTGACGTGCTATACCTGGGCGCTTCAGGCGGCACAACGGCGTCCCATGTGGCTGACATGACGGAGGGCATGGTATACTGCGTCGAATTCTCGAAGAGGATGATGCATGAGTTGTTACCTGTCTGCGAGGCGAAGAAGAACATGATACCGATACTGGGAGACGCCATGAGGCCTCAGACTTACATGAACAGCATCGGCCCGGTCGACTTCATTTACCAGGACGTGGCGCAGCGCGACCAGTCCGGCATACTCATCAAGAACATCAAAACCTTCAGCCCGGCTGACGCGATGATAACCATCAAGGCGAGGAGCATCGACTCCGCAGTCAACCCTGAGAAGATATTCAAGGAGGAGGTTGGGAAGCTGAGAGCCCAGTACAATGTCACGGAAGTGATAAACCTGAGCCCCTACATAAAAGACCACGTCCTCGCAAGCGTGAAAGTCAAGTAGAGATACGGCAGGATAATAGCATAATTTCAGCGGTTAAGCGCACCAAGCTGTTTGACTATTTTCGTAACAGTTTTGCCCATGTGTGTAACATTCATCAATGGGGGAACCTGTTTCGGATCCTTCAGTATCCATACAGTAGATGGCATTTTCATAGCAGAAATGCCTGACACATGGATGGTAGATTGTTGTAGTTGCCGTCATTGTCGTAGTTGTTTGTCCAGGTAGCAGACAGTTGCCGTCCACGCAGGTTCTCCCGTATTTGCATTCCATTGACATGTAATTGCGAGTTCCGTCAGCATAATAACACCATGAGTTCCCACCGTAGCACGCTTTGTAAGCACAGGGGTTATCTGGCCATGATTCAACAGACGTT
>JAZDNF010000001.1:0-290437 GCA_043800255.1 Candidatus Altarchaeota archaeon | reverse complement strand
AACAAGGGATATACGGTTCGGGGCTCGGCTCGCCCCTCACCCAAACCACCGGTTTAGCAATTAGAAGTCCCGTGTATAAATGTGATTTGTGCAAGTGAGGACAAGTAAGATAAAACATCAAAGAAACAAAAATTAGCCCCGGGAGCGGATTAGAGAAAAAAGATTAGGACACTGGATTACTGTTCTAACACGAAAAATCCGCCGCAAACTGTAACATGTTTTTATATGAAAATGTTTAGGATAGATTACAGTTGGTTCACCGTATAAGTGTGAACGACCATAACATGTGAAATGATATATTCATATCGTAAGGAGGAAATCCTAAGGCTGGTCAAAGATAGGGAGGTCGTGTTCTCTCATGATGTGGCCAGCGGATTGAACATGAGCCTGACTGCCGCTTCAACAGCCCTGCAGAGATACTATGAGCAAGGCCTGCTAGCCCGTGGGAGAATAGGCAAAGGCTTCGTCTACAGAATAACGGACCGGGGCGAAGCACATCTAGGGTGGACAATGACTCCACAGGCGCTGCAAAAGAAAAGGGAAAGCTTCAACAGGGGGAGATTTAACATCCTCTGGAGACTGTCAAGAGAGAGGGTAGGAGGTATACGGAGATAGCAATCGCAGTCTCCAGTTCTGCTGCTAAATCGAACACTGTATTCTCCGCTCCCCCAAAAGCGTCTGAATACGAGCCCTAAAGTGCAGGAGTACCAAGCTATCCCCGCTATTTTCGCATAATACAACCCCTAAAACCGAGCCTATGTGATTTTTCACACAAAAATAGACACAAACCCCGCATTAAACACTGTTAAATGAGGGCTTATAAATGTAACCTTTTTTTAATGCTGGTCTAATAGTTGAAACAGTGGTGGTTGGGTTATAAAATGGCTAATTGTAACGATTGCGGAGAAAAACTTTCATTTTTCTCTAGTTTAACTGGCGGGAAATTATGTGACGGTTGTAAAAGCATTTACCAGTCTAAGTTATCTAACGCAGAGGAAGAAATATTTGCTAAAAAGAATGTTACTGAACAACAATTAGAAATTCTAAAAAAACAGGAGAAGAAATATCTAATCAAATTGTATTTTAGACTATTCAACCATTTTGAGGAGGATAGTGAATTTGATAAGGCTGAGATAGAAACTTTACAGAAGATACAAGAATCATTTAATCTCACGAATAATGAGGTTAGGTTAGATGAGTGCCTTAGGCCTCACATTTATGTCTATGGTATTCGTGAGGAAGGAAAATTACCAACTTTAGATAAGCTGAGCATACTAGGTGCGTCGCCAGTAATCCTGAAAAAGGGGGAAGTTGTACACTATGCAGGTAGTGCTATACTCAAGGAAATGCGGTCCGTAAGTCTGGGTTATGAGGGAGGCTCACATGGTATAAGTTTTCCGATTGCGAAGGGAGTTCGTTATAGGGTAGGCTCTCATCGAGGACATGTAAGACGAGAGACTAAATTGGTTGAAACATCAAGTGGAGCGCTTATTGTGACAAATCAGAGGCTTCTATTGCATCCTGGGCCGGGGAGCAAACCAGTAAGCATACCGCTGAATAAGATATTGTCTTACAATTGCTACAATAATGGAATTGAAGTTTACAAGGACGGGAGGGAAAAGGGTTATTTTTTTTCCATGGACAAAAGTGGCTCAGTCGAACTATTCGGAGTTTGTCTGGGTTATCTACTAGGACAGCAATCTGAGTAAGGAATCTAGGGGTTAAAAATCTTCAGTTATTTTTGGGTGAAATATTCTCTTAAAGCCAGCCCAGTTTGCTCCTTCTCATAGCCTGCTATAATAATTATTTTTTTGTCAGGGTTCCAACGATTCTTCTTTTCTAGAATAAGATTAGATGTAGGAGAGGATAGTAGTCTTTGTTTATCCTCGGAGGTTAAGAGTTCAGAAACTATATCACCGACTCCCCCCGGAGCACGATGCCCACCCAAGAGGATAATATTATTCCGTTTCAAGTAATAGTCCCACTTCTCAGATGATGAGAGAATAATATACTGGGATTTGGATAGGCTATTGAGCAACTGGCTATTGAGACTATAATCTATTGTATTTGCAATAACAGCTATAGTATCTGTAAGCATTGGTGAGGTTGTTTGAGGAGCTCTTGGAACGCTTGTAACAGTTCTATAAGAGCTAACACTTGTTGTTGGAGTCGTTTTTGAACTGCATGAAGGAAAATATTTCATACACGTGGCTGAAATACTCGTACCATCACAGCACTTACAACCGCAAACACCTCCATGGCTGGAGCAGCATCCTTGTTGACCTTCTACAGCAGGGGATAGAAGAAATAAAATAACTAGAGCTAAAATAATCCGCATATCCAACCACCATTAAACACTGTTAAGCTTGGGTTAAAAAATGTGGCATATATGAAAAAAAGGGGGAAAAGCATGCTTGTTCAACGCTCCCCCCGAAAGCTTCAAAATATGAGCCCTAAAGTGTATGAGTACTAATCCAGCCCCGCTATTTTCGCATAATACAACCCCTAAAACCGAGCCCATGCGATTTCTCACCCAAATCTAGACCCAACCTGGCGGATTTTTTCCCAATAGTCCCACTTAATGCCTTAAGACTTTTCTCTTGCATTTTGCGACCACCAAGTGTATATATAACAAAAATAATCTAGATAAATAACTTTTACGCTCCTTCCCCCATTGAGTATATAATGACCAAACCGGGTAATTTCTGTTCTCCACTGGGCTCACTGTTTTTATCACTTTTTGGTTTATCTTATGCGCGGACACTGTCGAGGTCGAAGAGGCCGGCTTTAGTCCTCATTTCACGTGCTCGACTCCGGGCATGTCTTTGAATTCCCTGTCGCCTGTCAGGAACCTGATGTTTCTCTGCCGGGCTAGGGTGTAACCTATGCAGTCCACATAGGACAGGTTTCTGCTCTTGTTCGCCAGCTTGAACTCCATCGCCCTCTTAATGGTGTCGTCGCCTATGTCAACAGCATATCCAATAAAGGCGTCATAATACCTCTCAGCCGCCTTTTTTCCGTGCGCCGCCAGCAGGCCATAATACAATTCCATAAGGTTCAGCCGGGTTGTGACCGCCGCCACGCCGGACGCATAAACCTCATACGCCCGGTTTCCTGCCGCTATCTCATACAGCGCGTAAGTGTCGAAGAAAAAGGACTCTATTTCCATCCGCCTCTCACCATGTCCTTGAACCCCTGCCCCCCGGTTTTCGCCTTCAAAGTCCCGAACACCTTCCCCAACTCAGCCTCTTTCACAACCTCCACCAACACCCTCTCATTGGTATGGAAGTTCTTCTCCACCACCAGATCCTTTGGAAACACAACACCAAAAGAGTTCCCCCACCTGCGCACAACAACCTCAAACGCCATGAATATCACCTCAAATTATACAATGATTATACATAAGTATAACTAACATATAAATACCCTCAAAGTGTCGTCCAAATCAAAGAGGACAGCCTTGGGTCCCCGTGCTTTTTTTATTTTGTCGGCTTTTATTGTATTTACATGGTTTCGGTTGAGGTTTTGTCTCCGGCTGGTTCGTGGGATTGCCTGAAGGCTGCGGTGTCGGAGGGGGCTGATGCTGTGTATTTCGGCCTGCAAGGTTTTAATGCGCGAGCAAGAGCTGAGAATTTCAGAGACAATGAACTGGCTGAGGTCGTATCATACTGCCATGAGCGAGGCGTCCGCGCCTATTTGACAGCCAATACTTTGGTGAAGAACAAGGAACTCCCAGCCTACTTCAGGATGGTCGAAGCCGCCTACTCCGGAGGAGTTGACGCGCTCATAATACAGGAGCTCCCGCTCGCAAGGCTGATAAAAGAGTCCTACCCAGAACTTAAAGTGCATGCTTCAACCCAGGCGTGCGTCTCAAACTCCTACCACATGAAATTGTTCCCAGATGTGGACAGGGTGATCCTGCCCAGAGAGTTCACCCTCAACCAGATAAAGGATTTCAGAAAGAAGACGGGAGTTGACGTCGAAATATTCGTCCAGGGAGCGCTATGCTACAGCGTGAGCGGCCAATGCCTGATGTCAAGCTTCCTCGGAGGCCGCAGCGGAAACCGCGGATTATGCGCCCAACAATGCAGGAAAAAATACAACGGCAGTTACCTTCTATCCACAAAAGACTTATGTGTTGTTGAAAAAATCCCCCAGCTTCTGGAGGCAGGCGTGTCAGGGCTGAAGATAGAAGGCAGGCTGAGGAGCCCGGAGTATGTCGGCGCTGCAACAGCATTGTACCGCAGGATGATAGACGACAAGATTGTCGACTGGCAAGCCTATGACGACATGAGAATAGCATTCAACAGGGAGTACACAGTCGGCGCAGCCTTCAAAGAGTATGACGTCGTCTCGCCGCAGGAGGCTGGCAAACGCGGCGTCTTATTGGGGACGTTAGGCCCCGGCAACTCGATAAAGCTCGAGGCTGAAGTGCGCATTGGAGACGGCGTAGGAATCCACAATGCCGGCGGCGTACACGGTGACATCATACGCAGGATCAGAAGAGGAGGAGCGGACTGTAAGGCCGGATTGAAGGGCCAGACTGTGGAACTGGCTTTGAACGCGAAAGAAGGCGACACCATTGTTCTGACTTCAGGAGCCATGAGGAGAAAGCATCATGCTCCCAGAAAGCGGCAGAAGATAGTGGTCGAACGCCGGACCCGCCGTTTTACGCTGCCGAAGACTGAGGCCGCCCGTTTTCACAAGCCGAAGCTTCTGGTGAAAACCTACTCTCCCAAGGGTGCAGTGGATGCTCTGGAGGCCGGCGCAGACAGAGCATACTATAACGTGTTCAACAAGGATTACCCAGGCGGCAGAGTGAGCCCCTACGTTCCCCGCTGCCTCTCAGAGTGGAACGCCGCCAAAGCCATAGAACTTGTGAAGGAGGCCGGCGCAACATCGATATTGTGCGGCGACCCGGGAGTTGCAACACAGTTCCCGGACGCTGAAGTCTACGCTGACACATCAGCCAACGTTTTCAACGACATAGACGTCTCACACTACAACCGCTCCGGCATTGTCCCAATCGTTTCGCCCGAACTCTCCCTCAAGGAACTGTCAGAGTTCTCAGACAAACGCTTCGCAGTGTACGCGCACGGCAGACTGCCCCTGATGACCACACGCTACGCCCTCAAAGCATCCCAACTGCGGGACGGATTAGGTTATGTGTTCCCAGTGCGCTGCGAACTCGACTACAAACAGATCCTGAACAGCGTCCCCCTCGGACTGTACGACGGAATCCTAAAGCTGAAAAAGTCAGGCATCACAGAATTCCTCCTCGACCTCGACACCAACATAAGCCAAACAATCTCAACCTACAAACGCATACTATCAGGCGAACAAATCAAAAAACCGCGTGATTATACCACCGGAAACTACGCCAAAGGAGTCGCATAAAAAAGAACGCTACAGAAAGCGGGCAACCAGGTTCCAGTTTATATGAGTTCTATTATGTCTTTTGTCTTCCAGACTTTCACTGTTTCTTGTTTTTGGAAGTGCTTGTCGTCTGACCATATGCCATCGTTCTGGAATGACATCGCAAGCGCTAGATAGGGTGTGTCAGCCGGGTCGACATCCTTCATTATTCTGTGCGCTTTTTTCAGCCAAGATTCATATTGGCCGTATTCGACCAGTGTAACATACTCCATCAGCTTATGCAGTATCTGCCTGTTTTCCGCCGACGTTAACTTGTTTTTCTGGGATATGATATCAAGGTTGGCTGTTATTTCCGCAATCAAGACGTCCGGCGTGTAGAAGTAGAGTGGAAGCTCGAGGATCAGCTTCCTCGTGAATGAATCTTTGACTAACGCTGAGAAGAAAACGTTGGCGTCGAGCACAAGCCTGCTCGGTTTTTCTTTCACTTTACGCTTTTAGACAATTTATCCCAAACGCCCTTTTTCACTATCCTGTCCAACTCCTCCACGTCCTCCAAGGTCATGGCGCTTTTCGCTGTGAGCTTATCCAGCAACTCCAAATCCCTTGCCCTCGTCCATATCGCATGCCGCGCGACCTCGCTCCACTTTATGTCAGAATGCTTCTTCATCAGCCTGTGAAGTTCCACCGGAACGCTGAACGTCATGTTAACCACAAAAATCACCTCAATAAGTATAATAAGTAAAACACCTTAATAAAGGCAGTTAAGCCAAATCACACGACAATATGCAGAAGGTGAGACTTGAAGAAAAGTTTCAGTCGGGTTGAAAAACGATAGACTTCGGCAATGCTGAGGAGTGGGTAGGATTTTGTTTTCATTGGTTAACCTCCTCATCCGCTTATTTTTTTCCTTAGATCCTCTCTGATTTCGCCTATCTTGGAGTCACTGATTTTTGGCAGAATGTTTTTGCATTTTATCATAAGGTCTGGCGCCTCGCGGATGATCTTTTGATGAATCCGGATGTTTATTCTGCGTCCGACGTAGTATTGGGCGTCTATTCTAGCTTCTTGTGATGTGGCAAGGAGTTCCATTTCCTCATCTGTGAAGTACTCGTTGAGGTAGACTCTCACAAACTCTATTGTACAGGAGTGTATCTCCGACTTAACGCCCAACCGCATTAGTATAGCGTATACTGAAAAGTACATTGCATAGTATCCTGAAGGTATCTCCCACTCTGTGTTCCCTTCATTGGCTTTCATCGACTCCAAGGCTTTCTCAGCTTTCTGCAGGTACGCTTTAGCGAGGTTCTCGCTCGGCTCAATCAACTCTATGCCTCTCTTTTGCCGGATGCACCATCGGATCTTATCTGCCATAGTATTCTCTCACAACGTTTTCCAAGTAGCTTTCTATACCTCGGATTATCATGTGGCCTGACACCACTTCGTTTATGAAGAGGTCTTTCTCCCTTAATGCCTGAATAAAGTCCTTTAATCTCATATTTTTGACGCTCACATGTATGCCGTAGAGTTCGGCGACTTCCCCCACCTGTTTAGCATCGTATTCGCCGACAGATAGTAGGTCTAAATCCGAGTCTTTCTTTTGCGTTTCTTTCGCATAACTCCCAAACACTACTACGATACCCCTGAAGTGGGGCTTAGTTTTTGCCACAAACTCCTTTATCCTAGGATGTTCATCCAAGAACCTTGCGGACCTCGCATTCTCAAGAGAAAGGAGGAACCGCATCACTTTTTCACGGTCATCGAAGCATAGCCTGAATTCCTTGTTCTTTCCCACGATCCTGCTTCTTAGAAGCCCTTCCCCTTCGAGGCTGTTGAGCGTGTTTGCCACAGTCTTCTGGTTTAACCTGCTTTTGTGGGCTATCCCGCTGCCGTGGTACGAGGCGTTCAAGTCCCTTAGGAAGGGGTCCATAACTGTTAAGATAGCGCTATTAAGTAACATTTTACTTATATAAGTATAGTAGTACTAATATAAAAACAGCCACAAATACGCGAACCCAAACCTCCAGTGGTGGGACTTCGCCCCTAGATCAGAATGTTAGGTAGTAGGTTGAATGCATAACCTATCAACATTATCCCCGCTGCAACCATGCTGAAGAATATTACAATAAGCTGCAGCTTCATAACCCTCCTAAGTATTACAGCCTCCGGCAAGCTCAACGCCGCAGTAGCCATCATAAAAGCCAACGCCGTCCCAAGAGGCACGCCCTTCTGGAAGAGGACGACTGCTATTGGAACGACCGCGCTGCAATTAGCATAAAGAGGCACTCCGACAAGCACCGCCAGCGGAACAGAAAAAACGCCAGTCTTCTCAAGAACGCTTTGGATTGTCTCCTCAGGGATGAAACCATGTATCAGCGCGCCCACGCCAACTCCAAGAAGAACCCACAGCCAAAGCTTCTTCACTATGGAAGACGCCTCCCGACGCCCATAATCCACCCTCTCGATGAACCTCTTGTACTCTGCCTCCTTTTCTTCAACAGCTTTGAGTCTCAAATCCTCAACAATAAAACGCTCAACCTTTAGCCTGTCTATCAGAACCCCGGATACTATGCCAAGCAACAGCCCGAACAGGATATACGCCACCGTTACCTTCAACCCGAAGAAACCGAACATCAGCACAGCAAGATACTCGTTGATGAGCGGAGAAGTGACCAGAAACGAAAAAGCCGGCCCCAACGGGACTCCAGCCCGGATAAAACTCATGAATATAGGTATCGAAGAGCACGTGCAGAACGGCGTCACCGCGCCGAACAATGCCGCAATTATGTAGCTCACTCCCAGTTTCCCACCGCCAAGCCAGCGCCTCACTTTTTTCTGGGGAATGTAGGTTCGCAATACGCCGATGAACCATATCATAAAATACAACAGCAGGAGTATCTTAATGCTGTCGTAGATGAAAAAGTTCACAGTCTCGGCAGCCTTCGCACCGCTCTCCAACCCTAACAGCGACTGAACCAGCCAGTCAACGGTTTCCTGGAGCATTTACTAGCAACACCCTGTGTCCTTTTCCCTCTTCTTGGGCCTGTCACAGCAACTGCAGGACTGCTGTGATTTTTCCTCCAGCTTCTCGTCCACTTTTCCAAACAGTTTGGAAAAAAATCCTTTCTTTTTCTCTTCCATATGTATCACCTCATTGAAACCAGTGTCTTGTGCTGTTCGCTATTGACACCAGGATTAACATTATGGGAACCTCCTCTAAAACACCAACCACTGTGGCAAGCGCCGCCCCAGAGGATAAACCGAAAAGTGAAATTGCCACTGCCACCGCAAGCTCGAAAAAATTGCTCGCCCCGATCATACCAGCGGGGGCGGCGATGTTATGCGGCAGCCGCCAGAGCCTCGCCCACCCGTAGGCTATCGCAAATATGAAGAACGTCTGAATGGCAAGAGGTATTCCAATCAAAATGACATGAAGAGGGTTTTTCAGTATTATCTCGCCCTGAAATGAGAACAGTATTATCAGCGTCAAAAGCAGGGCGGATATCGTAATAGGTTGCAGTTTTTTTATGAACTTCCCCTCAAACCAGTCAACTCCTCTCGTACGAATCAGGTAACTCCTGGACAGATACCCTGCAATCAGGGGCAAGACTATGTAAAGCAGGACGGAAAGAAGCACAGTATCATAGGGTACTGTGATGCTGCCCAAACCCAATAGGAACATGACTATGGGCGCATACGCGAATATGAGAACCAGATCATTCACGGAAACCTGGACGAGAGTATAATTGGGGTCTCCCCGGGTTAGATAGCTCCAAACGAAGACCATTGCCGTGCACGGCGCAGCACCCAAAAGTATCGCCCCGGCAAGATACTCATCAGCCAGGCCAGGTTCAATGAGCCCTGAGAAGACTATCTTGAAGAACAGGTAGGCGAACGCGAACATCGTAAATGGCTTGATGAGCCAGTTCACTGCGAGAGTCAATATCAGACCTTTCGGCTTTTTTCTGACATCTAAAACGCTTTTGAAGTCGATTTGCACCATCATCGGATAAATCATAAGCCATATGAGGATTGCGACCGGGAGGGATACTTTGGCATACTCGAACTGCGAAAGCAGCTTCGGTAGGGAGGGCATGAATTGACCAACCAGTATCCCGGAGATTATGCACAGAATCACCCACAGCGTCAGGTATTTCTCGAAGATGCCGAGAGATTTTGTTTCTTCGCTCGATTTTTTCATATTCGATTTTTCGAATATGATTATAGGGATATAAAGCTTAAAAGCCAGTAGCTAACATGCCGATAACGGAGGAGGAAGCGTGCAGGTGCCTGGAGGATGCAAAACGCCTTAAGAGAAGGCTGCCATCAAGGCAGAAGGCGAAAGAGACCGCAAACCTCCTGAAGCTCCTCGCCCACCCCACCCGCCTGAGCATACTCAACATCCTGGCAGAAAAGGACGTGTGCGTGTGCGTCCTAGCAGAGCTTCTGGGAAAAAGGCAGCCGAACATAAGCCAGCACCTCGCGAAACTGAAGGACAACGGCATGATAGAGGACTACCCTGTGGGAAAGCTGACATTCTACAGGATAAAGGACAAAAAAATAAGAAAACTGATGAGAAACCTGTGAGACGCCGGCACTATATCATGCCCCTGAACAGGAACTCCGCTATCAATGTTGAAATGTAGACCAGCAATAGTAGGATGGCGTGCACCCGTTTCACGTGACCGCCCAGCATCGCTATCAGGAGTATGAAAGTCACCAAAAGCAAGGCAGGTGCGGTCACCCACGCGGTTACATCGTCGATGACTATGGGATTCAACAATGCTATGATGCCGATAGTTATGAGAAGGGTGAAGATGTTCGAGCCTATTGTCTCGGATATGACAAGCTCCTCCACGCCCTTCCTAGCCGCACCCAAAGCGGTTGCCAGATTGGGAATGCTCGGTCCCAAAGCCCCCAAGGTTACGCCCACAAGAAGCTCTGGCAGGCTCAGGTAAACCGTTACCTTAAGCAGCAGCCTCAGGAAAATCTCAGAACCGATTAGGAGGAGAACAAACCCGATGATAAAATGCCCTATGCCGCGATGCGATTTAGAGTGGACCTTATAGTCACCATACATATCAAGCGCCTCGGTCATCTTCTCAGCCTTAAGCTTCCTCTCATGGAGCGTGAGATTCCGCTCCTGCTCATAGACGTTGATCACATACGGGACGAACAACAGAAGGAAGACGAAACCGTCGGTCCTGCTCAGGTGCCTATCCTCCAATGCCATCGCAACAACGACGATGGAAACGACGACCATGAAAATCATGTCCCTCGTCACCATAATCCTAGGAACCCTCATTGGGCGGATGATGGCCGAGAGGCCAACAATCAGCCCTATGTTCACTATGACCGAACCAATCGCCGCGCCGAAACCGAGAGACGGATGCCCTTTGACGATTGATGAGACTGCGATGACAAGCTCCGGCAGGCTTAAAAGGAACGATATGACAATCAAACCGACTGCCATGCTGCTCGTCTCAAGCCTCCGCGCAACATGGATAGAGGAGTCGGTAATCCAGTCTGAACCAACGAGTATCAGGTAGACTGAAAACAAAAACAGCACCAGGTTCAACAATAGCAAGAACATACTAAAGGAATAAATCCTGCAGACTTAAATACATGTCAGAAACTTCAAACTCTCATCCACACAACCGCTATCAACCATAGATTTATTAGCTCATGCGCGGATTCTCTAAGACAAATTATGGAAAACACTGCTTTCAGAAACCGCAGGCGGGAGCCTACTGGCATCTCAGCCGACATAGCCAAAGACTTGGACCCCTCAAGCTCGGAGGGAACATCCCTCGGAGGAGCCAGGAAGAGCAGAATCGACAGCATCGTCGACGATCTTTCAGAGGCGGAAAAGAAGAACAGGCGCAAGAAATTCCTAGGCCTCATCTGACTCCAACCAGCTTCTCAGAACAGGACAGGAGGATGCGGCCGCGGGGATTCGAATTGAACAGCAGACGGCTAAGGCTGCGACGCAGCCGCACGCCGCCTCTTCCTCATCCGGAACGCAAGCGACCTTTGGTCGCTGCGCACAGGAAGCGATGCTTCCTAGTGATTCGGATGCGGCCGTCGGGATTCGAACCCGAGTCGCAAGCTCATTGCAACCTTAACGTTCTTTCTTTTCGTCAACGCAAACGAGACTTTTGTCTCGTTGCGCACGAAGACCTTTAGTCTTCGTCGCGCTTTTCTTTCTCTGAAAGAAAAGGTTGTGGCAAGCTCGAGTGATAAACCAGGCTACACTACGGCCGCATTTTATGGTGGCTAATTTATAGGAGTTATCTATTTAAAATCCTTTTTGGTCTCAGTCCTTTGGAGGTTTCTTCTGCCTTATCATCTGGTTGTATTTTTCGGTGCCGAGGCATTCTTCAGCCTTCTCGCACCATTCTATGCAGGACATGTAACCCTCCTTCGAGACTGTGGCGCCGCATTCCCCGCACTTCCCCTCCAGCTCGTCAGTCCAGACTTCAACCTCCTCGCCGCAGGACGGACACCTTATGTATTCAGGCCTCGGTCTTCTGATGTCCTCCGAGCCCGGGCATTTGCCCTCCTCAGCCAGCTTCGCCCGCTTCTCGTCCTTCATTTTTTCCTGCCGTCTATCGAGATTATCGTCTGCCTGAATGGTATGACCTTCCCCGACGCTTTTATCGCCTCCTCGACGAGACGCTGGAGGCCGAAACAGCATGGCACTTCCATGTTCACGACTGATATGGACTTTATGTTATTGCCCTTGAGTATCTGCGTCAGCTTCTCCGTGTAGAATTGCGCGTCATCCAGCTTCGGGCAGCCTATGAGGAGCGCCTTCCCTCTCAGGAACTCCCTGTGGAAGTCTGCGTAGGCGAATGGAACGCAGTCCGCAGCTACGAGCAGGTCGGCGTTGTCGAAGTAGGGCGCATTCACCGGGACCAGGTGGAACTGGACAGGCCACTGACCTAGTTCCGACTGGAGTTCAACGTCTGATTGCGCTTTCGGCCTGTCCCCTCTCATGTCAATTGTTCTCGACCCTGGACAGCCCTTGAACTCTTGATGCTCGTGGGCTGGTCCTTTTTTCAGGGGGTTTTCGATGCCCTTCTCCTTCAGATAATCTAGAGCCTGCTTCAGGTATCCTGTCTCATTGTGGCCTCTGAGGTGCTCCAGGTGAGCCTTTATCGTGTTCTCGCCCTGCTTGACGATGTTCGCCATGACCTTCCTCTCGTCGTAAGGTTCAGCCTCCCTCTCTATAACCTCTATTGCCCCCTCAGGGCAGTGGCCGATGCACGCTCCGAGGCCGTCGCAGAATAGGTCAGACACCAGCCTCGCCTTCCCGTCTATTATCTGAAGTGCGCCCTCAGGGCAGTTCGGTATGCACAGCCCGCAGCCTGTGCACTTTCTCTCGTCTATTTCAATAATCTTCCTCTTCATTTTTCACCTACAAGTTTGGCTATTTCAACACCAACGTCGAAGCATCTTTTCAACTCGGCTTCCGTCGGCTTCCAGTTGGCCTGCACGCTCTCCAACGGGACCTTGAGGCCGCCTTCGCGCAGGATGTTCGTTATGTCCCTCACCGCTCCCCCGCTCCACCCGTAGGCTCCGAAGGCGAAGCCCACCTTGTTGACGGGCTTGAGGCCTTTTATGTCCTCCAGCAGGGATGCGACAGTCGGAAGTATGCTGTTGTTTATGGTTGACGAGCCTATGATAACTGCTGCGGCGTCCAGCATCTCCTTTATTATGTCGCCCCTGTCTGAGACAGGTATCCTGCGGACTATGACGCTGACTCCCTTGGACGAGAGGCCGTCGGCGATTGCGTTGGCCATGGCCTCGGTCGCGCCCCACATTGTGTCATATGCTATGACAGCCTTCCTCTTGTGCGCCCCGTTAGCCCATCTGCCGTAGGCTTCTACAATCTGATTCGGGTTTTTCCTCCAGATTATGCCGTGGCTGGGGGCTATGGTGTCGACATCTAGTCCGCCGAGGTCTTTGAGCTTCCTGGCTACCAGGCCGCTCAGAGGCCAGAGTATGTTCGCATAGTATTTCGCAGCCTCGTCCATGAGGATGTGGTTGTCGACTTCGTCATCGAACCGCTCTGAGGTCGCAATATGCTGGCCGAATGCGTCGTTCGGTAAAAGCAGCTTGTCTTCCGGGATGTAGGTGAACATGCTGTCAGGCCAGTGGAGCATCGGAGCCTCTATGAATTTCAGCGTTTTTGAGCCGAGCTTGATTTCGTCGCCGGTCTTCACGACCTTGTAGTTCCAGTCACCGCCGTAGTGCTTGATGAGGCCGTCCTTGCCCCTCGAGGAGCATACTAGTGCCGCCTTCGGGTTCAACTCCATGATCTTCGGTATCGCTCCGGAGTGGTCGACTTCGACGTGGTTGCATATCATGTAGTCTATGCTGTCAGGCTTGGTCAGCTCTGAGATGCTCTTTATGAGCTCTTCCTCGAACGGAGGGTAGACTGTGTCTACCAGCGCCGTCTTCCTGTCCGTTATCAGGTAGGCATTGTAGGTTGTCCCCCTGTGCGTTGAATAGGTATAACCGTGGAATCTCCTGATGCTCCAATCCACAGCGCCGACCCAGTAGACGTCCTTTTTGACTTCAACTTTCATGTTATCACCTGTTATACATTACATTCCTTGCAGTATTTCTTTGCGTGCCTTTCGACAAGGGAGAGCAGGGGCTCTATCGTGTCCTTGTTGAGGCAGTATATCCTGCTTCTGCCTTCTTTTTCGGACTTTACGAAGTAGCATCTCTGCAGCAGGAGCAGGCCGTGGGATACTTTGCTCCTCTCCTCGCCTATCTTTTCCGACAGTTCCGAGACTGACATCGGCTTCTCTCTGAGGGCCATTATTATGCCAATCTTCAGCTCGCTTCCGAGCGTGCTGAAAAAATGGCGGCACCTGTCGTCCATATGTGAAATTATTTTCACATAATAGTATAAATACCTTACGCTTTTCAATAATTGACATGCTCGAATATCTTCTGATACCGGCAGGGGCGTTTGCAGTGACCTACCTGCTCACCCCCGGACTGGCCAAAAAGCTGGCGGAGGCAGGCATATCAGGCAAGGACATGAACAAGGAGGGAAACCCTGAAGTGCCGGAGATGGGAGGGCTGGCAATAACCGCAGGATTCGTGGCCGGAGTTCTCCTGGGAATAGGGCTGATAAGCTTTGAGATGACGACGGCAACCGTCGGACTAAAATACATACTGGCAGCGCTCTCGACAGTCCTGATAATGACGCTCATAGGAGTCATAGACGACCTCATAATGGTTAAGCAGCACGTGAAGGCCGCTCTCCCGCTGCTGGCAGCGCTCCCGCTGATGGCAGTAAAGGCTGGAACGACGGTGATGACCCTCCCCCTGCTGGGAGAGGTCAACTTCGGGATATTCTACGTTTTTGTGCTCATACCCATTGCGATAACAGGCGCCTCTAATGCTATGAACATGCTCGCAGGCTTCAATGGGCTGGAGGCAGGTCTTGGGATGATAATGTGCCTGTCCATTGCCATAGTAAGCTTTATCACAGGCAGCACATCAGCCCTCATAATCTCGACCGCGATGCTCGGGGCGCTCATAGGATTCATAAGATACAACTGGTATCCTGCGAAGACGCTCATAGGAGACGTCGGAACCCTGACGATAGGAGCTGTGGTGGCGTCATCAGTCCTCATAGGGAACATAGAAAAGGCAGGCATAATACTGATAATCCCGTTCTTCCTGGAACTGGTTTTGAAGATGAGAGGCAGATTCAAGGCCCAATCATGGTGCGATGTGAGGGGCAAAAAGCTCGTCTGCCAGGACAGGAATGAAATCTACGGCTGGGGCAGGCTGGTAATGTACCTCAGCAAGGGAATAGGAGAGAGGAATCTAGTACTCACGATACTGGCAGTTGAGGCATTATTCGGCGCTGCGGCAGTGGTAAGCTTCCTCTGAGCGCCTTTATTCTTTAAGGGAAATATATATGAACTATGGCTGTTCTCGTCACAGGGGGTGCTGGTTTTATAGGGTCAAACATCGTCGGAAGGCTGCTTGACGAAGGGCAGGACGTCAGGGTATTAGACGACCTCTCAACAGGGAAGGCCGAAAACCTGAGAGAACACAGGGAAAAGGTGAGATTGATCAGGGGCAGCATAAACGACAAAAAAACGCTGGAAAACGCACTAGAGGATGTCGAATACGTCCTCCACCAGGCAGCCATCCCATCGGTGGCAAGGTCGGTTAGGGATCCGATAAGATCGAACGAGGCTAACCTGACGGGAACGTTGAACGTCTTGGTGGGAGCGAGGGACTCCGGCGTGAGAAGGGTAGTCTATGCGAGCTCGTCATCAGTGTACGGTGACACGCCAACGCTGCCGAAGAGTGAGGACATGGCTCCAAACCCGATATCGCCTTATGCTGTTTCGAAGCTCGGCGGAGAGCACTACTGCAGGGTCTTCTCCAGGATATACGGGCTTGAGACCGTAAGCCTTAGATACTTCAACGTGTTCGGGCCAAAGCAGGACCCGACGTCAGAGTACGCCGCAGTGATACCCAAGTTCATAACAACTATACTCAATGGGGACGGGCCGAGAGTATACGGGGACGGAGAACAGACTAGAGACTTCACTTACGTCGGGAACGTGGTCAACGCGAACCTCCTCTCGATGAAGGCGAAGAAAACCAGTGGAGAGGCGGTTAACATAGGATGCGGGGAAAAGTACTCCGTGAACAGCCTGATTGACAGGATCAACCATATCATAGGCTCTGACGTCAAGGCAGCGCATATGAAGCCGAGGGAAGGGGACATAAGAGACTCTCTGGCGGATATAAGGAGGGCCGAAAAATTAATAGGGTACACGCCGGAGATAGCATTCGATGAGGGGCTTAAGAGGACTGTAGAATGGTTCAGAAAGTAGACAAGAAGCAGACGACAGTATGCGTCGTAGGGCTGGGCTATGTTGGACTCCCGCTGGCAGTCGAGTTCGCCAGGAAGGGAGTCAACGTGATAGGCTTTGATGTGAACAGGGAAAAAGTCGAAGAACTCAAACAGGGGATAGACTTCATGAAAGAGTTCTCAAAGGAGGAGATACTGCAGAAGAGCCTGGATTACACTTACAATTCAAGGGACATCGGGAGGGCGGATTACATAATAGTGGCAGTCCCAACTCCAGTGTCGAAGGGCAAGAAGCCTGACCTCAGCTTCGTGAAATCAGCCTCTAGCATAGTGGGAGGGAACATGGGAAGGGGGAGCACCGTCGTGTACGAGTCGACAGTATACCCAGGAGTGACGGAAGACGTCTGCCTTCCGATACTGGAAATGAGATCAGGATTGAAATGCCCCAGAGACTTCAAGTTAGGATACTCCCCTGAGAGGATAAACCCGGGAGACAAGGAGCACAGGATAAGCAGCATCGTGAAGATAGTCAGCGGATGCGACAGGGACACGACAGAAAGGCTCGCGCAGGTTTACGGATGGATTGTCAAGGCAGGCATATACAAGGCCGAAGACATAAAAACCGCTGAAGCTGCCAAGGTGATAGAGAACGCCCAGAGAGACCTGAACATCGCGCTGATGAACGAGCTCTCCCTTATTTTCGAAAGGATGGGGTTGAGCACCAGATCAGTCATAGAGGCGGCCTCGACGAAGTGGAACTTCCACAGGTACACTCCAGGACTGGTCGGAGGCCACTGCATCCCAGTAGACCCGTACTATCTGGTGCACAAGGCTGAGGAGCTCGGGTACAAGCCGAAGGTGATACTCGCAGGCAGGGCCATAAACGACCACATGCCAGTGCACGTCGCGAAGACAGTGATGAGGGAGCTCAAGAAGGCCGGGAAAAAGCCTGAAAAGTCGAAAGTCCTTGTGATGGGGCTCACGTTCAAGGAGAACGTGAACGACATAAGGACGTCGCCTGCGAAAAAGATCATCCACGTCCTGAAAAACGGCGGAGTGAAAGTCTCAGGCCACGACCCGCTCGTCAAATCCAGCATAGTCAGGAAAAAGTTCGGGATAGGATGCATCAGAAAATTCAGCGGCAAAGGATATGACGCTCTCGTTGTCACAGTCCCGCATAACGCCTTCAAGAGCATAAGACTGAGGGACGTGAAACGGCAGATGAAAGAGAATCCAGTAATATTCGACGTCAAGGGGCTGTTCAAGAGAGAAGAGGCTGAAAGACTGGGATTCGCTTACAAACGACTATAGGACGTTAAATTGAAAATCTGCATGGTGACGACCGACTTCCCCTGTATCAGGGAGGACGGTTTCACAACGTATGGAGGAGCTGGAGCCTGCATGGGCCAGCTGGTGGAAGGCCTGCTCGCGAATGGCTTAGAGGTAACGGTCATAACGAGGAGGGAGGGGGGCAGGTACTCTGAAAAGTACGACACCAGGATAATACGGACAGACTACATGCATTTCGGATCTCTTGCAAGGGACAGCAAGATAACGCACTCATATTATGCCGCGAGGGAGCTCAGGCGGCTTCTGAAGACTGAAGGCTTTGACGTAATACACTCCCACAACCCTCCCGCGGCTTTGGCTGCGATAAAGGGTATCGGAGAGAAGGACATACCCCATCTGCTTACGATGCACGGGCCGTGGGCTGGCGTCAGGCTGAACCCGATAAAGAGAGTCATAGCCCGCAGGATAGAGGGTTACGCCGTCAGAAACGCAACCCATGTTACATGCGATGCCCCGGCCCTGCTAGACGAGATGATAAAGAAGTACAAGACTCCGAAGGATAAACTGACTTACATACCGAATGCTGTCGACACCGGGTTCTTCAGGCCTGAGCTGATGGCTAGGGAGGAAGCAAGGAATCGGCTGGGAGTCGAAACAGACGACAAGATTGTGTTATACACGGGCAGGTTCCTCAGGGAGAAGGGAGTTGACGTCCTCCTCGATAGCGTTCCCAAAGTCCTGAAGAAGAGCCCGAAGACGCTTTTCCTCCTCGTTGGGGGAGGCTACGACGAGAAGCTCGTGTCAGGATGGGTTGAGAAGAACGGAAGATTCAAGGACAAAGTGAAAGTTATACCTTACCTGCCCTACAACAGCATGCCTGCCGCCTACATCGCGTCTGACGTTCTAGTCCAGCCTTCGCTTGCGGAGGGGCTGAGCAGGTCCATAATGGAGGCGATGGCGTGCGGGCTCCCCATTGTGGCGTCGAAGGTCGGAGGTAATCCGGAGCTTGTGAACGACGCCACAGGCGTCCTCACGAAGGCAGGCAGCAGCAGGCAGACTGCGAAGGCCATAGTCAGCCTGCTCGGGAAAAACCACAGGCAGATGGGCTTGAACGCCAGAAAGCAGATGCTGGGAAAATACAGCGTGAAAAGGAGGGTGGACTCGTTCATAAAGCTTTACGAAAAGCTTATTGCATAAGATGTGCGGCATAGTAGGGGCATACAACTTCAGGGGGGAAAACGTTGCAGAGGACGACCTTAGGAGAAGCGCAAGCCTGCTGACGCACAGGGGCCCTGACAGCGACGGATTCTACTGCGAAAAAAACACGGGACTGGGCTTCAGGAGGCTCAGCATCATAGACCTGAAGACAGGAGACCAGCCAATACACAACGAGGACGAGCGCATATGGGTGATATTCAACGGCGAAATATACAACCACCTCCAGATCAGAGAGGAACTTGAAGGGAAAGGCCACGCCTATTACACGAACTCCGACACCGAGACGATAGTGCACGCCTACGAGGAGTACGGCATAGATTGCGTCAAAAAATTCAACGGAATGTTCGCTTTTGCGATATGGGATTCCAAGAGCAGGCGATTCTTCCTCGCGAGGGACAGGCTGGGCATAAAACCATTGTACTATCTGCTCGACAGCGACAGGCTGATATTCGCATCCGAACTTAAGTCCATAATAGAATTCCCGACAGTGAAGAGGGAATTGAACAGGGAGGCGCTCGACTACTATCTGAGCTACAATTACGTCCCGGCGCCCCACAGCATATTCGAGGGCATAAGGAAGCTCCAGCCGGGGCACACTCTGACCGTCGGAGAGAGAAGCAGCGCCCTAAGGAGGTACTGGCAGCTGACGTTCCCCCACCGGCCGTACGTCAGCCTCAAATACTTCGAAACAAGGATAGTTGAACTGCTTAAGCAGGCTGTGAAGGCGAGGCTTATGAGCGACGTCCCCCTGGGCGCTTTCCTGTCCGGGGGAATTGACTCGTCGGCCATCGTGGCGATGATGAGCGAAATCTCTGATGAGCCTGTGAAAACCTTCTCAATCGGCTTCGAGGAGGAATCCTACAACGAGCTCCAGTACGCGAAGACGATAGCGGAGACGTTCAACACAGAACATACAGAGTTTGTAGTGAAGATGGACGCCATCTCCCTCCTTGAGAAGCTGGCATACCATTTTGACGAGCCTTTCGCAGACTCCTCGGCAATACCCACGTACATAGTGTCTGAGATGGCGAGGAAGCATGTCACGGTGTGCCTGTCAGGCGACGGCGGAGACGAGCAGTTCGGAGGCTACGACAGGTACAGGGCGCTGAATCTAGCAAGACAATACGCGAGGATACCGTCCATGCTGAAGGCGCCTGCCAGGCTGCTTATGGAGGCGATGCCTTCCTCCGCAAGGAACAAGAGTTTCATCAACTTTTCAAAGAGATTTGTCGAGGCAGCTGATCTTCCGCCGATTGAAATGTACGCTAAGTGGGTTACGTCGTTCGACAATGTCGAGAAGAGCATGCTCTACGGCGGAAAAGGCTACGCAGGGTTCGATCACATCAAAGTCCTTAATGGATACTATGACGAGTGCACGCTCCCGGATTTCCTCGGGAAGACCATGTACGCTGACATAAACACGTACATGGTTGACGACATCCTGACCAAAGTTGACAGGATGAGCATGGCAAACTCCCTCGAAGTGAGAGTCCCCTTCCTCGACCACAACATGGTAGAGTTCACGGCGACCATACCCTCGAATCTCAAGGTGAGAGGCCAGACCCTCAAATACGTATTCAAGAAGGCTGTGAAGGACATCCTGCCCCAACAGATACTGAAGAGAAAGAAGAGGGGCTTCGGGGTTCCGCTGGCCAGATGGTTCAATGACGAGCTTAGGGACACGGTAGACTCTCTGCTGCTGGGAAACGAGGCTTCCATAAGCAAGTACCTGGACAGGGATGAGATAAGGAGGATAGTTGACGACCACGCGAAGAGTAGGCGGGACAACAGCGGCAGGATATGGAACCTGATGATGCTAGAGATGTGGCACAGAAAGTACATGAACGGATAAGATGGGACTTTACGGCAGTATGCTGAGGAGTGCGGTGCTTCCGCTGACTCCTCTGATTGGGACGAACTTCTGGGCAGAGTACATGAAGCTTGAGAGAAGCCAGCATATGAGCAGGGAAAAACTGGAGGAACTCCAGTGGAAGAAACTGAAAAGCCTGATAGACTACTCGTACAGGAACGTCGAATACTACAGGCGCCTGTTCGACGATGGCAGAATAAAGCCTTCTGACATACGAAAGAGGGGTGACATGTCGAAGATCCCGATTTCGACGAAGGAGAGCCTCAGCAAATCCGTTGACAGGGCGACATCAAGGATGTGCAGTAAAAAAGACCTGATATCCAACAGCACTTCAGGTTCCACTGGCACGCCGTTCAAGTTCTTCATGGACAGACAGCTCTTAGACATGGAGAGGGCGAACCTGTACAGGGGATACGAGTGGGCTGGCCTCCTGTTCGGGGATCCTCTGATAAAAATCTGGGGCCCCCATAACATCACATTCAAGACGAAGCTTTTTGATGCAATAATGAGGAGGGAGCTGCTGAGCGCGTTCAACATGGACGATACGACGATGAGAGAGTATGCTGAACGTATCAGAAGGAAAAGGCCGGCACTCCTCGAATGCTATGTCTCGGCAGCATACGGCCTGTCCAAGTTCATGCTGGACAACAGCATCAAACCGCCCGAGGTCGGCGCCATAATAACCTCCGGAGAGACCCTCCCAGAATCCCAGAGGAAGACGATAGAGGAAGCCTTCAATGCGAAAGTCTACAACAGGTACGGGAGCAGGGAATTTGGGATGATAGCGCAGGAGTGCGAGAAACAGGACGGGCTGCACGTGAACATGGAAAGCTTTTACATCGAGACAGTTTCCTTTGAGTCTGGAGAGCCTGTCAGGGAGGGCGAGAGGGGCAGGATGATAGTGACCTCCCTCGAGAATCACGGGATGCCGTTCATAAGATACGACATCGGGGACGTCGGAATCCTCTCAACGGTGGAATGCGGATGCGGGCGCGGCCTTGAAGCATTCTCAGAGGTCAGTGGCAGGATGATAGACCTCATAAAGACGCCGCGGGGGAAGATAGTGTCAGTGCACTTTATGACGCTGCTCTTCGAGGACTATGCGGATTACATCAGGAACTTCCAGGTCGTGGAGAAGGGCAGTGGAATGCTTCAAGTGCTGTTGGAGCCTATGGAGAAGATGGATGAGAGGGTTACAGGAAAGCTGCGGCAGGCGATGGAGGACTACCTCGGGGAAGGCATGACCGTGGAATTCAAAAACGTTGATAGGATACCGCTGACAAAAAGCGGGAAGAGGGCGATACTCAGGAGGGAATACTGATGGTTTCCGTCGCAGTCTACAGGGATGATCGGCTGCTCGGACGAAGTCTGACCGAAGAGGAAGCCAATAAGGGAGTGGAGCAGCTGTTCATGCTGCTCCAACTTGACAATAGGAATAAGAACAGGAAAGATTGGAACCCGCTCGGAGAGTTCATATCAGAGGGCGACAACGTCGTCATAAAGCCGAACTTTGTGATGCACAGGAACCTCTCCGATGAGAGGCACAACGACTGCGTGACGACAGACCCATCAGTTTTGAAAGCAGTCTTAGGCTATGCGCACAGGGCGTGCGGTGACGGCGGCAGGATATCTGTATGCGACGTCCCCCTGCAGTCCTGCGACATAGAAAGACTTTTAAAGGAGAAGAGGCTCGATTTCGGAGGATTCAGCTTCAGAGTGGAATTCATAGACTGCAGACAGGAGGTGGCGGTGTTGGACGGGAACGACGTCATAGTCGAGAGGAGAAAGATCAGGGGAGACCCCAGAGGCTACACCGTCGTAGACCTGGGGAGGGAGAGCAACTTGTATGAGATAAGCAGGGATTACAGATGTTACAGGGTCACCGACTACGACAGGGATGCCATGTGCGAGCACCACAACATGGAAAAGAACGAGTACATCATCCCGAACACGGTCTTGGAGGCAGACTGCATACTGAACGTTCCCAAACTTAAGACGCACAAGAAGGCAGGCATAACATGCTGCCTCAAGAACATGATAGGCATCGTCGGCGACAAGTCCTGGCTGCCCCATCACAGGGCAGGCGGCAAACTTGATGGCGGTGACGAGTACCCTGAAGGCGGGATGGGAAAGAGCTTCGAGAGCAAAGCCATAGGCCTGATGAGGCAGAGGCTGCCGTTCCTGTGGAAGCCTGCCAGGATGCTGCATTCGATGCTCAGGAGAGGAGGTGCTGACATCAGGGAGGGGAGCTGGTACGGGAACGACACCCTCTGGAGGACGATACTTGACATCAACCTGATAATGCTGTACTTCAGGGACGGGAAGATGAATGACAAGATAGCAAGAAAACATTTCGCGGTCGTTGACGCCGTAGTCTGCGCCGAGGGGGAGGGGCCATTACACGGGATTTCAAAGCGTGCTGGGATGCTCATCGCAGGCGCTGACCCTGTCGCAACCGACACCATAGCGGCGACCATCATGGGCTTCGATGCCGGCAGGATTCCCCAGCTGAGTGAGAGCAGAAGCCTGAAAAAGCACCCCCTCGGGACTGCAGACATAACAGGCATATCCTACGAGTCGAACATGGACATAATGCCCAACCTCAAGTTCATGCCCCCCCAAGGATGGAGGGAGCACATAGAGCTGCCGTGAAAAAGACGAGAGTGCTGATGTTGATAGGGACCTTGGACGTCGGCGGGACTGAGATGATGGTAAAATCTCTCGCAACAGGCCTTGACAGGAGGAGATTCGATGTGACTGTTATGTGCCTGGCGAAGGGCGGCAGGGTAGCTGAGATGCTGAAGAGGGAGGGCATCAGAGTCGACGTTCTTGGGATTAGTAGCAAGATGGACGTGACTTCTGTATACCGGTTGGCCAGGTTCCTGAAGCAGATGAGATTTGACATAGTGCATTCCTTCCTCTTCTACAGCAACGTCCTGGCCAGGATATCGGGGAGGCTCGCAAATACGCCTGCAATAGTCTCAGGCGAGAGGAGCACGAGCGAATGGAAGAGCCCGCTCTACAGGCTCATAGACAGGCTCACCAGCGTCTACTCTACAGTGATAGTGGCGAACTCGAACGCGGTGAGGGACTCTCTTGTGGAGGATGTCCGGATAAAGCCTGATAGGATCAGGGTAGTTTACAATGGCATAGACCTGCGGAGATTCGACGACACTGCTGACAGTCGGAAGGTTAGGGAGCAGTTGAGCCTGTCTGAGAAGAAGGTGACTGTCGTAACCGTGACGAGATTGCACCCTGAGAAGAACCCTTCGGACTTCATAAAGGCGGCATCTATTGTGAAAAGGAAGCACGGCAACGTCCAGTTCCTTGTTGTCGGGGACGGCAGGCTCATGGGAGAGCTGAAAATCATGTCCTCTGAACTTGGAATCTCAGACGACGTCATATTCGCAGGCGAGAGGGAGGACGTCCCTGGACTGCTGAAGGCTTCGGACATCTTCGTCCTGACGTCCCTTTGGGAGGGGCTTCCGGTTTCCGTGCTAGAGGCGATGGCATCGTCTCTCCCTGTTGTGGCAACTGACGTTGGAGGCACTAAGGAGGTAATAGACAACGGAGTGACCGGGATTCTAGTCCCCAGGGAGAACCCTGAGGAGCTTGCGGCTGCCATCGGGACGCTGATAGAGAACCCTGAGAGGAGGAAGCAGATGGGCTTCAGGGGCAGGGAGAGGGTTGAGGAGTATTTTACCTTGAAAGGCATGATAGAGAACATGGAGGCGCTATATGAGCATCTTAGAAAGCCTGACAGGTAGGGTTTGGGCCTTGGTCTCAGGAATCCACAGGAGGATGTTCGGCGAGGGCATAGGACCAGCCACCCTGGATTTCGGGAAAAACCTGGGGTATGTCGGAGTCGGATTCACGCTCGCCTACGCGATGCAGATGTTCATCCAGATCTACCTGGGACGGGTTCTCGGGCCGACAGCCTACGGAGAGTACTCGATAATCAGGTCAATAACTTTTTTCATGATACTGCCGATGACGATGGCAAACTTCGCGCTCGTCAAGTACCTTGCGGGGGAAAAGGAGGAGAGAAGGAAGTCGAGCATAATCTCAGCATACATCTGGATCACCCTGGCCTTGACAGTCATCTCGGCGCTGGTGTTCTATTTTGCGACTCCGCTCATATCAGACGCCATCTCAGTCAGCAGGTCTGCGGTGATGCTGGGCCTCATCCTGGCTGTCAGCTGGGTCCCCTCCGACGTCGTTAGGAGGATACTGCAAGGCCTACACAGGATGAAGATGGTGAGCCTTGCGGAGTTTTCAGCGTCCGTTCTGAAGGTAGCGCTCATAGTGTACTTTTTTCTCCTGGTTGGGGACAGGACGGTGTCGGCAGCCATCTGGAGCCTTGCGGTCGGCTCGGCACTCGTCATCGTCTTCATAGCAGGAGACCTCAGGAGGTTCCTGAGGTTCAGGATAAGCGAATCGCCTCTCGTGCTCTTCATGGGATACAGCGCCTACAACTTCCTGGCTAACACAGCCCACATTGTCATATTCAACGTTGACAGGATACTTATGAACAGGTATCTCAGCCTGGAGGACATCGGATTGTACCAGGCCTACAATTTCTCAACACTGGGAGTATCCCTAGGCTTCATCGTAATCTTCGGGACTGTTCTCCTGCCTGAAGCATCCAGGAGCGGGAAGGTGAAGATATGGCTGAGGCTGAGGAGCCTGATAATAGCGTCCCCCCTGGTTTATGCCGTGACCTTCGTCTCCTGCATCGTCTTCATGACACTGTACGGGAAGACGTACCCCCTTGAGACAGGATACCTCCTGCTTTTCCCGCTTCTGCCTATGGCGTATTCGGTCTACTCGATTTTCGACTGGTATGCGCTGTCGCTGGGGGTGAAGGGTGTCAGAGTCTCGTTCATATCAAAGGCAGCAATGGCTCTGATGATAGTCTTCTTGAATATAATCCTTCTGCCGAGGATGGGAATGGCCGGCGCCGCGGTCTCGTTCCTGATAGCTTGCGCCCTGGTGACCCCGTACATAATCAGCAGGACTGGCAGACTGGCAAAAGCGGCAGAATAACGGCGTTATACGGTTTTTAACCATCAAAACACAATTTTGTCTTCAATTGAGATGGACACTCAGAAGCTCACGGTAATATTGGTCCCGTTCATAGTCTACTGCATTTTAGGCTTGTATTACGGGGAGAAGGTAAGCAACGACGACGCCGAGTACCTGGTGCTGAGCGAGGGACTGCTCAGGGGAGAGCTTCCCCAGGTCAAGACCCACAGGATAGTCCACTTCTCCGCCCTCGCGCTGATGGAGTGGCTCTTCGACTACAATATCCCGCTCATCAGGCTTTACCTCATACTGGTCTCGACCGGAAGCGTCTACCTGATGTACTGCATACTCAGGACAAGATATGGCAGTGAGGACTCGGTGTGGGGCGCCCTGCTTTTTTCAAGCGGTCCTGCTCTGGTGTATGTGAGCCCGACGATGCTGATAGGCCCTATCGGCCTCTTCTATTCCCTGCTCGGCTTGTACCTTTATCTGAGTTCGAAAGATGATTTTTTCATCCTGTCAGCTTCCGGGCTCGTTCTAGGTTTGGGTTTTCTGGCGCGCGAGACAGTTCTTGCAATGTTCGCCGCCATAGTTTTCGCCATGCTCGTCAGGAGGGACTTCAAGAGGGCTATGGTATTCTCATTCTCATTCGCGCTGCTGCCCGCACTCTACGGGATGTTGATTCCGTCTGAGCTGCTTAGGAAGTGGATTTTCTTCCTCTTCGATACGGCAGCCGTCACGCCAGGAAAAGACTATATGAGAGTGTTCTTCAGGGTCGTTCACTTTCTACTGGGCCTGCAGCTGCTGGGCATCATCGGAGCGTATGCTACGGCGAAGGGGTTCCTGAAATCTTACAGGAATAAGCTCGGCGACTTGGACATCATACTTTTGGTCTACTTCATGATATCCTTGGTGTTGATAGTGACGTGGCCGCTGACGAACATACGGTACTTCATGGCCCTGCTGCCGACTTTCGCCTACTATACGGTGGGATACCTGCCGAAGATGCTCGATAGGTACAGGAAACACCTGATGGCAATCATTATACTATCGGGTTACATTGGAGGGTACGCTGTCGGCTATTTCTTCCTGGGCTTGGAGCAGCCTACGGAGGACGCAGTATACTGGATAAGCTCGAACATCGGGAGAGGTTCGAGTGTTTACACGAACTCTGACGCCATATCATATCACCTGAGGCACCGGGATTTCACGGTGGTTGACGACATAGGCCAGGCCGATTTCATCGTCGAAGTCTATGTTCCTGTGAAGGCAGGCTTCGAGAGCAGGGTACCAGGTACAGAGAATATGACATCTGTCAGAACCTTTGAGTACGTGAGGCCCGCATTGATACAGAGGATGACGTACGGCGGAGGGCAGACCGTCCGCATATTGAAAGCAGGTTTTAGTATTTAGCGTCTCAATAATTAGCATGGCCCTTAAGGTTACGGTAATCATTCCAGCTTTGAACGAGGAGAAGACCATCTCCAAGGTCGTGAAGGACTTCATGAGAGCGCTGCCAGAGGCGGACATAATAGTGTACGACAACAACTCAGTGGACAGAACAAAGGAGGAGGCTGAAAGGGCGGGTGCGAAGGTCGTAATCCAGTATATGAGGGGTAAGGGGAATTCCGTGAGGAAGGCGTTCGAGGATGTTGATTCCGACGTTTATGTGATGGCTGACGCAGACGACACCTACCCCGCAGAGGATGTCAAAAAGCTCATGCAGCCTGTCCTAAGCGGTGAGGCTGACATGACGGTCGGCTCGAGGCTGGATAAGAGAGCCAGCGGCTCCCTCAAGTTCCTGCACATAATCGGCAACAGGATCATAACAGGTATCGTGAACTTCTGCTTCGGCAAGAACCTCGAGGACATACTCTCAGGCTACAGGGTCATGACCAGGGCGCTGGTGAAGAACATCATGCTAACCTCGTCGGGCTTTGAGGTGGAGACCGAGCTCACAATCAGGGCGCTCGCGAGCGGTTACGCGATAGAGGAGATTCCAGTCGAGTACCGGAGCAGGCATGAGGGCTCGGAGTCGAAGCTGAAATCATTCAGCGACGGCTACCTCATCTTCTATACCATCCTCACCCTCTTCAGGGACTACAGGCCGATGCTGTTTTTCTCCGTCATCGCGCTGTTCTTCCTGATGGCCGGCTTTCTCCTAGGCATGATACCGCTTGTCGAGTGGATAGAAACAGGAGCGATAAGGAGGTTCCCCACCGCCATACTCTCCAGCCTACTCATAATAGTGGGGCTTCAGGTTCTGATGCTCGGCCTCATATCTGACCTCATAAACAAGAAGTGGGCTCAGGTGATGGAAAGGCTCAGAAGATGACAAAAGAGTACCAGTACACTAAGCTGGATGATAACCTGTATGAGACATGGAATCCAGTCATCAGGGCGATATTCGACGACAAGATAAAGAAGGTAAGAGAATTTGTGCGGGGCGAGGTGGTGCTCGACGCCGGCTCCGGTGAAGGTTATGTCCTCAGCAGGGTTGACTGCAGGATTAAGGTCGGATGCGACGTCGACCTCAAGAAACTGAAAATCGGGAAAAACAGGTTTGGGATTTTGTTTTCGATGTGCGAGACTGAAGGCCTGAGCTTCAAGGACGGAGCTTTTGACAGCCTCATATGCTCTGAGGTCCTGGAGCACGTCCTGGACCTTAAGAAGACGTTTTCAGAGTTCAACCGGGTTCTGAAGGAGGATGGAACCCTGGTAGTGACACTGCCAAGAGAACACATTCTGACTTTGGGTAAGATAATCTCCCTAAGGTGGAACAAGCATCCTGACATTAACACCCTGATGCAGGTTGAAGATGAGATGTCAAAGATGTTCAGAATCGAGAGGACAGCTAACACCTTATTCTTTCTGCACAAGGTTTATCTCTGCAAGAAGAAGCCATAGGCCCTGCGCAGCCAGTATCAGAACTAGCGGATCTATGGGATTCCTGTACCTTACCAGGGGGACGAAGAGGACGCCGCTCAAAGGTATGGTGGCGAACGCTATCACGAACAGGAGCACATGCTTCCATTCCTTTCTTGAGCTGAGGGCGGCATAGGCTGCGAACGGCATGCTTAACCCGAACGTCAGCAGGCTGACGAGCTTCTCGGTCATGCTTCCCTCAGGATAGACTCTCCACGTCCTGAAGAGCTTCGACACGCACCTCTCTAAGGTGAAACGAGGGTTCTCTCTGATGAAGCTGATGGCTTTTGCCCTGTAGTAGGAGTCCAGCTCAGGCTCTGACATGTTAGCTATGCCTCTCCTGTGCTCGTGAAGGTATTCTCCGACGACTGCCTCCTCTGAGGAGGGGCTGTTGCCCATCCAAAGGTTGACTCCCCCGTTTGTTGAGATGAACACGAGCTTGTCGAATATGAGATAGTTTCTCACAATCCACGGCGACAGTATCAGAATCATCGCCACAGCCGAGAATGCGATGCACTTTAGCGGCTTCTTCTTTGACATGAGCGTCCACAGCCATGCAGGCACCATGAAAGCGAGCGTGTAAGGTTTGACCAGTATGGCGACGGCTGCTATGACGCCAGCCAGCATATACTCTCTCGTGTCAGACATCCTGAGAAGCTGATACATGAGGGCCATGAACAGTAGACTATAGAGCGTCTCCGTCGAGACCGCCGCAGTGTAGTATATCGAGTAGGGATACAGCGAGAAGAAGAGGAGCGAAAGCTGGGAGACTCGCTCATTATGGAACGCCTCCTTCGCCGTAAGGTACACCAGGTATGCCGTGAACGTGCTCATCAGGACTCCCGCAACCCGGACGAAAAACAGGGAGCTGCTGAAAACGTACAGTAAGGCTAAGAACAGGGGATAACCTGGCGCCCTGAACGCCTTGAAACCCTGGTAGGTGAAGCCTTTCCCTTCCAGGACGTTCCTTGCCAGCTCGTCGTAGAGGAGACCGTCCGGCGGGAATATCTCATCTCCTGCCAGAATGATGTACGCAAGACGTACCACTAGACACAGCAGCAGGAGCAGTGCAACGATATGCTTTCTTTCCATCTTCGCGTCAGCCGAAGTACTCCTCATCTCTCGCTATCTCCTCGACAACCTTTTTAGCCTCCCGGAAGTCAGAGCCTATGACGGCGTCGGCTGCCTTCAGGCCCATTATCACCGAGTGGTCCATGTTGTCGTAGGTGAAGAGACCGTTCCTCCCCAGCGATATGAGGTTGCCGTAGCCTGAGAGGTACTTCTTCAGATGGTTCAGATTTATCTTATACCCGAGGTCGTATACTGGGTATGCGTGCGGCTCCCTGTGGGAGAAGCATTCCAGCACTTCATCCGCCTTCATGAAGCCTAGCTCCTCGAGGCCTGCCACAACGGATTCTCTCATCTTCTCCTCCGGCATGTGCCATATGTCGTCGCCTACGTCGCAGCTTATCTCCGCGCAGACGATGTTCCTCTCCGCTGGGACGTTGTTTCTGCTGAAGTTCCTCGGCTCCGATATCCTGTTGAATATGAGGTTCTTCTGGGGTATGTAGACCCAGTGGTCGTCTGATATGGTCTTGCCGCCCACGACAACGTAGTAGAAGATTAGCGCCTTGAACTTCAGCTTGTTGTTCTTTTTTAGTATCCACTCGGGGGGTTTCGGGCTCAGCAGCCTTATGAGGGAAGTTACGGGGATGCTCGACACTATCAGGTCGTATTTGGCGCTATGTTCCCGGCCTTCGTATTGATAGGTGATGCCGGTCACAGCATCCTCCTCCTTGTTGCGCTCTATTGATTTCACATTTGCATCCAAGTATACTTTCCCGCCGCTTTTCTCGACGCTCTCCTTCAGGGCTGCGGAGATGCTGCCGATTCCGCCGGAGACAGGGTAGTTGAACTTTGACACATAGGTTCTCGGCTCATCCCCCCCTTTGAATACAGTCTTCACTATCGTGTCCCACAGGTTCAGGAGGCTTATCCTCTGCGACGCCCAGTCTGCCGACATCCTGTTGGGGGGTATCCTCCAGAGCTTCTCATTGTAGGGTTTGAAGTAGATCTCATAGAGTTTCCTCCCGAATCGGTTTACGACCCAGTCCTCAAAGGAGACGTCTGCCTGTGGTAGAATGCGCCTTGTGACAGCAGACTTCAGGTAGTCTGCCATAATCTGCAGCGAAGTGACTGGAGGCATCGTCAGTATCGCATTCGACACCCGCAGGGGGTAATCAAAAAACCTGCCCGCCATGTATATTCTCGACCTCCTCTCGAGGACCTGCCAGTTGCCGTTGATCCACTCCCCCACCAGCTCCACCAGCTTCTTGTCCTTGCTGTGGAACCTGTGGGGCCCGAGGTCAACGGTGAAGCCGCCGTGCCTGAGGGTCTTCGCGAGACCTCCCGCCTGATTCTGTATTTCGAAGACTTCAACGTCCATCCCGCTCTCGGCGAGCCTCTTGGCGACTGTCAGACCTGACAGGCCGGCGCCCAGTACTGCGACTCTCATCTCAGCTCCCCAAGCCTATGAGGCTCACCCCCAGCACTATGAACGCTATCCCAGCCCACTTTTGGACGTTCATCCTCTCCTTCAGGACTTTGACCGACAGCAGGCACACCCAGATGTAGCTTGAGGCGACGAAAGGGTACAGGACTGAAAGCTCACCGCCCCTCAAGGCTATTATGAATATCACCGATGAGACGGCGTAGAGGATAACGCCATACCATATCTCTCGGTTATATAATACCTTCAGATTTAATGTGAGCCTCCCTGAGCCAAGCTTGAGGTACAATGACCCCAACGCTCCGAGAACGGTCGCGAACAATACCATCAGGATGCTTGTCAGCTGCGCCTTCATTTTAATGTTGTCTGCTTCCCCTCCCTATCAGCGATACGCCGACCACCACGGACAGCACTCCAATCCATTTGAAAGCGTTCATAGAGTCTGTCGGAAAGAACCTGGGCGAGAGTATCGAAACCCATATGAAGTTCATCGCGTATATTGGATAGAGCACTGAAAGCTCACCGTACTTCAGCGCTATGAGCAGCATCACAGCTCCCATAGCATAGAGTATGACTCCTGCGAAGAGCGGATAGTTCGCAAGCTGGTGTGCGATGCTCGCATCCAGCCTCATCGACGCCTTCTTGTAGAATATCTGGCCGAATGCTGTGAAAAACGTGCTGAACAGGACCAGAAGCATAGCACCTCTAGAAGTCGCCATTGTAGTTATTTTATTAGACCGCATTAAATACGCTCTCGTATTTTATATGACTCTCCCCCGTGGAGGCTATGTTCTGGCCTGCCGTCAGCCCCATCTCAAGCGAGTGGTCCATGTTATTGTACCTGAAGAGGCCGTTCCTCCCGATTGTGCTCAGGTTCCTGATACCCCCAAGATAGTCCAGAACCACGTCAAGGTTCTTCCTGTAGTCGAGCGTGTATAGGGGGTAACAGTGCTCTTCTCTCTCAACCCAGGCGCTGTCAACGTCGTCTTCTGTTAGCAGTCCGATGCGTTCGAAATCTGAGATGCAACGTCCTATCAGCCGGTCATCTGGCGTATCCCATAACAGGTCGTCTTTGTTGCAGGTCAGGTCGACGTTCAACAGTGATTTGCCCTCCGGCGCGTTGTATCTTGAGAACTTGTTAGTCTCGTTTATCCTGTTCGCGAGGATGTTACGCTCTGGCAGGTATAGCCACGTGTTGTCGCTTATTTCCGGCTTGTCCAGGCTGATGTAGACGAAAACGCATGACCGGTATTTCAGTCTTGATGCTGCCTCAGCAACACTGTCCGGGACTTCGGGCCTGATTGCCCGTATTAAGCTGGTTAGCGGGATGGAATTTACGACGTAGTCTGGCTGGAGTTCATCCTCCCCGCCATTGCAGACTATACTGTCAACCCTGTCACCGCTGACATGGACTTCAGTCACACTGCAGTCTGTTCTTATTTTCCCGCTTTTTTCTCTGATCCTGTCTGCGAGCGCGTTCGATATGCTTGCGATGCCGCCTCTCTCTGGGTAATAAAATTCTCGCGCATATGTTCTGGGGCCGTCTTCAACATTTGAGAGCGTGTTTTTCACAGCATCCAGCAGGCTGACCACAGTTATTCTCTGTGCTGCCCAGTCGGCTGAAATTTCACTTGGGGAAGTCCCCCAGACTTTTTCAGTGTATGGTCCGAAGTAGAAGTCGTACATGGATCTCCCGAATCGGTTGACAATCCAGTCTTCGAATGATTTGTCTGCCTTCGGCCTTATTCTGCTGGAGACTGCCGCCTTAAGGTAGGAGAGCACTATCTTCGCCGAAAGGTGGGGCGGCATCTTTGACAGCACCTCTTTCATCTGCGGAGGATATCCGAAGAACCTGTTCTTCAGGTATATTGCGCTCTTTCTCGGCATGACGCAGATGTTTTCGCCCAGTAGCTCTTTCAGCGTGCTGATGAGGTTCTCGTTTTGCGTGAAGAATCTGTGGCCTCCCAGATCATACGTGTAGCCGTTGCGTGTGAAGCTCCTCGCCAGGCCGCCTAGGGTCTTCTCTTTTTCGATTACGGTAACTGAGACGTTTTTGTCTGAGAGCGCCCATCCTGCGCTCAGGCCGGCAATACCTCCCCCAAGTATAGAAACCTCCATGTTCTGCTGGTAGATGTTGTTATTTTACAAAACAGTATTATATATACCATGGACGTCTCTGTGGGAGTCTGCGCCTACAATGAGGAGCGGAACATCGCGAGGCTTTTGGACGCCGTCCTGAAGCAGAAAGTGGGAAGGGACAGAATTTCTGAAATACTTGTCATATCCTCCGGCAGCACCGACAGGACGGAGAGTATAGTGGGGGAGTACGCAAAAAAAGACGGTAGGATAAGGCTTCTGATCCAGAAAAAGAAGGAGGGCAAGGCCTCGGCAATCAACCTTTTTCTAAGGGAGGCGCGGGGCGACCTGTTCATTTTATTGAGCGCTGACCTGATACCTTCTGATACCGCCTTCAGGTTCTTGTGCGAGCCTTTCGAGAATCCTGCGGTGGGCCTTACCACCGGAAGGCCCGTTCCCGACAACAACCCGGATTCGTTCATGGGCTACACTGTAAGGCTCGTCTGGGAGCTGCATCACAGACTCCAACTGAGGATGCCCAAAGCTAATGAGATGCTTGCCATGAAGCCTCTTGTTGAAAGGATTGATGTGGACACCGCCGTCGATGACCTCCAGATCGAGGCCCTGATAAAGAAGAGAGGTTATCTGGTAGTGTACGTACCTGATGCTGTCGTCGTTAACCATGGTCCAGAGACGGTGGCAGACCTGATAAGGCAGAGGAAGAGGATTATGGTAGGTTACCTCCACACCAAGGAGTCTAAGGACTATTATCCTATCACAATGGACAAGATTCAGGTGCTTTCAGCTTTGCTGGAGACCATTTCATTCCGCCCGAAGAGGTTTGTATGGACGTTCATGGCCGTTATCCTAGAGGCGTACATAAGGTTGGGGGCTAACATAGATTATTATGTGTTGAAGAGGAATCCCTACAACTGGGAGACTTCCGAGTCAACGAAGAAGCTAGGATGATAAAGTTATTATCAAAAATTCCATCGTACTGGTCTACGTATTATCTGGGATGGCCGAATGTCCTGCCTGTGAACTATACGATTAGCCTGACGTTCAGGTGCAATTCCAGGTGTCTCACTTGCGATATCACCGGCAGAGAGGCCGGCAATGAACTGACGCTCGAAGAGCTTGGGGGGATATTCTCAACTATTGGAAAACCGTACTGGGTCACGTTGAGCGGCGGGGAGCCGTTCCTGAGAGAGGAATTAGAGGATATATGTACATCCCTTTACAGGAGATGCATGCCTTCCATCGTGAACATACCGACGAATGGGCTTGCCGGTAGCATACCAGACACTGTTAAGGCAATCACTGAAGCCGCGCCGAACACCAGCTGGATTGTGAACCTCTCGCTGGACGGCATCGGAGAAAAACATGATAGGATCCGGGGCGTGAGGGGGAATTTTGAGAGGGCTGTTGAGACTTACCGTGGCCTCAGGAAGCTGAGGAATAGGAACCTCTCTGTCGGCATCCACACGGTCATCTCCAGGCACAATGTCAGTGATATCCCCCATATCTATGACTACGTTATGAGCGAGCTCAAGCCCGACTCCTACATCACGGAGATTGCAGAGGAGCGCGTCGAACTGGACAACGTCGGGAGCGGAGTGACTCCCTCCCAGGAGGACTACTCCAAGGCCATAGGCTATATCACCAGCAGGACGAGGATGAAAGACTATGGGGGAACTTCGAGGATTACCCAGGCGTTCAGGTTGGAGTATTATGAGAACGTGAAAAGGATGCTCTCGGATAAACGTCAGATAATCCCGTGTTATGCTGGCATAGCTTCCGCGCAGATTTCTGCTGACGGCGACGTCTGGTTCTGCTGCATCAAGGCCGATCCTGTGGGCAACCTCAGGGAATGCGATTATGATTTCAAGAAGCTGTGGTTTTCTGAGCGAGCTGAGAGCATGAGGAAAACCGTGAGGGAAAGCAGGTGCTACTGCCCGCTTGCGAACGCCGCCTACACTAACATGCTCGTGAACCCGAAGACGCTTTTAAGGGTTCTCTGGAGGCTGCTATGACCCCCGCAGAGGAACTTCAAGCTTATCTGATGCTGTTGGATGAGGGCTATGGGACGGCGTATGAGCGGTACGCCCTTAACCGGTTCCTCGAGAGACTCGTCAGCACTAAGTTGACTTCGTTAATACATAAAAAAGTCCCAGTGAAAACAATGTGGGCATTCTTCGGTATAAATCCGTCTTGTATATGATATCTCCAATCGTCTGAAATTTCTTCCAGTTCGTTTCTTCAAATCTGCTCGGAAAATAGTAATGCCTATCCACTATCTCAAGACCTTCGTCTACGACCATCTTTTCTAAAACTTCTTTGGAGAAAAGTCGTATATGTTCTGTAAACAATCTGTCCTTATACCTGTGATTCTGGTCAAAAACGTCTACAAACTTACCGCTCAAAAAGTAGAGTCTGTTCATAAGGTTTAAACCATTCGGCACGGTGACTATCATCAACCCCGTCTCTGACGATACCCTCCTAGCTTCCTTTAGCACGGTTGCAGGGTTTATTATGTGTTCAAGAACGTCAAGTATTAAAACCAGGTCAAACGAGCCGTCCTTAAACGGAAATTCGCCATCATCTATATTGCATGCACATACCCTTAATCTTCTTTCAAGAGCTTTCTTTAAGGCAACTTGGGATATATCAATTCCAAACAAATCGTTATCTCTTGTAAAATTACCGCTTGCATTGCCATCACCGCAGCCGACATCAAGGATACGTTTATTATTTTTTATATAATTCTTCAGCAATTCCAGTCTCCAATGCATATACGATCCTATGACTGGACCGCCATCAGTCCAATACCTCTCATAAATATCTTTCTGAATCCCCATAGTATCAACCTACGTCTTTACTCCAAGGACATATCTGTGATGCGCCCACAGAGACTTTACTTTTTCTGGAATTCCTGAATTCTCTATAAACTTGTATCTATCTATCCTATCTCTAAGATTTATGTCCTTTTTCAGGTAATAATCCACGATGTTCCAGTTCCACGCTGACTTGCGCTTATCGCCAAAAAATCTATTCACAGGCATACACGTATCAGGCCATGGCGGAATATCAAAGACGCCATCCTCAACCGTTCTTACATTATTTTCCTCAAACGTCTTTTTTATCCAATCGATATCCATCCATCTCTCGTATATGCTCTTAAAAGAATCCCTTTGCAACAGATATTTTCTCAATTTATACCCCATCTGTGCCTTATTCTGGATTGAAATAAAAATAAGATGTTTAGACACCCTTATGAGCTCTTTTATCAATAATGGTGCGTTTTCAACATGTTGCAAAGCTGCAAAATTCCATACGATATCGAATGAATTGTCTTCAAAGGGAAGTTCACTGAGATTCTTTTCATAGACTAGGGTAACGCTATCCCGTAATCCAACTTCGTTCCAAATTTCATCAACAGACTTTAATCTATTCTCATTCACGTCAACCAATGTCACATGACATCCTCTCAAAGCAAAATACACGCTGTTTATTCCAGTAATTCCAGTCATGCCGTATATCGGAGCTTCCAGAACAGAAGTTATTCTGTTCTTTTGTAATATCCCTTTGAATATGTCGTTCAAGATAAAACGCTCATACACGGTTCCAAGACCCTCATCATAATTTTTTTCAGACATGACCATTTTCCGTATACCATCTGACAGTCTCTACTATCCCATCAGGGGTAGACATCTCAGGCACATATTCTAATTCGTTTATGGCCTTTGTTATGTCATAGTATCTGGACTTGCTCATCAGATCTATCTTATAGGGAGTGATAAACGGCTCGGATTTCGTAGGGATAATCGTATATGTTTTTTCCATGATATATCCGGCTATTTTGGCAAAATTCAAGGGTATATGGATCGATGGTACGTTAGCACCAATAGTTTCAGAAACAATAGTTACTAGTTCATTTACGGTAATTGGCTCTTTGTCTGCAATTATATAAGTTCCGCTGGCACTTTCCTTTTCCATGGCCAGAATAAATCCCTTTACCAAATTCTTCACATTGACAAGATGCATATAATTTTTTCCATTTCCAATGATCAAAAATCTTTTGTCTGTTATCAATCGTGTCAGATTGAACAACATGCCATCCAGATCTCTAAGCCCATAGGACATAACCGGCCTTATGACTACTGTTTGGAATTTCTTTTCATAAGAGAACTTCGATACACGCTTTTCAGCCTCGCACTTTGTTATATGATAGTTCCCTTGCGGATTATACGGAAAATTCTCATTACCCGGCAATTTGTCAATCCAACCAAGAACTCCTATAGAGCTGCAGAATAGGAACTTCTTCACCCCGGAATCATAAGCTGATTCCATAACGTTTTTAGTTCCAGTTACGTTGACATTCCAGTACATCTCTCTTGGGATTTTTTTCTCGCCCCTTATGGAAGCAAGGTGGTATACAACATCAACGTCCTTAAAGCAATGTTTCAATGACTCTTTTTCAGTTATATCGCCAGATACTAACTCTACACCCATCTCGTTCAGAAAATCAACATTACTTGTTTTTCTAACCAAGCATCTCACACTATGGCCCTTTCCGACTAACGCCTCAACCAGATGACTTCCGATAAATCCAGAGCCACCAGTTACGAGTAGGTTCATCTTTTAAAATGTCAACTCCCACGCCTTCTTATAACTATCGACAGCCGGCATATACTTACAGTTAGATATTCCTTCATCCGCCTTAATCAACTCTTCCTGCGCCCGCTCAAAGCCACCAGAATCATCAATAGCCGCTCTGACAACAATCTCATCAGCTCTTAGAAGGATGTCAATAACTCGCTGAGAGCCATTAACCTTTATCAGACGCTCAACAGCGTTTTTCTCATAGTCAAAAACCTTGTTGCATCTGCCATCATATTTGGAATGGACTTATAGGATAATAAGCTGAGTTAGTATAATGGAGGATGTCTCGATGGAGAGCGGGAAGGTTGCGGATGGCATAAGAGTTTTTCTCGATTTTGTCAAGGATGTTGAGAATCTCCCGCTCGGGAGAAGGCAGGATTACGTGGACTCCGAGTTCAAGAACGTCGAAGGCTTGCTTGATTTCCCGGTCATCGCAGGGCATGAGGTGCTGTTCGTCCATAGGGGTTCTGGCAGCAGGGTTGAGCTGGTAGGCGACATGAGCTGCTGGCAGACGCTGCCCATGCCCATGACCAGGGTGACGGGAACCGACCTCTCGTATGTCATGGGATGCTATGAGGAGGACGCAAGGCTCGACTACAAGTTCCTCATCGACGGCAGCAGATTCGTGATGGACACCCTGAACCCGAAAGCCTGCGTCGGAGGCTTCGGCGCAAACTCCGAGCTCAGGATGCCAGGATACCCGCAGCACCCGGAGACTGAAAAATCTGAAGGCGTTCCCAGGGGAAGAGTGACCAGGCACGTGTTCGAATGCGATGCAGTTGTCAACGGGAAGGTGACGCGCGCTAAGAGGGATGTCAGCATCTACCTGCCACCCGGCTATGAGAAGGAGAGAGAGCATGAGGTGATATACTTCAACGATGGAAGCGACTACCTCAGGCTGGGCAGGGCGGCAGACATCTTGGATTACATGATAGACAGGGGCGACATCGAACCAGTGGTTGCCGTCTACGTTGACCCCATAGACAGGGAGGCGGACTACATGTCAGACGGCAGGGACATTTACCTGAAATTCCTGACCGATGAGCTTATGCCATGGGTTAAGGGAGAGCATAATGTTAGGACTGATGCGGACGGTACTACTCTAGTGGGAGCGTCTGCTGGAGGGAACCTGACAGCATACGCAGTCTACGCCCACCCGGAAAAGTTCGGGAACATCCTGTGCCATTCTGGGGCGTTATCCTGCGCCTATGAGAGGGGGTATGGGAAGCCTTACGGCAACGAGATTTCAGACGCCTTCTATCCTGCGAGAGTGTTCATGATAGTCGGAACCTACGATTGGGATAACATAAGTTCGAACATCTGGCTCTACTCAGACCTCAAGGAGAACAAGTCAGTCAGAGCCTTAGAGTTCAGGAGATACCATCAGGGCCACAGTTGGGGCCTCTGGAGTGACACCCTCAGGGAGGCTCTAACGTGGATTTCAGGCAAGTAGACCGGCTATTTCGGAGGCTGAAGCCTCACTTCCAGCGAGGAGAGATCCTTCTCAAATGACTGCATTTCGCATATCATGTTCTGCAGTCTCTGCCTCATTGTTGCTATTTCTACCGTTATTCCGGGGTCGATGGCTGGAGATTGGACTCCACTGACGGGAGTAACTCCACTGGCAGGAGCGTTTTCCTGCTTGTAGGCGGTCTCCACCCACTTAAGCCTTGACTGGAGATTGTAGGCAGGTGAGTTCTTGTCAACTGAGGTTGACATCCAGCCTGTTTTCACATAGCCTCCGCCACCCTCATTGCCGGCTGATCTGGCCAGCTTGCTGAGGAAGGTCGACTCCTTGCTTGAGGACTGCGCGGCCGGCCGCTCTGACGTATTTTTTGCAGGCCTTACGATTTTGGTCTCAGACGTGTAACGTTTTCTCCCGGAATATCTGTCGCTGCCACCGTCATCCATCTTCGGCCCTTCCAGCATTGTCCCAGGCTATTCTGATTCCGTTTGGCAAGAGGAGAATCTTGTTCCTCGACACTTTGCCGACTTCGCCGCCGACAGCGTCGCAATGCTCTTTTATCATTGTGATCTGCTCTCTCGCCTGGAGGGTATCCTCCTTCATCATGTCCCCGACATCCAGGACTACGATGTTCCCCTTGCTCAACTCTTTCAGGACTTTATCATATGAGCCCGGCTGAGAGAGTTTGACCGGTTTCACATACTTTATGCTATCGTCTTCGATGAAACCGCTCTCGGTTACGTTAAGCCTCTTCAGGTACTCGTCCACGTCGAACGGCTTCTCCTCGGCCTTTGGCTTCCCCCAGGGAAAAGAGATCCAATCTTTCATAGGTCATCATCCCTGGATAGTTTTCTCGACTCGGACGGAAGCCTGATCTGCCGGGTAGGTTTGCTGTTAATCAGGACTATGTCACCTATGGAGTTCACCTGGTCGTAACTGATATTCTCCTCCTTCAGCAGCCTTTTGATCTCGCTGGAGTCGCCTGTCAGCTGCTTGAACGGCTTGAGGCATAGGCTCATTATAGCGCCCCTGTCCAGGTTCAGGATTATGTCCTCGACTCTGCCGACATGCTCGCCTTTGATGGAATATATTTCCAGACCATAACACTCCGAAAGTCTTTTCGCCATTTTAGCACCTCTCCTCTGGATGGATTATATGTCCCTTATCTTCAGCTCACAGTACTCTGGAGTGTAAAGATAGGGTTCATCAAGCCTTTCTCTGTCGTATGGTCCGAGCAGGTTCTGCGATTTCACTCCTGTAGCGATGCTTATGATCTCGTATGTGTCTTGCAGGCGCGGGTCGACTCTCGCACCCCACATAACGTTGGCATTCGGGTCGAACTCGTTGGTTATCAGCTCGCCTATCCTGTTCGCATCACCTATCGTCATGTCCGGGCCGCCTGTTATGTGGATGAGGCCTCCCTTGGCTCCTCGGTAGTCCACGTCAAGCAGCGGATGCTCTAATGTGTTCTTGACGGCAGCCTCCACCTTATCAGGCCCTGAACCTTCTCCGACGCATATTACGGAGACTTTGCCTCCGCATAATATGGATTTTATGTCAGCGAAGTCCAGGTTAATCAACGATGGCGCCTTTATAGTCTCTGTTATACCCTTGACAGCCCTTGTTACGACTTCGTCGGCGACGAGGAATGCCCGGTCTATCGGCAGGTTCGGAACGTAGTCGACAAGCTTGTTATTGTCTATTACGATGACCGTGTCAGCAGCCTTCCTGAGCCTGCTTATGCCCTCCCTCGCCTTCTCGGCTCTCGAGCGCTCAAGCTTGAACGGGAAGGTCACGATGGACACCACTATCGCTCCGGCCTCCTTTCCTATTTCCGCAAGAACCGGCGCAGAGCCTGTTCCTGTTCCGCCTCCCATTCCGGCGCAAAGGAATATCAGATGAGCGCCGGTTAGGTAATCGAGCAGTTCTTTCTTGCTAGCCTCAGCAGCCTTCATCCCTATCTCAGGGAATCCTCCAGCACCGAGTCCCCTCGTCAGCTTCGAGCCGATGAGAATTTTTGTTATATTCTCGTCAAGTTTTTTCAGGTCCTGAGCGTCCGTGTTAACCGCAGCTAGCTCGGCCCCGGTGACCTGTATCTTACTAAGTCGGTTTATCGTGTTCCCGCCGCCGCCTCCGGCTCCGAGAACAACAATGCGTATCTCATTGGACTCATCAAATTCGTCCATGCCCATATATCTATTCCTTTCAAGTGCATCCTGCACAAGTGCTTTCAAGTCAGATCAACCTCCGCTTCAAATGACCCCTAAACGGGGTTCTGATTAACCAAATTTTACGCACAAGTATTTATACTCAATAATCAGGCTAACGGAGGCTAAACTCGATGTCTAAATGACAAAATAAAAGACTGGAGCAAGCAGAGAGCGCAACCTGTCCACTCATAAAGAGGTCAGAGCACAGCCTCGTAGACTTTTGACTTAGTATTGTACGCGTACTTGCACTCCCAGGATTTCGGAGGCTCATCCAGGCAGTCCTCGGACATGCACTCCAGTGTCACGCTGAACTCAGGTTTCTCAACGTTCCCATCCACTCGAAGGTCTAGTATGTAGGTTTCCTTGTCGCTCGCCGATATCGCGTACTCGGCCCTTGTCGTGCAGACGTTGGAGAACTCGTAGCAGCTGAAGTTCAGCGCCCTCAGCAGTAAATCCTTCGCCTGGAACTGTATCTTGTATATCCCGGAAGAGCGGCCTATGTTGTACACTGTGTAGTCCGCATGGTTGACGGTGTTCGGCCACAGCGGCGGACAGTACATGTTCTGCGTGAGTATCGGCTTGTTCATGTTTATCTGCACCTGAAGCGCCTCCCTTTGGAATTTCAGCTGCTCGTTCTGGGCCCCTAGCGCATCGACCTGAAGCTTCAGCTGCTCGTTCTGCAGGTTAATGGCCTCAGTCTGCAAGTTTATGGCCTTAGTCTGCAGATGCATCTGGTCTGCTATTGATATGAGTCCGGCAACAGCGGCTATCGCAGTTATGGCGTATGCTATGGTCTGGATGTCATCCCTGTGCGTTCTCAGCAGACTGAACGGTAACGGCAATTTTCCTTCCATATGAGTAGAATATACTAATCTAATATTTAAAACCCAAGGAACCCAAGCGCACCTGAGTGGACGGCTTTTAACGCTAGAGAGTGATATTTTACTGATATGAACTATAGTGTAGTCTTGGCCCTTCTGTGTTCAGCCATCCTGCTCCTGGCCATAGTATCCTCAGACTTCAGAGGCTGGGCCATGGAACGCCTCAGCCTGGGCACGGATGATGTTACCACGACTTCGTCCTCAACTTCGACGTCCACGTCAACCACCGTGCAGACCACAACAGTCCGAGAGCAGACGACCATACCCATAACCGACGAACGAAGAATAACTTCAGACTACAATCAGATACCGTACCTGTGCACGCTAAACTCAGACTGCGGTGTCGAATACTATGGGAAGATGTTCTGCGACTCTTATAGGATCATGGTGACAAAGTACAGGCCGACCTGCCCGGCAGGCAAGTGCATCTTCAAGTCAGCAAGCGAGAGACTTGGCGGCTGCACCAACCCGGACTACAGGTGCTTTGACGACTTAGGCTGCTGGCTGACGGACAACAAGCTGCCGAAGTACTTTGACGTCCTGCTGGTATCGTCGTACGATTTCGGCGAGCCCTTCCTCGGGAATGTGGCAGAGTTCAGAGGGTACTATTTCAGGGTTGATGAAGTGTCCAATGAGTCGATACTGCTTGAAGTGCTCGACCCAACCAACCAGACAAGAAAGGTAGAAGTCGTGATGGCTGAGAGGAAGAAGCCAAACATCGACAACATCACAGTATTCAACGTCCTCGGCAACTCCTACGACCAGGTGAAAGACGTGAAATACGCCACAATATACGTGCACTCCGATTACTAGCTCGCCTGTTTTTTTAAAGTGGGAGTAATCTTTAAGCGGATATGGAAAGCAGGATACCCTCATTGATCGTCGTGTTAGTCTTCGTTTATGCGACCATGCCTGATGTGAGCGCAGTTGCTCTCCTTAACTCGTCTTACACGACCAGCCCGCCCACCATCGACGGCAGCCTGGGCGCGGGAGAGTGGTCTAACGGCATGAACATAACCCTCAACGGCTTCACAACACCTGCGAACACAATAAGCGGAGAGTTGTACATAATGAACAACAACACTCACCTGTTCATGGCCGCTGTCATAGACGATAGCGCACAGCAGGTTGGAACCGACTATGCAGTGTTCATGTTCGACAACGGGCACGATCACACTGCGACGTTGGGCGGCGAGGACGCCGCAGAATTCGGATACTATTTCAGTGAATACGGCGACGATTACTGGGGAACTTCCGCACCCACTGACTGGTGGGTGCGCGACGTGGGAGATGGTAATGGAACCTCCCATGGGAACGGCTCGAGCAGCTACTCCTCAGGGCAGTACGTTTACGAGTTCTCTAAGCCGTTGAACTCCTCCGAAGCCAGGGACATGGCAGTCGCATTGGGCAGCGCCATAGGCTTCAGGATCGAGACATACGACGGAGTCGACGCCGACAACTACCGCTACCCGCAGAACACGGTCGACGCCAACACCTCCCGCTGGGACGAATGGGCCGATCTGAACATCGCCTCATCATCTGATGGAAACGGCACAACAGCAGGGTTGGGCGTCATCAACCTGAGCGACAGCCAGGTTGAAGCTGGCTCCCTAGTCTACGCGCATGTTCCGCTGACGTCAGGCTACAACGACAGTTTCAACATCCTGATACTTGCGGACGGCGTCAATAGGTGGAATCATACGGAGAACGTCACCTCCGCTCCGACGACGGTCGTCTTGAACATAAGCTTTAACACGAGCGGCCTTTCCGTAGGCGACCACATCCTGAACTTCACACTGTACAACAGCTCAGGCGCCTTCCAGGACTGGAACACCGAGCTTCTAACGGTTTCAGCCGCGAACAGCTGTCAGTTCACGGTGAACAAGACCCTCTTGAACGAGGAAGCAGTCATAGTGGGCAACATAACGCGGTTCCTCATAAACGTCACCAACATCGGCTCCTCGAACATCACCAACTTGAGCATAGCCGACAACTATGACGTCGACTTGAACTACACTTCCGCTTCCGTGACTCCCACATCAATCAACTACTCGAACAGGCTCGTCAGCTGGGTTAACGCCTCCATGAACCTCACATCAGGCAGCTCCTATCTGGTCTACGTCAACTTTTCGTCCATCGCCTCCGCACAGACCGTCGCCAACATCGTGAACGTCTCAGCCTATGACAGCCTCGGCAACGCATCATCAAGTTCGATGTCGACTCAGATCACGATCCTGCCTGAATCAACAAACTACGCATTCACCGTCTTCCTCGGCTGGAATCTCATATCAATCCCGCTAGGCTGATCCCATAGGATATACTGTTGGCATCTGGCGCAGGTTGGTGCGGGGGTTTGTCTTTAAGTTGAGGAGTTTATTGTTAATATGGTAGGGGGAAAATTTAGAGTCACATTGATTCTGATAGTCCTGTTCCTGATAGTTTCTAGTAACTACATTCCCGCACAGGAGATAGTAACTGTGACATCTTCAGGCATGGGCCAGGATTCGTTGCTCGGGATTCCGAGGAGGAAGATGCTGATGTCCGCAGACGAGAATGATAAGCTGTGGATATTCCATGCCGGAACAGACCCTGACGCACATTATAGTAGCGATGGAGGCGATAATTGGACTGCCATAGGATTTTACAACGTCGGCGACCACGACTCCTTTGACATAGACGCTTACGGTAACATACACACTGGCCAGCGCGGAACCGGCGGGGCGCATTCCTACAAGAGGATAAACTCGTCCGCAACTCAGGCAGGCGATTATGACCCAGCTTATGATGATGCATTCGCCCATTTTTCCACATCAACCACGGATGCTGCCGTCTTGGCTCATGGAGGCAACGTGTGGATTTTCACGAGAGAGAATAGCAACTCAAACATGTACTATGATCTGTCTGCCGATAACGGGAATGCCTGGACTTATGATGTTCTAGCATCCGGGATTAACGCCAACAACAGGGTCGGAGCCATTGTGATTGATAACACACCCTATGCCCTCATATGGGAGCTTACAGCAGGAGAGAACAGCCTTTCCTTTTATGGTTGGAATGGCTCGACGTTTGTGGAGGATGCCGATTTTGAGCTGGGTTTGGAGACATCGAATTGGCTGACCCGCGTTTTCTCTGTCACCCAAACTGATGATGGGAACGTTCATGTCGTGTACTGGGAGGATACTGGAGAGGATAGGCTGCGCCATGCTTACAAGAAGAAATCGGATTCGAATTGGTCGGCGCCGGTGACGGTCGATGACGTGAGCGATGCCGGACTGGTTAGCATTACGTCCTACGGGTCTGATGTTTTCGCAGCATATTTGAGACAGGATTCGGGGTTTAATGCCCTGACTTACAGGCGTTTCAGCTCGAATACAACGTCTTGGGGAGATAGGGTGATAGTGGACAATAGTGGTGATTGCCGTTATCCTGTTTTTCCAAAAAAGGTTAATGCGAGTTCAGATTATGTACCAATCGCTTGGACGCGGGGGTCTGGACTGTACTATCATAGGATTTCTGTAACACCTACCACGTCGACATCAACGACATCTACCAGCACGTCTACAACAACCAGTATCAGCACTTCAACGTCCACGTCAACGTCTACTTCAAGTTCCACGTCCACAACTTCAACGTCGACTTCCACAACTTCTTCGTCTACTTCCACGTCGACTATTGAGGTTATCAATTATAATTGGACTGAGAATTTTACCGCCTTTAATACTACCGTTATTAACGCATCGACTGTGAATGCTACGTTGGTTATTGTGACGAATACTACCCTAGTCGATGCTGATGTGAACGTTACTTCGTATTCTGGGAATCCGACGAATTCTTCCTTCGTTGTACCTTCCTTAGGCAGGTACTTGGAAATCACTGTGAGCCAGTCTCTCGCGGAGAATCTGAATTCGACTGTCATTCAGATGTACTATACTGCTGAGGAGCTGAACGCCAGCAATCTGAACGAGTCGACGCTGGCAATGTACTGGTTTAACACTAGTCTCTCAGATTGGCAGAGGTTGAACGCGTCTTCTATGGCGTGGGTGTATGCTACCGATGTGAACGCCTCTGGCGATTTCGTGTGGGCGAATGTGAGCCACTTCAGTACTTACACGATAGGGGGAGAGAGCCTCTCGTCAACCGTTGGAGTAGCCCTCACCCTCGGCTGGAATCTTATAAGCATACCACTGGACTGAGCTGGGGTATTGTCTTTCAGGATTTGCTCCTGGTCTGCGCAATCCTCCAGAAATGAGTAACCACTCCGAGGATGATATACGTGAGGAATGGCACGATGATGAGCCTGATGTCGAAGAAGGGGGGTATCAGGCTCAATAGAAGCAGCAGGAGGGGTTTCGAAAATCTCTTGGTCGGGAGTCGCCTGTACCTGTGGAATGGGATCTCGCTCACCATGAGAGCGCACAGGAGCACAACCCATATTGCGACATGGTAGGTTTGGACGGTAATGCCTGTCAAAACCAGCGAGGCTATGAACCCTCCCATCGCGGGGGTCGGAAGGCCTGTGAACGAATTCTTGTCGTCTATTATATTATACCTTGCGAGGCGTATTGCACTGCAAAGGGGGATGAGTGCTGACAGCATGACACCGCCGGAAGACTTCAGGAATACTGTGTACGCTATTATGCCAGGCGCTATTCCGAATGACGCCATGTCCGCTAATGAATCCAATTCCAGGCCGAATTTGCTGCTCGTATTCAGTCTGCGGGAGAAGAATCCGTCTGATATGTCCAGCAGCACCGCCAGCAGTATGGACAACGCCGCCTTAGTTGGGTCTGATTGGAGGATGAACACTATTGCTGTGAATCCCATGAGCAGGTTGAGCAGCGTCAGGAGGTCAGGTATCTGCATGAGGATGTTCTTGGGTTTCATCTTCTTATGATTTTATGATTCTTGCTATTATAGTCTCGCCCCCCCTCACCCTGTCGCCTCTTCTCACCGAGACTTTCACGTTCTCAGGCAAAACTATGTTAGTCCTCGAGCCGAATCGTATCATGCCAAGCCGCTGCCCCCGCTTTAATCGGTCGCCCTCACGGACCCAGCAGACTATCCTGCGGGCGAATATTCCGGTTATCTGGGTCACTACTACGGGGATGCCACCCTGAATCATTATATGGTTCCGCTCGTTATGGTCGAAAGCTTTGTCCCATTTTGCCGGCAGCTTGGAGCCGCTCTCCCTTTCTATTTTTTTCACAGTGCCGTCGACCGGCATCCTGTTCACGTGGACGTCGAACGGCGAGAGCACTATGCTTATCATCTTCCCTTTGGAGCCGACAAAAGACGGCTCAATTAGGTTCTGAACTCTGTCAATCGTTCCATCAGCTGGGGAGACGATAGCATCCTCCCCGGATGGGACGGTACGCTCAGGATCCCTGAAGAAGTACAATGTGAAGGCGCCAGCCGCGATAAGCATTATTGACATTTTATCGTAGGCATACAGCGCGCTCCCGGTCAGTATCAGCCCTACGCCGACTATCAGGCCCTCGGTGACAAAAGGCATCCTCATTATAAGACATTTTGCACAAAGTTATTTATGCTTGAAAAAATCAGGCGCCTTTTAGAGTCGTTTCTGCCAGTGCAGGCTAACCGGAGAGGAGAGTGCACGCCAGAAGCCTGCGGCGCAGCATGCTGTAAGCTTCCCATAAGATGTTTGTTCCTCTCCGGCAGGGAGAAGTGCAGAGTATATGTTATAAGACCGCTCCAGTGCAGGAAGTTCCCAAGGTGCGAGAAGGATCTTGCCGTGGTTCATGATTGTGGGTTCAGGTGGGATGCTCCATGAGATTGCCTGATGAGTTTCTCAGATACCATGAGAGGCTGCTGGGGAGGGAGTACGATAGCTTCATCAGTCACATCCAGATGCATTACAACAGATGGTCTTTGAGGGTGAACACCCTCAAATGCGAGATGAGCTTCGTGAAGAAGGCTCTCAAGGAGCATAGGATAGAATATGCCGGCATGCAATGGTGCGATGACTGCCTCTGGGTTGGAGAGGGCGGCCTCAATACCATGGAACATCAGCTCGGCTTCTACTACATCCAGACGCCGATGTCGATGGTGCCTCCGGTAGTCCTCAGCCCTGCGGATGGGGACCGCGTTCTGGACCTGTGCGCAGCACCTGGCAGCAAGACCACACACCTGGCTGCTCTGATGAAGAACCGCGGTCTGCTGGTAGCCAACGAGCCTAACTTCTCGCGAATCCGGGCTCTAGTCTACAACCTCCAGCGTTGCGGCGTCCGTAATGCGATAGTCACCAAAAGCGATGGCTGCCGCTACAGCAGCCTGGGCCAGGAGTTTGACCGGATACTGTTGGACGCGCCCTGCAGCGACGTTGGGACCGTGAGGAAGAATCCTGACGCCTTGAGGCGCTGGAGCCTGGAGAGGGTGAAGCGTCTCAGCAGCCTCCAGAAGAGGATGATAGTTGACGCCTACAGCATGCTTAAGCCGGGCGGATCGCTCGTCTATTCGACGTGCACGACTTCTTTGGAGGAGAATGAGCAGGTGATAGAGCATCTGCTCTTAAAATATGATGATGCGCATCTTGTGAGGGAGTCTCCGCCCGGACTGGAGTTCATGGCAGGTCTGACCGAGAAAGCCAGAGACTGTATCAGGATTCTGCCGCAGCACAATGATGCCGACTCATACTTTATCGCGAAGGTGGTGAAGGATGAGGATTGAACGCGTTGGAAAGGAGAGGCAAAGGGTCTTGGACGACGTTAACAGTTTCTTCGGGAGCAGCTTCTCTACTGAGGATAGGGTGCTCGTGCACAGGAAGAAGAGGAACATTGACAGGATATTCCTCTACTCTGGCAGCAGCCTCCCTGAAGTGCGGGCTGAGTGGGTCGGCCTCCACTTTGTCACAGTAGACGAGCGGGGGATTGTGCCGACAATCGAGGGCGCACAGCTTATCGGCGAGACCGCCGCAAAACAGGTTATAGAAGTCAGCAGGCCTCAGGCTCTGGAACTCTTTAACGGCGCTGACAGCATCTCCTGTGAGCAGGGCGAGGGCATAGTCATAATTAAATCAGAGGGCCTTTTCGTCGGCGTGGGGCTGGCAGAGGGCAAGAGATTGCACAATCTGCTCCCGATCTCGAGGAGGATTGTCAGGTACAGAAAGGATTTAGGATAGTCCGGCACTATTCAGGGGGAATAGCGTGCGGCTTCTCGGCGTCTGCCTCTTCTGCAGCCTTCATCTGCTTGATTTTCGTGTATTCTTCCGCCGTGACCTCAGGGAACAGCAGGCTTTTGAATCCGCAGGCTTTGCAGGTTTTCTCGTTGAATATCCTCCCTCCTGCGTAGGATTCCTTGGACAGGTTCCAGCCGACGTTCCTGCTCAGACAGTTTGGGCAGAACAGGAACTTGATTTCTTCTTTCATCGTCTCTGATTAGTTGTTCCTCTGGTCTATGTTCTTGATGATGTCGCCCACGTTGCACGATGTGACGTTACCGTTCGCGAGCATGAACACTAGCTTCTTCCTCTTGGCGGACTCCTGGTCTGAGAGTATGCCTGCAAGAGTTAACCTGACGGCCTCTTCAGGCTCCGGCAGCCAGGTTATGTTCTCATATCCTTCGAATCTCTTGTACACTCCCACGCCTATGATGCCTGCGGATGCGACTCCAATCTCGACGTCCCCTCCTTCAGCCTTGATGATGTCAATGCCGGCCTTATTCGACTCCCTTAGCAGCGTATCCCTGACCGTCGGGTTTAGCACGTATCCGAACGGCTTCGCCAGCCTCTTGCCGTCTGTCACGTTCAGTTCCATCATGTTCTTCTCCCAGTCGTATGTGAACACGAAAACAGGTGGCATCACCTTCGCAATCGCTAATACTGCGTTGTTGATGACGCCGCCTTCCCTGCCCAAGTCGGATGTCAGCAGCCCGTGGTAGTTGCCCTTCTTGTCTGTGCTGACCTGCGCCATCCTCTCTAGGACGTTCTTCTCAAGCACCTTCTTCATGTAGCCTATGTCGTCTCCCCTGAGTTGGCTGAAATTCTTTCTCGCCTCTTTCAGCAATCCCAGGACAAACTCATCAGTTGAACTGTCCAGTTCAGCGGCCCTCGACTCCTTTATCCTCTCGTTGACGTGCTCTTCGAACATGCCTAACGCGCTGGCGTCCCTCTCTAAGGTAAGCCTTTTGAGGGCTTTATCGTACATCGTCTCGCGAATGGAGTTCTCCTCCAGATAGTATCCGTTCCTGTCCTTCCTTACGGCATATGTCTTCTTGTGATTTAGCATGTGGCCGAGGATTAGATCGTTTGCTGTCATCAGATTCTCTTCTTCGTCGCCGGTTTTGACCCTGACAGGAGCGTTTATGCTCTGTTCTATGAACTTGAGGACCTCGTTAACGTTGATTACATGACCCCCTACTCCCTGATCAGAGAGCATTTCTTTCACATCCTTACCCTGGTCCCGCGCTATCTTGGACGCAACCTTCAGGGTGCCAAGCATCAACTTCTCAGTCACCAGCCCATCCGCACCCTCAACCCCCCTGTGCTGTTTCTCGCACTTGTTCTTCACCTGATGGAAGTATTTTCTCAACGCCCTGTCAGGGTGCTCTCCTATGACTTCAATCAGGCCTGCTGCGTTTATGTCCAGCTCGAGTTCAAGCATCCTGCGGGCGTCTCTTACCTTAGGAAGGTCTGTGCTCTTCAGAATTTCATCGTCTGCCAGCTCTTTCACAGCCTCCTTGACAGGCTTCAAGTGCTTGGCCCTCCTCAGCATATGATAGTATAGGATAGGGCGCAATAAAGACGCTGCTGCGCCCCACCCTTTGCCATATAGCTGGATGTTGGCTGATTTTTAATGCCGTTCACATTGTTAATTGCCTAACATGAGTTGTAAAACCGTTTTCACCCTAGCATTATTGCTCTCATACTCTGGATTGGCTTCTGCCGCAGACTGGCAGATGTTCCGCCATGACTTAGAGCACACAGGATATACGACAGAAACCACTGTTAATGTCAGCAGTTTAGCTTTAAAGTGGACTTATACTGCAGGGGATGGCATATTCGCCTCACCAGCGATATTGAACGGGGTTGTCTACTTCGGCTCACAAGACAGTAAACTATACGCACTCAACGAAACCAGTGGGAGGCAGATGTGGAATGCCAGCCTTGGATCAGGCATCGTATCATCACCGACTGTCACAACACAGGTAGTATATGTTGGTTCAGGAAACGGCCTAATATTCGCCATCAACTCAAGCACAGGGGAGCAGATATGGAATTACACGACAGGAAGTTCAATATGGTCCTCACCAACCGTTTCAGATGGCAGACTTTATATTGGATCATATGATAACATCACATACTCATTATGGATCAACAATGGCACCCAGATATGGAACTACACCACAGAGGGTAGGATAGCATCATCTCCTGCTTTATCTGGGGGTATGGTCTTCATAGGTTCGGAGTTGGGCAAGAGATTCTACTCATTGGATTTGAGCACAGGCGCTCATGTGTGGAACTTCTCATCAGGAATTAATGGTGGGATCGTATCATCGCCAGCGGTTTCAAATGGTTTGGTATACTTCGGAGGAAACGATTTCAACGTGTATGCATTCAATATGACCTCTGGAGCGCAGGTATGGAACTACACAACAGGATATGATGTATCCTCATCACCTGCCGTCGCCTACGGCATGATTTATGTCGGCTCAGAGGATGATAAAATATACGCACTAAATGCATCTACCGGAGCGCACATATGGAATTACACGGCAAGAGATAACATATACTATTCATCCCCCGCCGTAGCGAGCGGCGTTGTATTTGTCGGCTCAGAGGATAACACAACCTATGGGCTAAATGCCACTACAGGAGCATTAGTCTGGAACTACACCACAGGAGGACGAATACTCTCCTCCCCGGCGATAGCAAATGGTATGCTCTTCTTCGGATCTATGGACAGCGACCGCAAACTATACGCGTTCGGGCCGAACGAAATTCCGACAATCGGGATATCACAGCCCAACTTTAGCAATATGACATCTGACTCGTCATTTCAAGCGAGTTGGAATGCATCAGACCCTGATGTACAGACGCTGAGGGTAAGTTGCTATGCTGATGAGGACAATTCAAGCTTCGACCAAACTTACAAATGCTTTGAAAATACAGCAAACGATGGAAATGAGACTTGCGATACAAGTCTCTGGTCAGGTGGGAGATCATATTACCTGTGGTGTGAAGTTTATGACGGTTTGACTACTGTAAGAAATTATTCTGCGGGCGTGGTTTATGTAAGCCATGACAATGCTTGGCCGATGTTTCGTGCTGATTTGAGCCATACGGGATATTCAACAAGCCAGTTTAATGCAAGCGGATTGACTCTCAACTGGAGCTATACTACTGGGGACGACGTATACTCTTCACCTACAGTGTCAAACGGAGTGGTCTTTGTGGGATCATATGACCATAAGGTCTATGCACTCAATATTAGTACTGGCCAAGAAATCTGGAATTTTACCACAGGCGATAATGTATTCTCTTCGCCCACAGTCTATGGCGGTATAGTCTTTGTTGGTTCCTGGGATAATAGGACGTATGCAATAAATGCCAGCAATGGTGCAATTATGTGGAGCTATAGTACAGGTGATAGCGTATTCTCATCGCCTGCTGTGGTAAACAATGAGGTCTTCTTCGGCTCCAGAGACGGTAACATGTATGCCTTGAATGTGAGCAATGGCTCAAAAATCTGGAACTATAGTACTGGAAATTTTATATATTCGTCGCCTGCTGTGGTAAACAATGTGGTTTTTTTTGGGTCATATGATGACAATGTGTATGCATTGAATGCCAGCAACGGCGCTAAGATTTGGAATTACAGTACCGGAGCAGACATATACTCCTCACCAGCAGTTTCTAATGGAATGGTCTTTGTTGGCTCCACGAACAACAAGACTTATGCTCTTAATGCAAGCACTGGCGAACACTTGTGGAACTATACTACTAGGAATTATATATCCTCTTCGCCAGCCATCTATGGTGATAGAGTCTTTGTAGGATCATATGATAATAAGGTCTATGCACTCAATATTAGTTCTGGCCAGGAAATTTGGAATTACACTACATTATACGAAGTGTTTTCTTCGCCAGCAGTTGTTGATAATCTTGTATTGATAGGCTCTGAGGATTACAGTTTTTATGCATTGAATTCAAGTAACGGAATTCACATTTGGAACTACACTACCAGTGGGCTTATATACTCATCGCCTTCTGTTGCAGGAGGTATGGTAGTCGTGGGCTCTAACGACAATAAGGTCTATTGTTTCAGTTCTGGAATCACAACAACGACAACAACTACTACCACCACTACTACAACTACGACGACCACCTCGACAACCACAACAACTACTACAACCACTACTACAGTCGCAATTGACGACTGGTCGATGTTCAGGCATGATCTGAACCACAGTGGGTATACAACGAGCCCCGTAGTCCTGAATAGAACACTGCTTTGGAATTATACGACTGGCGGTATTGTACGATCTTCCCCTGCTGTTGTAAATGGTACACTTTACATTGGTTCAGGCGATAGTAAGGTCTACGCATTTAATGCTTCTAATGGAGCGCTTAGATGGAATTACACAACTGGTGGCTCTGTATATTCCTCCCCCGCGGTTGCAAATGGTGTGGTTTACATCGGTTCAAGTGATAATAAAACTTACGCCTTGAATGCATCCAACGGGGCACAGATATGGAACTACACAACTGGTGGTCTGATACTCTCTTCTCCAGCAGTTGCTAGTGATGTTGTATGCATTGGTTCACGGGACGATAATATTTATGCCTTGAATGCTTCCAGTGGAGCGCATATGTGGAACTATACTGTGGGGAATGAAGTAGACTCTTCTCCTGCGATTTCGAATGGTGTTCTGTACGTTGGTTCTCAAGATCATAAGGTTTATGCCATAAATATCTCTGATGGAACATTGATATGGAATTACACAACAGGCCATCTGGTAGACTCGTCTCCCGCAGTTTTGAATGGAGTAGTATATCTTGGTTCATATGACGACAAGGTTTACGCATTGAACGCATCCACCGGTGAGCATATATGGAATTACACAACCGGTGATGACATATCCTCTTCCCCCGCAGTTGTTAATGATATTTTATATGTGGGCTCATGGGATACTAGATTTTATGCGTTGAACGTCAGCGCTAGAGCACACATATGGAATTACACAATGGGGAATTCCATATTATCCTCCCCTGCAGTATCTAATGGTGTCGTGTATATCGGATCGGGGGGCAATAATATTTATGCCCTGAATGCGTCTGATGGAGAACACATATGGAATTACACGGCAGGGGGGAACATATATGCTCCACCCGCAGTCTATAACGGTGTTGTTTACATCGGTTCAGATGATAATAAGATTTATGCGATTGGAATTTATGGCGAGTCAACGACTACCACTTCATCAACCATTACGTTAGTTATAGGTTGGAACTTGGTATCTATTCCATTAGTTTTTTAGGAAAAAGTTTAAAGCCCCGAATGGATTTGAACATACGAGGTATGTACTGGGAGATTATCAGCTCGTCTGAGAAAGCCAGTCAAACTAGGAACGTCAGTAGGAGAGGATTAGATGATATAAATAGCGGTAACAATATCTAATCAAGATGAAAAAGGAACTCCTTATTACACTCGGACTTCTGCTAACAGGTTTTTGCGTTATTGCCCTGCAACTGGATCCCGCACGGGATGTCATAATAACTCCCGGACGGAGCGGCTTCGCTTCAGACCCGGAGTCGGTGAACACTAGAGGCGATTTGAACGGCGACGGTATAAAAGACCTGGTAGTTGGCGCGGCGTATCCTAACAGGACCGTCTTAGTATACTACGGAGGTGCCGACTTTGACAACAGCTCAGACGCTATCATATCAGACCACACAGACCAGGCGTACTTCGGATACGCTGTAGGGGTCGGAGACCTCAATGGCGACGGCATAGACGATCTTGCGGTTGTCGCATCAACATCGAACAGGACGTATGTGTATCTCGGAAACCCAGAATTTGACACTGCAAGCGACTTAACCATTACCGCACCGAACAACATATACAGCATATCAGTATGCGACCTCAACAACGATGGTTACAAGGACTTAGCGCTTGGAGCAGCATTCTACGACAACAAGACGTACATCTACTATGGGAATTCGACACTTGATTCTACAGTGGATGTGACAGTAGACGAGCACGTCAGTGAAAGATACTTCGGCTGGGCGCAGGCGTGCTGCGACCTAAATTCCGATGGATCGGACGACCTCGCTGTAGGCTCCTACAACGACAAGAAAGCATACGTCTACTACGGCGGCTCATCATTTGACAACGTAAGCGATGTCAACATCACAGACCACACGGCAACATCATACTTCGGGAAGTCCATAGCATGCGGAGGCGACCTCAACGACGACAGCGCAGACGACCTCGTCATAGGGTCGTCCACCATAAGGAACCCGGGGCTGGTCTATGTCTATTATGGAGGAACGGCATTAGACGGAACAAGCGACCTTACAATATCCGACCATTCGGACAACTACTATGGGGAGGCCCTGTCCAACGGAGGAGACGTCAACGGCGACGGCATAGACGACCTGATTGTGACAGTCGGATCGACCGCAGTCGACGCGTACGTATACTACGGAAGCTCGTCGTTTGATGGAACGAGCGATGTTACGTTTGACCATACGCAGATTAACTATGCTGTTGACTCGACAGGCGACCTCAACGATGATGGGGTGTCGGACATAGCCCTCGGCGCGCTCCTGTCAGGATCCAACCTCGATGTCTACTATGGTGTCAGCAGCCTGGCGAACAGGGAAACGCACAGAATATACAGCAGCATGTACAATGCCCAGCCTGTCGTGCTGACAGTTCAGGGCAAGCTCACTGAATCAGCAACTGGGACTGCAGTCCAGAACGGTAGCATACAGGTTACAGTCCTGTCCTCAAGCGGCACACAACTGTGGCAGAACACTTACAACAATTCGATAAGCAGCGGCGTGTTCAATTTCGCGCTGGGAGCGACGAAAGAGCTGAAACTGAGGGAGGACACTAGGTATAGGCTCAAAGTGGAGATTGACACGAACTCGACAGCATACGCTGCCGCAGACGTAACCTACGGAGACAACAACCCCGCGGGCGACATAATAATGTTCACCGTATAAACGATGGACAGCAGAAAGAAGGAGAAAGCATACCTGCTGCTGATAACAGCCCTCACGCTCGCCCTTATCGTGCAGACTGGCATAGCTAAGAGAGTAGCAGGTTACTTCGGCAGTGAATCAGAGTATGATGCCAACCTCGTAACGCCGACAACTGGTTCGGCACAAACAGGTGAGAACGGCACCGATGCGGGAATAACAGCCAGCTCACATACATCAGCAGTTAGCAACAGTGAAGGAGGATACCGGCTGCAAGCTAACATATACTCTGAGGAGATAGGCGGTATTGGCGAGGAGGACAGCCAAGAGGTGTACCTAGTCCCGGAGGGAGCCTTCGAGTCGTATGAAGGAGGCATAACAGCATACGACAACCCAAGCTCAACTGACCTCGGAATCTCCCTCACAATAGGCTGGAACCTCGTCAGCATGCCGCTGGGCTGATGTTCTTTTATACTGTATCGTATATTCAATTATGAGAGCTTGGTCGGCTCTAGCAGGGCTTTTGTTCTTGTTCTCCGGCACCGTTTACGCTTCCGACTGGCCGATGTTCATGCACGACTTGAACCACACCGGCTATTCGGGCGACCAGATTAATGCCACGGCATTCGCATTAAGCTGGAGTTATCCTACTGGAGGTTGGGTCAGCTCTTCGCCGGCGGTTGTTGGCGGCGTGGTCTTCATAGGCTCCAATGATAACAGACTTTATGCGTTGAATGCCGGCACAGGGTTGCAAGTCTGGAATTATACTGCAGGAGATTCTGTTGACGCTTCCCCCGCTGTTGTTGGCGGCGTGGTCTACGCCAGCTCGGAAAATAATATAACCTTTGCCTTGAATGCTAGCACCGGCGAGGCGCTTTGGAATTATACTGTGGGGGACGATATGGGCCCGCCCACCGCTGCCAACGGTTTCGTATATGTGGGCTCCTGGTACAATTCCAAGCTCTATGCCTTGAACGCTACCACTGGCACGCATGTTTGGAATTATAGTGCTTTGGTGCGCGTGACTTCCCCGCCCGCCGTTGTTAACGGCGTCCTTTTCATAGGCAATACAGGCCCTACCGTCTATGCTTTGAATGCCAGCGACGGCGGACACATGTGGAACTATAGTATTGGGAACTCCGTATACTCTTCCCCTACGGTTTCCGAAGGCAGGGTCTTCTTCAGCTCCCATGACTTCAGAGTCCATGCGTTGAATGCCAGCACCGGCGAACACATATGGAACTACACCACAGGTGAGAGTATATCATCCACTCCAGCTGTCGCATATGGCATGGTCTACGTCGGCTCACGGGACAATAAGACTTACGCCTTGAATGCGAGCACCGGCGAACACATATGGAACTACACCACAGGAGATTGGATGGAGTCTTCCCCTGCCATCGCAGGCGGCATGGTCTTCACAGGCTCTAATGATGATATAGTATATGTGCTGAATGCAAGCACCGGCGGGCTCCTCTGGAGCTATACGACCTCGGGCAGTGTGGGCACATCCCCCGCCATTGCCGACGGCATCATTTACATCGCAGGCGGCAGTACGGTCTACGCCTTCATACCCTCAGACTCTCAGACCCTGACAGTGCCACTAACGCTCGGCTGGAATCTGATAAGCATACCGCTGGGCTGATCGGTTGTCCTAGTACGTGTCCTTGATACGGCGAATGAGATCAACTTCTGTTTTTATAGGCTAATTATGAATATATATTCATAATATTACGGAGCACTATGCCGCGCCCGAGACTCTGCAGACGGGTTGAATGCGAACCTGACGTAACCTACTTCAAGCCCGCGGGAATCAGGCTGGTCGACCTTGAGGAGTCCACGCTGACCGTCGACGAGTTCGAGGCTATGAGGCTTAAAGACCGTCTGGGTCTGAAACAGGACAAGTGTGCTAAGAGGATGGGCATTTCACAGCCGACATTCCATCGTCTGGTTACCTCAGCGAGGAGAAGAATCTCCGATGCCATCGTAAACGGCAAAGCTGTCAGAATCGAAGGCGGGACGTTCCGGATAAAAAAACATTGACGAGGTGATTCGTTTGAAAGTAGCCGTAGCATCAGATGACAGAACCAGCATATCACATCATTTTGGGAGGGCATTAGGTTTCAAGGTTTTCGAAATCCTGGAAGATAAAGTCATCAGCGAGGAATACAGAGAGAACCGCGGGAAGAGCTCCGGCGAGTGCGGAAGCTGCGATCATTCCACTATGATAAACAACATAAGAGACTGCGACGCGGTGATAAGTTTCGGCATGGGCCGCCGGATATACGAGGACCTGATGAGGAATAACATACTAGCAATTGTGACGGAGGAGAAAACCGTTGACGAGGCCGTTAGAAAATTTTTGTCGCAGAGCCTAACCAACAGGATCGACAAGTTACATTGACTGGTGCTTAACGTGACAGCTGAGAGTTACGGTTGGCCTCACCATATCCTCTTTGATAATTTTTTTCGGCGGCTGGTGCACAATCCGAGGAGTATCTTCGGGGATTACATCGGGAAGGGGGATAGCATCTTGGACCTAGGATGCGGTTCTGGGACATTCACCTTCGCGCTGGCCGAGATGGTCGAGCCCAAACGTCATGTTACGCCAGCAGATTATAATGCCAGCGTCGAAAATGCTGTCAAAGCCGGCTTGAAGCCGGGGGGAATTTGAAAGTCATGTTCAGCAGGGCTAACCTATTCCGGAAGCCCTAACTTGAGAAGGAGGGCATGCTAGCGGTTTTTCCCTGCCTATTAGACTTCGGTCACACTCAGGTACTTGCCAACTTCTTCTCTTGGGATTTCTTCAGAAGCTCTCCAGGCAGGATTCTCTCCAGGAGCGTGTCTCCCCGCTCAACTCTGAAGGCGTCTATGATGCTCAGCCCAAGCTCAGTGGCCTTCTGTGTTGTCGGGTCTTGGTCTCCTATCTTGCAGCCTTTTCTTACTAAGTTGTAGAATATTCCATCTGCCATCCGATGGTATTCTTTGTCTGCGACGAGCTCTTCCATCCTCTTTAGGGGGTCTTCGCTCCGGAATCCTCGAAGTCTTTCACCTGCAGCTCGAGGAAGCTGCCTTCTGGGTTGGATAGAAGCCGCAGCTTGCCCTTCTCCGACAACACCCTCTCCGTTTGAGTCATTTTAGTTGGTTCAGATAGTGTTTGCTTCTTTTTTCTGGAAGAGCTTCTGGGCTGGACAGCCAATCTCCCTCTGCCTGCAATATTTGCACATAATCCGGCCCCTCATTACCGCGCTTCCGGGGAATGCGAGCAGCGCCAGCGCAGTCATAAGCGCCAGGATGCTCCAGGTGAAGCCTGCTGCCAGCAGCGTCAAGCCCCCGACAAGGGGTAGTAGGGAAACCATGAAATCTGGGAGCAGGTCTTTGAAGGTTATATCCTTTTCTAGGAATCTTTTGGGGTCGGATTTCTTGAATAGGAGGGCGCATAGTCTGCCTTTCCCGCTGCCGCATGTCTTCCCATAATAGTAGCAGCATGCGCAGCTCATCCGCATAACCCTGGTCTCAACCCAGAGGCAGTACAGCAGGTATAGTACGACAATCCCGGTTCCGAACCCGTAGAGGATGGCCGCCCCCAAAGCGTAGACTGACAGTGCGACTGCGTTGGTCACCAGCACCATCCAAACCGGAAAGTTCTCGTATGTTTTCACCATATACCTATTTCCCGCCGAGCAGAAAAAGGTTAACGGTTTTTTGGGTGCTTAAGCCGTTGGAAGTCGCGGTCTCCTAGCCTTTCCCGCAGGGCGGCTTCGTTTTTTCCTAGGAACTCGTCGAACTTGGGCTCTGAGAATCTCACATGGTCTTTGCAGAAGTCGAACACAGCCCACTCACTGGAGAACTTCTCCTCCGTCTGCCGGCCGAAATATACGATATCCTCATAGTAGGGGACGCCGCCGGCCCACGCGCCCTTGTCGAAGTTCCTGGAGCTGAAATCGAAGCCTGCATCTTTCATCAGGTTCTGAAACTCGCCCCACTCGTCGACCGTCCTGTGAAAGTCAACACGCCTCCCATCGACATAATCGACGAACACGGTGTCAAAGTTAGCCTTACCTTCTGTAAAGGGGTACGCGTAACCTGAAACCGGCTTGCCGGAGAGCTCAGAATCGAAAAAACCAGCCGGCTCTGGAACATGCTCTCTCCTGTACTTGCCTGAGAGGACAAAATATTTGTCCAACAGATGCGCCCTAAGATGCCTGCCGAACATGTCAGCCCCCGGTTCCCTGATTTCTCCCATAGAGTACTTGACAGCCAATCCACTATCAGGCAGCCTCTTCACAAGCCTCAGACTGTCTGATACGATGGGAGGATTGCCTGAGTCGCCGATAGCTTCCAATGCCTCAGAAACCAGAGCAGGGTCCAAACGCCCTCCTTCAACAATATCCGGGAACTCCTGCCGCCGCCCTCCGCTACGCTGCTTTAACATTATATTAGTATAACACAGAAGAGAGAAAAATAACCGTTTTTCTTCATGTACTGCGGTAATATTAACCATGCCTAAGACGCTCCAGACTGTGAAGGCGGGGCCTGACATGAGGGAGCTGCCGCAGCCTGCCAAACTCATAAATCCTGAGAAGGTCTTCTGGTTCTCAACTGAAAAAACATTGGAAGGCATGTTCAGAGACCTTATCCCCCAGCTTGGAGACAGGGAACTGCGATTGGAAACTGTCGGGGAGATATCAAAACTATTGCGAAAAGACGGCGGAAAGGTCGGGTTCCCGCTGCTCAAGGAGGCTATGAGAGACCCTAAACTGGAGTACGGAGTATCCTATGTTCTCGACGAATATGCGAAAAAGAATCCTGGGAAAAGCAAGGATGCGATTGAGCTGCTGGGGGATGGACTCAAACATGATGCAAGCAGGACGCACGCCATATACTGCCTTTGTGAGTTGAGCGGGTCTGAGCACTGGGGCGAGAAAAAATGGGCTCCAGTTTACACTGCAGCGAGACAGGCTCTGGTGAAAAATATGGACCAGTTGGAGGCCGGCCTGAAAGTGAAAGAAAACGAGGAGGCATGCGTTGACGCATTGGATTACCTGCTTGGCAAAGCATTAAACAGTGATGAGAAAACAGTGCCCAAAAAATTGGCTGGGAGAATACAGAAAACCTTCATAAAAAACCTGGACATGCTGAGGGATGGGATGCTGCAAAAAAAGGGGATGGACCAGGGAGGCTCATACGCCGAGGCTATTGTATCAGCAGCATTTGGATGCGATGACAAAAAAATCCAGAAAGTCTTGGACGTCATGGGGGAAGGGTTCAAGGACGAGAAAAACCAAGATGACCTTGTTCATGGGATAAAGAACACAATCAACAAGCTAGTCAAACCTAAAAGCCCGAAACTGGAGGGATGGCTTGTAGACAACCTACCGTTCCTGAACAGGACATGGGATGATGAGAGGCTAACAGGCAACCTGGATTTCATCTCAATCGTCCTCCACAGGAAAGAACCGGGGTGGGCGAAGCTGAGGAAAGCGTGCGTTGACACTGTGGGGAGGAACGTACGGCGGATAGAGGACGGCTTTGAAGATGCACTGGGCTTACTGTACGGCTCCGGCGTGTTATTGCAGTGCCAGGACGAGGTTCCGGGCGCTAAGGACCCGCTCATCAGGCACCTGAAATGGGAAGTTGGAGATGCAATAGACCCTGAGTTGGCGTTAAAGGAGTGGTATAGGAGCAAAAAAGGGGGTTCAGGGAACGCCTACATGGATAACATAGAGAGGATTCAGAAGCTTGAGGCGAAGAGGAAGGGCGCGACCAAGGCGTTGTACAAGGAGTTTGGGATAGCTGCTCCAGGCAGGTACACTGTGGACACCCTGGTGAGATTGTATGACAGGATCGGGGTGAAAGACGACCGGCCGCTGATTATGATAGCACTCCCAAGAGACGACCACAACGGAGCATTCTACGGGAACAGCAAACACTGGACCGATGAGTTGTCAAAGAGACATAATGTCATCATAACCGAAGTCGGGAGCAAATTCGAATTCGCGAAGCGGGTGAGCAGGATTACGGAAAAATACGGGCTGGTGAGCGGCCTCATCCTCGGAGGGCACGGCACGGAGACCAGCATAAACCTGGGCGGCGGCGAAGTGGAAGGGGACAGAAAGGATGAGACAGACGATGAGAAGGCCAACGGGAAGGCTTGGAACCAGATACTGATCGGAGACCTTGCAGGCCCAGGTGTCAGGAAGAGCAGAAAATTCCTCACAGACAATCCTGCGATAGTGCTGGCGTCATGCTCCACAGGCGCGAAAGACGCCATAGGCCAGCAGATTTCGGAGATGGTCGGCGGAAGATTAGCAGCGCCTTCAGAGCCGAGCAGCATCAACGACGTGAAAGCCAAAATCAGAGACGGAAAAGTCCATTTCACGGTCGAGTGGGGAAACGAAGAGGTTGGAATGTTGTATGATTCCGGCAGGCCGACAACTATGGAGGAACTGCTATTGAAGGCTAGGTAGGACAATGGTGAGATTAAAGGAAGGCAAAAGCTACCTCATAAGGCGGACCGATAAGGGGCTCGAGGAGAAGGAGCTGACAAAATACTTCAGAGAAGATGAAACCGTTAAGATGCTCTGGGATAATGACAGGTTCCCAGGCGTATGGGAGGTCACCGGTTCAGAGGATGTTGGGAAAGACTTGAAGAAACTTGAAATCCCTGATGAGGGGATTATCGTGACGCAGACTGCTGAGGGTCTGAAAAAGCTCAACGTCAAGAGAGTCCCGCAAGCGTACAAGTACCAAAAGGACTTCTTCGGGAAAGTGTCCGAGTCTGATGTGACGCATGACGCCACCCACGTGTACGACCCTGACGAGGTGTACCCCCGGGAGATCACAGCCATGAAGGCTGTAGAGTACACCAACCCCATGAAACTAGCATGGAGCGACAACGACTCACTGTATGTCGCCAGGTCGGCGCATGGCAACCTCTTCATGCTCAAAACGAGAGAGGATGAAAGCCTCACAAGCGAGGCGGTGGAAAGGCTGAAGGGCATCAGAGACAAGCTGGCCATACAGATGGCAGTGACATCAGGAGACATGAAATCAGGAATCATCATCCCGGACGAGGAGAAGATAGTGCATATTGGGCCGACGCCCGGCAGGCACTTTGAGATAGTGGTCGGATCATCGCACAATATGGCAGACGAGTGCGAAAGAGGAATCAAGCAGACGGTTGACCTGCTATCAGCAGGCAGTAAAGGAGAGCTTAAGGACAGGATAAAAAAGCTGGACGCCTCAGACGCCAGGAAGACATCCGAGCTGCTGGAGTACATCAGGAAAACCATGAACGCGGAAAAACAGGCCCCCGAAGTTGGAACAGGAGACAGAATCGAACCTCTCGAGCTGGCGGCAACCTTCGAATCCGGCGAATGGGTATCACCCCAGCAGGACATAGACTGGGGGTCAAGAGAACTTGAGAAGGGAGAGCAGGAACGGAACGACAAGGCAATGTTGTATCTGATAAAAAAACTCCGGCAGAGGAGCGGCGAAGACTAAAAAAAATGCAGAAGGATAAGATAAGACCCGGAGGGGATGATTTTGGCAGTCTGTTGCCGGATTCTCTTGAAATAAGGGGGACTGTCGGCGACGCAAGCCAGGCCAGAGATGAGAGGGAAAGGCAGGATCTTGGCAGAGTATACCTTCCTGTCAGCAAACAGGGGTATGCCAAGGCGGTGAGTGAGGGCATAGTGCCTGAGAGAGATAGAATCAGGCCGGGGGATACTGCTGCTTTAGCGCAGGCTCAGATAATGCAGGTGTTCGAGAAGCACAAGCCGTCTGACGTTGACGTTGACAGGATAACCGCGGTATCGTTCGAGCCGGCACAAGAGGTCATAGAAAACGTCCTCCCACCGCAGATGAGGGAAGCAATCATAGGACTGACAGTAGACCCTGAGAAGACGAGAGTGTATGACAGGGCGTTCAACGCGTTCTCCAAGGACGCGCTAAAGAGGCTGCCGTTAGGCGCAACCGGAAAACAGACTGAAGACGCCATCGCACCATTGGCTGATGCATACTGGAGGAGGACTGTCACGCTTGCGGAATTCAAAAAACACTACGAATTCAACGTGACGACCGCGAAGTCGGAGGGAGACCCGGACGGCCTCGAAGACGACAAATACATGAAATTCTACCAACGGAAGCCCGAAGCCCCCGAGCACCTTCCAAAATACTTCGGCTGGCCTGAGGTGCTGGTCAGCCGCAGGATCGAGCCTGGCGAATTACTGGTTGAAGACGACATGGAAAGGATGATAAAAGCCCTGAAGCAGATGGACGGCCCGAAAATACCTGAACGGGTTTTGGACGCCATAAGCAAGGTCCCGAGGCACGAGTTCGTTCCTGAGAAGCTCATGCACATGGCATACGATCCACGCACGCCATTGGAGATTGGGGAGGGCCAGACCGTATCAGCGCCGAATGTCGTCGGGTGGATGACCGACTGGCTGGACGCCAGAGAGGGGCAGACTGTGATGGAAATCGGCACAGGCTCAGGATACCAGGCTGCAGTACTCTCCCATCTTGTCGGACCCAACGGGAAGGTCGTAACTTATGAAAGGGTGCCGGAGCTGGCCGAACGGGCGAGAGAGAGGCTGAAGAGGTTAGGGTACAATAACATCGAAGTGGTAACAGGGGACGGGATGGACGGCCCAGAAAAACAGTATGACAGGATAATGGTGACTGCGGGCGCTACAAACTTCATACCTGAACTGGAGCGGCAGCTGAAAATCGGCGGTAAGATGGTATTGCCGATGGGTAATTCGGTCATGGCATTGAACATGTGGGTGCTTGAGAGGACAGGTGAAGGAGGATACACGAGAGAGCAGAAGCCTGGCATGTTCAGGTTCGTCCCAATGCTGAGAGGCGTCAGAGACGAAAAAGAGGCACAGCAGATGACAGCCAAGAGCGAAAAGACGGAAGAAGAGATGGAGAAGGCCGCGAGAATTACTGAGAAGCTTGTCTCAAACGCCATGAAGGCGCTGGAAAAGAATAAGACGGCGAGGGCGTTGACTCTGCTGGTTCACGCCTATCAGGTTATGCCATCGCCTCATATCCAGATGGCCATCATGGAAGCTGAAAGAGAACTCTATCAGGAGCCTATTATGATGTTCGTCGAAGAGGAACTGAAGAGGATAGGCAGGACCGACGTCCTAGGGCAGCGGGACAGGAAATTTGAGATCGAACTGATAGACCCACGAAATACGGTTGAGACGGAGAATGCTTTTAATGAAATGAGAGCGCAGAACAGGGCGTTCTTACATCATCCAGAGGGCGGCGAACTTGGACTGGAAAAGATAAAAGCCGGCGTAGGTTCTGGGATATATGAGCTGCTGAAAATCAGGCTCACTGAGAACACCACAGGCTACATGTTCAAGGACTCCTTCAAGGGCCTGATGATGAGGTATCAAATCGACCCAGCCGACTTGGACCCTGCGATCGAGGATATTGCGGACCGGGTTATGGATAGAATGCCGCCAGATGACAAAATCAGACTCCACATCAGGGCATTGCACGATTATGGGATTCATCCTCTGACACAGGACGAGTTTGGAGAGACAAGCAATGCGATAAGCCGCATCCAAGAGTTGGTTGTCCGCTCCATCCCGCCGACGGAACTCTTAACGCCCCAGAAGGTCAGGCAGGTATCTGAGAGGGTGCTCGAAATCTCCGGCATCAGAAGGCAGAGGGGGCAGATAATAACCCCACGATAATCATGTATTCGGTTCCGTTATTATCTCGACATCGTCTCCAGCCTTGATTTTGAAGCGGTCCCAGTTGTCGCTTACGAGCTTGTACGATCCTTCTATGCCTTCCACCTTCCTCTTCTGGGGAACGTTTTCGCCGTTCACGAGAACGACCCTGGCGTTAGTGACGTTCAGCTTGTTTAGCAGTCCGCTAACCGGAACCTCCTCAGTGACCAATATCCGTTTGCCCTCCCGGACAGAGTACCTGGCGCTTTTCTCGTCCAGCAGCCTTTTCGCGACACTTTTCAGGTCTGCGACAGCATCCTTCGCGTTCTCCCTGTCAGGCGCCTCTTCACAAGCCTCAGACTGTCTGATACGATGGGAGGACTGCCAGCATCGCCGATAGTATCTAACACCTCAGAAGCCAAAACAGGATCCAAATGCCCGCCCTCAACAATATCCGGGAACTCCCGTCTCTGACCCCCGCCCCTCTGCTTCAACATGATAGTATTACGCATGGGAAAAAGAAAAATCGCGTTTTTCTGCCAGCTTAGCCCATTATCTAATGATGACTAGACCAGTGTGCGAGACCTGCGGGATGCGGCATGTGTGCAGGGACTCGAGCGCATCCTGGATTTTCTTTTTGATAGGCATCATAGCCACAATCTCGCTGAGGATAATAGAGCCCCTCAGGAACATCAGCCCATCGTACGCGAAAATTTCGTGGTACGTTGGCGTCACAGGATTCCTGCTGTTCTTCATATACAAGTACAGGATACTAAAACAGAAATCTGAAGTGATACGGGAGACAGGACTGAAGGACAAACTTTTCGCATCATCGAAGCTGACGACAGAGGACTATACCCTGCTGTCTGAGATAGTCTGCAGCCAGGACAACTGGAAGGAGAGGGCGAACTTCATGGTAATATTCGCGCTCTCAGGGCTGGCGCTCCTAGTCGCCCTATGGTTCGAACTAGCATAGCAACATCGGATTAGGGATAAAAAATCAACAATCAACTAAAATTTTTGCTTCCTAATCCCTTAGGGATTGTGAACTTGAACGTCGTGCCCTTCCCAGGACTGCTGTCCGATACCCACACATGCCCCCCATGGTACTCTATGATAGTCTGGACAATATGCAACCCCAAACCGACGCCGTCAAATTCATTGCGATTGTTGAGCCTCTCGAAACCTTGGAAAATCCTGCCACAGTCCTTACGCCCTATGCCTATGCCGTTATCCCTGACGTAGAATTCAAACTCGCCGCCGCTTTCCGAAAATCCGACCTCAACAGTAGGAGTGCTGCTGCGGTTGAATTTGATGCCGTTGACTATCAGGTTCTTGAAGACCTCTTCGATCCATACGCGCTGGCAGACGACGGCTGGAAGGCCGTGGTTGATTAGGACAGCACCCCGCGACTCTATAAGAAAATTCAGGTCATCCTTCACACTGTTGAAGATGTCGCTCACGTCAACCTCGGAAAGCTCGACATTGTCCCTGCCGACCCTGGAAAGCTTAAGCAGCCCGTTTATCAGAAGAATCATCCGGTCCGTGGAATTCTCTATCCTCCTGAGATAATCATTGCCCTTTGTGTTGAGCAGCCCCTCATAATCCTGCAGCAGGATGTCGACAAAGCCTTTTATGGTGGCTAGCGGCTGCTGCAGGTCATGCGACACGACCTTGGCAAATTTCTCAAGCTCCTCGTTGGAGCGCCTCAACTCCTTCGTACGTTCCCTGACTTTCAGCTCCAGAAAATCGTGAGACTTCCGAAGCTCAGTCTCATACGCTAGGATGTGATTGGACAAGACGGCGACGAAAGCCCCCACCACAAGGAACATGAAGGCTCTGAGGTAATCAGCGGACATTGAGATGTTAAGGTTGAAGATAGTATGGCTTAAGATCAGAACAGCGGCCAAAAAGAAAGCCACCGCCAGACCAGACCAACCCCACCACAATGACGCGAGGATGATTGGAATGTAGAACAGGTGAGTGAACACGGTCTCCGTGCCGACTATGACGTGGAAGTAATAGATGAAAGCGCACGCTCCAGCTAAGAGGAACACTATGAGGTAGATTTTCCCCCGCTCAGATAAACCTGTGAACCCCATGCCAACCATGTTAAGGTATGAGAATAAACAATAATAACGCCGTTAATCCAGATCCCAACGAATTCCGACCTTTTCTGCCTGCAGTGTCCTAATATTGAACTATGAGTCTAGTGAAGGGTATGCTGTAGGATGTGTAAGTTATAGTATGCAGGACAAAAAAAGCTCTGAATGTTAGAAGAGCATCATAAGCGAGACCGGCAGCATTACGAGGGATAATAGGAACGCAACAGTCCGGCCTCTGGTGGCCAGTATCATGTCAGACAATCCGACAATCCTCTTCGGGAAACTATCCCACGTCAGGAGCAGCATCGCAGCCAGTATGTTGGAGGCCACGCACGCTAGAACCAGCAGAACCGTCTCCGCGTTCCCGGTAAAGAACGCTATCAAGGCCGTGTCAGAGAATGTGCCGATGTTCGCCCCGATTATGTAGGGTATCATCTCCTCCCGTGTTATCCTCTTCGAGGCATGCAATGGTATGAGGAGGCTGAAGCTGACGGCAACGGTGAAGAAGACCGCGGTCAGAACCAGCCCGGCCAGGAACGACAGAGTCTGACTGTGCACGATCTTGTCTATCACGCCGGTGCTCATAATCTGCTTCTTGTCTTCAGGCAGTAGGAGCGTCTTCTCGAGGAGTTCGGCGATGATGATGATGATAAGCACGCTGGCAACCATTGAATAGGCTGGGCCAAGCAGCCTGAACAGCATCTCAAAGAGGGAGAAAAACAATGGCTCAGCGATTCCATCATGACCAATGCGTACATATGATTGGCTCATGAAGACAGATGATCTGACCAGCAGCAGACCAACAATCAAGCTGACAGCAGACATGAGCAGGGTTATCAGGAGGATGACCGTCGGAGAGCTTAGGCTCCTCTTCAACATCTTACCCCGCATATAGTATAGGCCTCCAAGCAGGAAGGCGATCGCAGTCGCCCCGACCCTGCTTCCTAGTATCGCGGAGATGCCAACAGAGGAACTGATGATGCCGGAACTGTGCAATCCGACAGCGATTGCAGCCACCGGGCTGCCGTTTAATATCAGGTTCGAGGCTAACCACGCAATCCCGAAAGAATTCAGCACATTGTGGTTCAAGCTCAGGTGGCTGATAATGTCAGATTCCGAAGCCAGAACAGCCTTCCTGAAGAGCTGCACGCCCACTATCAGAAGGTAGAACAGGAGTATTAGCTTCACAAGCCTCATGAATTTTGCGCCAGTAAACTTCATGTATAGGTATGACGCCTCTGATATTAAAATATCGGATTCATGCCGCTCTGCCGCGGGCTCTGGCGCCGCCATCCCTAGTGAAGGACCTGTGCAATCCTGTCACGGCTCGGTAGGTCAGACCCAGTATGGGCCCGGTTCCGCTGTATTTTATGAAAAAGTCTTTCGTGGTTATCTGCTCTACCTCCCTCACCTCCCTTATCTTCGGCAAAAAGATTAATGAGACGCCTGCTCTCAGCAGTCCGGATATGAGGAAGAGTATCTGCAGGTTCGAGTAGAATATCCAAGGCGACGTTATCACCTTCGACATGAGACCGCCCAGCATCGCCCCCAGGAATATGGAGGACCCTGCCAGCACATTATGGTATGAGAACACCCTCGTCCTCTTCAAGGGCTTCACAGTGTCGAACATGTAGTTGGATGCTGACAGGTTGAAGCCAGCCCACGCGAAACCTGACACAGCCTGTATCAGCACCAGGTAGGTGACATCTTTCGAGAAGAGCCACAGGATGGGAACTACCGGCACAAGCGCCCCGCAGAAGGTCAGTATCTTAGCGTTCCCATACCTGTCCGCGAGCCGCCCCCAGTATGTCATCGTCAGAAATGACGCCAGGGCGACGGATGCAGTGATTATGGTGTACTCGTAGTAGGGCAGATGCAGATCCCTGAGGAGGTACACTGTGAAGAACGGGCTGGCGATGTTCACGGTGAAGTTCATAAGCCCGTAGTAGAGTGCGAACCTGCCGTAGTTCGTCTCCCTCAGCTTCTTCAGGTATTGGATGAACGAGAACTCAGCCTCCCTGGCGGAAGTCACCGGAGGGTTTCGCATCCTCCCGAGGTAATGCCAGGACACTATTCTGGCGGCGAAGGCGACTGAGAATATGAGCGCGAAACCGTACATTATCCTGTCCTTCGGGAACATGCTCAAAATGAACCCTGCAGCGAAAAGCGAGAAGAAGGCGACTGCCCCAGTGATCTTGTTCCTCATGCCGAAGAACCTGCCTCTCACGTCCTCGTCAACGAGGTCTCCCATGAGGCTGTTCCAGACTGGCGCGACGAACTGCCCGAAGACGAAGTAGAGCACCACAAAAAATATGAGGAGGCTGACCTTGTGCGGCACCAAGATAATAGGTATTAGCACCAGTGGAATCCACATAAGAGCCTGCAGCAGGACCGATTTTGTTATCACCTGCCTCCGGCCTCTGATGATGCTCACAAGTCGGGTGGTGTAGAGCTGGGCGAGGGATGCTATGAACGGAGGGACTGATGCGAGCAGGCCTATCTGTATGTTGGAGGCTCCGAGCTCTATGGCGAGAGGGTTGAGGTACTGCTCCCCGAAGCCGGTCATCACAGAGAATGCGGAACCGTCCTTCAGCGAATATTCGAGGCTCTTATCCTTATCATCTGGTGGCGAGTCTGCCATATTCCAAGAATTAGAAGAAACCGTATAATAAGTTTCAATAGCATACTCAATAGCAGAAGATGAGGAAAATCCGCAGGACGCCGTATCACTCTTGGCTTGTTGGAAAGCTTCCGGAAGGCTGCAGGCACTGTGTCAGAGGCAGGAAGACAGTTCTCCTGGTGACAGGATTATGCTCTTCCCGATGCTGGTACTGCCCGCTCAGCGCTAGGAAGAAGGGCAGGGACGTCATAGTTGCTAACGAATGGTGGATTAAAAAGCCTGCTGAAGTCCTGGAGGAGGCCAGACTGTGCAGTTCGACCGGGGCCGGCTTCACAGGAGGAGACCCCCTCTATAGGATCGACCGAACAGTAAAGTACATCAGACTGTTCAAGAAGCGCTTTGGAAAGCGATTCCACATCCATCTGTATACTACCGGCAGATCCGCCACCAGGAGAAACCTGAGGAGATTGTATGACGCCGGTTTGGATGAGATAAGGTTCCACCCCGACTTCCTGAAATCTGACTTCAGCAGGAGTCCTGGCCTCGAGATGGCGCTGGAATTCGACTGGGATGTCGGCTGCGAGATACCGGTGATCCCAGGCAGGCTGAAGGAGACTGAAAAATTCATAGACTACATCAGCAGCCTGGGAGTAAGGTTTCTGAACCTCAACGAGCTTGAGATTTCGGAGACTAATGTAAATGAAATGCACGAGCGCGGTTTCAGGGCCGTAAGCGACGCCTCATCAGCCGTGAAGGGGAGCAGGGAGGCTGGATTGAAGCTGCTGCAGTATTGCGCCAGGAACACAAGACTGAACGTCCACTTCTGCACGGTCAAGCTGAAGGATGCAGTCCAGTTGAGGAACAGGCTGAAGAGGAGGGCGAAGAACGTCGCGAAAGAGTATGATATAGTGACAGGCGACGGCCTGCTCATCCGGGGAGCGCTGTATCTGCCGGAATTGACGCCGTCATTCGGCTACCAGGACAAGCTAGAAAGGCTCACACAACAAACAAGGAGGAGTTACCTGTCAAAGTTATCTAGGACAGCCCGCCGACTGTCTGAGACGCTGGGCATACCCCCCATTCTCCTAGAAGTTGACAGACGCAGACTGAGGATACTGACAGGCGCTTGGGTTGCTGAGGAACTCGCTGACGAGATTAAGAAGGCCGGCCTGAAGCCTGCAGTCGTCGAAGAATACCCCACATGGGACAGCCTCTGCGTAGACCTGAGGATGCTCTGAAATTTCCGTTAAAGCCCAAGAACGGTCTGAAGGAAAAACTTTGCCGTATCGAGTATATGCCAGTTAGTGCTAAGGTATAACCTCATTCGTCTGTGGGTTGTCGTATATATGCGCCTAAACCTTATGTTTAGACTTATGGTTGATGAATCTTTTGAATCTCTTTCGCTTGTTGAGCCGCTTCGGCGGGCGTTGAAGGATGAGGGTTATGATAGGCCTACTCCTATTCAGGTCCAGGCTGTTCCTGTCATCTTGCGCGGGCGTGATTTGATTGGTGTGGCGCAGACTGGGACAGGCAAGACCGCGGCTTTTGCGCTGCCTATCATGCAGCGCCTTGCCGCGTTTAAGAAAAATGCTGCGCCGAGGAGCGCGAGGGTTTTGATCCTCACTCCGACCAGGGAGCTTGCGGCTCAGATAGGGGAGAGTTTCAGGGCTTATGGGCGTTATATGCACCAGAGTCAGGCTATTGTCTTCGGCGGCGTCGGCCAGACACCGCAGGTGTCTGCGATATACCGCGGCGTCGACGTCCTTATTGCGACACCCGGCAGGCTTCTGGACCTCATGAACCAGAGGCACATAAGGCTTGACAGCGTCGAAATATTCGTGCTGGACGAAGCGGACAGGATGCTCGACATGGGATTCATACGCGATATCAGGAAGATTATCGCATCGCTTCCGCGCAAGCGGCAGTCGCTCTTCTTCTCGGCGACAATGGCGCAGGAGATCGTCTCATTGGCAGGCGCAATACTCACAAACCCGGTCAAGGTGTCTGTGAACCCGGAGTCGCCGACTGTGGAACTGGTGGATCAGAGGGTGATGTTCGTCGACCGCGACAAAAAAAGGCATCTTCTGGCAAAAGTCATAACCGAATACGGGGCGAAGAGGACGCTGATCTTCACGCGCACCAAACACACGGCCGACAGGGTCGCATTGAACCTTTCCGCCGCCAACATTCGCGCCCAAGTAATCCATGGGAACAAGAGCCAGAATGCAAGGACACACGCGCTCAACAGTTTCCGCGCCGGGCGCACGCCGGTGCTCGTCGCCACAGACATCGCGGCGCGGGGCATAGACGTTGACGACATAACACACGTAATCAACTATGAGATACCAGATGAGCCGGAAAGCTACGTCCATAGGATCGGGAGGACAGCCCGCATCGGCAAGAAGGGGACTGCGATATCATTCTGTGAGGCGCAGGAGCGCGACTGCCTGAGGAATATTGAGCGGTTCATACGGCAGCCGATCAAGGTCGTAGACGATCACCCGTTCCACTCCCACATCGCCCAAACAGCCACTGGAAGAAGCGCCAGGCGTCCTCCGAGGGGTGTGCAGAAGCCCCGGCAACATGGGGGCAGGCCGGGAGAGCATCCATCAGGCAGAAACATCCGCAGAAGACCGCAAAACAGACGACGTTACTAATGTATAGTCGGGCGAAGCCGCTGGTAACAGTGAAAGAAAAAATGACCAACTATGATGAAGCTAAAAAAGCCCATGAGTTCAAGTTTATAGAACCCCTGGATGAGAGCCTCATCCTAGCGCTCAACGCTGAGCCGGACACGCCCAAGGACAAGATGGTGTACTTGATCAAGGAACACCTCTGCCGCAGGGGCAGGAAATGCAGTCTCTGCGGGAAAAGCTACAACCGCCGGAACCTCATAATAGACCGCAGAAAACCAGTATCCCACGGAGGCAGAGACAACATAGAAAACCTCCAGCTCCTCTGCCACAAGTGCTCAGCATTGAAAGGCGGCAGCACAATGCTCCAAATCAGGAAAAAACTCAGAGCGCAAAAACCCAACATCAAGAAAAGAGGATAATTTATCAATATTATTCTGTCTTGCCGACGGCGGGACTCAGAACAGAGTAGGGGATAGGATCGGCACACTATGTTGTCGGTTATATTACTAGGATTATCATTTCAAAGATCAAGATAATGACCTAAAATCAGTTGATTAGACTGATTTTTTATTGCAGTATCCACTCTATTCTTCCGAGGGAGCGACTACCAACGTTTTCACGGAAAACTAGCACTTCGTTGAAGTCTCGACTTTTATACGTTACTGAAAGGTTAAAATTCGGCATTTTAAAGGTAAAACGCAATACATAGCGTGAGCACTATGAAGGAGCTCAAGGTGCTTATATGTGTTAGACTTTCATAGATTACGGGCGGTTCTATGAATATCCTGGAGCAGATAAAGGCTAAAGACCGTATGGTCGACATTATCTCTGTTACGCCAGAAGCAACGGTACTGGATACTATAGACGCAATGCTGGGGAAAAATTCAAACGGGATTCTAGTGGTTGATGATGGAAATCTTAAGGGTATTGTATCTGACTTTGATTTAATAAAATGGTTGAAAGAAGGCAAAATCAAGTCCGTTCACATTAAAATATCGGATATCATGACTGAAGAAGTTATTTATGCTCACCCCGATGATGAGTTAAAGCAGATCGTCAATCTGATGTTTGAGAGGAGTAGCCGATTCATTCCGATAGTATTGGATAACAAGCCATTGGGGGTGATAACAAGAAAAGAGATTGGAAAGATATTCGCCAAACATTATGGGCATAGGTACAAGGCGCGCGACCTTATGACATACCGCTATGCAACATTTTCACTTAACGACTCACTAGAGACTTTCTTTAGGAAAATGGGGGGATATGACGACAAGTATTCGATTATTATCTCGGACGGAGATGTTGTGGGTGTTATAACTCCCATCAACATACTCAAACACCTTCGACAAAAAAGAACTATTGACATAAAGACAGATGTTAAAGACTTAATGACCGAGAATCCTTACGTGGCTAAACCGGGGGATAGATGCGATAAGATCGCGAACATCATGGTGAACCGAAATCTCTCCGGCGTTCCGATAGTGGATAAACATCTGGAAGGACTGATAAGATATAGTTGCTTCCTGCAATTTATGGAAAAATGAGGATGCATTAACAGGGGAAAAAGCATCCATCTCAAATTGAAACTACTCCCACTGGAATCGAACATCTGTTAGTCCATAACACCCAATTAACAGCAAAATAAAAACGCTAGACCGCAGGGTAAAAAAGTCTGAAGCCCCGGGGGGGATTCAGGGAGTACATTAGCTCGAACCAGACTCAGTGTGCGGCCACGGACTGGGTGTGCAGAGGAGGTATGATACAATTCTACGACGAAACAGGCTGCGGATGCCGCGCGAGTGAGCCGAAAGGATACTAAAGAACCGAATAGATTAACATTTAATCGAATCGTTATTTTACATTAAAATCCAAAAGACAGTAGTATATTTAAGGGTGTGGAAGTAAATTGTTTGAATTACTACTAAAAGAAAATGTTCATAGGGTACTATGCCATAGGTTTATATGCAATATATAGATGCATAGTTTGGCTGGGTCGGAGAAAGAGGAGTCTTAGAAGTACTTATCGAGAAGTTTGGAACGATTCTGCCAAAAAAGATCTTATTAATGCGATTTGCGATGGTTACACCAAGGAACAATTTGAAGAAAGCGGCAAATCCACTGTTGATAACATATTACTTACGGTTATGCCTAAAAATGCGATAATATTGGATGTTGGCTGCGGGATTGGGAGGATAGATAGTTATCTAGCATCTTACTGCAAGCAACTTCATTGTGTGGACATTTCTGATGAAATGATAACTATCGCCAGAGATAGACTAAAGAAATTTCAAAATGTTTTCGTGTATAGGGCTGACGCCCGGGAACTTGAGTTCAGTGATAACACGTTTGATTTTATTTTCTCATTTCTGGTTGTCCAACATATGAATAAAGAAGATTCATTCGTTGCACTCACGGAGATATTCAGAGTTCTGAAAAAAGGTGGAAAAGCATTGATACAATTTCCGAATTTATTATCCGAAGTATATTTCAAATCCTTCTTAGCTGATGTTAGAAGTCGTGAAAGAAAAATCAATAGAGTAAGGGCATACACAACTGCCGAAATAGAAAAAAATTTGAGTTATATTGGTTTCAAGGTAGTCGAGATTAATAAGCACCAGGGAGATTATAAGAACTCCGACACAGAGTTATATTACCTTCTAGAAAAATGAGGGGTAAACTCTTATCGGATGTTTTTCGTATCCCCAAAGCGGTTTCTTTCTTTTCGTTAACGTTTTCTTTGGAAAGAAAGAAAAGTCTATAGCCCCGGGAGGGATTTGAACCCTCGACGTGCAGATAACGTGAGGCCCTGTCCACGAGTTCTTCTCTCTTTCGTGGACGTTTCTTTCTTCCTAAGAAAGAAAGGTCCTTACAAGTCTGCCGCTCTACCAGTCTGAGCCACCGAGGCATCTTGGATAAAGCTGCACCAGATGAGCCACTTGCATTCGCTTAGTAGCCCTTAATTATTAGTGACAGCCTGTTTATTTTTCTTTTCCGCCAGCGCTTTTCTTTTCCTAAAAGAAAAGGGCTGTGGGTGAGGGGTTATATTAGTAATTTTTAGATAAAAAGTTGAATTTAGGGGGGAGTGTTCCGGGTCTGCTGTGTTATCCTATCAGTTTGGCTATGGTCATTCCCGCGGCGACAGTGTATAAGAGGCTGCCGATTAACGAGTTTATTGTGAAGCCGAGGGGATAGTTCATGCTCGCGTATACGAGGAATGCTGAGGGCACGGCGGCGACAACCCAGACTAGGATGCCGAATTTTCTGCCTTTTTGCACGATGCCGCCCTGCAACGTGGGCCTTATTTTTGCATAAACGAGGGTCATCGCAAACGACAATATCCAGGGGTACAGGAAGAACAGCAGCATCACCGGGTCCTTGACATCGCGCATGCCGTCAAGTTTCGCTGCGTTGTAGGAGAAAATCGCCTGCGCAGCGAGGCTGGCAGCCCAGAAGATTACGGCCACGACAAAACCTGAGACTATTCCAGACAGGAGGATTTTTTTGATGTTCATTTTATAGAAGAGGCGTCATTCGCTTTCTTCTGTGTAGGCGACGCAGCCCTTGTCTTTAGCGCATCTCTGGGTGTCGGTGCACTCCTGGTAGAGTTCGAGCTCTGAGAGGGTTTTGCAGTGCATCTGGCCGTCGTAGTTGTCAAGGTCGCATTTGGGGGTGTTCTTGACCTTGTAGGCGTCGCCGCTCTGGCATCTTATTGCACCGTAGGATAGTGTGCCGCATTCGCCGTCGCTAGCGCATATTGGGCCCAGTTTCGGAGGCACTGAGGTTGTGGTCTTCTGGCCGAAGCAGTTGCAGGGTATCGTGGTCGGGCAGGAGGTTACGGTCTGGGTGCCGCCTGATGAGGATACTGTAGTCTGGACTATCGTGTTCGGCGTGCCGCCGCTGTTGGAAGGGTTAGAGCATTCGTTCAGGTAGGATACTACCGAGCCGTCATAACACTGGTATCGGGTGATGACCTTGCTGCTTCCGCCTCCAAGACACCCGGAGAGGAGAACTGTGAGCAGCATCAACCCCAAAACAAGCCTGCCGCGCATAGGAGATTATAAGAATATTAGAATAAAAATACGCCTGCGCTGCTGGGGCGAAGCAGAATGCAGCACAGGTCTGCCATCTCTTATTCAGCGCTGGTGAGCGAAAGCGAACCCAGCACATTTTTGATGAAACTTTTCGTTAAAAGTTTCAATGGGGCCGCCGAGATTTGAACTCGGGTTTCCAGCACCCCAAGCTGGGAGGATATCCAAGCTACCCTACGGCCCCGAAAATTGATAGGATAAATTGTCAGGTGCGGCTAAGCGAATGGAGTGAGCGCATGCCGCACATTTTCGCCAGCCTTTGCTAAAGGCTGAATGGACTCGTCGGGATTCGAACCCGAGGCCTCCACCATTTTGGAAGGTTCTTTCCGTGAACGCTTTCTTCTTAAGAAAGGGTTCTTGCCAAGGTGGCGATCTACCAGGCTGATCTACGAGCCCTGTTTATTTTTATGTGTTTATTACGGGTCATCGAGCCCGTGGGCGAAGATGGCCCCCGCACGTCAACCGGGCGTGACGGTTGCTATCCAGGCTGATCTACGAGCCCGATTAAGGGCTTTATCTTTTGGCGGTTAGGGGTTAAATATTTAAGGTTGTAGGGGGGTATACTAACATGGGCGAAGTTAGGAGGGATACTGTGGACTTCGCGGCGAGGGTTGACCTGATAAGGGACGTTATCAGGGATTTGGAAGGTAACCAGGAGCTTGCCGACATCCTTGGAGTGCCGGTCGCGGAAAAGCTTGTCTTCGTCGGAAAGAAGGATAATTTCGGCATCGCTCCAATAGAATTCCACAAGATAGCTGAGGATAAGCTCCTGAGGGTGCAGAACATACTGGAAGACACGCTTGGCAGGAATCTTAAATCGCATAAAAAATAGGGATGGAACGACAAAAAAGAGCGCCACAGATTGAGATAGTAAATCCGGGGGATAATATGAAAGCCAGTCGCAGAAGACAGCAGACTCAGGAGGAGCTCGGAAGTCAAAAACTGCCTGAACTCCTGACGTATAGGGGTGTCGGAAGCGTTGGGGAAGCGCTGAAGAACCCGGTTATAATAGGCGGGTTAGCAGTTGCTGGAATTGCTCTGTTTCCGACAAACCCGATAGCCGCTATTATACCGATTGGTATGGCAGCCTGGGGCTTGAAAAACAGATGAACAGATGTTCTTTAGTTTGCTTCCACATGGAAGAATACTTCATCCCCCTGTTTCGTGATTTTCCCAGCTATTAGATTCCAGCCTGGTTTAGTGTAGTTCCTAAGGTTCAACTGGAAGCCGCTGCAGTCCCTGCAGGCGGTGCATTCAGGATTCTCCGAGACCAGCATCTCGTTGACGTACAGTTCGGTTACGCAGTCTTTCGCCGTTACTATGACGTCAGGATCCTGCAGATCGAAGTAACCGTTGAAGAACACTTCATTCGATGTTGTGTTCAAGGATAACGGCATGTAAAAGTACTCCCACTTGAGTTCGCTGACCTTGGGCGTGCCCTCTTCTTCATCCTTCCGGACGCCGTAGACGAAGTCGTCGAACTTTATCAAAGGTTTAGACGAAACCATAGGTTTTATCTCCTCTAGTAGAGGGTTTGCATTATACCAGGGCTTTGAAAGCGGGGACTGCCCGTAGTAGACTCCAATCAGGAATATGGTTAGGAGGACTGCGACAGCCTCGAAGTAGACGAAGTGTTTCACCCTCTCGTCGAATACTCCAGACCTGCGCAACCTTGGATAGTATAACAGGACTATGAGGAGCGTGATGGAAACCAACACCAGGATATCCTGGGGCGGGAACCTGTTGAGGTAAAAATTGTAGGAGTGTACGAGATTACCGCCTGAGAGGCACTTCGCTGAGGGGGTGATGCCGTTCATGCCCAAGACTGTGTTAATCACGTCGTTCGCAACATTCTTGTCCCTGCGGCATATTTCCTCGAAATTCTGGGAATAATATGCTCCAACCAGCTTGAGCATGTAATCGCAGTCTGACTGGTTCCTGAACTTCAACGTAGTGTGGTGCCTTCCTCCGTAGGTGAAATAGTCCAGGTTTGGAAGGTGGACACTGCAATAATCCCGTATAGCTGACTTCTCGACATTGTTTAGGAGATGGATCATGCGGTACCAGTTCTGAGGACCGTATACTATGAGATCATACTTCTTATCATCTATTTCTCTTATGATACGGCGCTCCCTCGGAGTCAGGTTCTCGGTATCCGGCCTCCAAAGGCGGAGGTCACCGACCAGACCCCAGTTGACGAGTATAGGAGCCCACCATCCATCATAGTACTCGTCCCAGAGTTGAGTGCGCCTGCCAACAGGCATGTCAATTGGAAGCACCCCCCGGGATGGGTTGAGCTCCGTTAGAACATTGTCCTGACGCGGGATCAGTTCGAGGGGCTCTTCTACCAGTTCTTGCAACCCATGCCTGTGAGCATCATAATAGCCTAAGCGATACTCGTTTACCGTTGGAAAACCATGGCCAAGCAATAGAAAGGCCAGGATAATCGTGAAAATGACATTAACCAGGGACTCTCTTTTAATCTTCGACTTCGCCCAGAATAAAACAACCATGAAAAAGGTGTAGGATGGTAAGCCAAAGTATGACAAGGATATTTCACCCAAAGCCCAAGTCTGACGGTACAGGAATATTGAAACCCCTATGATAGAGCACAGGGAGTACATGTCCCTACGCCTTAAGAAAACAATAAGAGATAACGCTAGTGCGATTTCCGAGGTGAAAACGTTGCTCCTCAGACCTTTATCATCGAATGGTACAAGAAACCTTAGGGTATCTCTAACGTCATGGTGGGGGTAGAGCGGACCCTGCTTGAGTTGCGATAGAAAAACATAGTCTAGAAAGTGGGGGTATGCTATTAGAAGCGCTGTAAAAGAAAGCGCCACTGGGAACACTATTTTGATCAAACCCTTTAAACCGTTAACATCATAGGAGAATCCGATACCGAGTCGATTCACACTCAACCTAACTGCTTTACTTCTCAACAAGTAATAGAGGAGTATCACAAAAACCTGTGGAGCGCTAATCAGCTTTGACATCACGGAAACTGAGAAGAATATGCCAGAAAGCAAATGCTTGGCCTTGATGTTCGAATGGAATAGAGTATAGAATCCAAGAAAGAGGAAAAACGTTGACAGCATCGCATCGGGACTGTTGATAGACATAACATAAACCCATGCCAGGTAGAACAACAAGATCAGTGGATAGTTATCATATCCTGTCTCCCTCATGATGACACGATGGAGGATTAGGAAGAGTATAGCATTTACAACTGTGTTCAAGATTATGAAAAACATAGGAATGACATCCTCGCCGAAGGATTTCAGCAGAAAATAAGCTAAAAAATAGGTGACAGGAGGCTGAGCACAATAGGGTTGGCCGCCGTATAATGCACCGTCCTCGATGAAGTCAAGGCAATGGTAGATGCGCCTATTAACACCAAGGGAATCGTAGGCACCGTACAATCGTATGCTTAGAATGATGCTGGTGGACAGTATGGCCAGTATCAGCAGAGCCCTAGCAGTCTTGGATTCCATCCACGCCGCCTCCCATCTATTTTAGGAGAATATTTTTTATTTTGTCGACTACGACCTGGCCGGCGTTCCTCTGGGCCTCGTCTGTTGACGCCCCGATGTGAGGAACGAGTACAACATTGTCCAATCCTATGAGTGGGCTTCCCTCAGGCGGCTCCTTCTGGTACACGTCCAAGGCCGCGCCAGCTATTACGCCATTTTTGAGCGCGTCGGCGAGGGCTTTCTCGTCCACTACAGCCCCCCTTGACGCGTTTACGAGTATTGCCGACTTTTTCATCAGCTTCAAACGGGTAGTGTTGATTAATCCTATGGTGCTCTCAACAGCTGGAACGTGGAGGGTGATTATGTCAGATTTCCTCAGCAACTCGTCCAGTTCGACGAGCTTCACATTGTACTCTCTCGCATCCTCATGGGTGATATTAGGATCGTAGGCCAGTATACTCATGCCGAATGCATAGGCTCTCATCGCCACTTCCCTTCCGATTCTGCCGAACCCTATGACGCCCAACGTCCTGTTGTAGAGTTCGTTGCCCATGAACTTCTTGCGCTCCCACTTGCCGGCCTGCATCGACTGGTGGGCGTGCGGTATCCTGCGCATTATCGAAAGCATCAGGGCAATCGTGTGCTCTGCAACTGCTATGGTCGACGCTTCGGGGGAGTTGACGATCTCAATGCCCTTCGCCTTGGCAGCCTTGACGTCAATGTTGTCCAAGCCGACGCCGGCCCTGCCTATGACCTTCAATTTGGAGGCCTTGATGACTTCGGCAGTCACCTTGGTCCTGCTCCTCACTATGATGGCGTCATATTTTGATATCTTCTTGAGAAGCTCTTCGGGAGTGATGTCGAACTGGCAGTCGACTTCCGCGAACTTCCCGGCCTCCTTCACCGCAGTCTCATGTATCTTGTCCGCTATCAGTATCTTAGCTTTCATGTTCACAATCCCAACAGTTCGTCTATCGTTTTCAGGTATTTTTTAAGCTCTTCGATTTTTCTGTCGCCCATGTGCGCTATCCTGAAGGTCTCGCCCTTCAATTTGCCGTAGCCGTTCGAGAACACGTAACCCCTGCCGGAAAGCTTCGTCTTCAGGTCCTCAAGGTCCGAGCTCTTTGTGTTCTTGATGCAGGTTACGGTGTCGGAGAGGCACCATCTCTCGGGGAAAAGCTGGAAATTCTTTTCAGCCCACTTCCGAGTGTAGGATGCCATCTCAGCATGCCTCGTGAACCTGTTCTCAAGGCCTTCCTTCTCGAATATTTTTTTGAGCTGGTAATCTAAGGCGTTAATCTGAGGTATCGGAGGCGTTGAGGGGGTGTGATTTTTAGCCTGATTCTTCAGGTACACCTGATAGTCGAAATAGTATCCCTTGTCTTTCGCACTCTTCGACCTCTCAAGCGCTCTGCTGCTTACAGAGGTCATCGCCAGCCCCGGAGCGACTGCGAAGCACTTCTGGGTGCCGGTCACCAGGACGTCTATGCCGAGTTTGTCGACCGGTATGTCAACGCCGGCCATGCTGCTGACAGCGTCAACGCAGAAGATTACGTTGTTGTCCTTGCATAGTCTGCCGAAACCGTCCAAGGGCGTCATAACGCCTGTGCTGGTCTCATTGTGTGTTATGAAGAGCGTGTCATATTCGCCGCTGTTGAGCTTGTCTTCGACATCATCAGGCTTCGCTGCGCTGCCCCAGCTTATGTCGATTATGTCTGATTTTTTCTCGCATGCTGGCGAGATTTCAGCCCACCTTTTGCTGAAGGCGCCGTTGACGACGTGCAGTGCCTTTTTAGAAATGCAATTCCTTACTGCGGCTTCCATCCAGCCGGTGCTTGACGTCGCTGACAGGAAGACCTCGTTCTCGGTCTTCATCAGCTTCTTCAGGCTGGCAACGCATGAGCCGTGAAGGTCAGAATAGCCTTTGCCCCTGTGGCCTATCATAGGCTCGGACATCTTGGCAGCCACATCAGGGCTTACGTCAACCGGGCCTGGGATAAAAAGCATCTTAGACGGCATCACATCACCTAGATTTTACTAATCTCACTGACACTATAAATACGTAGCATCCGCTCCGTTTAGGGCGTTACCGTCAGTATCTTCTGAGCTTCCTCAGGATACTTTGATATGAACCTCAGCTCGTCCTCTGTCAGAGGCTTCTGCGTGTGGACGTTCGCGTACCTCACGAGTTCCAGTATCTTCTTAGCATCATCGTCGTTTTTGAACTTTATCTCAAGGTTTCCTGCCACATTCCTGAAGCCCTTGATTCCGCTGTATTCTCCAGCGGTTATCATCCTACCGGTCTCTATTATCTCAGGCTCGCCTCTGCCAAGCTCCTCATAACTGTACAGCTCGTAGTTCCTCCAGTCTTTGAGCGCTCCGTCAGCGTGGATGCCTGACTCGTGCGCGAACGCGTTGGCTCCGACTGCAGGCTGGTTCATGGGTATAGGCACATCGAAAGCGTATGACCCGTATTTCGCAATCTTCCATGCGACGTTGAGTTTCGTGTTCGGGTCCAGCGTGTATTTTCCTTCAAAGCCGCTGGATTTTTTCAGTGCCAGTATTATTGAAACCAGGTCGGCGTTGCCTGCCCGCTCCCCCATGCCGTTCACTGTGGTGTTTATGTAAGCGTCAACTCCCCCGTCTACTGCTGCCTTGGCTCCTGCGACAGAGCAGGCAACGGCCATGCCTAAGTCGTTGTGGCAGTGCATCTCAATCGGGATTTTGACGTTCTTCACAAGCGCTCTGATTCTGTCGTAGGCTGTGAACGGGTCATCGTATCCCAGTGTGTCACAGTATCTCAGGGTTTTGGCGCCGCGCTCCTTCGCGGCTTCGGCGAACTTTACTAGGTACTTCATCTCGGTTCTTGACGCGTCTTCAGCGTTCACACCGACCCTCTTGGCTCCCAGCTCATATGCCTTGTCAACCGCCTCAGTCATCATGTCCACAATATCCTTCCGCGTGTATTTTCCTTTGAATTTTCCCTGTATCATCTGGTCGGATGTCGAGATGCTGAGGTTAAGGTTTTTGATCTCCGGCACCATCTCAAAAGTCTTCTTCACGTCCGCGGTTATCGCCCTGATCCACCCGCTCAGAAGTATGGGCTTCAGAACGCCTTTTCTGGCCAATTCAAGGTTAGCGTTCAGATAGTTGGTCTCATGGCGTGTCAAGGGGAAGCCGAACTCGCTCTGGAAGACGCCCATCTCGTTCAGGAACAGGTTTGTCATAGTCTTCTGCAGCTTCGCCAAACCTAGCCTGGAAGTCTGCACCCCGTCCCTGTTCGTGACGTCGATAATCCGTATTATCGGTTTAGCCATCCTAATCCATAACTAATGGACGGTTAGAATAAAAAGTCCGAACTATTTGAGTTTCCGTATTATTTCGTCAGCCATCTCCGAGGTTTTCGCGGCCTTGGGATCGTCCCTGTCCGGCTTCAGGTCATAGGTTACCTTCTTACCTTCCTTCAGCACCTCAGCGACTGCATTCTCTAGCCTGTTCCCTGCCGTCTCCTCCCCGACATGCCTCAGCATCATGGCGCCTGACAGTATCATAGCGGTCGGGTTCACCCTGTTCTGGCCCTTATATTTTGGGGCGCTCCCGTGGGTTGGCTCGAACACAGCGTACTTTTCTCCTATGTTCGCGCCTGGGGCGACGCCTAAGCCTCCGACGAGGCCGGCGCACAGGTCTGAGATTATGTCACCATAAAGGTTAGGCAGCACCAGGACATCATAGAGCTCAGGCTTCTGCACCAGCTGCATGCACATGTTGTCAACGAGCATGTGCTCGTACCCGAGCTCGTACTTTTTCGACACCTCCTCAGCGACTCTCATGAAGAGGCCATCAGAATATTTCATGATGTTCGATTTTGTCACAGCCGTTACCTTCTCCCGGTTGTTCTTTACTGCATACTCGAATGCGAATCTCACAATCCTCTCCGTGCCTGAGATGGAGATAGGCTTTATGCTGATGCCGGAGTCGGACTTTATGACAGCGCCAGACAGCCTTTTCACAGCCTCAATGATATCCTTAGTCTCCTTCTTACCCTGTTCAAACTCGATTCCAGCATAGAGGTCTTCAGTATTCTCCCTCACTACGACAATGTTGACTCCAGGATACTTAGACCTGACACCCTCATAGTACTTGCACGGCCGCACGCATGCATACAAGTCAAGCTCCTTCCGCAATGCGACGTTAACGCTCCTGAACCCGCCGCCCAATGGCGTCGTGATAGGACCCTTCAAAGCAACCGTATTCTTCCGTATCGACTTGAGAACATGCTCAGGCAACGGAGTCCCATACTCCTGCACAACATCGGCGCCAGCCTCCACAACATCCCAACCTATCTTAACCCCAGTAGCCTCAATACACCTCCTAGCAGCCTCCGCAATCTCAGGCCCAACCCCATCGCCAGGTATTAGAGTGACTCTGTGCATAAAGAGAATATTAGGATACAAAAGATTAAAATCAGGATAGGCGCTAAAGTTTGAGTTTTTTGTTCTTTTGGATGTATTCGACTAGGCCGCCCTCTTTGAGGATGTCGGTCATGATGGACGGCATGGAGTGGAATTTCAGCTCGGACTTCTTGGAGAGGTTCCTGACTGTGCCCTTCCCGAGGTCGACTTCAAGCTCGTCTCCGGCTTCTATGCTGGAAGTGTCAACCTCTATCGCAGGCAGGCCCACGTTGATGCAATTCCGGTAGAATATTCTTGCGAAAGATTCGGCCAGCACAGCGGAGACGCCGCACAATTTGATGACGATGGCAGCATGTTCTCTGGAGCTTCCAAGGCCGAAATTTTTACCTCCGACCACGAAGTCGCCCCTCTTCACCTTTTTAACGAAATCAGTGTCAGCATCCTCCAAAGTGTGCTTGGCAAGCTCAGGCAGATTGCTCCTAAGCTTCGCGTACCTGCCCGGCGTGATAAGGTCAGTGCTTATGGAGTCGCCGAATTTGTGCGCTCTTCCCTTCAATTTCATAGGTAATCCCTCGGGTCTGTCAGTTTCCCGGTTAAAGCTGATGCAGCCGCGGTCGCAGGACTGGCAAGTATTATTGACGCCTCTGGATTACCCATCCTCCCCTTGAAGTTCCTGTTAGAAGTGGAAACGCAGACTTCGCCGTCAGCCAATGCGCCCTGGTGGATTCCAAGGCAGGGCCCGCAGCCTGGATTCTGGACAGCGGCTCCAGCTTCCACAAGAATTTCGAGCGTTCCATCGCGGATAGCATCAAGGTAGACTTTCTCCGATGCTGGCACCACGATAAGGCGGACGCTGTCTGCCACCATCTTGTCCTTCAGGATGGAAGCAGCAACATGGAGGTCCTCCAGCCTGCCGTCGGTGCAGCTGCCGATGAAAACCTGATCGACTGAGATGTTGGCGCAGTCCTCGTGGTCTATCGGGCGGACGTTGTCTACCGTGTGCGGCAGCGACACGACAGGCTTGAGCTCGTCAACGTTTACCTTGTAAACTTTCTCATAGCTGGCATCAGAATCCGGCTTCAACTCAATATAGTCCTTTCCCCTGTCGTTGTCCTTCAGGAATTTTTTCGTGTTCCCATCTGAGGGGAACAAGCCGGTCTTCGCGCCAGCTTCAACTGCCATGTTCGCCAAGGTAGCCCTGTCGCCGACTTCCATCTTCTTTATAGTTTCGCCAGAGAACTCCATCGCCTTATAGGTCGCGCCGTCAGCTCCCAGCATGCCGACGATGTCAAGTATCAGATCCTTTGGGTAAACTCCCTTCTTGAACTTTCCGCTGACTTCGAAACCCAGTGAATCCGGAACTTTAAGCCAGGTCATGCCCAACGCCATAGCAACTGCAACGTCAGTCGAGCCCATGCCTGTTGAGAACGCCCCGATAGCCCCGCCAGTGCAGGTGTGGCTGTCGGAGCCGACCAGGATTTCGCCAGGCGAGACATAACGTTCCAAGAGTATCTGGTGGATGACGCCCTCCCCTATCCTGTGCATTCTAACTCCTGTCTTGCGGGCGAACTCCCTCAGCAGCTTGTGGTCGTTAGCCTGCTCCTTCGAGGGAGAGGGAGCGCAGTGGTCCAAGAATATGAAAGACTTCGCAGGATTCTTCACAGAGGAGAAGCCCATCTCGTAAAACTTTCTGACAGTAAGAGGCCCGGTAGTGTCCTGCAATGCCGTGATGTCAACGTTAGTTACTACTATCTCCCCAGCAGTGACTTTTCTACCGACATGCGCTCCTATTATCTTCTCAGAGAGGGTGCCCATGATAGAAAACAATGGTAATAGCCTAATATAAAGCTTCAGCCGTGCACGAACTTCAGCAGGTCTGCTTTCGTTATTATGCCGGATAATCTGCCCTTGTCCATGACTATGACCGCAGTATTGTGCTCTAATATGGTTGAGATAACGCTCAACGGCGTGTCTGGGCTGATGGTCGGAAATGCGGCCTCCATGTGCTCTCTAACCGGATCGGAGGATATTTTCTTAAGGTCTCCTCCCCTGGCAATCGGCTCCAGCACGGTCTTCTCCGAAACCGCGCCCACAATCATGTTGCCATCGAAGACAGGCATCTGGGAGACGCCGTTGTTCTTCATCTTCCTGGCAACGGCGCCCATGGTCTTGTCAGCCTCTATGCTGATGCAGCCTTTGGTCATTATACTGTCAGCTGTGACCTCTTTCACCTTAAGCTCGTCGAACGCCTGCAGGATTGAGACCACGTTGCTGTAGCGGGGGTCGACCGTGCCAGCCTCTATCCTCGCTATCAGAGACTGTGAGACCTTCGCCTTCTTGGCCAGCTCGGTCTGGGTGATGCCCAGCTCCCGCCTGATTTTCCCGATATCGGTGAGAAGCGGCAACGCCATATTCTATAATATGCAGGAGAGCATAAAAATTCTCCTACTTATTAATGTAAGTTGACTGCCAGATTCGGCTGTTGCATGAGAGATAGGATAAATTCAGCTGAACGTGCTTCTCACCCTGTCGAAGAACCCCTCCTTCCGCTCGAAGCCGGAAAGCTCCTCGAAGAGCTCCCTCTCCCTCTTAGACAACTTTTTGGGAGTCTGGACTCTGACCCTGCACATCTGATCTCCCTTGCTTGAGCCGCCCAGGCGGGGCATCCCCTCACCCCTGAGCCTGAAGACTGTGCCAGTCTGCGTCCCGGTTGGAATTTTAAGCTTGGCCTCTCCTGTGAGGGTTGGAACATCGATTGCAGACCCAATGGCAGCCTGCGAGAACGTCAGAGGAATCTCACAGTAAAGGTCATCGCCATCCCTGACGAAGAAATTGTGGGGTTTCACGGTTATGACAACGTAGAGGTCTCCTGGAGGCCCCCCTCTGAAGCCTGCATCACCCTCCCCCCTAACCCGCAAGTGGGAGCCGGAGTTCACGCCGGCAGGAATCTTCAAAGACAGCCTCTGCATCTGCTGTACTATGCCAGTGCCATTGCACTCCTCGCACGGCTTTTCTATGAACTCCCCCCTGCCGTTGCATTTGCCGCATGCAGTTATGGTCGAGAAGAATCCGAAAGGAGTTCTCCTCTCGCTCCTCTGCTGCCCGGTTCCCGAGCAGTTCGGGCATGTCCTCGGCTTTGAGCCCTTCTCGGCGCCGCTGCCGTTGCATGCGCCGCATTTCATCTGCCTCGGAATGCTAATCTCGGCCTTCAGCCCTCTAGCAGCATCTTCCAATGTCGTCTCAAGGTCGTGCCTCAGGTCTGCGCCCCTCTGCGGACCGGACCGCCTCTGCCTCCTGCCTCCGACGAAGACGTCGAATATGTTCCTCCCGAAGAATTCGCCACCGAAGAGGTCCTCTATGTCCGAGAAGTGGGTGAAGTCGTCCCAGCTGAATCCGCCTCCGGTGAACTGGCCGCTCACGCCAGCATGCCCGTACTGGTCGTACAACTGCCTCTTGCCCTCGTCTGCCAGAACCTCGTAAGCCTCGGACATCTCCTTGAACTTCTCCTCTGCGTCGTGGCTCTTGCTCACGTCAGGATGGTACTTTTTCGCCAGTCCCCGGTAGGCCTTCTTTATCTCAGACTGCGACGCGCTTCTGCCCACGCCTAGAACATCGTAATAGTCCCGCTTCTCTGCCATGTTCTATTGCTTCTTGCCTTTCTCGTCGTCCACTACTTCAAAATCGGCGTCGACGACGTTGTCGTCTTTTTTCTCGGAACCGCCTTCGCTCCCCTTCCTTTCCTTCCCAGCCTGCTCCGCCTGGTACTTCTGCGTTGCCTCCTGGTAGACTTTCGCAAACAAATCTTGAGACTGCTTGCCAAGCTCATCGGACGCCTTCTTTATCCTGCCGACGTCGTCGGATTTCATGGCCTCCTTCAGCTCCGCGAGCTTCTTCTCGGTCTCCTCCTTCCTGGCCTTGTCAAGCTTGTCGCCCAAATCGCTTATGGCCTTCTCTGTAGTATACGCCATTGACTCGGCGGTGTTCCTGACCTCCGCAGACTCCTTCCGCTTCTTGTCCTCCTCTGAATGCTTCTCGGCGTCGCTTACCATCCGGTTTATGTCATCCTCAGACAGCTTGGTTGATGCTGTGATGGTTATCTTCTGCTCGTTGCCTGTCCCAAGGTCTTTCGCCGACACGTTCATTATCCCGTTCGCGTCTATGTCGAAGGTGACCTCGATCTGGGGTATTCCCCGGGGAACCGGTAGGATCCCGACCAGGTGGAATTTGCCCAATGTGGTGTTGTCGGCTGCCATAGGCCTCTCGCCCTGGAGCACATGGATTTCAACGCTGGTCTGGCTGTCAGCTGCCGTGGAAAAAATCTGGCTCTTCTTGTGGGGGATGGTAGTGTTCCGCTCTGTCAATTTCGTGAAGACGCCTCCCAGCGTCTCTATGCCCAGGCTGAGGGGAGTGACATCCAACAGGAGGATGTCCTTGACCTCTCCTGCAAGAACCCCGCCTTGTATGGCAGCGCCCATCGCAACGCACTCCATCGGGTCCACGCTTCGTTCAGGGGTCCTGCCGAAGAACCTCTTGAAGGTTTCTTGGACTATGGGCATCCTCGTCGGACCGCCAACAAGAATTATCTTGTCAACGTCCTTCGGCGTGAGCTTGGCGTCGGACAATGCGGTTCTCATCGGCCTGTCAAGCCTGTCCAACACAGGCTGCACAAGCTCCTCGAGCTTCGCCCTTGTCAGCGTCATGTCAAGGTGCCGTGGCTCGCCTCCTTCGGAGGTTATGAACGGCAGGTTTATGCCAGTCTCAAGGGTCGTTGAAAGCTCTATCTTAGCCTTCTCGGCGGCTTCGTTCACCCTCACCCTGGCCTTCATGTCCTTGCTGATGTCCACACCCTCCCTGGCTTGGAACTCTTTGGCTATGTAGTCCACAATCCGGTCGTCCATGTCCCGCCCGCCGAGCTGGGTGTCGCCTGAAGTCGAGATTACCTCGAAGACTGCGTCGCCCATCTCCATTATGGTCACGTCGAATGTCCCGCCGCCCAGGTCCAGTACGACTATCTTAAGCTCCTCCTGCTTGTCCAATCCGTAGGCAAGCGCGGCTGCAGTCGGCTCGTTTATTATCCTGAGAACCTCCAAGCCGGCTATCTTGCCGGCGTCTTTGGTTGCTGTCCTCTGGTTGTCGTTGAAGTATGCTGGAACGGTGATGACTGCCTGCTTGACCTCATCGCCCAGGAAGGCCTCAGAGTCCTTTTTTATCTTCTGGAGTATCATCGCGGATATCTCCTGCGGAGTGTAATGTTTGTTGTCTATCTTCACCTTGTGGTCTGTGCCCATCTTCCTCTTGATGGCTGTGATAGTCCGCTCGGGGTTCGTGGCAGCCTGCCTTCTCGCCGGCTCGCCCACGAGGCGCTGCCCGTCCTTAGTGAATGCGACATAGGATGGGAACGCCTTGCCGCCCAGGCTGAAGCCCTCAGCACTGGGTATGATGGTCGGCTTGCCTCCTATCATCGCCGCCGCTGCTGAATTTGATGTTCCCAAGTCTATTCCAATAATCTTTGACATACGATCACCTTCATTGTTTTTTTGAGATAACGACCTTGGCTGGCCTGATTACCTGTGAGTGTAAGAGGTAGCCTCTCTGCACCTCGTCAACTATGGTATCCTCTTCACCGGAGTCTACGGTTGACACCGCCTCATGCAGGCTGACGTCGAATTTCTTCCCCAGGGAAGCTATGGGCTGCAGGCCCTTGGCACGCAGAATGTCGTGGAGTTGCCGGTGTATGCCATGGATGCCCTTCACCAGGGTTTCGCTGTTGCTTGACTTCTTCGACTGCTCGACAGCCTTGTCGAAGTTGTCAACCACGTCCAATAACTCAAGTATCAGTTCCCTGTTGGCTAGCCTGACCTGTTGCTCCCTCTCTCGCCCCATCCTCTTAAGGTGGTTTTCGAAATCAGCCTGAAGCCGCTGTATGTCTGAAACGTACGCTTTCAACTTCTCATCTCTGTCCTTAAGCTGACCCTCGAGATGACCTATCCTCTCAGCACTCTTCTGGAGCTCATGCTCCAGTCCCTCCCGGCTTTTATCGTGCTCTCCCCCGGCCGGGGCTCTGCTCTTGGATTTTTTGCGGCTCATTTCACCCCTGAGAAAAAGGAATTAAGTATTGGTTTGACTGTATATATAAAACTTTCGAAACCTCTTTGGTTGAGGCTATGGGCGGAAAAACCTGGCAAAAAACTGAGTCTAAACTTCCTCAATCTTTATGCACCTGACAGGGCAGATCTCCTCGGCCTCCCTGTTGCAGCCGACGTCATCAACTTCCTTGTTGATAGGCTTGGCCTTGTCGCCGTTCATCTCCCAGTTGTCAGGGCATACGCCAACGCATGCGCCGCATCCGATGCAGATGTCAACATCCTGCACAATCTTAAACGCCATTTTGATGTAACCTATGTTGCGTGATGCTATAAAAACCTTGGTGAAAAGAGGGTGGGGAGAGAAATAGATACAGAGGTGAAAAACCCTAACCCCAACCCAAGACTATATTATGCGCAAACGCCTATAAAAACCTTGCGTTTGCGGTTTTATTAGAGCAGGGACAATTAGTAATCCATGGGCAGGCGTCTGTTGTGCGTTTTTCTGATGCTCTCGATTGCGGGAAACGTGCATGCTGCGAATGTGACGAAGATACTCGAAGACTACGTTGTCCTTGAGGGCGGCACCGTAAAGCACACGCTCACAGCCTACGATAACATATCCAATGTCACAGTCCTCGACTTCTATCCTCTGGGACTGAACGCAGGCAGCAACAAAAAATATTACGCTGAATTCCTCGGGCAGAACAGGTCATACGTTCAGTTCCCATTGGGGGATATGAAGAGCGGCGAAATCAGGAACATACGGTATGACCTAGTTGAGTCGAAAGGGGAGGCGATGCTCGGGGCTGACATTTACATCATAGACGGCGACCTGCATCAGCTTTATCCGAAGAGGTATGACACAAAGATTGAGCCAAAAAAGAAGAAGCAGGGCATAAACTTCATAATAATGCCGATGGTACTCATGGTTCTGATGCTTCTAGCACTGCACAAGTACCAGAGGAGATACTACTGAGATGAAACACGGAGAACTGCTGGCGATGCTCACAGCCGCATGCATCCTGCTTGCCCTAAACTCAGCAGCATCCCCGTTCTATGCGGTAGGCACCGAGTACGCGCTCATAGACTTGAATCACACGGGCCTCGGCGGCATCCTGACACTGTTCAACAACACGCTCGTCAGCTTCGACTACGAGGGGAATGGCATATGGGATGCAACATACCTTGGAAACGCCGGAGACCTCATAGACTTGGACAGGTTAGACCCTGCACGAGCCGCGGGAGGGGCGCTCATAAAATCCAACAAGCCGATAGAATACTTCCAAGCACTGCGGCAGCTTAACACCGTCCCGCCTCTAGGCTCGCTGGCGATAGAGTACATCCTATCCCCAGGAGACTGGAAGGCGATATCGGACAAGAGCATGACGCTTACCCTGGACCTTGAGAACAGGAATAGCATACACGGTTCGGTAAGGCTTGAACGGCTTGGGGAGAGTGTCTTCACTGTGCCGGAAGGCAAGTTCATGAAGGTGAACGGAGGGCACAGGTTTTTAGTCTATTCGGACATGATAATGGGGCCGCCCGGAAAAGAGTTCAACATCCCCTCGGATTACGTCAAAAATTTCATAGTCCCTGAAGACCGAACCACCATAAGTGTGGATTTGGACAATGACGGAGTATTCGACTGGAATCAGACGTTCAACGCCGGGATTACCGGAGGTTACACGTTCAGCGCGGGAGCCAGAATCGCTTCCGACAAGAACATAGTCGTGCTCGGCAGACTCGGCTTCGCAGATGTCCAGTACATCCCACCCTCGAACATGACAGGAGATGACATATGGTCTAAATCAAAATCAGACTCAACGATAGTAAATCCTATGAAGGTGAAAGTCTACCTTGACGCGATGCAGGAGAACGACCTTTGGCCGGAGCAGATATTCGAGAACGAAAGCGTCATAGAGCTGCCATACTTGGGGAGACACCACATATGGTCTGACAGCAGGATAATGGAGGCCTACAGCGACAACAGCCTCTTCCCGTACTCACAAGTATCCAGCGTAGACTATCCAGTGCAGAACAGGCAAGGCGCCTCCGAGATTGTTCCAATACAGTTCAGGATAATGAACCCATACGGAAACAGGACTGTGGAGAACATCACCTTCGAATACAGCCTGCCGGCCGGATTCACGCTCCACGAGGAGAAGACCTTCACTATCAGGGTCGAAAAACGAAGGCTTAGGGACGATGCCATCTTAGACCGAACGGATGTCAAAGTCGCTCCCATAAAGGCGAGAAGCTACATCCAATTCAGGATGGACCAGAAGAGCGCAGCAATCCTGGATAAACTGGAGCCGATGGCATACGTCAGCCTCGAATTCACAGCAGTCACCCCCAACAAGGAGGGAGACTACAGCCAGAATCCCCCAGTAGTAGGATACGCCGCCGGAAGATGATAGTAGTTGTAAGGCAGGGGACATAACAGATGACGATTCCGACGTCATCGGATGCGGCATCACAGGCTTCTCAGTTAGAGAGGGCGCGAGGATAATACTGGAGGAGCTGTTAAGGTACAAACCAAAGAGCCTTAAGCACGCAACAGTGGCGGCCTACAGCAGAGAAGACTGCAGAATAGTTGAGGAAACCCTGCTCAGAATAGCTCGCCGAGGGCCCGTGTTATCTGCTCGAAAACCCAGATGATCGGTTTCAGTATCGGTTCCAGGGGCTTCAGCTTCCTGTAAAGCCAGCCGTCCTTCTTTCTTACTTTTACGTCAGCTGCCACCACAGGGGAACCGCAGTGCGGGCAGAAGTTTCCGGAAACCCTGGCACCGCATCTCCCGCACAGTATCTCGTCTCCAGGATCGAAGAGCATGACCCCGCAGTTGGGGCAGAACTTGTCATCCTGTCCGACGTCCGCGCCGCACTTGGTGCAAAAGTACTTCCCATGCGCAGGTAGGTTGGAACCGCACTTAATGCAGGCGGCGTCCTTCCTATAGTTGGCGTACCCGCAGCTCGGACACTCGACCATAGTATAAGATTATACTAGAATAATAAAACCTGTCAGGTGGCTTTGCTCATAAAGTAGCCGATTTTGCGTACTTTTTGTGTAGGGAGTAATTTTGCACAAAAACTACATATACTTTGATTTTGGTTCTAAATTAAAAACATGGATTTGTTTGCATTTGTCTTTAAAGGAGATTCAAACCGTTGGGAGAAGGGTTGCCCGGATGAAGTTGGAATAACCTCAGTATGTGAGTATAATGTGGCATTTGTTAGGAATAATGATATTCTTACGGCAAAAGAAAGGCTATTAAAATTTATTAAAAAACACAACCAGAATAAACGTAGTCATAAGCGACGACCTTGAGCAAAAGTTCAGAAAAGCGATAGCCGAAAGGTTCGGTATGAAAAAAGGGGGTAGAAAAGGCTATAGAACAAGCTATCGAACGCTGGATAAGACAAAAATCGTAGTATATTAATCTTGAATCATGAATTTAATCATAGTAAAAATGCGGCGGGGTGGGGATTTGAACCCCAGCAATCGCTGGCGCGATAAACAACTTGATTAGGGTTGTCCCAATTTCCTAGCTATGGCACCCCGCCGTTTGAAATTTATCTACATCCATCCTAGCAATGTTGTGTGCGATTCTTGAGAATTTGGTTTGATAAAATTAATTACTGGGTGATTTGGCATTTCATATCGTTTCTTTACATATGCTCTAAAAAGCAGGTGGAAAAATTTGTATTTCCCACGTTCAATTCTCTCGATACACCCCTTTCTAACCATCTCAGAGATATATGGTGAAACCTTGTTACTGTCCTCCGCAGCTTTCTGAACAATATCCTTAAAGTTGAATAATTCACCCTCCAAGATAGCCATTTTTCCGATTAAGATTTTTGCTCTTGGGGTAAGATTTGAATAGAGGGTTTCAAAAAATCCAGATATTATGTACTCTATCAGTATAGGCATAATTGCCTCATAATGTTTTCGGGAAATGATATTTTCTTCATCGTTAATGTTCTTTATAATTAAATGCATTGCAGAAATGAAAACATAGGGATGTCCCTCGGTTTGTTCATATATTGTTTTGACGAGTCCATCCTCAATCCGTAGATTGATGGCCTCTAATCTGCGTTTGACTAATTCTTCACACTCAACTAAACTAAAATTTTGTAGTCTTCTAGGGTGGAAAAACCTGAGGAGTGGAGAAAATTCACCACCCATAGTGTCCAACATGTCTAGTTTACCACATAAAACAACCATGATAGGGTACTTTTCTTCACCAAGTCGGGAAAAAATCTCTCTTAAAAATAAAAATGAATTTGGCACTTTATCCAAAGCTTCAGCCTCATCTAAAAGAATGACTATGGATGTAAAATGAGATTTCAGGTGACTCCAGAGGTCACTTAGTACATCTCTAAAGCGGGGTTGGATTATGGATACCCTCTCCATAGTATCCTCTTCATTTTGCTGTGTTAGTGAGGTCTTTCGTGGGCCTAATGTAAGTTTGATGTCCCAAAGATGATTAAGTACCTCTTCTGAGGTATTTCTAATCTTAAGTTGTGCGTACGCCTCTTGGCGTATATTATAGAAGATGTACTGGGATATTGAAAACTCGTCTTTAATTTCTGGCTCGATTAGACTGACTCGGATTACCAACGAACCCCTCGATTTGGCTATGTCATTAAATTTTACAAGAAGAGAGGTTTTACCTATCCCTCTACCACCAATTATTGCCATAGACATTGGTGAGTGGTTGCAAGTCATGTCTAGCGAGTACTGAAACAACTTAAGCTCCTCAGCTCTACCAACAAACTCTGGGGCAGGTGAGGGATCCCTCGGGTTAAAAGGATTTATCGAGATTGCCATACTATATATTAATATTCATAGTATAAAAAGCTACAAATACTATTTTTTGCAACAAATAGTTCTTACTTTCTTTATTTACACCTAGGAATGAAGAGAGGGAACATCAGGATAGCAATAGAAGAAGTTATAAATGATCAGGTAAATACATCAAGATAATACTTTTCCATCTTACTAATGTTGTTTATATACATTACAGTTAAAATCTAATAGTAAAATACTAATAGTAAAATGATTCAAGAAACTGCACGTCAACAGGAGTACTATGGTTTAGTTTCTGAGGAAGTGTATGCCCCCCACCATTATTACTCCAAAACCGTAAAACGAGATGAATATTCCTTTAATATTGTTCTCTCAAAACACAATGATTGTTCAGATTATTTTTTTGAACCAATTAAACAAGTAATCGATAACCTAGGGGGATTAGGTAAGTTAGAAAATCTGGATCTAATCACGACAATACCATCTCATGCGAGAGGAAGAGTTTCCCCGACATTATCTTCATTAGGAGTAAAGTTGTCAACTTATCTGAATGTGCCATTCGAAAACATTATTGAGAGAATAAAAACTGATGAATCAAAATGTAAGCCTGCATGTGAAAAATTTGACGCTGTGCATAATTCCATGAAAATAACTAAAAAAATAGGGGGTATTAAAAAAATATTACTACTTGATGATGTAAAAGTCACAGGGGTGACATTGCTTGAAGCCAAAAAAGTATTAAGAGAAAGTGGCGTTTCAGAAACCATTTGCGTCTGTTTAGGGATTAATGTTTCGTCGGATTTCTTTGGAGGTGATAACGACAATGGATAAAGATGAAATTATAAATTGGTTTAAATTAGTAGACGTAAAGGGGTTGGGGCCAAAAAAGATTATAAAATTGTTAAATATATTTTCGGACATAAACGAATTGTTTTTGGCATCTCAAGACGACTTGTTGAAAACAAAAATTCTTAAACCGGATATGGTGACAGAATGGATACAACTAAAAGATTCCCCTCCTGAAAAATATGAAAAAATTATCGTTCAATGCCATGAATACAATATTAAAATAATTCCATTATATCAAAAAGAATATCCGATTCCACTCAAGTTATTACCTGATACACCTTTGACTTTATTTACTAAAGGGAATCTAAACCTCCTTGATACAAAGAAAATAGCAATTGTAGGAAGTAGAAAATCGGATGCAAATGCCAAGTTATGGGCGTTCAAGAAAAGTCAAGAATTTGTAAAAAAAGGGATTACGATAGTGAGTGGTGGTGCGGAGGGCATAGATTTTGAAGCTCATTCAGGGGCCTTAGAAGTAGATGGTAATACTATTTGCGTTCTTGGTTCAGGATTTTTTAATTTCTATCCATTTGAACATGAGAACTTATTTAATGAGATAAGTAAGCGAGGTTTATTGCTGAGCGAATATCCTCCTGATTTTAGGGGGGGTAGAGTGTCGTTACTTGCTAGGAACAGGATTACGTCAGGAATATCTGATGCAATACTCGTTGTCACCACTACTAATAGTGGAGGTTCAATGACTCAATTAAAAATTGCACACCAGCAAGGAATCCCAATATTTTGTCCAAAATTAGAATTAGGATTTACACCGATATTTGGGATAAAAGAGGCGGTTGAAAAATACAATGTAAAAGAAATAGAGGATATAGGATCAGTATTAGATGAGATTAATAAACCAAAACCAACTTTTCTACAAGAAAAACTATAGGATGATGTAAAATGGCTAAAAAACTTAAATCAAAAAAATTTATGGTTTATATTTATCAAAGTGAGAAGGGTGGGGGTAATATTTGTGAATGTGATGAAAAGGGAGGGATAATATCAACAAATGAACATCCTTTCAACGATAAAGATGAAGCTCTACAAAATTTCAGAAAAATTCTTGATAAATACTGTAAATTTTAGATAATTACTTAGGCACTAAAAAATGAGTGAGTTTAGTGAACGGTGGAAGCGAAGGCATATAGCAGGTTTATTGGTTAGACCATATATTCCTTGCCCCGTCTGTGGAAATAAAACTAGGGGTAAATACAAATGCCAATATTGTAAAGCAGAATGGACTAATCAACAGATTGAGGCACGAAATTCTGAAAGAAAAAAGATAATAGAAGCTTATCCACTAGATAATAAAGTTTTATTGAAGTCTGAGGGTTTTATTTAGGAGGTATCAACCGTAATGCAACAACAATTCATATCAACCTCTAATGCAACAAAGCCCATTTTTGTACATTTCCGAGTTTTTGTGTAGCTCTTGGACTTTTTGTGCAGAGTTTTCAGTTACACAAAAAGTCCCCGTTTTTGCTTACTTTTTGGGCAACGCCGGGTCAGGTTGAGAGCAGTTGAACGAGCTTTCTGCCGAATTCTTCGGCGGCGCCTGGGCCGTTGGCGGTCACTATGAAACCGTCGACGATGACGTCATTGCTCACGTATTTTGCGCCGCCGGCCTTCAAGGCGTCGGCCGTGCTCTTATCTGTGGGAGAAGTCCAAGACGTCGCTTTCCTGCCTTTTAGGACGCCTGCGTTGGCGAGTATGACAGGCGCGATGCAGATTGCGGCAGTCACCTTGCCGGCGTCAAAGGATTTCTGTGCGAGGTCTAAGGCTATTTCGTCGTTGAAGTAGACGCTAGCTCCTCCGCCGCCTATGAACACAACGGCGTCGTAGTCTTCGACGTTCACCTCTGAGAGGTCCATATCAACTTTAACTCTTGCGCCGAGAACCCCAGTCGCCTCCTTAACGCCCTTAGACGCTATTCTGACGCTCACGCCGGCTGACTCCAGGACGCGTTTGGGCTTCAGAAGCTCCTCATCCCTGAAGTTAGATGGAGCAACCACCATAACAACCTTCTTGCCGACCATTCTAGTCTCACCTCCATAGGCTGGCTTCCGCCCTCCAACACACCCTGAAAGCAGCGCTAACATGGTGAGAGGCATCAGCTGGGAGCGGACACCACCCAGGTTAATACTTTAAGATATAATAATTTAAGAGGTGATTATGATGGGATGCGGAAGCTGCGGAACTAGGAAGGGGACTAAAAAGAAGAAAAAAGGATAGCCATGCTACTGCTTTTGGATGAGAAGGGCAGGACCTACCTATTGCAGGAGGGGAAGGACCTGCACACCAATTATGGACTGATAACGTCGAAACAGCTGAGCAGGGGGAAGCCAGGCTCTGTCGTAAGGTCGAACACAGGGCACGCCTTCAGGATACTGGAGCCTGATGTGACCGACTTTTTGAGGAAGGCGAAGAGAGGCCCGCAGGCTGTTACCCTTAAGGACTGCTCTCTTATTGCAGGCTTCACGGGGATAAGGTCAGGCAGCAGGGTTGTTGAGGCTGGCGTCGGCTCAGGAGTCCTCTCAATCTTTCTGGCGAACATCATAGCCCCTGCGAAGCTCGTCTCCTATGAAATCAGGGAGGACTTCGCCAGCATAGCGAAGGAGAACTTCAAAAGGTTCGGAGTGAAGAATGTGACCGTCAGGCTAGGCGACATAAGCGCTGGCATAAAGGAGAAGAAGCTTGATCTTGTCGTGCTGGACCTGCCTGAACCATGGAATGTGACAGAGCACGCGAAAAAGGCCCTGAAGACGGGAGGATACGTGGTCTCGTACAGTCCCAGCATACAGCAGTCGAAGAAGTTCCACGACAGCCTGGGAGAGGACTTCAGGAGCGAGACTTTCGAAGCGATGAAGAGGGAGTGGAACATGGACACAGTGAGACCGCATACGAGGATGCTCGGCCACACCGGCTTCCTGACAGTGGCAAGGCTGCTGGCCTAGAAGATGAGTTCAACGCCTTCGATGCCCTTCTCTTCGAAACTTATTTCTTTTATCCTGCCGGTTCCCCTGATGTCATCTTCAACCAGCCTGAGTTTTTCAATCGCATCAGCGCTCGCGCGGATGGTCACAGACTCCAACTCGTTCCCCAGCGGTATGCTGTTGTCTGACTTGTGCTTCCTTATGAGGCCGACAACCTCCATTAGAAGGTCTCCGACGTTCTCGGCCTTCTCATCTGATGTGAACTGTTCGGGAGAAGGCCATGCTGAGACGTGGATTGACCTGTCCTTCTCAAACTTTTTGTAGAAGGTCTGATAAACATCCTCGGTGATGTGAGGCATCACGGGAGCCATCAGCTTCAGTATAGTGAGGAGGGACTGGTATAGGACATGCTGCGCGGCCCTCCGGGAGTCATCGCCCCTTAACTCAGGCTTGTAGAGCCGTTGCTTGACAATCTCCAAATAATAGTCGCAGTAGGTCTGCCAGAAGAACTTCTCAGTGAGAGCCTTCGTGTGCATGTACTCGTATCTGTCAAAGTAGGCGGTGCATTCGCCGACTATTTTCGACAGTTTGGTCAGAAGCCACCTGTCTGCGATAGTAAGCTCGACCTCCCCCTTCTCATAGTCTTCCAGGTGCATGAACACGAACCTTGAGGCATTCCACAGCTTGGTTATGAACTTGTCCCCTGTTAGGAGGTCCTTCTCCTTGAAGGGGAGGTCCTCTCCTAATTTTGAGCCCGCGGCCCAGAACCTCAGGGAATCCGCAGAGTACTTGTCTATCATCTCCTGAGGCTCTATGACGTTGCCCTTGCTCTTCGACATCTTCTTCCCATTGGGATCCTGCGCGTGTCCTGAGATTGCGACGTCCCTCCAGGGGTTCACCCCGTTGTGCATTCTCGACTTCACGACCGTATTGAATAGCCAGAAGGTTATGATGTCGTGGGCCTGCGGCCTCAGGCTCATCGGGTAAAGCCTCTTGTAGATTGGATGGTCCTTGAACAGTTCAACAGCAAGCTGCGGCGTAAGCGATGACGTCGCCCAGGTGTCGAGGACGTCTGACTCCGGGATGAACTCAATTGAATTGCACTTGGGGCACTTTTTAACGGGAGGGCTGTCCTTAGTCGGGTCGACTGGGAGGTCCTCCTCCCTTGCAAGTATTATCTCGTCGCATTTTTTGCAGTACCATACTGGGAAGGGGACGCCGAAGTACCTCTGCCTTGAGATGAGCCAGTCCCACTGTAGGCCGTTAACCCAGTGATCGTATCTCGCCTTCATGTGCTTCGGGTACCAGTCAAGCTGCTCCCCCCAGGCAAGCATCTCATCCTTAAGGTCAAGATACTTTATGAACCACTGCTTAGAGTGTATGAACTCGACTTCGGTGCCGCAGCGCTCGTGGACGTTGACAGAGTGCCTTATAGGCTCCTGCTTTACGAGCAGTTTACTCTTTTTCAGGTCCTCTATTATGTTCTTGCGCGCCTCCTTCACGGTCAGACCCCTGTACTTGCCTGCTATCTCGGTGAGCCTGCCATCAGGCGTGAGAGCGCTCTTAATCGGCAGGTTGTGAGCCTTCTGCCATTCCATGTCAGTCTGGTCTCCGAATGTGCAGCACATCACGATGCCAGTGCCCTTCTCAGGGTCTGCCCGCTCGTCAGACATGATGGGAACCTCGAAGTCAAACAAAGGGACTTTCGCCTTTTTCCCCTCGTACTTCTGGAATCTCTTGTCGTCCGGATGGTAGAAGACTGCGACACACGCTGGCAGAAGCTCAGGCCTGGTTGTGGCTATTATCAGTTCCTTGCCGTCTGCCTTGAAGACTATGTCGTTGAATGAGCTGTCCAGCTCCCTGTCCTGGCATTCGACCTGGCTTATTCCTGTTTGGCACTCTGGGCACCACATGGCTGGAGCGTCCTTCCTGTACTCCCTGCCCATGTTATAAAGCTGGATGAATGAGCGCTGGGATATCCTCTGGCAGTGCTCGTCTATCGTGGTGTATCGTACGTCGAAGTCGCAGCTCATGCCTATGCGCTTCCAGTCTGCAATGTACTTTGGACGTAACTCCTCCTCCAACGTCTTCAGGCAGAGTTTCACGAACTCCTGCCGGGGCATGCCATGGGCTTTCACCCTCTTCTCCTTTTCAATAAGCCGTTCGGTCGGGATGCCGTTGTCGTCAGTTCCGAAGGGGTAGAAGACGTTATAGCCTCTCATCCGCTTGTACCTTACGAGAAAGTCCTGCTGGGCGTAGCTGAACGCGTGGCCCAAGTGCATCTTCCCGGAGACTGTCGGGGGCGGAGTGTCGACGCTGTAGACTTCGCCCTCAGCATCCGGATCGAAACTGTAGACGTCCTCGTCCTCCCAGAACCTCTGGAGCCTCGGCTCTGACTCATGAGGGTCGTATTTTTTAGGAATGTCGGTCATTTGCCCAAAAAGTGATTTTAATTATTGGGTATATTAAATAATTAGCAGGATGAAGGTTGTTTTAGCGTACTCGGGAGGCCTTGACACGTCCATCTGCATAAAGCAGCTTCAGGATGAGTACGGCGCTGACGTCGTGACACTCACGCTTGAGCTGGGGCAGGATGAGTCGGACCTGAAGGCGATAGAGAGGAAGGCGAAGAAGCTTGGCGCATTAAAGACGTACAGCCTCGACGCCAGAGAGGAGTTCGTCAGGGACTACGTGAACCCTGCGATAAAGGCTAACGCATTGTATGAAGGCAAATACCCATTGGCGACTGCCCTCGGCAGGCCGCTCATAGCGAAGCATCTTGTCAAGGTAGCCGAAAAGGTGAAAGCCCAGGCTGTGGCTCACGGCTCCACTGGAAAAGGGAACGACCAGGTGAGGTTCGACGTCACCGTGAAAGCCCTCAACCCAAAACTGAGAGTGATAGCCCCAGCAAGGGAGAAGCCCATATCAAGGGAGGACGCGATAGCATACGCGAAAAAGCACGGCATTCCGGTGCCTGTGACTAAGAAGGATCCATACAGTTACGATATGAACCTGTGGGGTAAGTCCGCGGAGGCAGGGCCCCTGGAGGACCCCTGGAGCGAGCCCAGCGAGAAGCCGTTCTTCTGGACCACTGCACCGGAGAAGGCCCCGAACAAGAAGGAGTATGTGACCATAGACTTTGAGAGGGGAATACCTGTCAAGCTGAACGGCAGGAGGATGCCAGAAGTCAAACTCATACAGAAGCTTAACGCCATAGGCGCGAAGCATGGCGTAGGCAGGATCGACATGATGGAGGACAGGCTCGTTGGCATAAAGTCGAGGGAAACTTATGAGTGCCCGGCTGCGACGATAATACTGGAGGCGCACAGGGAGCTTGAGAGGATGGTGCTGACGAGGGAGGAGAACACCTTCAAGGAGATTATAGACTCAAAATGGTCGCAGCTCGTCTACTATGGCCTATGGTATGAACCTCTGAAGAGCGACCTCGAGGCGTTCATAGACGAGACACAGAAGGTCGTCACAGGAACGGTTAGGATGAAACTGTACAAGGGCAGCTGCACCATCGTCGGCAGGAAGTCAGGATACTCGCTCTACGACTACAGGCTGGCGACCTACGACAGGAGCGATAGATTTGACCACAGCAAGGCTGAAGGCTTCATAGACATCTGGGGTCTGCCGAGCAGGGTGTCGATGAGCAGGAAACGGAAGGTCATCTAGGGTCAGATTCAACGTTTATCTGCTTTGAGAACTCTATGAGCTGGGTGTCATAGGGGCTCGGCTTGAAGTTCTCCCAGTGCACTATGTCCCTGAGCCTCCTCTTCGGGGGCGGGGTGGGCTTCCTCGCCGGATATCCTAGGGGGATTATGGCAAGCGGCCTGAACTTTTTTGGAATCCTCAGCAGGTTTCTCAAAGCTCTGCCGTCGAAGGAGCTGATCCAAAGGGAACCGAGGCCGAGAGAGTGGGCGACCAATAGCATGTTCTCAATGGCTGCTGCAACGTCCATGTATATGAAAACGTGCTCCCCCTTCCATTTTGTGGTAGTGTCATGTGGGGACAGTTCGCCTGCAAGGCCTGCAATCTCCAGGTCTCCCAGGACCACTATCGAAACCGGAGCCTTCCTCGGCTGCGGTTGCCTGGCTATCTCAGCCAGCTTCTTCCTCCGCCTCTTGTCCCTGAGGATTATGAATTCATAAGGCTGCAGGTTCTTGGCAGAGGGAGCCCAGCGCCCAGCCTCCAGAATAAGCATCACATCCCAGTTGGAGACCTCCCTCTTCGAGTCGAAGTAACGGCAGCTTCGCCTTTCCAGGATATTATCGAACAAGCCGGTTCTGACAGTTTTTGACAACCCAACCCCCTCAAAAAGAATAGGGAATGGGAATAAAAATACGACGGTTCAGACTAGCCGTATCGTGTCAAGGTTTCTCGGGGCTGAGCACTCGAACTTGAACATCTCCTGCAGGGTCATCGCAAGGTTTGTGGATTTATCGCCCTCGCCGTGGACTATGAGAACTCTCCTAGGCTTAGGCCGTATCTTCTTCGCATAACCGAGGAGCTGCCTCCTGTCAGCATGCCCTGAGAAGCCCTCAATCGTCTTGACGTTCATGTTGACCTTCAGAAGCCTGTTCTTGCCGTCAATCTCCTGGGGTATCTCCTTCAGGCCGCCCTGCAGCCTGCGTCCCAATGAACCCTCAGCCTGGTATCCGACAAAGTTGAGAGAATTCCTCGGATCCTCCGCAAGGCTCTTGAAGTATTCCACTGACGGACCCCCAGTCATCATCCCCGAGGTCGCAAGTATTATGCACGGGTCCTTCGAGTCTATTATATCCTGCCTCTTCTTGTGCTCGACCTTCTCGAAGGCGTCTGCCAGGAACGGGTTGTAGCCGTTGAAGACCCTGTACTTTATGTGATCCTTAAGGTATTCGGGGTAGGATGTGTGAATCGCAGTAGCCTCCCATATCATCCCGTCCAAGAAGACCGGGACTTCGAGGTCGCCATGGCGGAAGGCGTTCTCCAGCACCATCATAACCTCCTGAGACCTTCCGACAGAGAACACCGGAATCAACGTCTTCCCGCCCCTCATTATAGTGTCAGATATCTCCCTTATCAGCAGCTCCTCAGCGTCCCTCCTCTTAGGCTGCTGGTCGTAGCGGCCCCCGTAGGTTGACTCCATCACCACAGTCTCCACCCTCGGGAACTCGAATTTCGCAGCCTCCAACAGCCTCGTGTCCCCGAACTTGAGGTCTCCAGTGTAAACGAGATTGTGAAGTCCCTCGCCGATGTGCAGGTGCACTATGGACGAACCTAATATGTGTCCCGCATTGTACAACGTGAGCCTGATGTCGGGCGTGATGTCAGCAACATCCTCGTAGTCCAATGATATGGTATGCTTTATCAGGTTCCTGATCTCCTTGCTGTCGAATGGAAGCGCATTATCCTCCCTCTGGCCTATTTCCACGGCATCCAGCTGCAGGAGCGCCATCAGGTCCCTGGTAGGCTCCGTACAGTAGACCGGCCCGTCATAGCCGTACTTGTAAAGGTAGGGCAGGAAACCGCAGTGGTCCAGGTGTGCGTGGGAGATTATTACCGCGTCAAGCTGCGATATGGCCAGATCGACCGCCCTTAAATCCGGGAAACGGGCTGCATCGGACGCTGCGACGTTTATGCCGCAGTCTATCAGCACGTTGCTGCCAGGCGTCTGCACCAGCATGCACGACCTCCCGACTTCTCTGGCCCCGCCCAGGGGAGTTATCCTAACCCAGTCGCAACTTGAGTCTGGTTTCCGGTATATCTTCTTGCCAACGTTCCGGAGTATCTTCTTGTGCTCCCCCCTGTTGTCGAAGAGGGTTTTCCGTATGGACTGTATGGTCTTAGAGTCTATTGGAGGCTTCCTCAGAAGCTTAGGATTCCATCCAGTCACCTTTGATATCTCATCAAGCGTTGCACCGTGTTTGCCTATGACAAGGCCCAGCTTCTCAGCCTCTATTCTGACCTCACTGAAGTCCTCGTCAAAGCTTATGTCGGCGATGCTCGCCTCTACGGGTATGATGGCCCTGATCTTCTCCTCAGCCTTGGCTTGAGCCATCAGCTTCTCAGGGACGGAGCGTATGATTATCCTCTTCTTGAGTAGAACGGCCAGGTTCCTGACCTCGCCGCCGTGGTCTATGAAGTAGGGCATATCATCTGTGTACAATACTATCTTCGGGCCCTCAACGTCGACGTCGATTATCTTGCCCTCAGGCGAATTCTCCTCTACAATCTTTTTGATTTCCTTAAATTCCATCTTCAATAGCGTGAAGAAAAATCCAATCCACTATCAAACAAAATCCATGCGTGAAATGTGTATAGCCGACGGAACGGATGGCCTAAACAGCCTTTGAAATGCTTGTTATCTCGTCGTCGCTTAATTCCCTGTACCCGTCCCTCGTTATCGTAACTACCGTTATGCTGTTGCCGGTGGCAGTGTCCCTCTCCATCGCCACCCTCAACGCCTTGACAGCCACCTTAACGTTCTCCTTGACAGGCTTCTCCTCGGAGTAATGCTGCTCCAGTATGCCGTATGCCATCGGAGACCCGCTCCCCGTCGCAGCGTACTTTTCCTCTATGAGCCCGCCGATAGGGTCGAGAGTGTAAATCTTTGGCATGTTGACATCATAGCCTCCTACGAGCAACTGAACCATGTAGGGGAAGTACTTGTTCCCCTGGAGGATGTTGGCCAGCAGCGTCGCAACCGCGTTCGCGCTCATAGCCTCGCCCGTGTTTATCTCATACAGCGAGGCCTCAGCCTGCATCAGCCTGATGAGCGACTCCGCATCGCCTACGCTCCCAGCGACTGAGGCACCCACCGTGCCGTTTATCCTGAACGTCTTCTTAGCCTTCTTGCTGGCGACGAAAGTCCCCCAAGAGGCCCGGCTATCGCAGGCGAAGACTACACCGTCGCTGCATGTCAGACCTATAGTGGTCGTACCCTTCAGAGTCTTATCATCCAAGAAAATCCCCTCAGAACTAGTAGAAATAATACATATTATATGAACACCATCATATAAAAAGCTGTCGTTTTGTTGTTTTTCACATGTATCCCAGGCTCCTCAGCTTTTGCATCATGTACTCTGACTCCTTGTCCTGCGCGCGGCCCGCGCGCTCCTCGGTGTCGGTTGTATCGAGTTCATCGATTATTTTGTCGATTGTATCTGAATCAGATTTCACTGGATTACAACAGCACTCGCATCCGATGCTCCTGTACCTCTTCCCGTTCTTTGCGAAGTAGAGCGGAACAGTGGGTATGTTCTCGCGCCTCACGTATTCCCATATTTCCAGCTCAGTCCAATGGAGGAGTGGATGGACTCTGACGTGGTCAGCGTCCTTGAAGTCGGTTGCGAATAGGTTCCAGCCGGAAAGCTCGGTGTCCTGCAGGGAATCGTAGGGCGCGTCTCCCCCTGCGCCTTTTTTCTCCTCTGAGATGCGCCATCTGAACTTCCTGTCCCTCGGGGAGAAATACCTTTCCTTGTCGCGTATGCTGTGCTCGTCACGTCGGATTCCGAGTAGTATGGCATCGAACTTGTATTCTTCTATTACCTGCTTCAAAGCTTCCGTCTTCCTGGCGTTGCAGCATTCAAACCTGCCATCATCAGGTGTTATTCCCTCAGCATCTGCTTCTCTGTTCCGTGCCACCACAAGGTCGATGCCCCACTCCCTGCTGATTCGGTCCCTGAACTCATATATTTCTTTGAACTTGCAGCCTGTGTCAAGGTGAACTGCCTTGAAGGGGATACTTCCGAAAAAAGCCTTCCTGCACAACCACAGCATGGTTGTTGAGTCCTTGCCCATGCTCCAAAGGACAGCCGGATTCTTGAACTTCTGTTTTGCCTCCCGTATTATGAAAACGCTCTTGCTCTCAAGCTCGTCCAAGTTTATCATCTTAGCAGGCTCCTCCCGTCGGTTCCCTCTGGGATTCTGACACCAAGAGCGTCCAAGATTGTTGGAGTGACATCCAGCTGCGATGCGGAGTCGCCGACCAGGCGGGCGTTTGTGAAAAGCACTCCAGGCACGAAATTTGGATCAACAAGGTGATCGCCCTTCCACGTCTTAGTGTTAGCGTATATCACATTATCGCTCAATCCCCCGACGGCGTTCTCCCACGCCATCCTGTAGCCGGGATTGAAACCTATGATTATATCTGGGGCTTCCTCAACGTAATCGCCGGAGTAGATTTCCTCCCGCCTGTAGGCCCTGTTGACAACCTTGGCTCCGGTGTCCGGGTCGGTTAACGTGTCAAGTTTTGAGATTAACTCACCAACGACTGCCTGTCGGTCCTCCACTATGCCATACTTCTCCCTACCCTTCGCATTGATGTATAGGGAATTGAATCCTAACGAATATGCCTTAGTCCTGTTCCAGTCAACATACTTGAACAGAGCGCTATCATCACCTTCCTTGGCCTCCCCGCTTAGCGTCATGAAGCCGTTCTCGACAAGCCACGTGTTGATGCTCACGGCTTTCTCAAATGACGTGAAACCGTGGTCTGATACTATCAGCAGCAGAGTATCCTCTCCCACAACATTAAGTATTTCTCCGATGAGCTTGTCCTTTTTCACATAATAGTCTGCCACCGCAGGATTTACGCCCAGCTTACCGTCACCACCCAGAGCCTTCTCGTCCCAGAAGATGTGTTGAATCCTGTCGGAGGAATCATAGACGAACGCATAAACCCCATTATCCGACCTCTTGAAATCTTCGAACCCCTGCCAGAACATGGCATCCCTCTCCTCCTCGACCTGGGCCACCTGCTCCAGGAAGATTTTCTCATCTATCACGCCATCAACCAGGGCACTCGTCTCCTCAGGCATGCCAAGAGTGTAGTAGAGCCCGATTTCCTCTGCAAGAGCCTTCGAGTAGTCCTTAGGATAAGAGATAGCTACAACAGGGTTCTCCGGGTCAACCTGTAGTGAAGTCACGTAAAGTTCAAAAGGGTCGGCACGCTTCAGATACGCTTTGAAAATGCCGCTGACTTTTTTCAGAAGCCCGGCATTGAATTCCACCCTCACCCAATCGCTCCAACCTCCAACCTTCACAGGATATGCCCGGTCCTGCACAATGATCTCGGCAGAAGACCTGTCGTCCGCCAGCTTGAACCGGATTCTGGTTCTCACATCAACAATTTCTCCCGACTTCCTGACCTTCGGCCCGATCAGGTCAGCTTCAAGCAGTCCGTCGTTTTCAACTAATTTCACGACCTTGGACATGTCCCCGCTTCTATAGTTGCCGTCTGTAATATAGACTGTGTAGCCGCTCAGCAGGCCGCGAACATCGGGAACCCCAAGCCCGGAGAGGAGAACACCGTTAACCTCCTCAGGGGGGAATATCATAGGCCATCTGATGACAGTCGTCGGAAGGCCGGCATCTGAGATGAGTCTCCAGAAGGGGTCTGATCTTACGTAGGACCGGTAGGAGGTGCCAGTCAAGCCGGCTGTAGGCTCCGATAGTGAAAGAACAGGAAGATTCCGCTCACGGTCTATCCTGATGAAATCGAAGATGTTATGCCTGCCAGGGTTGGCTCCGGTTGCTATGGAAGTCCACGCTACCGGACTGTGTGGGGGATAGCTTGTCGATAAGTTCATGAAGGAACCATCCTCAGACAGCCGCTTAAAATTGGATAACTTGCCCTCTGCCATCAATTCCCTGACAACTCGGGGGTCCATGCCATCTATGCCAAGAACCAGTACTTTCGTGTATTTCGGTTTCACTGTCATGTCGAGGCCAGCCGTATTGTAATAATTTACCATTACGACAATTAGGAGTATAGTAGATAGTGCCAAGAGTGTTAATCTCAGGTTTTTCCTCGTATCTTTTTCCATAAATCAGCCACAGATTTCTTTGTTGGTTTGAGCAGGTATTTGATGAACAGGCCGACAGCAAGCGCTAAGGCGCCGGTTATGACAGGCCAGAGACCGCCTACTATCATGCCGCCTGTTCCAGGGTCGATGTATGCGCTTGCAGATTGGATATAGGATATCATAGTCTACCACTCAGTTAGTTTCTTCTGGCCTGCTCCGAAGTATATCTCCTTTTCCTCCTTCAGCGTTGGCCTGCCGTACTGGCCTCCGCCTCCGGCAACATAGGATATCCTTCCTGTTCTGAACCGTTCTATGACGATGCCAATCTGCTGGTCTGCCTTCTTTATCTCGTCAACGGGGACGTCGACGAGAGCGTTTATCTCGGTCCCGAATTTTCCGACAATCAGTTTCCAGTCGTCCTGGACTTTCTTGCTGAAAAGCGATTTCACGCCCTTCGCAAGGGATATCACCTCAGCCAGAGGCAGGATATGAAGGTAGGGGGGCCTGTGCTTTGGCCGGACGGGCTGGCTTCTGTCAGCGAGCTCCCGTATCCTGTCGGAGACTCCCTTCTTTATGAGGCCCCTGCACTCCGGGCACCGGTATTTGAGGCTGACAGCATCGTCTATCCTGAACTTCGTGAAGCATCTGCTGCAGGCGGTGACATGGTATTTTCCCTCCTTAGGGTTGAGGCCTGCGTTCAGCGTGAACTTCCTGCCTCCGTTCCTGTCGAACGCCTTCACAATCTCTTTAAAGGATACTTCCTTCAGGAGCAGCCGGTTGAATTCCCTTCCAATGCGGTGGGGCCAGGGGCTGTGGCAGTCGGAGTTCGACATGAACACGATATCCTGAAGCTCCGACAACGTGTCAGCCATGTCAGAGTCTGCTGAAAGGCCCAGCTCCAGGAACTTTATGTGCTTGAGATTGCTGCCGTAGCATTCCCTGAGGCTCCCGTATTCCTTGTAGACCGCAGTCCACGGAGTAAAAGCGTGGGATGGCCCGACCAGCGCGTCAACCTCGTTCGCGCAGTCCACAAGCGCCTCCCCGTTAAGCCGCAGGTTAGGCCTGCCGTCGCTGTCAAGATTCGGGGACAGCTTCTTCAGGCGGTCTCTCATGTCCTCAGCAGACTCTATTGAGGGGAACAGTAGTATGTGATGGACTCTCCGCTCGTCCTCGATCTCGGTTGTTACTATGAACTTCGTCTTCGAATCCTTGATGCTGTAGACGCCTTCAGCAGACGGCTGAAGCTTGTCCCGCATGTGCTTAAGCCATTTGCCATGCAGGCAGTCGCTTGTTCCCATCACATCCAAACCTTTAAGCTGCGCCTGGCTGGCGATTACAGGCAGCTCCATCTCAGGCGACGTCCCCCCGCTGTACTTCGAATGTATGTGGAAGTCGATGTTATATTCGTTCATTTCGTGGAGAAGTGCAGTAATGATTTAGGCGTTTAATTGTTAAATCAGATATATAACCGATGGGTCTTGACTATAGGAAGGTTGGTCTGAAGTGCGGCATCGAAATACACCAGCAGCTTGATACTGGCAAGCTGTTCTGCTCCTGCCCCTCGGTTATAAGGGAGGACGAGCCTGACATCAGGGTCGAGAGGAGGATGAGAGCGGTCGCAGGCGAGCTGGGCGATGTCGACCCCGCAGCACTGCACGAGTTCCTGAGAGACAGGACGCTGATTTATGAGGCCTACGATGACACCAACTGTCTGGTCGAATTGGACGAGGAGCCGCCTCATCCCATGAACCGGGCGGCTCTTGGCATAGTGCTGAAGGTTGCGCTGATGCTTAACGCGCATGTGGTTGACCAGCTCCACGTTATGAGAAAGACTGTGGTGGATGGTTCTAACACAACCGGGTTCCAGAGGACTGTCCTGGTAGCGTTGGACGGCAAACTTGAGACCAGCCAGGGTGAGGTGACGATTCCCACAATATGCTTGGAGGAGGACGCCGCCAGGAAAATCAAGGAGGATGATGGGAAGGTCTACTACAGGCTTGACAGGCTTGGCATCCCCCTCATTGAGATAGCGACAGGCCCTGACATCATAAGCCAGGAGCATGCGAGGGAGACGGCTGAGAAGATTGGCATGATACTGAGGGCGACAGGTAGTGTAAGGAGGGGCCTTGGGACCATAAGGCAGGACCTAAACGTCTCTGTAAAGGATGGCGAAAGGGTTGAGGTGAAAGGCGTGCAGGACCTTAGGCTCATATCGAAGATAGTTGAGAACGAGGTTGGACGGCAGCTTATGCTCTTAGAGGCCAGGAACATTCTCAAGGAGAGGAAAGTGCAGGAAAACGGTATTGAAAAGAAGTTCGTTGACGTTACTGGTGTGTTCAAGAACACGAAATCGTCTGTAATCAGGAGGGCGTTAGACGGGAGGGGCATGGTTCTGGGCCTTAGGCTACATGGTTTCACTAACCTATTTGGAAGAAAATTAGGGCCTGAACTTGCCCAGTACGCGAAATCCCGCTCAGGGATACCGGGCATATTCCACTCTGATGAGGAGCTTTCTAAGTATGGGATAACTGAGGAGGAGATTAGTAACATAAAAGAGAGGCTTGATGTCAGAGGTGATGATGCGTTTGTCATAATAGCGGGCGACGAGGAGAGGTGCAAGACAGCTCTGGAGGACGTCGCAGATAGGTGTGTCCAGGCTCTCAGGGGAGTCCCAAAGGAGACTAGGCGGGCTTTGGAGGACGGTAGGACGGAGTTCATGAGGCCGCTTCCAGGTTCTGGGAGGATGTACCCTGAGACAGACGAGGTGCCGATTGATCCTCCCCATCTGGAGGGGATAAGGGAGACGTTGCCTGAGCTCCCGGAACAGAAGATGGAGAGACTTGTTAAGCTGGGTCTGACCAGGGAGCTGGCATCGCAGGCCGCCAGGTCAGGCAAGGGAGAGGTTATACTAGACTACTCCAAGAGGTATGAGAGAGTAAAACCCTCAGTGATTGCAACCACGATACTCTCAACGCCGAAGGAGGTCAAAAAGAGGTTCAACGTGGATGTTGAAAACATCAGGGATGAACATTTCAATGACATATTCAGTCTAATCGATGAGGGCGTCTTAGCAAAGGATGTTATACCCCAGCTTCTTGCTGAGATAGCGAAAACGCCAGAAGGAGATGTCAGAGGAATCATAAACGACAGGGAGTTGGGAATGCTCAACCAGAAGGAGCTTGCAAAGATCATGGAGGAGACGCTGAAAAAGAATCAAAAAGTTATGGAAGAAAAGGGTGCCGGAGCCATAAACTACCTCATGGGCCAGGTGATGGCAGCAGCCAAAGGACGCGCCAGGCCTGAAGATGTCAGGAAGCTGCTTGAGAAGGGGATAAAATGAGATTAAAGCACAGGATAATTGCGTGCATCCTCCTATCTGCCATAGTGTCCGGCCTCGCCCAAGCTGAGGGTCTGTCTTTTATCAACATCAGCATAGAGAACACTCCCCCGCATGTCGGCAGGATAGAGACGCCGGAATCCCTTATAATGGAGGGCGCCAGCATAATACTCTCGTGCAATTCTACCATCACGGACTTGAACGGCAGAGAAGATATCTCAACCGTGTCCGGCCTGCTCTGGAACAGTAACTATAGCTCAGAGTCCTCTCAGGACAATCCTAGAGATCACTATGCCAGTTATCAGACCACATTCTCCAACGTAGACAACCTATCCAAGAGGGCCAGCGTGTTCTTTAACATACAGCCGGAAGCCAGCCTGGGGGAGTGGAAGTGCAAGCTGACGGCGGCGGACAAGTCGAGCGCATCAGGCTACAACGTGACAGAGATTACTCTGTACTCTGCAGCCTGCTCTAACAACATATCAGACGCAGGGGAGGAGTTGACCGACTGCGGAGGAACATTATGCCCGCCGTGCCTGAGCGGAGACGACATCATATTAACCGCAAATCCTGGGGAGGCTGTAACCGCTGAGATAGTGCTCTCATCTGCAACACCGCAGCATATGACGATAGCGGGGCATTACTCGTCAGACCTGCAATCGCAGGCAGGCACGATAAGGAGGAGTAGAGCATATGTAAGCCCGGAAACAGCGGATTTGCAAGAGCGAGGCAGAGCATACTTTACTCTTTCAGTCGAGGTTCCCTCTAACGCAAGCTCAGGCACCTACACCGGAACCCTGGCATTCACGACAAACACGACCGTAACCTTAGACCTGAATCTTACCCTAAACGTGCTTTTGGGGGATGTGCCGCCCTCTGTTGGCGGAGTCCGTATCACATATCCCATCGTACTGGAACCGAACATCACAAAGACGGTAGAATGCAACGGAACCCTGAGAGACGAGAACGGGTTCGACAACATAAGGATTGTGAATATAACGTTCACAAACGTCGAGACAAGAGAGGGGATAAGTCCGAACGAGACGGCAACCAATCAGACCTCTGAACTGGAAGGCATCGCTGCAGCGAAGTTCCTCATAGAGCCGGCAACGAGGACGGGACTGTGGAGATGCAACGTAAACGCTGAAGACCGTGTGGGACTGACAGGCTCAAACTATGCGGACGCCATAGTCTACAACCTATCATGCGCGAACGACATGCTGGATGCTGATGAGGAGCTCATAGACTGTGGAGGGGATTGCCCTCCGTGCCTGATTGGAGAGGACATACTGGTCAGGGGCAGGTCGGGGCAGAGGGAGGCCGCATCAACTGTCTTCACGTCATACGCGTCACAGGCTCTTACAGTAACAGGCTTCACGATAGCAGACCTGATATCGGGTTCAGGGCGGATACAGTCTGCGAGAGTCCGCATAAACCCCCAGACATCTGTCATCAAAGCCGGTGAGAGTGCCGAATTCGGACTGATCTATGAGCTGGATTACGGGCTGAACAAGACAGTCTACAATGGGACGATAACAGCTTTGACCAACACGTCGGTTACTGCTTCGATACAGAATGCAATCGAGATAATAAGCAGGGACAGAGGGTACATAAAACTGGAAGTCGAATGCTCATGCCTTAACCAGCCGGTTTATCTGAGGGCGCTGGACGAGTATGATGGACAGCCTATGGAGAATGCCTCCATCAAAGTCGGCCTGGGGGATGTCCAATATGACAGCATGCTGACCGACCCAGGAGGGAATGCCGCCTTCATACCGCGCGACGAAGGCCGTTACAACATAACAGCCTCAAAGGAGGGATATATCACAGAGGAGGTGCTATCAAACATCGTAATATGCGGACTGGAACCGACATGCGATGACGGCATACTAAACCAGAATGAAACGCAGGTTGACTGCGGAGGAGAATGCTTACCCTGTTCATGCAGGGACGGCATTTTGAACGGTAACGAAGAGAGCGTTGACTGCGGAGGAGAATGCCTCCCATGCCACTGCTCTGACGGCATATTCAGCGGGGACGAGGAGGGGATAGACTGCGGCTCAAAATGCCCCCCATGCCCCCAGCTCAGCTCGTTCCCGCTCATGATAATCGAGATACCAGGATATGCAACCATCGGCGAGAATATCACGATAACAACAGCAGACGAGTTAGGCCGTAAGCTGCAGTCCCTGATCATAGTGCAGAGCCCGAATGATGGCATAGATTATTACAGGACAAACCGGGAAGGGACAGCAATAGTCAATGTAGACGCCATGGGTCTGTGGAGGGTTAAAGCCTCCAAGCCAGGATACAATCCAGTCGACTCCACCATTATTGTCTTAGACAAGACAGTCATAGGGGGAGGATCCATCCTCGGAACAATTCTAACGATGAGCCTGTACACACGATGGTGGAGGAGGCGCAGAGTTTACACTCTCGCTGACAGAAGCTCTCTTATGGCACTCTACGACTCCGAAAAGCTCAGAAAGTACGGGAAGATAGCAGCAACCGATGATATCCTGGAAAACCTTGATGATAGTATCAAACAGAACGTCAAAGCAGTCAGCCTGAGCCAGGAGGAGCTTGAGAACTCGGACAGGATAGCTAACGAATTCAGCATCGACCATGAGCTCTCGAACCTGCTGGTCGTTGCTGAGAGGATGAAAGCCAAGGAGATAATAACCGTGTCAGACATCCCTGACGAGCTTCAAAGCAGATACAAGATGATAATGATCAGGAACATCGACGAAATAGTTTAAACTATCAGCAGGCAGGCAATCCCCTCCAATAAATCGTTTTTTAAGATAAAGTCTTATACATTATACTCCAAAAAAAAGATGGAATTCAAAGTTGTTATATCAGACCCGAAGACGGGGAAGTCTTACCAGCAGGAGATAAAGGATGAGAAGGCCAACCGGTTCGTAAACCTCAAGATAGGAGGAGAGGCTGACGGAACCATCGTCGGACTGCCTGGCTACAAGATTAGGATAACAGGCGGCAGCGACAGCAGCGGCTTTCCGATGAAGAGAGGAATCGAAGGCGGCGCCGCTAAGAAGATACTCGTGGCAGGCGGGGTTGGCTACAACCCGGCAAGAAGCGTTAGAAGAAAAAAGAGAGTCCGAGGAGCGGCAGTAACCCAAGAGACAGTCCAGATAAACACTAAGATAGTCGAGTACGGCAAAAAGAGCGTCGAAGAGCTGCTAGGCGTGCAGAAAGAGCCCAAAGAAGGGGAGAAAGCAGACGCCGGAAAAGAGCAGGCTTAAGACTCTTAAGCCTTCAAACTTCTCAGGAGGATAGATTGGTAACGCAGTCTGAGATAAACATAGGATTGGTAGGTCACGTAGATCACGGCAAGACAACGCTCACAAAGGCGTTGAGCGGCATCTGGACCGACAAGCACAGCGAGGAGATAAAGAAGGGAATTTCCATAAGGCTTGGCTACGCAGACTGCACATTCTACAAGTGCCCCAAGTGCGATGAGCCTGAATGCTACTGCACCCAGAACAAATGCCCCAGATGCGGCCAAGAGGCCAAGATTCTGAGGAAAGTATCTTTCGTGGACTCGCCGGGACACGAGACGCTTATGGCGACCATGCTATCCGGCGCAGCCCTCATGGACGGCGCACTCCTCGTCATAGCAGCGAACGAGCCATGCCCTCAGCCGCAGACCGCGGAACACCTGATGGCCTTGGACAGCATGGATGTCAAAAATGTTGTCATAGCTCAGAACAAGATAGACCTGGTTTCAAAGGATGAAGCCATAAAGAACCAGCAGCAGATCAGGGAATTCGTGGGAAACTCGATAGCGAAGGACTCCCCCATAATACCAATAGCAGCCCACTACGGAGCAAACATAGACGTGCTGATAAAGGCCATCCAAGACCACATACCAACTCCAAAGAGGAACCTCGAAAAGTCTCCGAGGATGTACGTCGCCCGCTCGTTCGACATCAACAAACCAGGTTCAAAGATACAGACGCTCAAGGGCGCTGTGATAGGCGGCTCCGTGATACAGGGCACGTTCAAAATCGGCGATGCAATAGAGTTGAAGCCTGGCATCAGGGTGAAAAACAACTATATTCCGCTAATGACTGAAGTTGCCAGTCTCAACGCAGGCGGTTCCGACATAGATGAGGCAGCTCCCGGCGGCCTGATTGCAATAGGCACCAAACTCGACCCATCTCTGAGCAAAGCGGACAACCTGTCAGGCAACCTTGTAGGAAAGCCTGGAACGCTGCCTGAGATAAGGGACATGCTGAACCTCAAAGTCAAACTGTTTGACACGCTTGTCGGAAGCCGTGAAAAAGACCATGTGAAACCACTACAGAAGGATGAGCCGCTGATGCTAAGTGTTGGGACTTCGATGACCGTCGGCTATGTCACGAACCCGAAAACAGGCGAACTCAAGCTCAAACTCCCAATCTGCGCCGACGCCGGCTCAAAGGTCGCGATAAGCAGAAGATTCGAAACCAGATGGAGGCTTATCGGCTACGGGATAATAGAATAACATGAGAGTTCTCTTTGACACGAACTTCCTGATGCTCCCGCATACGAACAAGATCGACATATTCTCAGGAATCCAGGATATAATAAGCGACGCCGAATTTATTACACTAAGCGGCATCGTCGACGAACTCAAAAAACTGGCGGCCGGGAGAGGCGGTGACGCCGCGGCAGCCTCTGTGGGGATAAAACTCATAGAAAAGGAGAACGTCAAGATTATTGACAGCGAGGGCCATGTCGACGACGCTATCCGAGAATATGCCAGCAAGAACGAGGTTGTGATATGCACAAACGACAAGGTTTTGAGGGGAAGACTCAGGAAGGAGGGAACGGCAGTAATAACACTGCTCGGAAAAGACCGGCTTGTGAGTATTTAATACAATCTTTCATATACTTAAGAACCTAGAATGTACAAGATCGTTACCGTTGAGGACACTGTTAGGATACCGCCCCGAAGGTTCTCAGAGGAACTTGACAAGGCGATTATCTCTGAGCTTGAGAACACGATAGTGGGCAGGGTTAACAAGGACATTGGGATTTTCCTCGCCATAACCGAGGTCGATGACGTTGGAGAGGGCAGGGTCATAAGAGGGGACGGCGCAATATACTATGAGGCAAAGTTCAAGGCCCTAGTATACCAGCCTATGCTGCACGAGGTCGTCGAGGGGAAGGTCACCGAGATTCTTGAATTCGGAGCCTTCGTAAGCTGCGGCCCCATGGACGGGCTGATACACGTCTCCCAGATTACTGAAGACTACATGGACTACGACCAGAAAGGCGGAGTCCTCTCCGGGAAGGAGTCCAAGAAAGTCATGAAGGTCGAAGACCTGGTAAGGGCAAGGATCGTTACAATAAGCCTGAAAGACAGGATATCAGACTCAAAAATCGGCCTCACCATGAGGCAGCCATACCTCGGGAAGCTTGAGTGGCTTGATGAGGAGCGCAAACAGAAGAAGAAAAAGGCCAGTGCTGAAAAATGAGAGCATGCAAGAGCTGTAAGAGGCTTATGGAGGATGAGAAGTGCCACGACTGCAAGACAAACACCACGCAGTATTGGACAGGATATATGGCAATAATAGACCCTGAAACGTCTGAAATCGCAAAACGCATGGACATAAAAAAGCCTGGCCAGTACGCTCTCAAAGTCAGATAATGGCTTACGCCAGATACCAGCTCAGAGGACATTTGAGGGAAACGCTTAAGAAGCCTCTTGGAAGGCTTATAACGAGGGTAGACGGCTTGAAGGGCAATAAGCTAATATCCGTCGGAGACACAGTCTCTGACAACCTCCTTAGAGCGGGAATCCAACCTCAAATAGTGGTATACGACAACAAAGTCGAGAGGAGGATTATAGAACCTCACGCCACAATAAGAGAGTTCGCGGCTGAGGATATCACGGTCGAAAACCCGCCTGGCACCTTGACAGATGAGGCGTTCGACGCCCTTAGGGAGGCCTTAGAGTCCGGGGGGAGAACCAAGATACATGTCGTAGGAGAGGAGGACCTGACAGCGCTGGCTGCCATAAGCCTCTCGCCTGCCGGATGGACGGTAGTATACGGCCAGCCTGGTGAGGGCATCGTAGAAGTCAGAATCGACAAGAAAGCAAAGGATAAGGTGAAAAAAATACTGGAGGAGATGGAAGGTGGAGATTGAGATAAAAAACGAGAGGGACAACAAACTGCTGAGCAGGAGGGAGGTAACGTTCAAAGTAAAGTATGAGGGAGCAACGCCAAGCATGAAGCAGGTCAGAGGCGACCTCATAAAAAAGCTGAAGGCCGACGAGAAGCTTCTCGTCGTAGACAACATTAGGTCAGAATTTGGAGCCAGGGTGGCTTCAGGATACGCTAAAGTCTACGGTAACATTAACGCCATGAAAATCGAGCCAGAACACATAATGCGTAAGAACTTCGAGCAGAAGAAGGAAGAGAAGGCTGCCGAACCTGACGAAGCCAAAGCGAGCAAGGAGGGCGCGGAAGGTAAGCCCAAGGAGAAAGAAGAAGAGAAAAAGGCTGAACCCAAAGCGGCTGAAGCGGGTAAAAAACCCAAAGAGAAGAAGGAGGCTAAAATCGAGGAGAAGGGAGGCGATAAGTGATGGCCGAAGAGAAGAAGAAGGAAGAGAAGAAGAAAGAGGAGAAAAAGGAGAAGTCTTCCACCAAGAGGGAGCGGAAGAAGAGCAGGATAAGCAAGAAGTGGAAGCTATACAACGTTAAGGACAAGCTCGAAAGGCTGAACAAAAGCTGCCCCAAATGCGGCCCCGGAGTTTTCATGGCCAAACACAAGGACAGGCTCTCGTGCGGAAAATGCGGTTACTCTGAATTCATGAAAAGCCAGGAAGGCACTGCCAAAGCTGAGAAGAAAAAATCAGGAACTTGAAAATTGTGGGGGTAGACCTTGCAGGGAATCCGAAAAACGACACCGGAATCTGCATTCTAACCGTGGGCGACAAGAAAAGCGTCCACACCCTCATAGTCAAAGAGGATGAGAGGATAATCGCTCTCATAGAGTCCGAGAATCCTGACCTGGTTGCGATAGACGCGCCTCTGATCTATTCAGGAGTGAACAGGAAATGCGACGACATGCTGCGCCAGTACGGCGCGCTTCCGGTCACATTAAGGGGGATGGAAATCCTAGCCAGGAGAGGTTCTAGACTGTCTGACAAACTTGGGAAGCAGTTCAAACTTATAGAGGTCTTTTCAACAGCATCCGCTAGGATACTCGGCATCTACGATAAGAACGACATGAGAGCCCAGAAGATGCTGAACAGTCTGGACTTGGACGGCGACACGAACACGAGGCTTATGACGCGCGACGAACTGGACAGCATATTCGCAGCATTCACGGGATTCCTCCATCTGGTGGGGCAGACCAAAAATGTGGGAGACGAGACCGGGACAGTAGTCATCCCGGACGTCTGATGCAAGATGAAGGTGAAGGTTTTAAGGCTGGGGCACAGGTTCTCAAGAGACCATCGTATGACAACCCATGTCGCGCTCACCGCGAGGGCCTTTGGCGCGGAGGAGCTCATACTTGATTCAAAGGATTCCAGGATAGTGGAGAGCATAGAGCGGGCTGTTAAGTCGTGGGGCGGCAACTTCAAGGTCGCTTTCACAGAGGATTGGGAGGACTATGTCCGCTCGTTTGGGGGGGAGATAGTACACCTGACCATGTACGGCCTGAACCTGAACGATGTCATAGAGAGCGTAAGGTCGTCGAAGAAGGACAAACTCATACTGGTGGGCGGCAAGAAGGTGCCGCCTCAGGCGTATGAGATGGCGGACTACAATGTCGCAGTCGGCCATCAGCCGCATTCTGAAGTTGCTGCCTTGGCTGTCTTCTTGGACCGGCTCCTCTTGGGGCGGGAGCTTGAGAGGGAGATGAACGGCAGCAAGAGGATCATACCCCAAGAGAGGGGCAAGAGGATGGTTAATTAGGAGAAGTGCGTTTATCTAATATGATAGTAATCATCAACAACGGCGGCCAATACGTTCACAGGATATGGAGGAGCCTCAAGTACCTGAACGTCGAATCTGAGATAGTTGACGTCAGAACGCCTGTTTCAGAGGTTGAGGAGAAGAACCCTGAGGGTCTCATACTCAGCGGCGGGCCCTATTCAGCCTACAGCGAGAGGGAGCTTCTCAGCCTGAACAACCGGATTCTGGAGAAGGAATACCCTGTGCTTGGCATCTGCCTGGGCCATCAGATTATCGCAGAACACTTCGGCGGCAATGTTGAGGTGGGCTCGAAGGCGGAGTATGCTGAGGTTGAGATCAGAGTACTGGAGAAAGATGACCTGTTCAGGGGTTTGGACGACAAACTGACAGTCTGGGAGTCGCACAAGGACGAGGTGGTGAAACTGCCTGATGACTTCATATGCCTCGCAAATTCAAGCATATGCGAGATAGAGGCTATGAAACACGAAAAGAGGGCAGTATATGGCGTCCAATTCCATCCTGAAGTCCATCACACGCCAACAGGCTCGGATATCCTGAAGAATTTCGTGGAAGTCTGCAAACGGCATTAATCATTCGGCGTCCATGCCGTCTATGATGTCATCTGTCCTCTGCCCCCTATCACGAGATCTCCTGCCTGGGCTGGCGAGCTGGCTCTTAAGCTGGACTTCGTCCATCCTTCTCTTATCAGCATCGTCACTCTTGTCATCTTTGATGCCCTTCCTAATACGATCCTCGGTTGAAGGCTCTCTGTCCGTGCCAGCGCCTTTTTGCCTCTCTCCAGCGACATGGCTCCTCGCAGACTTAGAAGCGTCTTCCGCCTGTTTTGCACTGAGGCCGGCCTTCTGCAGATCTCCTACGCTGGCTTTCGCAACCGCGCCCTTCGTTTTATAGTTAGCTGTCCTCAGAAGCTTGGCAGTGTCCCTGTCAACGCCGGCCAACGATGTCAGCCTCAGGCTCTTGCTGGCGACAGCCCCTCTTGCAGTTTTCGCGACATCAGCCACTTTCTTCATCTTCTGGCCGAGCTTAGTGTCCCCAAAGTTCAGGCCAGGAGCGCCTTTCTTGCTTTCCGCTATGATGCCCTTGCCCTTGTTCCGCATGCTCACTCCCTTATCTTTCAGTTTGCCTGCTTTCCTCTCCGCTAACTTAGCACGAGTGTCATACATGCCAGCCTTAGCCCTCACCTGCGACATAAACCCGCCGCTCTTAAGCTTGTCTCCCCTCGCCTGCAAGGACTTCGCCCTGTCTCTCGCGCCCTTGGCTTCTGTTATTTTGCCCCTGCCTGCCGCCTTCAGGTGCCTGCCGCGGGCAGACTCCATTGCACTGCCTCCAGCCTTCATACCTTTGCCTGCAAATTCAATCCCCTTACCGATTGCCTCCGAGCCTGCTGATATTCCTTTGCCGATTCCAGCCAATGCTGCCCCGATGGGAGCTCCGACTCCAGTTGCACCAACGGCTGCGCCTGCAGCCTGAAATGCGCCACCAACTGCCTTCCCACCCGCACTGACTGCCTTGCCACCGGCTTCGGTAGCCCTACCAGCCGCGCTCGCGCCCTTTCCTCCCATACCCAACGCTCCGAATGCGCCGCCCCTGCTTTTTTGGCCGGCCGCGGCCATGCCCTTCCCAAGTAACTTGTGGAATTGGAGCTCTAATCCTATTGTGGAACCAGCTATCGATCCCAGATCCTTGCCCTGCATTACGCCTCCTATGGCTGCCAATGCTATCCCCCACCCTCCGGGTATCATCATCCCTGCCATCGCAATCAGGCCGCCGAGCCACGCCATGAGGCCGCTCATCACGAGGGGAGCTATTGATATCAGGAACATGCTCGTCGCGAAGAGGAATGGCGTGACCAGGCCTCCTGTAAACGACTCCGACGCCGATGCTGTGAGGAGGAATATGGAGATGGCAAGCCACAGCGCACTCAATGCTGGAGTGAATATCCAGACGAGAGCGAACCTCATCATCTTCGCGCCGAATGTCTTGGTGAACCCGAACAGATAGAGGAATATTATTATCGGGAAGATCAGGCCGAACACGAGCACGATAAGGTATCTGAACCACATCACAAACAACGCTATTGCGAGAATCCACAGGACGATCATGAATATCGGCAGCATCATCAGTTGCGTTTGGGGTGGTGCGCTCATCAACGAGGAGTATATGGCATCTGCCATTGTCTCATCCTCCGCCAGCGTTGTCCTGACAACGGATAGGATGCCGTTAGTTGTAACCTGAGATATGTCCACTAATATCTGGTATAGGCCTGGCGAAACAGCGACCAGAATCATCGAGACAAGAAGCTTGTCAAGGTTGTTTTTGGCGCTCGCCCTCCCCGAAGGAGACTCTGCCATGAAAATCATGTAAAGGCCCGTCAGGAGGAGTGATATGAAATAAACTGGAGCGAGTATTTTCAGGAAGCCTGCTATTATCGCGCCGTTTGTCGTAAGATTTCCTGCACTGTCCTTCAGAGGGTATATCTGAGGGTTTGCGAGCAGGCTTTGCTCTATGACATCAACGTATAATTTGAGAATCTGGCCGGCAAGCACTATCAAATGCTTGTAAAGGAGAGCTACCAGCTTGAGTATCTCGTTCAGGAAATAGAACAGCGTGTCGCTTACAGCCGCTTCAACAGGCTGTGCAGTCAGCACTATCGCTAAAACCAGAACCGCCAACCCTAATGATTTGTGGTTTTTCATGCTCCTACTTCAAACCCAAAAAGTCCTCCAGCGCCTCGTATATTCCAGACTCTTTTATCATCATCTCAAAGTCAAGCCTGTTCTTCATGAACCACCTGTAGCCGACAATCACGAAGAACGCGAGTATCAGCACCAGTATGTTCCTCAGCAGGAAAAGCAACGCGCCCTTCGAGGTCACATTCGTGCGGTGTATCAGTTCCGCGCCGGAATATGCTTGGCTCGGGCCGCCATTGTAGTTACCGTCATACTTCGCCTTGACTGTTATGCTTGACCGGTCCGTCTTTAGGGGTATCACCTGACCTGACATGTATCTTCCTGAGTATTGGGAGTAGGGGGCGTCGAAGCGCAGTTCCATGACAGGATTCGGAACTGCTGCGTTAATAGTGCATGAGAAGTCCACTGTTGTGAAGGCGTCAGCCTTCCACGGATTGCAGGTTATGGTAACAGGAATCCTGTGAATCACCGCTGATGTGACTCCGCCTACTGTGACCGCATTTACGAGGGGAATCTCGATGTTGCGGTAGTTTGTAAAGATTATGAGCTTGGCATACCCGAAGTCTGAGACATTTATGTTATCTGACCAGAATTCCAGAGTATATGACTTGTCTGATGGATTGTAGAATACCTCTCCGTTCATAGTCGTCATGAAGTCCAAGGATATGGTATCAACATTCGTCTTTCTCTGGACTGGCGAGTCGGCCAATTCAGGCAGTGCTTCCAGACGCACGACATTGTAATCGCGGGGCTGCCGGTAGAGGTCTGCCAGATCGTAGTAGAACCTCTCGTCCTCGTGATAATTTCTGAACGTGCCGACATTCTTCGCGGCATCGGCCCATTTCACGATGCTTACGCCGCCAACTAAGCCGGGTTTTAATCCTACAACATCGACCCTGAAGGTGTAGTTCTTGTCTGTTGCATCATAGCGGTCGACAAAGTAGTAGTACTTGTTAAGGGGGTTGTTGATGAGATACAGGTAAGCCCACTGGGGATCTCTTAAGGGTATGAACCTGCTTATCTCCCTCTTCGATGCCGTGTCAAGGCAGGTTAGAACCTGGTTTTCATTTTCACCTGCGCCCAGAATATTGTACTGCTTATAGTCGTTGCAGGCTATGGTACGATCTGTCCCGGAATCGTCCTTGCACGTTAGGTCTGAGCTAGCGGTTGGGCAATCATCCCATGAGCTTGCAATTGCGAGCCTGGTGAGCATATGCTCTGCAGGGTATTGTTTTGTGATATGCTCTAATCGTATTACATCAGGCACGAGGAGCGTGAAACCACTTATTATGTCAGGCTCGCCTGATATCTGGATGACGCCTGACGCTCCGACCTTCTGCTTGGTGTCAACGTATCCCCCAACCGTTATTTTGACACTAGTATCGCCTGACAGAGGGGGGGATATTGTCAGGTTCTCTCCGTAGGGATCAGCCTGGACCGATGATGTGTCAGTAACGTTCTCCTGGCTGCTGGCTATGCTCGTGAAATCGTTCGGGCCAATTGGATAGCTGCAATCCTCATGCAGCCAGCAGGCAATGCAGCGGTAATAGTACGTTTCAGACGAACACTGGCAATTGTAATACTCACCCGCATCGCAGACGCCATTGCCATTGGAGTCCACTAACTGCGCCTGCCACTGTTCACAGTGCTCCCACTTGTTTGCATACTGCCCTGAGTGGCCGCATGGGTCTGAGTAGGTTGGACTGCATCCAGGTATCCCACAATAACCTGGGCCGCTCCAACTGGTACAGCAGCCGCTGCATGGCGAAGTATGTGAGCAAGAATCCTGGTATACTCTGTCTCGTTCTACCCCTGACCGCGGTAGGCAGCTGTCCCATGCGCACTGCAGCGCCTTATCCTCCCTGAAGAGGGTCATATTCGCCGTGTAATTCCCTCTGACTGAGATGTTAGCAGTATCATCCTCTAGGGTATAACCGTCCGATGTCGTTTCAGGCATGTTAAACCAGTTGAATATTGTATAAGGTTGGCTGGGCCGGGGGAGTATGTTCCCCTGCAGGTTGGGCCCATAGTGCCCGCCTCTCGTCTCTATCCCGCGGCTGTCTGCCCTCAGGGATGTGCTGCGGACATAAACGTCGGTGATTGTCATCTCATTGACGCCGCTGAGATCGGTCTCGTTCACCGTCAGGTTAAACCAAGCCCACATGTAAGGGTTGAAGTAATCGTCTGGGTGAGGCCACCGTGTGGTCGACAATATTGGCGGAGAGTAGGGGTCGCTGTAGGGCGTTACATACTTGCCGCACATCGTGCCGCAAACGTATGGCGGGTCATCAACGCCATCGCCACCATGAGCCCCCACAGGCTTTCTGGGCCGTCTGCTATTGAGGTTCTCCGCTTGAACTCCTGCTTCCCCATACCATCCTGCACCTCCGACACCGCCTAGAGCGCAGGTTGTAGTAGTTGGATCGCAGGCGTTCAAGACAGGATCCTGAACGCTGTAACAATAGTTCCTCCTCACAGTATAGTACGATTTCAGCTCAGACCATATTGAGCCTTCCCGGTAGTCTGCACAGAATGCCTGATTAGGCGGGTAAGGGGGAGTATTACCCCATGCCTCGCTTAGATTTGGTATGTCAGCCCCGCCGCCAGCATGGACCCAGAATGGGCCTCCGCCGGCGTTGGCGTCTATTTCATTCGGGCTAAGCTCGCCTGACTTGCCTCCGCTTCTTATCCAGCCGGTCTGGTCTGCCGCAGGCTTTATCGAGAACGCCTTTTTGCAGCGGTCTCCGCTCAGCCTAGTGTTGTTCCAGTAGCATGGTCCAATATCACACCAGTCATCAAGGCAGGTTACGTTGTCCCCTTCTCTTCCCCGGTCATAGTTCTCGCACGCAGGTACAGGATAGTTGTCGTTGTCTGACGCATCAGAATCTAATGCATCGTGACCGTAGCAGCTGTAGCATCGTTCATCCTCCAGATCCCAGTAGCACCCTCCGGGTGTGAGATTCATCGCATTCAGGCTGCACAGCATCTTCTCATCCTCAACAGCGGCACTGTAGACGGCCTCATAGCACCCAAGTTTATATTCTCCTCGCGGCATACAGGTCCATGTCTCGCCAAAACCAGGGTTTGTGTCAACCATCCCGCAGGGTCCGACGTTGCAGGGGTCAGTATGACATGCTGCTCCGTATGCCTTCAGGCCCAATGGATCGTCAGGATAGCAGTCCGTACAACTTTCGTCAGGTGCCCACCTGCATCCGATTCCGGTAAAAGGACCGCAAGGTTTAAGGTAATCTTGACATGAGTTGATAAGGGAGCAGTCAATGCACTTGTCCTCCTCGCCCCAGGCGCAGCCTGATACCACACCACAGGGGTTGTCGATGCAGTCTGTGATGTTCGCGTATCCTGCGCATCCTTCCGTGTGAATGACGCCTCTACAGTCCTTGCAGCGATTGTCTGTGCTGTCCCAAAAGCATTTGAGATCACGGCATGTGTTAGCCTTACAAGAGGCTTTTGCAACATCAGAGCACGACCTGACATCATCGCAGCTTACACACCCCAGGCCAGTAGAGGTGAACATGCACCCGTCCAATGTCAGTTTCGACGACTTTATGCATTCGTCTTCAAAGCACGTACCCGGCGGGCACACGTCAGCACAATACAACTGTGAAGCCCCGACATCCTGGCACTGGCCAGCTGCCTTGTTCCAGGCGCAGTTTTCGATGTCACAAGGATCGTGCTCGCAGTTCCACTGGTCTGCAGCATACGCGGAGCAGCCCCGACCCCATATGGTATAGCAGTCCGTGCATCCTCCTCCTGGATTGAAGCAGCCACCGTATTTTATGCCTGAGGCAACGGTCGCCGCCCCGCACGGGTCTGCCATGCACTCGTCTGCGCTTATCGTGTAGTCGCCGCACTGTGTTACCGGCTGTTTGTAGGTGTCATTGCCGTTGCAGTTCTTGCAGTTTGTCCCACCGCCGTAGCATCCGTCACAAACCAGGTTGGATGCATTCTCCCAGCATGATGCGCCTGGACTGCCAGCTGGGCCGTAAAGATTCTTCGCCTCGAGGCACGAGAGCTCTGTTGTACAATCCCTTAGGGTTGAATTAGACACCTCAGGCGTCATCTTGAACGTCTTCGTCCAGATGCTATCCCTCGTGAACATCCTATAGTATGAAGGGTCGAATGCTGATGACGTGTAAACGTCCGGGCAAGCGCAGCATCGTGGCGGGGTGCCCTTGCAGACGTACTGCAACTCGCCCACCGTCGGAGGGTCGCATGCATCATCATCCGCCGGGGTCTCCCCAGCCCACCACTGGCAGATATCATCATCTCTTGGGGCATTGTTAACGTCCTTGGCTGGCGGGAAGGGGCAGTCATTCTCGTTATCCTGGCAGTTCTCAGTAGGCTCGCAGACGTGATTACCATCATAAGGTTGCGGGTCGCAGTCCTGCGGGCAGCAGTAGTCAGTCTCGTATCCTGGGCCATCCAAGTCAGTATGACATGTACTTGATGTATCAATAAATGGAGGATACGGCCAGCATACAAAGTCCCCGCACCATCCCGGCGGGTGGGGGCAGTCGCCTGTTTTGGTGTCCTCGTCCCAACAGTTCTCATGAGTCTCCCAGGCTGGCGGCGAACTTCCGGGTGACCCGAAAACATCCCACCAACATACTTCGTCACCGCAGTCTCCTGGATTGTTGACCGTTACCGGGCAGTCCTGCGGGCATGTTTGCAGATTCTCGCCGAACACTGGCTCACAGATGCCGTTCACAATGCACGCCCCGCTTGGCTTGCAGTCTGAACCACAATTTGCGGTATTCTCACCGTAGCATGGCTCGCAGTCTCCGTCCCCATCGCATACTGAACTATCCTTGCAGTCATTGGGACAGTTCGTACTGGTCTCGCCTGGGTCGCAACCGACCCACTGAGGCGAAGTCGGGCACTGGTCTGGGTCGCTTGCGCCACATGACACTGGATTCTGATAGGAACAGACGTCAGGGTCTCCAGCGGAGCATGGAACATTACAGTTTCCGATGCCGTCCCAGCAGTAGTATTCACAACACGTGTACTCGTAATGGCCGTCGTCGTTGCATGTTGTGTCACAGCCCTGGCAGTCAGCACAGGTCTGGGGAGTAGGATATGACGCGCTGTATTCTCCCTCTCGTCTGTCGGTCCTGCAGACTCCGTCATCGTCACAATATACGTCAGCCGGCACACAGCAATCGTAGCTCCCACTGCAGTCGGCGGAGCTGTCGATTACTTCCATGTCCTCGCTTTCGCCGCCCTGCCATTCTCCATTCCAGAACTGGCAGACCCCATCACCGTTCTCCCCCGGCGGGAGGGGGCAGTCCACGGTCGCGCAACCGTCAGCCCAGTTCCCTATGAAAGCATAGCAGGTGGGCCCCTGATTCATCCAGCTCTCGGTCGCCCCATCTCTATTCCAGCAGACGCCGTCGCCTACAACGCTTGGGGGGTATCCGCAATCGTTTGGGCATGTCTCGTTGTTCTCGTTGAATATCGGAGAACACCTATTGTCTCCGCATGGGCACCTGTTGAATTTGTTGACAGCTTTTCCTGTGCTCGGATTCACGGGCGGTGCCGCTCCGGTATACTGGGGGATGTAGACGTCTGCTATGCAGAAAAGTGGATTCTCATCGTCCGAACCGAAATCGCAACCATCGCTTGAGTCCTCGCAGAGGCAGTCATCACACCAGGAGTAGTGCTCGTTAGGCTCGCACACTGCATTATCATTGCACGGTTTTGGATCGCAGCTGTTGCAGTCCGCAGAGCAGGTCACAGGCGTTTCTCCCGCGTTTTTTGAACAGTAGCCGTCAGGCGGGTCGCATGTTCCCAATGACATTTCACATGTGCACTCTGAGGCGCCTGCCTCCTCTTCACCGTAGAAATAACAGTGCAAGCCCTGAGGGCTTGGAGCACACGGTGATGGCACCGCTTTTTCCTCGTTTATTAGGAAGGTTTGCGCATCATCGTAGTCGACGTACTCTATGCAGCAGTCATAACTGCCGGATGGACATTCGCAGGGAGTGTGCTGTTTCGGGACGTGCTCAGGGCGGGTGCAGTTGCACTTCCAGGTGCTTCCGTCGTTGTAGCATTTAGAATATCTGTCGTTCAGAAAGTATGGGGGGTCGCTGTCTGTAACATAGTCCGAACAGTTTGTCGGATCGACATCGGTAAGATAATCACCATAGTCTCTGCTGCCTTGAGCAATATAGTATATGTAGCCGACGCCAGCCCCCCTGCTGGGGTAATTCCAATTATTGCCGACTGGTTGGGGGTCAGAGCAATTCCAAGGCACCTTACAGTCGTATAACGAGCAGGGTATTGTCGTATCATTGTCCAGTCCCATGCATGTCGCACCCTCGCCCTGTATCAGCCCCCACGGGCCATCGTTGCCCCCCTGCATGTTCTTGCCGCATGAGTTGCACCACCATTCGCTCCAGGTTATGAAAGTCTCATTTAGAGCCGTTTCAATACTCTTGACAGATTTGTCGATCAACTTAAGGTCAGGTTGGGCAGTGGGCTCTATGGAATAGTGACACCCTAAGCACTCATTTATTCCTGCAGTATCCCACCTGCAACCATAGCCCATCCTAGAGCATCTCGCGCAGTCGTCTTCTCCACAGTTCTCGCCCGTGACGCAGTCACACGTGCCAATCATCTGTCGCGGCTCGAAGTAGTAGCCGCAGTACCTATCAGGATAATATGGAGGATATATTCTGATGTTCTTGCTCGGGTGGGCGTAATACGCAGACAATGAGCTCCCCATGGAGCAGGTCACGTTACCTGGCCCGCAGAGATCACAACCGACCACTCTAGGACCGGCCTCCCAATTCCAGATAAGAATGGAATTGTAAACGCTCCTCAACTCCCTAAAGTCGCCAGAACTGCAGTCCATACCGCAGCAGATAGGCGTCTGGTCCGCACAGTAGCTCGGAGCGACCTCAGAACAGCTTGTTCCGAATGCGCAAGCCTCGCACTGCTCATAGCTGACGCATTTATAGTTGCTCACCCCCCCAGTTGCTGTGGAATACCTGCAGCATACACGATCAGACGGATCGTAAAACTCATGCGAGCGTATGGACTCCTCGTAGAGGCGGCTTATGCCCCTACGCGAATCCTCCTGCCCCACTATGCTATAGTAGCTAAGCCCCCTGTTAGAGCCGAACTTGGACTTGTTCAACAGGACGAAATAGACTCCAGGATACCGGTAGAATTTGCCATAGTCTATCACAAAATACTCGCACGGCGTGTAGCCGCGATTCTGTAGGTTCTTATAGTAGACGGTATCGGCTTCCCCGCCCAATACGTCATAGTCAACCTGGGTGAGTTTCTCATTCTTACAGTTTATCCCGCCTATCAACTCTATGTTATCACACCCTCTGACCAGAGTGTAAACGACAATCCTCTTCACAACCGAAAAATCAGGCTCCTCCCTCTTCCGTATGTTGTAAATCTCGGAAACCTCATGAGACTCGTTTATCCCTACAAACTCCCAGTCCGCGTCAACGACAGTATAGTTTCCGTTGTCAGGGTCAGGCACCCCTGTCGAAGGATTGATATATAGTATAGGGTCGCCGAGTACGCTGTACTCGCCAGAGAACGCTTCAGAGTAGTTAGCTACATGCAGGTTGAGCATGCTAGGACAGGCATACGCAACGCCAGCGGGGGTTAGGCACCATGAGTCGCCGTCGCTTTGCACTGCAACGATTTTAACAAAACAGTCTGAAGTTGAGGCGCCGCTCATTACATTGTTGTTAATGTCAACAGCCGCCGAACCTGCCGAATTATAGTTTCCCTCCGCGTTTATGAGTATTGTGCCATACCATGGGTCGCCGTCACCGCACACCCTGTCGGGAGTAACCTCGCAAGTGGTTTCAGCCAGAGCAGGAGATATTAGGTAGAGTAGAATGAGTGCGAGGACAGAACAGTATTTTCTTAGGAGACTCAGGCTCCCTGAAGACTTGCAGCCTGCGGGGATTTCCATAGTGATCTCTTATTGGAAATACATTACTAAAAACTGTTTTTTTGGCCTCTTAGGCTGTAGTAGAACAGCGTCTTCACAACAATTTCTCCGGTGATGTAACCTTTAACTTTGTCCCCATCTACAACAAGCAGGAACTCGCTGTCAAGCACCCTCTTCAGCGACCGGTCCAGCGGCACGCTATATTCCAGAGTCTGAAAGTCGCTTACAATCTTGTCCCCTATCTTTACGTCCGACCGAGTGTTCACTAGGCTCCTCAGGTCAAGAACCCCGATCACCCGTTTAGCGTCGTCTACGACAACATAGTACCTTTCCAAGGGCTTCGCGAACCCGTCAAGAAACTCGCCGACTGTGAGCGAACTGTTGACGTGAACGTAATCCGACTTCGCCACCTGACCGACTGCCATACCTTGGAACGCCCTCTTGAGGGTTATGAACTTTAGTTCGCCCGAACTCGCCATATACAGGAAAAGGGGGATGACAATCAGGAAGACATTGCCAGTGTACAGTCCAACGAGCACAAAAAGCGGGAAAACCAGATAATGGCTGACCTCAACAGCCAGACGAGTGGCCCTGAGGTAGTCCATCTTCAACGCGAGGAAAGACCGCAGCATTCTGCCGCCGTCCATCGGAAAACCGGGGATGATGTTGAAAAGCCCGAGCATCAGGTTGACGTAGACGATAAGGTAAAGAACGTCCAAAGCCGTTACTCCAGGAGATTCCAGTACTTGGGAGTAGTCTGCAAGCGGAAGCCCCAACAGCTTGATTGCCAGGAAGCCCAGCAAGAAAACGAATAGGTTGAAGGCAGGCCCAACCGATGCCATCTTCAGCTCCAGTTTCGGGTTTTCGGGGATGTCAACGTTGGCCATGCCGCCGAAGAATGTCAGCACTATGCGTTCAACTGCTATGCCATTCGCCTTCGCTACAAGCGAGTGGCAGATTTCGTGGGATAGGACGAAGAAGAACACGATGATAAAAAACAGGAAGCTCTTGAAGCCTATGAAGAACAGCAGGAACAACAGGAACAGGACGAACGTCCAATGCAGTTCCACTAAGATGTTGAATATCCTGAATATTCTTAAAGAGGATCCCATCACTAACCCCGCTGCATTGCAGTCATCCCCGTCCTGGAGACTTCCTTGACGCCGAGGGGCCTGACAAGCTGTATGAAAGCGTCAACCTTCTCCGAGTCGCCTGTTATCTCAACGGTTATCGACTTGGGATTCACGTCGACGACGCTGCCCCTGAAGACGTTAACGTACTGTATGACCTGGCTTTTGGACTTCTCCTCGGGGGCGTGGATTTTCACAAGGCACAGTTCCCTGCATATGGCGTCCTCTCTTCCGACGTCGATGACCTTTATGACGCAGGAGAGCTTGTTCATCTGCTTGGTGATCTGCTCCAGTATCTTGTCATCGCCCTCCGTGAGGATGGTCATCCTCGCAATGTTATTGTTGTCGGTGGGTCCGACGGTGATGCTCTCTATGTTGAAGCGCCTCCTGCTGAACATCGAGGCGACCCTCTGCAGGACTCCCGGCTTGTGCTCGACCAACGCGATGAAAATGTGCGAACGCATAATCTTAATATTGGCTTTATTATTTATTAAAACCATACATACACATCAAAAACATGAAGGCTGCGGGAGATTTTCCAGAGGTTGGGGAGTTCGTGATAGGGACTGTCAAGGAGATTTTCAAGCAGGGGGCGTTCATAACCCTGGACGAATACGGCAGCAAGAGGGGCATGCTCCACCTGTCGGAGATATCGCTGAAGTGGGTCAGGAACATCAGAGACTACGTGAGGGAGGGCCAGAAGGTCGTCCTCATGGTTTTGAACGTCGACGACCAGAAGGGGCACATAGACCTCTCGCTGAGGCGGGTCACTGAATCCCAGAAGAAGGCAAAACTGAAGGATGCCAAAAAGTTCCAGCGGTCTGAGAAGCTGGTAGGGGTTCTAGCCGCAGAGCTGAAGTTGGATTCCAATGAAGTGCTCACGAGGATTTCCAAGGAGATAGGCAACGACTATGACTCAATGTACGGCGCATTTGAGGCTGCTGCTGCAGACAATAAGGTCGTGGACTCGTGGAAGATTCCTGAAAAGTGGAAGAAGAAGCTTCTTGAGCTGATTCAGAAGAACATAAAAGCGCCTTATGTCAGCATAAACGGCTATGCCGAGCTTAAAACTTATAAACCGAACGGCATTGACACAATACGGGAGACTCTGGGCAGGATTTCAGGCTACAAGACGGACAGCACGATCGAGGTAAGCTACACCTCGGCTCCGTTATACTCGGTCAAAGTCAGGGCGAAAGAGTATAAGACGGCGGAGAAGGTGCTTGAGAAGGCAATAGAGGATGGGATAGGATACATGGAAAAAAACGGTGGTGAGGGGGTTTTCCACAGGTCGCTCCCGAGCAAATGAACAACATGCTGAAGTGCGAGAAGTGCGGGGAATACACACTAAAGAGCGCGTGCCCGAAATGCGGCGCAAGGGCGAAGACGGTCGTTCCTCCAAAATACTCGCCTGAGGACAAGTACGGAGAATACAGGAGGCGCATGACAGCGTTGATTGAGGATGGATGACGTCAAGGTGATATTCTTCGAGCAGCCGAAGCTGAACAACACGATAATGATAGAGGGTCTGCCGGGGATAGGCCTGGTAGGGAAGCTGGCTGCAGACCACATGCTCGACGAGATTAAGGCTAAGAAGTTCGCTGAGATATACTCACCGTACCTGCCGCCCCAGGTTATGATAAAGGACGACGGCACCGTTAAACTGGTCAACATGGAGCTGTACTACCACAAGAGGGAGGGCGGCGACATCATACTACTAATAGGGGACTTCCAGGGCATAACGCCTGAAAGCCAGTATAATCTGGCGGAGAAGACCATCGAAGTCGGGAAAAAATTCAACCTCAAGAGGATCTTCACCCTCGGAGGCCTGGGGACTGGGAACATCACGAGAAACCCGAAAGTGTTCGGCGCGGCAACCGACCTGAAGCTGGTGAAGGAGTTCGAGAAGTACGGCATCATCTTCAAGGGCGGCGGCGCCATATTCGGGGCCTCCGGACTTCTGCTAGGGCTGGGAATGCAGCACAACATCGAAGCAGTGTGCCTTATGGGCGAGACACACGGGCAGATAATAGACGCAAAATCCGCCGAGGCTGTGCTGGACGTCCTGACGAAGATCCTGGACATCGAGATTGACATGTCAGCCCTGGCCGAGAAGGCCAAGGAGACTGAGAAGCAGCTAAGCAAGATCAGCAAGATGCTGTCCACCCAGAAGCAGCTTGAGGACAGCCAGCAGAAGTTTCTTGACGAGTCGCCCTATTATATAAGATGAGTTCTTCCAAGGGCTTTCTGAAAGAGAGATGGATGATACCGATTGCAATATTCGTCATCGCCTTTCTGCCGCGTTTCGCCTACATGAACGACGGCTTATTCCACACAGACTCCGTGATTATGGCGATAGCTGTGGAGAACACGTTCAAGACGCTGAACCTCCACTACATGCACCCGCCAGGATATCCGGGACAGGTGATTATCGCAACCGTCTTGTACGCCATACACCACGCGCTCACCGGAGCTGAGTCCGCTGAGTTCGCGTGCACGTTCACGTCAGTGCTGCTCGGCTCCCTGGGCGTGGTCATGCTCTACTACTTTGTGGAGGAGTTCTTCCAGTCCAGGAGGGCTGCGATATTCTCCTCACTGATTCTGACGGTTTTCCCTGTTTACCTGTCCCTTTCAACCTACGCCAAAGACCATGCGACAGAGGTATTCTTCCTGCTGCTGGCAGCGTATCTTTCAGCGAGAGCCAGCAGGACGAAATCGAGACGGCTCACAGTATTAGCCTCGCTGGCATGCGGTTATGCCATCGCGATAAGGATTGTGAACCTGCTGTTCCTTCCGTTTTTCATGCTGATATACTACAGGGAATCCCCGGTGAAGGTTAAAAAGAAGGGAGACGCCCTGAGGCTGATGCTCGACAAGAACCCTAAAGCGTTTGCTGAGGAACTGCTGACGCTATTGCTGCCAGCAGCCCTGATGTTTCTGCTGCTGTATCTTCCGATGTTCACGTCAGAGGGTATTCAACCCCTGAGGTATGTCGCAGGCTACGCCAGATGGCTGGGAATTTTCTCTGATGTTCTGCCGACATCATTGGAGTGGGCTACTATCTCAATCACGCCGTTAGGTTGGCTGCTGTTCGCGGCCGGTTTTCTGGCGTACTTCAAAAGGGAAAAGCGCAAGAGCCTTGTGATATTGGGCTGGGCGGTCGCATTCTTCCTCTATGGCGGGAACCTGGGGATAACAACGCCCAGATACGTAATACCGGCGCTGGTTCCCGTCGTCATGTTCATGGGAGTCGCATTGGACGTTATTTGGGGGAGGGCAGGCAACGTAGCATCAGTCATCGTGCTCATAATCCTCATGTCGTGGATGTTCTTCACCATACAGCCGATACTGGAATTCAGGTCAGAGCTCTCCGGGCCAAAAGCTTTCGCGCTCGAGGTTATGAAGAACACGGAACCAAATGCCCTCATCCTGACGATGGACCAGTCATACCACATAGAATACTACGCTAAGAGGAGGGCCAGAGGCTACAGCGTCGCAGATGGCGCTGAGGGCATGGACAAGATGCTTGCAGACGTGGACATCAGCCTCGAGAACGGAACTCCAGTCTACGTCATGACATCCCTTTTCTCCTACCCTGGCAGGGAGTTACTCATGCAGAAGATGGACCAGGAGTATAATTTCGAAAACGTCGGTACATTTTTGAACGAGGACTGGCACAGGGATTCGATATTTTCAGCGATTAACAACGAAACGCTTCTAAGAATCTCCAAGAAAAGTCCCTGATGATGGACCTTAAGACCAGAATCTTCCTGAAGAAAAAGTTCAAGGAGTACTACTTCAGGAACAACGTTCCGGCTCCTGCTGAAGTGTCAATCAGAGAATTCGGAGTGGGAACGTTGGACGACAAGATAAGGGTGAGACACAAGTCATTCGAAAGCCAGAAGGAGCTTACGAACTACCTGAAGAGGGAGGCCCCGTTTTTCATATCATATTCCGCGGCATACTATGAGTACCCCACCAACCAGCCGATGGATGCGAAAAACTGGGACGGCGCTGACCTAGTCTTCGACCTGGACACCGACGTCGACTACCTCAGCAGGGAGAAGATGGAAAAAGTCAAAAGGCAGACTAGGAACCTGATGGAATTCCTCACAGACGATTTCAATTTCCCCTCCGGCGAAATACGCATGAACTTCTCGGGTGGGAAAGGGTATCACATCCACGTCATCTCCGAGGGTGCAAGGTACCTTGACGGCCAGGGGAGGAGGGAGGTAATAGACTACATAACTGGAACAGGCTTGGACCTCAAGCTCTTCCTATCCGGGGGGGAGGGCATGACGAGAGGCCCTAGGAGCGGGGACCGGGGTTGGGCTGGCAGAATCTATGATGCAACATACGATGTCATAACAGAGAACGATCCTAAAATGCTTAAGCAGATTCCGGGCATAGGCGAGAAGACCGCAGCCCAGCTGATAAGAGACAGGCAGAAGAACATAAAATCGCTGGAGAGGGGACAGTGGGACGGCCTGCTGCACCTGTCCAACGGCCTGAAGCAGAGGATAGTAGAGGAGAAGGCCATAAACCTGATAGGCGACACTGACAGGATGGTGACGCTGGACACTTCAAGGCTTATGCGCCTCCCGGACTCACTCCACGGGGGGACAGGGCTTAAGGCCATGACAATCAAGGACCTGGACGCCTTCGATCCCCTGGAAGATGCAGTAGTCTTCCCAACCACCATGATAGATTTGGAAATCGGCAAGGACATCCCGAAATTCGAACTCGGCGGGGAAAAGCACGGCCCCTACAGGACTGGCGAAAGAGTCAGCCTGCCGGAATACGCTGGAGTGTACCTGATGCTCAAGGGTTCTGCGATGCTGGCAGACTAGGTGCCTGCTTCCCTCCTAAGCCTTGAACCGCAGACACTGCAGTCCCCGTCGTATTCTGCCCCATATGTTTTCCCGCAGCCTGAGCATCGTTTAACCCATTTCACTTTCTTTCGTATTCCGTCCTGGGCTGTCGGCTCAAATTTTATGCTGAGGTGGGAGGCGACGTTCTGTATTGCATAGTCGTCGGATACTATACTGCCGGAAGTCTGCAAGGCGAGGGCGATCACATCCAAGTCGGTCTCAGAGAGGCTGCCAACGTCTCCAGTAGCTCTCGCAGCCTCCAACGCAGCCGCCAACGCATTTTCAGACGGATTCAAGACTTTTATATCCCTGGTTTTAATAGATATGGCAACCGCCAACGCGGTTTTTTCGTCTCCAACAGATTCGAGCTCGTCAAGAACCGAATCCGGGAGGCAGTATTCACCGTCTGAAAAATCCAGATCGGATCTGAGAATCGCAGACGTGTCAAGAACCCTCATTATTTATTTAATATAAGGCGAATAGATTAATTTAAGAGAAAAATGCACATCGCTTTGATACCTGACGGCAACCGGAGGTACATGCGGAAGAAGGGGGCCCTTAATCTTAAGAACTCTTACCAGGAGGGGATAAGCCATTTCTTCGATTTCGTTAACTGGTGCAGGGAGCTCGGAGTCAACCAGGTTACAATCTACGCCCTGTCGCTTGAAAACATCGGGAACAGGGACAAAAGCGAGATAGAGACTCTTTTTAGGGTATTCAACGAGCAGGCCGAGAAGGCGATGGGTGACAAGAGGATAATGAAGGAGGGAGTAAAAGTCAACGTGTGCGGCGACAGGGACACTATAAGGTCGACGGCGACAAACCCTGGCCTCGGGGGCAAGTTGATTGACAACCTCGAGAAGCTTGAGGAAAAGACGAGAGACCATGACAAACTGGTGTTAAATCTGGCGATGGGATACGGGGGCCGGCAGGAGATTATCAACGCCGCAAAGAAGGTCGTTGAGGAAGGCTTGGAACTGAACGATAAGAACATTGAGAGCAACCTTTGGGTCAAGGACAACCCAGACATCATAATAAGGACATCGGAGGACAGGCTCAGCAACTTCCTCACATGGCAGTCGGCCTACTCTGAGATATACTTTTCTGACAAGCTCTGGCAGGAGTTCACCCGAGAGGACCTTGAGAAAATCATAAGCGACTTCAAGAGCAGGGAGCGGAGATTCGGGAGATAAAATGGGAGACTCTGAAGGTTTTGAGATAAAGCTGAAACTTCCGGATTTCGCCGAACACATTCAGGAGCCGCTGTTCCTGCTTTCCATAATAGCTTTCCTCATAGCCGCGGCCCGCCTTATTGTCGGAATGGGAAGCGTCGCAGGCGTCCTGTACATCGGCAGCTTCTTCATCGGATGCCTGAGCCTGTATTTCATCAAGATGTACTTCAAGGGGGGCACAAAAAACTTCTGGTTTTTCGGAGTTCCGGTGCTGATATTCGTCGTGACCCTCTTCCTCTACTATTCGACAATATACGCCGGAGGGATGGGCAGGGATTACACCATATTCTCGGTCGTATTCGGAGTGTTCCTGCTGGCCTATGCAGCATCAATGCACAAGCTCATGAAACCCCAGATGGCAGCAGTTCTCGCGCTATTTCTCTCGACGTTGATCATACATCTCGTGCCAGCCGAACTGCCGTTCATCTCAAACATAGACCCCTACTGGTACTATAAGTGGGCAGATTTGACCTACACTACGGGCTTCCTCCCAGACCACGATTATATGACATACCCCATATGGGGGGGAATACAGAAATACAACCCGAACATACCGCCCGGCCTGAACATATCAGTAGTGCCGCTTTTCGCATCGCTGTTCATAGCGTCAATGGCAACTCTGACAAAGCTGATTGGGATATCATTGTATGATGTCGCGATGTTATACGGGGGGATAATGGGCGCGCTAACGGTTTTGTTGTTTTATCTCCTTGTCAAGGAGCTTTTCCATGACATGCCACCGTACAACAATATTGCGGCGATTCTCGCGGCTTTCATGCTCATGTTAAGCCCCGCATTTGCGATCAGCGCAATCGCATCGAACACGGAGGATGACGCCATGGGCATGTTCCTGTTCGTGGCAAGCTTTTATCTTTTTGTCATGGCATTCAGGAGGAAAAGCCTCATACTCGCCTTGCTTTCAGGTTACAGTTTCCTGCTGCTTAGGATGTCCTGGGGAGGATACGTATACGCCGCCATAATAATCGCAATATTCAGCATAGTCTATTCGCTGGTGAATTTCATCCACAGGCGAGACTGCCTAGAACACATCCCCTACGTGCTGATTGCACTAATTCCAAGCTTCCTTACACCATTCTTCTTACATCCCCTGAAGACGCTTCCGAACATCAACAGCTTCTACCCGGGGAACATCATCGCAGCAACTCTCGCAGGCATGCTGCTGGTGACGATAATCCTGGAGAATATCAGAAAGCACAGGTATGGAAAAAACAGGGTGGAAAAGAAGGTGTTTATGGACAGCATAGAGAACACAATACGGGATAACATGGCACCGATAACGCTGCTGATTGTGGCCTCTGTGATCGCAGGGTCGTATTATATAGGATGGGACCTGATTAAGAATCAGATGCTCGAAATCGTAAAGGACGTCAGAGCCCATGATGTGATAACCGTCACAATAGCAGAGCAGAATCCAACTTCAAATTCGATAAAAGAGTTCCTTGCGTATACTCCCATGAGATTCGGCATAGCAATCCTTTACGGGCTGGTGATGATCCCAGTATTACTTTATATCGGCCTGACCAGGAGGAGTTTCGGCGCCTTGTTCATATTGACATGGAGCCTGCCGATGATATACGGCGTGTACAACAAGTCACAGTACCTGTTCACAGCAAGCGTGCCCATAGCAGCGCTGGGAGCGACCATCGGCCTGTTCTCAATAGCCAAAAAGAAAGACTTTGAGAGCATCAGGATCATAGGCGCGATATTCGTTATGATTACGCCATTAATCTTTATACCGTTCACAGGCGCATCAAACTATGACAAGTTCGTCGGAGTTCACCCACTCTATACCGGGCTGGGTGACGTATACTACTGGCAGCCGGCGCTCACATGGATGAGAGAGAAAACCCCAAACAATACCGCAATAATAACGTGGTGGGACTATGGGCACTGGATCACATCAACAGGGTATAGGTCTGTCCTAATAGACAACCTGCAAGCTGACGCCTTCCAGATACAGGATGTCGCAAGATTTTTCGTGAACAAGACATCAGAGGAGGAGGCTTTCGACATAGTCAGAAACTACTCGAGCATGTACTCGAACATTACGAACTTATACCCTGAGGGAGTAGACCTCAGGTACGTGGTGATAGACTGGACGATGATAGGGAAGGGATCCGCCCTCCATGAGATAGCAACAGGCGACATAGACAACGAAATCATAGGCTCGTTCAGGAACTACGCCCACTGCGGCTTCTCGCCGCAGGAGAGCGACCTCAAGCCGAGGATCACAACGAAGGAGGATGGAACCGTAGCCTACACCCAAAGGATCGTTTTCAGGTGCGTTCCAGCGTACATATCCTATGTCATATTCGACGTGAGCGAGAACTCTTTCACAGTATCGGTCATGGACCTGTACGGCAGGCGGATACTCTGGGACAACTGGATACAGGACAACGACGCCTCCATACTGGGAGTGCAGCCTCTCAGCACTATAATGACGTGCACCACACAGTGGGCTAGACTGCCTGAGAACAACATATGCAGGTTCCCGCCCTACAACACGCTAGTCTACGTCCCGGGAGAGTTCTCAGACTTCATGATGACAAAACTCTATCTTGGAGACTACATCGAAGAGTACAAGCAGTACGGCCTGTACAACAGGGAGATAACCCCCTTGAAACACTTCAGGCTTTTGGACGAATTCAACGGCTTTGAGGACTACCCAGGCGAGCAGGACTACAGCTCCTGGGGCTACGTCAGAGCTTATGAGATAATCGACTAATGTCAAAGCCTCGCATCGCTGAGGCTTTTCGCGAATTTCTTCAGCTGGGAGAGCATCCGCTGCTTGCTCCCGAGGTTCTTTTCTATCACATCCACTATCGCGCTTCCCACTATGACGCCGTCGAAGCCCATCCTCTTGAGCTCCTTAACATGCGAAGGCTTCGACACCCCGAAACCGATGCAGACTGGAAGCTTGGTTTTCCTCTTCATCTTCTTCAACAGCCCTTCGACTTCAACCCCCACGTTCCTCCTAGCCCCAGTTACGCCGGTCACTGACACCAGGTAGATGAAGCCTGTGCTGTCCTTGACTATTCGATCACGCCTCTTCCCGATAGTGGTTGGAGCCACAAGGTGTATCAGGTCCAGACCCCGCTTCCTGCAAGCTTTCTTCAAGCTGCCTGATTCCTCAACAGGCAGATCCGGAACGATTAAACCTGAAACGCCTGATTTAGCGCACATCCTCGCGAACCTGTCCAAACCGTAATTGAAAATCAGGTTATAATAGGTCATGCAGACAAGGGCGACATCATATTCCCTCGAAACCTGGCCGCATAGTTTGAAGTATTTATCCGTGTTCATTCCCGCATCCAAAGCCCTCTGGGCTGCAACCTGGATTGTGGGACCGTCCGCAATAGGGTCAGAAAAGGGCAGACCCAGCTCTATGACGTCAGCCCCGCTGCCGACTAAAGCCCCCACAATCTCCTTACTTGTGACTAGGTCAGGGTCTCCGGCGCAGACGTACGGCATGAAAGCGCACCCGTTCTCCTTGAATACGTCCAACACTTTCATTCTCTGTTAAATGCACGATAGGATTACATTTGGGAAGAGTATGCGCGTAATGCCTCCAATAACCCCAAGCAGTATCAGCCCGATTATAGTGTACACCAGTATGTCCCTCGCGTGCAATTGCTCCTCCACCTCCTCGGAGGTTATCCATTTTATGCCAGCATATACGAAAAGAATGGCGGCTAACGCGCCTATGGTATTCTCAACAGCATCCTTAAAAAGGCAGACAACATCGTAGACGGGTTGCACAAGTTGCAATCCGGTTATCGCAGCCGCTGAGCCGGCTGACAACACGCCTGCTATGACAATTGTGATCTTTTTCATACTGGACATGCGTTACCTGTTACCGCATCACAGTTTACCATGGAAGCCGAGCCTAAGATTGCCTCAACCACAATGTAACCTATGGTTATGATTACGATACCAGCCAGCACGTTCTTCATTTGCTGCTTGGACTGCTTCCTCTCGTCTGGCTTGTCCTCGGACTTAAGCCAGTGTAGCGCTGCAAGAGACAATATCAGGACCGCTATCGGGCCGACAACAAGCCTGATGAAACATGACATCACGCATATGTACTTCAGTGCCGGCGTAAAATCTACGTTAACCATGTTATATCGGCCACACGCAGGGAGTCTGACCGGTCACGACAGCAGCAGTGCCGATAGAGGCCGCCGCGATAATCAGCCCGACTATTATGCTCTCAACCTGCTCCTTTGATTTCTGCCTGGCAGCTGGATCGTCCTCGGAACCTATCCATCTCATGCCAGCTATCGTGATCATGAGAACGGCTATAACGCCGGTCATGAGGATTATGGCCTGGAATATCATGCACAGGTTGTCAGCTATCGAATCCGTGAGAGGATGAGCTGAAACGCTCCCTGATACGGACAATATGAGGAAAGTCAGATGGATGGCCTTGCTACTGGCGGACATTGTTATATAACTTCTTTTGAACGTATATAAAGCGGCTCAGATGCAGCTGCTTCCCAGTACAAATTCGACTATAAAAGTCGCTGACGCCACTATTGCGAAACCAACGACTACCGCCTGAAGCATCTGCTTAGCCTTAGTCCTTTCCTGGGGGTTGTCCTGCGATCCAACCCATTTAAGGCCTGCGAGGACTATTACAAAAGAGCCTACGACGCCCACGATCAGCTGAACAGCCTCGTTCAGGTCGCATATCATCTGCGCCATCTCTTCCAGAAGCGTTGTGAGGTCCGCTATGAACGTATCAAAATCGTCTGTTACACATCCGCCAGTTGAAACGATGAGAAGGAGTAGGATAAGGACAGCTAACCGCCTCATGTTATACAGATTCTAATTGTAAATTAATAAAGGGATTAGGGCGCACAGTTGAAAGTTTCGCCGATAATCAGCTCTGCGAGTATCTTCCCGATGATTATGAAGATCAGAGCGTATATCACATTCACGATCGTCTCTTTAGCACGCTGCCTCTGGCCGGGGTCATCGTCAGCCTCCACCCACTTCAGGCCCTGAACCACGATAATGGCGGATGCTAGGACTCCTGCAAGGTACCATATCACAGTGTATACTGTGCAGAACGAAGTCTCAAATACCGTCGATATTTGTGAAGAAATCTCGCCGGCGTACTCGAAAATTCCGGACGTCATATAACAAAAAAGTATTAGGATTAGGGCGTTCTTTTTCATAGGTCATCCGCTATTAGATGCTATGGACAAGCCGTCAGCTGTCCGCCGGACGCTATATCAACGATCAAAGTCGCGAGCACGATTATTATAAGGGCAATTACAGTGTGTATCACCATGTCCTTCGCGACTTTTCTTGCTGGGGGATCGTCTGCGGCAGACATCCATTTAACTCCAGCTAAAACCAGCATAACGACAGCAAGCCCGCCTGCTATCATCTTAAAGCCGTTGTAAATCGAGCAGAGTATAGGATCCGTGAGTGTGTAGATAAGCGTGTCAAGCGAGTAAACAGGAAACTGAGCGGCAACCTGACCAACTAGGGCCATTAATCCGAGCATCACTAGGGCTTTAGTTACCTTAATTTTCATTTTAGAATGTCCAGTACTGGCACCCGAAAAACTCGCCCTGGGTTACCGTGGCCACGATAAAATTGGCGATAAGGATGATTACGATTCCTATCATCGCATGGGTTATCATATCCTTCGCATTCTTCCGAGCCGCTGGGTCATCGGCTGATGTCAGATATTTTATGCCGGCGTAGATTATCATAACGCTTGCAATAGACCCTCCTATCAGGGTGAAACCGACGAATAGTCCGCATACTACCGGTTTTACATAGCTCCATATCTCATTCGTGAGCGATGTCCCGACGGTCTGAGATGAGACTGTTTGCGCAGCCAGCAAAATGAAGCCTGCCAGGATAAGGGCCTTAGTTTTCATTTTATGTTGGAATGTAGGGTACGCACGAGTTTGAGAGGGCAGTGCCGCCTACGGTGTATATTGTCACGTCTGCGAGCAGGATTATGCCAATCCCGATTACCATGATCTTCATGATGTCCCTGGCCTGCTTCCTTGCCGCGGGATCGTCGCTCTCAGTTACATACTTTACGCCAGCATATAAGAATACGAGGCCTCCGATGGTGACGCCTATCGTTCTGAATGCGTTGTATATGCCGCACACTATCGCAAGCACCGGGTCGGAGATGACATCAGACGACATTGTCTGCGCGACCGTAATGCCGGCCGCCAATACCGCCAACAGCACCAGATACGTTGTTGATTTCATCTTTAAGTGCACCCGACGAAATTGAAGCTTTGAACAATCTCATCCGCAACCCCGATTATTATCAGGCCGACTATGGCATGAACCATCGCATCCTTTGCGGATTTCCTCTTGCCTGGGTCGTCCTGGGACCATATCCACCGTATTCCGGATATCACGAATATGACCGATGCCAGGGCGCCCACTATTTCAACTATCGCCCTCCTGAAGGTGCATACGATGGACGAGACTGGGACGAATATGGATTGGGGCGTTATGGTCTGAGCGTCTGCTGAGCATATTAGAACCGCAAGAAATGCAAGCGCGCATATAACACAAGTTCTATTCAATTGAGTTGAAGGCTTCATAATCTTAAGTGAAGTCAAGACACGCAGACGATACGCTGTAGCCTGAGCCCAACACGCTCTCGAGAACCTGATTGACGAGAGCCTTGCCGATTGAAACGATTATTAACCCGATTATGGCAGCTATCATGGTATCCTTGGCTGATTTCCTCTTGCCAGGGTCGTCCATGGATGAAACATACTTGACCCCAGCGAACACGAAAACCAGCACAGCAAGGGAAGCCGCAATCTGGTATATGCCGTTGTAAATCATGCAGAGTATCTCATTGACTGGTGAGGATATGCTGGAGGAGGACATCTGACCCTGGGTCAGAGTTGATAAAACAAACAACACGACAAGTATCTTGTTTACGTTCTCGAATAATCTCATGTTCTCGAAAATATCTGACATCAATTTTGCCCTTCTCATTTTTATGTGCACCCCAAGCCTGTGAAACCCGGGACAGCGCCGATTATCGTAGCAGCAATTCCAACCAGGATGATACCGACCAATGCGTATATCATCATGTCCCTGGCATTCTTCCTCTTTCCTGGATCGTCCTGGGAGATGACGTATTCTACGCCGGAATATACGAAGACCACGGCAGCCAAGGCTCCTACGATGTTCTTGAGGGCGTCAACCAGAAGCCCGCAGACTATGCTCGAAACAGCCGTAACCCATGATTGAGCGGATACTATGCTGGATAAGGCTATGAGAAGGAGTATGGAGGTAAACGCCAATTGAACCTTGCTTGGATTCGCCTTGGACATGTTAGAATATGAAATCACGCATTTAAATATCCCTTTTATATACGAAAAAATTGCCCACTACATCGTATTCGAGGGTTTCCAGATAGTCTGACAGGTTTTCGTACTCCTTACCATCCAACATGTTATCCCTCGTGCCGTTTGTCATGGTGATATACCTCGCATACTTGTAGGAACAATTGAATACGAACCGGTCCCTGTCGATGTCCCCCGGATAGTATTTTATCGACTGACCCTCATACGCAATGGATTCTATCACCGTACACGTCTTTCCTTTGAGGTAGGGCTCAAGAAAACTGTAAGTGAGGATGACATCATTAGGCTCTGTTCTATTGTTTAGGTAGTCGACAAGTCCCAGGAAATCGCTCTCATGGGTCGAACCAATGGCATTTCCTATGACAAACGTCTGCACATCCTGCACGAATATGAAGAAGAGGGGATGGTAGGCCATTATAACCAGTATCACCGGGTTGATGTTGTTTTCCTTTGTGAACTCCCTCACAACAACGTAGGTTTTCTCAATCAGCAGCCCCAGGAGCATGATTGTGTAAGGATAGATGAACATGAGCATGTGGTCAGCTCTGTTCAATGCGAGGAGCAGAAGGAGGTATCCTATAGTGTAAGCTGAGAGTGCGCTCCGTTCGATGGATTTTTTTAGGGTGGGGAGTATCAGGAAAACGCTTAGAAGTCCCATGAGATTCAGATATGTTACCCCGCCGTAGAACATATCGTCATTTAATTGCAGGCCCCCGGAATGCAGCTTCAGCGAGAAGATGGATATCATGACGAATGCGGGCACGGTAACCTCGTTCAGATTTGAGGTGAAAACCCTGAAGAATTCCCTGATGAAATTTCCGAACTTGTAGATGGTTAACATGGCAACCACGGTTAGGGAGGCGACAAGGAAAAAGAATGGTGTGGAGACCCTCCTGACCTGCACGAGTATGTCATAGACCAGAGAATCTGATGACATCAGGAACAGCGCAGACAAAACCGTTAGAGGCAGTAGTAGGGATACCAAAAGAAACTTAGGTAGGGTCTCCTTTTTGTATTTCAGCAACAGGTATGAAGACGCTACAAGACCGGCCACAGCCGTATATTCTGTTATAATAGCTGTGCCGTTCGCAATGGATGCGACATAGAGCCATCTTTCGCCTTCATTTCTAAGATAGGAATAGATTGCATAGACCGAGAAGGCCGACAGCAGCACGACCTGATTGTTAGCGAAACCTATTCTGCTGAAATATATTGCGGAGGGGTATAATGCGTAGAGCAGACCAGCCGTTATGCCAACTCTTCTGCCGAACATCTTGGTCGAGATCGCATAAACCAACAACGCAGTAAGCACACCATAAAATGCGGTCATCAGCCGCAGAGAATAAAGTTCATAGCCGAAGAGCTTAATCATCATCCCCCCGACAATGAAAAAAAGCGGAGGATGAGGGAAGAAAGTGTATTTTACAGAGAAGAGCTGAAATCGTCCGTCCAACAGATTGCGGATTACGTTCAAGTTCACTCCCTCGTCCCAGTCCCATGATGGAACAGAGTGTAGGTCATAGAACCTGAAAAAGACTGAAAGCGCCAGTATCAGGATTAAAAACTTACGCATAAATGATATTATGACAGAATAATTTAAACGATGAGAAAAATCGTGGGAATAACCGGGACCCCTGGGACTGGGAAGACAACGCTGTCACTAGAACTTGGGAGAAGACTGGGTTACAGGACAGTAGACCTGAAGGAGATGATAAACAAAAAGCTCCCGGTTAGATTTGACACCAGAAGGGAGGCCAGGGTTGTCGATGTCGATCTCCTTAGGAAGGTTTTCGAAGAGGAGGTGCTGACATCAACTGATGATTTGATCGTTGACGGACTCCTCAGTCCGTTCCTTCCGCTCACGCACATAATCGTGCTGAGGGTCAACCCAAGTATCCTGAAGAGAAGGCTTGAGGAGCGGAAATACGCCCATGAGAAGATATTCGAAAACCTCGAAGCAGAGGTTATGGGAGTGTGCCTTTATGACAGCCTGTGGTGTGACAACGTCCTGGAGTTGGACGCAAGCGGCGGCGCTGACATTGCCAGGATAATGTCATGGTTGGATGCCGGGGGGAAAGTCGTCAAGGAAATTGACTGGTTCGGCGAATTCGAGTCCCTTCTGAAGACTAATGTCAAGAACCGCCGGTGTGGCGGAGGCAGATGCCTCCGACACGCGCCCGAGCAAGGCTCGGCCGCGTCAGAGACCGGCGGCATGGATTACACCGGATAGGTTCTTGACACAGCAAGTTGCGAAGCAACTTGTGCCCAGGGGACATGTCCCCTAGGGGATGATTTCCATCCACCAGTCACAGACTGGTGGAAATCTCGATTTATAGTATACCGGTAAATATCTACCTGATGAGACTTCTCTTCATCCACGCTGACGAAATCTCCTACGAGGTTGGCAAGAGGACAGCGGTTTCTGAGGACATACCAGAAAGCGAAAAGGAGGACAGCATGAGAGACTGCCTTGTCGCCTTCTCCTGCGTTGAGAATTTCGACGAGCGGCAGCCGGATGAGACCGTGAAGACGATGGCGAGCGAAATCCTGAAGACTCTGGAGGCCATAAAGGCGAAAAACGTTATGATATTCCCTTTCGCGCATCTGTCGCAGAGCATATCATCCCCGGAAGTCGCCCTGATGATACTGAACAAGGTCGTCCAGAGGCTCAGGGACGCGGGATTAAACGTGAAAAAAGTCCCATTTGGGTGGTACAAGAAGTTCAAGCTTGAGAGCAAGGGGCATCCGATGGCAGTCTCCTCGAAGACGATATGCCCGATGATGAAAGAGTGCAGCCTAAGGTGCCCGCACTGCGACTGGCCGATACCTATAAAAAATGGAGGACATGTACTATGAGCACTAGGATAAACATGACAAAAAAAGTACCGCAGAACCCGATTGTTATAGAGGCTTTTCCCAGCAAGGGTTTTGTCAGCACAATCGCCGCGAACCAGATGATAAACGAGCTTGGGATGGAGCAGATAGGGTGCATAGAATCCGACGAACTGCCGAGCGTTACCATGGTGCACGATTCGAAACCTCTGAGGCCGATGAGAATCTACGCTAAAGGTAAAATCGTTATAGTGTTCTCAGAGCTTATCGTTCCGCTGGAAAACATACCTGAGTTCTCGAAGGTTATTGCGAAATGGTTTACCGATATCAAGCCGAAACAGGTCATACTCCTGGCAGGCATCTCGGGAGTTGAGATTGAGAAAGAGCATGAGATACTGGGCATCACCACAGACAAGAGCCTGGAGAAGAAGCTGAAAGAACTTAAGGTGAGGATAATAGAGGAGGGCATGATCACGGGCATATCAAGCGACCTTCTGTTGAACTGCATCGACAAGGGCATAAACACCGTCAGCCTTATGACTGAAACGGACTACGTGCCCGACCCTCTGGCCGCGGCCTCTGTCGTCGAGATACTGAACAAGCTGCTGAATCTGAGCGTCAAAACCAAGAACCTCACCGAGACCGGGAAGCTCATAGAGGAAAAACTCAACGAGATAGCCAAGCAGCTTAGAAGAGGCAAGGAAGGCTATAAGAGGATGGAAGGTTTCTCACCGATGTACGGTTGATTCAATTGATACGGCTGATCGCATTCGATTTGGATGGTGTTCTCGTAGACGGTTGGGGCAGCTGGAGCGCAGTCCATAAGGGTCTTGGAACCTACGAGAAAGCAAGAGAGAACGCAAATAGTTTTTTCAGAGGAGAAATCTCTTTCGGGCAGTGGGCTGACCTTGATGTCAGCCTCTGGAGGGGGACAAACATCGCTGAAATTGAGAGGATACTCTCAGAGGTGCCGCTCATGACCGGCATACACGAGACCCTGAACTATCTCAAACCCAGATACAAGATTGCGATAATATCAGGCGGCCTGAAACTCATGGCCGACAGAATTGCCAGGACTTTTGACCTTGACCATGCAATCGGCAACACCCTCGAGGTTGAATCTGGAAAAGTTGTCGGAGTCGGAAAGGAGGTCGAATTCGAAGGCAAGGGCAGAGAGCTTGAGAGGATAGCGGCTGCTGAGGGCATAGCCGTTGAGGAGTGCGCAGCAGTCGGCGACTACCTAAATGACATTCCGATGTTCGAGCTGGCAGGTTACAGTGTAGCATTCAACCCGCAGGACGACAGGATATTAGAACATGCTGACGTCGTTATACGCAAGAAGGACTTGAGGAACCTTTTGGACTACTTCTAAGCCACCGAACACATTGAGCTCACACTCCTCACGGTGAGGAAATAATTGTATTTGCTCTTACCGTCAGACGTTTTTGAAGTGGTTGAATGTTCCTCCACGCTGAACCCGACCTTGAACTCCTTCAGAACGTAGCGGGTTATCACATTCTCAGAGTCAACCTCAGGAGACCTGTAGCTCCCGCCACAGTAGTAAAGGTCCTTCTGCTCGCCGACGTTCTTACCCCACCAGCATTCAAGAGCGTAGGAGTTCCAGACATCTGAAGCTTGTCCGCTGACAATGTCGTCGACGAACGCCTCAGCCAGTGGTTTTTTTATGATATCTGACGAAAGTGAAGTTCCCTCAGCCTGGAGCAGGATGTCCTCGCCTATCACATTGCAGGGGGTTATGTATTCTTTCGGTTTCGGCGTCTCTTTTTTGCCGACACAACCTGACAGAAGAACCACAACCACCAAGAAGACTAGGGCATTCCTCATCTTTCATTTAAACTATTACTCACAGTATATTAAAATGTGAAGATGGACTACTCAAAGAGGATTGACAGGATACCGCCTTACCTGTTCGCTGAGATCGACAAAGCAATATCTGAGAAGAAATCGAAGGGCGTTGACATCATAAGCTTGGGCATAGGCGACCCTGACCTGCCGACTCCGAAGAACATAATCGAAGAACTCTACAAGGCTGCTAAGGACCCTCAAAACCACAGGTACCCATCCTACGAGGGCATGATAGCGTTCAGGCAGGCTGTGGCAGACTGGTATAAGAGAAGGTTTAACGTAAGGTTAGACCCCAAGACGGAAGTCCTGACGCTTATAGGCTCGAAGGAGGGGATAGGCCACATTCCACTAGCATTCCTGAACAGGGACGACGTTGCATTAGTATCCGACCCAGGATACCCTGTTTACAGGATAGGGACCATACTTGCCGACGGCAAGCCTGTGTCGATGCCATTAACGGAGGAGAACGATTTCAAACCAGAATTGGAGGAGATTGACAAGAAAATCGCGAAAGCCGCCAGACTGATGTTCATAAACTACCCTAACGCGCCTACGGCAGCCACAGCAGAAAAGGACTTCTTCAAGGAGGTCATAGACTTCGCCCGTGACAACAACATCATAGTATGTCACGACAACCCCTACTCTGAGATGACGTTCAATGGCTATGTTGCGCCGAGCTTCCTCGAGGTCAAGGGCGCGAAAGAGGTTGGCATAGAGTTCAACTCGCTGTCAAAGACGTATAACATGACCGGGTGGCGCATTGGAATGGCGGTTGGCAACAATGAGGTCATAGCAGGCCTCAGCAGGGTGAAACAGAACATAGACTCAGGCGCATTCAACGCAGTCCAGGCTGCGGGCATCGAAGCCTTGAACGGCCCCCAAGATCAAGTGAGAAAAAACATGAAAGTCTGGGCTGCAAGGCGTGATCTCATGGTCGACGGCCTGAACGACCTGGGCTGGGAGGTTAGAAAACCAAAGGCGACATTCTACCTGTGGTTCAGAATCCCAAAAGAGTATGATAGTTCGATAGAGTTTTCGAAAAGGGTCTTAGACGAGGCTGGCATAGTCATAACCCCCGGCATAGGCTTCGGAGAGCACGGCGACGGTTATGCCAGGATGGCTCTCACCCAGCCTAGAGAGCGGCTTGAGGAGGTTATAGAACGGCTTCGGAATCTTAGGAGACCATAGCATCAGAGTTTGAATTCAAGGCCTCTTTTACGTTTGAAATCGCTTGATTGAACGTTCTCTTGTAATCCTCCTCAAACTGGAGGTATTCTTTGATGCCCTCTTCCGATTCCGACTTTAGAGCATGCTCTAGCTTTCTGGCCCTCTCAGAACTCAAGTTCAGAAGGTCGCCGTTAGAGTAGAGGTTACTGTAAAGTGATGTGAGAATCTCCTCTGACACCTTATTGAGTCGTCTGATATCCAGTTCCCGGACAGCCCGTGTATCTATTATTCCCAGTTTTCTGAGGAGTATTAGGCTACATCCTGTGAGACAAACCCAACTCCTGCACACGTCCAGTCCAGGTTTCTTGCCTGATCCGATATTGTGGAGGATGCATGTTCCACCTTTAAAGAACTTGCAAAGTGTTGAATCTTTTGTTATCCAGTCAACGTCATTACCATTCAGAGACACTGGCCTATCCTCTGCCAGATTAACTCCCAGTTTTTTGTTAGGGTCTCTCCGGAGGTAGTATAGGTAATAGCCGCTGCCGTCTTTTATCCGATATTCTTTTTTGCCTATTCCAGAGCCCTTCTGTTCTTTTGTCAGATTTTTGTAGTTCACCTTCCCCACGTATTCTTCGAATTTCAGGTTATTTTCTTTGAGGAATTTTTTTACTGGATCTAACTTCTTAGGTTCTATCAGGACTGCGTAATTCCATGGCTCATCCTCGAAGTAACAACATAAGTTACAGTTTAAATCGCAGCTTGGCCGCTCATAGGAGCTGATAAAATCATCGAGCCTTCTTATTTCATCCTCCAGGTGAGCTTTCAGTGTCTCGTTTTCAGCCTTAGCCTTTAACTTTTTCAGCTTGTTTATTAGATTGCGGTCGCCTACTACCACACGTATAGCTTGAAGTCGGACTATCAGACTCTGATATCGGGCCTTCTCGTATTTTTGGTTTACAGACAACGCCTTCTTGTAGTATTTCAGAGCCTTGTTGGGTTTTTTCTTATACTCCTGTATTAATCCGATAGTGTAGTAGGCTTCGCCCACTTCAGGGTTTAAGCCCAATACACTCTCCATATCCTCGACAGCTTTATCGTATTCTTCTAACCTCGTGTAGGCTAGGCCTCTGTTAAAGTAGGTCTCGAGTACCCCAGACTCCTTCAGGGCTGTGTTGTAGGATTCGACAGCCTTCTTATACTCGCCCTTTCGGTAGTATTCGTTACCGCTGTTGTGGTAGTCGAACGATTGCATTCGAAGTCTTATCCAAACAGGGATGCGAGACCAGAAGCAGCTTCTTCCTCACTCTTTCCTTCGTCTTCCTTCTTCTCTTCCTTTTTATCCTCTGCCTTGGCTCCGGCTGGAGCTTGGGCGGCTGGTGCGGCAACCATCGGCGCTGCAGTCTTTATCGCATCGTCGATGTTCACGCCGTCTAAGGACGCGACAAGAGCTTTCACTTGGGCCTTGTCGACCTTAACGCCGGCAGCCTCCATAACCTTCGTAACGGAGGTCTCATCCACCTTCTGCCCTGCAGAGTGCAAAAGCAAAGCACCGTAAACGTATTCCATTTTAGTCTAAAAAGTTGACTTACTATATTGACGCCATTCTTTAAAAATAGATTAAGGTTGTTCTGCGCTGGGGTTGGTTTGTATTCACTCGTGCGGAGGGCATCACTCCTCCAATGCCGGTCGGCACTGTCGTACAACACGCCATCAGCGCAGTGTAGCCCGGAATATCTTGCACCGTCTATCACCTTTTCAAGACGACCTTCGCATACGGGCATTAACATAAGAGCGTTTGTTATTAAAAAATCACTTCCCCATGACCTTGAGGGCACAGTATTCGCCGCACATCGTGCAGGCATCATTTTTTTTCAGTTTCGGGTATTTGTCCCTGACGCTGGAGTCCAGGGCGAGTTTGAACATCCTCTCCCAGTCCAGCGTCCTGCGGGCCTTTGACATTTTATCGTCCTGCTCTCTTAGGCCAAGTTTCACGATGTCGCCGGCGTGAGCTGCTATCTTGGAGGCTATCACACCGTTATGGACATCCTCAAGCGTTGGCAGCCCCAGATGCTCTGACGGCGTCACATAGCACAGGAAGTCGGCTCCTGCTGCTGCCGCGACAGCCCCGCCGATTGCGGAGGTGATGTGATCATGCCCCAACCCAATGTCTGTGACAAGCGGGCCTAGAACGTAGAATGGCGCGTTACCGCATATCCTCTTCTGCAGTCTTATGTTTTTTTCTATCTGGTTCAGGGAGACGTGCCCAGGCCCTTCAACGATCACCTTCACGTTCTCTGCTCTCGCCTTCTTGGTGAGTTTGCCCAAGTTCCTGAGCTCCCCCAGTTGGCCCTTGTCTGTGGCATCATGGACTGCCCCAGGCCTGAGAGCGTCTCCCAAGCTGATGGTGACATCATACTCTCTCAGGATTTCCAGCACGCTCTCATACCCGGTATAGAGGAAGTTCTCTTTCCTGTTGTGCCTCATCCAGGCCGCCAGAAAGCTCCCTCCCCTGCTGGTTACGGGTATAATCCGCTTCTCGATGTGAAGCAGCAGGTCTCGTGTTATTCCAGCGTGTATTGTCACAAAGTCTACGCCGTCTCTGCAGTGTTTCTCCAATACTTTTAGGAAGCCGTCGAGTGTCAGATCCAATCCGCTCTCCCTGAAAGCCTGATAGATTGGAACGGTGCCGAACGGTATTCTGCTGTGCGTTATGATCTCCCTTCTTATCCTGTCCAAGCCTCCTTCGACGCTCAAGTCCATGAGAGTGTCAGCTCCGGCCCGCACGGCAGTGTCGACCTTCGCGAGTTCGTCCTTGAGGCTGAACTTGCCAGGAGATGTTCCAACGTTCGCGTTAACCTTTGTGGTAACACCCGCGCCGATGGCAATAGGCTTTATCCTCCGCCTGGAGTTCCTGACAAGGACTATGGAACCAGCCTTAAGCCCTAGTTCAAGCTTCCTCTGTCCTATAGGTTCGCCCGCTAAAACCTGTCTAATGTGGTCCACATTACAGCCTACAATATATGTATTAGCGCATTATATATCCTAAGCCTGAATCCCGCTGCTTTAAACTCAGACATGAGATTAGATTAGAGTATGAAGCTGAAGCAGGTGCCTGAGGACTTCAAAGTCTTCGAGGAGGGCGAGTTCAAGACTTCGGAGGAACGCGGAGACTACAAGCTGTATTCTCTTGAAAAGAGAGGGCTTGAGACGTTCGCCCTTTTGGGGCATCTATCGAAAAAAAACGGCATTCCAATCTCAAAGTTCGGATTTGCAGGCCTGAAGGACAGGCATGCGGTCACAACCCAGTATCTGACGGTTCCGTCAGAGTATGGGATAATAACGCTGGCGGAAAAGAACTTCAGGCTCGAATTCCAGGGCTACTTGGACAGGAGCATCAGACTGGGCGACTTAAAGGGGAATGGGTTTGAGATTACCGTCAGAGACCTGAAGAAGAACGAACTCAGCCCAGTATACGAGCGGGCGGAGAGCATTACCCGCATAGGGGTTCCGAACTATTTCGACTCGCAGAGGTTTGGGAGCGTCGTCAACGGAAATTTCATAATAAAGTCCGTAATGAGAGGGGAATACGAGAATGCCGTGAAGGCGTTCCTTACCGCATACACGAAGTCGGAGAAAGCCAGCGTGAAGGAGCGGAAGAGGCTTATGCTGAGAGACTGGGACAGGATAACGGAGTTGGAACTGAGTGAAGGCCGTACTGCCGCCATAGTCGGCGGATACAAGAGGACAGGCGACTGGCTGGACGCCTACAGGAGGATACCCTCAAACATGCGAGAGATTTTCGTGTCAACATACCAGAGCCACATATGGAACAGATGCCTCGAACAGGTTCTGTTGAAGGAAATCGATAGGCGCAGACTTTATCCAATCAGGTACAGCTTAGGAACACTGCTGTTCTACAAGAACATTTCAGACGAGGAAGTGAACAGGCTGCCAGAAACATTCAAAACCGTCAGCCACGATATGAAGCCTGCAGAATACGAGCAGACGATAATAGATGGCATACTTGCTGATGAAGGCGTACGCCTCGAGGACTTCGACATCAGAAGCAGAACCGGGAATTTCTTCAAATCCCATGAGAGGAGAACAACGGTCAAGCCCGAAGACTTCAGCATATCCCCGCCGACGCCGGATGAATTAAACAGGAAAACCAAGGTCGATAGGCACAAAATCAATCTGAAGTTCAGGCTTCCGAAGGGCAGTTACGCGACCATCATCACAAAGAGACTATTCAACAAGTGAGATCGAGTTTCTTTCTTTTTCGTTAAGAGAAGCGCACACCACACCCTAGACAGACTGTTCGAAAAGGGGTATAGATCAGATTTTTAATTGTGTTGGATTACACAGGTTTTCCGGGTCATTTGCGGTTCTGCCACAGCATTTACAGAGGTGTTGGGGGTTCGAAGTGAGTTTTTTGACTTTCTCCACGTCAAACTTATTTGGCGGCTGGGTCAGCCTGCACATCTTATGCTCTGGGATACTCTCACAACAGGATTTTGAAGAGCCGCAACAGCCTTCTACCATAGACCATTAAAAGGAAATCAAGCTTAAAAAGAGAGGTGTGTCGGAGGCGTAGCTTGAACAATGCGTTCATGAATCAGGATAAACGCTAGACTGCAACCTATTTTTTGTTCTATGCCCGCGCCGAGATTCGAAGGCCGAGTTATCGGCCGGATAATGTGTCATCTTCGCTATCGCTCGATGACACTGTCTGAGCCACTAAGCGAGCGTAGCGAGCGCATGTGGCTCATTTGATCAACCTTTAGGAAAGGTTGCCCGCGCCGAGATTCGAACTCGGGTCGGAGGGTGGCTGCGAACCTCATTGTTCGCTGGTTCTAGAACGAGGTTCTCCGCAACCCTCTAGGATATCCAGGCTACCCCACGCGGGCGTTGGTAGAATATAGTATGTGAAAGGAGCTAAAATAAGTTGAATTTGCGAAGCAAATTCCTTTTCTTTTTCATCAACGCAAACGAGACTTCGTCTCGTTGCGCACGAAGACTCTTTGTCTTCGTTGCGTTTTTCTTTCATAAAGAAAAAGGTTGCCAGGCTACCCCACGCGGGCGTGAGTGATATAAGAGTATGTTTAACGGACTAAAATAGTTTCTTTTGATGAAACTTTTTGGTAAAAGTTTCAAAGAAAAAGGTTGTTACCATATTGTGGTGTAGGGTCGGTAGTCGACTTCGAATCCGTCTTTTATCTTGTACCAGACTCTTTTGGTGTGGTGGTCTGTGCGTCTCATTTTGAGGACTTCTATGGCTTTGTAGCGTGCGTCGGTTCTTACGAGGGAGTATAATGCTATTATGCCGTCGACGTAGGGTTCGATGAACTCGTGGGTTGTCTCCTCCTGGCGCCTTCGGTCGAGGTCTGATAGGAGTAGTGTGGTGTGGTCTCCTGAGCGCATGAGATTGTAGAGTTTGAAGATGCTTTGCCTGAGCTCAAGGCCTTCTGAGTATAGAGAGAATGTTGTGATAGCGTCTATGACAACTCTTTTGGGCTTATGAGCTTCCAAAACCTGCAATATTATCTTGCAGTCTGACTGGATGAGGTCTGGGATCTCTTCGGGGCTTATCTCCAGCACGCGGAATTTTCTGTCAGAGTCGGACAATTTCCATCCCATGGTTTTTATCGTCCTCTTAAGGGATTCTTCAGATTCCTTGAATGTTACGTATAATACGGTTTCGCCCTCTGATAGGCCCTGCTGCAGGTACTGGAGCGCCAGTATGGTCTTCCCAGTTCCGCTGACTCCTGAGACTAGTATGACGGAGCCATCTTCTATTCCGCCTTCGAGCATTGAGTCAATACCTTTTATGCCGGTGGATATTCTCCCTGCCATGTCAGATAATTAATGTTGATAGCATAAATAGATCGGCCATAGTCCTCAGATGAGCGTTGCGTCGAAGGTCTCATTGTCTAATGTCTGGTTTATTCGCCCGTAGAAGTAGGACATCGTGTTCTTGTTTCTAGTGTTGAATTCTGCGGCGTCTATTTTCCCAGTAACGTATTCTCCGATGTCAACGCCTTTTCTCACGAATAATACCACATCGTCGCCGTGCCTGAGTTCGACCACATAGTAGTCTCTCGCGCTGTTGTTCTCGTACAGGGTTTTGAAGCCGCTCTCGATCTGGGCTGTTATCCGTTCAGGCTTCTCTGCCTGCACCATTCCGATGATCATCCTATTTCCGAGGACGCTGTCAAAGCCGTCGTCGAATCCGTAAACCTCATAATCCTGGGAGGCGTTTATGCTTACAGGATTGTTCGGCTGGGTGCGGACGCAGCCGCTTGATGCTGCTAGGACTATCAAGAGCAGAGCAACCTCAGTTTTCATCATCGACCTCCAAGCTTATCCTCTCGCCGCTGCTGGTGTAGGCTGCAACATCCCCTAAACCGTTGTAAGGGTATCTTACGATCAGGTGTATGCTGCCTCCCCTCTCGAAGTACCTGAAGTCTGCCTCGGATGGGCGGTAAGTGTTACTAGGGTGAGAGTGGATGCTGCCTATTATGGACTTGTCTAGGGGTATCATGTCAAAGCGCGTTGTCGCGAAGCCATTTCCGAATGTTGACGCTGGAATCACGAGCGTCTCGGTTATCAGGTCTCCCTCGCCCCTAAGCTGGCCTGTGAACTCCCTCGGATGCAAGCTCCTTGACACGCCGAGTATGAACTCCAATGCATTGGATTTTATTCTCGCGCACATCATATGTTCAGAATCCCGAGCAATCCTCTGAGATCCTTTATCAGGTAATCCGGTTCATCGGCCTTGCGTCTGGGCTTCTTAGTCTCGCCTCTGGCGACCAATACCGTATTCATCCCGGCCTTGTTAGCCCCTGAAATGTCCTTCATTATGTCGTCTCCGACCATCATGGTCTCCTCAGGCCTGCAGCCTGCCCTGACGACAGCCCCCCCGAAAATCCTCGGATCAGGCTTCTGTACCTTGTCCTCCGATATGATGACGTAGTCAAAGAAATGCTGCAGTCCAAGCCGTATCAGCTTCTCCCACTGCTTTGTCGGAACCCCGTTGCTTATGATCCCCAGTCTGATGCCAGCCTGCTTCAGCTTCAACAGCATCGGGATGGTCTCAGGATAGGGCACAAGATAGCCCAATTTCGTAGTATGGTATGCGACTATGCCCGCTGCTATTATCTTATGCTTCTTCTCGCCGGAGTACTTTTTCACCAGCACATCATAGTGGTGGTCGAAGTTCGGGCCGTGTTTTCTCACTATTTCAAGGAGCTTCCTGTAGCCTTCCTCCTCCTCAATCGTGAGGCCCGCCTCTATCATAGCCTTTATCGCGTTCCTCCTCGATGCTTCAGCAAGCCTGCAGGTATTGTACAAGGTGTTGTCGATATCGAAGAAAACGGCCTTTATTCCGCTCATTATGGTAAATATTAAAAAAGCTTCTTAAATATCTGTCTACTATGCCAACCTCTTATGTGAGCACGAACGGGAAATCGAGAGCGAAATCCTTTGGGGAGGTGCTGTTGCAGGGTCAGGCTCCGGACGGCGGGCTGTACATGCCTAAGACGATCCCGCAATTGAGCGAGGATGCGATAGCGTCCTTCGCTGGGAAAAGCTACTCTGAGATAGCCTATGAGGTGACCGGCAGATTCCTGAAAGATGAGGTGGACTCGAAAAGCCTCATGAGAATAACGGAGGAGGCCTACAATTTTTCGGTGCCGGTGCAGCATGTCAGCGGCAGCCAGCACATACTCTGGCTGGATGAGGGTCCGACGCTCGCATTCAAGGATTTCGCAGCCCGCATGATGGCGAGGCTCATGCAGTATTACACTCAGAAGGAGGACGGGAAGCTTGTCATACTTGTAGCAACCTCAGGCGACACCGGCGGCGCGATAGCAGCGGCATTACACAACCTCAAGAACATCGAAGTCATGATCTTGTTCCCTGCGAAGGAGGTCACAGGCAGGCAGAGGAGGCAGATGACAACCCTCGGAGGCAATGTCACTGCCGTTGCTGTTGACGGGAAATTCGACGACTGCCAGGCTCTCGCAAAGGAAGCCTTCAGAGACAAAGAACTGAACGAGCAGGTGAGGCTGTCTTCTGCGAATTCCATAAACTTCGGGAGGCTGCTGCCGCAGGCAGTCTACTACTTTTACGGCCACTCAAGAGTAGAAGGAGATAGGAAGGTATTCTCAGTGCCTTCAGGCAACTTCGGGAACCTGATGGGTGGCATCCTGGCGAAAAACATGGGCCTGCCTGTGGAGAAGTTCATAGCAGCCACCAACGAGAACGATGAATTCCCCAACTTCCTAAAGACGGGAGCTTACAAGCCTGTGAGACCCTCAAGAAACTGCATCTCAAATGCGATGAACGTCGGCCACCCCAGCAACCTCGCCAGGCTCATACACATTTACGGCGGACGGATGGATGAGAGAGGAGCCATACACCAGAAGCCGGACATGGAAGCACTACGGAGAGACGTGGCGGCTGAGAGCGTAACAGACGAGGAGACCAGGCAGACGATAGTTGAAGTCTACAAGAAACACAAGACAATACTGGAACCGCACGGCGCCGTAGGCTGGGCAGCGCTGCAGAAGTATCTGCAGAAGACAGGAACCAAGACCCCTGCAATATCCATAGAAACAGCCGACCCGGCTAAATTCCCGGAAGAGATCATAAAAGCCATCGGAATCAAGCCGCCCGTGCCTGAAAGCCTGTCCAAACTGGACGGCAAAAAAGAGACCGTAACAGAACTGCCAGCAGACTACAAACCGCTTAAACAACTCATAACAGGGGAGTACGGACAATAGAACAATATTTTAATACAACCCCCCTAAAGATTATACTTCAACGGGCCCGTAGCTCAGTTTGGCAGAGCACTCGGCTTTTACGCTCGCCCCCATGGGGCTCGCTCTGTCCTATCGGACAGCGCCTAGCAGAGAAACCGAGGGGTCGCGGGTTCAAACCCCGTCGGGCTCGCTCAGATTTAATAAATAATTCTATTAAGTGCGCTTGAGGCCGCAGGCCGAAACGCACATTATCCGGCCGATACGCAAGATACCTGCGGTCTCTGCGCGCAGGCACTTTAGTGCCTCGCGATTCGGCCGTGCAGATCATGTCAGGCTCGCAGAACTTTGTCAAGAACTGCCGGTCTACGACCGGCATCATGAGATCAGAGGGGAAAGGTTCTTGACAGAAGATTTCCGCCACCAGTCACAGACTGGTGGAAATCTCGATTTATAGTTTTTGTATGTGCTCGTGCCCGACTTTTATCGTCCTACCCTTCACGTCTCTTTCGGTGATGTAGGAGACGCCAGGCCTGCCTCGGACAATCGCTAGTTTATCTCCTTCGCCTTTGAACAGTCTGTTAAGCTCTTTGATCTCATCGTTGTATAAGCCGCGATGGTTGTCGACTATTATCGTCTTCTCGCCCTTGAAGTCGCCGGTGACGATGAAACTAAGCTCAGCCTTCTTTGAATCTTCGGATGACGGTTCGTATGTTTTCTTCTTGACTGTCGCTTCCAGTAGGACGTACTCATCATGCTTCTCGCATGCGCCCATGATGCCAGGCAGTGCCACAGAACCGGCTACAACAGCCGCTTCCCCCAGAAATTCCCTCCGAGAGATTCTTCTAGCTTCAACCATATGCGGACAATAGGTTATAACGAGGGATAGGCTAAAAAAGAGTCAAACTCCTGAGAATCCAAACGTCTAAAGCAAGAGCGACGCCACACCGAGGAGGATGAAAACAAACCCTGCGAGCTTGCTTATCTTTTTCTTGTCAATCTTGTCTGACATGCGCTTTCCGATGTAAACTGCCGCTGCGGACAATAAAGCCATGGACGCCACCGTGCCGGCCAGAACCAGGATGGGACTGTACTTGGCTGCGAACAATGCCGCGAGAATCTGGGTCTTATCGCCCCACTCTGTGAAAAAGATTAGGAGGAAGCCTGAAAGCAGAGGGCTCCTCGAATAGAATCTGCTGTCGCCCTCTCCCACGTCAGACCTTATGATGAGCAGGCCGAAGATGATGAAAACAACCGCGGAAACAGTCTTTAATGTGGTTGGAGATATGCTGTCGGAAATCCAGTAGCCTGCGAGAACCGCAACACCGTCAACGACAAAGAACGCCAGGATGACGCCAACCAGCAGCTTAAAATGATTCCTGCTTCTGGAAGCTAACAGGAGGACGGAAAGCTGCGTCTTGTCTCCGAACTCCGCCAAGCCGACCGCGAAAAAGGGGGTGAGAAAATCTGCTAACATGGGAGGCTAATCCTCGACAAGTCTTATGGCTTCTGTAGGGCATGCCCTAACGCATCCGCCCAGCGCATCGCATGATTCAGGATGCGCCACCGCTGACTTCACAATGCCTTCAAGTTCCCTGAGCTCGAACACCTTAGGGCTGACAGGACACGCTGAAACGCAGGCCCCGCAACCGATGCAATTATCAGAGTCGATAAGAGGATGCATTTCAGACTAGAATGTCTCTGCTCTGCCTTCGACGCACATCTTCGTCATCTCGGCGATGTTCTCAAGCCAGTAGTCTGTAACCTCAACCGCCTTCTTCTCCAGTCTCTTGTCGCCGATAAGCTGGACTGATGCTATGAGCGGCTGGTCTATTGGCTTCCCAATCTGGCTCATAAGCCGGACGTAGACCTGCTCAGCTCCAGCCTTTGCGATGTCGGCTGCAATGTGCTTTGAAAGCAGATTATACACTTTGCCGACGTGGTTCACCGGATTCTTACCGGCTGTGGCTTCCATCGACATCGGCCTGTAGGGCGTTATCAGGCCGTTGGCCCTGTTGCCCCTGCCGACGGAGCCGTCATCGCCCTGCTCGGCACTGGTTCCGATGACTGTGAGGAAAACGCTCCCAGCGTCATAGTTGTCTCCCGTATTGATGTCGACTGTGACGTCCCTGTCGGTTATCTTCCCTACGAAGCCTTTGACTTTATCCTGCATTTCGCTGATGGTTTCCTTGTAATGCTTCATGTCGTCGATGTGCCTGCTCACCATGGCATTCGCAATCGTAAGTGTTATGTCATCGCCGTGTCTCACGCCCATAACCTTGACATCAGTCCCCGATGCAGGCATGTTCATCTTCCCGTTGATGTATTTTTCAACCTCGTATGTGAGCTTCTCCGTCAATGAGAAGGGGGCGAAGCTGACCCCGAATGATGTGTCGTTGGATTTGGGAACGCCGCCTCTGCCGAAAACGTGCCGGAGGTCTGCTGAACCCTGGCCCAGCTTCTGTTCTATTATGATGTGCTCGTCAACGTCAAGCTCTGTTATGTTCTTCCTCAGGTAGTCTTTGGCAGCCTCTATCGCAATTTCGCCTGTGTTGATCTTCTTCCCGCTTACTTCGCTGGTAGCCCTCCCGCTCAAGAGCAAATACATCGGTTTCACTATTCTGCCGGCACCCCACTCTGGCTCAGACAGGCCGCCGACAATCTCGACCTGGTCGGTGTTGTGGTGCATCAGCGTTCCGAACCTGTCCAAGTACTCCTTGCACAATGCTCGGCTCACAGCCTCAGCTATGCCGTCGCATATGCTGTCGGGATGGCCTATTCCCTTTCTCTCAACAAGCTCCGTCTTCTGCTTCTCCAAGGGGAGTGCATCCAAAAACTCAACAGTTATGTTTCTCATTTTGATCAGTCGATTATTCCGTCTGTGGTCACTTCGAAAACGCATTCAGCGTCTGGCATATTCGGCGAGTCTATTAGCTTCGCAACACGCTTGCCTGCCTTGCCCTTCCTAAGGTAGACCCTGAAGGTCGAATGGTGGCCTACTATGTGGCCTCCTATGGGCACAGTAGGGTCGCCGAAGAGTATGTCAGGCCTCGACATGACCTGATTTGTCACTACGACGGCTGCATTATGCGGGTCTGAGATTTTCCTCTGGAGGGTGTGCATGTGCCTGTTCAGCTTCTGCTGTCTCGTCGCGAGCGTGCCCCTGCCGGTGTACTCCGCCCTGAAGTGTGCTGTCAGGCTGTCAACCACGACCAGTTTGACGTTCCTCTCCTTCATTATCTCAGCCGCCTTCTCAGCCAGGATCATCTGGTGGTCTGAGTTGTAGGCTCTGGCGACGAATATGTTCTTCAACGTCTCCTCCGGGTCAATCTTCGCGGCCTTAGCCATCTGCTGTATCCGCTCAGGCCTGAAGGTGTTCTCAGTGTCTATGTAGATTGCGTTACCCTCCAGGCCTCCCTTCGCTCTGGGGAGCTGTATGTTCACTGCAAGCTGGTGGGCGATCTGCGTTTTCCCGGAGCCGTACATGCCGAAGAACTCTGTTATCGCCTGCGTCTCCACGCCGCCTCCGAACAGCTTGTTCAGTTCTTTGCTGCCTGTTGAGAGCTTTCCGACCTGCTGTCTCTTGGCGAGAATTTCAAGACCGGACTCGAACCCCATCTTCAGGGATTTCCTGGCAGAATTGATTACCTTGGCCGCTGTGTTATCGGAGAATCCGAGTTCCATGATTTCTCCGACAGACGCTGTCGCGACACTCTCTATCGAGTCAAAACCGCCCTCCCTGAGTTTTTCGGCGGCAGCCGCCCCAACACCCTCCAAATCCTCTAAATCCATGATAAAAATTGGAATAACTTATGTGTTTTCTGTTTTAAATAGGTTAGCCTAGCATCTTCGACATCTTCTTTATTATGGTATCGCCGCCGACGAGGGAGTGTTTCATCACGTCTATGAGCGTCTTCGCAGTCCTGATCGTTACCTTACCCTCGTATTTTTTCTCCAGGAGGACGTCCTTTTCGTTGCTTTCTGGGATGATTACTTCAGCTATGCCGGCCTCTATGGCAGCCTCGATCTTCTGGGTTACGCCGCCCACAGGCAGGACCTCGCCCCTGACTGTGAGGGAGCCGGTCATTGCAACATCCTGTCTGACAGGTATATGCTCCAGCGCTGATATGACCGCGATAGCGACGCTGACGCTGGCTGAGTCGCCTTCCACTCCCTCATACGTCTGGAGGAACTGTATGTGGATGTCATGGTTGCTGACGTCCTTGCCTGACATCTTCTTGAACAGGGCTGAGACGTTTGTCACAGCCTCCTTCGCTATTTCCCCCAGCTTTCCTGTCGCCATTATGGTCCCAGAGCGCCTGCTCTGAGCTGGAGCAACCTCAGCGACTATGGGGAGAACTGTCCCGCCCTCTCCCATGACCGCGAGGCCGTTCACTCTACCAACCTTGTTGCCGGTCGTTATCAGGATGTTATATTCTTTTTTCTTGTCAAGGTAGATGTCGCCGACCTGCTGTTCCAAGGTTCTTGCTGACTTCTTCCCATCCAAAACGTCCTCGGCTGTGACATACTTGTGCCCCTTCTCCCTTGAGATGTCTCCCGCAGCCCGTATTATTCCGCCGAGTTCCCTGAACTTGAGCGTGAGTTTCTCGCGCATGCCTGCCTTCCTCTTCGCTTCCCTTATTATCTCAGCGACTGCATCCTTTTTGAAGTGAGGTATCTTGCCATCTTTCGTAACCTCTTGGGCGATGAACTGCACTATCTTCTTCCTGTTCTCGTCGTTGTCCTCTATGGTATCCTTCATGTACACCTCATACCCGTATCCTCTGATCCTGGACCTCAATGCAGGGTGCATGTGCTCTACTATGTGGAGATTGCCTGCTGCAATGAGTATGAAATCGCAGGGCACAGGGTCTGTTATCACCATCGCACCTGAGCTCATCTCGCTCCTCCCAGTTATTGCTATCTGCTTCTCCTGCATCGCGGTCAGCAAGTCCATCTGAGACTTGCCTAATGTGCCGACCTCGTCAATGAAGAGTACGCCCTTATTTGCCTTGTGGATCAGGCCTGCCACAACCCTCGTGTGGGCTGGAGTCCCCAATCCTCCGGTCTGCAATGGATCATGCTTCACATCGCCCAATAATGCCCCAGCGTGCGCGCCGGTTCCCTCATAGAACGGAGCCTCCTTGCGCTCAGCGTTGTCAACTATCATCCTTGGAGTGAATGTCTTCTGACCGCCCATCATTGACCTGAAGTTTATCCCGAAAAGCAGGAAGAACACTATCCCAAAGCCCATCATGGCCGCTATTATGATGCCGTCCTTTATGACGCCTGAGATGTATAAGATGAGCGGCACAGCGACGAAGACCAACAGCATTAGCGGGACATTCAAGCCTCCTCCGCGGTTGGCTGCAATCTCCTTCTCGCGCTCAGCCTTCACTATTTTTCTGCCGTCACCGGCCTGGGATATCTTGATCTTAGGATTGTTCTCATCCTCAAGGTTGGGGTAGGACAGCACGTCAACCAGGTCTTCCGCAGGCAGCAGCTCAGTCATCGCCTTAGCCAGCATCGACTTTCCAGTGCCAGGCTCGCCTATCAGGAGGATGTGCCTCCTCTGCCTGGCAGCCTTCTTGATTATGTCAACAGCCTTCTCCTGCCCTATCACCTGGTCTATCAGGAGCTTTGGCACGATTATCTGCTCTGTCGTCTCGAAGTCGTCCCATGATTTCATGGCAGAGGAGTCTATCGTAGGCTCAACCGTCTTCTGGTTTTCAGGCTCAGGGTCCTGCTTCTGGCCCCCGTCACCGACGTATAGTTCAGGCATCTTAGAGAGTTAAAATTGGTAGGTTAAAAGTAATAAAGCGTGAGCGCTGGAAATATGAGGGCTACCATAGTATTTCTATGTCGTCGGTCCGCTGATTTGGCTTCGCGACCGTCTCATCTATTTTCATCCTCGCCCCAGCATCATAGGCGAGCTTGCCGAGCATAGCTATCATGACCCCGTTGTCGCCGCAATACTTCACTGGAGTGTGGAATCTCGCACCATGCTCTTCGGAAACCTTAGAAAGCATCTCCTGCAGCCGTTTGTTGTATCCTACGCCGCCCACCAGCATAACCTCATCAGCCTTCAGATGCGCAAGCGCCCTCTCAGTGACCTCGCAGAGCATCGCAAAAGACGTCTCCTGTAGGCTGTAGCATAGGTCCTCCAGTTTGCAGCCTTTTTCGAAGTCCTGCAATGCGGCAGTCAGCACTCCCGAAAAGCTGAGGTCTGTGCCCTTCACGACATAAGGCAGCTCTATGAAGTTCTTCCCCTCTGATGCCAGCTTCTCTATCTTCGGGCCTGCTGGATGCTTCAGCCCAGTTTCCCTGCCGAACTTGTCCAGCATGTTCCCTATGCCGATGTCAAGGGTCTCACCGAAGACACGATAGCGTCCCATGTTCTTCTCCAGTATCTGCGTGTTAGCCCCTGAGACGTAGAGCACCAGCGGATTCTTGAAACCTGAGAGCACCTTGCCGACTGCAATGTGCGCGACACAGTGGTTCACACCGAGGATTGGGATATTGTTCTTTAACGCTATGACCCTGGCCGCGGTCGCTGTGGTTCTAAGGCAAGGTCCCAGCCCAGGACCCTGCGAGAATGCCACAAGCTTCAGATCGCCCTCTCTGAGCTTGGCCTCAGATAACGCCTCATCCAGTGCTCCCCGCACGTTCTCCCCAAGATATTGAGCCGACTCCCTTGGATGAATCCCCGCCGTGGGCTGATAAGTTTTCCTCACATCAACCAATACGTTGAAATCTTTGTCTATTATCCCAATGCCAAGGGTATGGGCAGTTCCTTCTAAGCCTAAGATCATGGTATAATCATCCGCTTTATTTTTTAAGTGTCATCGAGCGATAGCGAAGATGGCACAATCTGCCGGCTGGATTTCCAGCCGGGGTATAAGGAATTGCATTAGAGTAAAAAAGACTGTCATCTGTTGTTCACTATCAGCTGGGTTTTCGCCTCTATTCTGGGTTTGTCGTTCGGTAAGCTTGAGGTCTGAAGGTGGACGACTATGTCAGGCGTTTTCCCCTGGGCTTGCTCTATGCGGGAGGCTGAGACGAATTGATCGCAGTGTATGAAATGGTATCTGAGGTAGTCGTCAAAGTCAGGCACGTGATTGAATGAGCCGAATGTGACAGCGTTATTAATCTCCTGCAGCCGTTTGAAGAATCCATGTTGTTGTTCGTATGAGCCACCAGTTAGGGCGATGAGGGCATACGGGTCTTTTTGTTTAGGATGCAATTCCCCAAGCAGCTCATTTATTTTTATAACGCCTCTGTCTATTGAATCCGCAACGAGAGGCTCGTTCACCTTTCGATGAACTTTTCTCGGAGGTATCGGGTTCCTGTTGTCTTCAACCACTTTTTTGAACCAATCCAGGGGCGCAACGCTTTTTCCTTCTGTCCTGTCGCATTCCATGAACTGCAGGAAAAGGTCAGTATCAGGCCCTAACTGTTTAATAAGTTTTACAGCCCCTTCCTCTGCCTTCTTCCAGTCCTCGCCAAGATGTCCCAACTGCCATGCGTGAAAGCCGTCATCATGGAGTCTGATGACCTTTTTAACGCCTTCATCCTGTAAGTGCTTTTCGGCGAATTTGGCAGCGAACGCCTGGTGAGTGTTCTCCCCGTCTATTGGCTTAGTATGATCCACTTGGTACTTGAATGTATCGTGTACGAATGCGATTTCCCTCAGCCTACTCCGAGTGTCTTCGTCGGCGCCGAGCCAGTTGATATTCTCCAGCACGTCCCTGATGTGGAGCACCACAAGGCCTTCTGGATGTCCTGACCGCGGGCTGCCGAACATCATGCCCCTGATCCACTCAGGGTCTTGGGATATCCTCTCCTCATTCCTGTATTCCGCCTGAAACGGGAACGGCAGATTCTTAGGCTGACGGGGCGGCGCGGCGTCTATCGGGCCTGCAGGTATGACAACCGGTATGAGATTGGGAAATTTTGGGTCTGGCTCTCCAACCCAGATGGTAGGTCTCTCTTTTTCGGGAAGCTCCTCCTTAAGTTCGCCCTTCTCATTCGCAATCTCCTCCCTTAGCGTTTTAATCCTCTTATCGTGTGACACGCCCAAAAAAAACTTGTCTTTCTCCAATTGGCTTATCCCATCTGGAATCTGCGCGATGTCATGTTTCGCCAGAGCCTCAGCCTCCCACGCCTTCAGAAGAAGATAGTTTGCCCGGCTCTTCTGCTCGCCGCCTGGCAATGAGCCTATTGTCTCTAGGACCTTGCCGACATCGATGTGGGAGCCTAATTCGACATAGACCAGATGGCGCGGCCTGTCGCCTGCCTTAGGAGTCAGTATCGTGTTAACCTCAGGATGCGGCTGCGAGAATCCGGCCTCCCGGAGCTTCAGCTCGAACTCGTTCAGGGAGAGGCCGCTCCTCTTCACAAGATTCTTGAACCACTGTTCATACACTTCAACCTTCGCATTGACAGGCTTGTCTCTGAGGAGCATGTCATCCCACTGTTTCTCGGTTATGACGCCGTCATTCCTGTTGTAGAGGTCGAACCTCCTCTTCCTGGACTCTTGGATAAGCTCGAAAGTTTCCGCCCACCTTTTCTCCTGCGCCTTCGTCGTCGGAATGCGCTCGCTCTTGAACGTCGGGAACTGTACGGTGCCGTCAGCCATGGTCGGAGGGTTCCTGAAGCCGAAAAATTCTGGCATATTGTCAGGCAACATCATCTCCGTCATGTTGATGACATCTCCTGGGAAGAGCGTGTGAGCCAATTGTGTGATATAAAACAGCCTATCGAACCCGTGCTTCGACTGCGAGTAGAGAAAACGAGGCTCCCTCCGCAGCTGCACAATGCCGTTCTCCGGGCTATCATAGACGATGACATGGTTGGAGTGGAACAGCTTATAGGCAGAATCCTTTATCTGAGGGAATTCGCCACCAACCTTCTCCCTCATGAACCCGACAGCCCCCTCCTCCCCGACAAGAAGCTCCCGGTGGGCTGACTTCTGGCCCGGCCTCCTCTCGACTGCCATCAGTTTACTATAGCAAAGTACAGATAGAAAAATGGCTATACGCCGGTTGCGTGAAGAACCACCGGTCAGAGACCGGTGGCATCTTATGAAATGAACTGGTGGTTCTTACACGCCTATTCCACCGGCCAAACCACCCGTCAGAGACCGGTGGAATAGAGCGTTTTAAAGATACTATGCTAAAATAGTAAACACGATGGGCGTCGGAATTTTATCTGGGACGAAGGTTGTTGTGGGAGATGGTGAGACTAAAAGCCAGCTTAAGGATAAGGGCTTCGGCGAGATGGAGGGGAAGCGGCTGATGCTCTCCACCATAGAGGCTGTCTTCCTGACGGAAGACGGGAAGCTGGATGTGATGAAAGGCGATAAAAAGCTGACCTTCGACGAGCTGCTGAAGTTAGGCTCCAAGGTTGAGGAGGAATTTTACAACAAGTACATAGTCTATAAGGACCTGCGGGAGAGAGGCCTGCTGGTGAGAACTGGGCTGAAGTTCGGCACAGACTTCAGAATCTATGACAGGGGGGAGGTGCTCGGCAAAGGCCATTCCAAACACTTGGTGCACGTTGTCCCAGAAGAGTACACGTGCAGCTTCCCTGAGATGGCCCGTGCCCTCAGGCTTGCTAAAAACGTTAACAAGGACATGATATACGCGATAGTCGACGAGGAGGGCGACGTAACATATTACTTGGTCGACAGGATGAAACTCTAGTCTATGGAAGTTCTCGACGCTATCAACGGCAGAAGAAGCATCAGAAAATACAAGAGCAAGCAGGTGCCTAAAGAGATTATAGAAAAGCTGCTTGATGCCGCGGTTATGGCTCCATCAGCGGTCAACAGGCAGCCGGGGAATTTTATCATAATAGAGGACAAGAAGAAGATTTCCGATCTCTCGAAGGCTGTGAAGAAGAACTTGGGTCTGCTTGGCTACGCCATCCAGGCAAGAGAGAAGATACAGTCAAAGGAGGACACGATATTCTACGGTGCGCCGCTCCTCATAATAGTTACTGCAGAAAAGGAGTATAAGTGGGCGAAGATAGACTGCGGAATCCTCGCCCAAACCATGTTCCTAGCAGCCCACTCGATGGGCTTGGGCTCCTGTTATATAGGATTCGCAACCAGTTTGAACAATGACAAGGATGTTCTCAGGGAATTGGAAGTCCCGAAAGGCCATGAGATAATAGCGCCATTAATATTCGGATACCCTGACGAGGCGAAAGATAAGCCTGACAGAAGGCCGAAAATAGTGAGGTGGCTCAGATGAAACCCGAGCTTGTGGCTATGGGCACCATCGCGTTGGACACCATCAAGACGCCATTCGGCAGGAAGGAGAACATACTAGGGGGGAGCGCAGTCTACTTCTCGCTGGCGTCCAACTTTTTCACAAGATGCGGGATAATAGGGGTTGTCGGGAAGGACTTCCCAGGGGAACACATACGGTTCCTTGAATCCAAGGGGATTGACGTCAGAGGCGTTGAGAGGTCAGACGGCGAGACCTTCAGGTGGGAAGGATACTACGAGTATGACATGAACGAAGCCCACACGCTGAGGACTGAGCTGAACGTGCTGGAGACCTTCAAGCCTAAGATTCCCAAAGAGTACAAGAGCTGCAAGTTCCTGTTCCTAGCGAACACAGACCCTGAACTTCAACTCGAAACGCTCGAGGAGATAAAGCCGCAGTACAGCTTCTGCGACACCATGAACTTCTGGATAGAACACAAGAAGAAGCAGCTTGAGAAGGTCCTCAAGAAGGTTGACATGGCAATCATCAACGAGGGAGAGGCTAGGATGTACTGGGACGAGCCTAACCTGATAAGATGCGGCCGAAGTTTCCTGAAGATGGGCATCGACAGGCTGATAATAAAGAAGGGAGAGCATGGGGCCCTCTACTTTTCAAAGGACAGCTTCTTCTCAGCGCCAGCCTACCCGCTTGAGAACCTAAAAGACCCAACAGGGGCTGGAGACTCGTTCGCAGGCGGAACAGTAGGCCACCTGGCAAAACACGGCATTTTAGACGACAAATGGATAAAAAAGTCGATGGTATGTGGGAGCGTGATAGCATCATACGTCGTCGAGGACTTCAGCATAGACCGGATGAGAACTGTCACACAGGAGGACATCGAAAAAAGATACGCGGAATTCAGGGACATAGTCGCATTCGACCACATTTTTTAGCGATAAACTATAATATATTTCCCACGGGGTCGTGGGGTAACTCGGCATCCTAGCGGGCTCCAGAAAAACAATTTGGAGCGCTGAGCCGTAAAGGCTGTGACGAAAACTAGGGTCAGAGGAAAAGACCGAACGGTCTGATGCCTTAATATTGAGGTGACCCGCCGATGGGGGTTCAAATCCCCCCGACCCCACTCAAACTTTTAGAAAAAATTTGATCAAAAAGGAGCAGCGTGCGCTCGCTAACGCTCGCTTAGTTGCTCTTAACAAAAAAATGAGGTATCTTAGGAGAGTGGAAAACTTGAAATTCTTTCTTTTCGTAAACGTTTTCTTTCTTCCTAAGAAAGAAAAGGTTTATGCAGTGTGAAATCTGCGGCAGGATTGTGTTGGCCGCTAACAGGGTTAGGTTGGAGGGTTCGATAGTGACTGCTTGCGATGAGTGCTCATCCTACGGGAAAATTTTGGGGAAGGCTGAGGGAGAGCAGCCGAAGAAGAAGGCCAAACCTGTTGAGAAGGTCGAGCATGCTGTTGGAGAGTTCGACGCAGAGGATGAGAACGAGCTGAAGGAGGACTATGACAGCATCATCAGGAAGGCTCGGGAGGGCAGGGGCTTGAAGCAGGAGGAGCTTGCGAAGATGATAAACGAGCCGTCGTCGCTCATACATAGGATAGAGTCTAGGAGGATAGAGCCCAGCCCCATCGTTGGTCGCAAGCTGGAGAAGAGGCTTAATGTCAGGATTTACAAGAAACGCGAGGACTTTCAGGTGAAGCAGACCGGCAAGGACGCTGTGGACCTCACCTTGGGCGATGTTGTCGTGGTCAGAAAAGGTGAGGAAGAGTAGATGAATCAGATGCTGGCGGCGTTGGTCGTGTTCTTTGTCGGAACGGTCTATCTGCTTAGGAAAGGATATCAGAGGTTTTTCATAGTGTTTCTGGTACGGACAGAATACGGCCTCAATCTTATCGACAGGATTGCGAAAATCAGCCCGAGATTCTGGAAATTCGTCGCCGACTTTTCTGTGGTTCTGTCATTTTCCGGGCTTGGCGGAGCCTACCTTTCGAAAAATGACAGCAGGAAGAACCTCTACCTCAGCCTCCTTGTTTTCGGGGGCGTGTCCGCTATTATGTTGAATCAGGGGGTAGTCATAATAATTGCAGCACTCGCCCTGCTGATTGCCGTATTAGGAGGGGGTTACAAACAGGATGATCAGAGGCTTGATTTCCTCATAACTGTTCTGGTAATCTACTCCCTGGCCTCGCAGATTCTAGAGTCGAAATTGATTGCCCTGTTGGAGTCTCTGGTCGGCCTGCCGGTGATACTTGTTTACGCTCTGGCCTATAATGCTTTCAACATAGTTCTCAAGAACTCTGACATGCCGGGAATATCGCCGCTGCTCCCGACTTCGAAGGATGGCAGAATCGGGGTCACATTCCCAGGCTACGATATCTTCGTCCCAGGGGGGTATGCGCTGATAGCGATTATAGTCACCCTCGTCTCGCATGAGCTTGCTCACGGCATACTCGCAAGAGTCCATAAGATGAAGGTGAAATCAACAGGCCTTCTGACTTTCGGAGTTCTCCCCATAGGAGCCTTCGTCGAACCGGACGACAAGGAGGTGGAGTCAAGGCCGAGCATCGAGAGGATGAGGCTCTATGCGGTAGGTTCATTCGCAAACTTCGCTGTTGGGGCGCTGGCATTGATAGTTGTCTTGGCTACTATGGCACTCACCAGCGCATATCTCCTGGAGGACGGAGTCAGGATCATAGGTTTAGACAGCGGATACCCGGCTGAGAGGATATTGGTGGAGGGTGACGTTATCAGTGGTATAAACAACATAAGCACGCCGACTCTTGAAGCATTCAAGAGCACGATGGGTCAGTCCCAGGTTGGGGACACGATAAAAGTAAGCACGGGAAGGGGAGAATACGACATCAAAACCGTGACATCGCCGAACGACAATAGCACAGCGTATATTGGGGTGGTTATGATGCAGCAGCTGGTATGGAAGGGCGATCCGCATCACAGGTTCCAGAGCACTATCCCCGCGATTTTCGTCATCCTGGCGGCCATGAGCTGGATAACATTCTTCAACGTCAACATAGGTCTTGTGAACCTGCTGCCCATATCACCGTTTGACGGCGGCAGAATGCTGAAAGAAGCCATAATGGCGTTAAACGTAAGCGAGGTTAGCATAAAAAGGCTTGCATACACGATACTGGCGCTGACTCTCCTCATATTCGTGATAAACCTTTACCCTCTTGTAAGCATGTTATACGGCTGGGCCAGCAACTTATAAAACATAATAGAATATATTAACATGCGAAAGGGATTCGTTCTGACGTGGGACGTGATGATAGCCGTTACTCTCGTATTACTTGTTTTCGTCAGTTTTCTTTTTCTTCCTGGGATGAGCGGGAACATTGAGAGCAAAGGTGTGGGATTCGGACAAGCCCATTTAAAATCAGAAGACGCTATCGAAGTCCTGAGCAAGAGAGGCGTTCTGGAAAAGATAGGCAGACTATGGGCTGAAGGGAATTTTTCAAGCACGACCGAGCTACAGCAGGGTGAAGGATACTACAAGGAAGCTACGAACATTACGAAAAGAGAGCTTGACGCGATACTCCCCCCAAGTGCAGGTTACACGCTTGAGATTGGAGGTGACAGGGTTTATAGCTCAGAGCTTGACCCAGACTCGAAAAGGCCTGATTCAGGGGAAGCAAAGGACAAGACCAGAGCAGTCCGCTTCATATCGGGGTTCGAGGATGATAGGCCAGTAAGCGGCTGGGCTGCCAGAGCAGTTCTAGTCCAGAATCTGACAGGTTCCATACAGGAACTCGAGTACGGCGGGACACCAGCTCAGAGACAAATCATAGAATTGAACAACACATACGACGAGAAGGTGGCATATCTCGTTATCCCGCTTGGCGCCCAGCTCTTTGATGCCAAGATGAATGTGAGCTGGAACCCGAACGCGTATGCATCAGGAGAGCCGGACCCGCAGACCGGCTGCCCGATGCTAATCTGAACTGGAAAGGGGAGAGGGGTATTTAAGCTAGTATTGCGTTTTAATACAACATGGGGTTGAAGAACGACGTTATCAGAGAAATTCTAACTGAAAACCTGAGCGAAAACCACGTTAGCATAATAAAAAGGCTGAAAAAGCCCAGTTATGACGAGGATATCGCCACTTCACTGAAGGTCAAGGCCACAGTCGTTAGAACCCTCCTGAACGAACTGCATGAGAAGAGCCTTGTGGAGTATGCGAGGTCGAAGAACAAGAAGACTGGATGGTACACTTACCTCTGGAAGAGGCGTGACGACAAGATAGACGATTACATCAGGGGGATAATGAACGATAAGCTCAAGATTCTGAACGACCAGCTGGAATTGGAAAAGCAGGCCATGATATTCGACTGCGCATGCGGTCAGGTGCCGTTTGAGATTGCGATGGACACGAACTTCGTGTGCCAGAACTGCGGCGAAAACTTCACGCAGTCCAAGAGCAAGAGCAGGATAGACAAAATCGTAAGAGAGATTGCCGACATAAGCAGCAGGTTAGAGGAAGCCTGATATGGGCGGGACGCTGGACTATAGAAAAGCCCGGATTCTTCTGAGGGACAACGGATGCGACAAGCAAGTGTTAGAACACTGCACGGCTGTCTCAGAGTTAGCCCATGACATCGCCAAGAGGATAGAAGCCAACGGCACCAGCATAGACACGGAATTCGTGAAAGTCGCGGGGCTCCTGCATGACATAGGCAGGAGCAGGACACACGGAATAGACCACGGGATTGCTGGAGCCGACATCCTGAAAGACTATCCGAAGTATGCGAGAGTCTGCGAGAGGCATATCGGGGCCGGACTGAAGGCAGAAGAGGCCCTGAGGTTAGGGCTCCCGGCGAAGGACTATATGCCAGAGACTTTGGAAGAGAAGGTGATAGCGCACGCAGACAACCTAGTTGACTGTTCCAAAGTGATTACGCTGGAGGAGACTCTGGAGGATATGATGAAAAAGTTAGGCCCAGACCACCCGCAGATCAGGAGGACGAGAGAGCTTGGCAACTACATAGACTCATTAATCGACTAATCCCAACATTTATTTTAATAATAACACGAATAATTATAGTTTCACAACATTCTAAGATGGACCTAGAGGATGCTATCAGCGGCATTGACGAGACCCTGAACAGCAAGGGAATCCCAAAAAGGGTTAAGGAGGCGCTCTCCAAAGTCAAGGAAGAATTAACGGCCGAAAAGCCGGAGCTTGCTATTAGAGTGACTTCGGCCATATACGAGTTGGATGACATCGCAAACGACGTGAACATTCCGATGCACGCCAAGACGCTGCTCTGGGACATAATAAGCGACCTCGAATCGCTAAAATAATGCCATGAACCTGGACCTTCTGAAGCGGAACACTGCTGAGATAGTGACAGATGAGGAGCTGAATAATCTGATCGAACAGAAGAAGAGCCCTGTCGCATACTGCGGATATGAGGTATCGGGGCCTGTGCACATCGGCACCATGGTGACAATAAACAAGCAGCTGGACTTCCTCAACGCTGGGCTTAAGGTCAAGGTTCTGCTCGCAGACTTGCACACGCTGTTGAACATGAAAGGCGAATTAGAGTGGATTGAGAAGATGGCGGAATACTGGAAGGCTTGTTTCGAGGCCCTCGGCCTGAAGAATGCAGAATACGTCAGAGGCAGCGACTTCCAGCTTGATGGAGGATACTTCAAGAGCGTCCTCGAACTGGGTTTGAATTCGACATTGAACAGGGCGTTGAGGAGCATGCAGGAGATAGCTAGGGACATAGAGAATGCGAGAGTGTCGCAGGTCATCTACCCTCTGATGCAGATTGCGGACATCAGGGCATTGGACGCCGACATAGCATACGGCGGGATGGAGCAGAGGAAGATACACATGCTAGCCAGGGAGATACTGCCTGACATAGGGTTCGGAAAGCCGATCTGCATTCACACGCCGCTCATATGCTCGATAAAGGGCCCTGAGACGAAGATGTCATCAAGCAAGCCTGAGACGATGATAGCAGTGGACGACACTCCGGAGGAGATAACAAACAAGATAAAGGGCGCCTACTGTCCGATAGAGGAGGGCGTGAACCCGATTCTGGACATCTGCAGGCTGGTGGTAATGCCCAGAACCGGCAAATTTGGAGTGAGCAGGCCTGAGAAGTTCGGAGGCGACGTCTCATATGACAAGTACGAAGAAGTCGAGAGGGATTACCTTGATAAAAGACTTCACCCGATGGACCTGAAGAACGCGGTCGCCTCCTCACTGATAGATGTCCTGAAGCCTGTCAGAGACACTCTGGAGAAGAAGGGCATCAGCAGGGATTAGACGCTTATTCTAGAGTCACTCTGTTTGGGATTTTTTCAGGGATTTTATGTAGTAACCGAGAGCTGCGAGAAGCGCTGCTATGCCCAGAACAGCGGCGCCGAATTCCCACGTCAGGCCGGCGTCGGAGCCCTCAACATCAGCGAGGATGCTGAACGCTTCAACGCCTAACGCCACTATGATTATGACAACTATGCGGGATAGATGCTCCCAGATGCTTGGAACCTCCTCAGCTTTGACAGACGACATCTCAGCCTTGAGAACAGACCATGACAGGTTGACTGTGATGTAGCCGATTACGAGAGAGCCGAACGATTCGACGGCTGTTTTGAGCAGATTGCCGCCGCTTTTCAGGTTCAGGAGGCTGACAGGCACTCCGAATATGTTAAGGATGAGCTCCCATGTCTTGAGAAAGGACAACAGGCCGACGAGGGTCACCGTCACGCCAAGAGCCAGGAGGAACCCGAGTATGAGCTTCACCAGATTTATGCGTATTGCACCATACTTTTCAGAATACTTCTGGTAGGGATTAGGCTTGTCCCCCTCGAAAAAGTCAGTGACCTCTGGCATGTTGTAATCAATTACAATTGGGTTAATAAAATGATTAGTGGGTTCTGTTTAGGATTATGCTCGTGTTGGAAGGGTCAACATAATAGTACATCCCGCTGGGAGATGCGTAGGCTGTTTTGCCTTCTGGATTCCCGGTCTGGTTTGGGATTACCACGACCCATATGCCGTAGACTCCGTCAAGGCGTTCAAAGGCTGTGCCGAGCGTGAGATTCAATTCCATAAGGTCTGACAGTATCGGATCATCATACCCTTTCAGAAAGGGGTCATGTTGGATGCTGTACGGCGACAGGGGCGGCACATAGTAGACTCTGACATTGCCGGAAGGCTCGGACAATACGGCATTGACTGCCTCGCTTTTTGACAGGTAAGTTCTTCCAAGCTCCGGCGATACGGAGCCTAGGATGAGGTACCAGACGATGAGCGCTCCAGCGATTGTCCCAGCCAGGTGTTCGAGTCTCATGACGTTTGCCTTGAAGTCAGGATAGAATCGGATGATTTTTGCTGCAGAATATGCTGACACTCCAACGCCGAACAACAAGCCTGTGATAAACCTCAGGATGTTATCGCTCTCCCTCTCAACCAGTATGGACTGGGATACGCCGTCCAACGCTATTGGAACCGTCAGCAACAGCAGGACTTTCACCGAATCGAAAAACCTTTCGTTTTTTTTCGACAGGAGCGGGATTAGGAACCCTGAGACCAGGCCCAGGTATATTCCCGCATCCCTCGCGCACATCGGCTGCGGGATGCCATAGAACATCAGAGTCCTCTGCGGCAGCTGATGGCACATCCTAAACGTTGAGATAAGAAGGTAGGGGATTATCCCGACACCTCTCAGCCTAATGTCATCCGAACCGATCAGTAGAGGGGATGTGAGGGTTAGTATGATGTAGCCTGCGAAGAGCAGGTAGAGCATGAACAGGCTGTTATAGGCTATTGACTTAAGCACATAGGACAGAAGAGACTCAAGTTGCCTGATTTTTCCGAACGCCCTGCATTCGAGTTCCTCCAGCTTTTCTACAGGATCCTGCGACATTATATCCTGTCCTTCAGGATTTTCATGACCGCTGAAGGCTCAGCCCTCCCCCGCATTTTCTTCATCACCTGACCCATGAGGAAATTCAACGACTCTGCCTTGCCGGCCTTATAGTCGGATACAGCCTGCTGATTCTCCGTTATCACTGACTCGGCAGCCTCAGAGAGCTGGCTCTCCCCTGAGACGGTGCCCAGACTCTCCTTCTTGACAACCTCCTCCGGGCTCTTCCCCGAGTCTATGACCTTCTCGAGGAGCTTCTTCCCCACAGTCTCCGTTATCTGACCTGAGCTGACCATCTGGATTATCTCAACCAGCATGTCAGCGGTCAGCTTGGACTCTGACAGCTCTATCCCACGGTAGTTAAGCTGCCCCAGGACCTCCCTGCACACCCACATTGCAGCTGACTTGGGGTCAGCCTTCGAGGCGGCAGCCTCGTAGAGGTCTGCGACGTCCTTGTCCCTGACGAGGGTGTCAGCGTACTGCTGGGCTATGCCGTATTTTTCCAGAAGCCGCTTCTTTCTTGTCTGCGGAGTCTCAGGCAGCTCGATTTTTCTCACAAACTGCTCATCAAACTGCTGCGGGGGTATGTCGGGGTCTGGGATGTACCGGTAGTCTGCCGCAGTCTCCTTGACCCGTTGGGCGACGGTTATCATGGACTTCTCGTCGAAGCCTCTGGTCTCCTGGATTACCTTCACTCCGCGTTTCATCATGCCCTTCTGCCGGAGTATCTCGAACTTCAGGGCCTTGTAGGCTCCCCTGACGGAGTTGATGTTCTTTATCTCCACCCTCGCGCCGCCTTCGATGCTTATGTTGACGTCGGCTCTCATCACCCCGCCGACGTCTATTATCCTGTTGGTGTATTTCAGGAGGTTCGTGAGCTCCTTGAGGAAGTTCCTGACGTCCTCGGGAGTCTTCATGTCTGGGGCGGTCACTACCTCTATCAGGGGCACTCCGCTTCTGTTGTAGTCGACCCTGCCTGTCGCAAGGTCGTACCGTCCTGGATCCTCCTCCATGTGAACCTCCCATATGCCTACGCCTGAAATCTTTCCGTCCCTGCCGATGGGCTCTGAAGTCCTCTGGTATCCTGACGGCAGGTCAGGGTAGTCGTAGTGCTTCCTCTTGACGAAAATATTGTCGTATACTATGTTACAATTCAGGAGTTCAGCGACCATTATGGCGCTCTCTATGGCCTTTTCGTTCAGAGGGTAGGGTTTCGCCCCAGGCATGCCTGTGCAGACCGGACAAGTGTTTATGTTGGCCTCTCCCACCTCATAGTAGTTGGTAGGACAGTGGCAGAACAGCTTCTGCTCTGTGTTCAGGGGGACGTGGACTTCAAGGCCGATTTTTACTTTAATGTCGTCTGACAACATGGATGTCATATATTTTGGATGCCAGGTTATATAATCTACTGTCATGAGACTGCTTTTTCGTTTTTCCAAAGAGCATGAGAGCCTCCCTGATGCGGAGTTGGAAGCAGTATTCGAAGGCGAGAGACTCAAGCATGAAAAGGTCCTTGCACAGGACAGGTTCCGCCTCTTTGAAGTTCAGACTGAGGAGAACTCGTTTGTGAGGAGGCTTGCCCTGACTCTGGAGGCCGATGATATACTGGGCGTTTCCAAGAAAGTCGGACTGTTGGCTGGAACAATCTTCGACCACATCTCAGACTGCGACACCTTCAGGGTTGTTTCAGAGTCCAAAAAGGTTGAGAGCGAACTCGGAGGACTCCTGCATAACATGGGCCTCAAGGTAGACCTTAAGAGACCTGACGTCAGGGTCGCATGCCATCAGATAGCAGGAGAGTATTATGGCGGAGTCATGTTCTCGAATTGGAGGGATTTTGAGGGCAGGAAACCGCAGCTGAGGCCATACTTTCATCCGACTTCACTGCACCCGAAGCTGGCGAGAGTCCTCGTCAACCTTGCCAGAGTCAGGGAGGGGGACACTATGCTGGACCCATTCTGCGGCACCGGTGGGATTCTCATAGAAGCCGGGCTGATAGGCTTGAACGTCATCGGCTGGGACATCAGAAAGGAGCTTGTTGACGGCACGAAAATGAACCTCAAACATTACGGTCTCAGGGGGAGAGTCGAACAGGAGGATGCTCTCAGGGGAAAGGCGGATGCAGATGCCGTCGTCACTGACATGCCCTACGGCAGGTCCTCCTACTCCTCCAAACAGCTGAAGGAACTCTACACATGTTTCCTTGAGAACGCAAAAAATCTGGTAACTGACGGAGGCTGCATCGTATTGATGTCGCCAGAAGACTATGAGCTGCCGCTGGCAGGCCACACTGTCCTGGAATCCTACTCTCTCAGAGTCCACAAGAGCCTCACCAGGAGGATAACGGTGCTCCGGCATTAGGCCTATTTTTAGATGCCGTCACAGTATAGTTTATGTCCTTCAGGAGTTGGCTTCTGCTGCTGATGGCTTTCACCGTAATATCCAGGTTGTATGCCTTGAACATGACCGGCGGCATGATACACCCTGACAGCATCTACCAGTACCTTGAGCCGGTCCACATCAAGATTTTCGGCTACGGACTTATGCCGTGGGAGTACGTTGACGGCATAAGGTCATGGTTCTTCCCAGGCATAATCTACACCATATTCAAGGCTGGCCTGCTGACAGGAGTCAGCGACATCCTAAAGCTTGTCTTCGCCGTACGGGCGCTTATGATGGTAGTATCCATCCTGCTGGTATACGCGGTCTACAGGCTGGCTGACGCTGCCTATAACAGGAGGACTGGATTGCTTGCAGGCTTCTTCACAGCAGCATCAGGATTGCTCTACCTTTGGAGCGCCAGGATAATGCCGGAGGTTCCAGCAGCATTAGCGGTGACTGGAGGATTGTACTTCCTGCTTGGCTCGCTGAAAGGCAGGAAACATGATGCGATATTCTCCGGCATTCTCTTCGGGATTGCGTTCATGCTCAAGTTCAACTCGGCGGTGTATCTCATGCCGTTGGCAGCGTATCTCCTGATTGTCAGGAAATTCCAGATTCTGAGATATTTTTCCGCGGGCTTTGCGATCGTTCTGCTATTCCAGGGCCTCATCGACCTCGCAACATGGGGTTCGTTCCTGCACTCTCCTGTCGCCTTTTTCATGGCAAACCTGGTTGAGAAAAAATCGAGCATATTCGGTACCGAGCCGCCAGTCTACTACCTGCTGCCCCTCCTGCTGCACGTGCCCATCATGTTCTTCCTGCCATGGTCTTTTGAAAGGAAGAGGACAGCAGGCCTGCTATGGGGGACTTTCCTGCTTTATTTTACCGTCTTCTCGCTCATCCCCCACAAGGAGATGCGGTTCATGTTCTCCGCGCTGCCGCTTTTTTTCATACTCTCCGCCAGGGGTTTGGACAGGATGATAGAACAGTCCAGGCCAAGCTACCAGCAGAATATTGTCGTAAAATACATGTTCCTTTCGTTCATCTTCATCGTCCTTGGCGCGCAGCTGCTCATATTCTTTGAACTCCCAGGACAGTGGGGTGGGGGGTGGACACCCTTTGAGGATAATTTCCAGGCTGTCAGGTATGTTGGACAGCAGGATGACGCAAAAGCGCTGGCATACTCGATCCACTGGTACCTTTCAGGAGTGTACACATACTTTCACAGAGACATTCCATCCTATCACATAGTAGATTTGGAGTTCGTATCCAGCCCGCAGCTCAACGACAGGTATGTGATCCCTCACAGCGGCTTTAACACGATAGGCTTGGACGAAATCACGGACCATGACATAAACTATGTCATAATAACCAGCCCCAATGGATCAGTGAATGATTTCCTGGAGGATGCAGGGTACCGTAGCGTGAAATCCTGCGGGAATGTGACAGTATACAAAAGATGAAACTCTCAAGGAGAAAACAGGTTGCGCTGATGTTCTTATTCGCCCTTGCGGTCAGGGTATTCCTCGCCACATTGTACACGCCAGTTGGTGGTGCGGACGGGAACTGCGACCAATGCAATTACCTGCAGCACAGCTACAGCCTGCTGGAGGGCAAACCCAAGGCCCTGGTCAGCATCATACTCGCGCCCGTGATGCTGTTGGGAAGGCTCCTCGGGCTGGATGACCTGACGGGGACCATAGTGGGAGGCTGCCTGATAGGGGCCTTGAACGTCATACCGCTATGGGTGATTTCAGAAAAGCTGAAAGTCAATCCTATGATTACAACCCTGCTGTACGTTTTCAGCCCCCTTGACATTGCCGAGGTTCTCACATGGGGCGGATACTCTCTCCTGTTGGGCATACTGACGGTTAACACGTTTGTTGCTCTTGAGACTTCCAGGAGGAGCATTATCACGCCGCTGATTCTGGTTCCGGTTGTCATCGCACACAGGACTTCCGGCATGTACATAAGCCTTTTTATGCTGTCCCTACTGCTCTATTCCATCGTCAGAAGCAGACGGGCAGATAGATTCACCTTATCTGCCTTTGCTATTGTGACGCTTGCATCACTTATGCTATACGCACCCTACGTGACAAATTCTTTGAGGGGAAATAGCATAGACTTACAGGCGGGATTGTCAGCTGCAAATGCGAAAAACGTCCCAGGTATCCTGTATTATCTTGTCATTGCCGGGCCGTTAACGGTCCTACTCGCAGCATCTGGCATTCCAGCCTTCCTGAAGAATAACAACGAATCCGCGCTCCTCATGTCCTGGGTCTTTCTGCCCCATATCCTGACGTTCATACCATTCTTCACCAACCAGGATTACAACATCAGGCTCCTCGCGTTTGCTGCTGGGAGCTTATGTGTTCCAATAAGCTATGCGTTTGAGAATTTGGGAAAAAAGTCAGAGGTCGTAAAGGCCGCGCTTAGGGTGCTTCTCGTTCTTATGATAGTAGAGGCTGTTATACGCAGCATTCTGGCCTTCTCCAGTTATGGGGTAAGATAGGACAGATAAAAAAAATAAAAAAAGGTGTTAGCCGTTCTGTTTTGGCTAACTTATGTTTACCATGTGGTAATGCAGTCAGAACCTTCTGGCAGAACCATAGTCACAAGTGCTATGGCCAGTGAAACGATGATTAATCCAATTATTGCATGGACCACACCGTTCTTTGCCGAATTTCTGGACTTAGCGCTGTCTGCGGACGATACCCAGAGCACACCCATAAGTACTATCATCACCGCACCGACACCAGACGCTATATACAACAGTAAAGTGTATACTTGTTGTAATATATTACAGATAGTTGTCTGCGCAGATCCGAGCTGTGCACTGGCTAGACTCGCCATTAGCACGACTAACGCCGCAACCAAACCCAGATGTTTTGTGTTCACGTTGACACCTCCCATTTTTTTTAAAATAATAAATACTGTATAGTATAGCACAACTAGGGTATATAAATGAAAGATGTTCATTATTTTTCGCAAAAATGCAGTCTAATGTTCACAATAGCCTATTTTGGGTTCCTTAAGACCTGAAACCTGCCGAACTCAGCCTCAACCCCCCACTCGGAAATCTCAGAAGCTATGTCAGAAACGTTCCCGCTCAGCCACTCAATGCCACCCTCCTCCAAGACGATATATTTAGCCCCCTGGTATGAGAAATTGACTACGAACCTGCCAGGCTCATAGTCACCCCGGTAATAGCCTATCTGCCTGCCGTTAACAGCAATAGACTGCGTCACAATAGAGTAGTTGGCTTTTATGAACCTGCCCTCGTGACTGTCAACCAGCACATATTCCCCAGGAGCGGTATTATTATCCAGGTAGGATGCTAATTCGAACCGCTCGGTCAGACTTTCGGTTTTCAGCCCGGTAAGCACAAACGCCTGAACGTCCCGTAGGAAGATTGAGGCGAATGGCAGAACCAGGAGAACCGTAAACCCTGCTATAACCTTCCGGTTGGAAGTCAGCTGGCGTATTACGCTCGTAAGCCGCATCAGAAGAGCTGCAAAGCCAATGGCAAAAAAAGGGTTCAAGGGAATGGTCATATGGTCTGTGCGGCCAATCTTGAAAATCAGCAGGAAAAGCGGGATAAAATAGGACAGGAGAACGGCTCTCGGAATCCCCCTCTCGAACAGGAACAACCCGACTATGCCAACCCAGTAGTATCCAAGCCCTGTGAAGAGGTACTGGTACGATAGGACATGGAACGCGTCCAACGCCATCACGAAGTTCACCGATATCAGGAGGATAGGCACATCGTATTCGGCAAGAAACTCCCTGCTGAGGCCTAGACGGGCGTACGCATTCCAGAAAGCATCGCTGATAATCCGTTTCAACGGCTTCAGGAGATGTAATCCGACGTATGCCAGCAGAACTGCCGCCACAAGCATCAGGAATCCTGCCAGGTTGAACCTGTCAATCTGAAACCTGACATCCTCGATGAACGGAGCCCTCATGAGGATGAGCATTGCGGACACCAGCGCGAAAAATGGCAGCAGACTGAACAGGATAGGCTTAAGTCTTATTCTCTTCGCAAGGTAGAGGGCAATTGCAAAAGATAAGACGGTTGAGGCCCCGATGTACTGCGTTACAGGGCTCAGGCCGGCAAGCAATGCAGAACAATATAGGAACCGGGTCTGGCCTGTGCGCAGGTACCTTAGGATGGAATACAGGGAGGCTACTATGAGGAGCGAGAACATGTTGTTTGCGAATCCCATCCTATCCCAGTATATGGCCATAGGGTAGAGGGCATACAATGCTGATGCGAGAACGCCAAAAGACGGCCCCTTCAGTTCCCTGCCTGTGAGGTAGACAAAAGAAAGCGTGAAAAGGCCGAGCAAGACTGAGAAGATGCGCAAGACTATGAGCTCATTCCCAAAAAGGCGGAGCATCAGGCCGAGAGAAAGCAGGTACAATGGAGGATGAGGCACGAATGGAAATATGAGGGTGAACCAGAGGGGCCTGCCGTATGCCACATTGTAGGCCATGTTCATGTTGACGCCCTCATCCCAGTCCCAGTAGGGCATAACTCCCAAATCAGGCAGTCTGAACAGAAGATAGGCTAGGATTGACAAAAGAAGGAGAATGTTTAAGTTCCTGACTCTCATTTTGGCACTCATGTATTAATATCCAGACAATTTAAACTGATTTATATGCGATGGCGGTCATAGTATTATATCTTGAAAATAGACAACCTAGACCTTGATATACTGGAGCACCTGCAGGATAACGGGCGGCTGAGCTTCAGAGAGCTTGGAAGAAGGCTTAGCGTGCCGCATACGACAGTATTCACACGGGTTGAGAGGCTTAAGAAGAAGGGCGTGATTAAAAAGTTTTCAGCAATAGTCCACGCCCACGAAAACTGCGGGCAGATGGGCATAATCATAGTAAGCCCGCCCCCGTCAGAATCCAAGAGGGTCGCAGAAGACATTTCAAAGTTCGACGAAGCCAAGAAGGTTTTCAGGACATTGGACGGGAAGGTTGTGATAAAGGCCATCGTGTCAAACAATGCCGTGAACGGCCTTGAGAGTTTTCTGACCAAGTTGAACGGGCATCCGATGGAAGTCTACGCAGCCCATGACGTCATAAAATACGACCACGGCGTGCATAAGGAAGTGCTCGAGTGCCTCAAGTGATTATCTGATAATCTTGTAGGGGATTCCAAACTCCCTCCTCTCCGCCTGCATTTGGACTTTCTTGCCCTCCGCCTTCTTGTGCGATAAGAACTTAGGGGATACGAGAATATCGCGCCGGGTTATCTTGCCTGTTGATTTGTCCCTGTACGACCCGACAGTGTAGGGCATGAAGACCACACCCTTGGGCTCGACGTCAGCGTCAAGTATCACGGCAAGCAGGTCTGCAACAGACTTTGAGGGGTAGACGACATTGTCTTCTTCGAATTTCGTGTCATGCCCATTCTCAGTGGCAAGATATTTCAGGATGTCATACTGACCGCCGTACGTGTGAGGCATCACAACAGTCGCGCCAACCAGCTTCTCCTCTTCTTCGCCCTCTCTCGTCGCAAGCTCCCTCTCAGGGGTTGAAGGCGTACTGCCGGTAATGCCGTGGATGAAGAGCACTAGAAAGTCCGATAGCTCGCGCATCACGTAAACAAGAACGTCTATCATGCTCCTTAAGGGCCCAACGCCCTGAACATTTGACCCAGCCGCATAGATTCGTATTATTTTCCTCTTCTCAAGGATTGAAAGGTTCTTGTCCTCAAGCTGCTTGTGAGGCAGGTCGCCATACCTTATCAGGTAAAGGAGATGCGCCCTCGCCTCCTCAGGAAGGTCCAGTATCTCTGCCAGAACATTCGACCTTTCAAATACCTCCCCAGAGGACAGTCTCCTGCTCCTCGTTATGTAGTATAACTTTGCGTTATGAAGGTTCACGAAAATATTATCCTCAGACTGGGTCTCGGCAATGGATCTTGCCTCCGCTGAAGCCTCCTTCGACCAGGCGACGCGGAAGATGCCGATTGGCGCGTAGCGTTTCACTATGGTGCTGACATCATCCTCCACTCCAAAAAGCCCCAATTTTTTCTTTTTCCTGCGCTTGGCGAAGTATTCGGCAACCTCCGGGGTGCTTTTGGAAAACTCGAAAAAAACTTTCTCTTCCCTGAACCTCTTCTCTGTGAGCCCGTGCGCCTCAAGAAGGTTGAACATCTCAGGGTCTATCTTGATGCCCTCCCTGTCAAGTGCCTCTATGAATTCGTACTTGTTTATCAGGCTCATCGGCTTGCCCCGCGCGAAGTCTTTAGCCTCTGGTGTGAAGTCGGACGTCGTTATATACGCTGCCCTGACGGCAGAGTGGCTTATCATGTCATCATAGAGGTCCTTTATCGTGTCAACGTCGACCTTCCTGTCGTAGGCTCCTGCCCTTATCAGTGAGGTCACCTCGCCGCCCATGGGGTTTGTGGTCTTCGCCAGAAGGTGGATGTCGCCGTCAGGAGACCTCTTGCTGGACTCGACCTTGAAGCCCATCTTGTTGATGAATTTCTCTATCAGCTTCTCGAAGTCGAATGCGTCAACCTCCAGGATGTCTGGGAGCCGGTCTATCATATGTTATGATTTGAGCAGATTATGTAAATATAGGCAATTACATATGTTTTTTAACTTTTCTTAATCGGCATATGCAATTGCATATATCGAATTGCATAAAGCTAAATGTTCAATTATTTATGCAATTCGCTATAAATCACGTCCAACGGCTAGGGAGAGGCTGCGAGGAGAGTCTCACGCCGCGTTACCCCGCGTTCGTCTCCGATGATGCATACATAGTAGGGGAAGTACACTACATCCTTGAATTCGAAGGGCATCCTGAAAAAAGAGCCTAAAACGCCGGCAATGAGATCAGTATCGTATATTATCCTGTCAGCCTCGCAAGAGGTATCCTGCGACTCCAGTATCCTCAGGTGATGGCCGAGGTCGTATCTGATGTTCGCTGGGCGCGGAATGTTAAGGGTGGATAGGATCTGGGGATTAGGGTCTGAAGTCACCTCTATGAGATCCATCTCCCTCAGCATCAGGATATGCTCGTTAACGACATCGCGCTCTACGCTGACAATGTCGTGGAAATTCGTTATCTCCCTCTCGAAAACGAAGCCCAGAAGGTTAGAGCATTCCATCGGCAGCTTCAGAAGTTTGGCCAGCACGTCCGATGACCTTACTCTTATCTTGTTCCTGTGCAGGCCGAACGTCACATAATATAGGAGTCCGGAGTTAAGGTCAACGTAAAAATCATCAGCCCGGTCAGCTAGGATGTCAGCCTTAGCCTCGGTAATCTTGAACCTGCCAAGAGGGGTGTAGCGGCATTCAACGCCCATAATCCGCTCCTTTGCTCCAAAACCCAGCGGGCCCTTCCTCAGGATTTTTTTGAAATGTTTTTCAGCCTCCTCAGGCGGTATTCCCCGTCCGAAGCTTAGTGTGTAGAGTATGTGCCTTTCCCTGCCTGCAGAATCGGGAGCCTCTTTTTTTATCAATCTCAGGAACCGGCTGCCGTCCATCGCCTCAACCGACTTACGCCCACAGTATGACCTAACGCCCTTCTGAAAGCCGTCGAGTGAGATTACATGAAGACTATCGTATCCCTCTGCCTCAACCCTCTTCAAGAGACTGGAGACATCATGCTTGGACACCTTCCTCGTCCGGTGGACTTCGAATACGGCTTTCTTGAGTATCTTGCCTGTCGTTTTAGCCCTTATGGTTATCATATCACCTTCAAGACGTATCGAACTTATCGTATAACCCATCCCAGAAAGCATATCAGACAGGACTTTCTCGAAATCCTCCAAACCCATGAGAGCGTACTTGGACGTATCTTCCATTCTATTTAAGGCGGGGATTTAATTTATTATAGATTTTTGTCAGATAAAGATGAAAGGTTCCCAAGCGGTAATAGAGTGCCTGAAGGCTGAAGGAGTCAAGCACATGTTCGGGATACTGGGCGGATCCATCATGGAAGTCTACGATGTGCTCTATGACACTCCGGAGAGCACTTTACGGCATATTCTAATGCGCCATGAGCAGTGCGCAGCCCACGCTGCCGAAGGTTATGCTAGAGTCAGCGGGAAGCCGGGAGTCTGTATAGCGACTTCAGGCCCGGGCGCGACGAATCTTGTAACAGGCATTGCGAACGCGTATATGGATTCAACCCCGGTTATCGCGTTGACCGGGCAGGTTGCCAGCCATCTGATAGGAAACGACGCGTTCCAAGAGGCTGACATCATCGGAATCACGATGCCGATAACAAAAGATAATTTCCAGATTACCAACCCAGACGACATTCCGAGAACCATCAAAACAGCGTTCAAGATAGCGACCACGAGGAGGCAGGGACCTGTCCTGGTCGATTTGCCCAAGGATATCCAGCAAAGGAGCCTCACAGACAAATTCTCATATCCCAAGGACGTCGACCTGCCAGGCTATAAGGTCATAGTCTCCGGAGGCCATCCGAGGCAGATCAAGGAGGCTGCAAAACTTCTGATGAATGCCGAGCGGCCGATGATACTCGCAGGCGGAGGCGTCATCATCTCGAATGCGAGCGCCGAATTGTACAAGCTTGCCGCATCCCTTGGCATCCCGGTCGCGACTACCCTGATGGGCAAGGGATGCTTCCCGGAGGACCATCCGCTTGCACTGGGTATGGTGGGAATGCACGGCAGGAAGTATGCAAACATGCTGCTCCACGACTGCGACGTTCTATTCGCAATCGGAATGCGGATGGACGACAGAGTGGCCAGCAACGTCGGCTACTTCGTCCCGAAGGCGAAGATAATACACTCCGACATCGACCCGTCAGAGATTGGGAAGAACGTTGACGTCGATGTTCCAATCGTCGGCGACGCTAAGCTGGTCCTGAAGAGCGTCCATGACATCGTCGGCAAACTCAAGAGGAAGGGGAACACCGAATGGCATAACAGGATAAAGAAGTTCAAGAAAGAGTTCGCAATATGCTATGACTATGATGACGTTCCCATCAAGCCCCAGAGGGTTATGAAGGAGCTGAACAAGCTGATAGACAAGAAGACAATCATAACGACCGAGGTTGGGACCAATCAGATGTTCGCCGCCCACTATCTGAACATGAAGCATCCCAGGACGTTCATATCCTCCGGCGGATTGGGCACCATGGGCGCCGGCTTCCCGTTCGCAATAGGCGCGAAAGTCGCCAAACCAGACTACACTGTCATAGACGTCGCAAGCGAGGGGTCGTTCCTTATGACATGCCAGGACCTAGCAACCTGCGTCGTAGAGAGGATACCAGTAATCGTGCTCCTCTTGAACAACAGATACTTGGGCATGGTCAGACAGTGGCAGGACCTGTTCTACAATGGGAGGAGGTCCCACACATACCTTGGTGAGGTCCCGGATTTCGTGAAATTCGCGGAAGCCTTCAACGCCAAGGGCATCAGGGTCGAAAAACCTGGGGATATCCAGCCAGCCCTGAAGTCCGCGATAAAGTCGGGAATGCCCTGCATTATCGACGTACAGACCGACAGGGATGAGAATATCATGCCCATCGTCAAACCGGGCGGAAGCCTCCACGAGATGATAGAGAACATCGTCGACTAGATTAGAGCCTGACAGGCACTCCCCTCTCCTTCAGAAACTTTTTCACGTCTGTTACCGTGTATTCTCCATAGTGGAATATTGACGCCGCGAGGGCTGCATCGGCCTTTCCTTTTGTGAAAGCCTCTAGTATGTGCTCCGGTTTTCCGACTCCGCCTGAGGCTATCACGGGGATGTTAACCGCCTCGGACACCAATTTTGTCAGCTCCAGGTCGAATCCCTCCTTCGTCCCGTCTTTGTCCATGGAGGTGAGCATGATCTCACCGGCTCCCAGTTTTTCGGACTTTTCAGCCCACTCGAGGGTGTCGACTCCTGTAGGCTCCCTGCCGCCGTAGATGTAACACTCGTGCCCTGATTTTGTCTTCCCGGTCCTCTTGGAGTCTATTGCGACTACCATGCACTGGTTTCCGAATTTCCTTGAGCCGTCTGTCACAAGCTTCGGGTTCTTTATTGCCGCGGTGTTTATTGTTATCTTGTCGGCTCCGGCCCGCAGTATTCTCTTGATATCGTCTGTTGACTTTATCCCACCTCCGATGGTTAATGGTATGAACACCCTCTCAGCAGTCTTCTCTATCACATGCATCATGGTAGCTCTCCTCTCATGGGAAGCGGTGATGTCCAAAAAGATTATTTCATCCGCGCCGTCTTTGTAGTACTTTTCCGCCAGTTCAGCAGGCTCCCCAGCATGCTTAATCTGCTCGAACTTTATCCCCTTCACCACCCTGCCTTCCGGCACGCTTAAGTCACAGTCGAGACAGGGGATAATCCGCTTAGTTAACATTCTTCTTCCGGTCTAACCTCTCCTGCACCCACTCGTGTGTGAATTTCGGCGTGCTGTAGTGTTTTATGTATTGATCTTTGGTCCAATAAACTAGAACATCCTCGTCTGACAGCCGGTCCGTCATCTTCCTCGCGTTCAGTTCCGTCTTCCTAGTGGATGACGCGAAGGCAGGCTCGCCCTGCTGGGACATCAAATGCCCGTAAACCATGTTAGATATGAAGTCTCTCAGGTAGCCCATACGCTCGTCTTTTTCTGGGATCTTCTCGCCCATAGCCTGCCTCATCAGGTATTCATCAGCATTGAACAGTTCCACGACTGGACTGTAGAATCCAGGACGGTCTCCGACATTGTATCCAGCATTCTTCATGAGGGTGTAGAACGGCAGGTGGGCGTTCGGTATTACCGTCAACAACACAGCGTCCGGATTTTTTCTCATCAGCTCCCTAATCCGACGCTCCTGATGCTTGTACCTGTCACTCAAGTATTGCAGCATCTTCCCGCTGTATTCTCTCATGCCATCCACATAATCCTCTGCATTCCCCTTCTGCGCTGCCTTTAACGCCTTCTCTCTGAGTGAGAACGCCTCATTGTATTTTATACTCTGCCCATATTCTGGCAGACCAGACGCAACCTCAAATTTTTCACCATATTGCCCTTTTTTCTCCGTTGGAAGTAATCCTCCGCAATCACTGCCGAGAATTCTGCAGTGCGGGGCATCAGCTTAGACCCCTCGGAAACAGACTGTTTATGTTCTTGAATTTTTTCCTCTGCCTTGGCGAACCCACAATCCGCCCCAACATCGGCTTTTTAGTATGTTCCAGCATCGGGAACTCGTGCACATCCTCCATGTAGACGACCCTCTTCCCCGCCGTCACAGCATTTTCTATTTCACTGTTCAAGCTATCTTCTATTTCCCCGAAATCCTTCGTGTTTCCAGCAGATATGAGATAAAACCTTAGAGGATTCTGAGGTATCTTCTGCAGTGTCTTAGATTTCGGCAAAAGCCCGGCATCCATCACCTCCCCCTTCTCCTTCAGAGCCATCACTAATACTATAGACAATACGAAAAGAAATCCGCAACGTGGGCCATAGCGTCCGGATATTTAGTCTGATAACGCGTAAGGATAATTTATACCGAAGAGCGCTCAAGATAACCACAATAACGGGTTGCCTGAGCTGATGGAAAAGCAGCCCCAGTATGCGTAAGTAGTAAAAAATAAGGATGGTCACTAAGCAGATTACAGAATCGCCTGGGGAATTCCCTCCTTTGATGGAATTTACCGCGTCAACTAAATTTGGACAGTTGTTTAAGCCGGTTATTGATCAACTAGTGGCCCTGCCAAAGAATCAACGGGATGAGAATATCGCGACTTTTCGTATCCTGTGGAATTTTTTTGGCAATAAGAAGAATCTTAGCGACTTGGCGAAAGTTGAGTTTACGCGAGAGGACTTGATATTTCTGTTGGCCGATAATGTTGGCGATATCCTGAGAAGACCCGTTCTTGATTTGTATCTGGCGCAGAGAATTGACGAATCCACAATTGCTAAAGGTGAGAACGAAAAGGGAGTCAAGGGCTTATTTTTGTCGTATATAAGTGGTTCCGCTTGGTCAAGGTTTGTGAAAGACGAAAACCTGCGCAAGCAAATTATGCAAGAGCGTCCAGATGCAAAAGTCTGGGTGGATATGCATCAGACCCATGAAAATCTTATGAATCTCATGGAAAAGCCGGAGAACAGGATTTTCTCTGTTGGATTCCTCGGACATGCAGCCCAGATAGCTCAGGCAGATACGGACAGATATGTGCCAATAGTATCTGATGATTATGATAGTGAATCCCGGGCTGCGAAGGCTAACGGCAGGAAGTCAAGATTTTACACAGACCCTGGTCATGCATTCAAACTCAAACCAACGATAGATCTGATGTCTTCTGCAGCTAAAATGAGTCTGGGAATCTTTTCTGGGACCAGAATACCTCCACTTGTCAAGGAAGCCTCGTTCATGCTTGTTGAAGACAATCCCTTCCATACTACTTGGGCAGATGGATTAAATCACTGCAGAGGACTGAAGAGGTATGCGCCATTAGAAATTGATTTGCCTGAGGATTCGATAACAAGGAAGAGTGAGTGCAAAGGTTATTATGCTAGTGGAGAACGAGCACTAAAAGTCATAGAGGATAAGGTGAATACTGGTGAGAAGCCTCCGGACGTAATACTATCGGATATAGAACTGGAGGGAGGAATGAACGGCATAGAGCTAACTAAAGAACTTCATAGACGATATCCTAAGGCAATCATCCTTATGATATATTCCAGCAACCCGCAGCCATACAGCGAGGAGATAGACAAACTAACCCGTAAGGGCATTATAGTCGGCTCATGGAACAAGACGACATTCTCCCCAAAGGATATGATTGCTGCAATTAATGGAAAACTCATAGCTGGAGAGGGGGCGCAACATCCATGAAATTCGCCGCATAAAGGATATCTGAGTTTTCGAACATCTCCCTCTCTTCGTTCCGCTCACCCTTTCCTGACGAACATCTTCCTGATTTGTGCGCCGACTTTCTCGATTTGCAGGTTCTGGTCTTTTTCGCGCATCTTCTTGAGGTTTGGGATTCCTTTTTTGCACTCGTCTACCCACTCGTCGGCGAACTTGCCGGACTGAATGTCCTTCAGGATTTTTTTCATCTCCTTTCTCGTCTCTTGGGTTATAATCTTCTCTCCTCTGGTTCTGCCGCCGTACTCTGCAGTGTTGCTGACGCACTTCCACATGTGCTCGAGGCCGCCCTCCTGTATCAGGTCGGTTATCAGTTTCAGCTCGTGCAGGCATTCGAAGTATGCGAGCTCAGGCTGGTAGCCTGCCTCTACTAGAGTGTCAAATGAGGCTTTGATGAGTTCGGTGGCTCCGCCGCACAGGTCAACCTGCTCTCCGAAGAGGTCAGTCTCTGTCTCCTCCGTGAACGTGGTCTCCAGGACTCCTGCCCTGGTGGCTCCAAGAGCTTTCGCCAATGCCAGGACGACATCCTTCGCCTTTCCTGATGCATCCCTCTCAACCGCTATAAGAGCGGGAGTGCCGAAACCCTCAACGTAGGTTTCCCTGACCCTCTTGCCCGGGCCCTTGGGAGCGACCATTATGACGTCGACGTCCTTTGGCGGGATGATCCTCGTGAACCTTATGTTGAAGCCGTGGGAGAACATGAGGGCGTTGCCCTTCTTCAGGTTTGGTTTGATGTCCGTCTCGTAGACTTTAGACTGGACCTCGTCAGGCAACAGTATGTGGATTATGTCAGCCTTCTTCGCTGCCTCTGCTATCGGATAGACTTCGAAGCCGTCCTCCTTGGCCTTCTCATACGAGGCGTCCTTTATAGAGCCTACTATGACTTTAACCCCGGAGTCGCGCATGTTCTGAGCCTGCGCGCCGCCCTGGTTGCCGTATCCTATTATCGCAACAGTCTTCCCCTTTAAGACGCTGATGTCAGCGTCAACGTCATGATAGATTTTAACCATATAGTTCACCCCAAAATTGGTTTTAACATATGTGAAAGGTATTAAAAAAGCCTAACCCTTGTAGCCCCTGAGGAGGGGCCTGAGGAAGAACAACGGGAGGAGCCCGGTTACAATGGAGGTGACTATAGCTAATGCCAGCATCTCAGCCTCAACACCAGATGCCATGCCCAACTCTATGCCGATTGCAGCAACAATCAGGCCGATTTCCATCCTAGGTATCATGCCGACTCCGATGATGATTGACTCCCTGTTTGACGATCCCATCAGTTTCGCAGGCAGGCCGCAGCCGATAAGCTTCCCGAATATCGCAACAAAAACTACAAGTACGATGAGCGATCCGGCATTCAATAGTGCTGAGAAGTCGAACAGCGCTCCAACGTAGACGAAGAATAATGGGATGAAGAAGCCGTGACCCAGTACTCTTGTCTCTTCCACCATTCTCTGCTTATGGGGAGTTTCTCCGATGATCAGGCCAGCTATGAACGCCCCCGTTATTGCGGCAATCTTTATCTCCTCTGCGAACACGCCGAACAAAAATCCGAGCCCCAGAGACATGGCGAGCAGTGCATTCGAAGTTATCATCCTGCTCTGCAGGTCAACAACCCTGCCGATAAACTTCAAACCCAGATAGAGGGTTATAAAAAAGAAGAGGAATATGCTAATGCCCAGAGTGGACAGACCGCTCACATCAAGCCCGTGTTTTACAGCTAGACTGGACGCTAACACCAGCATGAGTATGCCGAACACGTCGTCTATCACCGCCGCCCCAAGTATCGTTGTCCCGGCCCTCGTGTTCAGCATCTCAGCATCCAACAAGACTCTTGCTGTGACACCGACGCTCGTCGCTGTCAGGATGACCCCGACCAGGAGAGACTGCGAGAACGAATAGCCGAAGAATTGCGAAACAAGATAGCCTCCGAAGAAGGGCAGAAGCACGCCGCCAGTCGCAACCGTAACGGCCAGTTTTCCGGTCTTCTTCAGCTCTGAAAGCTCGACCTCAAGTCCTGACAGGAATAACAGTATCAGGGAACCGATGCCCGCGATAGACTTAAAAACCTCTCCCGTAAGGTCTAAACCGATGTAGTGTCCTAAGACCTGTTGGCCTATGATAATGCCTGCAAGGATTTCTCCCATAACCGCAGGCTGCTTCATCCTCTCAAAGAGCTCTCCGAAGAGTTTGGCCAGAATCAAAGCCAGACCCAGCTCGAAGAACAGGATTATCTCTGACATGATTTATTTCTTGAGCAGGTTCTTGCTCACCTGTCCTGCAATCTGGTGCACTGTAACCTCGCCAATCAGTTTGTCTCTGTCGACCACGGGGAGGCGTCTGATACGGTTCTGGGTCATCAGCCGGATTACCTCTCCCACAGTCGTGCTGGATTTTGCGGTTATAATGTGCTTTGACATGATGTCGCCAGCGGTCTTTGCAGAACCGTAGGTTATGGACTTCAGACCCAGTATATCCCACTCCATGTCCTCGCTCGTATATGGAGAGCTAAGGCCACGCAGGATATCCTTCTCGGTTATCACACCAACGAACTTGTCTCCCTTTTCAGAGTCTATAACCCACAGGTGATCTGTGCTCAAGTTGCCCATCCTGTGGAGGACATCGCCGACAGTGGACTTGGCACCTATGAGGGGGAGCTGTCTGCTCATGAACGAATCCACTTTCGCATCATAAAAAGCCTGTATGCTTTTTTTCACATCCTTCTGATTTTTTTCGGCCATTTTTTTAAATGATTAATCTTTGCTCTTAATAACTCTTCTTTAGGAGTTCCTGTATCATCTTAGCATACACTGGCCTGGCTATGATAACCCCGACAAAGACGCCCATTATCGTTGTGAACGCGAAACCCTTCAGCATGCCAGCGCCTATGCTCAACATGGGTAACATGGCGGCGATCATGGTGGCTGCTGCGGTGAAGATGATGAAGAACGCTCTCCTTAGGCTTTCAGAGAAATTTAACACCCTCTTTTTCCTGTCTGTCTTCAGCGTTTCGTCGGTTATGACAATCAGGTGGTCAACACCAGTTCCAACAGAGGCGATTATGCCACCAACTGCGGGGAGATCCAGCTCCCAGTTTATCAACGACGCAAGCCCCAGTATGAGAATAATCTCGCTCAGCCCGGTTATTATTATCGGCAGGGTGATTGAGAGCCGTCTGTACCTGAGGAATATGATGAGAGCTACGACCACAAATGCCATAACGCCCGTGAAAAACGCGTACCTGAGGAACTTTCCGCCAACTGTGGGAGGTGTCGTCGACTTTGACTCGACTGTTGCCTTGGCTGGGAGATTCCCGGACGTTAACAGAACCTGGTTGGTCTTCACCTCGTTCTGGGCGAGCTCCAGAGTCGAGGCGCCGCCCGTAATCTGGGCGTTGTAGACGCACTTCCCGAGAGTGTCGAAGTTCAGCCTGGGCGAGCTCTCCAAGCCCGTTAGCTCTGAAATCCACATGTCGTAGGAGATATTGCCCTGCTCGTTCCTCACAGTGCTGAATCCGCTCTCCTCAAGGAGGTTCCTCACACTGTCGGATATCCTGCTCTCGTCCCCGGCGAGTATCACATTGGAGTTGCCTTTGCTTTTCAGCTCCTCGATCGTCTGGTTGATTTCGCCCAACACGACGACCGGTATCTGAGCCCTGACCTCGATAAGGTCTATCGCAGTATCCCCAAAATAGAAGCTGTCCCCCTCGCCTGACGCGCTCACATTTTCCAATAGATTGTACTTGCCCTCATACATCAGTATCGTGGTGTTGGCCGGCCGGTCTATGAAGATGTCCACAGGCCTGCCCTTCTTGCCCTCCGCCACCTTCCCGAACCTGCATGCGCCCTCGGGGCTGTGGCTTACCGATACCGCCCATGAGTAGCCTCCAGGAGACTTGTAAATCTGCTGGCCTGTGGAGCTGAGGTCTACTGAGACTTCATCGCCGAGAACAGCAAGCTCGCCGTCTATCCTCTCCTCGAATCTTGCTTGTCGTCTCAGCACTTCCTCGATGCGGGTTATCTCAGTCGGTGTTGCCCCGGCAATCTGTATCAGGATGTACTGGCTGCCCCACGGCCGAACTGGAATGTCCTTAAGGCCAAGAGAGTTCAGCCTGTTCTCGAGTATGCTCTTCTCGATTGCCATAACATTAGAGTCGACTGGCCTTTCCAGCCTAAGTTGAAGTTGTGTTCCGCCTGCAAAGTCCAGACCATAATCAAGACCGTTTCCGAACCCGATGCCCTTGCCCTTCTCCTTGTTGACAGGTATTATGTTGAACACTAGAAGCAGGGAGAACGCTACCAGCACAATCATCAGCATAACACGTAAACTCTTGAGTAGTTCTTTCATCTTGTTTTGAATTTATGGGGAGATCGCTCAAGATGCCATTTGACGATGCCAGCATTTGTGAGCCACGTTGTGAAAAGATCTGCTATCAGACCGAACAGTAGAATCTGGGAGATACTTTTTAGGACAGGCATTTCAACCACAGAAGAGGAGAATATGTACAACACTACCATAGCACCGATTACCGTACCGGTCATCGTCAATCCGGTTTTTATGGAATCGTCGAGGTTCTCGTCAACCTCCGCCCTCCTGCCTTTAAGGCATCTTGTTGTCAGGAGTATGTCAGAATCCACAGAGTAACCTATGAGCATCAGCAACGCCGCGAGAGATGCTGGCTCCAATGGAATCCTGAATATGCTCATAAAACCCACGGCTATGGTGACATCAGACAATGCAGCCTGCAGGACAGCTATCGAGGGTATGAAGTCTTTGAAGGCGAAGAACACGACAATGCTCATCAGGACGAATGCAACAATCAGTGCCTTTATCCCCTGCTCTTTGAAGGTTTTTCCAAGAGTTGGGCTCACTTCCCTGGAATTGAGGTTCTTCTTCTCGAGGGTTACATCAACGCTCTCGCCTAAGTAGTAGGTTAATGCGCTTTCGACCGTCTCCTCATCCAACTCTAAGGCCTCTACCGTCAGCACATTGTCCCCATACGCTAATTTAACGTTCTCTTTCAGCCTGCTCTCGAGTTTCTCGGAAAGCTCCACGGGAGGTTTCTTGTTTAAAGTGACTCTGGCGATGTCAGCCTCCACCAGCCTGCCAGTGTATGGCTCAATTATTCCGCTGACGTTGACGACATCAACAGGGCTTGTTGTTACAACAGTGAGTTTGTCCTTTTTCGCATCCATGTCATATCCGACATAGACTTTCAGATCCTCCAATCCGTAATCCTGCAGCTCGGACTGCATCTGGACGAGGTTCTGGTCCGTAATGTTGTTATCAAGCAGTATGTCCATCCATGTTCCGCCTTGGAAGTCTATGCCTAGGGGCACGCCTCGAGTATATATGACAAAGAGCATCAACAGCGAGACCGCAAGAGGCGCTAGAGTCAGAATCCGGTAGTCTATGGCAGAGGTTATCTTCGTGTAAAGATCATCGAACATGTATAAAACTTTTATAAGATTACTATAAAAGCCCTACAAATCCCCGAAAGCGTTCGGGGCCTTCTCCCTGAGGATTCCAAGCATTCTTGCGGAAAGCTCCCGTATTTCCCACTGCGCCTTCTCAGTCTTCCTGAGCTCTATGAACTCCCTCAATGCCCTGAAGTTGGCGGTCACAACGATTGTCGTCTCACAGGCGTTCGGGAGGACGAACCTGGCGTCCTCCTTCTTTACCCCCTCCTTGAGGAGGAAGGAGTAAGCGCTGTTTATTTCTGCCATCAGACTGTCGTATTTCTCCCTTGCATTGGCGTTTCTGAGGACATCATCGGGTGTCACGTACTTGAAGTCCTCCTCGTCAACGTACCTCTGAGACTCCTGGGAGAACGAGAAATGCCTGTGCCTGACAAGCTGGTGGGAGCATGCGCGGGAGATGCCCTCAATCCTGAAGGTCGCCTTCGCATGCTCGAACGTCGAAAGGTGGCCGGAATCCCTCAGGTGAACCACAAGCTTCGCATTGGAGGAGCTGTCCTTGGCGACAGACTTATAGCAGGTCCTCGCAGACTCCGCGATAAGGTTCTCAGCGCCATCGGTAATGTCAACCAACTCCACCCTCATAGTTATTTATTGTATAACTAATACTATAACATGTTCAAGCGGGTTGTTGTTGGGGGGACGTTTGATACGCTGCATTTGGGGCATAGGAGGCTTATCGAGACCGCTGCCGACGTTGGAGACTCCATTATCATAGGGCTGACTTCTGACGAGTTCGCTACCAGGTTCAGGCCTCACAAGGCCCCCTCATACGAGAAGAGGAGGAAGCAGGTCGAAGATTTTGTGAAGGGCTTCAGGAAACCGTATGAGATAGTCAGGATAGACGACAGCTATGGTGTTGCAACATTAGACCCTGGGATAGACTGCATAGTCGTAAGCGAGGAGACGCTCCTGAGGGCTGAGGAGATTAACACGATAAGGTTCAAGAAGAATCTTGCGAAGCTTACTGTCGTGGTGGTGCCACTGGCGCTGGCTGACGATGGGAAGCCCATATCCAGCGAGAGGATAAAATCCAAGGAGATCGATGAGGATGGCAAAATCGTCTAAGCGCTTGTTCATCAGCTCATGCGAGCCATACTCTGGGAAGAGCGCATTCTGCCTAGGCTTGGGCTTGATACTGAAGGAGAGGGGCATGAGAGTAGGTTACATGAAGCCTGTCGGGAACCTGCTCACAGAGTATAACAACGGCCTGACAGACCGTGATACGCTGCACGCCAAAGAGATTCTGGGATTGGACGACCCTCCCAAGCTGATGTCCCCTGTCCTGTTAACCCACGAGCTCATAGACAACGCGTTGAAGGGCAGGAAGCCTGCCAAACAGAGGACAATCCGGAACGCCTACGCAAAGGTTTCGAAAGGCAAGGACTACATGCTGTTCGAAGGGGCTGGCGACGTCGGAGGCGGATCCATGATAGGCCTCTCCGATGTAGACGTCGCAAAGATGCTGAAGACGAGGATACTCCTACTATCAAGGTACGATTCAGTATACGCTGTCGACAGGGTCCTCAACGATGTCATGTTCGTGAAAAAGAAGGTCAAATGCGCTGGAGTGGTTTTCAACAACGTGCCAGCTTCGGAGCTGAAGACTGTGAAGACGATAGTGACGTCATTCCTTGACGACAAAGGCATCAAAACCATCGGAGTGCTGCCCCAGGACGAGATAATGCAGTCTGTGTCTGTCAGCGATCTTAGGGTCAAGCTCAACGCCAAGGAGCTGGTCAAAGGCGACGGCCTGATAAAGTCCTTTGTCGTCGGAGCAATGTCGCCAGGCCACGCCATGAAGTATTTCAGGCAGGTCTCAGACAAGGCGGTGATAACAGGCGGCGACAGGTCGGACATACTGCTGGCCGCGCTTGAGACTCCGACAAAATGCCTCATACTGACAGGAGACCTGACGCCGGACGAAAAGGTGATTTCCAAGGCGGAGGCGAAGAACGTCCCTGTGATATCAACGTCCCATGACACCGCCACAACAGTCCAGATATCGGAGTCCCTAGTCAGCAGGCTGAGCGTCACCAGCAATCAGAAATTGAAGCGCGTCAGAGAGCTTATTCTAAAGAACGTTGACGTAGATGCCCTATTGTAGCAGAATGCAAGCGCTAATGCTCTTCGGCAGGAGCACCAGACTCAAGGACAAGCCTTTCATAAAAATCAAGGGCAGAAAGCTTTTCAGACACGGCTATGAAACTCTTGCAGGAATATTCGACAAGGTTCTCATAGTCGCGAACGAGTCTGTAGCCGACAAGACCGGAAAACTGGGCGTCGATTACATCACCGAAGACTTGGGAGCAGGTCCTGCCGGGGCGATAGTCGCAGGCCTCAAGAACCTGACATCAGATTACGTGTTCGTGGCCGCGTGCGACATGCCCTTTATTAACGATAAAGTAGTAAGGTTCATGGTGGACAGGGTTGAGGGTGACGGGCTCTTCCCAAGGCATGAGAACGGCGATATTGAGCCGCTGCATGGAATCTACAGGAGGAAGCCGTTTATAGGGGTTGGGATTCCAGAAGACAGGAGGGTCAGGACGATGATAGAATCGCTGGACGTCTCCTACATCCCGGTAGAAGAGCTTAGGATGTTTGACAGAGGGCTGCTAACGTTCAGGAACATCAACACGCCGGAGGACATCAGATGGATGGAAACCTTGAGCTGAACAGGAAAACATACGACAGACTGTATCAGCTGAAAGACCTGTGCAAGGTTATCGAATACGAGAACCTGACGGTGCTTGACCTAGGCGTCACTTCGAAGCTGGCGCCTGGGAGGGCGGAGAAGCTGGCGCCGGTAATCGCTGAGTCCAGCATGGGCCTGCTCGGGAAGGTTAAAGTCAACGAGGATGGCATCAAAGTTGACATAAAAGAGCATCCTGGGATTGCAACATTGGGCTGCCAGCTCGCAGGCTGGAACATTCCAACCAAAAGCGGAAGCGCGTTAGGCTCAGGCCCTGCAAGGATACCTGCCAAGAAGCCGCGCGACATAATAGAGGCAGTAGGCTACAAGGAGACTTCAGAAAAAACCGCCCTGATATTGGAGACAGACAGACTACCTGAGCAGGAGACGCTGGAGGGACTTCCCAAAGCCGCGGGCTCCGGGAGGATGATCATGGCAGCGTTCAGAGGTGACTCGCGTATCGGGCTCGTAAACGTGCTTGCAAGAGTCGTTGAGATGGCGCTGTTCAGACTGAACTTCCTCGAATATGACGTCACAAGGATAGAGTCCGCATCCGGCCTTGTTCCGATGCCGGAAGAGGGGGATGCGTTCTCCGCGAACGACGCGATAATATACCAGGGCTCTGTCACCATAGGAACGAGAGGCTGGGATGAGAAGCTCTCAGCTAAGGCGGTCTCATCAGCGTCGGAATCCTACGGGCAGAGGTTCAGGACGATATATGATGCAGCTGGGAGGGACTTCTACAGGATAGACCCTGCAGTGTTCGCGCCAGCGGAGCTTAAGGTGACTGACCTGTTGAGCGGCAGACAGTATACGTTTGGGAAGAAGCACAAGCTAGAATGAAAATCGCGGTAACAGGCAAGGGCGGCGTCGGGAAGACATCCATCGCAGCCGCGCTGGGGATCATTCTCAGCAGGGATAAGGACGTTATACTCGTGGACGCAGACCCGAGCCTGAACCTTGCGACAGTCTTCAACCGCGATGACATAACACCAATCAGCAAAATGAAGGAGCTGGCAGACGAGAGAGCGAGGCTGCCTGACGGGCTGGTAAGGATGAATCCCGAAGTCAGGGACATCGTTGACAGATACGCTGTTGAAGTGCAGGAGAGGCTGAAGCTCCTGGTGGCTGGCACGGTCACCGAGGCTGGGAAAGGCTGCATGTGCCCTGAGAACGCGATACTGAGGTCGCTTCTACAAGAGATTGTGCTGAAAAGGGACGAGATTGTGATAGTGGACATGGAAGCCGGCCTTGAGCCGATGAGCAGGGGAACAATCAGGAGAGTGGATTCGATACTGATCGTGACAGAGGCTGACAGGAACTCGGTCTCGGTGACGAAGAGGCTGATGAAGTTCGCGTCGGATTTGGGGATAGGCAATGCCGTAGTCGTTGCGAACAAGGTTCGCGACGACGGTGAACTGAAGTTCCTGAAGAAGGAGCTTGAGATTGACCACTCGATCCCATTCGATGATGAGTTTATGAAATTGTTCAGAGCCGGGAAGACGACCACCGATACGAAATTCCACACGTCAGTTTCAAAGCTCGCTGATCTGGTCCGGGAGTATGAGTGAACTTCTTGCTGAACACGCCGTAAAAAAGGGGGCGATAAAGAAGAGGCTTTCCGAGTTCAAAGCTGCGGGAAGACAGTCTGATGAGAGAGTGTTTGAGGAGCTCTGCTTCTGCCTTCTGACACCGCAGTCGAAAGCGAGATCGTGCGATAGAGCGGTTAGGCAACTTAAATCGGAGAGACTGCTTCCAGAGGGCAGCAAGGCGAGAATTGCGGCGGTCCTGAAAAAATCGGGCGTCAGATTCCACAACAACAAGGCTTCTTACATCATAGAAGCGAGGCGGACATTCTCAGGGGATGGCAGGTTGGGGATAAATGACGTCCTCAAAAGTTTCGAAAACGACGAACTCGCGCGAGACTGGCTTGTCAGAAACGTGAAGGGACTGGGCTACAAGGAGGCCTCCCACTTCATGAGAAACGTCGGCAGGGGCTCTGATGTCGCCATACTGGACAGGCATATCATGAAAAACCTGAAAGCTCAGAAAGTCATCAGATGGGTGCCGAACACCATCACAAGAAAAAGGTATTTTCAGATCGAGGGAAAGGTGAGAGATTACTGCAGGAAGATTGGAATCCCGATGGACGAGCTCGACCTGCTCTTCTGGTCCATCGAAACCGGCGAAGTTTTTAAGTGAATCCAGCCTTTTATATAAGGTCGAAGAATATTACAACAGTTTTTGGGTGATATGATGGAAGAAGCTGATGAGAAGATTGTGAAAGGATTGGAGAGCGCCATCGAGCTTGAAATGGCGGGGCAGAAATTCTACCGCGAGGCTGCTGAGAGGACTGCTGACGAGAACGGCACTGAGATGTTCAACTTCCTTGCTGATGAGGAGGCAGAGCATGAGTCGCTGCTCAGGGAAAAGTATGTCGAAATCGTCGGAGAAGACTATGAAGGCGGAGAGGACCTTGAGGAGGTCGTCATAGGCAGGGTATTCTCTGAGAGGGTTTCGGGCGGTGCTTCCGGCAAAGGCTCGGATGACCTTGACGCCTTGAACATCGGAATAAACGCCGAGAAGGAGAGCATCGAACTGTACGGCAGGCTGAAGAAGGAGGCCGAAGATGAAGAATTGCAGGACACGTTCGAGATGCTCGTAGAAGCTGAGGAAAGGCACCTCTCGCTCCTGGAAACCCAAGTCGAGTTCATAACAGAGACAGGCGAATGGCACGACTTCGGGACGATAACAGCTTAGATGGGAAACCGTAACATTAAGGCAATCGTAAGCATTCTCAGGGAGGATGTCGGAACCAGCTGGGCCGTCGTCTGGGACACCAATCCATTCAAGGTTCTGATTTCTACAGTATTAAGCCAGAGGACCAAGGACGCTAACACCGAAAAAGCTTCAAACAGACTGTTCAGAAGGTTTAAGACTCCAAAACAGCTGGCCAACGCTAACATTCGGACAATCGAAACCCTGATTAAACCGAGCGGCTTCTACAAGGTCAAAGCTGAGAGGATTAGAGAAATCAGCAGGCAATTAGTGGAAAAATTCGGAGGAACGGTGCCAGAAGACATGGACACTCTCCTCTCCCTGCCAGGCGTTGGCAGGAAGACCGCCAACTGCGTGCTTGTCTATGCATACAACAAACCTGCCATCCCAGTTGACACGCACGTCCACAGGATATCTAACAGGATAGGCTGGGTGAGGACTAGGACGCCCGAACAGACCGAACAACAGCTTTCAAACGTTCTTCCCAGAGAGTATTGGATCGAAATCAACGAGCTGCTGGTAAAATACGGACAACGAGTCTGCCATCCCATCAACCCGAAGTGCAGCACCTGCAGGATTAGAAAGTACTGTACTTATGGGAGAAAACAGCGGATCTGAGACCTTATTTATTTCTCAAGCGCAGATTATAAGTGTATGATAAAAAGCAGGCAGGGTGCCGCAGGAGGCGGGAACGCGCCTGACCTCTTTGGGATAAGAGACCTTAGTGTGGTTGAGAGGAGGAGCGCGCTGGTTGAGACGTTCAAGCAGTCCGTCAGTGGAGACTATGAGTTGAAATTTGACGCTAAATCAGGCCTCCCTCTTATGATGTTAACTCAGGGCCTGGAAGATCATGTTAAAATGATTGGAGAGTTCCAGCCGTCTGGGAGGAGGGATCCTGTGAAATACTCGGACGACTTCGTCTACAAGACGTCCCACCTCAAAACCGGCCCCCACGTTCCGCCTGAAGAGGAGGCAAACAACAACCTTATTTTACTCCACACTGGGTTGCCTGTTGCAATCCCTGTTGCTGCTGTGATCTCAAGCGGGAAAACACGCCGGACTTACTTGGTAGAGGAGAGGGGAGAAAAAGTTGAGGATTCAATCTACGGTGCTGTAGAGTCGATGAGCTACAAGAAGGTTGAAGAACAGATGGAGGCAGTAGGCAGGTTCCTGAAAGCCTTCAAGGACAAGGGCGCTGTGGTAGGTGACATAGGCAAGGGGAAAGACTATGCCGTTGATCACATACTCCAGAGGAAGGATGGAACGGTAATGGGGACGGACTTGGAGGTGCACCTCGGAAAGCCTGAGGAGATGAACAGGGTCGCAAGGGACGCCATTACTGTGATGTTGGATAATATGGCGCAGAAGAAGTTCGTCAACAACTATGACACCTGGGCGTACCTCAACAACATGATGCTGGACTCGTTCGCAAGAGGCTACGGGGAGAATGTGATCCTGACTAGGTTGAACCTCAAGGACGACGTCGTCACCACGAAAGAGAGCATACTCAAGAAGGTTAAGGCTCTGGATTTTATAGGGGCGGGACACGCTTACAATCAGAAGAAACACTATGATAGCGCAGCCCACATGTTCGAACGCTTCGGAAACCAGGCGGAACCAGCGAAGGGGGAGAATTTTTTCCAGCAGTGCATCAGCCTATTCGCAGGCTACGGCAGGGAGGACCTGTCGAAGGTCTTCGAACAGCTCATGGTTAGAGTCCAAAATGAGAGGAAAGAGGGCACTCCTCCGGAACCGATTCCTGCTAATAAGATTCCAGCGCCGGTAGACGCTCCAAAAACTTTAGAGGGAAGGCCTGCTGAAAAGAGTAGAACCAGGGGGAGGCCGGGAAAGACGCCAGATAGGATGGACGCTGAGTTCAGGATAGCGCAGGACGATGTGAGACCTCCCGTTTCCATGCCAGAGCAGACTGAGACTGATGAAAAGGCCCTGGAAGAGCCGCTCGTTGAGAGGCTCACAATCCTTGGCGTCAAAGTTGAAGGTGACATCTCAGATAATGCGTTCAGTAGAAAGGCAAAGGGTGAAATCATGAGCGCGATACTCTCCAACAAAGTTTCTTTGGGGAAGGTCTACAACACCCTGTCATCCTATGAGAGGCAACAGCTGGGTATCAACATCAAAAAAGAGGGCAACCTCTACTCTCTCGGATAAGCCGGGAGCGTACTGTCTTATAATATAAAAAAGTTCTGCGGGTAGGTTTAATATGTAAACCAGTGGTTCATGCCATTTATGATAATAGAGCTAGATATTGCGCTTTTTAAAGACGTGTAAACCAATAATTTTCATTTTTAAATGATGATGCCGATATATGTAAACTAGGATGTGCGAATCAAAGGTGGTATTAGACGGGGAAGAGATAGTAAAAGAAGCTGCCAGGATAACAATATCTGACAGGAAACTGATAATCTCAGACATTCTCGGTAAAAAAACAGAGCTGGAAAACTGCAGGATAAAGAAGATAGACTTCATGAACCACACGACAGAAGTTGAGAAAGATGAAGATTGACGGAGAAAACGTAAGGATAACAATAGGGGAAGTTTTGGAAGATGATGACTGGGAGCCAATTGGCCCCAACATGAAACCAAAGGTCACAGACCTCAGAGGATGGGACGAGAAACTCCTCAGGAGGTATAAGCCAAAGTACCACACCTACCTCAAGCAATGCTTCCTCTGTGCCTACGGACCATGCGACCTCAACGCCAACAGGCGAGGAGCGTGCGGAATCAACCTGAACACGCAGATGGCAAGGGAAAACCTCCTGCTGGCAGTAATCGGCGCGGCGGCGCACACGGCACACGCCAGACACGGCCTAGACAGCCTGACAAAAAAATACGGCAGAGACCTGAAACTTGACCCGGCGGCAGGCTCTGAGATGCAGGCACCGTGGACGCAACTCGTATACGGCATAAGGCCGAAGACTCTGGGAGACCTGGAGAAGCCATTAAGCTATGTAGAAGAACAGCTCACTCAGCTGACGTCGTCCCTGCACATGGGACAGGAATCAAGCGAACTCGACTTCAGCTCAAAAACGCTGCACGCCGGGATGTTAGACCACCTTGGCATGGAAATAGCGGACATAACCCAGATTGTCGCGTTGAACCTGCCCAGGGGGGAGCAGGAGGTAGAGCACGCAGAGATAGGATTCAGCACCGCAGACAACAAGAAGCCGGTAATACTCTGCATAGGCCACAACGTGGTGACAGGAGTCGAGATCATAGACTACGTTACGGAGAACAACATTGACGTGGAAGTCGCAGGAATATGCTGCACTGCACTGGACCTGGCGAGATACAACAGGAAAACAAAGGTGATAGGGCAGCTTTCATACCAGCTGCCGTACGTCAGGTCCGGGATAGCGGACGTCATAGTGACAGACGAACAGTGCGTGAGAGTGGACACCATAGAGAACGCCTCAAAACTTGGAATACCGGTTATAACAGCATCAGACAACAATGTCGGAGGCCTGCCAGACCTTTCTAAGGAGAACCCTGACACAGTGGTTGAGAAACTGGCAAGCAGGCAGATAAAAGGCGCCTACATCCCAGACCTTGAGAAGGCCGGGGAAATCGCGGCAAAGACCGCCATCAGGATTCACAAGAGCAAAAAGGCAGTGAAAATCGACTACGCAGAGGAAAGCCAGAAGTGCACCGCATGCGGCCTATGCGTCCAAGCATGCCCCGTCGGCAACGACGTCAGAGGGATGATAAGGAGCATACGGATGAGATGCCTCAAACTGCACGATGTGGACGTCACCACCGAGGAAGGAGGCAGCACATTGAAGGCTGCGATGAACGTGCTCCTGAAGGAGAACGCCTACACCCCGACAGAACTCTCAGACAAACTTGGAGTGTCAAGACAGTACATCTACAGGATGCTGGACGAGATAAAAGGGCTGGGAAAAACAAAAAGCGGGAAGGAGATGTACTATTCACTCTCAAAAGACGCTATCGAAGACATAAAGAAGAGGGGCTCAGACAGAAAAAGCGAGAAACCGCTCAGCGAGGAGGAGCTGATGGCTTACCTGCACAAGTGCGTCTTCTGCGGGAGATGCGAATCATACTGCCCGCAGAGGATACCGATAGTCTCGATATTCTCCGACATATACAAGAGCAAGTTCATGAATGACAAGGCAAAAATCAACCCGGGAAGGGGGCCGATACAGGACATAGAGATAAGGGAAGTCGGCGCCCCCCTGGTGTTCGGCGAAATACCGGGCATCATAGCCCCTGTAGGATGCTCGCTCTGGCCGAACGGCGGCAGAGAGCTTGGCGAGATGATGGAAGAATTCCTGAAAAGAAACTTCATAGTGGCAACCTCAGGCTGCTCTGCGATGGCGCTCGCGACAGACTACAGCGGGACAAACAACCTGTATGAGAAATACGGCGGCAAGTTCGAAGCCGGCAACCTGGTCAACGTTGGGTCATGCGTCAGCAACTCCCACATAACAGGGGCCGCGATAAAGGTTGCCTCGCTCTTCGGCAGGAGAAAGATTAGAGGCAACTTCGAGGAGATAGCAGACTACGTCCACAACAGGATCGGGGCGGTGGGCCTCGTCTGGGGCACCATGTCGCCCAAAGCCGTTTCCATAGGCGCCGGCGTCATGAGACTGGGCATCCCGGTGATATGGGGGCCATCCGGCAAAAAATACAGGAAGGAACTGAGAAGCGACGACAAAACAGACTGGACAGTCTTCGATACGAGAGGCCCCGGCAAATACGACGTGGGGCCTGTTCCGGAGCATCTCTCATACGTTGCAGAGACTAAGGAGGAGGTCATGACGCTGATCCCGAAACTGTGCATGAGGGCGTCGGACGGCGTCAAAGGCAGGCAGATAAAGCTTGCCCACTACATAAACCTCCATGAGAAGTATTACAACAGGGTCCCGGACGACCTGCACAGGCTCGTTAGGACCGAGAAGGACATACCGACCACAATCAAAGACAAGATACTAAAGGTATTGAAAAAGCAGGGCTGGACGCCGGTCGAAAGGATACCAGACCCGACACTATTAGAAAGACTCTCAGGAGGTGCGAAAGGATGATTAAGATTCCAGTGGACGTTGGGATAATATACGAGGGGGAGCGTATCAGGGGGCCTGACACGCAGGTCGAGTTCGGAGGCCCGAAAGTGAAGTACAAGGCGGAACTCACCCAGGTTAAGCCTGAAAAGGAGATTGAGGACGGAAAAGTCGAGGTCGTCGGGAAGGACATAGGCGACTTCGAAGAAGGCAGCAAACAGCCGCTTGGGATATACCTTGAAGTCTACGGCAAGGAGATTGACAGCGACTTAGAGCCTGTGATAGAGAGGAGGAACCACGATTTCATGAATTACATTCAAGGCGTGATGCACCTGAACCAGAGGTATGACATCTGGATCAGGGTGAGCAAGGAGGCGAAGAAGAAAGGCCTCACCTTCAAGCACATAGGAGGGGCCTTGATGGACCTGTTCAAGAAGGAGCTGCCATTCATCCAGAAGATGCAGATAACGTTCATAACGGACGAGAAAAAAGTGGAAGAATTCTACAATAAAGCCCTAAAAGTCTACGAGAGCAGAGACGTGAGAGTAAGAGGCATGAAGGACAAGGACGTGGAAGACTTCTACGCATGCACGCTATGCCAGTCCTTCGCACCCAATCACATATGCATGATAAGCCCCCAGAGGACGTCACTCTGCGGCGCCATAAGCTGGATAGACGCCAGCGCGGCGGCAAGGGTCGAACCAGACGGGCCCATCTATAAGGTAGTGAAAGGGGAAACAATCGATGAGGAGAAGGGAGAATACTCCGGCGTGAACGATGCCGTGAAAGAGGGGTCGAACGGAGCCAACGAGAGGTTCCAGATGTACAGCATGTTCGACAAGCCCCACACATCATGCGGATGCTTCGAGGCGATAGCATTCTACATTCCAGAGGTGGATGGCATAGGAGTGCTGGACAGGAACTTCAAGGGGGAGACCGTCAACGGCCTGAAGTTTTCGACCATGGCAAGCCAGTCCGGAGGAGGGATCCAGACCGAAGGCTTCCTCGGCTTCGGCCTGCAGTGGATGCACTCTGACAAGTTCCTCTCAGCAGACGGCGGATGGAACAGGATAGCCTGGATGCCGTCCAACGTGAAGGAGAGGATGGCTGATGCGATCCCAAAGGAGTTGTTCGAGAAGATACCGACAGAGAACGAAGTCAAAGGCATGGAGGAGCTGAAAACCTTCCTGAAGGAGAAAAAACACCCCCTGATGAGCAGACAAAAGGAGGACATAGAGGAGGCTCCAAAGGAGAAGGCTGGTGAGACCTTGGACTTCCCCCAGGGCCAGGAGGTGATATCAGCCCCCACGCTGGCGCTTCCGGCTGCAGGCGGCTTCAGGATAATACTGAAGAACGCCAAAATACACGCTGAAAAGGTGATAATCAAAAAAGTCGACAAGAAAAGATAATGGTAAAGATAATAGCAGTATCAGGCAAGGGAGGGGTCGGGAAGACGCTGCTCTCCGCTTTATTGGTGAGAGCGATAAAGGAGAGCGGCAAAGGAAGTCTGCTTGCCATAGACGCAGACCCAGACTCCAACCTGGCCGAATCCTTGAACGTGAAATTCGAGAAGACAGTAGGCGACATAAGGGAAGACCTCCTCAGCGAGAAACTCCCCCCGGGAGTTGAGAAGGAGAAACACCTGTCCTCCAAGGTCTTCGAGATAACAGTGGAGGAGGACGGATTCGACCTCATCGTCATGGGCAGGCCTGAAGGGCCGGGATGCTACTGCGCCATAAACCACCTGCTGAGGAACATAATAGACGAGACCACGCAGGCTTACGACTACTGCATCATAGACGCCGAAGCAGGCCTGGAGCACATGTCCAGAAGGACGACGCAGAACGTCAACACCATGCTGATAGTGACAGACCCGTCAAAGAAGGGTTTCCTCACCGCTAGAAGGATAAAAGATCTTGCCAAAGAGCTGGGGATAGAGTTCGACAGCATGTTCCTTGTGCTGAACAGGGTGAAGAGCGGGAACAGGGAACTCATGCTCAAGGAGGCGAAGGAAGTTGGCATAGACGTCATAGGGCTGATACCTGAGGACACGCTTGTGGCAGAATACGACCTCGAAGGAAAGCCTCTGATAAATCTGCCGGCAGACTCGGAAGCTTACAATAGCGTCTCATCCTTTGCAGGGGGGCTGACATGATAGACATAGAGGACATACTGAAAGGCATTGAGGAGCTTGAGATAGAGGACTTCAACCTCGAGGCGGAGGAGATAGAGCTTGGGCTGATGCCGCACGCCATAATGCAGAGCGTGAGGAAGGCAGTCGAGAAGGCTAAACAGGTTGAGAGGAAGTTCAGGTTCCAGATTCCTGCAGAATCGTACGCTAACAGGGTACATGAGGTCACGCTGGGAGCAACAAGCTCTGAAGGAGGCACAAGGGGTAAGACGCTCAGGATAGGCGGGGAGACCGCACCACCACTTTACTTCTTCGAGGGGAAGATGCCCAACAAGCCGATAATAAGCCACGACGTCTTCGACGTGCCCTTCAGGCTGCCAGGATTCGTCAAGGAGAATTTTGGCGATGCGATGAAAGATCCGGCGGAGTGGGCGAAAAAACAGGTCAAAGACTTCGGCGCAGACATGGTCACGCTTCATTTGGTGAGCACAGACCCGAACCTGTGGAACAGGCCTGCGAAGGATGCGGTTAAAACCGTTGAAGACGTCCTACAGGCTGTGAAAGTCCCGATAATAATATCAGGCTCAGGAAACTATGAGAAGGACGCTGAAGTCCTGACAAAGGCCGCCGAGGCGGCGTCAGGGGAGAGGGTACTCATATCCTCAGTCTCGCCAGGCATGGGATACGAGACAGTAGTAAAGGCAGCGGTAGAGCACAACCATCTGATACTGTCACTGGTTTCGATGGACGTCCCAGGGATGAAACAGATGAACAAGAAAATCATGAAGGGAGGCCTTCCTGCAGACAGGATAATAATGGACCCGAACATGGCCTCCCTCGGCTATGGGATAGAGTACTCAATCAGCACGATGGAGAGGATAAGGCTGTCTGCCCTGAAAGGCGACAAGGACCTCGCCATGCCGATAATGGCAGGAGTCTCGAACGCGTGGAGCGCCAGAGAGGCGTGGATAAAAGACCCAGCATTGGGCCCCAAGGAGCTGAGAGGCCCCCTCTGGGAGACGATAACAGGGATCATTGCGCTCTTCTCTGGGACTGATTTGTACATGATGCTCCACCCTGCTGCGATAGCATCCGTGAAGGAGGTCATAAACCTCTTCTGGGACGAGAAGAAAAAGCCTGAACTAGATTACGAGGATTGGGTGGTGATGGGATAATGCCCAGAACAACCGCAATGGAGCTCTACAAGCTCCTGCCGAAGACGAACTGCAAGGACTGCGGGGAGAACACGTGCATGAGCTTCGCCATAAAGCTCATAGACAGGGGGCGGAAGCTGGGCGAGTGCCCGTACATAGTCAAGGAGAACCTCGGGAAGCTGATGGACATGGTCACTCCCCCTGTCAAGGAGGTCAGATTCGGCCATCCTGAGGGGATGACATTGGGGGGCGAGGAGGTCATGTACAGGCACGAGCTGAAGTTCTTCAACCCCTGCAGGATAGCGGTCGACGTCAGCGATACCATGCCCGACGCCGAGATAGACGGCAGAATCAACTTTGTCAAGAACTTCGTGCTGGAGAGGATTGGGGAGAAACTTAGACTGGATGCCATAGCAGTGAGATGCGCATCCAAAAATCCTGAAAAATACGCTAAAACGGTCGAGAGAGTCGCTAAGAGCTTTAACGGTCCGATGGTATTGTGCTCCTTCGACCCGAAAGCGCTGGAGGCAGGCCTCAAAAAGCTCGATGGCAGGCGGCCTCTGATTTACGCAGCCAACGAGAAAAACTGGGAGAAGGTTAACGCCCTCTCAGAGAGGTACAACGCGCCCATGGCAGTCTATTCCAACGATTTCGACATGCTCGGCAGCATAGCTTCCAATCTGGGCCACGATAACGTAGTCTTAGACCCTGGGACGATGCCTGTAGGCTCAGGCCTCAAGAACACCATTGAAGGTTTCACGATGCTCAGGAAGTCGGCTGTAAAGAACGTCAGGGAACTCGGCTATCCTCTTATGGGAGTGCCTGCAATAGCCTGGACCGGCACAAAGGACAGAATAATGGCAGCATACTATGAGACTGTCCTGGCATGCGCTCTGCTGTCAAGGTTCGCATCCCTGATAGTGGTCCACTCCATAGAGCCGTGGTCGCTGATTCACATGCTGACGCTGAGGCAGAACATATACACTGACCCGAGGACGGAACCTGAGGTGGATGCTAAGCTGTATGAGATAGGAAAGCCGGGCGAGAATTCGCCTGTCTTTGTGACAACCAACTTCTCCCTGACGTATTTCACAGTGGCTGGAGACCTGCAGAAGAGCAGCATAGACAGCTACCTTCTGGTTGTAGGAACCAAAGGTTTTGCGGTCGACACTGCAATCGCGACAGGAGACCTGTCAGGGTCGAAGATAAGGGAGGCCATCGAAAACAGCAAGCTTGCAGATAAGGTAAAGCACAGGAAGCTTATACTGCCGATGTTCGCCTCGCAGATCAGAGGAACAATAGAAGATGAGACAGGATGGGAAGTCCTCATAGGCCCGAGAGACTCGTCCGAGATAGGGAAGTTCGTGAAGGAGAAATGGAGGTAAGAGGATGGTAAACCTGATGGAAGTCTACAAAAAGCTGCCCGGCCTGAACTGCGGGAAATGCGGAGTAGACACGTGCATGGGATTCGCGTCAAAGCTGCTCAAGGGAGATGCGAAGATTGTCGAATGCACTCCGATACTCCAAGAGAGCTTCTCAAAGCATAAGAAAGAGCTTGAGACCATGCTCTCAGGCAGGGCTAAGTCTGAGGAGACTGGCATAATAATAAACGAGGACAGGTGCACTGGCTGCGGGAACTGCGTGATAGCGTGCCCCGTGTCAGCGATGCATGACCCGAGCGCCGGAGGAGGCAAAGACCCTGAGAGCGAGGACGTCGTGTTGAGGGTCGCCAAGGGCAAAGTCAGGATAGTGAACCTGAAAAAGTGCAGGCGCTTCGGCGATGACAAGAAGTGCAGGATATGCGCTGACTCCTGCCCCTATGATGCACTGGATTTCGCATAAGATGGCCTTAGAGTTCAGAAACGCAAAAGTCTACGACCCAGTCAACAAGATAGACGGGGAGGTGATGAGCGTCCTCGTCGAGAATGGCAGGATCGTTGGAAAGGCGAAGGGGAAGCCTGAGGTCATAGACGCGAAGGGCAAGGTGCTCATGCCTTCAGGCGTTGACATTCACACCCACGTAGCAGGCTCGGCTGTGAACGCCGCGAGGATGATGCGGCCTGAAGACAAGAGCGTTGTCTTGGAGTCCAGAGGGAGCCTCCGTTCAGGTTCCGGGTTCTCATGCCCCTCAACGTTCCTCACAGGATACCAGTACGCGCTTATGGGTTATAGCACACTCTGCGTCCCGGACGTCTCGCCCCTCAAGGTGAAACACTACCATCACGAGGTGAACGACATACCGCTCATGGACAAGGTCGGGCTCCTGATGCTTGGCAACAACTACCTGGTGGCTGATTTCATAAGGAGGGGTGAGACGGAGAAGTTAACCGATTATGTCGCATGGATGCTTGACAGGACGAAAACGTACGGGATAAAGCTCGTAGCTCCTGGAGCGTTCCTCTCATGGGTTTGGAACCAGAAGAAGACTAAACCTGACTCAATGATACCGAAACTTGACATCACACCATCGGACATAATAAGAAACCTGGAGAGGGCGAACAACGAGCTAGAGCTCCCCCACCCGATACACATACACTTGAACGGGATGGGCTATTATGGGAATTATATGTCAGCGCTCGAGGAGATGAGCCTGACAGAGAAGAGAATGCACGTGACCCACCTGCAGTTCAACAGCTACGGCGGAGACTCGTGGAAGGAATTCTGCTCCAAGACTGATGAGATAATGAAGCACGTCAATAAGGACAAGAGGATAACGTTCGACGTCGGCCAGATAACACTGGACTACACTACGACGCTCACCGCTGACAGCCCCTTCGAACAATACCTTTCGAAGCTGATACACGAGAAGTGGACTTCAGGCGACGTCGAGCTGGAGCACGGCGCAGGCATAGTCCCAATACACTACTCCAGCAAGAACCCAGTCAACTCCACCCAATGGGCTGTTGGACTGGAGCTGATGCTGTTGGCCGAGGACCTTGACAGGGTCTGCCTGTCAACAGACCACCCAAACGCTGGGCCCTACATAAGGTATCCCAGGATAATCGAGTGGCTGATGAGCAGGAAAGGGAGGGAAGAGTACGCGAAAACCCTGAACCCCGCCTTTGAGAAGAAGACAACGCTCCTGAGCCTGGACAGGGAGTACACGCTCTATGAGATAGCCAAAGTCACTAGGAGCACCCCGGCCAGGATACTGGGGCTCAAGTATGACGGGATAAGGGAGGGAGCGGAAGCCGGCTTCGCGGTCTATGACTTAAGCAACGGGATAGAGGAGGGCTTCACCAAGGCAGATTACTCAGTGATAAAGGGCGAACTTGTCGTCAAGGACGGCGTTGTGGCAAAATCGTTCAAGGGCGTTACAAAGCACACTGACAGGAAAGTTGACAACAAAGAACTGGACGATGAACTCAGCACCTTCTTCAGGAGATACTACAGCGTTGGGCTTTCAAATTATAGGGTGAGAGATGAAGACGTTAACAATTAAGCTGAAGGAAAAATTGGACTATCCGATCGAGGCGGAGGCTTTGAAGCCTGAGTCCTTCGCAGGCAAGACCATGAAGCAGATACTGGAGCTTGAAGTCTACGCAGGCAACAGGAAGAAAACGTTGGGCGAGGTCTTCCAAATCGAGGGTGAGATTGCCAAAAAGCCTGAAGACCAGAAGCTCCTGCTGGAGGGAGACTTCTCAAAGGTTAAAAGAATCGGGGAGGATATGAAGGCAGGCGAGATACTGGTCAAAGGCGGCGCAGGCCTGCACCTCGGCGAGGGCATGGTAGGCGGCAGCATAATAGTCGAAGAGGACGCTGGAGGCTGGGTTGGGACTGGCATGAGAGGAGGCACCATAGAAGTTAAGGGGAGCGTGGAATGCTATGTCGGCTGCGCTGTTAGAGGAGAGGACTCGGGAATGAGCGGCGGAACCATCAAAGTGGGAGGCAACGTCGGATTGGACGTCGGGAAAGGACTTATAGGGGGGGAGATAACAGTAGAGGGCAGAGTCGAGAAATTCACAGGAAGTTACATGAGTGGGGGAACCATCAAAGCCAGAGAGTGCGGAAGCCCGCTGGGATATGCTATGAAGAAGGGATCGATTACAGTAGAAACGCCAATGGACGCTCCATTCTACCTCAAAAGGAAGGGCGAAGACGGGCAGTACATCTTATACGATGGCGACGTAAGCTTCAAAGGGAAGGGGGAGGTCAGGATCAGAAGATGATATATAAGGACATAACATGCCCGGTATGCGGATGCGGATGCGACGACATCATCGTAGAGTTGGAAGACGGCAGAATCGTCAAAGTCAACGGCGCCTGCCTTGTCGGCAAGTCTAAATTCGAGGAAATCGGCAGAATGGAACGCATCATGAAGCCGACACTCAAAGTCAACGGAAAGGCAGAGGAGATCGGCTGGAAGGAGGCAGTAAAGGAGGCTGCCAGGATGCTCACCGAAGCCGAGCGCCCCCTCCTGTATGGGTGGAGCGAGAACTCGTGCGAGGCCATAAAAGTCGGAGTCGACATCGCAGAGCACATAAGAGGCTACATCGACAGCCAGTCATCCCACTGCCACGGGCCGACGATACTGGGGGAGCAGATGAGCGGGCTTCCGACCTGCACCCTGGGTATGGTGATGAACTACTCTGACTTGATAGTGTACTGGGGCTCAAACCCGATGGAGTCCCACCCGAGGCACATGTCACGCTTTGGAACATACCCGAGGGGAATGTACAGGGAGCAGGGCAGGAGGGACAGGAAGATCATAGTGATAGACACGAGGAAGAGCACTACAGCAAAGCTGGCGAACTTCTTCTACCAGATAGAACCTAACAGCGATTTCGAGCTCATCTCAGCCCTAAGGGCGATCATCAATGGAGAGACGCTGAACGTAAGCGAGGTCGCTGGCCTCAAGCTGAGAGACGTTGAAAAGCTCGCTGAAATGCTGAAAAAATGCCAGTATGGCGTCGCATTCATAGGCCTCGGCCTCACCCACTCAGGCATGAAAGCCTATAACATCGAAAATCTGCTCGAACTTGTGAAGACTTTGAACGACCACACCAGGTTCTCTGTGATACCGATGAGAGGCCATTATAATGTCGCAGGATTCAACGAAGTCCTGACATGGAGGACAGGCTACCCGTTTGCTGTTGACTTCTTCAGAGGCTACCCGCGCTATAACCCTGGGGAGACTTCCATAATCGACCTCTTGAGAGAGGGGGAGATCGACGCCATGCTAAGCATATCAGCAGACCCTGTCGCCCACTTCCCCCGGAAGTGCGTGGAGCACATGGCAAAGATACCGCTGATATCGATAGACGTGGCTCCGACGCCGACAACGTATATGGCAGATCTGGTCATACCGGGAGTTATAAGCGGCTTCGAATCTGACGCCACATACTATAGGATGGACAACGTGCCGTTGACAGCCAGAAAGTTCCTGAAGTCTCCGTTCGAGTTCACGTCCTCAGACGAGGAGACGCTCTCAAAAATCTACCAGGAGATTAGGAAGGTGAGAGGATGATACCGGAAGGTTTCAAAAGCGTGAGAGATTACCTCAGGGTGAAGCTGAAGGTCATATTGGACACCGGCTCAGATTCCAAGCAGGGTGTGATAATGCGCAGCGGCAGGAAGATGACGCACAAGGACGACTACAGGACGGCTGCTGGAACGTGCTACATGAATCCTGAGGACATGGCAACCTTGAACGTCCAAGACGACGGCAGGGTAAAGCTCACCTCAGGGGTGTCCAGCATTACATTGTACGCTAAGGCTGGCGAGACTCCCAGAGGCATTGTATTCGTCCCCAAAGGCCCCTGGATCAACTCAATCGTGGAGGCGGAAACGCTGCAGACAGGGTCGCCGAACTTCAAGGGCATGACCATCACAGTCGAACCGACAAAAGAGGAAGTGCCTGACGTTGAGGAGATAATACGGGGCTATTCTCAGACTAGGGAAAAGGCATGAACAGAAGGGTAAGGGTCTTCTACTCCGACAGGGAGGAGTTGAGGGATGATGCGGTCTCCGACGAGGAGCTTGTCACAGTGTATGTGAACGGTCTGAAGTTCATTTCCATCTTCGCTCTGCCCCGCCACTTGGACAAGCTGGCGGTCGGCTTCCTCGTCTCCGAAGGAGTTTGCGATTACGAGGACATCAGGGACGTTAAGGTTGATGGCAGCGCCGTGAAAGTTGAAGTAAGCGGTAAGGACCGGCTTGAGCTTCTCACAGAGCTGAGAAGCTCAGGATGCTCTGGCATCATGCAGCGCGAGCCTGAGCCTCTTGACAGGGATGGAAGGTTCAGCAGAAAGGTCATATTGAAGTCGCTTGACAATTTTTCTGACAGGGAGTTGGAGTGGTCTGCGACAGGCGGGACGCACGCCGCCTTCCTCATGTCCGCAGAGGGTAAGCGTCTCTCTTTTTTTGAGGATGTCGGACGGCACAACGCCTTGGACAAGGTCGTCGGATGGGCTCTCCAGGAGAGCGTAGCGCTTGGCGACAAGTTCCTGCTCTTCACAGGCAGGCTATCTTCCGGGATAGTCACAAAGGCAGTTAGGGTTGGAATCCCCCTCGTTGTTTCGAACACCGCCCCGCTCTCCAGGGCGCTGATTTTGGGCGATAAGTTGGGTGTGACGCTTGCAGGATTCGCCCGCAATTCCAAGTTCAATGTCTACTCCAACGAGTGGAGGATAAAAGATTAGTAAACATTGTTTAATGCTTTTAAGTTGTAATGCAAATATTTAATACATGAAAAAGAAATGCGCCAACGTGGATGACGACGATTGCACCCATATCGAGTTAGGCAAGGGGATTGTTGTAGACCACCCGCTTAAGGAAAAGTGGGGCTGCCACACATGCGGTTACTTCACGCCGAAAACGCCAAAAAAGAAATAACCGCTAATCGACTACCTTGTAGACGATATCGCTACCCCTGACTTTTTCCGGGACCTTTATCCCGATTGACTGCCCAGCAGATGCGGTCTCAACCGGATCCCTGTCAACCTGCATGGATTCAACATGCATCGTAAAGTCGGTTTTCGCGCCTTTTATCCTGACCGTATCGCCGACGTTAAGCTCTCCGCCCGTGAGCTTCACAGCAGCAACCCCAACCTTCGAAAAATAGGAGAACACCTCACCTATCTCCTCTTCGGCCATAACATCACCTCAAGTTTTTTATTTCTTCCCGAAGCAACAGCAGTTGTTGACGTTAGGATTGTCGCAGTACCTAGAAGCAGGTATCTTGATCACGCCGCCCCTACCATTGCACTCCGACTTTGTTCTCGTGCACATCCCATGACTGAACTCGCCCACGAGACAATAGTCAAGGCAGCTCTCTATCTTAGTTGGAATCGAAGTCAATGTATCAGCCCCCCCAGACGTCTCAGGCTCGGATGAAAGCGTTGTGGTTTCCTCCAAAGTTGATGGCGGATTGTACACGGTCCCTAATGGGGCAGGCTTCTCCCAGTTACTAAAAGCGAAAAAGTAGGTTAGGACCAGGATAACAACGACCAGGAAGACTGCCGTGATCTTGTTGGAGTTCATATACACTATTTTTTATTATTGGTTAAAAAGACCTCATATCCTGTTCAGGATTTCAACAAGAGCCTCCGTCTTTCCTGCAGGCATCACATGCACACCGGCAACGTTCATGTCCCTGGCTTTTTCAACAACCTCAACCGCTATGTCAACGCCTGCCTTTAGGGGGTCTTTCGCCTGCTTTATGCGCTTTCCAGTCTTGTCTGATATCACGATGCCTGGCATGGTCTTGAGGAACCGTACCATGTCATACGAGTACAATGGGACGACGCTCATCAGAACCTTCTTCCTGACGTCCTCCTTGAAAACCTTCTCATATCCCCTGAAGAACGACTCCATCAGCTCAGGCTCGAACACCGCCTGCGTCTGGAAGAAATCGGCGCCTGCAAAAAGCTTCCTCCGTGTCTTGTATATTTCAGGCTCTAGGGGATTCACTCCCGGAGCGAGCGCAGCTCCCAAGAAAAAGCTTGTCTTCATGTTAAGCTTCCTCCCGTTGATGTCAACCCCATCGTTCATGCCCTTCACGACCTTGATCAGCCTGGAAGAATCCAGGTCGAACACAGGCCTCGCGTCCTTGTGGTCGCTGCTCTTAACCTTAGGATGGTCTCCGGTGAGCGCTAGAACGTTCTCTATGCCAAACGCAGCCGCAGAGATCAGGTCAGCCTCCAAGGCTAGGACGTTCCTGTCCCTGCACACCATCTGGAAGACAGGCTCCAGCCTGTTCTGCTGCAATAGTATGCTCGCCCCAAGCGAGCTCATGAGCAGCAGAGACCCGGGTATGTCGACAACGTTCACAGCATACAGTTTTTTCATCAGCGGCTTGAAGAATTCGACCTCATGGTTGAATGAGGTGAGGTCGTGTCCCCTAGGTGGGGCTATCTCACCGGTCACCACAAAACGTCTGCCGAAATTCTCGGAAAGCTTGCTCATCTCCCCCTCCTAGTCCTAACTTTCATGAAATCGTCCAGCATGCCCATCTCCTTCATCTTGTTGAATATCATAACCCACACGCACTTTCCCCTACCCTCGACCTCGCACATGCCATCATTGACTCCCCCGCAGGGGCCATTGAGCATGGACTTCGCGCACCCGGTTATAGGGCATATGCCAACAGTCTCGCCTATTATGCAACGCCCGCATCCCCTGCAGTACTCGCGCTCGCCCTCAGGCTTCACGACTCCGATATATTGGGTGTCAAGGCCTGGGACAAGCCGTTTAGTCTGATAGACTTCAGCAACAAGCTGGGCTCCGGCTCCGCAGGCGAGGGACACTATCGCATCATATTCGTCTATCTCCTCCGAAAGCTCTGCTACCATGTCAGGCTCGCACTGCCTGAGAACGACGTCAGAGTAGGCGTCAACCTTCCTCTTGCCCTTGAACGCCAGTTTGATGGCTGATGCGAGCTTTCTGGCCTCCTTCGACCCGCCGGTCTTGTGCACCGTGACGCATGTCCCGCAGCCCAGCACAAGAATCTTCTTCGCACTCCCCAGGTTCCCTATTATCTCATCCAGGTCTTTCTTTTTTGTGAGTATCATCTTTCGCAGGAGCCGGCGAACTTCCTAATCTTGCCATAATTCTCCAAGACGTTTAGAGGGTAATCTCTTAGATGGGAGGAGTTTAAAACTCGTTTAACCTCGTCCAGGCGCTCGACGGACTTCTTGCAGCCGACGTAGTGTCTGCAGTCCTCGTCCTTACAATTTATGAGGAACACGCCAGAATAGCCTGCCTCGATAGCATCCAAAAAATGCTGCTCGTGGATGACGCCATTGCAGGGAACCTCGACGATGCGGGCATTTTTGGGTGCTAGGATTCCCTTCCCTTTTCTGTTCCAGAAGCGGTCGAACCTGCAGACGAATCCCAGGACGCAGCCCCTCTTGCCGGCAGCTATCTTATCTCTGATTCCCTCATACGAGTAACTGTTCCCCATATTTATGGCGTTCGCAGGGCATTCCGGGGCGCAGATGCCGCATGACTGGCATTTGTCCGGACTTATGAATGCTACGCCGTCGACTATCTCAGGCACTTCGTAGGGACATGCTTTAACGCATGCGAGACATGCGACACATAAGTCAGGGTTGACTACGGCGCCTGCGCCGCAGTTCATGCACCTCAACGCCTCTTTCACTGCGGAGACATTGTCAAAGCACATGTTCACCTCCCTGAAGTTTCTCCTACTCTTGGGAGCGAGCTTCTTATGTTCTTGCCGTGGGAGCTTTCCTATTATCTCAAGAGTGCCTGCAGGTATCACTCCAAGAGCTTCAGTGTTTACTAGGCTACCCTCCGTCTTGCCAGTTAGGAACTTATGAGCATCCAGCGTCGCCTGCCTGCCTGATGCCATGGCTCTTGTGAAATCCGATGTGCCGGATTCTGCATCGCCACAGTAGAAAACGTTATCTGCAGTTATCTTATCCGGTTCCGATGTCTGGCCCAGAGCGGTTATGACGCAGTCCGCCTTTATGCGGAATTCCGAACCTCTTATCGGAACAGGCTTCCTGCGCCCGCTGGAATCCTTCGCTGACAGCCTGTTCCTAACGCATATTATGCCAGCCACCTTCCCGTTTCTCCCGACAATGGACTTCGGAGAGACCAGATATTTTACGATTATCCCCTCCTCCACCGCCTCCCCAATCTCTTCAGGATTTGCGGGAATCTCATCAGCTGACCTCCGGTACAACAGATAGACTTTTTTTGAGCCGATTCTCAGGGCGGTTCTCGCAGCGTCGAACGCGGTGTTGCCGCCGCCGACGACGGCAACAACATTGCCTGTCCGGACTTTCTTGCCTGCCTTCACCTTCTCAAGGAATTCCATGCCAGATACCACGCCATCAAGGTTCTCGCCGGGAACGTTGAACTTTCTGCTCTGAGGAGCGCCAATGGCCACGATAACGGCATCGTACGCCTCAAGCAGATTGCGAAGGTCGGGTTCGGATTTGAGCCTTATTCTCACGCCGCCAGTGACCCTCTCTAAATCGCGCACCAACGCGGTTTTGGGAAGCCGGTAAGACGGTATTACAGACGCGAGCAGGCCGCCAGGCTTCAGCCTTCTTTCAAAGACCGTTGGAGAGTAACCCAACTCCCCAAGAGAGAGCGCTGCCGCCAAACCTGCAGGGCCTGCGCCGACAACAGCAACCTTCTCCTTGAATCTCTTAATCTGCTTCGGCTGCTCATATCCGGCTCTGTCCGCGATGAAACGCTTGAGGGCGCGTATTGCTACAGGCCGGTCAACCGCTGACCTCCTGCAGTTGCTCTCGCAGTCGCGAACGCATATCCTGCCGCATACCGAAGGCATTGGATTCGTCGCAAGTATCAGACTGAGAGACTCCTCAAACCTCCCTTCAGCTACCAGGTTCACATACCCTCTGACGTCCTGTCCCAGGGGACAGGAGGCGCTGCAGGGCGGTATCAGCTTGTTTTCCATGCTAAAATGACTAAGATACAGTTTTTTATCTATAAAAGTTTATTTTTTACCCTCAACCTTAAAAGATGAAAAAGATTTTGGCCTATGTGACGCCTGATACGGTGCCAAGCATGTTCGACATTGTTGTAGCCCACGACTCAGGTGCGGATATTGTCATGCCCTACGGCAGCGTAGATGAGAACCATGTGGAGGACATCATACATGGCTGTGTCTTCACAAGACGGAAGGAAGACCTGAAGAACACTGCAGTTTTCATAGGAGGGAAGAACAGCAGACTGTCGGAAGCGCTTCTCCGGAAGTCTCTCGAGGTTATTGGTCAGCTTCCAGCCCAGTTCAGGATCTCAATAGGAGTAGACCCTGAAGGCGCTAACACAACCTCTTCGGCATGTGTTGCAAAAATAGCGGATGCCTTTGACGTCTCAGGCTCAAAGGCTGCGGTAGTCGCAGGAACAGGACCTGTTGGCGAGAGGTCGGCAGCGCTCCTTGCGAACGAGGGGGCGGAGGTTACGCTGACATCCAGGAAGATTGAGAGCGCGAAGGCAACATGCAGACGAATCAGGGACATGTACGACTGTAAGGCGGAGCCTGCAGTGGCTGCCTCGCAGTCAGAGATCGAAAAAGTCCTGTCAACGGCTGAGATAGTGCTTGCAACAGGCTCCGAAGGCGTGCAGCTTGTCCAGGAAAGGTCGTGGCTGAAGTACGACAACGTGAAGGTCATAGCGGACTGCAACGCAGTGCCGCCCTACGGCATCGAAGGAGTCAGACCCACAGACAACGGCAAGGTTGACGGTAGGATAAGATTTGGCGCCCTGACCATTGGAGGCCTCAAGATGAAAGTGCAGTATAGGATAGTTGAGGACCTGTTCAAAAGTAATGATAAAGTCATCAACCTGGGGGAAGCCTACGCCATTGCTAAGGCAATTCTGAAAACAAAAAGATGAGAGTTCTCATAACCTGCGGTCCGACGCAGGAGCCGATAGACGACGTCAGGTATATAACAAATTCCAGCTCAGGCAGAACAGGCATCGCGCTGGCAGAGGAAGCCAAGAGGAGAGGCCATGAGGTAACGCTGGTCTGCGGCCCCATAAGCCTCAGGGCCCCTGCCAACGTAAAAGCTTTGAATGTCAGGACAGCCGAGGAGATGGTCAACGCAACCTTGGACGAGCTCAAGCGGGGTTATGATGTCCTTATATCAGCTGCAGCGATAGCTGATTTCAAGCCTCAGAAGAGGCTGAGGGGTAAGGTCTCATCAAGAGACAGTGTTACGCTTATCCTGACACCTATGGAAAAACTGACAAAAGTCGCGAAGAAGAGCTTCCCAAGTTTGTTCGTTGCAGCTTTCAAGGCTGAATACGGAGTGGAGAATGATGACCTGATAAAAAGGGCAGTAGAGAAGAAAAAGGCTGAAAGCCTGGATTTGGTGGTGGCAAACGACATTGGAAAGGACAGATTCGGGTCAGAATCAAGAGAGGTTTACATCGTAGGGGAGAGAGGAGTTAAGCACGTTCGGAAATCCGATTTGAAAAATGTTGCAGAATGTATTTTGGACGAGATAACATCTATTCTTCAGACGAGAACTCCCTGAACCGTTCAATATTCACTCCAAAATATTTCTCGTTAAACTTCACTACAGCAAGTCCGAGCAGACCGATGAGTATGTCAATTATCCTGTAAGTCTTATTTGATATCGGGAAAACTATTCTCTCGACACCAGCTATCAAAAGCAATGAACTGCAGAGTATCAGCATGCCCACATAGAACATAACATTCTTCCTTAATCCACTTCGCGGCTGGTAGAGCAGTATGTAAGTGGAGAGGGATAGCACTCCCATACCAAAGTATAACGTAATCCTATGGTTCAGGTATAAACCAGTATAGTACATTGTTATAAGCAATAGCATCGAACCTAGTATGTGCTGTTTTCTTCTTTTTAGGATTTCTGCTATGGTGGAGTAGACAACCACAAAAAAACCCCTGATTTTCTTCGCCTTCGAAAGCTCTTCATAGCTTTTGTAGGTTAAGACAATCAGCGAGAAGAGTATCATCGAAACCAGGAAACTGACTGTCTCACGGTTGGGGTCTTCGAAGAACCTCCAGATGAGATAGAACGAGGCAAACATTGATATGAGGATGAGGATGTCCAGGAGTAGAACACGGTCCATTAAGAACAGTTTGCCAAAGAGTTTTTTCAGGCTAACCCCTGACTTTTTCCTATCATCTTTTTCTTCAACTTCATCGAACTTTATGAGATTCTTCTGCAGCGCTTCTATTTTTTTCATCCCAGACGCCGAGATTTCGAGTATCGGGTCTTCTACGTCAGGATCGCGCTTTTTTATCCAGCCCTGCGTTTCAAGCGCGAGAGCCCACGCCTCAATCGTGTCCGGAGTTTGGTTCAGGAACGTCACCGCGCTGCTCTGGGGGATGCGGTTTACTTCGAGAAGAAGGGATAACAGCTCTTCACCCTCAAAATGCGCTATGGCGTCGGAAAGACTCTTATCCATTCCGCCGTTTCCGTCCATTTTAGGGTAATAGTTTTCCTTGTTTAATCTTTTGGGGTAGATAATCTTCGGCAACGAACTCCAGGGACTTCGATGCAAGAGCCTGCTGCTCTATCCTGATGCCCTTCTCTGCCATAAGGTTGAGTTCATTTCTCCACTCCTTCTTCTGGAACCAGGGATACTGCAGCAGCTCGTTTATTCGTTTCTTGTCGACGTCCTTCAGCTTCTCAGTCACCTTCTCCAGGCCGTACTCTTCAACGTCGGTTATCGTCATCCCGACGAATTTGGTGCTTGGAGTTCCCAAACGCTCCGACTCATGAGCTAGTGCCATGGAGCCTGCCTTGATCACAGAGTATATGTAGTAGCCCCACGGGTCGCCGTCGGTGAACATTATGACAGGAAGCTTTTTCTCGAAATGCAGCCTGTTGACAAGCCTCCTGCACCCTCTCGCAGCCTGTCCTTTTGTCGACACCATGACACAGTTGTTTTTCAGGTGGAACTGCTCTTCGACCAGCCTGTCGAACATGGCACCGGTCTCTATCACAAGTATGTACTTCGCATCAACCTTCCTGAACTTGTAGTGTTCGACGATGGACGGTATCGAGAGGCCGCTCCTGCCAAGTTTGGAGCAGTCGATCACATCTCCAGAATCCTCTATGATTACTTTCCCTATGAGCGTTCCCTTGTCGTCTGCCTTAAGATGGAGTTCCTCCCTCAGGACGCCGAGCATCGTCTCAAGATCGACTATAAGCGGGTCTGATTCCGACTGGTCCTCGAATGTGTTCTCCTTCGTGTCCGCTATCGTATGCTTGAGCTGGTAGTAGAGTTCCCTTATGCTTGCAGTCTTGCCCTTCAAAACAAGATCCTTGCATTTGCCTGCGATGAGCATGCTCTGCATGAACTTCTTAGCGTGGGCAACGTTCAAAAAATTCCGGGTTGATTTCTTGCTGCCGAGGCGGAGTATGTTGTTCGCCTTGTCGAATTTGACGTTGGACAGGCCCCTGACGGGGACCTGCATCTTAGGCTCTTTGCCGCCCATTATGTTGGTCTCAAGTTCCTCGCCCAGACCATCTATAACCTTTATGACATCCTTATCCTTCATTCTCCTCTCCTTCGGCAAACGTCGTGTCTTTTACGGCTTCCTCTTCGTCTTTTACGGCCTCCTCCTCGGCAGCCGCTATAACAGCATCAACCTTCACTTTTTTTCTGATTATCTTCTCAAGGCTTTTCGCAATCTTCTGCTCCTTGGAGCCGGTTATCTTGGCGATTGCCGGCGCAAGCTCTGCGCAGTATTTCAACAGAGTATGAAGCCTGGCTTCGCGCTCTATCGCCCGCCTCCTGCTGGAATGATACCTCTCGAACTTTCTCCCAGTGTCCATCAATGCCATCCTTATCTCCTTCACTATTTCGTCCTCGCTGGCTATGCTCTGCTTCCCTGTCGAGATGTAGGGTATGTGGGTAGATACCACGTTCACGAATATGGAAATGGGAGTGTTCTCGAAGTCCTTCACGTCGTATCTCTTCCAGTCCACGCTGTTGACGGCCTGGGTGATGGCGCAGCCTCCAGCATCAAACAGGAGAGGAACCCTGTTCGCGAACCTCATTATCTCAACCCGTGTGCCATCGCTCACCTGGCGCCCTGCTCCTCCCCCATAGGCTACGGCAACTTCGACCTGGAACGCCAGCCCACTTGAATGGGTTGTCGGATTCCTGGTCAGAACGACCTCGAATTCAGGCTTTAATATGCTAAGCACCGCCTTTCTTATCTGCTCCTCTCCTATCGGACTCAGACCCTCTGTGGGCGGCGCCATGAAATCTATCTTCTTGAATGCCGATATTATCTCCTCGGCCTCGGCCCAGCTCAGTTTCCTTGGATTTTTGTTCAGGTCAAAGCTGACCAGAGATTGTATCTCCTTCGCCTTTGCTGTGCTCGTCCTCGAGAATTCCGTGCTCAGGAATGAATTCGTCCTCCTCGCAGAAGTGCTCTTGGCACGCTTCAACAGCTCATCAACGTCCACGCCCTTCGGATGGGGCTTCATCTCGGTCGGAAGGCTGGGGATTTTCTTCGAAACCCTTTCGAAAACCGTCTTCCTGCCCTCAGGATCCTTGACTGTTATCTTCGCATGTGGGTTCGCGATGGCAGTCCTTCTGATGTACTCCAGCGGCCCTTTCTCCCCGAGATTGAATGAGACGCTCTTAAGCTCGCAGAGTATGTCGGTCCCCCTCCAGTTTTCATCGTATTCTTTAGTCTCGATGATATCAGCCATGTTCTTGGTGACGTCCATCATCAGCTTAAGCTCGTATACCTTCTTGCCTGTTGATGTCTTGATTCTTATCGGCTTGCCTGTCGTCATCTGCGAGAACAGTGTGACTCCGGCCACGCCGATGCCCTGCTGCCCCCTCAGCTGGACGTTTCTGTGGAATTTCGTCCCTGCCAGCATTTTACCGAAAACGGAGGAGATGTGCTTGAAGGGTATGCCAGGGCCGTTGTCCTTTTGGTGTATGGAATAGTGCTCATCCCCCAAAACCTTGATTTCTATTTCAATGTCAGGAAGTATCCCAGCCTCCTCGCATGCGTCTAATGAGTTCGTCACAAGCTCGTGAACAACTGTCGTAAGAGACCTGACGCTTCCAGAGAACCCCAGTTGAGCTTTGTTCTTTCTGAAAAATTCGGTAACAGAGACCTCCTTGAATTCCTTGAAAAGGTCGTCTGCATGCCTTTCGACAACAATATTCTCCTCTGCCATCAACTAACCTCTGCTTGCTGGATAGGTATTAGGTAGGAACGAATAAAAGCCAAAAAATGGGTCGCAGTCTATTGAATTTTGCCTTTTTTAGACATCTCGAGGAACTTGTAAACGCTCGAATGACGCGAGCCAGATATCAGCTTCAGGACAGCATCCCTCGCAGCCGCAACCTCGTCATATGCGCCGATAATTGATACCGTCTTTCCGTAGACTGAGACGTACGTGTTTGATACTTCCTCGATGACCCGCCTGCTTTTCCCGCGCTCACCGATGATTCTACCTTTGACCCTCAGCATCGACTTCGGAGAGTCGCCCACGATGTCGGTTATGTCGATGATTTCGAGCACCATCTCGTCCGATATGAGAAGCAGGGCCTTTTCAGGGGAAAACCCCCGGCCTATCGCCTTCACGACATCCTTCGCAACCCACTCGTCAACAGGGTCGCCGTCTATCTGGACGGAAGAACCGTCCAACACGATCTTAGTCCTCGTGACCTTCTCCAGTTCCTTCTTTGCCTTGCCGTTCGAACCTATTAGAACGGCAATCCTCTCCTTTGGGATGTTAACGTATTGCATGGATTATATATACGCTTCACATTCTATTTATTAGTTATGAGGCAGGCCATGCTATACGAGAAAAAAGATGGCAACGCCAACTGTTTTCTGTGCGCGCACCGGTGCCGGATTCCTGAAGGCAAACGGGGAGTATGCAGGGTCAGGGAGAATGTCGGGGGAACGCTCTACAGCCTCGTATACGGTAGGGCGATAGCTGCAAACCCTGACCCGATAGAGAAGAAGCCGCTCTTCCACTATAAGCCGGGAACGGACAGCTACTCTATCGCGACAATAGGCTGCAACTTCAGATGCTCCTTCTGCCAGAACTGGGACATAAGCCAGAGGTCGAAGTCAGGCGGAGAGATCATAGGCGTCGAGAAGACTCCTGAGGGGGTAGTGGACGAGGCCATTGAATCAGGTTGCGAGAGCGTATCATACACCTACACCGAGCCGACAATATTTTTTGAGTATGCCTACGACACAGCTAAAATCGCGAAAGAGAAGGGCCTCGGTAACGTTTTCGTCACAAACGGGTACATGACGGCCGAGACAATCTCCGAATGCGAGGGCTGGCTTGACGCCGCGAACGTAGACCTTAAGAGCTTCTCGGACGAGTTTTACAGGAGGGTATGCGGCGGATCGCTTGATCCTGTGCTGCAATCCCTGAAGGGCATGGTGAATGCAGACATATGGGTTGAGGTAACAACGTTGGTAGTCCCGGGAAGGAACGACTCTGATGACGAGCTGAGGCAGATTGCAAACTTCATAGGAAAAGAGCTGGGCGAGCACGTGCCATGGCATATCTCAAGATTCCATCCGGATTACAAGGAGACGAAGTTGAATCCGACGCCGATAGAGACAATACACAGGGCGAAGGAAATCGGCATCGATGAGGGCCTGGAGTACATATACACTGGCAACGTCCCCCATGAGGACGCAGAGAACACCAGATGCCCGAACTGCAATGAGCTTCTGATCGAGAGGTTCGGCTTTAACGTCACATCAAACAGCATAAGAGACTCGCGATGCCCGGCCTGCAGCACAAAAATAGAGGGAGTTGATTTGAATGGAAACTGAGAGGATACTCCAAGAGGTCTTGGAGAGGGTTACGCCATCCCCTGCTGAGAGGAAGCGAGAGGCGGAGATGGCCGCACAATTGATGAAAAAACTCCGGAAGTTCAAGATCAAGCCGATGCTCGTCGGCTCTCTGGCAAAGGAAACCGACCTCAGGGGAGACAAGGACATCGACATCTTCATGGTATTCCCCCAAAGCGTCACGCGGGAGGATCTGGAAAGGCTGGGGCTGGATTACGGAAAGAGGCTCTTCAAAGAGCTTAAGGCAGTCTATGAGATAGACTACGCCGAGCATCCCTACGTGAAAGGCAGATACAATAATTACACAATAGAGGTCGTGCCATGCTATTCAGGGAAGACGATCATGTGCTCGGTCGACAGGACGCCTCTGCACACAGCCTACATAAAGAGGGAGCTGAAAAAGAACCCGAAACTCAGGGCGGAGATTAGGCTGCTCAAACAGTTCATGAAAGGCTGTAACGTTTACGGCGCCGAATCAAAGATTGAGGGTTTCTCAGGCTACCTGACAGAGCTGCTTGGATTGCACCATGGCTCGTTCCTGAAGGTGCTGGAGGCGTCGTCGGATTGGAAGTTCGGCCATGTGATAGACCATGAGAGGCACTGGGAGAACCCGGAGGACTTGAAGTACTTTTTCACAGGCTCTGACCTCATCGTCGTAGACCCTGTCGACAAGGACAGAAACGTGGCAGCCGCGGTTTCAAGGCAGAAGCTCGCTGAATTCATTGTCGCCTCGAAGGAGTTCCTCGACAGCCCAAAGGTTTCATTTTTCTTTCCGTCCAAGAAGGCTGCAAAATCCGTGAAGGAGTTGGAGAAGGCGCTGAAATCGAGGGGGACGAGATCCATCGCGCTCGTCCTAAAGCACGGTTACATAAATGAGAACTCCCTCTACTCCCAACTGAGGAGAACGTTAAAGTCTGTGGTGAACGAAATCTCCGGTGAAGGTTTCTCCGTTATGAAGTCCGACTTCTGGACCGACGAGAACAAGCTGTCTGCCATCGTTCTCGAGTTCAACGTGTGGGAGCTGCCGAATGTTGTGCAGCACATGGGGCCTCCGATAGACAGAGACGTTGAGAACCAGGAGAGGTTCAGAGAGATATACAGCAGATTCAAACCTTACATAAAGGGCGGCCACTGGGTTGTGGACAAGAAGAGAAAGTATACGATAGTAGACCAGCTTGTTCCAAAAATCGTAAGGGAACGCAAAGGATTCGGAAAAGACCTCAGGAGTGCGAGAATAGTTGTCAGGAAGGACAATGCAGTGATAAACATAGATGGAGAGGATTACAAACTCTTTCTGGACAGGTTCATCTAGGATTTGCCCATGAACTTCCTGAATGCCTGAGGCATGTCAGCCATCTGCTCTCTCTGTATCTCCTCATAGAACCTGTAGAGTATGCCGACTGTCAGGAGTATTCCAGTCCCGCTTCCAAACGCACCTAACAGGTCTGCACTCGCTGCAAGCAAGCCAACAGCTATCGAGCTGATTATCGTAATCTGAGGTATGTACCTGTCCAGGACACGCTTCACCACCCGCTTGTCCCTCCTGAAGCCTGGAATCTGCATGCCGCCCTGCTGTATCTGGTCTGCAATGCTCTCTGAATCCAAACCGGTTGTCTCGACCCAGAATTTTCCGAAAAGGACGCAAAGAGCTGTGAATGCTATCATGTAAACAACAAAGTGGAGGATGACGTCAGCGTCGAGAATCTGCTGCCACCTGCCTGGGCTTGCGACGCCGTGGAGGTTCCCTAGGGTGACAAACGTTGTGACCTGGTAGACTGACTTCTGATACCACTTGAGCTCGTCGTAGGATTGTATGTTGTTAACGTCAACGCCGACAAGGCCGGCCCACATCTGAACGTTCAGCAGCAATGCGGCCGCGAGTATGACAGGTATGTTTGAAACGTAGAAGAATTTGAGCGGATACCTGCCGCCGACACCCCTTATGCCGCCGTACGATAGTGGGATCTCAAGCCTCATCGACTCGCATAAGACGACTATTATGAAGATTATAACCGTTGCAATGACAGGCCATATGAGCATGAGGTCTATGGTTCCCTGTATCATCTGGTCCATGAAGTTCGGAAGAGCGCCTACGAAGAACCCTGCCTCGGTCCTCAACGGATTCATGGATGCGTTGATTATGGTCTGGGATACTCCTCCAGCAATGAAAATGGATATTCCGCTGCCTATGCCCCACTTTGAAACGATCTCGTCCATGTACATTAGGAGTATGGAACCCAGAGCGATCTGGAATGTCGTGAACGCTATCAGACCTGTCCCAGAAACCATCTTGGTTGCCATCACGAGCGCCCCGGCCTCGAAGAAGGCTATCAATACTGTAAGTATCTTCTGAGTTCCCTGGAATAGGGCCTTGTTCTCTGGCTTAGTAAGGTCTATGTCTATCATCTTGGCGCCGACTAGGAGCTGCAATATGATTGACGCAGTCACTATCGGGCCTATGCCTGCCGACACGATGGTGCCCATAGAAGATGCGAATATCATCTGAAGCTGGCCGAAGCCCTGTATGTGCTCCTGAAGCGTTTCAGGAGTTACGCCATAGGGGTATATTGTCCCCATTATGAAGAACAGAACCAGGACAACGGTCGTCCAAATCAGCTTCTCCTTGAAGGGAACAGCCCTTTTAGGGAGAGTTACCTCAGGCAGGTACTTTAGCGTCGGTCTCAGGAACTCCAGATTCATTCACATCCTCCTTAGAGGCCTGCCTCGGCTTTGTCTCCTCAACAGACCCTCCAACAGCCTCGATCTTCTCTCTTGCGGATTGAGTGCAAACTCCAACAGTTATTTTCCACTTGCGGGTCACGATCCCCGACCCCAGCAGGCGGTCGAATCCTAGTTTAGTCAGATCTATGGCATACGTGTCGCCCTTCTTATCTGCCTGGGATTCTTTCACGAAATTCTCTGCCTTCTCATCCAGCAACCCGACATTTATGATCTTGTTCTTAGTTGACGTTGACTGAGGCCTCTTGAAGCCCTTCCCTCCGAAATACCCGGGCATCTCCTTAGAAACCTTCATCCATCTCTGCTTTTTGCTTCCGGCCATTCCCCTCCCGCCTCGGCTGCCAGCTCCCCTGTGCTTTTGGGTGTTCCCGTAGCCGTGGGTTCTCGAACCCCTCATCTTCTGGGTTTTCCTGTCTCCGTGAGCCATCAGATCATCCTCTCAATGAGCTGGTTTATCTTGTCGCCCCTGTTGCCGAGCACGCCTCCCCTGGAATATGGCCGCTTTATGCCGGCACGCTCGAAACCCTTGTTCGGGGGCTTAAGGCGGAATACCGGCTTCAGTCCAGCCACTTCAGACAGCTCGAATTTGAAGTTCAGAAAATCCTTGACAAACGATTTAAGGTCCTTGCTCTTTGAGTTCTTCTTGATGTACTCTTCGGTGAATGGCCTGTTCCCGACCACCCTGCCCCTCTTGATGAGAAGGTCCTCGAATGTTTTCTCATTCAGCTCGCCCCAAGCCACATAGTCGTTTATCTTGCTTATCATGCCCCGGTAAGCCGGCCGGTCGTCCAGCACTACGCAGTGATTTATCTTGTTGAGGCCGACGAGCTTCAGGGTGTCCGCTATGTCAGAGCGGACGTGCACCTTCCCCCTTATTCTGACAACAGCCAGTCTCTTACTCCTGTCCATCTTCAACTGGAATCTTCGTTACATCAGACACTATCTTCAGATTGTCAATGTCAGACTGCTTTAGCTTTACGTAGTTTGTATTCACGAGTGCGTCATAAACAGCATATGCGAAGTTCAGACTAGTCCGTGTATGGCCTGAAGTGTGAACCCACGCATCTTTTATTCCGGCGAGTTTCAGCACCTTTTTTGCGATTTCGCCCCCGACAAGGCCAACGCCGCGCGGAGCTGGGAGTAGGTCGACCTTGACGCTGCCGGATATGCCACGGATCTTGAATGGAACAGTGTGAGGATTGCCGCATCCGCACTGCCAGCTTCCGCATCCCCTTTTCACGTTCCTTATGTTCATCTTAGCCCTTGCGATGGCTTTCCTTATTGTTGGCCCGGCTTCCTTTCCTTTTGCATGGCCTATGCCGATGAAACCGTCCTGGTTGCCGACCGCGGTCACAACCCTGAACCTCATCCTCCTGCCCGAGTCAGTGACCCTCTGGACCCTGCCAACGTTTATTATGTCCTCCTCCAGATTGGGGATTAATTTGTCAACGATCTCGAACTCTTTTACCGGAAGCCCGCTGTGGATTACCTCTATCATCGACGTAAGCTCTTCGTTCTTCACCATCAGGCCCAATTTCGTTCTCGGAACCCACATGCTGAGGTCATAAGGCGCTCCCTCAAGCTCCTCTGCCTCCACCCCTATCTTCTTTTTAACAATATCCTTCTTTTCCTCGACAGTCTCCGCTACAATGCCCTCTATCTCCTCTTCCGTATCAGGATCAGCTTCACCAACTTCTATCTTCTTCTCATCTACTGATAGCTTATCCTGCTTGGGCTTCGGTTTCTTCTCCTCTTCTTTGTTTTCCTTTTTTTCAGCCATTTTTGAGTATGCTAGATTTTAGCTTCTCCAGGTCAGATTTTATGTCCTTCGCCTTAATATGCGCTCCGATTAGTCTCTCTTCAGAAGGCAGCATCTCCTTGTCAACTGGCACTTGGACGCCAGCCTCCAATGCACCCTTAACCGCTGCGAAAACTCTCGACCCCTTGACAATCGGATTCTGTCCCATGTCAAGAACAGCTGCCTTGATGTTCTTGCTGAGAGCCCTGCTCGCGCATAGCATCCCAGTAAGGTAGGCACTCGGTATGTTCGATGTCGAGTTAGCCCATCCCATCTTCTTTAAGTCGCTTGAGATTGCCGACGCCAGGATAAGGTCGCCATTTTCGCTGTACTCGACAACCTGGACTCTGGTGCTGGCGTTTGATATCCTGACAACGAGGCGCGGAACACCGCTCTTCAGGAGATCAAGCCTCCTTGCGTAGTTCGTCTTCTTCTGTCTCCGCCTCCGGTACTTTGTGATATAGGAAACGCCTTTAGCCACTTTTCAACCTCTCTACGTAGTCTCTGAGATGCCTTCTGCTGTTGAACAGGTTGCCCTTCGATTGCCGGTACAGTTTCCTATACTGGGATTCGTTAATGACCTTCTCATCCTTCAGCTTGCGAAGCTCGTCCCTTATGGCCCGTATCTTGCCGATCCATCTCTTCTTCTTCGGAGTCCTGGCTTTTTTTGTGCCCTTTCTGCTTCCATGCCCCTTTCGCCTGCCTTTTTTCTTCTGGAGCTTTCTAGCGCGGGCGCGTCCTTTGCTTATCCCCTGCTTCGGCTTCGCTGATATCGCGCCTTTCGCTATCAGTATCCTGATGTCCTCCCGGGTTATCGCCTCCCCTATCTCCTCGGCAGATTCCGGGTCCAATCTGACCCTGCTGACGCCTGCCTTGAGCAGCTTAGACGCTATCCTCTTCTGGGTCAAAAGGTTCATAGCTCACCTTTTCTTGGGTTTAGGATAATGATTTTACGTTCGTTCGCCGTTTTTATGATCTCGTTCCGCTTCTTTCTGCCAACTGAGCTGGATATTATTACAGCCGCGCCTGACGAAACATCGGACAGGTTAGCCGTGTTTTTCACAAGCACCGGTCTGTATCCCATGACAAGCCCGGAGACTGTTGAAGGCTTCTTGTAGCCTATGCTCGGGAGCTTTCCCTTCCCTCTCTTGCCTTCTATCTGCTTGCTGTCTATCCCCTTCGGCGCGCGCCACTTGTCCTCCAACCTCGGCAGCTTGTGGTATTCTTGACGCAGGAACCTGGGTTTTTTTTTCATCAGCGCCTTCTCGCTGTCATTGAGTTCCCTGGGCGTGTGATATTTTATCTTCTCTATGGGCTTCGGCTCCTTCTCCTTGACCTTCTTTTCTGGCTTTTTGGCTTCCTCGATAGTCTCCGCTGTGGCCTTCTCCGCTGGCTCTGGAACTGTCCTGGGCTTTTTGACCTTATCCTTCGCAGCCGGCTTCTCCGCCTGCTTTTCCTCGGCCTTGCGCTCCTCAGCCTTCGGCTTCCCTGATTTCCGCTCTGGTTCGGGCTTCTTGGAGGGTCTTTTAGCCTTAGCCGCTAGTTTGTTCTTTGCAGCCTCCTTTTTCGGCCCAGGTTTCATGCCCCTCCTGACCGTCGATGTCTTCTTATCTGCCATGTTATTTCACCGGTGTCCCGTCTTTCTCTGTTATGTATATGCCGTCCTGGAACACTCGGGGGTCCATCCGCTTGATGTCTGTCGCCTGCTCTATGCTGGCTGCGCTCTGCGATACGTCCTCCTTGTTTATGCCGGTCAGTGTCACATCCTGGCCTTTGACGTCAACCTTGACGCCGTCCCTCAGCTTGACCTTCCGGGGAAATTTCTCGCCGAGGAAATTGTCTATCAGCAGGGTAGTCCCCTGCACTTTGACGGTCATTGGAAAATGCGAGTAAACGATCTTCATCTTGTATGTGACGCCCTCGGAGACACCGTTCATCATGTTTTTTATGTGAGCCCGTATGGAGCCCATCTTAGCCCTCTGCTCTCTCCTACCTACGGCAGACTTCAGGACTATCGTATTGTCCTTTCTCTCGATTTTTATCTTCGGAGCCTTGAATGTTCGGATTATTTCGCCCTTGCTGCCCTTGACCGTCACCTTCTTCAAGTCAACCTGGACGTCCACACCATCTTTCAGTGCGAATTCCAGAACGTTCTTCTCGCTCTTATTTTTCATCTCAGTAGACGTAAGCTAAAAGCCTCCCGCCAAGACCATTCCCCTTGGCGGTTTTGTGGTCCATGACCCCTTTGGGAGTTGACATTACCAACACTCCGAAGTCTCTGGAAGGCAGGAAACGTTTCTCCCATTTGGTGAAATCGTCATTTTTCACAGCAAACCTTGGTTTTATCACACCGCAGTCGTTGATCTGCTTCTTTAGAGTTACTCTGATGGTTCCTCCGGCAGGCTGGTTTGATACCTCAATCTCGCCGATGTATCCCTCCTTCTGGAACACCTTGAGAACCTCCAACAGCAGTTTTGAGGCGGGCTTCACATTGCATACTCCCTCTCCTATCCTCTCGCTGTTCCTTATGTTGGATATCGCATCGTTTAGCAAATCGTGCATCATTTTATCTCGTGAATTTGACAAAGTAGGCTTAAATATAGGTCAGACATACTTAAAAAATGGGTCCTATCTCTGTGGTTTCTCCTTTCTGCCTCTGACCAGCTCGTCCAAGGAGACGTCGTTAACCTTGATAACCTTGTATCTCACCCCGGGTATGTCACCCATTGAGCGGCCCTTTCTCCCGCCGATCCCCTCTATGAGAACGTCATCGTGCTCTTCGATGAAGGTCACGGCCCTGTTTCCGGGGCAGAATGCGGTAGCCTGCCTGCCGTTCTTTATCAGCTGCACCCTGACGCACTTTCTTATGGCGCTGTTCGGCTGCTTTGCCTCAAGGCCTACCTTTTCGAGGACGATGCCCTTCGCCTGCGGTGCGCCTTCCAATGGGTCGTGCTTCTCCTTAAGCCTGAGCACTCTTCTGGCGTACTTCTCCTTCTTCCACCTAAATTTATGCCGGTCGCCTTCCAATTTTTTTGCGGCAAATTCTCCTGTAGCCATTTTATGTTGATTGTATCGAGATGTTGTTTATCATGAAATGCCTTTTAGCAAGCTGCCTCGCTATGTGTATCCTTGAGCCGTTGTGCCCTATCACCTTTCTCTTGTCGCTGTTTGAAACTTCGACTATTGCCGTCTTCTCGTTCTTTGTGTTGTTGAATCTGACGTCTTTTATCTTAACCGGTTGGAACAGGTTTCTGACGAAGTTCCTCTCATCCGTGTCGAATTCGACAATCCATATGCTCTTCCCGACCAGGTTCCTCATCTTCTCGACATTGGCGCCCCCCTTCCCGATGGCCAGACCCATGTCGCCTTTTTTTATGAGGAATCCTACCGCACCCTCCTCTTTGACGAAGTCCTTGACCGTTGCGCCTGTTAGTGATTCGAATAGTCTCATGTATTTGATGTCCTCCGTCCCAAGCCTGATTTTCACCAACTATTACCACCTGATATTATTCTAGCCTTTGTCCTCTAAAACCGCCAGGACCGACACTGGATAAGACCTGTTGCATATGGAACCCAGCTCAAGGGTGTCGACGTCTATAACCTCGAGGGGTATGCCAAGCACCTTGGTGTAGTATTTAATGTCGTTCATCATCTTGAGGGGTATCCTGCTGCTCGCGAAGACGGTTGTAGGCTGTCCGTTGAGTAGGCTCTCTACAGTCGTATTGTAACCTATCGCAACCGTTCTTGTCTTGATAGTATTGGATATCTCATCTCTTATGTCTTTCATCCTACTTCTTCCTCAGGCTCTTTAGGATATCGGGTTTGACTGAGATCTTTACAGTGCCGGTTCCGACAGGTATCGGCTGGCCTACGATGATGTTCTCCGCAACGCCTGCCAGCGGGTCTATCTCAGCATGCAATGCAGCATTCAGTATGTGCTTCTCGGTCTCCTCGAACGCGGCCCTCGCAAGTACTGAGCCCTTGCTGCCGCTTATCCCCTGCCGGCCTACGGCCTGCACCATCCCTGTCGAAGTCATCGTGTCGGCCACGAGCATGATATGCCTTATGTCCACGTCGAGGTTCTGGTCGTCCAAGACGTCCTTCGCCTCGTTTATTATGGAATTCCTCGCGGCTTCAATCCCGAGTGTCTCGTATATCTGCAGTATGTCATTGGTTCTCGTCCTCTTCGTGTCAACGCCTTTTATCTCTAGGACGTCTTTCAGGTTCGAGCCCTCGGCGTATATCAGATATTCGTCGCCGTGACTTCTGATGAAGACTCTCCTGATGTCAGGAATGCCCGCGACCCTCTTCCTGCTCAGCTTGGTTTTCAGCTTCTGGAGGTCTGCGATGGACGTTGCAGGTATCCTGAAGACGTTCCTCTGGGGTTCAATCTCAGTCAGCTTGGTCACAGTCTCCTTCACCTGCGGGTCGTCAGTCTTTATGATAAGCTCCTTCTTGTCCAGGTCTATGTCGATGGTCGCGATGTCGCTCAGGAATCTCTCCATCAGCTGGGAGGCTACCTCGTGGGCCTTCTTCTTGGTTATCCTGTGCTCCTCGTCGAGGTAAATCTTCATTATCGAGTTCTTAGGTGAACGTTTTGCGTCTATTATCTCGATAAGCCTCGGAAGACCCAATGGCACGGAAAGCTCAACAACTCCTGCATAGTGGAATGTCCTCAGCGTCATCTGCGTTCCAGGCTCTCCGATGCTCTGGGCGGCGACTGTTCCGACCACCTCGCCGCTGTCGACTGTGGCCTTCTGCTTTGCTCCCTTGACTTTCAGGAACTCTTTCCTCATCGGGTCTATACCATCCTCGCCGTATTTGAACTGGACTATGACGTTCCCGTCACCTCTGACGCTGCCGTCAGCTCTGACAGATAAATCCTGAAGGGCGTTGATGAGCCTTCTCTGCATATAACCTGATCTTCCGGTTCGTATGGCAGTGTCTACGAGACCTTCTCTGCCACCCATAGAGTGGAAGAAGTATTCTGTTGGCGTCAGACCCTTCTTGAAGCTTGACTCCACGAACCCCTTCGCGCCGGCGCTGAAGTCCGATTTTCTGAAGCTGGATAGTGTTCTCGAATGGTATCCTCTGCTTATTCTCTGGCCTCTGACAGCCTGCTGCCCGACCGACCCGGACATCTGAGTGAGGTTCAGCATGCTGCCTCTGGCTCCTGTGTTCGCCATGATGACTGCGCTGTTGAGGCCTATGTATTTTGCGGCAATTTTGCCTGCCTCGCTTCTGCACCGTCCCAATTCCGCCATTATGTAGTCTTCGAGAGACTCCTGGGGAGACTTGCCGGGGATTATCTTAAGTTCGTCTTGATTGTAGGATTTTATGAGCTCGTTTACATTTCCTTCCGTCCCTTTTATGAGGTCCTCTATATCCTTGATTCCTCTTGGAGGCAGGTCGCCTTCGTCTATGCCTACGCTGAACCCGTACTTCATGAATGACCTTATGGAAAGCCTTGTAGAGTCGTCTATGAACTGCTTGGCCCTTTCTGAACCGTATCTTATGAAGATCTCTTTCAGGAGGTCTCCTTCCAGCCCCTCAACGTCTATTATCCCGCTCTTGAGCTTGCCCTTCTCTACCACAACCTTGTTCCCCGGGAACTTGCCGTTGAACTCTATGCTAAAGTCCTCTGGAAGCAGCAGACTGAATATCTCCTTGCCTGTGAACTTCTTCTTGCCTTCGGGAAGTTTTACTATGTCTATGGCGATATCAAGCGCCTCCTCCCGCGTGATGGTCGTATCGTCCTTGGTCAGCAGGTACATTCCAGTAACGTGGTCATGCCGCCCTCCGATTATCGGCTTGCCAGTGCGGGGAGAGATTATGTTCTCCTGAACGCTCATCAGGATGTCAGCCTCTGCTATGGCCTCCTCGGACTGCGGGACGTGGATGTTCATCTCATCGCCGTCGAAGTCTGCGTTGTATGGAGCGCAAACCGCAGTGTTCATCCTGAAGGTGTTGTATGGCAGCACTCTAACCCTGTGTGCCATCATTGAAATCCTGTGAAGCGAAGGCTGCCTGTTGAATAGGACAATGTCATTGTTTATGAGATGGCGTTCAACAACGTCGCCGATTGCGATTGTGTCAGCTATCGCGTCCTTGGTCTCGTCGAGTATTCTCTTCCTCTTGCCAGCTGAAACGACATTATGGGCCCCGGGATGCATGCTCGGCCCGTTTCGTATGTATGATTTCAGCTCATCGATGTTGCGCTCGTTAACCTCTTCAGGAACTGTCAGCTCAATTGCGACAGGATAGGGTATTCCGACCTCGCTTATGCTTATGTTCGGGTCAGGGCCTACGACGGTTCTTGCAGAGAAGTTAACCCTCTTCCCTGAGAGGTTGTTCCTGAACCGTCCCTCCTTGGACTTAAGCCTCTGTGCAATCGTCTTCAGGGGCCTGCCAGACCTGTGCCTTGCCGGAGGTATGCCGGTTATGCCGTTGTCAAAATATGTCGCTATATGATACTGCAGAAGGTCCCACAGGTCTTCTATGATGAGTTGCGGCGCGCCGGAGTTTATGTTCTCCTCAAGACGCTGGTTTATCCTGAGTATGTCCACCAGCTTGTGAGTGAGGTCGTCCTCGCTCCTGTCCGCAGACTCTAACGTGATTGACGGTCTCGTGGTTATTGGGAGCACGGGTATAACGCTCATTACCATCCACTCGGGCCTGACCTTAAGCCCAAAGTAAACCAGATCCTCGTCCTTGATCTTCTCGAACCGCTCTTTGACGTCGGTAACGAGGAGATTGCTCTCGTCCTCGTAGTAGGAGTAGGGTCTGACGAACTTTATCTTGATCTGCTTGGCTTCGCAGTGCTGGCATTTGCCGGCTGCGTCGGTGACCTTCATGGCCTTGGTCCATATTGCATCAATCTGGTCATCGGTCAGCTTTTGGGTGTCATACTTTGAGAGCGCATCATCTGCTATGAGAAGCCTGCCGCAAGCCCTGCACGTAGCCCTCAATAGGTTGTAAACTTCGCGGGCGTATCCGACGTGGATTACGGGCCTTGTAAGCTGGACGTGACCGAAGTGCCCGTGACACTCGCCAATCCTCCCGCCGCACGTCTTACACCTTATCCCAGGGTCTATGACACCGAGTCGCGGGTCCATAAGGCCGCCTTCTATCGGGTACCCATCGTCGTCGTATGTCGTTGGAGTGTAGATTCTCGCTGCGGAGAGCTTCTGTACCATCCTCGAGCTGAAAAGCCCGAACTCGATGTGATCTATCTTCTTTGATATTATCATCTTATGACACCCTCTCGGTCAGCTTTAATTTCGGGTAGATGCACATGCCCTTCAACTCGTCCAAGAGCAGTTTGAAGGCATATGCCATCTCCACATAGTGAGTCTGCACTTCACCGCATATCGGACAGTAGGTTGTCTTCTTCTCGAAGTCCCTTGTCGCCACAAGACCGCACTTGTTGCATATTGGAACGACAATCCTGTCGGACTCGTCCAGCAGCCTGTCCTTAAGCAGCATGGACGCGCCGTGAGCTATCAGGCAGTCCCTCTCCATCTCTCCGAATCTCAGACCGCCTTCCCTGGCCCTTCCCTCGGTGGGCTGCCTTGTGAGCATCTGCACCGGCCCTCTCGAACGAGCATGCATCTTATTTGCCACCATGTGATGGAGCTTCTGATAGTAGATTACGCCTATGAAAATGTCCACATGGAACTGCTCGCCGGTTATCCCGTTGTACATCTTCTCCTTCCCCGTATCATTGAAACCGAACTTCTTGAGGCTTCCTCTAAGGTCTTCCTCGCTGACGTTGTCGAATATCGTCGCATTTGTCATGTCCCCTGAGAGCGATGCAACCTTGCCGCCTATCATCTCTAAGACGTGACCTACAGTCATTCTGGATGGAATGGCATGCGGATTGATTATCAGATCTGGAACGACCCCGTCCTTTGTGAATGGCATGTCCTCATGCGGAACGACCATGCCCACTATGCCTTTCTGGCCGTGCCTTGATGCGAACTTGTCTCCGAGCTCAGGCACCCTTAAGCTTCTGACCCTGATCTTGACCAGCTTGTTCTTCTCTGATGTTTCCGAGAGGATGACGCAGTCGACGGTTCCAGATTCCATGTGCCTCACCGTAGTTGACGTCTCCCTCCTCTTCTCGCTTACAATCCCGTAGGGGCCTATCTCCTCCAGGAACCTTGGAGGCGAGGTCTTGCCGATCAGAACCTCATCGGTGTCCACGTCTGTTTCAGGGAATATCAGGCCGTCCTGGTCGAGCTTGACGTAGGCTTCCTCAGACTGGGTTCCCTCAACGTCCTCTGCAGGTATTTCGAACTTGTCCCTCTGCCCTGAAGGATAGCCTCTTTCCTCTGCAGTGTATGTCCTGTAGAACGTCGACCTGCCGAGGCCGCGTTCGACGGCACTCTTATTCAGGATTATCGCATCCTCCATGTTGTACCCTTCGTAGCTCATAACAGCAACTACGAAATTCTGTCCTGCGGGACGCTTGTGATAATCCAGAGAGTCCGTAATGTCGGTCTTTACAAGAGGCGTCTGAGTGTAATGTAGTATGTTAGCCCTGCTGTCGAAGCGGGAGAAGTAGTTTGAAGCGTACAGGCCGAGGCTCTGCTTTGCCATTGCGGCAGCCATCGTGACCCTCGGCGATGAATTGTGCTCAGGATACGGCGCAAAGCCTGAAGACAGTCCAAGCACAAGGGATGGGGTAACCTCGACGTGGGTGTGGTCTTTCTCTAAATCCTCTTCTGTTATCGCTATCAGCGTATTCTCCTCCTCCTCTGCGTCTATGTACTCTACAATGCCCTCGGCCACAAAATCCTGGAACGTCTTTTTCCTGGCTCGTATGTCCTCGACGTGCTTTTCGGTCAGCAGCGACTTCCCGTTCTTTACGACGATGACAGGCCTCAGAACCCGACCCTTGTCAGTGTATATCTGGACCTCGTTGTTCTCCTCCCTGAAGCTTATGGAAACCGTGGATGATATCTCACCCTTGCGTCTCAGTTCTCTGAGCCTCTCGACAAGCTGCTCAGGCTTCTGGTGGTCTCCTATGAGTCTGCCATTAAGGTAAACGTCTGTCATTGAACTCCCATCTCCTTCAAGTATTTGTCAACAATCCGCTCGTCCTCCTCTGTCGTAACGTATGCGCTCACTGCCAGGTTCTTCACCAGACCGCAGTTCTGGCCCTCTGGAGTCTCGTTTGGGCATATCCTGCCCCACTGCGTTGGATGCAGGTCCCTTGCCTCGAAGTGGGGGTGGCTTCTGCTCAGGAGGGATGAGACTCTTCTTCTGTGGGCTATCGCAGCCAGGTGGTTCGTCCTGTCTAGGACCTGGCTGACACCGCTTCTGCCGCCGGTCCAGTTACCGGTTGCCAGCGCATAGCATATGCTCTCAGTCAGGTTGTTGCTCCTGACGGCCGTCCGTATGTTAACTGTCCTGTGCCTTGCGCTCTGCTTCTCGAGCTGGTACTTTATGTCCCTGGCAATCTTGTTGAAACTGACCCTGAAAAGCTCCTGCATGAGGTCTCCGGCAAGCCTGAGCCTCTTATTGGAGTAGTGGTCCTTGTCGTCAGGCTCTCTCATGTTAGTGCCCAATTCCATGACCTTCTTCGCCATTATCCCAAGATAGCGTGCCTTCGCCCGCCTGTCCCTCTCCGTGTTGCCGATGTGCGGCAGCAGGAAGTTGTTCACGACCTGGTTGGCTCTCGTGCTCTGGTACTGTTTGGCATGGCCTGCGCCGGCCCTCTTGCCCAGATAGTCGAAAGCCTTCTCCTTGGACATGTTCTTGACTTCCATGTTCATGAGAATCTCGAGCTTCATGTCCCCCTCGAACATCTCCAGGATTTCCCGGTCTTCCAACCCCAGAGACTTCATCAGTATCGTGAGAGATATCCTGTTGGGTATGCCAGGGAAGGTCACGAATAGCGAGCCGTCCTTGCCGACTTCCCTCTTTTCGACCGTTACCCTCGACCTGAATCCCTGCCTGATGGAGAAAACCTTTGCGAGTGTTACTTCCTTCCCGGCAACGCTTTCAATGGTCGTTACAATCCTGTTCGGCGCCAGGTCCTCCACGATGATGAGCGACCTCTCGGTGCCGTTGATTATGAAATAGCCCCCCATGTCCTCAGAGTCCTCGCCACGTTCTATAAGCTCTTCGTCAGAGAGGCCGGACAGAAGGCATGCCTTCGACCTCAGCATTATCGGCAGGTGGCCGATCTCGACTTTTATCCGCTCTCCGTTCTCTATGAAATCCAGTAGTATGGGCGCGGAATACGTTAGATTCCTGAGGCGGCATTCGAAGGGGTAGCGCGACTCAGCCCCCTGGCCTGACTCGTTAACCTCTGGTTTTCCGATCTCTATCTTGCCAAGGTCGAGGCTGTAGCCGGGTATTTCTATGTCAATCGGCTCCCGCTCGTCTATGACCTCCTGGAGACCCTTCTCGACAAGCCAGTTGAAGGACTCGATCTGGAATTTCGTGAGGTCATCACGCCCTATGAAGTCGGATATCCTTAGCATTTTATTTTATAACAACCCGGTAGTAGAATGACTCGCCTATGAGAGGGTTGTTCCGTATTATCTTTATGATGTCCCCCTCTTTGGGGCTTAGTTGGGAGATTGCAGGGTCGTCGGATTTTATCTTTGGCATCTCATCGCGAGTCGCATTATACTCTGCCAAAACTGCCTCCGCCTCCTCTGGTTTTAGCAACTCATGCTTTGGGACTAGGGAATTGTTTATCAAACTCGCTCCTCTCAGAAAAAGAAAGTAACTTAATACTTTGTTTTCATACTATAAAAGGCTTTCTATTTTGCCTCCGCAAGCCGGCCGGCCTCATAAGCCTCACGTATTACGTCAGTTGACGTTATTATCCCGACCAGCCGTCCTTTTTCGACAACCGGGAAGCCGCCTAACCCGGTCTTCTTCATAAGCTTTATGACTTCCGACAGGTCCTGTCTCGGAGCAACGGAGACGACTTTCTTCTCCATTATCTCATCAACCCTCGTGCTAAGGTTTGTTTCTACGTCGGTACTCTTGAAGTTGCCTTTCCCCAAGAATCGTAGGATGTCGAACTGCGTCACGACGCCAATCAGCTTGTCCTCTCTTATCACAGGCAGCCTCCTGATCTGGTTCCGCACCATAACCTTCGATACGTCTGATACCATCATCCCCAGAGTCGAGGTTATCGGGTTCTCCTGCATTGCGTCCTTGACTTCAACGCCTATCTTGACCGCCTCGGGTAGGACGTCACTTTCCGTGACTATGGCTATGACCTTCATGCTATCATCATTGTCCACTACCGGGATTGCGCTCGTCTTCTTTGTCACCATGATTTCGACGGCACCATGTATGTCCGAATCCATTGTGAGATAGGACGGCTCCCGCATTATCTTCCTTATGGGACAGTTGATGGCCGAGAGGAAGTTGCTCTGGTAGTCTTTTACGATGATATTGTATTTTTTGCCGCCGCCCAGGAAATCCAGTATGTCCATTGCAACAACCAAGCCCTCAAGGCGGCTTGTGCCTGCGTCAGTGACGGGGATCCTCCGGAAGTCGTGCTCCTCCATGAGCTTGGAGACGTTTTTTATAGAATTCTCGGGATGCGTCGTTATCACATCCTTTGTCGCTATGTGCATCAGACTGCCGACGCGCTTTGGTTTTATGGACTTGAACTCACGTGGACCTCTGTCGCCTGAGCCCCGTACGTTAGAATATTTGCTTATGTTGCGTCTCATTCTAATCTGAAAACAACGGGGACACTAGCGCCCGTGGACTATGTCGCATATCTTCTTCGTCAGGCCGACCCTGTCTTCTGCCTGGAAAACGTTCCTGCCTATCGAAACGCCGGCTGCGCCGCATTCCATGGCATCGTCTATCATCGCAAGCAGTGCCTTTTCGCTGTCAATCTTCGGGCCTCCTGCTATCACTACCGGAGCAGGGCATCCCTCAATCACCTGTTTGAACGTCTTCTTGTCGCCGGTGTAGACGGTCTTTATTATGTCAGCGCCTAACTCCGCTCCAAGCCTCGCGACATGCTTGACGTATTTCACGTCGTGGCCGTCTTTTATGTCCTTACCCCTAGGGTACATCATAGCCAGGAGAGGCATGCCATAGTCCTGGCAGTCTAATGTTATCTTCCCGAAATCGGAGAGCATGCTGCTCTCGTCCTCGGCGCCTATGTTGATGTGTATGGAAACTGCGTCCGCTCCAAGGCGGATAGCCTCCTTTACTGTGCCAACAAGTACCTTGCAGTTCGGGTCCGGGCCGAGGCACGTGCCTGCCGAAAGGTGGATTATCAGCCCGACGTCCTTGCCGTAGCCTCTGTGACCGTACTGTATCATGCCCTTGTGCATGAGAACGGCGTTGGCGCCGCCTTTTGCGACGTCGTTTATCGTCTTCGGAAGGTCTTCAAGGCCTTCTATGGGGCCGACTGTTACACCGTGGTCGAGGGGGACTATGACGGTCTTCCCTGTTTTCCTGTCCAGTATCCGTTCAAGTCTGACTTTTTTTCCTATCATTTTAAGGACTAATTAATGTGAATCGAGGGTTAAAAAGTCTCAAATTGGCCTTCTGCTATGACATCGTGCCTGTGGATGGATTCCATCGAAACCACCTTAGCATTAACCCTGCTTTTCCTGAACTTTTTCGCGTTGTAAAGGATCTCCCTCGCCACGTCTTCCACGAACTTCGGGTTGGACATCATGGTATTCACGACGTGCATCTCGTCCTCTGTCTTCAGTATCGTGTAAACCTTAGAGGAGAATGATTTTTCGACTGCTTTTATCATCTCCTCAAGGGTTATCTTATTGTCATAGTACGTGCTGATAGTCAGCGTCCCCAGCGCCCTCTGCACGTGAGTCTTCCCGCCGGTCTTCTCGAGCGAATGGGGGCAGACGGTATTGCCTACAACGTTGACTTCGAGCGTCTTCTCGGAAAGGCCGTCGCGATTTCTGACTGTGACCTTCACGTCGTGGGCTTCCATGGTGTCCTTCTGGGTTACAGGAGTCTTTTCGATTGTTACCAGCTCCGTCTCGAACACTATCTCGCCTCGCTCGTAGTCGTGCTTTTCCTTAAGTCTTTCGAGGATTGTCCTGCCAAGCTCCTCAATTGAGCGGTGGACGTCCATGGTCTCCTCCTCTATGGTCTCTGATATGGATTCAACAAGCCGGCTCATGTGGATCCCCTTCCTGTCCTTCTTGAGGTCGATTGTCAGCTGTATTCTCGGTATGAACCTGTAGTCATGGCCGCGCCATTTTGTCTTGACGATGGTTCTCAGGTTGGTCACCCCAACCCGTTCGAGGTTCTCCGATATTTTCGGGTTCTTGTCCTGTGTCTCCTTTTTCATTTTAATCCTAGTACCTTATGCATTTGGGGGAGTATCCTGAAGCCTATCCTGTCCTCAAGCACCCTCTCGCACCATTTTCTCATGCCTTTCATCCCCTCCGGCTGGAGTATTATCTCAAGGTCTGTCTTCGTTGATATCTCCTTCGCGAACTCGTAGTCTCTCTCGTCCTTTACGACAATCTTGACCTGGTCTTTCCCTCCCAGCGTTTTCAGTATTCTTATGTCGCTCTCCTCGCCGGAGCTTGGGGGTTTGATGTCGAGTGAAACGCAGTCCACGATCCTGAAGACCTCCTCATCATATAGTGTGCCGTTCGTCTCCAGGATGATCTCAAAGCCCTCCACCTTCAGCCTCTTGATGAGTTGGGTCAGCTCCTTCGACTGCAGCATGGGCTCGCCGCCTGTCACGCAGACGCTCTTCAGGCCGAACTCCTTGACCTTCCCCACTATCTCGTCTACGGTCATTTCCTTGCCTCCCCCGTATGCGTACTTCGTGTCGCACCAGCGGCAGCGGAGGTTACAGCCAGATAGCCTGATGAAGGTCTGGGGGCTGCCGACGTACCTGCCCTCGCCCTGGATGCTCATGAATATTTCCGAGACTTTCATCTTTTGATGACAACAAACAGTTCCTGCCCTATCCCAACCTTCCTGTGGCTCTTCACTATTCTGCTTTCTTTTACATTGTAACTTTTGACCTTCCTGAGCCATTTCTCCCTGGTCCAGAGGTTTATGAGGATGCCATAATCGTCCGTCTTTGTCATGTTCTCCTCGCCGAGCGGGACTGAGAATATCACTGTGGGCGCGACCTTCAGCTGCAGGTTCAGCAGCATGCGTATGTCCTTTTCGGGGAAGTGTTCCATGACGCCGCCTGATATGCAGGCGTCAAACGAGTCCGGGCCGAACCTTTTTACGATGTCATAGACGTCGCACTTCGCGAAGGTGACGTCCCTGCCGAATTTTCTCCCGTTCTCCATCGCACATTCCAGTATCTTCTCCTCAACGTCTATGCCGACAACCCTGAAGCCCCTGTTTGAGAGGGGTACTGCCGTGCCTCCGAACCCGCAGCCGCAGTCTAACACGCGCCCTCCTCCGCATATGTTCGCCCTGAAGACATCAATCTCTTGCCCAACCATGTTAGACCATCCCCGGAAATCCTTTTCGGTCCATATCAGATTGTGGCTTTTCCTGAACTTCTCATACCATCTGTTTCTCATAGTCTATCGGATCCTTTATTCCAGCCTCCCTGAAGCCGTTCAACCTTAGGATACAGCTGTCGCACCTGCCGCACGCTCTTTTCCTGCCAGCATAGCACGACCATGTGAGCTCAAAGGGGACGTTAAGCTTAATCCCAAGTTTCACGATTGCCTTCTTGTCCAATTCTATTATAGGATGTTCTATTTTAACCGGTTTGCCTTCGACCGCGCGTTTTGTCGCGAGGTCTGCCATCTTCTGGAATGCTTTGAAGTATTCTGGCCTGCAGTCAGGGTAGCCGCTGTAGTCTATGTGGTTAGCTCCTATGTAGATGCTGTCAGCGTCGACTGTTTCGGCGTATGCCAGGGCGTAGGAGAGGAATATCGTGTTCCTGGCGGAGACATATGTTGACGGGATTTCAATCGAGTTCTTTATCTCCTCAAATTTTTTGCCTTGGGGCACGTCATCTCCTGATGTCAGAGATGAGCCGCCGAATCTGCCTAAACCTGCATCCAGTATCATGTGCTCCCGTGCTTTGTAGAATTTCGCGATCTTCTTTGCGCTCTCAACTTCTCTCCTGTGCTGCTGGCCGTAGTCGAAGGTCAGGGCGTATATCTCACAGCCCCTGTCCCTTGCGATAGCTGCGCATACCGCGGAATCCAGGCCTCCCGATATCAGGCAGACCGCTTTTCCACCCATTTGTCGCGTCCCTCCCAAAGCTTTACTGAATGAAGTGGAAGTTTTTTTCCCAGCCTGTCGAATATCCACTCCATCAGGTTCTCTGCCGTCGGGTTCTCGAATATGTCGTTCAGGTCCATGTGGTCAAGCTCTGCAAGGACCTCATCCTCGACGGTTTTTTTCAGATCCTTGAAATCCATCACCATGTTGTCTTTCAGTTCGCCTTCGATGACCACTTCAAGGCGGTAGGTGTGGCCGTGCTGTTTTTCGCACTCTCCCTTGTAGTCTGGCAGATGGTGTGCGGAATCAAAGTAGAATATCCGTCCGACTCTCATTCTGTGTTCAGCCTCCCGTGTCTTCTGTCGATTTCGTCGAGCGTGTCCAGCATCTTCCTGCATGCGGTCCTTATCGCATCTGATAGGTTGACGAACTTTTTTTCAGGCCCGATGTGCTCTCTCAGGTCATCTAGTATCTCCTGGGGCATCTCGACGCATATTTTAGCCATATTATTGGGATAATATTGGGATAATACTTGGATAATACCAGTATTTAAACGGTTTTTTACCTATAATCCAAGTTTATAGCAGACGTGGGGTGCAGTATGGCAAAAAGAACCAAAAAAAGAAGGAAAAATAGGCTAATACGCAAAAAAAAGATGGCTGTAAAACCTAAGAAGAAGATTAAGCTGAGGGCCAGAAGGTCAAATAAAGCAGGCAGGAGGGCTGCAAGGAAGAGGAAACCGATTAAGCCTGAAAAGGCAGAGGGAATGGGGATAATATCTGTCTTCGGGAACAGGATCAAACCCTCCAGGATAGAGAAATCCGTTAAAGATGCCTACCGAAAGAAGGAGTACACCACAGACGACATCCACCTGCCTGAGTTCATAAGGGACAAGACAGACCACAATCTCATGGTCAAGATAGGGATTTTAGACCACATAGAGGAGATGGCGGCACAGATGTATCCGTCCCTGAACGTCTACAGGAAGAACAAGATAACCCTCGTTTTAGAGTAAGAGCTACATCGCCTCAAGCTTCCGTATCCTATCCTCTGTCAGAGGATGGGTGCTGAAAAGGCTTGAGAACTCTACGCCCTTGAAGGGGTTTATTATGTACATGTGCGCTGTCGCAGGGTTGCCTCTCCTGACAGGGTTCGCATCAGCAGACGAGCTGATTTTAGCGAGCGCTGAAGCCAAACATCTTGGGTTTGAAAGCCGCCCTCCCCCGGCGTCGGCAGCATATTCCCTAGTCCTGGATATAGCCATCTGTATCAGCATCCCTGCCATGGGAGCGAGTATTATCGCAGCCAGCGCGAGAACGTTGTTCCTGTCGCGCCTGTCTCCTGAGAACATGTAAGCATAGCCTAGGTAGGAGAGTATCCCGGCTATTACCGCAGCCATCGTGCTTATCAGGGTATCCCTGTTCTTTATATGAGTCATCTCATGGCCGAGAACGCCCTCAACCTCTTCAGGAGTTAATGCCTGCAACAGTCCTGTGTGGACAGCGACCGCAGCATGCTTCGGATTCCTCCCTGTTGCGAACGCGTTCAGGCTCCTGTTCTCTACAACATATACCCTTGGCTTAGGCATCTTGGCCCTGCTTGCCAGCCGGTCAACGATTCCATGCAGCATCGGAGCCTCATCCCTTGAGACTTCCCTGGCCCGTGTCATCCTCAGAACTATCTTGTCAGAGTGCCAGTAGACGCCGAGATTTATGATAACTCCCAGAATCAGGCCGAACAGCGCGAACCCCCTTCCGCCAACAAACCAGAACGCTATCATGACAACCGCTATCAGAAGGGACATCAGCGCGGTTGTTTTCAGCATGTTACCCATGGTATCACACTCATTTCAGTTCCATCCTTATTTCCTGCGTTTTCTGCTCATCATCAGGCTTTCCAGCCTCTTCTGGCTTCTCAATCTCAGGCGCTTTCACAACCCCCTTGACAGTTTCCACAGAGAAGTATTCCTTGAATTTGGGCGTTGTTGTGAGCATCCTGGTGCGGCCGCTCTTCTTCGCGCTGACAAGGTCAAGCTCCCTCAGCTTCTTAATGTAGTAGTATGCCCTGTTGCCTCTCATCACAATCAGCTTAGACTGCTTTATCGGCTCCTCATGCGCTATCAACGCAAGCGTCTTGAGCACGGTCTTCGGCATATCGGCAACCGGCGCCAGCTTGAAGACCGTCTCCTCATGTTCAGGCCTAACTTGAAGAGTGTATGATCTGCCCTGCTTCACAACCTCGAGGCCTGAGCCCCTGGACTCGTAGTCTCTTTTCAGCTCGTCCATGAGCTCTGCAACCTCTTTAGCTTCAACGCCCACCAGCTCAGACATCTCGTTCACGCTCATCCCCCTCGCGGATATGAACAGCGCAGCCTCGAGAAGTGCTTTCTTTTCTGACATATTTCCGATATATTATAGAAGTCGTATTATAATAACTTTCAGCGCAAGCTGGAAAAGGGTTTATTCTGACATGAAAAAGATTCTCGTCTACGGCAATCCTGTGGTAGATGATGACAGCCTGGCATTGAAGGTTGCTAATGGATTAGACGAGTTTGACGTCACCGTAGCATTCAAGCCTGATGACGTCCTCAAAGTCAAAGGCGATTTCGTTATACTGGACGTCGTTCATGGCATAGAGGATGTGACGCTCATAGAGGATGCCAGCAGGCTGTCAATAGGCAACACAGTGACGGCACATGATTTTGACCTGGGTTTCATGCTGAAACTGTTGAGTCAGGCTGAGGGTTCAAAATTCAGGATAATAGGCATCCCGCAGACAGGTGACATCAAAGCCATACGGAAAAAGGTCAGGCATCTTGTCTCAAGCCTATAGCCCCTTCACCTTGAGGAAGTGGGTGCTGCAGCTTATGCAGGGGTCGTAGCTCCTTATGAGTTTCTCAAGCTCTAGTATGATCCTCTCCTTTTCGAGGCTCAGGAGCATCGGAAGGTATGCTCGTATGTCGTCCTCGATGTTCAGCAGGTTCTGCTGGGTGGGGGTTATTATGTTGGCTTTCGCCAGGTTGCCCTTGCCGTCCAACTCGTAATCGTGGAACAGTATCCCCCTAGGAGCCTCGACCGCGGATACCCCATGGCATGCTTTCACTTTTACTTCCGGCGGCTTCTCGTCTTTAAGCTCCAAACTGTTTAGAATCTCAATGATCCGGTCAACCTCGTGGACGTTCTCCACAGCCTGGCAGAAGTTGTTCACAAATGGGTTGTGGTTTGGGAACTTTATGCCTGAATTTTTTATAATCTTCCTGGCGTCTCTGCTCATGAACTTCATGTTGTTGTTAACCCTCGCGAGAGAGCCGACCCGGTAGCCTTTCTTCTCCGCGACGACGAACTTCGCAGTCGAATACGGTTTTATGTATTCCTCAAAATGCTGCACGTAAGTGTTCACTGGGATGCAGTAGTTGCCGACGCAGGATATCTCCCCCTCAAGGAGGGAGTAGCTTTCCCTGTCCTCCAGCGCGAAGTACTGCGTCTCCCTCTCAAATGTGGGATATTTCAGTTTTGAGAACAGCTCCGCCGTCTCGACAGCATCCTGCTTTATGGCCTTCACCCTCTTCAGGAGCGAGTCCATCTCATTCTCAGTAGGCATCTTGGAGAACCCCCCAACCACGCCGGTAACAGGGTGGATGTCCCTGCCGCCTACTGTCTCGACGATGTCATTCCCAAGCGCTACTATCCTCAACGCTCTCGCAATCTTGTCCTTGTGCTTTTTGCCCATCGAGACCGCGGACCCGAATCCCAGATAATCTGGGAGAGCCAGGAAGTACAGGTGGGTTGCGTGGCTTCTGAGCCTCTCCCCGAGGCACATGAGCTCCCTCAGGAGGAGCGTCTGCTCTGAAGGCTCAACTTCCAGGGCGGTCTCAAGGGTCTTGAGCGACGCCGCCTGGTGTATGCAGCTGCATATGCCGCATATCCTGGAAACAAGCGACGTCACGTCCCTGTAGTTTTTTCTCTTTATGATTCCCTCGAAGAATCTGGCGCCTTCTAGAACCCGGAGTTCTACAGTCTCGACCCTGCCCTTCTCTATCCTGACCTTAAGCGTCGCATCACCTTCAATCTTGGTGATATGCTCTAAGTGTATGTCATGCGTCATTCTCTTATCTTCTTGAACTTCTTTGATGTGCCAGCGAACCTCAGGAATATGCTCTTCAGGCCTTCCCGGTCTATGCCCTGCTTCTCCAGCAGGCTGACAAGGCTGTCAACGTTGGAGTCGTCAAGCGGGCCCCTGCACCCGTAACATGGTATCTCATTGGTTGGGCACAGTGCATTGCATCCTCCGAACGTTACCGGGCCTATGCATGGCTGCCCCATCTGCAGCAGGCATGGATTGCCGTTGGCCCTGCACTCGACGCACACCGGAGAGCTGACTTCCCTGGGCTTTTTCTTAAGGATGAGGTCCTTGATTACCCTGACTATTTCCTCCTTGACCATCGGGCAGCCTCTCAGATAGTAGTCGACTTCAACGTACTTTCCTATGCCGTACACGTCAGCTGTCGGGTGCAGCTCACTTGGCACAGGATAGACTGACTTCATTATGTCCTCCTCGTACCCAAAGTCACGCATAGCCGGGACTCCGCCGTAGGTGGCGCAGCTGCCCAACGCTATCAGGATTTTTGACTTAGACCTGATATCTTTGACAACCTCAACCTCACCCTCCTTTACCACTGCCCCTTCTATGAACGCGATGTCGAACGGCCCCTCCTCGTGTTGCTCTTTTATCATCGGGAAGTTTACAATCTCTATCTGCCCAAGCAGTTCGGGCAGTATGTCGTGTATGAAGAGGAAGCTCTCCTGGCAGCCTGCGCAGCTCGTTATCGAGAATATCCCGACTTTAGGTTTCAGTCTTTCAGCCATCTTGCCTCGCTTTGGTTGAACACCGGCCCGTCATGGCACACGTATTTGGAGTTTACCATGCACCTGCCGCACTTTCTTATGCCGCATTTCATAAGCCGCTCAAGTGACACGTAAATCTGCTCGTCCTTAAAACCTTTGCCCTCAAGGACATTTATAGCTGATTTTATCATCACAGGCGGCCCGCAGGCAAGCACAGTGTTATTCTCAGGCCTGATGTCCGATTGCTCTATGAGCGCGGTCACAAAGCCTGTGCTGCACACCCACTCATTGCAGGGTGTGTCGAGCGTCAGATGCAGTCTGAACTTCTTTTCCCACGCTCTGATGTCCTTCTTGAACAGTATGTCATCCCCCGTCCTGAAGCCGAGGAATATGTCCACGCTCCCGAATTTTTTCCTGTGCCTCTGCACGTATTCTACCGCGCTCCTCACAGGCGCAGTCCCGGTCCCGCCCCCCACGATTGTGATGTTCCTGCCCTCCAGCAGCTCCACAGGGTAGCCTTTGCCGTACGGGCCTCTTAGCCACAGACTGCCACCGGCCTTGAGCTTGTGCATCGCATTAGTAAGGTTTCCGACGTTCCTGACGCAGAATTCCAAGTGCTTGTCGGAATATGAGCATACTGATATCGGAGCCTCGCCGTAGTAGGGCAGCGACAGCTGATAGAACTGGCCGGGAGTGTGCGCTGTTCTGGAATTTATCCTGAACAGCTTCGTGTCGTGGGTCTCATCCGAGACCTTCGCTATCCTGACCTTCTCCGGCATGTAGGGGTTCTTCATAGCCTGTTCACAATCTCGACCATGTCAATGTTGGTTGGGCAGTTTGTTATGCACCTTCCGCAGCCTGTGCACATCGGCACTCCGAACTGTTCTATGTAATAGTTCAGCTTGTGGTATATCCTGTGCTTCAGCCTGTTTGCCCTCTCGCTCCTGAAAACGTAGCCGCCTGCCACCTTCGTGAAATCCTTCAGCTGGCATGAGTCCCACCGTCTGACCCTCTTCCCCTTTCTAAGGTTTATCTCTATGACATCGTCGACGTCAAAGCAGGGGCATGTGGGGCAGGTGACGGTGCATGCTCCGCAGCTGAGGCACCGGTCAGCCTCCTCAGACCATATCTCATGTTCGAAGGAGCTCTTGAGCTTCTGCATCGCGCTCTCAGGTATCATCCTGCTGCATTTCAGCCTGAGCTCAGGTTCTTTGTCAGTCTTTTTGAAGAACTTTTTTCCTGTGAGCTTTCTCCCAGCTTCGGAGCCGGCTTGGACTGTATAGCCCTTGTCGTTCTCTGTCAGAAGCAGGTCGTATCCTTGCTCCGCCTTGTGCATTCCCATTGACATGCAGAAGCAGTTCTCTCCCGCCTCCTCGCAGTTGATGGCGATTATGAGAGTGTCGTCCCTCCGTCTCTTGTAGTATGGGTCAGGTCTCTCGCTCAGCAGCAGCAGGTCTATCACATTGAAAGCGTTCACATCGCAGGGTCGCATGCCGAATATCACACGTTTTATTTTAGCATACTCTGGTTTGAGGCTGCCATCGAAGGATATCATCCTCTCCTCAACCGGGAGGAGATACTCTTTGGGCGAGTACCGTGTGTTGACGTAGCCCATGTTGACTTCATCAAACGATTTAACAGGCCGGTAGAAGTCCCATCCCCTGACGTTCACGGGCGCTATAACCTCATGCTTCCCCAGCAGGCTGTTAAAGAACTTCGGCAGGTCAGACTTTGAGAGGGAATAGTTCATCTTTTAAGAATAAGAGCGGTCATTTAAATTCTCCAGCAGCGTGCAACCGCTGTTTTATAGCGTTGTTCTTGAATATCTTATTATGCGGGATTTTTCCAAGGTTAAGCGGGTTGTCGTGAAGGTTGGGACGTCCAACCTGACTGGGAAGGACAACCGTCTTGACGAGAAGAGTATTGGGCGGCTGGCGGAGCAGCTGGTCTGGCTTAGGAAGTCGGGCAGGGAGGCGATTCTGGTCACATCCGGTGCCATAGGGGCAGGCATAGGCAAGTTGAGATTAAAGCAGAAGCCCAGGGACATGCCCATGCTGCAGGCTTCGGCTGCTGTCGGGCAGAACATACTCATGCACACATATGAGAAGAACTTCTCAAAACTCGAGCAGAACATAGCCCAGGTGCTGCTGACGCATGAGGACTTCAGGGACAGGAAAAAGTATCTGAACTTCCAGAACACTCTAAAAGCCCTGCTGAAACTGGGCGTAATTCCAATCATAAACGAGAACGACACTGTATCCGTTGAGGAGATAGTCTCAGGTGACAATGACAGCCTGTCTGTGCTGGTCGCAGCCAGCGCAGAATCAGACTTGCTGGTAATATTGTCAGACACCGTCGGCTTGTGCACGCAGGATCCCAGGAGAAGTAAGAACGCCAATCTGATACGGGTTGTTGAGAGCATCACGCCTGAGATAAGGAAGGCCTGCGGCAGGGGAACCTCAAAAGGGAGGGGAGGGATGTCCACTAAACTCTTTGCTGCCGAGAAGGCTATGGAGAAGGGCATACCCATGGTGTTGGCAGATGGCTCTGAGAGGAACATAATAGGGAGGATACTGGAGGGGGAGGATGTCGGCACGCTGTTCCTGCCTAAGGAGGGCCTGACAGACAAGAAACACTGGATAAAGTATACTGCCCCATCGAAGGGCGAGATAACGATAGACGAGGGCGCGGCTAAGGCGATACATGAGGGCAAGACGCTGCTGCCTGCGGGAGTTGTCAGAGGAGGCGTGAAAGGTAATTTCAAGGCAGGGGATACTATAACTTTGCTGGAAAGTTCAACCGGTAGGCAGATTGCCAGAGGCATTACAAACTATTCGAGCGATGAATTGGGAAGGGTTTCCGGCTTGAAAACAGCCGAAGTTGACATCGTTCTAGGCCAGAAGAAATCGAAGAAGGCGGTATTGGACAGGGACAATATGGTATTCGTTTAGTATGGACTCAACAGTCGAGAAGGTTATGGTCGCGAGGAAGGCTTCGATAGGTCTGGCTAATTTATCGACCACTGCCAAAAACAGGGCATTGTTTGAGGTCGCGAAGGCACTCCAAGCCAACAGGAAGATTATCCTGAAGGCTAACAGGGCTGATGTTAGAGCAGCTGGAAAAGCCGGACTATCCAAAGTGCTGATAAAGAGGCTGGATCTCTCAGATGACAAGATAAGCGAATTGGTCAGGAGTGTCAGAAGCGTTGAGAGATTGGAGGATCCTGTTGGAAGAACCTTGGAGAAGACGGAACTTGACAGGAATCTCGTACTGCATAAGGTGTCGTGTCCTATAGGAGTTATTGGAGTGATATTTGAATCCAGGCCTGAGGTCGGCATACAGGTCGCGTCCCTCTGCCTGAAGTCAGGTAACGCTGTGATACTGAAGGGCGGCAGCGAGGCTAAGCGCTCGAACAGACTCCTGTATGAGATAATGAGGGCAGCTTCCGAGAGGGCGGGCCTTCCCAGAGGATGGGTTCAGCTGCTTGAGTCGAGGGAGGAAGTTTCCAGGATGCTCAGATTGAACGAGCATATCAATCTGGTGATACCCAGAGGCAGTAACAGGTTCGTGAAGTACGTGCAGGCGCACACTAAGATTCCAGTGTTAGGCCATTCTGAGGGCGTATGCCACGCCTACGTCGACAGCGGAGCCAACCTGAAGAAGGCGTGGGACGTATGCCTTGATGCGAAAGTCCAGTATCCTGCGGTGTGCAATGCCATTGAGACGCTCCTGGTTCATAGGGACATCGCGCCCGTGTTCCTGCCTGAGATGGCAGCAAGGTACGCTGAACATGGTGTTGAAATCAGGGGTGATTCCATAACAAGGCATCTGCTGAAGGGCTTCAAGGTGAGGAAAGCATTGGAAAAGGACTGGCGGACGGAATACAATGACCTGATAATATCCGTAAAGGTTGTCAGAGACATCGACGAGGCGGTAGAGCATATAAACTCTTACGGCTCGGGGCACACTGACATGATAATGACTGAAGACGGGAAGGCTGCGCAGAAGTTCCTCAGCTTCGTCGACTCCTCCTCTGTCATGCGCAACTGCTCCACCAGGTTTGCGGACGGCTTCAGGTACGGGTTGGGAACAGAAGTCGGTATCAGCACGAACAAGATACACGCCAGAGGCCCCGTAGGATTGGAAGGCCTGACCATATACAAGTACCTTCTCCTCGGAGACGGCCAGATAGTCGCAGACTACGTCGGAAAAAACGCGAGAAAGTACACGCACAGGAAACTTAAGGCAGGTTCATAGCAGCATATTTAAATCTGACAGGATAATTAGATATATGAGACTGCTATTGTGGCTGCTGGTATTCGCGCTAGAGTTCGCAGGAGTGATCTTCGGGCTCATAGTCGGATACTTCATAGGCAAAAGAAAGAGGAAGTAGTTTTAGCCCTGTCAGTAGGAGTGTCTTTCAGTCTGAGCTGGATAGGCTTATGAGCGTTTTTTCTTCTCAAGAGCCTCTCTTTCGGCTGCCCTTGTCTGCTCTGCAAGTTGCTCCTGCTGTTTGAGGTAATCTTTTACCTTAGGGTATCTGCGCTCTACCTTCTCGGTTCCCTCTGTGTTTCCTGCCGTCTGAAAAGCCTTGTAAGCCCTCACGAAGTTGCTGACAGCAGTCTTATTGTCCTTCGACTGTACTGCTTTCTTAGCCTGCTCGTAGAATCCGACACCGAGGTTGTTCAGTATGCCGCCTGCGTAGGCAGTCCCCTCCCCGTTCCCGGAAGTGCTAAACGTAGCGTGCGCATTGATTGCGGCATCCAATGCTCCCGGCCTGTTCCTCTCCTGGAAGAGTTGTTGGGATAGCAGAACATAAGACTCTCCAGCCTTGTCCAACTCGCCAATCTCCTCGTACATAATGGCAAGCAGAAGCGGGTCGCCCTTCTTTTGGACTACTCGTAGCATCCCATCGTATGCTGAATAGAATCCTGGGTTGACTTTCCGCTCATTCTTGTGCTTTTTGTAATATGATTGAGTTGTTCCAGCACCATCCTCCTTGAGCATGTACTTTTCCGCAGCCCTGCGGTACAAGGTTTCGGCCTTGTCCAACTTCCCGCTCCTCTCCCTTTTCTCAGCCTTTTTGTAGTATGCTGAAACATCAGCCAGCCTTTTTTTCTCCTCCCTTGCCATCTTCCTATCCTCGCGGAGGGCATTACGCTCTTTTTTCCTCTGCGCTGTAATGGCCTTGCGCTCTTCCCTGGGCAAAGTCAGCAACTTCAGAAAACCTATCTCGCTGTGGTCCGGCTTCTCTTCGATTGGTTTCCCGCCTTTGAGGCGCTGTTTTTCCATGGTATATAGACTATAGCACGTTCAAAAAGAATAATACGGGGTTACAAAAAAACCTATTTTCTCGGGTATATTGTTCGGTAACACTTGATGCCAGCTAATGCGCCAATCAGGTAGATTAGGTATTCTATCCAGTCTTTCACTATCAGTATTTTCAGGCTGATCTGGTTTTCTTTGGTGACTAGATGATTGACGACGGAGATTGTCTTCCCTAATCTGGGAATCTCGAATTTCACAGGGTATACGCCCTCTCGTACCGGGACTGTGATTGCGGCATCGCCTTCGCCCACCTCTACCAGACCCTTGGAGGCCAAGAGCATCTGCGGGGCTGCCTCCTCGTCTACCATGGCATAGCCTGCCCGCTTCTCATAGTTGACTGTTTGACTGCTAAGCCTGGCCACGCTGCTTATAAGACCGAATATTACAGCCACAACCACAAGAGATATCACGAATACGACGCCTCCAACAACAAGCCATTTCAGAGTCGTCTTCGGGATGTGCTTTCTGACTATGAGAGCCAACGTTGCCGCAATGAGCAACAGGAACAGCGTCGGGTCGAATATTAACACAGCTGCCGAGAAGACGGCATATGATAGCATGAACTTGGAATCTTTGACCAATGCCGCTGATATTATGCCAACAACAATCAGATAGAGGAGTGTTGCCTTCACTGTCGGGAGCTCGCTCCCCCCGGAAACTCCAAACGTCTCGACAACATAGTAATCCTTTGGCAGGTATATGGTAGTGCGAGCTTCTGTTATCGGAAGGTCTGTCCTGGCGAGGGGAATGTCAACGATGTCAAATGGTTTCAGCCTGCCCCTAGTCGTAAAGTAGACAAAATCAAGCGTCCCCTGCTCTCCTTTTGGAAATGACAGCAACAATTTGTTGTCTTTCGTCAGTTTGACAGCATGCCGTTCTGTGGAAGCGTAAAGCGGTGTTCCGGGAGCGTCGATTTCTATGTAATCAACGCCGGTGTTCGCATAATTGTAGACGAGTTCACCGAGGATTGAACCCTTGGACGTTATCGCAACAAAGTTGGTGGCACTGCGCACAGAAGCCGCGAGCGAGGGCAGTACGTCAAGTTTTTTAACTGTTACTGTGAAGTCATCGTTCCTGGCTGCCAGGAATGCACGGGCGTTACCATATGTCGGGCTTAATGGCGACTCCTTGAGGTCTAACTCCTTTGCGGATGTGATTATGCTGATCTTCTTCTCAGCGTCTGACTCGATGAGAACGTGATGCCTGTCTTCGGGGAGTGGAATCCTAATGTTCGTGGAAGTGAAGTACCCCCTTACTGTGACAGCAGCCTGGCTTCCCTCGAAATCAAGATTCATGTTGCTTCCAACCTGCTCCCATTTTTTTGCGCCAACCACAGTTGTGACCGTCTCCCCGTTTGGAAGATTTAACTTGTATCCTCCGAGTGTGCTACCGTAGGCTTTGAAGTTTATCAGATAATGGAACTCGTCTCTCTCAGCGAATGTGTATTTGAAGTTTCCGTCAACTATCATCGAAACCTTCTCAGCTCTTTGCAGGATTACCTCCCACTCATAAAGTCCGAACTGGTCTCCGTTTATTGCATAACCATGAATGAGGTCGAAACGCAGGCTGTTCACAGGCCCTTTGACAAAGAGTTTCACCTGGCCTATTGTTTTGATGTCTAAGATTCCGTTGAAATTGAAACTGCCTCCGTCTGCTATGAAGAAATAGCCATCACCATCGAATGAGACTGATGTTGGGATGTTGTTTACGTTAACATTTTTTACCAGTATGTCAGAGGACGGTCCGAATAGATAGACTTTAACGTTTTTGCCGTTTATGACCTCGCCTTTGCCCTGTATGCTCAGACTGTTAGCGTTCAGGTCGCCTGAGAGGAGGACATCCTCAAGAGAGTAAACCTTCTCTTCTGACTCGTTTAGGACTATAATCTGGGTGGCAGACGCAGTAGTTGCTATGAAAAAGAGCGTAATCAGTAGTATAAGTGCCTTAAACCTCATTTTATTATTCATTACCCTATGTTTATAAAAAAGGGCATCTTTTGTTTCGGTTAAAACCTGGATATGAAAGTCGGAGTCATCGGGGCCGGGAGGATGGGCTCGGCCTTGATTAAGGGCTTTATGAGGGCAGGCATTGCCGGAGGGGACGGCATATATGCTTCAGACGAGGACGAGGACAGACTGAGGACGTTAGGGTCTGTGAGAACCTCAACGTCGAACGCTGAAGTCGCCAGGGAGTCGGACATAATCTTCCTTGCTGTGAAGCCTGACAAAGTCAAAAAGGTCCTGGAAGAGATTAAAAAGGATGCTAAAGGCAAGCTGCTGGTTTCCATAGCTGCCGGGATAAAAACATCGCAGATTGAAAAGACGGTGGACGCTAGGGTCATCAGGGTCATGCCAAACACTCCAGCGATTGTCGAAGCTGGAGCGGCAGCCTACTGCAGGGGAAAGAAGGCAACAGACGACGACGCTGAAACAGTAGAACAGTTCCTATCCTCTTTGGGAATCGCGATGGAAGTGGAGGAGAGCATGATGGACGCAGTCACAGGATTGTCTGGAAGCGGCCCAGCCTACGTTTACCTTATCATCAAGGCTCTGGCAGAGGCCGGAGTTGAGGAAGGCCTCAAGGAGGATGTAGCATTAAAGTTGGCAGCGCAGACAGCAAAAGGCGCCGGAGAGATGGTTCTGAAGACAGGCAAAAGACCCCAAGAGCTTATCGACATGGTCTGCTCACCAGGGGGCACTACGATAGAGGGCCTTAAGGTCCTTGAATCTGGAAAGGCTGCGGAGTCCTTCAAGAAGGCTGTCAAGGCTGCGGCCAAGAGGAGCAGGGAGCTTGGAGGATAAAATGGGGCAGGATGCGAGCTATGTAAAAGCTCTTTTTTCTCTTATCGCAATAGTTGCACTCGCCTCAACAGGTTCTGGTTTCACGCTTGATGAGATAAAGCTTGGGGAGATCGTACAACAGCTCCAGCTGGAGGTGCCGTTTGACACGATTTCCGACATCAGCCTGTCCCTCAACGCAACAGTGGTGGAAGGCTCACTGCTGGACGCCGTCGACTACACCATCCTGAGCTCGTTGAAAAATCAGAGCCTGCAGGCGAACATAACAACAGAGTATAACATCTCGTTCGAAGGTGTCAGCACAACCTACGTCTCAGATGAGACGCCTCTGGCTGAAGTGCTAAAGGCGGATTTGATAATACTGGTAGGCGGGCCGGCGCACAACAAGATTGCGGGCGAACTGGATGAGCAGGGAATCTTCAAAAACAAGACCAGAGCGTTAAGCGGGATTCTTGAGATTGGAACAGGGCAGGCTGAGGACGGCACCACTCTGATGTACATCGGGCATTATATCCCGCCGAACAGGCTGGAGAGGGAAGCAGTCAGGTACTCCCCCCTGAGAGGCTACATACCTGAACCTTACATACCTGTCGCAGCGTCCGCCATCGGCGGAATCCTGCTTGCGCTTACGGGAGTTCTGAAGACCGTGCTAGAGTTCAAGGCGCTCTCCTTCGGCAGGCGCGACAGGAAACTGCATTCCAAAAAAATCTACGAGATTGCTTCCATAGTGGGAGCGTCCCTCGTGCTCGGCCTATCGGTAACGTGGACTTTCATAGGCCCTGGGAAGGATTTCATACCGATGCTGGCCTTGAATTCAGGAGTCGCGCTGTTCGCGGCACTCTCCCATGAGATAAGCCACAGGATACTGGGGAAGCTGATGGGAGTGCATATAGAATACCACTTCTGGACTCTGGGTTCGGCTGTGACTCTGTTCACAGGCTACCTCGGCAACGCCTTCGGCGTCCAAGGATTCCTGTTGGAGAAAGCCGATGAAAGTATCAGCAGGTGGAAGTACGCGCTGGTTAAGCTGGCAGCCCCCATCCTTTCCATAGCAATCGCCATCGCCTTCGCATGGCTTAACACCAAAGACCCCAAAGTAGTGTACCAGATGGTCTATTCGACTTCCAGCCTGTGGGCGATGGCTGAGATACTGCCGTTCGAGCATCTTGATGGGAAGGACATCAGAAACTGGAGCAGGCTCGTTTGGATCCCAGTCTTCATTCTGATAACCGCAGCCTACCTTGCGATAAACTTCATAGCATGAAGGGAACGCTTGCGGACGCCAACCTGGTTAACTAGGAAGCTGGAACAAGTCGTGAACCCTCTCGGTTCCTCAGGAGGATTAAACTGTTGTGAGCTCTAACACAGTGAGAGTCTCGAACGGCACCTTCCTCTCCCCAGCAACCTTCGACGTGAACCCTGCCCCTGAGACCAGCCTTCCAACCTCTTCTGAATCGTTCAAAGTTGAGACCAGAAGGTAGACGCGGCCTTCAGGTTTAAGATGGCTCCCGCATGACAGGAGAAAACGTTTGATAATCTCAACACCTCCTTTTCCGCCGGACCAGGCGCGCTCAACCATTCCCTCATCAGCGACCGGAAGATAAGGCGGGTTGAATGCTATCACATTGAATCTTCCGACAACGGTGGAGAACAGGTCGCTGACTTTGAAGCTGGCATTCCCCGTCCCGTTCAATTTCGCGTTCTCCCGCGCGATTTCAACAGCCTTCGGATTTATGTCAACGCCAACCACCTCTGATGCATTTGATGATGCAATTAATGCAACTATGCCGACGCCGGTGCCCATGTCCAGAACCCTCTCACCATCGTCCACCCTCAGGGATTCAGCCATCAGGTGGGAGTCCTCAGCAGGCTCGTACACATCTGGGCTTGTCTCAAACTTCAAATTCCTGTAGTATATCATGCTCAGACTGATGATTGGATTTAATACATTGGACTGTTATGGTATTTACCGTAATTGAAGATGAAGTCTCACAAGGTCGCGCTCTCCGGCTCGTACTCAGGCAACATTGAAAAATTGTTCAAGAGCCTGGGCCACGAGGGAGTATTGCAGTTCTCGCTCATCGGGAGGGACATAACCTTGCAGGTTAAGAGCGAGAAGCTGGATGACATAAAGAAGTCCCTGTCCAGGCTGGGAGTCGACAACATAGGCATACTGGAGTGGAAGAAATACGGGATGAGCCTGTGCAATTCTGGAATGGGAGACGACGATGAGACGATGATAAGGGTCGTTCTCATACCAACCGCCCTGGACGAGGGCATCAGATGCCTGGCCTTCCTAACGCCCTACAGCATGAGCAAAGAGGGAGAAAAGAAGATAACCGCTAGAGTCGAGGACATCCTCAGCAAAGCCGGGATAACGGACTCATTATACACCATCCAGCTTAAGAAGGAATCAACCGTTGACAAGTACCTGAACGCGGTTGAAACAGCCACATTGAACGCCCTCTTCGAGTCAGGCGGCGTCGTCAACATAGAATAGGCTATGAGGCCACTGGCAGTGACATCAGATTCCATCCTGAGACTAGGGATATCTCGTAGCCTCCTGACAGCTGGACTGTGACGTTCCCCGTCAGGCCTGGCATCGTCGTGTCCTCAACCTCTATTATCACGTTCCCTGCTGATGTCGCCGCAGTATACTCCGCAACCGAGTAACCTGACGAGTTGGTCAGGCTGTCAATAATAGTAATGTTGCCTGAGCCTGAAAGCATGGTGTATTCCAGAGTGTGGTTTGCGACCGGGTTCTCGTCCGCGTCAAGCAGCAGCGCGAATATCTGAGCGGTTGAATTGCCGTCAGCGTTTATCTCGGAGGGCGTTGCTGTCACGCTTATGTTTGAGGGATTGTTGGATATGACATTCACTGTCGCGGATGCTGATATGTTGTTGCTTAACGCCATTATGCTTACGCTCCCGGCTGTCAGGCCTGCGAACAGGCCGGTCTCGTTGTCTATTGAACCTAATTCGCTGCTCCCGACTATGCTCCATACAGGACTTACAGTAACCAGCCCGCCTTCGCTGTCGAATCCTGTGGCATTGAAATCCTGCGCCGTCCCTGCCAGGACCTCAACAGCTTCCGCTTCTCCAGGAGTTATGACCATGTGGTCCAGGACGCCGCTTGATGCAGGCAGGAAGACTACTCTCTTTTTGGAGGTGTTTTGTACGTAACCTATCGACGCTGACGCTACAAGGATTAGGGTTGCAACTGCGACCAGGACCCTCCAAGCCTCCACATTGTTGTTGATTCTTGCTTTCATGTCTCGAACTGGGTGTAATTGTATGCCTGCGTGACATAGATGTCGGATTTCTTGTCGAGCAGCCTCCACGTGCTGCCGGAGCCTACGTTGAGTTTCGCGACCCTTACAACGTTCACAGTATACGGGCCGTTTATGCCAGCCTCCCGTATCTTCCTGCCGTTGAACATCAACGGTATCGTCCGGTTCCCGGCAGTCAGTGTCGTCAGATTGACTGCGCCGAAGGTGCGCTCGTTGTTGGGCGTCTTCAACAGACCTTCGAATATGTATACTCCATTCTCCCTGATCTGGACGCTCGCGTTGACTATGAGCTTGTCGTATAATGAGTTCCCGTTCGTGTCCACTGCATAGTCGGAGTAGCTGGAGGAGTTGGCTGCTAGGCTGGCGTATGGCGTCTCGAACTGGCTCGCGTTGAAGAGGTGCGCGGTCGTGAATGCGTTGATGACACCGTATAGCAGAGTGCTGTTGCTGAGGTTGTTGCCTGGGAGAACCTTAAGCAACACAGTGTTAAGCCGGTAGAAGTAATCGGCGCCAGTGTTCCTTATCAGCATCCCGTCGAAGTCGAGCGTCACGTTGGTTGTGTTGGCGTAGAGGAGGCTCCGGTTGTCAGCAGTCTCCTTGTAGGTTCCGATGATGTCCACAAGAGTCCCCTCCAGCAGGTAATAGTTCTGCTCGTTCACCGTGAGGCCAACGTCGATTGAAAGATAGTCGTACTGGCCGTCGCTGTCCAAGTCTTTTCCATAGTCGATGTAAGTCCCAGTGAGCTGGGCTGCTGGAGCGTCGAAGTTCGACGTGGAGTAGTTGCCTGTCGTGTGGGGGTAGTATTTCCTGTCCAATGGGTTTATCTCGTCAACCGTGTAATGTGAGAGGTTCCCGGACACGGCATACAGTATCAGATGCCGTATCTGGAAGTTTCCGTTCCACCCTCCGCTCCTAATCCTCTGGCCGTCAAAGTAGAGCGTCACATTATTGTACCCTGAGCTCAGGTTGGAAAGGTTGTTGGCCCACATCATGTGCCTCTTCCACCCCCAGAGGTAGTCTGTCTGCGTCGGGTCAACCAGCTCAGCCCTTACCAAGTATAAGCCGTTGGCGCTGACGTTAACTCCTGTGGTGAAGCCTAAGTAATTGTATTTGCCGTCGCTGTCTGTGTCGACTCCCTGGTCGGAGTAGGGGCTTGTCAGAGTCGCGTTCGGGGACTCGAACTGGCTTGAATTGTATCCTACGGTTATGTGCGCCTCGAACCTGTCGTCGGTCTGGACCCATATACCGCCCGTAACATCTGCCAGTAGCAGCCTCCTCAGGCTGTAGTTTCCGTTGAAGTTCAGGTTGCTCAACAGCATGCCGTCCCACTGGAGGGTGACGTTGTTCAGTCCTGCCGTAAGGTTGACTCTCACCTTCTCCCACGTCACATGCCCTAGCGGGTATTGAGCCAGCCTGCCTCTCACAGTGTATGTCCTGTTCCCTGACGAGTTTATCTCGACCGTGATGTTCAAATAATCGTAGAGACTGTTATTGTTCCCGTCCGAGCCTGCGTCCCAATAATTGCCTGTGAAGCTTGCCGAAGGCGTTGAAAACTGCGTGGAATTGTACGCGCTCGTCAGATAGTAGTTAGCCTCCTTGTCGAGCGTAAGCCACGTGGCCTTTGACACGTCAACCAGCCTCACAACCCATAACAGGTAAGGGCCGTTCAAACTCTTGCTTGCTATCTCAAGGCCGTCAAAGTACAGCGACACGTTGTTCACTCCGGTAGTGAGGTTGGTCCTATTTATCGCGTAAACTCCCAGTCCGGTGCCGGCCTCGGTTATTATGCCCTCAATCCTGTAAATGCCAGCGTTCGTTATGTTAACCCCGACTGTTATCTCCAAGTAATCGTACTCTCCGTCGCTGTTGGTGTCCACTCCCCGGTCGCCCCACCCTGATGAGGCTGTGAACGAGCCAGCCTCCTGCTCGAACTGCGAGTAGTTGTAGGCTGAAGTATTGTAGGAGTTGTCTCTGACGTCCAGCAGAGTCCATGAGCTGTCATAAATCCTCAGATACTTGAGGATGTAGGGGCCATTTATCTGCCTCCTGCTTATGTCCTGGCCCTCGAATATGAGCGTCACATTGTTCTGGCCGGCGTACAATTCTGTGTTGTTGACCTCCCACGCTATCGGCCAGGTGTCCACGTATCCTCCGTTCCTTGGGGCGTCCAGCCTGCCGGTTATCTTATAGGTCCCGTTTGCTGTCACGTTCACCCCTACGGTCACGATAAGGTGGTCGTATGCTGTGTCGTTGTCTGCGTCGTCTGTTGCGTCGTTGAACTGCCCTGTGAACGACGCTAACGCGCCTGAAAGTATTGAGAAGCTTGTTACGTTTGAAACGTAGGAGTGCGATGTCGAGCCGTCTGCCACGTAGGCTGAGAGGGTCGCATTGTAGCTGCCCTCCCCAGCTAAGGTGATGTTCCAGGTTATGTTATAGTACAGTTCCGAACCCCATGTATCAGACCATCCGTAGCCTGCCAGGTACGCGTAGCCGTAGCCTGATGTGAACGTGTGATTCGTTCCTGCCAGGTAGTCGTAACCCCACCTGCTGCCATTCGTGTAATTAAGAACGTTGACAGCCGTTATGCTCACGATGCCGGAACATGCTGTCAGGTTGGTTCCAGCTGGGTTGAAAGCGCAGGTCACGTTCGTGGGGCCGACTATCGACAATGTGAGATTTCCGATTGGAATTCTCTCGCCGACGTCCAAATCCACGCCCAGAGTGAACGTTGCCATGCTGTCTGCTGTCCCGTAGCTGGACTTGTCGGTTGTTATCTGGACGAGCACCGCTGTGCCGAACTGCGAAAGATACAGCATCAGAAATATTGACACCGTGAACAGGATAGAATAGAATTGCCTGCCGTTCATTTTCAGTGATAATCCTTTTTATTTGACGTTATAAATAGTCTATCTCTCCGTTGAATACTTCCACGGCAGGCCCGGTTAGGTAGACGTTTGTGATGCTGCCCTTTTCTGATTCAAGCTCTACGCGCAGGTCGCCGCCTCTGGCGTGGAAGGTGATGGAATGCAACAGGTCAGCCTCCCCTGTGAGGACTGCCGCAACAGCTGAAGCGCATATTCCCGTCCCGCACGCTAGCGTCTCATTTTCAACGCCCCTCTCATAGGTTCTGACCTTGAATTCGTTGTCCCCTGTTTTTTGGACGAAGTGGACGTTCGCGCCTTTCGGGAACAATTCTGTGTAGTATCGTATTTTCCTCCCGTGCTCTATGACATCCTCCGATTCAACGTCTTTGACCAGGAGTACAGCATGGGGGTTGCCCATGCCAACGGCTGTGATAGTGTACTCTGTCCCTTTTATCTTTATGCGCTCCTGCACCATCCTAGAGCCGGGGTCTCCTGCTGCAGGTATGTCTTTCCTATTCAGTCTGGGCTTCCCCATCCTGATCGTCACCAGGTCTACTTTGCCGTCATGCACGGCGAGTTTTGGCTCAAGCACCCCTGACGCGGTCTCAATGAGCATCTTCTCCTTTTTCAGCAGGCCGCGGTCATACACGTACTTTGCGAAGCATCTTATGCCGTTGCCGCACATTTCCGCGATGCTGCCGTCTGGGTTGAAGAAGTGGAACTTCAGGTCAGCCTTCCCGGACTTTTGGACGAATATGACGCCGTCTGAGCCTATTCCGAAGTGCCTGTCGGATATCCTCTCGACAAAGGCTGGCTTCTCCTCATCCCGTATCAGAGCTTTCTTTGACTCGTCTATTATGACGAAATCGTTGCCAGAACCGTGGTATTTGCTGAATTTTATCCTCATCTTAGGGCAGTTAATATTTTGTCAGACCCGCTTATAATATAAGGATGGCTGAAACGCTCCTGGATGTTGACTACATCCTGACGGATGATAAACCGGTGATAAGGCTGTTCCTGAAGGGCGAAGGCGGGCGGAAGGTTAAGGAGGTTCGAGGGTTTGAGCCGTATTTTTACGCCGTGCCAGATTCGGGGATTGATGAACTTGAGAGGGGGGTGAAATCTGTTGCAGGGGTAATAAAGGTCGAGAGGAAGAGGATGACGGACATCAGCAAGGAAGTCGACGTCCTGAAGATTTTCACGAGAAGCCCGAAGGACGTTCCAATATTGAGGGACAAAGTGAGAAGCCTCCCCGGGTGCTCCTCGGTGAGGGAGGCTGATATCCCCTTCGCAAGACGGTATCTTATAGACTCAGGCCTCATTCCAATGGAAAACCTTGATGAGGTTGCCTTGAACAGCGCAGCCATCGACATCGAAGTTTACACCAAGGGCGGGGAGCCCAGAGCTGAGAAAGACCAGGTGATATGCATAAGCTACGCTGACTCCAACGGGAATAAAAAGGTCTGGACTTACAGGACCCTCAAAGGGCTGGACCTCGACTACGTTGAAGTCCTCCAGGACGAGAAGGCGATGATAGAAGCCTTCGTAAAGGCTTTTGACAAGTTCGGAGTCGACATAATACTGGGCTACAACACCGACAACTTCGACTTCCCCTACCTGAAGGACAGGGCATCGAAGCTGGGGATGGACATCAACATCGGAGCTGACGGCAGCGGCGTGAAACTCGAGAAGAGGGGCATGAACCTGGGAGCCAGGGTTAAGGGCAGGCCGCACGTAGACCTGTATCCCGTATCCAGAAGGCTGTTCAATCTCTCAAGGTACAGGCTGGAGGACGTCTACGCCAAAGTCTCAGGAAAGGAGAAGAAGGACATCAAAGTCTCCGAGATATCGAAATTCTGGGACTCCAAGGAAGTTGAAGAGCTTAGGTCGCTCTTCGAGTACTCGCTCAGCGACGCCGAAGCTGTTCTCAGCATATCCGAGACCGTTCTCCCGCTGCAGTTCGAACTCTCGAGGATTACTAGGCAGCTTGTCTTCGAAGTCTCGAGGATGGGCTCCGGCCAGCGCGTTGAGTCTCTGCTGATGGTCAAGGCCTACGAGCAGAACATGCTGGTCCCGAACAGGAGGGGCGGCGCCGAATCCGATGAGGAAGACGTCCCGTTCGAGGGCGCGTATGTTGTCGAGCCAGAGAAAGGCCTGCATGACAACATAATCGTCTTCGACTTCAGGTCGCTTTATCCGAGCATAATAGTCTCGCACAATGTTGACTTGAGCACACTGGACTGCGAATGCTGCAAAGACGACGGATACATATCCCCAAACAACCACCACTTCTGCAAGAGGAAGGAGGGGTTCATACCGAAAATCTTGGACAGCCTCATAAAGAGGAGGATAGATGCTAAGAAGATGCTCAAGGCCGCGAAAACAGACGAGGAGCGCAGATTACTTGAGGTGCAGCAGCAGGCTCTGAAGCTCCTTGCGAATTCAATGTACGGCTACTACGGATTCCAGATGGCGAGGTGGTACTGCAGGCCATGCGCTGAGTCCATAACAGCGTGGGGCAGGCATTACATACAGAAGACCATCAAGGAGGCTGGCGAGGAAGGCTTCAGAGTCATATACGGCGACACCGACAGCATATTCATAACAAAAGCCAGCGTTACAGACATCGACGCCTTCATCAAACAGGCACTAAACTTTGGGAAGAAGGTGAACGAGAAGCTCCCTGAGGCTATGGAACTCGAGATGGAGGGATTCTACCCTAGAGGGCTGTTCATAACAAAGAAGAGGTACGCGCTTATCGACTCAAATGACAAGATTATCGTTAAAGGCCTGGAGACCAAGAGGCGGGACTGGGCTAAGATTGCAAAGAGAACCCAGGATGGAGTCTTGAACGCGCTTCTAAAGGACAGAAACCCTGACAACGCTGTTGACATCGTGAGAACTGCCTTAGACGACATAAAGAATGGCAGGGTCAACTTAAACGACCTGACAATCCACACGCAGATGACAAGGAACATCGGAGAATACGTCCAACCTGGACCGCATATTATTGCGGCGAAGAAGGCCATGAAGGAGGGCCTTGACTTCAAGCAGGGCAGCATCATCCCCTACGTTATCACAAAGGGTGGTGGCAGCATATCAGACAAGGCCAAAGTACTCGAACTCACGGAAGAAGGCGAATATGACCCAGATTACTATATAAACAATCAGGTTCTGCCTGCGGTGGTACGCATCCTAGAAGCCTTAGGTTACAGCGAGGACGAGCTCAAGGGCCTCGGAAAGCAGACCACCTTAGGCGACTGGTAGCTGCCCAGCGCCCTTCTGTATACTCTCAACCCTTATGGAGAAGACCAGCGTCTTGCCAGCCAGCGGATGGTTGAAGTCCAAGTAAACGTACTCATCGTCGAAGTCCAGAATCTTTGCCAGGCCGAACCTGGTCAGCACTCCCCAATCCTTGACAGGGTTTTCTCTCAGGGTTATGCTGTCAGCCGTCACTTCGACTACTGTGGCATTGCCCAGCATCGTTGTGATGATAGAATTAACATCTGGCTCGTACTCGAGAAGAACCGACTCGTTCGTGACCTCGATGATCTTCATCGGCCATGGCACGTTAATGCTCTCATAAGTCTGGTTAGGCTCGGGGTCTGCTATGACAGTGTTCTCGAAGTCAGAGAGGGGGATTATGTCAATCCTCGATAGCTGGTATGTTCGGTTCATCACCTGCACATTCTTCTCATCGTATGGGCCGTATCCCTGCTCCGGCGGGATGTTGACTATCTTCTCATCGCCCTCTTTCATGCCAAGTACCGCCAGCTCGACTCCGGTGATCAGAGTACGCGCGCCTACTGTAAACGCCAGCGGCTGGTAAACCCTCTCCTCGTTGTATATGCCCGCCTCCCTTGAGACGTTCTCGTATGATGTGTCGAATATCGTGCCGTTCGTGAACATGAGAACATAGTTCATAGTCACGTTGTCCCCGTACTCTACAACTGCCGGGGTGGGCGCCCCATTGTCTGATGGGAGCAGCCTGTCCCTGTACGACAGACCTATGACAACTATGAGCAGCACGACAAGTATCAGCGCGATTCCCCTGTAGGATAACTCAACGGCTTTCTCCTCTTTCTTCCTTGCCTTCCTCTTCGCCGAGTTCGTCTTCTCCTCTGTTGCCAATTTTATGCTAAGAAGCTAAGTTATAAACTATAGTAGTAGTATTATGTTTAATCGTATAAAAGATGAAAGTAGAGCGCCCCAGAGGGACGAGGGACTTTAAGGTTGGGGAGACCAGAGTAAGGGATGCCGCCGAAAGACGCATCACCGAAGTGTTTGAGAGCTACAGCTACGGCAGGATTGTCACGCCAGTATTCGAGCACGCCGAGCTCTTCCAGATTAAATCCGGGGATGAGATAAGGGAGCACATGTACGTCTTCAAGGACAAGTCGGACAGGCTGCTCTGCCTGCGGCCTGAGGAGACCGCCTCGGTCGCGAGGATGTTCGTCAACGAACTGAAGAACGAGAGGAAGCCGCTGAAACTCTACTACTCGGATAGGATGTTCAGGTACGAGCGCCCCCAGCGGGGGAGGTATAGAGAATTCTGGCAGACCGGTGTGGAGCTGATAGGCTCCGACAGGCCGGCAAGCGACGCTGAGATTATCGTATTGGCGTCGAAATGCCTTCAGGCGCTGGGACTGGAATTCACGCTTGAGATTGGGCATGTCGGCATACTGAAGGCTCTCCTCGATGACCTGAAGATAAAATCAGAAGACCATGGCAGGGTTTTCACGCTCATAGACAAGGGGGATGTCGAGTCTCTGAAAGATATCGTAAAGGAGAAGCGATTCGTTGAGGTTATCGGCCTGAAGGGCGATGTTGAAGCGCTGAAAAAAGCGGCTGAACTGCTTGATGGAAGCGGTGGGACGGCTTCGGCACTGAGAAACCTTGAAGAGATAACATCATTTGCGAAAGCCGCTGGCATCGACTTTAGGATAAACTTGGGCATAGCAAGAGGGCTGGAGTATTACACCGGCATGGTCTTCGAGATAAGGGTCGACGGCCTTGGTGCTGAGAACCAGATATGCGGGGGAGGAAGGTACGACAACCTTATCGAAGTTTTCGGCGGGCCGAAGACTCCTGCCGTGGGATTCGCCTTCGGATTCGACAGGGTGGTCAACGCGCTGGAACTTCAGAACAAGGTTAAAGCAGACAGGCGGAAGCTCATCTGCGTCACGGCAGTATCTGCCGAGGAGATGGCTGAATCCTTCAGGATCGCTGCAAACCTGCGGGAAAAGCTCAGAGGCTTTTCAGTGGACTTCGAATTCAGCGGCAAGAGCCTCTCTAAGACCCTCGAGATCGCATCCAACCAGGGAGCAGATTACGTTGTGATTGTCGGGAGAAAAGAGCTTGACAGCGGCGAGGTGACTGTCAGGAACATGACTGACAGGTCGCAGGAGAACGTGAAGTTGGATGAACTTGCGGAATTCTTTGGATAACCTATTCTAGCGGCCCCCAGACGTCGCCTGTGCTCAAGTGTACAAGACCGGACGCGACCTTGGTGTAGTTTATGGTCAGGTCGATTTTATAGTACTCCCCAGCCTCGTCATTGAAGCCGGAGCATCCTGTGACGGTTGCATGATCGTAAACGTCTGCAGGCTTCTGCTCCACCCCGCCCAGACTCACAGGTATTCCGCCATTGCATTGTGTGGAGTATATCTCATTCAACTGAACCCTCGTCCCTGCGTCGTTCAGTATGTAGACCTCTATCTGTTTGGGGGATGCGGTGGCCTTCCAGTCGAAAGGCCTCACCTCTGAGAAGCCGCTCTTCCCGGGAACGATGCTTTTCGTGGTGTCGAAGACGCCCATCTGCCACATGAGGACTCCGATGACCAGTATGATGAGCAGGGCCCAGCCGTAGGTCATCATATACTCTAGACCGCTCTGGGCCTTACGTCCTCGGGTTACCATCTCAAACACTTTGTAATTAAGAAAGAAAAAAAGGGTAGGATAATTTTTTACTCGTATGATGCTCTGATTACCCCGCCGGACCTCTTGTTGGTAACCGTTGTCGTGCCTATGCTGACGTCATATACCAGTGAAACAGCCAGCGCATACTGGCTTCCGACGGTTCCCTGGCATGCTCCGCCTAAAGCCGCCGTCACGACGAAGTTGTCTCCTGTGGGTATTGCCTGATCATCAGCTATTGCCTCGCCGTTTATCAGAACATTGGTAGGTCCACAGTCTATTGAACTGTCCTCAGAGGTGACAGTCAGACCCGGAATTGGATCTATGGTGCCGCCGCCGCCGTTAAGCAAGACCAGCGTGAGTGTTCCAGCGCTTGTCACGCCGCTTAGCCCCATGTGAGGCCTTATTGTCGGGAAACCTGTGAACGTTGCAGTCCGGGAAGCGCCCAAATCGAACACTCCAAGCTGCCACAATGCTATACCAACTAGCATTACAACGAGTATGGCCCAACTGTAGGTCATCAGGTACTCCATAGCACCCTGAGCCTTCCTGCCTAGTATTATTTTCATCCTTCTAGCGTACCTCCATAAAAAAAATCTGGTGGTGGGTTATGTTAACCCACCATTATGTCATTTACTCCACTACAGTCCGGATTGTTCCGCCTGCACTCTTGTCAACAGTCAAATCGCCAATCTGCACAGTGTAACCTATCGTAACATCTGCGCTAACTGCATTACCTGTCGAGGCCACACAAGTCGTCCAAGTAGTCAAATGCACCTGAAGGTGGGCATTGTTCGGTGTGTTTATATCAGTGCCACAGGCTACTAGACCCGCCGTGTTGTCATCATCGCCAGATGTGCACGTCATGGTTCCACCACATGCTGTACCATCAATAGTTAACTGTATACTATCAACATCAACAATCGTACCTCCAACGTTCAGGAGGGTGATAGTAAAGTCGCCACTGCTTAGACTGGTTCCTGCCAGTTGCGGCCTGAGACCGCTGCTGAAGCCAGTGTAGGTGGCAACGCTCGAGCCTCCTAAATCGAAAATGCCTAGCTGCCACATTACTATACCGACGACCATGACGACCAGGATGGCCCAGCCGTAGGTCATCAGGTACTCCATAGCACCTTGTGCCTTGTTCTTCAAATTCATGTTTTTCACCTCGAATGTTTTAATAATAAAGTATTGAAACGGGGGTTTAAAAACCCTATTATGACATGAAAATCCTGCGGGAGAAGGCTGAGACGGTATACGCTTGGAAGAGCATACATTTGAACAGGAGCAGGCTCCTATTATTTGGAATGCTGCTGACTCTGGCGTTCATGCTGTTCATTATGAACATTTTCCCATACGCGTCCATCGGTGTTGTAATGATACCCGTCTCCTATGGATTGGGCATATACACCTACAGGAAGCTTCTGGTATGGGAGAGCGGAACAGAAGCGCAGGAAAAGGTGACTGATGAGCTTAAACAGTTGGGCGATGACTATTATCTTATAAACAGCGTTGTCGTTCCCCCGAACAGAGGCGACACAGACCACATCGTCTTAGGCCCGACAGGCATTTTTGTGCTTGAGACGAAGGCGCTGTCCGGCGTCGTCGAGTGCAACGGAGACGAGTGGAAACGGTACAAAGTCGGCAAAGGCGGCAACCAGTATGAAATCAGAATGGGCAGTCCCAGCAACCAGGCGAAAAGGAATGCCAAAGTTCTCAAGGATTTCATCCTAAAGCACAGGGACAAAATCTTTGAACGTGAGGCGCCTCACATATGGGTTCACGCTGCAGTCGTGTTCGCTGACGAGAATGTTAAACTGAACCTGAAGAACGCAACAGTTGACGTCATGAAGGCATCGGAGGTCGCAGATTACGTCAAAAACAAGGGCAGTTCCGATTTCACTCCGTCTGAGACCAGGAAGGCTGCTGAGACGATAATAGAGCACTGCGGTTAGAAACCGAGAGTACTACTATAAGCGCCGACATCCTCAGCCGGGTATGCGCTGACGGCAGATTGTCCAAGTATTTTGGGGACTAGTTTATGGAATTCCTCCGCTGACAGGTCGCCCCTGTTCTTACGCTGTATTAGACCGTGCAATAACCCATATCTTCCAACATCTAGAGGAAATTGCTGATACGTTGAGGTGAATACGTTGGAGTACACTTCAGGGAATCCAGAGTATATGTTAAGCTGTTCCGCGACCGAAGTCTCATAGTTCAACACTATGTGTGAAAACGAGTTTAGGTTATCACCCTGGTAGGAAAAGACGAACAGTTCTATCCTCTCCCCGTTGACAGGACCGTACCACACCTCGCTGACGATGCCGCCCTCCCCCACAGAACGTACCTCCCATGGCCTTATAGGCCACTGCAAAAGGTCTCCGGCTACAAGAGGTATCCCATAGGAATTGTTACCTCTGAAGTTTTCTGGTATGAAAACCTCGCTGGTGTGTGATTCGTTGAAAACGCCTGCCTCTAACACCGGCCCACTTTCTGAAAACGAGAGTGCCTGGCCAAAATAGTACATCCGGCCCTTAACCTGAGGTTCCGGAATCTCGAAGGACTCTGGAAGCAGGTCCCTCCTCTCCCATATCACGCTCACCGACTCCTTATCAGGTTCATCGGACATGAAGACAGGCCTGTAATTATCCTTCAGAAATGCCATCGACTTAATCAATTTCAATCCCTGACTCTCAAAGAATTTCTGGTATTTCAAGTCGATCAACACAAGAGGGGGATTCTCCAGTAAAGCTGATAGGAACTTTTCGTCAAACCTGTCGTAGGGTACAGTGAAAAAGAAAAGGTTGTTGACAATGCGCCTGCCTGAAAACCACGATATCTCCGGTCCGAGAGGACTTAAGAATAGGATGCGATCATCCTCACTGACCTCATTTGTAATGTATTTTATCATATTTTCCGTCGAAGCAGACCAGTTGTCTGAAGGCCGGTATACGATGGCGATTTTATGCAATGACGAAGGAAGGCCGAATGCCAGCAACATAACACAGCCGACGGTCAGGACATCGTTCCTTCTCTCTATTAGTGAGAGCAGAGTGATAGAAGCCAGAATGGACAAAAAAGGTGCGATAAACATGAAATAGTAGATAAATGTCCAATCAATCAGGCTCACCATAAATGCGGCATACAGTATAGGATACGCCGCCAACGTAACCGACTCATCCTTCCCCTTAGACCAGATGAGAAGTAACGTGCGGACGTTTCTCTCTGAATTCCAGTACACCATCAGACATCCAACTAGAAAAAACGACACAACCAACATATGCTGACCAAGGAAATACTTCAACGTATCCACTTGGGCTCGTATGAGGTAATGATAACCAGTCATCTGGAATAATATCGCGCTCTTGAAGAAGTTCTGGACAAGAAGGAAAAGGAGGAGCGGCGAGGCCAGTAAAAGGCCCTTGTAGAATCCAGTGTTCTTCCGGTTCAGAAAAAGGAGCACGGCGAAGAGGATTAGATTGTTCAATCTCACGAAAATTGACACTGCAATAAGAAAGCCGGACAGCATCGGTCTTTTCTTTAAATGGAAGTAGTATGACGCCAAAGCAGGGGCCAAGGCCAACATTACACCAACGTAATGATGGTTGTAAAGGTTAAAGAGAGGGGAAGCCATCAGCATCAGAACAACTGACAACGCTCCTGCGCCTTTCTTAAACTCTTCTCCGATGAGGCACATGAAAACCAGCATGAGGAAAGAAAACATCAAGGGGACAAGATGCCCAACCAGTATACTGGGGCCGAGAACCCGGAAGAAAACCGCGGGAACGTAGAGCATGAGAGGCATGTGGGTCGCATGCACGTCCCGATAGGGCATAGAACCCTCGGTTATGGCCCTCGCAATCTGGAAGTAAATGTACTCGTCGCTCTGGTAATCTATATCCCTGATGCCGTAGTATGCGATTGGAATGTAAACCAGAATAAGAAGCAGGACAAAATAACGCGGCCTGATTAGGACTTTCATCGAACCCCTAAGCCGCTCACTCCATATCAGCCCAAGGATAAAAGCCAGCGGAATCAGTAACGCAAAGGATAGAACAGGCATAGGATCAATGCTGACCTGACCGTTGTCTACAGTATAAAAAAGGAGATAACTGAGGAAATTAATACTCCCAAACTGCTTGAGATACGGCAGCCCGTACTCGACCAGCGGATTCCGGCTGGATGTCAATGGAATAGGCAGATTCACAATGACGAAGTTTACAATAACCGAAATGCCTAAGAAGACGTACAAAACCTTAAAACTCTTAATCTCGTAGAGTGACAGGAACAGGAACGGCAACATAGGTAGCAGAAACCTTGGGCCCCAGCAAGCCCCACCCGACCAATCACCCAAGTATGAGATGTTGAAAACAAAATAGGATAAGAAGGTTAATACAACAAGGATTGCTTCGGCTTTATATCTTTTGTACAGCTTAGGCAGATAGAGTATGCACAGAATCAAGAGGGGATTGTAGAAGAACAGTCCTCTGTAGGGCTCAAAAATCAGTGAGACCGCAGCCTCAAGTTGAGGTAGGCCAATGCCATAAACTCCTTCCGAAATCTTTTCTGCAAAAGCAGGGTTGCCCAAATGCTTGTAGGGGGTGGTAAATGGACTGCCGAATATCAGATAGTGGTAAAAGAAAAGCGCACCTATAACTGCAATCACTGGTATAAAGAACATTCCTGACCTCTTTTTGAAACTTATAATGCAGTACAGGGACAGTAATCCCAAGAGCATAGCTGCCGAGTAATCGCTTAACACTGCCAGTCCTGCAAAGAGTCCTGCCAGAGGAATAGAACCCAGAGATAGATCTTCTCTTTTAATCCTGAACAGGATGTAAAACGCTGCGAACCCGAAGAACGTTGTGATAGAGTGTGAGAAGAATATGGTCCCATAGTAGAATGCTATCGTTCCCAGACCGTAGCCAACGGGGACAAGCAATCTAAGCAGTCTATTTTCCGTGAAATACGCTCCCATATCGTAGATTATGACGCTGGTCAACGCCGTCAGCAGGCCGGATACGAACAGAGTACAGATGTAGTATAGTAGTGAATAGTTAGGGGTGACGATTCTCGCAAAGGCGTAAAATGGGACTGCCAGAAACGAACCTAGGGGAGCCTTGTCGGAGTATATCCTCCCATTGTAGACTGCGAAGTCTATTGGATTGTATGGGGGATAGATTATCTTATTAGGCAGCGATCCAATCTCAAACGTATGCTTGTCGACAATCGAGGCCGTCAGGCTGAAACGTGACACGTCGTTTGTTGTTATGTAGAGATGCGTGAAGAACGCATAAACAATAAAAAGAGATATGAAAATTTTTGTTCGGTTATCCATCCTAGCCATTACTTTAGAGTATTGGATTTCAATAGATTATGAAAGTTGATAATTAATAAAGCGGATTTTGAAGTTTCGATTCTTGGATTTATTCTACTGTTTTTTGAAAACAAAGATTGTTGATATCCCCCACCATTTAAGGAAAATGCTTGTCAAATCTTCTAAGAAGTCTCCTGCCGCTATTAGCGGACGAAAGATTTTGTTTAGTACATGATATCTGTTGGACAGTGAGAACATGATGGGTGAAATGGCAATGGTGTGGACTGGCACGATTCTCTCTAGCTTGCCCAGATTATCCCTGAACAATTCTCCGGCAAGAGAAGCCGAAAGCGGATGGATGTGGCCTTTGAAAGGCTCATTAAAGCCTTTCATAAACTCTACCCACTCCCCTAGGAGTAGTCTTGAGATTTTGAAAATTGGGTTTCCATATTCTGTAGGAATTGTTATCAGGATTTTATCTCTTGAAATCCTTCTCAATTCCATTAAAACGCCCTTAATGTTTGTTACATGTTCCAGGACTTCCATACACCCCACAACTTCGAATGAATTGTCCTTTATCGGTAAAAATTCCGCGTCGGCCACCATATAACAGGAATTTGGACTTGCCATCTTTGCAATGCCGATGTAACTCCTTGAGATATCAACACCGACAGATAACTTGATTCCGCCTAGATTCTTCAAAAATTGACCTGCACCACAACCTATCTCGACATATGATGAACCATTATTAACAATCAGCCTTAGTTCTTTTTCTGTTAACTCCTTCCTACGTCTGTGGTACCAGCTTCGGTACCTGTTTGGACTATGATACATGAGGTCAATCCTATTGCCAGTAGAGCCCTCACACTCATAGTATTCTCTCAACTCCCTTTTACTGAGTTTAGGTACAAAGAAACCTATACAAAGCCCCAATGTCAGCAGTAGACGCTTCAGCTGTAGGACTGGATAGTCCAGCAGCAAGTAGTTCAGCTCCTGTATGGAGTAAAATTTTTGTTCCATCCAAGGCCAGATTGGTGGAAACAATTGTGAGATAACCTTCCAAGGAACGAATAATCTCGAGGGAACTACGCCTACGACTCCTTTCCTTGACACACGCAACATCTCGTTGATACAATTTTTTTCATTATCAAAGTGTTCAATCAGACCCTGACTCCAAACGACATCGACGGAAGAATCTTTGATAGGTAGATTAGTAGCATCCCCGCAGATAAGAAATTTTGATTTCGATTTTTTAAGGACGGTTATACAGTTGTCAATCCCATAATAAACATCCATATACTTGCTAAATGAAGCTTCCCCACACCCTACTTCAAGAATGGACTCATTTTTTTCAGAAAACTTGTGAAGAAATGATACAAAGATTCTATTAAAATAATTCTCCCGCAGAAATTTAACAAGCGGGCTTTGTTTAGCCCAGAATTGGTCCCATGAGGATGAATTTTTACCGTCCATAAATGCAGAACGAACTTCGTCTGGTCTGTAGAAACCATTAAACTTTTTGCTATTTTAATGATTAAACCACACTCTAAAATTGCAGGTAACCTTCAGGCTAGTCCCTTGATCTCTGCTGAGAAGGCGAAGGACTGCATCGGGGATAAGGACGCTTCCGACTCCTAAAATCCGAGAAACGATTCGAATGCGTTTGACAGTACGAAATTTAGGGTGAAAAAGACAGAAAGCGAGGCAACCAAGGTTACCGGCACAAGCTGTATGCCGGATATCATATTACCTGACCTTATGAGGCCCAACAGCAGACCCCCAAAGAATGATATCACTATGATTGTCGCCACAATATATCTCATGAAAAAACCAGGAGTTATAGCTATGGCAGATATCTTCATGCCCCCCGCATCGAACTCATCTGAAATGTCAGCCACCCCTGTTTTCTCGAATAGTGTGGAGAATATGGTCATAAACTGGAGCGATATCGAGAACAGTAGGGGTGCCCCCACGACGATTGTGAACAATATGAAAAGAGCGTATGCGCTTGTCTCCGCCCGCATCTGCTTCTTAAGATTCCTCTCAGCCCTCATGTCCTTTGAGACGCCTTGAAGAACGGTCGGCAGTTCCCCGCCGGAACGCATGCCCTGCACTATAAGCTTTATGCTCCTCTCAAGCTTCTCTGACTGGATTCTCTGCGACACGTTCAGGAGAGCCTTCTCCAAGGGGCTGCCTGCCAGCGTGACCTTCGCAGCGTTCTGCATCTCCACTGCGAGGGGGCCGAATTCGGGACGAGCTGCAACCCAAAGGGAGTTGTAAGTAGTCATCCCAGTTACCATGTTCTGAGCTACCATATCAAGCACATCGGGAAGGGCATTTTCGACGCTTTCGGTTCGTCTGTAGATAAGCAGCTGTAGTAACATGAACATCAAAATCCATGTGATGACAAAGGATAAAACTGCGGCCGATATCATGAGATAGGGCGAAAGGTGGATTATTCCCGCCACAATAAATGCGACTATGGACACGACAACGCTGTAGATGATGGCTATCGTTGTCAACTCCTCCGCCTTTATTTTGAGCCCTGCATACACGAGCATCTTTTCAAGTCTGCTGCGGCCCTTTAGTGGGATGTAGGGTTCAACGAGGTTGGGTATGTAGATCATAAACACCCCTAGTATGCGGGCTACGTTCCTGAACACGACTGCGACGAATGTTAGGATGGCATTTGCAGCCCATATTAGAATCTCGAAAACCCACTGGAACATCAATGATATCTTGTAGGTTATGTCCTTGAACTGCTGTGTTGGTCTGGTTTTGGCTTCCCTTCTGATCTGCGTTGGTTCCATATTAGACTGTCGGCCTCCTGCTTTGGACATATGAGATGAAGAATATCTGGAAGAGTGTCAGGAACAGAAGTATGAACCAGAAAAGCGGTTCCGTTACGAACTCCGCTCCCACGAAGCTGGACATTATGATGAGGAGTGTGACGCCCATAGAAGGCATAACCACCGCCACCATCATGTATATCAGACCCCAGAGGTTCAGTTCCTGCGCATAAGCTTTGATCTTGTTCTCCTTGTCTATCCTTATGTCATTTGATATCGCCTCCAGAGCGTTCTTTATGTCCGACCCTGACCTCACTGCATTGACTATCTGCCACAGCACGTTCCTAAGATACTCTGATGGAGACCACAGCCCAACGTCATCAAGCACGTCGCTTATGGACTTCCCGGATTCGACCTCCTGCACGATGCCGTCTGCTATGTCCGAACACTCGCCATATCTGCCTCCCCCGACATTCACTATCGTGTCGAACAGGGGCACGCCAGAGCTGAGCTGTATCTTCATGTCCTTCAGCAGGTATTCAAGATCCCTGTCAATCCTCCTGCCTCTCTTCTGTATCTCGGCTTTCGGCTGGAACAGGAGGTATACGAAGAGCATCGCGGTCACGATAACCGCGAATGCCATCGAAATGTAAAAGTATGTGACGCCTTTCGCAACGACAAGCGGGATCACGATTACCAGTATGGAGACGAATAGTATGAGAAGCGATAGGTAGAGCGATACCGACAGGAACTCGACGGTGTCCATGGTGTATCCTGCCTTCTTAAGGTCCCACTCCAGGTCTGGGAAGAGTATGACAAGTTTCTTCGCATGCGGTTGGAATATCTGCGATGTCTTCCTCAGTTTTTTTGATTGGTAAATGCCGGGCATTTCGATATCCCTGCTATTTCTTTCCTATTACATCTATTACAACATCCTTGTCAATATAATACTGGGTGACGAGCCGACCTACTTCGTTGACCGAATTTATGTGATTGTCAAGCAGCCACTTGAGTATTTTCTTCTTGCCTTCAAGATCCTGTTCTATTTCGGACTCGTTCATGCCGGCGAAAACCTCAAGCTCCTCTTTTATCCTGAGGCTGGGGTAGACCGACTCTATCGTGTCTGTCCTGGCGTTCCACTTGAATAGCGTGTTCAACTCCGGCTTCTCCGCGCCTTTCACAAGCTCGGCTATCTCGAACGTCCTTCTGACGCCGGTTCTCCTGTTCCTGTACTGGACGACAATCAGCTGCAGAGAGCTTAATACGGTCCCCGGGATGTCCATGGGCGGGGTCGTTATCCTGTCCACGACCTCATACGCCTGTTCTGCGTGGAATGTGCCCAGCACGGAATGTCCGGTGTGCATCGCCTCGAACAGCACTTCAGTCTCCCTCTTACGCCTGACCTCTCCGACGATTATCCTGTCGGGCCTCATCCTCAGGGCGTTCTCTATGAGGTCGAGCATGGAGATCTCTCCCTCTCCGCGGGGATTCGGAGGCCTTATCGTGAGCGGAATCCAGTGGAGGAACTTAGGCAGATTAAGCTCTCGTGTATCCTCTATGCTGATTATCCTATGGTTGGCTGGCAGGAAGGGCATCATGGCATTCAACATAGTGGTCTTCCCTGACGCGGTCCCGCCGGCAATCAGGATGGACAGTTCGTACTCCATGGCCATCCACAGGAATGCTGCAGCATCGAGGCTTATCGTCTTCCTTTCTTTTTCAAGCATGTGGATCATCGTCAACGGGTTCCTTGAGAATCGTCGTATGGTAATCGTGTTTCCCATGGTTGATATCGGGAACAGCGTCGAGTTCACCCTGTCTCCTGTCACCAGGTGAGCGTCCAAGAGGGGCTCAAGGTGCGTTATCTCCCTGCCGACTTCCCTCGCAATCCTTGCCGAATAGTTCATTATCATGTCCTCTGTGGGCAGTATCAGGTTCGTCTTAATCCATCCGTATTCCCTGTGGTAAGCCCAGAGTACGTCCTTGCTGTTGTTTACCACGACCTCTTCCAAGTATTTGTCTGCCAGAAGGTACTCGATGTCGCCCAACCCTATCATCTCGTTAACAAGCACTCTGCCGAGCATTGACAGGTAATCGTCTGTCGCCTTCTTCAATACGGTCTTCATCTTCTCTTTTGACCTGTTGAAGAATTTCGTCCTCAGGAGTTTGACCCTATCCTGGTTTAGTACGTCGTGGGTTTCTATCTGTATCTCGCCAACCAGGCTTCTTTTGGTCTCATCTAGCAGGGCGCGGGTCACGAAGTCAACCTGCGGTGTTTTCATGATGTAGTGGTAGACGTAGTCGCCGACGTCTGATATCATAACAGGCAGCTTCAACTCCTCTAGCATGACATCGTAGGACGTTATGATGACCCGGCCGGTTTCATCAACCTTTGTTTCTGGTTTTTTGACCGTTATTTTCTTTTTTGTTTCCTTGGGCTCTTCCGCAGGCGCCTTCGAAATCTTCTCTGATGCAGTCAGCAGCTTCTTTGATGGCATGAGATCTGGGGCCTTCAGGAAGTGTGGCTCTATCTCGATCAGTCCCTTCTTTTTGAGCTCCTCCGCCCACACGAAAATCTGTTTTTTATCGGCTTTCAGCCGTACGGCAGCGTCTTCGAGGTTTATCCGTTTATCGTCCCGTATTATGCGAAGCAGCTCCCTTAAATCGGCCTCCATAGTCGGTTATCTATATTTTTAGACCATTAAAAACAGGAAAATTACTTCAGAGGTAATCAGTATAAGACAACCAGGTTATCTCCATCCCACTGTCCGGCTGCCGCGCAGCAGTCGGTCACACCAGGTATGTTGGGACACAGGTTGCATGCGAATGGCACAAGAGTCCCATCACATACGGGCGTCCTGTGTGAATCTGGATCAGATGCGGTGACATAATTGTATTCGCAGTTTGCTCCGAAGTCGTCCGGGTTGACTCCATCGTTTTTTCCGCACCAGTAGGTTTGGCCGCATATCCTAACACCACCGCAGTAGACGCCCTGTATCCCATAGTTTAGGGCATGGGCACGGTCTATTCTGAAGTCCTGATGGTAGGAGGGCATATTATTCGCCCAGCACTGTCCCGGTACATTCTGCCAGTATAGGTAGTCAACCCATGTGTTATCCTTGTTCACTGCGACGCCCTTCTCGGAGAACAGGTCCAAGTCTGCGATGCTCTCCAACCCCGATCCGCGGATATCTTCCAACCCAGATTGCACTGCCATCTCGTCAGCTTGCGCATAGTATTTGCTCCAATCAGGATTAGTTGGGTCTAAGTTCCCCTCCATCCGGTTAAAGAATGTTGGCGCAAGATAGAGCGAACTGCTGTTGAAGTAGCAGGACTGGTTTATCCACTCGTCAACCCTCTGGTAGTCTACCGTGCCTGACATGTTGCAGGGTGTGAAATCTCTTCCCGCAATCAGTTCAGGCCTGCCGGTCAGAACATCATAGAGGGGATCGGAGAAGCCCTGCAGGGACACCATCGATGATGCGGTTATGTTACCGACGAAAAAGCTTAAGTTGCTCTTGTCCCTAAGGCTGGCCTCGATCTCTCCCACGATGAGCATATTATAGGGTCCGAATGGCCTGATTGTGACGTTGAATAGTCTCATCTGGGCAACGTATCCGTTCTCATCAGCCAAACGGGAGATGTTCGCCGTCCAGTTGAAGAGGGTGTTATTTTCCATATACTCTGCGACACCGGCGCTGCTTCCGAAAAGGGTATTGCATAGCATGAGCTCTGCCATAGCAGCCTGGACGCCGTCTGGCTTGTATACTATATCCGAGCAGGAGGGAGGCACCATCTGATAGTTTCTGACGTTAACAAAGCCGGTGGTATCCGGCTGGTCCATGATATAACCTGAGAGGTATACCATCGCCCGCTGGGCTGTTATCCTGGCTGACCTCTCGAAGTCCTCTTTTATTGACTCGATGAAGTAGTGCAACTCGTCTGTTTGTATGTTCGTTATCATAGTTTCTATCTTAGGCCTTGATACTGTAATATAATATTGGATTAAGCTGCTGAACATCATTATCATGACTACCGTCACCAGCGTGTAAATTATCCCTCTATTCTTCATTGCCTATATCCACACGATAATCTTAACCATAACCGGGCCCCATAGGGTCTGGGTTCGGATTATCATATCGCCGGAAAACCACATGGCCGCCGGGTTGAAGTAGACTGTTTCAGGCAGAGTCCATGGCCCGATAACTCCGCTGGAGTATTGGTCAGACTGCGCGAGCAGCCGGTACATCGCATCATCCGCAGCGTCTTCAGTCCCTGGATGGTCGAAATCATAGGATGTGTAGTTCTGCCTTTCGCAGGTGCTGCAATCGGACGGTATGATAATGTCAAATTCTGAGGTGCTGATGCTGTCGTTGTATTCTATGTACCAGTGGGCGCCGTCAGCGTACTTGAATGTGGCGCCATAACCCACAGAATCAATGACACGGATAACAGAGTATGAGAAGTTTATATCATCCACTGTGAGGTTGCCTTCAACCACATTGTAGACTGAGTTGTTAATCCTTTCCGAATCGAATACTAGGGGAATGCGACAGGAATCTCCGACGATGGTGCAGCCATAGCAGTCGCAGTTTCTGTCCAATATTCCATTAATCTTGTCGATAATAGCTTGATAGTCTGTCAGCCATACCCTCTTAGGCCCCTCAAAATAATACGAATAGTTCTGCCACTCCCACGGCGAACGATAATCCCAGCCGACATCCAAAGTCAGGTTAATCAACGGCAGGCACCAGCACTCAGGTCTTGCGCCACCGGTGAGGGCACTGCACCAGCTGTCGCCGCCAGCAGAGTAGCACTCATTCAGACCAGAAGGATTGTCAGGGTCGATTACACCTCCAGTGGCAACGCAAACACCCCAATTATAGTAATCAGGATTGTAACAGTAGTCACCTGCGATAGGACCCCTAGAATCAGGGCATCCGGGGTGTGTAACGTTTAATATGAAACACGCCTCGCAGATTGAGTCGTTAGCCCAGAACCAATCGTTATCGTTGAATCCCCGGATATTCTCTATGTAACCCGGCCTGTTCTTGTGAATCGACTCTCCGCAGAATATGTACTGGTCGTAAGACCCAGAAGGTAATGGGAAATAGAACTCTGCAGTCAGGTTACTATAACCAAAACAATTGCATGTCACACCGTTACATTGGGTCGTCGGGCACGCGCAGGTTGCCGTCCCAATATCGCATATCCAGTAGTTTAGTCCAGATGGTGGGCAGACTTCGGGACTACAGGTGTATGTTACGCCCTTGTCGCAGGTTGTTTCATCAATGCTGACACATTGTTCGTTGTCGTGTGTGGCTAGTACTTCCATATTGTCAGTTGGCTCGTGGTCATACTCGTCTGGGAACGGAAGTTTTCGGTCGTCTAGTTCTTCAAGTAGGCCAGTATAGTTGACAATCCTGGTCTCGTTAACCTCTTCGGAATCAAACTGTTGTACTGTGATGCTGAAGTAGCTATCGCCTTTTATCTCGACGACCCTCCAGTCGCAGTCCTGATTGCACCTGCAGCATGCTTCATAATTCACACCACACTCCTCTGGTGATATGTCATAACATGTTGAGCTGGGATAGCCAGCCATCATGCAATTCGCAGTGCAGCAACTGCAATCCTGCATACAGCCGAACCCAGGATAGAGTGCATTACAGTTTATCAGGGTCGTTGTGGTTGAGGTCGTGGTTGTTGATGTTGTGCTGGTTGTACTCGTAGTAGAGGTTGTTGAGGTAGTGGATGTAGTTGAAGTGGAAGTGGAAGTCGTAGTGGTAGACGTCGAAGACGTGGTTGAACTGGTAGTGACAACAATAAACTCCTTCAAACTCTGCTCACCAGGAGCATCATAATCACCATCAAAATCCAAATCAACACAACCCCAATAACCATACACACCAGCACCACAAGGAGCAGTAAGCACACAACTACCCACACCCCCACTA
>JAZDNF010000009.1:0-357846 GCA_043800255.1 Candidatus Altarchaeota archaeon | reverse complement strand
CGGGGCTAATTTTTGTTTCTTTGATGTTTTATCTTACTTGTCCTCACTTGCACAAATCACATTTATACACGGGACTTCTAATTGCTAAACCGGTGGTTTGGGTGAGGGGCGAGCCGAGCCCCGAACCGTATATCCCTTGTTATACGCCCCGACGACTGAAAGGAGGAGAGCGCAGCGTGGCACGAAGCGTAGCGGAGTGAGTTCAAAAAATATTTTTCGTTCTTAACTTTTATGATAGGCTTTCCTCAATTCTTATAAATTTGATTTTTTCCGTTTTGAAAAATGACATTCACCCCTAATCCCTCTTTCATTTTTCAAATCTCATAATAATATTTCTCAATTCCACCAAACCCTATTTGTTTGTTTTCTTTAGTTTTGGTGATAAAATTGTTAAGCCTCTTTTTGAATTCGTCAGGGCGTTTTCGTGCAGCGTCAATGTATGCTATTCGAATTCTTTTGTATGTGTCCGAAAAATTACAGTAGTTTTCCCAAGCCACTTTGTCTTTCCTTACAGCGTTAATGATATCTTTTGGGAAAACAAACTTTTCTGAAGCAATTTCCTTTGCCTTTTCAAGCACTGACGCATGAATCATATCATGTTCTAAAAGCCATTTTATTCTCTCCTTGTTTTGTTGAGAGTAAGTGCTTTTTGGGTTTCTTGGAGAAAAACGCTGGATACTACTATCTTCATTAAGAGATTTAACCGTGCTGTCAATCCAACCAAAACACAATGCTTCTTCTACTGCGTCATTGTATAAAATTCTTTCTTTCCCGGAAGATTTTTTTGGATACACCAACCAAATCTCTTTTTCTTTATCAAAATTCTTTTCCAGCCATTTGCACCAGTCTTTTCTGTTCGTGACGTAGAGTGTTTTAAGTTCGCTCATGTGTTAGGTATATTAATTAAAATTTACAAATAAATCTTTTTTCTTCACTTCGCTCCCGGGGCTAATCTTTTTTCTGTTGGGTTTTTTAATTTGTAGTTGATAGTGTTTAGTGTTGAACGGAGGGAACGGGAATGAAGTGTTCGGTTTGTGGTGCGGAAGCGTCGTATGTAAACAACCGCTGGTCAGAGATCGGCGGCATTTCCGAGAACCGGCGGTTGTTACACACGCGATTCCGCCAGACCACCAGTCAATAGACTGGTGGAATCGCATTGTTTGAAGAGTATTGACAGAAGCGTGTGGAACCGGGTTCTCCAGTATGGGGGCGAGTTGTTCGCGGCGAGGTGTAAGAACCGTGTGGAGAAAAAAGAACCTGTCAAATGAAATCGAGATTTGACTGAGATTATTCGTTTGATCTGATTTTACTTAGCTTCTGTATATTCAGTCCATGTTTTCTGGCGTATTCTGTTACGTTCTTTTTGTGCAGGTGCTCGTCCTCGCTCCAGAGTATTCTGGAGTTTGTGATTATTGCGGTTGCAAGATGCACTGCATCTGCAGCGTAAAGATTCAAATCCAACTCAATGCCGTTGGCAGAATCCATCACACCCGAAACCGGAATCCTTTTCACAGCGCCCACTGAGAACAGATCATTTAGTATGTCGCATGCCTCCTCACTGTCTTCTCTTTTGACATTGGCTTTCACCAGACCCCGAGTAACTTCGAGGAGGATCCATTCACTTGCCACAAACTCTGTTTCAAGATCTCTTATCCTCCGGTAAAGCTTCTCAGCTTCCTTTCTGTATGGTTCATCCTTTTTGAACCACTTTACCACCACACTGGCATCAATGCACTCAACCATTCTAGTCTTCTTCTCTATGCGAGTTGACAACAGCGTCGGTCACGCTCGGCAGCTCTCTCGTTCTTTCACCGACTTTGTTCATCCGCTCCTCCAGTCTCATCAGCTGGTACCTTCTGATCAAAAGCCTCAGGGCCTCGTTCACTGCCTCAGTCCTGTTCCTGAAGTAGCCTTTCTCTACTACCTTGTCTACTTCATCAACCAGTACAGGTGTTGTCCTCACATTCAACTGCACACTCATTTATATCACCTTGTATAACATATGTATCTCAAATATATAAATGCTCAATGTGAAAAACAACCAGTCAGAGACCGGACGCCGTCTAACCTCTCCACCCCATTGCAAGGGCGTGTTGGGTTTCAGTAGGGGCGGGTTCTGTTAGTCGTGTATCTCTGTTAAGTGTTGGGAATGAGAGCATTGATTTGATCCTCAGCATTTGTCGCGCTGGGTTTTGTACAGTTGGGCGAATTGTCCGGGTTTTTGCAGGGGTTCGTGGCCCGCGCCGAATCCCGTGAAGAATATCCTCTCCGCGCCAGCGTTCAATGCGCCGGTCACCGCACCGTCGACTTCTCCAATACCCCGGAATTCAGCCTCAGTGACCCAGACCGGTTTGTCGATGGAATGCTTGCCCATCAGCTTCTTAAAGTCCCCCACGTTTAATGTTGAGAGGTCGCCGGAGCCTATGAAATGGATGTTCGCCACGTCAAAATAGTCGCCGGCGCCGAGGGCAAAAGCATCATCCCAGAACCTGATAGGCTCGTCATGGATGCCAGACGCTCCCGCTTGGACAACCCTACACTCAGGACAGGTTCCCTTGACCGCCTCATATGATGCTCTGATGATTTCGACATATTCCGCTGGAGTGCCCCTGAAGAAGGTCAAATCTTCCTCCTGCATCGACGGCTCGTTCAATATCTCATAATAGATGATGGGAAGCGTTAGGCCAGGCATGTCATCAACGCCGTCGCCATCATATCTGTCAACGAGTTTTGAGACGAAAACCTTATACGCATCCAAATCGCAGGGGATGCAACGCTTCCTCGGGATTCCCTCAACTGAGGAGAATTTTTTTCGCGGATAGAAGATGTCCCCCTCCGACACATCGCATTCGACAGAATGGCACTCCTCATGATCCCAGTCGGCGTAAGGCCAGACGGTCGCGAGTATGGCAACATTGTTCTCCTGAGCGCGCCTCACATACTCGTCAACCGCACTGAAATCATACTCTCCCCTAGTCTTTTCTATCCAACCCCAAGCGAACGGCCCCGGATGCGGCCTAGCCCAGCCGGCACCAACCACGGCGATTGTTCCCATATCCTCAGGAGCGCCGACGAGGAAGCCGATGCAGTTGTCCTCTATCGCGTCTGATATCGTGAGTATGGTGGTTGTTGAGGATGCACTAGTAGTTGAAGTTGTCGTTAAAACCTCCATCATAGAGGTCACAGCAATGGTTGTGGATGCAACCTCCAAAGTAGTCGGGGTTTCAGGAGGTCTGCCGACGCAGCCGCTTAACAGGACCACTAATAAGACCAGCAGCTCCACTCTCATAGCTTACATATCACAGACAAAAGCAATTAATAGAACCGCCTCCACCCGGGTTGGCGGGGTTTTGCACATTTTGTTCAGTCCCCTGTTTTGTTGTGTTACGTTCTACCGTAGCCTTTTTAAGCTTGTATGTTACATTATAACGTAGCATGGAACTAGGTAAGCTTTCGGAGGCTAATCCCTGGTGGCAGAACGGCAAGGTTCCTAAAGTACTAAGGGGTAAGGAGAGGAAAGATTATGCTTTGCTCCTGAAGTCCGTGTCCATAAAGGAAGTTATAATCATCACCGGTGTCAGGAGGTCGGGGAAGAGCACTTTGATGTATCAGATGGTGGATAATCTCCTGAAGGATGGTGTTACGCCGGAGCAGGTTCTTTTCGTGAACTTGGAGGACAATAAGCTGGCAAAGGATTCATTGGACGACATTTACACTACCTATCGGGGGAACTTGAACCCCGACAAGAAGGCGTACGTATTTTTGGATGAAGTGCATAGGAGGGACGGCTGGGAGTCGTGGGTTAGGAAGCACTACGACCTTAGTTCCAACTGCAAGTTCATCATATCCGGGTCATGCTCCTACCTGTTGAAGAGGGAGTATTCGACTCTGCTTACCGGCAGGAACCTGACGTTCGAAGTCTTCCCCCTTAGTTTCAAGGAATTCCTATCCTTCAAGAAGTTAGAGGTTGACTCCGCCAAGCTGAGAAAGGGCATAATCCTCGACAAGACAAAACATTCCATAATAAACGCTCTGAAGGAGTATTTCGAGCACGGCGGATTCCCTGACGTGTTCTTCAAGGACAAGGAGTTCAAAACGAAGGTGCTCGCCCAGTATTTCGAGGACATACTCTACAAAGACATAATAGACAGACACAACCTGAACAGCCAGAAGACTAAAGACCTCGCACTATACATCATAACGAACTTTACTGGGCTGGTGTCGCTGCGGAACCTTCGGAACTCTCTTGGTCTGTCCTACGAGTCCATAAAAGACTACATGTCCTACTACAAGGAGGCGTTCCTGTTCTTCACGATAGACCATTTCTCCTACTCGCTGAAGGAGCAGAAGACAAACCCCTCTAAAATATACTGCATAGACAACGGCCTTAGGAACGCAGCCAGCTTCAGGTTCTCCGAGGACGAAGGAAAACTCGCCGAAAACCTCGTCTACCTCCAGCTGAGGAGGGCGGACAGCGACGTCTACTACTGGAAGGAGAAGGATGAAGTCGACTTCATAGTGAAAAACAAGGACCAGACGCTAACGGCGATAAACGTTTCCTACACCGACAAAATAGACGAAAGAGAAGTGAAATCGCTGCAGGAATTCAAGAAAAAACACCCGAAAATCAAGGAAATGCTGATATTAACCGCGGACACAGAGAAAAAAGAAAACAACATAACCTATACACCACTCTGGAAATGGCTTCTGGAAGACCAAAGGTAGTTAGTTCCCCCACCTTCAGCACCATCTGTGTATAACAGTTTTTGCTCAAACTGTCGTAAGCCCGATCGGGGTGACCCAAAGTTTACGTGATATGCTCCATCTTTAGCCAGTTTAGTGCGGGTTTGTGGAGTATGTGGGGGTTTGAATCCTTGAAGGCCTAAATAGGCCCAAATTATCTGTTACCCCTACATTTTTTTATATTTATATAATTGTAGGTCTAATAGTACCCCATGTACTTTAAGGACAAGGTTATCCGCGGCAGAAAGTACAGATACCTTACTAAGTCGGTTAGGTTGCCAGATGGCTCAGTCAAGACCTTGCAGCGGCTGGTCAATGATAAAAAGAATCCGGGTCTTGAGGCCGCGACCAAGAAATATGCGGAGTATATGGAGGGGGAGGAGAAGAGAGTTAATCTAGAATATGCTCTCTCCAAGTATGCTGCCGACAGTATCTTCACAAAACAACAGATTTCCAAAGTAGAGGAAATGAAGGTCGAATATAATCGGATGCTGAAAAGCTTCAGCAGGGAACAGTATAGGGACGTGTTCGACAGGTTCACGGCCAACTTCACATACGAATCCAACGCCATTGAGGGAAATAGTCTCACGCTGAAGGATGTCGCCGTAGTCATGTTCGACGGCAGGTCTCCGGAGGGGAAGGACCTGCGGGAAGTCTACGAGACGAAGAACTCCAGGCATGTCATGGACCTCGTATTGAAAAACAAGTTCAAGGTCGCGGAGAAAGACATCTTGCGGATGCATAAAATCCTTTTGAAGGACATTGACTCCAGGATTGGCTACAAAAAATATCCTAACTTCCTTGTCGGCAGCCAGGTGCAGCTGACTCCCCCAGAGAAAGCCCAGGAAGAACTGACGAATCTTATCAGATGGCATGACGAGGCACTGGAGAAGACCCACCCGCTTAGGGTTTCAGCGCATTTCCACGCGAGATTCGAGAAAATCCACCCATTCGCAGACGGTAATGGGCGGGTAGGCAGATTCCTCTCGAATATCATTTTGATGCGTAACGGGTATCCGCCTCTAATCATACGAAAAACTCAAAGGACATCATACGTAAAGTCCTTGGGAGATTTTGACCGGGGCTACACATCCACCCTTGAGAGATTCTTCCTGGAGAAATACAAGGACACCTACCGTAAATTCTTCAAAGTGTACTACAAGTACATGGACTAAGCGGACGACCTAGACTATACATTGTACTAAAAACATCGTTTATGGGAACATGTCAAAATGCCCCCATACAGCCTTTATAACGAGTTTCCCCCGGAAAATGTGGCAAAAAGTTCTAGTTCCGATCGGGGCGATACTCGCCGTTTAAGCAGTATACTGGCCTTTTAGCGTCTGTAGCTTGTGTTGTCGAAACCTCTTGAGGGATTCGAACACTTAGTTCTGTTTGTAGTCATATCCTTGTAGTCATATTTAAACTTGTAGTCATATATACTATCTGATGCATATTGAGGTTCAGGAGCGCGGTGGGAAGAAGTTCTATTATGTGGCCCATTCTTTCCGTCACGAAGGCAAAGTTAAGAAGCTGAGGAAGTATCTAGGCGTCAACCTTGCTGAGAAGGAGGTCGCTTCGTTGCGGCCTGCCGCTGAGAAGGCGCTGATGTGGCGGGCTGAGGCGGATAAGAACATCAGTGACCCATTAAAGACTGTTTTGTCTCCTTCGGAGATGGCATCTATAAAATCCCTGATAGGAAAGCACGACATCAAGATTAGCCATCTCTCTGAGGAGCAGTGGGTTAGGTTTACGGAGCTTTTTACATATAACACGAACGCCATAGAAGGCTCGACCGTCAATCTTGCGGAAGTGAAAAACATATTGGAGAACGACAAGTGGCCAGACAAGGCGAAGGATGAGATTGCTGAAACATATGGTGTTGCTGACGCAATCAAGTTGATTAGGAAAACTAAGGAACACTTGTCAATCGAATTGATGAGGGGGCTGCACAAGATGGTCTTCAAGAACTCTAAAGGGTTTGCAGGTAGGCTACGCTCCCATGGAGTTGAAGTAGTCGTTAAAACCCGATACGGTGAGGTCCTCCATAGAGGTGCACCACAAAAGCAGGTCTTGAGCCTTCTAAAGGAACTCGTGGAATGGTACGCAGAAAACAAGAAACATTATCATCCTATTGTCCTTGCCGCTGTTGTTCACAACCAGTTCGAGAACATCCACCCCTTTGAGGATGGAAATGGCAGAGTGGGGAGACTATTGATGAACAACATACTCTTGAAACACGGCCTTCCACCAGCGAATATAGAGTTAAAATCTAGTATGGAGTACTATTCTACGCTCCAGGTATATGAAAAAGAAGGTAACCTCAGGCCTAGCATAGAACTAATGCTGAAGTCATATGATAGGCTTAGGAATACCCTAAATGGTATATGACTACATGGCCGCAGAGTGTAGTCATATAGGGTCTCCCCCGCCTAATCCGAACAGATTCTTCAAATCCCAATCGGGGCTTCAGAGTCCAAACTAATCTGCTATGCGGTGCATTAGCCGGGTTCCGTTTCTTTTCGGTTACTGTCGCGTTTTTATACTCAAGCATCTATATCCATATATTCAATTATTTGAACATATGAAATTATTAATGTTCGACTCGCCGGAGTTCTGGTACAGGACGCACAGCAAGACATTGGAAAGCGTGGAGGCCGTGGACAAGGAGCACAGAATAGACAACGCCGTCGTCGTTTTCCTCCAGTCCGAGAAGGAGGATGAGGGGCGCAGGGATTCCGTCCTGAAGGATGCGGTCGGGAACATAAGCTGGCTTGCCCGGAAAGTAGGGAGGAGCAGGGTTGTCCTGCATTCTTTCGCACACCTGTCCGACAGCAAGTCGAGCATAGGGTTCGCAGGGGAGATCATTGAAGCGCTCAAGGCGAAGCTGACCGAAAAAGGCTTTGAGGCAGACACAACGCCGTTCGGGTATTTCCTGGAGTTCAAGATCCACGTCGGCGGACAGTCGCTGGCGAAAGTGTGGAAAAACATATGAGGGGAGGATAGAATGACAGATAAACAAGTTTATGAACTGCATGCGGACGTCTGTAAGACCATGTCCAATCCGAAGAGGCTGGAGGTAATAAACCTCTTGAGGAACGGGGAAAAGTCGGTTGACGAGCTGGCCACCGAGATGAGGATACGCAAAGCCAACCTCTCGCAGCACCTGGCTGTAATGCGGGCCAAAAAAATCGTCGAAACCAGAAGGGACGGACTGAAAATATACTACAAGATAGCGAACCCGAAGGTGGTGAAAGCATGCGACATCATGCGAGAAGTCCTCATGGAACAGTTGGCTGACGCTCGCAAGTTCGCTGAAAAGATAAAGGTCAGAAAATAGGGAGAAAATCATGAAAAACACGGTTTTTGTCTGGTTCGCTGCCCTGCTGCTTTTTGCGGGAGCGGCAGGCGGCCAGGTGTAAGAATTGTGTGGACAAAAAAGAATTTGTCCAATGAAACCGGATACCGCTTAACCTCTTCCCCCACGCGAAAAAGTTAACAAACTGTTAAATGTCCTATCGGGGTTTCAGACTTTTTTTTGTTAGAGTCTGAGAACTGAGCGTATCTTTTTCTCACATCTAGTTGATCCGGGGGTTAAAGTATCGGATAGACGTATTTATAAGCTATCCGATACAATAACTTACAATGATATTGGACAAGAACCTCTACGAGAGGATAATCTCGAAAAAGAAGGAGTTGAACGCTTTAAGGCCTCTGCCGAAAACTGCTCTTGAGAGGCTCAGGAAGCAGTTTGCAATAGAACTTGCCTACAATTCGAACGCGATAGAGGGCAATTCTCTAACGTTAAACGAAACAAGGCTCGTTATCGAAGAAGGGATTACCATAAAAGGCAAGCCGTTGAGAGAGCATTTCGAGGCGTTGAACCACCAGAAGGCGTTTGAGCTGCTGGAGGGTTTAGTCAAGAAAAAGATGCCGGTGACAGAGGACATGATACGGGGCATACACGGGGTTGTTTTAGCGGGCATTGACGACAAATACGCCGGCAGGTACAGAGACATAAACGTGCGGATTCTCGGAGCGGTCAAAAGCCCGCCCAGATTTGAGAAGGTCCGGCAGAAGATGAGAGAATACGTGGACTACCTAAACAAAAACCCGGACAAACTCAACATCATAGAGCTCGCTTCCGTGGCCCACTACCGCCTCGTCGAGATACACCCGTTCTCGGACGGAAACGGCAGATGCTCAAGATTGCTCATGAACATGTATCTCATGAGGCACGGTTACCCGGTAACAATGGTGCTTAGAGTGGACAGGAAAAAATACTACGACAGGCTGAAGAAAGCAGACAAGGGAAGCATAAAACCGTTCATAGACTTCATAGGACGAAACGTTGAAAGAAGCCTGGACTTGTACTTGGACACGTTCAAAAGCGGGTCTGAATACATAAGCTTGGCCGAAGCCTCGAAAGGAACGCAGTACTCGCAGGAATACCTGAGCCTGCTTGCGAGAAAAGGGAGAATCGAAGCATTAAAAATCGGCAGAAACTGGCTCATAAAAAAAGAGGCAATCGAAAAATACACAAAAACAAAAAAGAGATAGACGCTTAGCGGAATTTGAACAAATCATCCCCCTTTAGGATAAAGACCTAAAAAATCCTCGGGGCAGAGGAATTCTAAAACAGGAGATTCTGGTGCGTTGGGTTTCAGCAAGGGCAAGTTTACGGGTTAGTTTTTGGGCTTGTGTTCGTTCGGTGGCCTCATTAGAATCTGCCTAAAAATTGGATTTTTAGTAACTATGTCTCGTCTTTCTTTTCAACTTTACTTTTTCTTCGCCTTCGTCAATTGTGATTAGGAACTTATCAAAGAAGCCTGCTCTCCCCATTATTACTGGAAAATCATACTTGTCCAGAACTATTTTGAATGGTATTTTGAAGGAGTATTTCTCATGATGATCCTGTAGGGTAACCACAACCGTTCTATCGATTGAATTTACGGCCCCTCCAATACCCTAAGATATCCTGGTTTTGCCTGATAGGTCGAGACCGAGTACCTCGCCTATCTCCTTCGGGATTGTCGATACCTCCGCACCAGAGTCTAATAAGGCTACCGTATCAAAAGACGTTTTATGCTGTAAGCATACGGGGATACAAGGAATCTTCGCAAGGGTTCCATCAGGTCTCTTAAATGCTTTGTACTTAAAGATCAGAACCATCCCAATCAGAAAATCATAGTTTCCTTTTCAGGAACTTTAGTGAGTAAAATCCTCTTATTATCGCACAACCTTTCTGCCTTCTCAAATACCTTTTTTGCGTTATCGCCGTGTGAAACGATCTTATCCTCACAAATGGCAATCCATTCGCCAATATGGGAACTCAAGTCAGCCCCCATGTAGAAGTTATAACTCTTATTCATTATGACAACCTCGCTATTTTGTTTCCCCTTAATCATCAAAGAAAACCCATTTAAAAATGCAAATATCGAAGTTGAAAAGCGGTTAATCAGATTCTTTCTGCTTTGTAGAAGCCTCGCTCTGCTGATTCTTCGGGTTTGAACATGCCCTCCTTCAAGTTGAGCTTCCAGACTATCTCCTTGTCGGGTGTGACTTCGAGTATCACCGTCGAGCCGGTGATTAGTGTGTTGCCGTTGGGGAGGCGGTTAGCGTCTCGGACAGGCTGTGTTTTTCGGCTGGACATCGGGAAACGCCAGACTATTTCATCCGTTTCCGGGTTGATCTCCAACACCTCATGAGGCGTGCCGTGGTTTGCCAGCAGTATATTGCCGTTCCCGAGAATCTCAGGATCGTGCTGTTTCTTCAGATAGTCCCTGCCAATTGTCCGGACAACCGAGCCCTGCGAGTCGACTTCCACAAGCATGTCAAAGTTTCTCGGGCTGATCAGGGTGTTGCCGTTTTCGAGCCTTGTTACCGCGTTGGTGTGAGTCCAGCCTTGGTTGCTGATGTCCTTATACTCCTCGGAAAAATGGTCTTTCGCATGCCAAGACCAGACGATTGTTCCATCAGGACTTACTTCCTTCACTTGGGCGTCGGCCATCTTGTCGTTGTTGCCGAATACGACAAGGGTGTTGCCGTTCGACAGCCTGTCCGCATCGTGGGACACTTTTTCGTCCAAGTAAGACCAGACGACTCCGCCCTCCCTGTTGATTTCGTACACGCCCTTGCGAGGCAAGACGAACATGATGTTATCATCTGATAGTAGTTCGACATCGAAGCCGGGATTGGTGTACTGCCTCAAATTTGAGGGAAGCACATACTCCCAGACGATTTCCCCCAGCATGTTCACCTCTATCACCCTCGGTTTGCCGGGGTTGTGATTGTCTGGCAGCAGCGTGGTGCCGGCATAGGCTTTGTCAGGTTTGTAGACTTCTACTGAAAAGTCGGAGTCCGGAGTTCCTCGCAGGATTGTCGGCTCGATGGTAGTTTCCTCAGGGAGGGTCGAGCTGACAGTAGCTTCCTCTTTTTGTGGAACGGTTACAGGCTCTAAAGCATTCTCCGGGATTGTTGAGCTGACAGTCACTTCCTCCTCCTGGGCGCAACCGCTAAACAGCACGATCCCTATGAGGACTGCAGCCACCAAGCGCATGATTACCTATTACAAACAAAAGCAATTAATAGAACCGCCTCCATCAAGTGTGGAGGTTCGAACACTAATTCGCCATCTTCTTTTCCATGCCTGCTTGTATTCCAGTAACGGTTTTTTTGGCGTTTCTGGCGGCGGCCTGGAATACTTTGTCCGTTATGCTGAACTCCCCTTTTATGGAGTCGACGTATTTCGGGTCGTCTATCAGGGCGGCCATCTCTTGGAGGTGTTTTTTGATTATCTCTTGCGGGCATCTTTTTAGGTGCTCTATTATCTTTTCTGTGTCGTGTTTCCCATAGCAGAGCATTATCACATCCCTCATGTCTGTCAGCCTCATTGAGTTGATTTTAAGCGCTATAAGCATTTCCCTGTCCGCCACCCTCACATCAGCCTTTGAGTCCGGATGCCATCCGCGTACGGTCTGGATTTCAGAATTCTTGAGGAGGTACTGGAATGCGTATGATGCTCCGGTCTGCCTGGATTTTATCGAGTTTATCAGCAAGTCAACGCTAACCGGCATCTCAGTCTTCTTACCATAGCTTCTGAACTCCCCTGAGTAGACCTCATCAAGGCCTTTACGCTCTGAGACGAGGATGAAATCCCGCTTCCTGAGAAGCCCTTCGAAGAACTTCAGCTCGCTATCAGGCATCACTATGTCAAGGTCGACAGAGAACCTAGGGAAACCGAACGAGCTCACAGCATACCCTCCGACGAGGACATACTTCGTCTTCTGGAGGATGGCATTAAGGAAATCAAAGCACTCCCTCTCCCTCGCCAGCAATTTCTCCCTCACATTCACGTCAAACCCTCAGGTGTTTATGTGTTGGTACTTTTTGAATAAATTCAAATGAAACTTCCGGTCCAAGTACTCCAAAGCCGGCCGGTAGGTCAACTCATTTTCCTTGCAGAATCTTATAGTATCCTCCATGGAGACTACTGGTGAGCCGTCTTTTTCCTCCGAGTTGATTATCTCTACGGGATGCAATACGTAGGTTAACCCGAACAAGGTTCTGCTGCCCCCGTCAACCACATATTCTGCATCGTTTCTTCTGAAGAACTCCATCCAGTACCTCAAGTCTTTCTCCAAGACCTCTATGTGCATCGGCTTAAAGCCCCTGGTGAATCCGGTGAAGTAGTAGCCGTCAGTCCATATGGCCACAGCGTCATTGCAGCAGAAAGCATAAGATCTCTCAGCTTTGGATAATATGCCCTCTTTGCCCAAGCTTTCCTTCACGATACCTGATATGAACAACCCCGGCTCTTTAACCTTGTACTCTCCCCTCTCAACCCTCTCCAAATAGCCGCCGCCGACCAAATCGTGTACGACCTTTTTCCCCTGGGGGCTTGGGAACACCGAGTTGAAGTCCCTTAAACTGAACTTGTTGTTTCCGAAGGCTTCCCACAACCAGCCGTACAACTTCAAATACATATTCATATGGTTACTATTATAGTAACCATAATATAAATACCAAAGATAACCGTTATAGACAATGGCAAAAAACCATTATACTAGCGTTATCCTAGTTCCCCCCAGAAATTGTCCCACCTAGCCCAACCTATCCCCTGTTTTATCGTCTTTGGAATAGGGTGTAAACGTAGGGTCTGGGTTTGCCGGAGGGGGTGTGGTGGGTGTGGTTGAATGATTGGAGGAGTTTGAATTCGTTTCCCAGGCGTTCGGACAGCATGTTCTGGTCGTAATTTCGTACGTCCAAGCCGCTGCATTTTTTCGCTCCCTCCAACGAGAAGGCGGCGATGATGACGTAACCTCCTCTTCTCACAACCTTCTTCAGGGTGGTGAAGTAGGTTTCAATCCGCTTCTCTTCCAGCAGGAAGTGCAACACTGCCCTGTCATGCCACAATGCGATGTCATGCAGCTCCTGGATCTGAGCAGGCTGGGAGATATCGTCCACAATCCATCTAACATGTGAAGCCTTCGCCGGGCCTAACCGTTTCCTGAGCTTCTCTAATGCTGCCTGGCTTATGTCCGCCGCAATTAAGTTAGTATACCCTAGCTGGATCAGATGGTCGATGAATGTTGAGGTGCCGCAGCCGACATCAAGTATCGCATCCTCTCTTCTTAGGCCGCACCGGCTGACCAGATTCAACGATTGCGTCGGGGTTTCCTCATACCAGCCTAACTGATCAAGCTCATATGATCCGTACACTCCCTCCCAATGGTCTCTCATAAAATCATCCATCTGATATGCTCCCACAATCTATTCTGAGATGTATGATTTTACGTGTTCTTTTTATTAAATTCGAGCTCTAATAAGTAAATAAGATGAGAGTCGATGAGTTTAAGGAAACCATGATCCCTGTCTTGAAGAACGGGGGTGTGAGGAGGGCTGGTCTATTTGGGTCAACTGTTAGGGGAGATGACAGACAGGATAGTGATGTGGATGTTCTGGTTGAAGTCGATGATAGTGTAAGCCTTCTTGGTCTTGCAAAGTTGAAAAATGAGCTGGAAGAGCGCCTAGGTCGAAGTGTTGACTTGGTAGAGTACGGAACGATAAAACCCTTGCTCAGGGACAGGATTCTCAAAGAGCAGGTGGTCATACTTTGAAAAGGGATAACCGACTTTACCTGCAGGATATACTGGAAAGCATCAAGGCGATTGACGATTACACAAAAGACCTGTCTGAGGGTGATTTCAAAAAGGACATGAAGGTTCAGGATGCTGTTGCAAGGCGTATTGAAATAATCGGGGAGGCTGTGAAGAACATAAGCGATGATTTGAAATCTGAAAATTCGGAGGTGCCGTGGAAGGACATCGCCGGGATGAGAGACATAATCGCACACGCCTACTTCGGAGTCAACATAAAGAGAATATGGAACGTCTTGGAGAACGAACTACCACGATTGAAAGACCAAATAAGTGCGGTTCTTGAGAACGCAGACGGTTGAATTACTACGCCCTCTGGTGATCTGACTGAAATTTTATAATAGTGTTGCCAGTAGGTTGTTGATTCGTTTGAATATTCTGGAAATGAAACTGTCAGCCTGCTTCTGGACTGGGGCTTCGACAGTTGTTGACGTCTCCGCGATTGACGATGTAGAGGTTGGCGTTACAGTTGAGACTGTTGAGGTTGTTGGAATCGAAGTTGACACCGATGTCAGGATAACAGACGTTGTCATGTCCTCGACGGTTGATGTCGTAACCGGCTGCGCTCCTATGACAAGCTCGAACTGCTCGTCCGAGTACTTCTCAGAATCCAAGAGAACTGTGTATGTGCCTGGCTCGTCCAAGGAAAAGTGGACTTCGCCCTCGCCGTTGGACACGCCCTCATAATATTTTGTCCTGTAGTTGCCTGAGTAGACTTTCACTGTGACGCCTCTGACGTCCAAATCCAGCTTTATCAGCTCTCCGGCCAGCGGGTGCTCAGGCTCAACCTCCCACTCAAGCTCTTCATCCTCATCATCATCTGCTTCCAAATCATCGTCAGAGCAGATTTCGTCAAACTCCTTGTACTCTGGCAGCGTTCCGAACTCGCCCCACCTGAAGCCCAAGACGTCCTCATCCCTGGCGCAATAGTGTCCCACGTAAGAGCTGCTGTCCCTGTTCCAGCAGCCGCTCATCCCGTCAAAGCCGACCGCAGAGTAACTCCAATCGTTATCGTCTTCTGCAAGGTAGAAGCCCCAGTAGGTTTCGCTGCCGCAGAAACAATTCGACGACTGGCAGCCAACATCCTCAATCCCGCACAGGCCGTGGCCCCACTCGCCCTGCGAGCTCCAGTCTATGTCCAACCCTGTCAGCTCCAGAACCTCGTAACCGTTCGCGCCCTCATCAGCTTCCAAGCATTTGGTGAAAGTCTCCCTGTCTGGGAAGTCCACCAGCACGGCGACCTTCGCCGCTCCCGCGGTTCCCAAAACCAACAACGCAACAATAAAGTATCTCCAGTCCATCTTACGCTAAAGGGATGCTTATAAGATTCCAACCTGATGCTAGCTGTAAGAGATTCGTCTCAGTCTCCTGGCCTATAGTGTAGAGGCTGAAGTGGCTGACGTTTGCCCACACGAAATTGTCCGAAATGTTGACTCCCGTACTGTAGACCCAGCTCATGTTGCTGCTGTCAAGCATCTGCCAATCATCATCTGACTGATTATACCACCACATCCTCAGTTGCTGCTCTGACATGCCTTCAGTGGAAATTTCAATGTCAGTATAGTGGACCCTGAGGATAACGCTCTCAATCTTGTTTCCTAAGCTGCTGTCGTGGTCCACTCTCACATACTTGTTGAGTCCGCTGGCTGAGAGGCTGCTGTTGGTAGGATTACTGTCATAGGATGTCACGTTGATGTTGACGTTCGCAAGGCTCTCGTTCACCTGCACGTCTATGCTCGCGTTCCTCTCCGAAGACCTTATCGTTACTGCCTGCCCGGAGGTCAGATTAAGGCTGTAGAGGGATATCCTGCCCACCGTGCAGGAAACCCCGTCAGATGATATCGTGTAATTGTGCTCTGGCGTGCTTATCGAATAATCCTCGTTAGGCTCATGGTATATGAAGCCTAGGATGTTATTGTCTGCTGCGCAGTAATGCCCTATGTAGTCGCTGTAGTTGCCGTTCCAGCAGGCGTTAGTGTGTCCCAAACCCACTGGCAGAGCCTGCCAACCAGAACTGTCAAGGTTGCTGATATGCCAGTAGCTGCCAGGCCACTGCTCGGCGCACACTCCGTTCAGGCAGTCCAGCGAGTACCCGAACGAGTCGAAGTAAATCCAGGCTGAGCTTATACCTGACGAATTCACAATGGATTTCCCGCTCACGCCGGCAGGGACCCTGTCGCAGGATGTCAGCAAGGTATCGTTGTATTCGACGACCATGCCGACAGTATGATACTGCAGTGGGACTCCAAAACTCTTCCCGCCCAACGCTAGGGCGCACAATGCGGTCGCGCTCGCGGTCGGCGTGGTGCTGCCAGCGCAACTGCCGTTCACCATCGTCTCAATAAGATAGTCTGTTGCGTTCTCCAGACTCTCGTTGTAGGACTCCAAAGCCAGCACAGCCAGCGCGGTAACATACTGGCTGCCGAAGCTGCCGTTAGAATACTGCCGCTGCTTCAGATAGCTTATCCCGCTGGCGACTGTCGCGTTCTCCTTTGAAACGTTCCACGCTGAAAGCGCGAGCAATGCGACGGCACTGTCATAGGTTGTCGAGAAGTAAGTCCAGCCGCCGGTTGTGGTATCCTGGTCTGAGACGATGAAATCGATGGGAGTCTTGTTGGCATTCTCAATGATCGGCTGGCCTGCTCCGTTTAATCCTAATGCAACCCAGGAGGTCGATTGTATGTTCTCGACGCCCCAGCTTGTTATCCCTCCGTTCGAGCCCATGTTGTCCTCCAAGTAGGATATTGGAGTCAGGTTGCCTTGGGTCATATTGGCCATCGTGAGGCCGGTTGACATGATACCATACATGCAGACTGCCGTTTCATCCGGGCCTGCCCAGTTCCCGCCGGCAGATTGTTCCCCTAGGATGTAGGAGGCTGCGAGGCGCGCGTACTCTAGCTCGCCGAAGCTTGAGAGTGCCACTGCCCCGAAGCAGGTGTCCCAAATCCATCCTCCTCTGATCTCTCCTGTGCTCTGGTTCTGGTTGCTGATGAGCCATCCGACAGCTGCCTGCGCTGCCTGCTCTCTCGTCAGGTTTTCGGCAGAGGCTGAGCCTATCAACAGGAGTATTGCCAGTGCGGTTGTTTTTCCGTTCATTCACATCACCCACTTGGATAATTTATCCAACATTTATATATGCACATTCCAATATAAAAAGGGTGGACAAAAAATTCAACACGTACGTCTGGGTGATGTGGCTGGCAACGGCAGTGATATGCAGCGTTCTCACCTACAATCCAGCCTACCTGGGAGTCATCTGCCTATCTGCAGTGCTGATCCTGAAAAGGAACAAAGTAGGCGTTGCCCACCCGATACTCATGGGAGCGCTCTTCAGCATACCTGTGATGCTCATAAACATACTGCTGGTACACCACGGCGAGACAGTATTGTACAGGATACCTGCCAGCCTTATAGTCCTTGGAGTCAAAGTCCCGATAGTTGGAATCTCAGGGCCAATAACCTTGGAATCCCTTGCGGCAGCTTTCATATTCGCGCTCCTCCTCATAACATTGTTCCTGGTATTCTCTGTCTTCAACAGGATTGTGACATCAGACGCCCTCATAAGGGTGTTCCCGAAAAGCCTCGTACACTCCTCACTGGTTGCAAGCATAGCAGTCCGCTTCGCCCCCATGATCGCAGAAGACTTCAAATCTATAACCGACGTGCAAAAAAGCAGAGGCCTCATGCTCAACAAGGCTGGAAAGCTCCAAAATCTCAAAAAGAGAGTCAGCATCATCATACCCACCGTGGTGAACTCGCTGGAAAAATCCTACAATCTGGCTGAGGCAATGGAAGCCAGATGCTACACCGGCGACCGTACCAAATATGTGCATGAGAATTGGAGCAGGAGGGATGTACTCTATACTCTACTGTTCGCAGTCCCGCTGCTCTACCTTCTGGCGCTTAAGCTGACCGGATCGCTTGAGTACTGGAACGCGATGTCCGCAGTCACAATAATGCCAGAAATCAAAAAATCCGTTGTAATCTCGCTGCTGCTGCTTGCAGTTCCCTCACTGGAAGATGGAAAAGATAATAAACTTTGACGGTGTGTCGCACACCTACCCTGATGGCGCGAAGCCTGCTATAGAAGATCTGACATTCGACGTCAGGAGGGGCGAGCTTCTGCTGCTGGTAGGCTCGTCAGGATGCGGGAAAACCACAGTCTGCAGGTGCATGAACGGACTCGTACCACACTTCACAGGCGGCATCTTCTCCGGGAGGGTCACTGTCGACGGCATGGACACTCTCGAACACCCGACCAGTATGATATCCCGAAAGGCAGGAGTGCTCTTCCAGGACCCGGAGTCCCAGTTCATCATGAACTCTGTCGAGAACGAAGTCGTCTTCGGCATGGAGAACCTGAAATTCCGGAAGGAGGCTATGAGAGAGAATCTTGAGAGCGTAACGGAATCACTGGGCATAGGGCATCTCAGGCGTAGGGCTGTCAACACCCTCTCAGGCGGCGAGAAGCAGAAGGTCATACTGGCGTCTCTGCTTTCCATGCGGCCGAAAGTCCTTGTATTGGACGAGCCGACATCGCAGCTCGACCCCAAAAGCGCCGCAGACCTGCTCTCCTACATAATGCGCATACGGGAAGAGTATAACCTCACGATCGTGCTGGCAGAGCACAGGCTTGAGAGGGTCATAGAGCACGCTGACAGGATACTCGACCTAGACAGAAAAGCGATTGGCACGCTCAATGAGATGATTCCTGAGTTGAAGTACAGGCCCCCAGCGACTGAGCTAATAAGCAGGCTTACCCGCGGGACCAAGACTTCAGTCTCATTGGAAGGCGCAAGGAGCTTACTGGGAAAGATGCGCCTGAAGTTCGATCCTGTTGCGAGAGGCTCTACAAAAAAAGGCAGCAGTGTCATAGAGGTTGACGGATTATCCTACTCTTACAATGGCGTGGAGGCCCTCAGTGACGTCAATCTCAGGGTAAGTGAGGGCGAGTTCGTTGCTGTCATGGGATACAACGGCTCAGGCAAGACCACGCTCGCAAAAAACCTCATGGGCCTGTTGAAGCCTTTAAAGGGTTCCGTAATAGTCTGCGGCAAGGACACACTAAAGTATGACATTGACGTAATCGCAAGGCATATCGGATTCGTCACCCAGAATCCCAACGACTACCTCTTCTCTGACACCGTTTTGGAGGAGTTGAAATTCACCCTCAGAAACTTCAACTTGGACTATGATCCTGAGGAGATACTGGAGAGAGTTGGGATCAGCCACCTGAGCGGTCACTATCCCCGGGACCTTTCCGGCGGCGAGAGACAGAGGGTCGCATTGGCGTCTGTGCTTGTGGCGAAGCCTGACGTCATACTGTTGGACGAGCCGACGAGGGGCGTGGACCACGCGTCAAAGATGGGCCTGATGGAGCTGCTGAAAAATCTCAGGGACGAAGGCCATACTGTGATAGTGTTAACACACGATGTTGAGACAATCGCAGGCTACGCCGACAGGGTAATAATCCTGGAAGGCGGGTCTGTAGCAGCAGACGGTCCGCCGCATGAGGTGCTAACTTCGAGCAGGGATTTCAGAACGCAAGTATCGGAGCTGTTCCCAGGAAAAGGTCTTCTGACCGTGGAGGACGCGATGTCCTCGATAAGACAATGAAAAAGAACATACTACTGTTTGCGGCGTCAACGCTGCTGCTTGCTGCGATAACATACATGAGAGTCTCATGGACGCTGTCGACCGCGCTATTCTGCATCCTAGTCTCCTACTTTTTTTTCCAGGAGTTTGAGAGCAGGTTCGCGAACTCCAGAGTGGTTGCGCTGCTCGGCGTCTACACAGGCATCGTCATAGTATCCCGCCAGATATTCCACGGCCTGGGCGTGAGCCCAATATTCCCGCTGATAATAATAGCAGGCTACGTCTTCGGCGCGGTGAACGGCTTCATAGTCGGTTCCATAAGCATGTTCCTGTCCAACTTCTTCGTCGGAGGGCACGGCCCCTGGACGCCCTATCAGATGTTCGCCGCAGGATTGGTCGGCTTCTTCGCAGCTGCCATGCCGAAACCCGCTGGGAAGAAGCATACTCTTACGATGCTGTTAGCTTACAGCGTATTCGCAGCCTACCTTTACGGCCTAGTAACGGACATATTCTGGTGGCTCACTTTCACGTCAGAGCATACTCTCACAACCTATCTGGGGATAGCCTCAGCAGGCCTTCCGATGGACTCCGGCCGGGCGGTAGGTAACGTAATCTTCTTAATAGCTCTCGGGCCGCCTCTCATAAAAGTGCTGTTGAGGTTCAGAAAAAGATTCCAAACCCAGATAACTCAGAGAAGCTGAACAGCTATGGACAGCGCCGCGTCTTCGGAGCGGTTTTATAGTGTTTCTTATTGAAAACAGATTCCTCAGCATTACGAATAAGGTGCTAACAGACGTACTCCATTTCAATAATCGATTTATTTGGTTTTATCAGCCAACACAAAATAGGGTGTTGGGGTATAAATAGTACTAGGACGTTTCTGGGCCCTCCTTTATAAACAAAAACATTCCAAAAGTATACAAAAATGGACAAACCGTGTCCGGGGTGTGATTGGGCTTTAATTTCGACAAAAGACAGGGCTTATTCTCCCAACTATATGCGCCGCAGCAACCTACACTGCCACCACACAAACACCACAATATGACCCTAGACCTAGAAAAGATCTGCATCGATCCCAAAACCGGCGCAGGACGCCTATGCATGCCAAAAAAGATAATTGACCATATAACTGAAAACGCATGTTCAACCCTGCGCATCGTGATAAACAAAGAATGCACACTAAGATGCAAATGGTGTTACAAGGAAGGCATTGACCACGAAAAAAATACATCTCAGTTATCTACAAACACATACGTTAAGGCAATCCGAGTAGCACACGATACTGGCTTTACTAAAGTAAATTTCACAGGTGGCGAACCACTCCTGTACCCAGATCTCGCCAAGATTGCCCACGAAGTAGAACAGTTGGGTATGAAATCTTATGTTACCACAAATGCGACGGTCATGACTGGCATAGATTGGAATACGTGGAAGAAACTAAAAAGCCATGAATTCCACGTTTCAGTAAACACGATCGATGCACAGGAATTTCAGGACATATGTGGTGAGGACATGGTAGCCAATGTCCTACAAGCAGTAGCTTATCTCTTGGATAGCAAAATCCCAGTGAAACTCAACACAGTAGTGTCCTCCGAAGACGACTGGTCGCGTGTAGCAAAAGTAATAGATTACGCAGCCGAAAAAAAACTTATAGTCAAGTTGCTTGGTGTCCATGACGTTAACACCTTCAAGTCTATGAGTCAACGAGAGGTGGCAGAGATGATAGTTAAGAACGGGGCAAAACACGTTAGGACAAGCGAAGGCAGAGAAAACAATTATGGATATGATCAATATACCCTAAATGGCGCACTTGTACATGTTTTGAATATGATATACGGTGGAGGATGTTGTGACAGATACAAAACTGGTCAATGTGGTGAAGGAATACGTTATCCACGCCTAGTATATAACGGCGAAATCAAACCGTGCCTTCATGTCACTACAGCAATAATAACCGACAAATCGACAAAAAAAGAAATAAGAGAAAAACTGACAGAAACTCAAAAATATGTCCAGACCATATCTCGATCTCCATACTATTTAGACACCTACCCGTGGAACCCGGAAAAATGATTCCCTCAAAATTGCAAAACCTCATAGATGGTAGATGGACTGATGCATACACGGGAAATACCCTTACCAAAGAAGATCCTACGACTGGTGAAACGATTGCCACACTCCCCGACTCCACTGAAGAAGATGCTTATATGGCACTAGACGTAGCAACAAAATTCAAAAGTAAGCTCTGGTTAAGTCTCAGCCAAGAAACCTTAGACAAGGCCTTCACTAACATCCAAGGAGAACTACAAGAACGAAGAACTGAACTAGTCGAAACCTTGATGAGAGAAACAGGAAAAAATTGCAAGGAAGCCGATGCTGAGATAACAAAGACGGTACAGACGTTCGAAACTATACAAAATATGAAATATGCTCCGTTAGGGGAAGTCCTCCCAAGCAAAGACGGAGTTCACATGTTTACGATACGCCACCCTGTTGGCATAGTAGTCTCAATAACCCCCTGGAATTTCCCCCTTTACATCTGCGCACAACACATAGCCCCGGCTATAATGGCAAAAAACGCTGTTATACTCAAATGTAGCCCAAAAGCCCCTATATCCTCAACTAAACTTGTCGAAATTATATCTGCATGCGGCTTGCCCAAAGAGATGATATCTCTCATACATGGTCAAGGAGAAAAACTCCCAAACCTTATAACAGATCCAAGGGTGGATATGGTCTCCTTAACAGGTTCAAACAAAACCGCCAAAGAAATAGGCAAAAAAAGACGAGGCAGACGATATATGTTCGAAGGTGGGGGAAATAACTTCACAATAATACTCAAAGACGCTGATATAAAAAAGGCAGCAGAAAAAACCGTCGAAGGCCTCAGTCAATACTCAGGTCAGAAATGTGTCACCACGGGTGGCGCACTCGTAGAAGAAGAGATACTCCAAGAATTTCTAAAACAAGCAAAAGAGTCTATGGCTAAACTAAGAGTGGGTGATACACGCAGAGGAGCAGACATAGGTCCACTGATAGACAAAGAAAAAATAGAAGAACTGGAGAAAAAGATACAAAAAGCCATCAAAGACGGAGCACAAATAATCTATGGCGGCCGACGAGCCAACCTAGAGGGCCAAAAAGGTTCATTCTATCAACCGACAATAATAATAGTCAAAAAAGACCAATTGATACTGTACGAAGAACTCTTTGCCCCCATACTAAAGGTGGTGGCGATAAAAACATTTAACGAGGCGGTAGGTATAATTAACAGCCAAGACTATGCCCTAGCGTCCTCTATATTTACAAATGATTCCAAAAAAGTTTGGAATTTCATCCAAGAGATACATGCTGGGATGATAAACATTAACAGTCATACCGGTGGCTCAGAACCGCACACACCATTTGGAGGGTGGAAAAACAGCGGCAATGGATTCAGACTTGGGAATCCTCAAGAAGCGCTCAAAGCCTTCTCAGAAACAAAAACGATAAAATGGAAAATGTGAGGTGCGAAAGATGCCAGTAGTAAAAATAGAAATACTATCGGGAAAAACTAAAGAACAAAAAAAGAAGATGATAGAAGGAATAACCAAAGCCATAAACGAAGCCACTGGCGTAGAACCAGAAAAAATATGGATAATCATCAACGAAATATCCCACGAGAACTGGGGGAGCAACGGAAAACCAAAAGCGTGAACTACCTGCCCCTTCAGGGCGGGTAGTCCACATAATTGGCAAAGAAATTACGATGACTAAACCTGCTAATGCCAAAGATAACTTCCATAGATGTAACTACCTACCCAAACGGTCTCGAAACATTAATGAAATTTCATCTAGCAAGCAGAGGACTGAAGTAAAACAATGGCTGGCCGCTCAGGACTACACGCGGAAGCGGCAGTTCATGGTGGTAACACCTCGGGAGGAGATAATTGACCTTGACAACACCGCCGAGGACATTATTGATTCCTTGCGACTTAATGGGATTTCACATTACGGTATCTACTTTACATTCATCTTCTAACGCCAGCTAAAACATCCTCAACGCTATCGCCAGCGCCGCGTCCTCCGCCCGGTTTTTGTCGTCAGCCCAGCATATTACTGCAGCGTCTCCGACGCTTATGTCCTCCTCTTTCAGTTTGGCGTTGAGGTCGCCGTAGTCTTTCAATATTATCCCCTGCTCTGGGAACATGAAACCCTTCTCCTTCTTGAGGAGTATTATCGCCCCGTATGCTCCCTCCTTCACAGACAGGTCTCTCAGGTCGAGTATCGACTTTCCCCGCAGGTTGGCATCTCTGATTATTACCAATGCCTGCCTTTTCTCCAGGCTGCTCACATCAGAGGAGTGGAAGCCTCTCCGTATGTTGACCCTCTTCAAAAGTTTCCTAGCCTTCCTCTCTCCCCTCTCCGACAGCTTCTGGCTGTTCCTGTGTGATTCGACCAGGCCCTCAGCCCACATCTTTTTCAGTATTGTTCTGACACTGCCCTCGCCGACTCCAAGCTCCAGCACGAGCCTCTTCCTCCCGATGGGCTTCTCGTGCAGAATCAATAATACCCTAGTAAGATGAATGCCCGAAAAACTCGGAGACGCCCCAACCATAAGAAGAAATTACGTTTCACAATATATAATCCTGTGTAAGAACGGCGCATTTAATTGTTTGTAGTGTTTAATCTAATCTATGGCAGACACGAAGGCTGTCCAAGGTGGCAAGCCCCAAGAGCAGCCTAAGCCTGCTGAGGCTCCTAAGCCGACATTTAAGGAGCTTCCAGGGGTAAGAGCCGACTTCATCTCACCTTTCAGCCAGACGCTGAATGCACTGGAAAGCGCGCTGACGTTTGAGGGAAAGTATCTCCTCACCTTAGGCGACCAGACTGACATCAAGGGGTTGCTGACTGGCTTGAAGGCGGCGGGCCTCGACTTCAAGCCGAAGGGCATATTCAGTATCGGGCCGGATTACAGGAAGCTGCTCAAACAGGGAACCGGCGAACTCGATGATAGGCTTCGCAACACTTTTGAGGCGAAGGGCCTGCAGATGGCTCCCAGTTCGATGGTCAAGATGGTAAACCCGAAGACATGGGCTGTCAGAGGCAAAGGCGGCGAACTGTATTATATCCAAGACGCTGAAAAGCAGCTGAACATTATCGACAGCACATTCGGCATAAAAAGAGAGTCTCCTGAGAGTTGGACAATGACTACTCCCGGAAGGCAGACGCTCAACCTGAAACGTGACGGCAGCAGGTTCATGATACAGACTTCCGAAGAAAAGCCCAGAAGCTTGGGCTGGCAGCTGACTGCGAAAGAGAACCCCAAAGACCAGAGCAAAGTGGACGTCTACTCTGACAGCATCTCACTGTCTGAGGCGTTCAAGGGGGCGATGAACGTACCAGGCAACGTCAACAATCTGATAAAGGCTGTCAACACTCTCAGAGACCCTAAGAACAAGGAACGAGTCTTGCAGATTCTAAAGCCAAAGGAGCCAGAGAAAAAAGAGGAGCCTCCTGAGAAAGCAGAGGCTGGAGGAGTTCCCACGGAAGAGCCTGCGGAGAAGAAGGCGGAAGCTAAGGTTGCGCCTAAGCCAACTGAAAAGGAGGAGATGCAGTATCCAGTATATGCTGGTGCCATCGACGACGCGGGCAGGCATCAGAAGATGGTCGCGTCTCTCCAGGAGAAGTGCAAGTCTGACGGCGAGAACGTTAGGGTGAGCAGGGACGAAATCAAGCTGATGCTCGAGTTAATGTACACCTATGCAAGACTTGAGGGGAAGAAACCCCTAGGCTACGCTCCGGTGATACTAGAACCTTAGGATTATCTGTCTGCGTTCGTCCCTAATATCGCTATCTTGCAGTTTTCGACCCCTCTTACCGCGCTGATCCTGTTATATAGTCGTCTCAGCCCGTCTGCCGGCCCCGAGACTATCAGCACCTCAATGCAGTCGTCGTGTGAAATGTGCGAGTGCATCGTCGATTTTATCAGGTTGTTGTGTTTGTGCTGCACTTCGGTGAGCGTGCGCGTGACGTCGCCTTTATGGTGGTCGTACAGGTAGGAGATGCTCCCGACGAAGACGCCTTCCTCCAGGTCCCATCTCTTATTTTTTATAAAGTCTGTGACCGCATCATTCAACGCCTTAGACCTGTTGGGGTAGTCTAACTCTCCAACAATCTTGTCAAACTTTTCCAGCTGCTTGCTGGGCATCGAGACTCCGAACCTTGCTGCCCTGTCCATGTTACTTCTCTGGTTGTTTTGTGTTACCCACCTTTTATACTATGGTAACACAATCTTAAAAAAAGTAACACAAAATGGAATCCTACTCTGTGCTGCTGCTCTCAACGGCGACGATAGCGTTCCTTCATGCGCTCGCGCCAGACCACTGGATGCCGTTCGCGATGATAGCCAAAGCGCAGAGGTGGTCTAACCGGAAGCTGAGCATCGTGACTTTCTTGTGCGGTCTGGGACACGTGGGCTCCTCAATACTGATAGGCGCTGTCGGACTCATGCTCGGATTCTCTCTGACGCAGGTTCATGGAACCGAATCATCAAGAGGGGAGGTCGCGCTTCTCCTGCTGATAGGGTTCGGAGCAGCCTATGCGCTGTGGGGCCTGAAGCATGCCAGAGAACACCATCACATGGAAGTCGACAACAGGAAGACGGTCACATTCTGGGCTCTGTTCACGATATTCGTGTTCGGCCCCTGCGAGCCTCTCATACCCCTGATGTTCCTCGCGGTGCAGTTCGGATGGTATGGCATACTGAGTGTGGGCATGGTTTTCTCGGCGATAACCATCTCCATGATGGAAGTCCAGAGTGTCCTCGCATATTCCGGGGCGAAATTATTCTGGCCTCACAGTATTGAAAGGTACTCGCATGCCATGGCTGGCGCGGTAATCGCGTTCACCGGTGTATTCGTATGGGTCATGGGAATATAACTCTTTTATTTGATGTATGACATACATCTATTATGGCAGTCCTCGTGAGCATACTCTTGAGCGTGCTCCTGATAAGTCTAATATCCCTTGTTGGTGTAGTGAGCCTGGCTTTCAGAAAGAAGTCGCTTGAGACGGTCATCCAGATGCTGCTAGCGTTCGCATCCGGATCTCTTATCGGGGCTGCATTCCTTGATCTCATCCCGGAAGCCGTTGAAGAAGGCGGGAATAGCATTCTCAGTTTTGTATTGTGGGGCATACTGGGCTTTTTCATCATGGAGAAGTTCATACACTGGCACCACTGCGGTAAAAGCGAATGCCACGTCAGGCCCGTCGCATACCTTAACCTGATAGGCGACGGCGTCCACAATTTCATTGACGGAATCGTTGTTGCAGCAGCCTACCTGTCCAGCATTCCGACAGGCATAATAACGACCATCGCCATCGCCCTCCACGAGATTCCGCAGGAGTTCGGGGACTTCGCGGTGTTGTTGCATTTCGGGCTTTCGAGAAAGAAGGCGCTGTTTTACAATTTCCTCTCGGCTTCATCTTCAATAGTCGGTGCCGTTCTGGGGTACTATTTCCTGAACAGCATCGGCTCTTGGATACCGAATGTGATAGCTTTGGCTGCGGGCGGTTTCATATACATTGCGACGGCAGACCTGATGCCTGAAATAGTCCCTGGCAGTGATTTCAGGAGGCTGATAATGCAGACAACTGCCTTGCTATCTGGAGTATTTGTGATATTCTTCGCAGGTACTCTATTGCCGCACTAGTCCCCTGACGTGTAACTTTTATTACATATTGCATGTAATATTCTAATATGCATAAAAATATAGAAAAGTATTTATATATGAATAACGTATGTTATTGACACAACAAACGGAGGAGAAATAACATGGCAAAAGACTACAAGATAGAGACGAAGACGCTGCACTCAGGACAGGAACCGGACCCGACCACACTCTCAAGAGCAGTGCCAGTCTACAGGACATCAAGCTACGTCTTCAAGGACACGACTCACGCAGCCAACCTCTTCGGCCTGAAGGAGTTGGGGAACATCTACACGAGGCTGATGAACCCGACAACAGACGTGCTCGAGAAAAGGCTTGCAGACCTTGAGGGCGGGGTAGGCGGTCTGGCGCTGTCATCAGGGACGACGGCGATATTCTACAGCATAATAAACCTCGCACGAGTAGGAGACGAGATAGTCTCCGCCAACGACTTATATGGCGGGACCTACACACAGTTCAACAACATACTCCCGGATTTGGGAATCAAAGTAAAGTTTGTCGACCCGACAGACCCGGACAACTTCAAGAAGGCGATAACGGGAAAGACAAAGGCATTGTACGCTGAAACCCTGGGGAACCCTGCATTGAACGTCCCCGATTTCAAAGCTATCGCCCAGATAGCCCACGACAACGGAATACCCTTCATAATAGACAGCACCTTCACGCCGCCCTATCTGCTCAGGCCGATAGAACATGGCATTGACATAGTGGCGCACTCGCTGACCAAGTGGATAGGCGGCCACGGGACTGCAATCGGTGGGGCGGTGGTTGATTCAGGAAAATTCGACTGGTCAAAGTCTAAAAAGCACCCATTGCTGACAGAGCCTGACGCAAGCTATCATGGGATACGCTACGCGCACGACCTAGGCCCGCTGACGCCGCTGGCTTACATCCTGAGGATGCGGCTTGTGCCTTTGAGGAACCTCGGCGGCTGCATCTCGCCAGACAACTCCTGGATCTTCCTGCAAGGATTGGAGACCCTCCCATTGAGGATGGAACGGCACTGCGAAAACGCAGCCAAGGTCGCCGAGTATCTCACGTCGCACGAGAAGGTGACATGGGTCAAGTATCCCGGACTGGACACTCACCCAACACACAAGAATGCCAAAAAGTACCTGAAAAAAGGATACGGCGGGATGGTAGTGTTCGGCATAAAAGGAGGCAGAAAGGCAGGCGAGAAATTCATCGAAAACCTCAAACTGTTCTCCCACCTTGCGAACGTCGGCGACGCCAAAAGCCTGGCATTGCATCCTGCAAGCACGTCCCACAGCCAGCTGACGGAGAAACAACTGCTGGACGGGGGAATATCTCCCGACTTGGTCAGGCTGTCAATCGGTTTGGAGAATGTTGACGACATCATCGAAGACATAGAGCAGGCATTGGAGAAGACAGAGACAAAATGACAAAAAGACCGGGTTCAGTCGGGGTCGTGAAGACCAAACATGTTGAATTCGACGAGCTCGGACTGGACAGCGGAGAAAAGCTGAAGCCTGTCAGAATAGCCTATGAGACGTACGGGAAACTGAACAAAGACAAAACCAACGCGGTTCTGATATGTCACGCCCTGAGCGGCGACGCCAATGCGGCTGGCAAGCACAGGAAGAGCAGCAGAAAAAACGGATGGTATGACGTCGCAATAGGGCCTGGAAAAACCTTCGACACGAAGAAGTATTTCGTGATATGCAGCAACATCATCGGCGGCTGCAAGGGCTCCACAGGCCCGTCGTCTGTCAATCCCAAAACCGGAAGACCCTACCGTCTCGACTTCCCGATAATAACCGTGGCTGACATGGTGAGGGCTCAGAAGAAGCTCATAGACCATCTGGGAATAAAGAAGCTGTTCTGCGTCACAGGCGGCAGCCTCGGCGGCATGCAGGCGTTGCAGTGGACTGTAGACTACCCTGAAGCGGTCCACATTGCGATTCCGATAGCGACGTCGGCAAAACAGTACTCACTAGGGATAGTATTCCACGACATAGGCAGGAAGATCATACTAAGCGACCCCGCCTGGCAGGGCGGAAACTACAGGAAGCAGCCTAAAAACGGCCTGTCCCTAGCAAGGCAGATAGGCCACATCACATACCTGAGCCAGGACACGCTGGAGCGGAAGTTCGGCAGGAAGAGGAAGAGGGGCAAGGCTCATACAAAATTCGGAGTCGAGTTCGAAATACAGAGCTATTTCAACTACAAGGGTCAGAGCTTCGCCAGGCGTTTCGACGCGAACAGCTACCTTTACATAACCTACGCCATCGACCAGTTCGACCTTACTGAAGGCGGGAGGAAGAAGCTCAGGGACGTTTTCAAGAACGTGAAGGCCAAGTTCCTGCTGGTGTCGTTTGCATCCGACTGGCTTTACCCGCCGGAGCAGGTGGGAGAAATAGCAGCCGGGCTGGCGGAGGCTGGTGTGCCGACAGTCTACAGGGAGCTGGACCTCCCCTACGGCCACGACACGTTCCTAATCTACAACAACACCCTGGGCAACCTATTGCTCGACTTCCTCAATGGCGAGGCGAAAACGTATCTCGGCTAGCTCACTAGGATGCTGACCCCTGATGCTCATGCAGATGTCAGCGTACTCTCAGAATCAAAGACCGCAATCCGATTTCGGTTGAGCATTTATATCTGTAATATGATTGTTAATCAGGATGAACGTGTTCATACAAATCTCCCTCATTCTGCTGTCTATGGCGTTTCCGCTCACTTTGCTATCCTACACTCGCTTCAAGGAAAGTAACTATGGGAAGATTCTGCTCGGCCTACTGCTTTTCAACCTTCTTTTGCTGCCTCATTTCGCCTTTCACGAGGTGGACTGGATTGTAGAACCCTCCGAATTTCTTGCTATAGTGTCTGTACTCTACTCCTCTATAATGCTAACTCGTTTTGTGCGGGGGGTGGGAGCTTGACGTCAAGTTTAGACGTAATAGAAATCGCGATTGCCGTAATCTCTGTCCTTATCCTACTCTCTGTCTTTCTCCGGAGGAAATCCCTAGGGGTATTTGAGGCTCGCTTCACAATGCAAAAGTCCTTAACGCTGTTGGTTTTATCGCTTATTTTCTACTTGCTGCTTGAGATTGTAGAATATCTTGGCTTGGACTATGATGTGTTCTGCCTGCTGTTTTCAGCCACGTTCTTGGTGTCCATGTGGATCCATGCGACATCGAAGTCACCCGTTGTTCTCGAGGTAGCCGACAAACTGAAGCCTGCGAAACCCGACTTCCTGAAGTAAGGGCGGCTGCGGGATTATGTTCGTATGCTCATGCAGGTTTCGCATATGACCTTTAGGATGTCCCTCTCCTTTCTGCTGTCCTTTATCCTCTTGGCAGCCTTCTTTATCTTGCCCTTCGCGGTCTTCGGCAGCCTGCTCTTGCCCCCTCTCTTCTTGTGAATGTATTGTGACACTGCTGCCGGAGTCACCCCGAGTCTCTGTGCCGCCTCCTTCTGGTCCAGGCCCAGTGCAATGAGCTCCCTCGCTATCTCGGCCCTTATATCCGGGAGAACGTACCATATCGCATACTCGCACGGAAGTTTCATGTGTAATATTAACAATAGTTAAGTATTTATATGCGTTTGTTACAATACTAACAGCTGTTAAAAAATGAACCCGCAGAAAGTGCATCAGGGGAGGGGAACTCCGACTGGATTCTGCTGCTGTTGCTGTCAGTGTAGGCTCTGAAGGCCTCGCACAGACTACTCTATAACCGGACTTGTACAATCTTTTTTGTTTTTTTTCATTTACTCAAACACGATCGAGGTGATAACATGATACACAAAAACATTTTGGAAACGATAGGCGGGACGCCACACGTAAGGCTGAACAAACTTACGGGCCCGGATGACGCGGAAGTCATAGCAAAGCTGGAGTTCTTCAACCCAGGTTCGTCCGTAAAGGACAGGATAGCGCTGTACATGATAGAAGAGGCTGAGAAGGAGGGCATAATAGGCAAGGACAGCATCATAGTCGAACCGACATCTGGTAACACCGGCATAGGCCTGGCCATGGTCAGCGCGGTCAAAGGCTACAAGCTGAAACTCACCATGCCCGAGACAATGAGCCTGGAGCGGAGGAAAATACTGAAAGCGTTCGGAGCCGAGCTGGTCCTGACGGAAGGCGCTAAGGGGATGAAAGGCGCCGTAGAGAAGGCGGAGGAGCTTGCCAAGGAAGACTCGCACGTTTTCATACCCCAGCAATTCAAGAACAGGGCGAACGTGAAGGCGCATATGGAGACCACGGCGCAGGAACTGCTGAAGGAGGTTAAGACGTTCGACGCATTCGTAGTCGGCGTGGGCACAGGCGGGACCATAACCGGCGTCGCGTCAGTACTTAAAAAGAAACTGCCGAAGGCGAAGTTCATCGCCGTCGAGCCGACAGCATCTCCTGTCATCTCCGGCGGGAAGCCGGGGCCCCATAAGATACAGGGCATCGGAGCTGGCTTCATCCCAGACATACTCGATGTCGGCCTCATAGACGAGACCATACAGGTGACAAACGAGGATGCATTCAAGACATCTGAGCGGCTGGCTTTGGAGGAGGGCATACTCGCAGGCATATCAGCTGGAGCCAACACGTGGGCCGCGTTGCAAGTCGCTAATAGGCTTGGCAAGGGCAAGCGCGTCGTTGTTGTTATACCTGACACAGGCGAGAGATACCTGTCAACACAGTTATACGAAAAGAGGGAGCAAAGTGTTTGAAGTGTTCAGGACAGCATACCGGAAGGATCCTGCGCTGAGGGGCGGCATAAACTACCTGGAGGTTATATTCTACCCTGGAGTCCAGGCGATAATACTTTACAGGGTGTCGCATTTCCTCCACACGCTGGGCATACCGATAATACCGCGGGCAATATCCTACTTTGGGAGATTCCTCGCAGGGGCTGAAATACATCCTGGCGCGAAAATAGGTAAGAACTTTTTCATAGACCACGCTACCGGCGTTGTAATCGGCGAGACAGCCGAAATCGGCGACAATGTGATGCTCTATCAGGGCGTCACCCTCGGCGGCCACGGATGGTGGAGAGACAAAAAAGGAGAGAAGAGGCACCCAACCCTAGAGGACAATGTCACCATAGGCGTCGGAGCCGCAGTACTCGGGCCGGTCACCATAAAAAAGAACTCGAAAATAGGCGCCCTGTCAGTCATAGTCGACGACATACCTGAGAATTCAACCGTAGTCTGCCCCAAAGGCAGGCTCAGGGTAATGGAAGGCGCATACGTCAGATTCAAAGACCCCTGCGAGGTTTGCGCGAAAGAGATAGAGTGGACCATCTGAGAGTGCGGAGATGGTGCGACTTAAGGTCGCCCACTCTCGCTCATACTAATCCGCGGAGATGACAGAGTGGCTATGTAGCGGGCTGCAACCCCGTGTATGGGGGTTCAATTCCCCCTCTCCGCTAAACTTTAAGAACGCGAAGTTGCCTCCGGCAACTTGCGCCCATCGACCAGAGGTCGATTGGGAGTTTAATCAAACCGCGAGTAATGAGGGGCTTTCAGCCCCTCAGAACGCACAACAATGGCATTGAGAGTTTATAACACGCTGTCAAGGCAGATTGAGGAGTTCAGACCGCTCAGGGAGGGCGAGGTCAGCGTCTACGTCTGCGGCCTGACAGTCTACGATTACATGCACATCGGACACGCTAGAACATACATCGCATTCGACGTCATCCTCAGGCACCTGAAGTCCCTCGGTTACAGGGTGACGTACGTCCAGAACATAACAGACGTTGACGACAAGATAATCAACAGGGCTCTTGAGAGGGGTGTTCCGCCGCTCGAACTTTCGAAGGAATTCTCTGAGAGGGCGTCAGAGGACAGGAAAAACCTTGGACTGCTTGAACCAGACGTATACCCGAAGGTTTCGGAGCATATTCCTGACATAATAGATGCGGTCAGGAAGCTGATAGACTCAGGGCACGCCTACTCTGTTGGAGGCAGCGTATACTTTGACGTTTCAACCTTTCCAGACTATGGCAGACTCTCGAACCAGAAGACGGAGGAGCTGGACAGGCACAGGGTCGAACACGATTCTGGCAAGAGGTCTCCGCTCGATTTCTCCCTGTGGAAGGAATCCTCAGAAGATGAGCTGGGATTCGACAGTCTCTGGGGTCGCGGCAGGCCTGGGTGGCATATCGAATGCTCCGTGATGTCACAAAAATATCTTGGGGACAGGTTTGACATCCACGGCGGAGCGTTGGATCTGATATTCCCCCACCATGAGAACGAGATAGCGCAGAGCGAGTCGTTAAGCGGGAAAAAGCCTTTTGTAAGATACTGGCTTCACACCGGCTTCCTCAACTCGACAGGCGAGAAGATGAGCAAGTCGCTTGGGAACATAATATCCGTGAGAGATTTCCTAAAAGGGCACAGTGCAAGCGCTCTGAGACTTTTTGTGCTCCAGACAAACTACAGGAGCCCCATAGATTACAGCAGCGAGAACGTGGCGAAAGCCGAGAGCGCGCTCAAAAGGTTGGGCAACTTCAGGCGGGCTCTGGGGGATGCCATAGCTAAGTCCACAGACTCCGGAGATCATATTGCACTTGATGTGATGGAGGGGGCGGAGTCTGACTTCATAGGGCACATGAACAACGACTTCAACACGTCCCAGGCTGTTGCCTCGCTCTTCGATGCTGTAAAGCGCATAAACCCTCTGCTAGACGGCGGAAACGAGTCTGCCGAGTCTATCAAAGGCGCGTTGGACATCCTAGGCCGGCTTCTGAATGCCCTGGGCATCACGCTGCCCTCTGAGGCTGTAGAATTAACGGAGGAGGAGAGCGCTCTGGTCGAAAAGAGACGGCTCTTGAGGTTGAACAAAAAGTGGGCTGAGGCTGACAGAATCAGAGACGAGCTCCTGAGAGGCGGCTTGGCTCTTACAGACCAGCCGGATGGTTCCACGCTTGCTGAGAGAGTCAAAGCAGTTGACGATTAATTCCAACATTTGGTTGCAACTGTCTGCGAGTTATTAAACGCGTTCCCAGATAATATTGAAGATAGACTTGGCGAGAACCATGGGAAGGACTGATAAAAAAGAATTTGAGAGGTATGACCGGCAGCTGATGATAGACGGATTCGGAGAGCGAGGTCAGAAAAGGCTCAGCAATTCTACCGTTTTCGTGGCCGGCGTCGGAGGCCTGGGCAGCCCTGTCCTGACATACCTCACAGTTGCCGGCGTCGGGAAGCTCATAATAGCGGACAAGGACAGAGTCGAGCTGAGCAACCTGAACCGGCAGGTTCTGCACAACGAGGATGACGTCGGCAGGATGAAGGTCGAGTCTGCCGTCGAAAAGCTCTCTAAGCTGAATTCGAATGTGAGCTTAGAGGGTGTGATGAATAAGATCGATGAGATGAATGCCAGACGGCTGGTGGCTAACTCTGATGTGATCGTGGACTGCCTGGATAACATTGACACCCGGCATGTCCTGAACAAGGTCTCAGTGGACAGCGGAATCCCCCTCGTCCACGGCAGCGTTTCCGGCCTGGAGGGCAGAGTGACAGTATTCAACCCTCCCAAGACCGCCTGCTTCGCGTGCGTTTACCCTACAGCGCCGCCTGTTAAAAAGTTCCCTGTCCTGGGGAGCACGCCAGGCGTTGTCGGAACAATACAGGCCACGGAAGTCATCAAAATCCTGACAGGTTTAGGACAGCCCTTATACGACCGCCTCCTAGTATACGACGGCGGCAGCATGACGTTCAGGGAGATAAAACTGAGAAAGAATCCGGAATGCAGGGCATGCTCCCAAAATGACATTAATAAAGGTCAAAAAAATTATATTAGAGGAACAAGATGACCGAGGAAACGGAAGCATTGTTTAACGGCCTGTTCGCGCTGGAAGACATCAGGGAACTCCTGAGGGAGACTGCGCCAGGGCATAAGCTCAACGTTGAGCAGAAGACGCGCCTTGAGAAGGCTCTGAAGAAGGCGAGGAAGGCGCTGGACAACTTAGAGGCGAAATTATGACAAACATAACAGATGCCCTCCCGATACGCAGCAGGGAGGAGGATTACATAAACATCCAGCCCATACAGGCAGCCGGGAGGCTTACGTTGGAGGCGAGGAAGGCCATCATATCCTACGGCGACGGCTACTCGACATGCGACTTCTGCTTCAAGCCGTTCAGGCTGGACAAGATACAGAAGCCGCCCATCGGGGCGTTCTATGAGGAGCTTGCCAAGTTCGTGAACATGGACCAGGCCAGGGTGGTGAGGGGCGCGAGAAACGCGTTCCAGATCGTCGCGAACAGCCTACTCGATAAAGGGGATGTTGCACTGGTCAGCTCCCTCGCCCACTATTCGCTGTGCCTTGCCATCGAGTCCGCAGGCGCCGTCTGGAAGGAAGTGCCGTTGGACGAGAATCATATCATAACAGCAGACGCTGTCGAGAGAAAAATAGAGGAACTCAAGCCTAAGCTGGTGGCGATACACCATGTCGACTACCTGTACGGTAACCTGCACCCTGTCGCCGAAATCGGCAAAGTATGCCATGAGCATGACGTCCCATTTCTGTACAACGGCGCATACACTGTCGGCACTATGCCGGTTGACGGGAAGAAACTGAACGCCGACTTCATAGTAGGCTCAGGGCACAAGTCGATGGCATCCGCTGCGCCGTCAGGCGTTCTGGCAACAACCGAAGAGTATGCTCAGAAGGTCTTCAGGACAACCTCGTTGAAAGGTGACATAACGGGGAGGAAGTTCGGCATCAAGGAGACGGAGCTCCTGGGTTGCACTGTGATGGGCGCCCCTCTTATTTCGATGATAGCGTCTTTCCCGAAGGTCAAAGAGAGGGTCAAACACTGGGATGATGAAGTCAAGAAGGTGAACTATTTCATGGACGAGTTCCTGAAGGTGAAGGGCAGCAGGGTCCTGAGCGAGATGCCGCGGAAGCACACCCTGACGAAAGTCGACACTAGTGACAGCTTCAACAAGGTGGCTGAAGGCCACAGGAAGCGCGGCTACTTCCTGTCGAGCGCGCTTGAAGGCCGCGGAATCCTTGGGCCGTTCCCTGGGGCCACAATGGAGTGGAAGCTGAACACATACGGTCTCAACTGGGATCAGATAAAACACCTGTCAGAGTCGTTCAAGGAGATTGCGAGGGAGAACGGCATGGAGGTTGCTTGAAGATGGAGATAGACTGCAGCTTGCACAGGGACTGCAAAACGGTCAAGGAGCTGATGGACAAGCTTGAAGTGGATTCGAGCAGCTACCTTGCCGTGAAGAACGGGACCTTGTGCCCTAAAGACGAGCCCATCTCCGCCGCAGACTGTGTCGAGTTCATCAAGGCAACCTACGGAGGATGAAACTCGCGGCTCTGATTTCGGGCGGGATTGACTCGCCTGTCGCAGCGTACCTGATGCTGGCGAAAGGCCATGATATTGTTGCAATACACTTCGACAACAGCGCATACACCGACTCACGCACTCTGAACAACTTTCACGAGCTCGTAAGGCAGCTCGAACGCAAGACCTCGCGAACCATACTTAAGCTTGTCATACCATTCGGTGCCAGCTACTCGGCCTTCCTCAGGAAGAACCGGAAGTTCCAGTGCGTCCTGTGCAAGAGGATGATGCTAAGGCTTGCCGAGAGGATAGCAAAGGACAAAGGGCTGGAGGGCATACTCACCGGCGAGTCGCTTGGACAGGTGGCCTCACAGACCCTGAGCAATCTGAAGGCCATAGAGGCGGCAGTGTCCATCCCCGTCGTACGCCCTCTCATAGGATTCGACAAGGAGGACATCATAGAAGTCGCGAAAGAGATTGGAACCTATGAGATATCAATACGGCCCGGCCTGTGCTGCGGCCTTGTCCCAAATAAGCCTGCGACGAAAGCCGACAGCGCTTTCATAAAGTCCATGGAAGAAGCTCTTGACATCAGCAGGCTGGTCGAGGAATCGCTAAGTAAAATAGCATGAATCCGATTCTATTACATGTGTTATGCGATTCCCGGCAGGGTTGTGGAGCTCAACGACAGGGTAGCTGTCGTCGACTACTTCGGGGAGCATAGAAAAGTCGTGAACGAGTTCGATAACTTGGCTGTCGGAGATTACGTGTACGCGCAGGGGGGCTTCGTGGTCCAGAGGGTCTCCAGGGAGGCGGCTGAGGAGACGCTGGAAACCTGGCGGGAGGCGTTCTTCGAGCTTCAGAAGGTGGATGAAAAGCTATCAAATGTTAATCCTCCAACTGCAGGCAAAGACTTCCTTGAGCTGATGGACAAGGCCTCGCTTGGCAGGCCTCTCTCTAGCGATGAAATCCTGAGGCTTCTGGGCTCTGAAGATGATGGCGAACTTAAGTTGTTGTACACTACTGCAAACCTAATGCGGAAGAGGAACCTTAAGAACTCCTGCTGCGTGCACGGCATAATAGAGTTCTCAAACCACTGCAGGAGGGACTGCGCCTACTGCGGAATACGGCAGGGGAACGGCAGCCTGCCGCGCTACAGGATGACGGTTGACGAGATAGTTGATGCCGCAGGGGAGGCTGTCAACGTCCACGGCTTCAAGGCTCTCGTCCTCCAGTCTGGGGAGGACTCATGGTATTCAATCGAGAGACTGACCGAGACAATCAGAAGAATAAAAGAGGAGTGTGGCGTTCTCATCTTCATGAGCGTGGGCGAGCGTGGCAGGGAATGCTACCGGAGGATGTACGAGGCAGGTGCCAGGGGAGTCCTCCTCAGGTTTGAGACTTCGAACAGGGAGCTCTATGGGAGATTCCATCCTGGCGGGAAGCTCTCTGACAGGCTGAAACTGATAAGACACGCTGCAGATTTAGGGTATCTGGTAGCTACCGGCTCATTGATAGGTCTGCCAGGCCAGACAACGGAGGACCTTATGAACGACATCCTCCTAACAAAAGAGTTGGGCGCTGAGATGCACTCTTTCGGGCCGTTCATCCCGAACCCTGATACTCCGCTGGCTGGAGCAGTTCCTAGTGAGGTTGACTCCGTCCTCAAGGTCCTGGCAGTCAGCAGGCTGCTGAGCCCAGATGCCAAAATACTCGTGACCACAGCTCTGGAGACCCTCGACCCTGATGCTGCCCGGATGGGATTGCTGGCCGGCGCGAACTCCCTGATGATAAAGTTGACTCCGGGAGAATACGGAAAGAATTATGCTCTTTATCCTGGAATCCAGAGTAATAAGACGACCGAGGACAGAATAACGGAGACTCTGGAGCTTCTTTATTCTCTAGGAAGGGCTCCGACAGACTTGGGAATATAGGATGGACGTGGGAAAGATCGTGGACTGGGGAGAAATCAGCAGCCTGCTCTCAGAGGGAGCGAAACCTTCCCCTGATGACGTCAGGTTCATCCTGGAGAGGGCTCTCAAGAAGAAGGGATTATCTCTGAAGGACGTGGCCTGTCTGTTGAACGTGGAAGATCCCCAGCTGCTGTCAGAAGTATTCGAAGCTGCTGGAAGAATCAAGAGAGAAATCTATGGCGAACGCCTGGTCTTCTTCGCGCCACTGTACGTATCGAGCTACTGCGTTAACGACTGCGAATACTGCGGCTTCCACCGCAGCAACCCCGCGCCCAGGAAAAGGCTCACATTGAAAGAGGTCGAAGAACAGGTCAGAATCCTGGAGGGCATGGGCCACAAGAGGCTCCTGCTGGAGTTCGGCGAACACCCTCTTAACACAATAGACTACGCAGTTGACGTAATCAACACGATCTACAGCACAAAACATGGGAGAGGCGAAATCAGGAGGGTGAACGTTAACGTGGCAGCCTCAACGGTCGAAGACTACAAGCGGTTGAAGGAGGCTGGCATCGGCACCTACCAGCTGTTCCAGGAGACCTACCACCAGAAAACCTATGAGAAGTTGCACGATGGTCCTAAGGCAGACTACGAGAGGCAGCTTTTCGCCCACGACAGGGCATTCAAGGCAGGAATCGACGATGTCGGGCTTGGCGTTTTATTCGGACTGTACGATTATAAGTCTGAGGTTATGGGATTAATCTCGCATGCGCAGTATCTGGATAACGTGTTCGGGGTGGGTCCTCACACATTCTCTGTTCCCAGATGGCAGCCTGCGGACTCCACGGGATGGGAGCAACCCCCCTATCCAGTGTCAGAGGATGAACTCCTCAAAGTTATCGCCATACTGAGGCTGGCCGTGCCCTATACTGGGATGATAATCTCCACAAGGGAGCGGCCTGAGGTGAGGGCGAAGGCTTTTGAGATAGGCATATCCCAGACTTCGGCAGCGTCTAGGACCTCACCTGGAGGCTATGGAGGCGATGGAGAGCTGACTCAGTTTTCTCTTTCAGATTCTCGCACCCTTGACGAGGTCCTGAAGGGCGTCCTAGGACAGAACCTGCTGCCGAGCTTCTGCACCGCCTGCTACAGGAAGGCTAGGACCGGCAGGACGTTCATGGACTTGGCGAAGCCAGGCAACATAAACCTGCTATGCAGGCCGAATGCCATCCTCACGTTCAAGGAGTACTTGGAGGACTACGCTTCAGAGGACGTTAGGGAGCTGGGTGCAGCAGCCTTGAATAAGTGTATTGGGCAGATATCCGACCAGAACGTAAGAGGAGAGACTCTTGCACGCCTTAAGCGGATAGAAGCGGGTGAGCGGGACCTGTACTTCTGAGAGTTTCACGGTTTGTTCGTCCACCTATTTATATGCCAGAATACTATAGCTGAAGGTACGATTATGAGGTTTGCTTATCTTTTGATGGTTGGGATTGTTCTGGTGAGCGGCTGCATCGGACAATCGAATGAGACATCGACCATAAGCGCCCCATTTGCTCCTACGACATCAATCTCAGGGCCTGCTGTGGAGCTGACGGTGATATCCGCTCCTGGCTGCGGAATATGCGATACTTCCCAGATTATAGCCTACACGCGGAACAAGGTTTTCCCGAACGTTCAGGTCAGGGAGATTGACGGCTCCTCAAAGGAGGCGGGAGAACTTATAGGCGAGCTTGGCATAACAGTCCTGCCGGCTTACATCTTCGACAAGAGCGTGGAACGGCAGGAGAACTTCAAGGCAGTGAATGAATCCCTCGTGGAGAAGGGGGGCTCTTACGTAATAAATCCTGCGTCCCTCGGAGGCGGAAAGTTCCTGAACCCGCCCGGCGCTGATGACGACCCTGTGAAGGGCAGCGAGAACGCAACCGTCACGATAGTCGAGTTTTCTGACTTCGAGTGCCCGTTCTGCGCGAAATTCTACAGGGAGACGCTCCCTCTCCTGGAAAAGGATTACATACACACCGGCAAAGTGAAACTGGTTTACAGGGACTTTCCTCTGACGATCCACGACTACGCTCCAAAGGCTGCCGAGGCAGCACAATGCGCGAACGAGCAGGGTAGGTTCTGGGCGTACCATGACAGGCTCTATGACAGTCCCAGCGAACTGAACATATCAGACCTTAAGCGGCATGCAGTCGAACTCGGGTTCGATTCCAAAAAATTTGACGAGTGCCTGGACTCAGGCAAGTACGCCGAGGAGGTCATGGCGGACGTGAACGACGGCAATGAGCTTGGGATGGTTTCCGCAACCCCGACATTCTTCGTGAACGGCATCGCGATAATAGGGGCGCAGCCTTATGAGGTGTTCGAGCAGGTGATAGACTCCCAACTTTCAGTATAGCTGCTTTCCTTCTGGTTACTGCATGCTTTTTCTATGCTACCTACCAAAGGGGTATAGCCTATGAGACTATGCACTGTTGTCGTGATGGCTGTCGTCTTATTGTCAGGCTGCATTGGCAGCGAGAGGCAGGCGCCGGTCACAAGTACCCTGTCTGGGACTACTGTCACGTCCACTGTCGTGCTAACTACTACCACCTCAACTTCGACGACGTCTTCAACTTCGACATCGTCTTCCACTTCGACTTCAACGATAAACTTGGAGAGCTGCGGGGGCGTGTGCCAGTCTGACGGCTTCGTTGGAGGCTACTGCAGGCGCAACCTGATGGAGTGCCGATTGAACAGTGAGGTCAAGAGCAGGGCAGGCAGCCGTTACTGTGCGGACATGAAATATGACACCTGCTGCTGCTTCGGCGAGGACGCCGTTGGCAGGGAGAACGTGACCCTGCATTATGTCTACAGGGTCGGCACGTGCAGCCGCGGCTCGTGCCTATAGTCCCGCTAGGATTGAATTTATTATGGTCTGCTTCCCAATAACACAAGAAATGAGGTCTAATATCCCCAACAGGGTGTGTTCTCTGATGTTGCTGGGCGTTTTTGTCTCATTGAGCGGTTGCCTGGGAGGCTCCTCAGGGACTAAGGGCTACTCTGACCTATCTGCTCAGGAGTTCAAGGTTCTGGTGGACGACTCGAACACCTTCGTGTTGGACGTTCACATTCCAGAGCAGAGTCACATCAATGGGACCGATGCGTTCATACCCTACACCGACATCAAGGAAAACGCTGATCTACTCCCTAAGAACAGGAGCACACCTATTGCAGTCTACTGCAGGAGCGGGAGTATGAGCACGAAGGCCTCGGAGGATCTAGTGGAACTGGGCTACACTAACGTCTACAACCTGAAGGGCGGTGTGAGAGCCTGGAAATCTGCAGGATACGAGGTCGAATAAGGTTATAGCTTCTGAAGTCACTTGCAGTTCGTAACAGCTTTAATCCTTTCCACTCCAGCGCCTGGGTACAGTTCGCCCAGGATGTTCCATGTGGGATAACCCTGCCGTTTTTCCTGCTCTTTTGCAGTGTCCAGCATGTCGTCGCAGCTGTCCTCGTTGTCGCTTTCGTCGCAGTCTATCACATTTATCAAGCTTAATGAGTTGCCGAAGTATTCTCTTATGGATTTGCACTGGAGGCAGACGTCGTCATTCCTCATGTATAATGTGACGCCCTTCATGGACAGGCAGAGGGCTACCTTCTCGGCTGACTTCATGCACGGGTCGCACGGTCCCCCGCAGTCAACGTCCTCCTCATCCTGGTTTATCACCCCGTCATCGCATGTGGGGGCAGTCGTCGTGGGGACGCTGCTCGTGCTTGCCAGCGAAGTCGTGGACGGCGCGCTTGAGGTTGTCAGGATGCTGGATGTTGACGTCGTGCTTGTTGTTGTCGTGCTTGTCGTAAGCTCTGCATCAGGTTCTGATCCGCGGGAGAGTATGTAATAAACTCCTAAGATGCCTATTGTCCCGATAACAAAGAGCATAACAACCGCTATCGCAGCCGGAATCAACCACATCTTGTGGCTTTCTGAGGGCTTATCACCGCCCATCCCCATCAGTGACATCTTAACGACAAGTATTATGTGAATTAACTTTAAAAAGCGCATTCACCTGAAATACCTTTTCCACCGTTTTGGCTTCTCGATCCTGAATTTCTCCTCGAAGAATCCTCTGACGTCTCTGACGACGTCGTCCATGGGCATGATCCTGTGGTCCGCGTTTCCATACGTTTTAGTCCTGACGTCACCTCTTGCTGAGTCAGCAAGTAGCATTGACCTCCTCCTTGAGAATACTTCGTCCCTGCCTGATATCAGAAGGAGAGTGGGTATTGGGTTGTGTTCCGCCACCGGCCCGATGAGGTTCGCCGGGTTTATCATCTCCAGAACCTCTATCCTCCTGTTGGCGTCATTTCTTGAGAGTTTTCCCTCTCTGACTCCCTTTTCTATGTCTTCAACGATTTCGTCGCACCTGTCATCTGGTACGCCTCCGGTATTGATGAGGACTCTTGCTTTTATCCTGTCATCGATTCCCGAGGCTATGGCTCCCACAATGCCGCCGAAGCTGATGCCGAGCAGTCCCACCCTGTTAAGGTCTATCCTGACGTCAGGCCCGCCGCGGCTTGCCTTATCCAGGCCAACATCTATGAGATCTAACTCGCGTCTTATGCTCGTGACTGCACGGTATATGCCATCCTTGGCTAACACGGTCCTATCCCCAAGTGACTTTATCTTCCTTGTAACCCCAACGATTGTGTCGACCATGCCTACAATGAGCCCCTCTTTTTTGTTGTTAGCCAGTTCGGGTCTGCCTATGAAGAGGTTCTCGTACTGGTATTCTCTACCGTCTTTCTTGGCCTTCCAGGCTTCATAATATCCCAGCGCCCCCATGTACGCTTTCATGGAGCCGATGCTGTTCCCCAAGGAACTCTGTTTCCACCTGTTGGAGAGTTCGCCGTGGTAGGGGTGGTCGCAGGCTATGAAAGCATATCCGCTGCCGACTATTCCCTCGATGATCCTCTGGTGTATTCCCTCTTCCACCGGCGTTCCTGTCTTCGCAGCTGTCATCTTGTCTATCTCGCGCTGGTAGGTGCCGTCCTTGTCGTCTCTCATTCCGTGGGAGTAGATGATAGCGGGAATTTCTCCTCTCTCGTTTTTCACGCCTTCTGGAATATTCTTCGGAATCACGAGAAGCGCAGGGACTTTTAATGTATTCCCCTCAGCGTCGTGCGAGTCGAAGGTCATGTGATAGAATCTTCCGACCCTGTTATTCTGATAATATGCCGGGAACCTGTGCTCTGGGTCGAATTTTTCAAAGCTTTTCACGTCCAGGTTCAGCGGCATCTCCGCGGTATAGTCGAACTTTTGCGCTATCCTGGCCTGCATCTCCCTGACTTCAGGCGGCACTTCTGGGACCATCTCTCTGGCTCTTTCTCTGATCTTTTGGATTGTCTTCGGCAGGATATCCAGCAAGGGATTCTCTGTTTCGCCCTTTCTTACCTTCTCTACCCAGTGCTTAATCCTCTCAGACATTGTACAATAATATTATGGCATCCCGGAATAAAGAACGCCAGAACCTAGCCTAACTGTTCCAGAAATACGGGAGATTCGCTCACAGTTACATTGCCGGCAGGAGCGATATGGATCTCAGGCTCGGTCTGCCCCTCTGCAGTTATTATCCTAGTAATTTTAATCTCCGAAGTCGGCATATGCGACGAAATGTCAACATTTTTCTCCCCTCTGTCAGTCCATGCAACCATCACAGTTTTATCTCCTACTATGAACCTGAAACCGAACACTCCCTCGCCCAAATACAGCCTATCAACGGATTCGAAGCCAGCCAGTTTCTCGGTCATCATCTTATACGTGTAGTAAGCGGGTTTCTTCACGATTCTCAGGTTCCCCCTCTTCAGTTCATCGTAGGGCACATGAACCAATCCCATGTACTTGAACTTCGGGGCCTCGCCTAACAGGTCAACGAAGCTGAACCAGTTTATCCTCTGCAGGCCCTCGCTGAAGCCGAGGGTGAATCTCTTGACCATCTCACTCGGCTGCTCAGCCCGGCCTTCGGGCGTGTTGCTGCTCGGGTCTGGGCCGCTGCATTCCGTCGAGATGAGATTTTTCACGCCTCTGTCTCTGAACCACTTAATCTTTTCAGGCATGGTTCTGTAGTCGTGATAGAAGTGGATGTCTACCACGTCATATGATGTATTGGCAAGCACGTCCTCAGCCATCCTGAAAATTGTTTCGTTCTTTTGCATAATCCACTCAGGGGAGGCGAATCCTGCGAGGACGACTGGCATGTCAGGGTCTGCGTCTTTCACAGCCCTGTAGGCAGTGTTGACGACGTTCTTGTACTCATAGTATGGGGCCTGCCAGTACACGCCATAGTCGTTCACCTCGTTGTCAACCTGTATCATGCTGATTTTGCCTGAGAAATGTCTTGTGAAATTGTATATGAAGTCGTAGTAGTCGTCATAATCTGCTGGCGGGAATCCAGCATGCTGCAGACTCTGGTCGCTGATTTTTCCCTTACAATACATTGGATTGCAGTTGTCCGGATTCCTCGTGGTGATCATCACCAGAATCTCAATCCCGCTGTCAAGGTAAGGTTTTATCGCCTCATCAAACGAGTCGAAGTCGTAGACTCCTCTCTCCGGTTCCAGGTCCTCCCACCTGACGTTCCACCTTATTAAGCTGACTCCGATTTCGTCGAATGACTCAACAACTTTGCCGCTGAACTGCGGGAAATTACTGGCAAAATTGATAGTCCCAAACCTGCTGTCCTTTGGAATCATCTCTTCAACAATTATCTGTGTTCTGTTTATTATTCCCGAATCAGCAGGCTGCCCCTGGCCTAATCCAAGGTCTTCGATGAACATCGGCGTATCCGTTATGTCCAAGTTGATGATGCCGTCTGCGTTTGATTTTTCCCTCTCATTTCCGAAAACGTCTGTTATTTTTGCGCCGTTAAAGCCGATGTCATACCTGAATGCGACCGCTGGCTCGTCCTCGCCCCTGAACATATCCCTCCTATGCCAGACTACGTAAAGAATTGTACCGTCTTGTTTGGCTATCCTGTAGAAGTGGATGTTCTCGTCTCCAGCATCCAGCCTATAAGCTGATGTCATACTCTCAAGCTTTTCTGCCATCCGCTGGTAGCAATAGTACGCTTGCCTTTTAGAGTCATTCCTCATGTCCATTAAACGCATTTTGCCGAAAATCGGGTTCACTGGTCCACCTTGGACTGTGTTGGGTTCGAAGAGGTTCCAAAGCCCCATGTATCTGACGCCTTCAGCGGCAATTAAAACCGTCCTCTGCACGTTGTCCCTGCATTGTATCCTGTCCCTTTTTGCGTCAAGCTCTGCTGGAGCATCGTCAAGGAACATTTCGATTTGTGGCGGCAGGATTCCAAGCGATTTCATCGCTTCTGTGCATTCGTACAGCTCATCCCAGCTTTCCCTTGCAGTCACATACCTGTTTGAGACGCACCATTTTTCCACGAAATCGGCTTCTTGAGGGAATTCCTGGGGCGTGGGCCCCCCGTATTCCGTGCTTGCAATCGGCTTTGTATAACCGAAATCTCGCATCCGGTCTCTGAACCAATTGATCCTATAGCTGATGGACGCGTCTTGGGCATACTTGTCCCAGTAAAGCCTCACGTCAAACATGTCAAAATAATCCTCTGCATTTTTCAAAAAATAATCGAAAAAAGCCTTCTGGGCCGGCTGGCCATCGTTAAAAACGCCGGTGTGACCCCCGCCAATAACAACAGCATCCGGCTGTATTGATTTAATCGACCTGTAGAATATCTTTTGAGTTTCAACATATTCGACAAATTTGTCAGCCGGCCAGTGCCTTGCAGTTCCTGGTTCGGTATCACGATTCCAGTGCTCTATCCTTCCATTTGTGTGTGTTACAAGCTCTTTCATGAACTCTTCGTACGCTTGGTAGCATGTCATTCCCATCGGCGGCAGACCTTTTTCTCGTATGTCTTGCGCGCATCGTGAGTCCTCCTTTATCGGACTCCCCACTCCTATACCCTGAACATACTCCTCTGTGGCCCACGGAGAAGAGGTTGCCACTGTCAGCAGCATCGTGTCGCCTTCTTGCATCTGGCCCAACAATCCGTCTATCATTGTCCAATCATAGTCGTGTCTGCCATTCTTGGGTGGGAGCCTTTCGATTTTCCCCCACAGGATTTCTACCCTCGAAACGTTAATGCCTAAGTCCCTTATGCGCGGCATGAACTGTTTGCCTGCAGTTTTCGCATAATACTCGTACACAGTAGCGGTTCCGATATCGACTCCGAAGTCTATTGTCTCATTGCAATTTTGGCAATCTCCAAGTCCGCATTTCCCGTCATCGCAGGATGCCTTCTGATCTAGGCAGCCTCCTGTGAGCGCAGTCAGCAGGATTAGGGTAACAATGAGGTGTCTTGTCGTGTTCATTTCACTATGAATATGTGAGTGAGGTCGCGGAAAATCCGGTAGTGCAGATAGTACACTGTAGCCGCTGCCATTATCAAAGGCACCTCAGCTTCAGTTTCCAGTCCATTCTCATACTCTATCCTTTCCTCTTTCGAATACCGTGAAATAAATGTGCAAAACTAAGAGTATGATGAACGGTATCTCGATGTTATTGTGCAGTGTGAATGATATGCTCTTTGTCAAGAGTCCCCCGGTGAGCCTCTCCACAGTCCTGTATTGCGTTATCCCGAAACCTGTTACGATGTAAATTACTACTAAGGCTGCAAGCGACCAGTGCACAGTCTTTTTGAACGTTTTCAGGCTCATTTTACGTCAGTCTAAAAAGCTTTTATCTCGGTCTCCGCTGTCGGAGTAGCCTCTGCTCTCCCAATATCCCTCATAGTCTGGGTTGTCTGAGAGCTCTATCCTGGTTATCCACTTTATCCACTTATAGCCCCACTTGCTCTCCGCGACCAGCATGAACGGGTGTCCCCTCTCAGGCGGGATCGTGATGTTGTTCATCCTGTAAGCCATTATTATTTCATTGTCGTGGAAGTACTCCAATGGGAATGAGGTGGAATAGCCGTCGTAGGCGTAGAATATTACCGTGTTAGCCTCTGGCAGCGGCTTAGCATCTTCCAGGAGGTCTCTTACCAGCGCACCCTCCCAGAGTATGTTAACGCTCCATCCTTCAACGCAGTCCAGTCTGACGACCTTACTATAGCTCCGGTAGTCCTCTAAGACTTCATCGTACTTCAGCTCCAACGGATTCTCGACGAGGCCGTTAATCTTCAGACCGTAGTTGCGCATGTCAACGTACTGCGGGCCCCTGATGGAGTTCTCCCTGAGATCATCCACAGAAGACAGTTTCTCTCCTTGATATTCTCTGACTTCAACGCTCTGCAGCTGGACAGGCTGTTGCCGTGTCACGCAGCCTGAAATCAACAGGATGATGATGAGGACGAGTGCACTTTTCATACGGTTACAAATAGTTACCCTCATTTATTAGTCGCTGTATCGTTCCTCTTTCCATGGGTCGCCTCTGTTGTGGTATCCTCTGGATTCCCAGAAGCCCGGCTTGTCTTCTGCCGTGAATTCGACGCCGGTAACCCATTTGGCGCTCTTCCAGAAGTAAAGCCTGGGCACTACCAGCCTCGCCGGGCCGCCGTGCTCCGGCGTCAGGTCTTTTCCATCGTATTTTGTCGCGAAGAGGACATCCTCCTGGAAGAAGTCATCCATGGACAGGTTTGTTGTGAAGTCTCCCGCAGCTTTTGCGATTACGTATCCCGCCTCTGGTTCTATCGTTACCAGGTCTTTTAATGTCCTCGAGCTCACACCCTCCCACAGGTTGTCAAGTTTCGACCAGGTTGTGACACAGTGTATGTCCGAAAGGACTTTAACTTTCGGCAATGCCATGAACTCTTTGTAATCCAGTTCCCTCTCTTTGTCCACGAGCCCCTCTATGCGGAAGACCCACTTATCCGAGTCAATCTTCTGGACGCTCCCGCTGTGCAGCACAGGCCACTGGTCGGTGACCCTCTGTCCTGGCGGGATTCTATTCCCTCTCAGAGTGTCAGGGCTTTTTATTATCTGTCCTGCAACCATCCTTTCTGGTGCTGAAATTGAAGGGCACATACGGTGAGCAGTGGCGTGTCATGGCAGTGTACAATCCGCCCAATGCAGCCAAAGCGGCAAACCACTCCCACTTCTGCGGAACGAGGTCCATCGCCAGCGCAATAACCGCTAGGCTGCCTACCAGCGCCCTCAACGCCAGGTCAAACCCTCCAACATTCTCCTCAGTCAGCAATCTTTTAATCTCCATACGGTATCCCTTACAATTTGAGTTTTAAATAATGCCTCTCTCTAATGCGCTTTTGCACTTTCTCGCCTTCCAGCTCCCTGAGGGCGTCAGCAGCTATCCATCTGGCGGCCTTGGAGTCGATTCTCTGAATCTTCCTCGCTGTGGCAATCGCCTTCCTGTTCAATTTCCTGTCTCTCTTACCTATCTGCCGCAGCGCCCAGTTCACGGCTTTTCTCACGAAATTCCGCTCGTCTGTAGCCTCTCTGACAATGATCGGGAGAAATCTTTCGAATTTTTTATCTTCTGCGTTTTTGTCGTGGACTGACAGGCAGGCCATCAGCGTGAAACCGGCTCTCTTGACGAACTCCTCGTTCCTGGAACTCCACTCGACCGCCTTCTTGTACGCGAACTCTGTCTTGTCGAAGAGGTTGCTGCAGACCTGGTCGACTACGTCCCAGGAGTCGAAATCATTCACCCATTTTTCCATCTGCGCGTCAGTGACCTTCCCCGGGTCGTCTACTATCCCTGCCAGTATCCGAGCCTCGTGGACTCCGGACTTCCACAGTTCAAGCGCAAGCTTGTGGTCCTTCCCCAACTCTTTGGCTATCGGCCTTATCCTGTAAATCGACACCCCGTAGGCGTTCTCGACGTCGATGCCGAAGCGGCCCATTCCACTCCTGTCCCGCTCGTTCCCCAACGACTTCAGCTTTCTCAGAACCTTCTTAATCCGAGTCATTCCTTCAGCTTGTCTGTGAACTCCTTTATCAGCTTGATGTGCTCTCCTTTCGCTAAATCCTTCTCTCTCACAGCAAGGGTTGCCTCAGGTTTTCCCCCGATAGCCTCTCCCATATCATCGAGGGACTTTTGGGAACTCGCTCCACCGCATGTCACGTAGAATGCGACCTTCTTGAATTTCTCACTGTTCTGCTGGATGTATGACCTCATCATGCCTGTCATATAGCCTCCCCAGATAGGCGAGCCGATAATCACGAGATCATAGGTTCTGGCGTCCTTTGCAGTCGCTTTTATCTCCTCTGGCTTCTTGAGAAAGCTCTTGAAGCTGCCCACTATGTATGTGGAAATCGTTGAGCGGTTCCTCACCGGCTTTATCTCCTCGATGTCGGCTTCGAGTTTTTTCGCAATCTCTTGCCCGACTCTCCTTGTGTTCCCAGTCCTAGAATAGTATGCTACAAGAGTCTTCATATTCATCACCCGCTCAACTAATGTGTTTTTCCGCTAAAAAATCGCCGAGCCTCGCCTGCTTTTTCCCTTTCATCTCCAGGAATGGTATCGCCTTCTTTGGCAGGATTTTCCAGATGCCAGAGCCTTCCCCTCTCAGGTTTAATATCCTACGCGCGGTCTTGGGCCCTATCCCAGGCACCAGGAGCAGCTCCTCGAAGGCGGCGTCTTCCGCATCTATCGGAAATAGGTCCAGGTTATGGACTGCGTAGGCCATCTTAGGGTCCATAGCGTATGGCATGTTCCCCTCCTCTTGAAAGATGATGTTCTTGAACTTGAATCCGTACTCTCTGATCAGGAATTCGGCCTGATAGAGCCTGTGCTCTCTTATAGCTGGCGTCTTCTCATAGCCTTCCAATGGCGTGTCCGGCACCGGATTGAATGCACTGTAGTAGGTGCGGCTTAAGCGCATCTCCCCTATGAGCCAGTTTGTCGTATCCAGTATCTCATAGTCGGTTTCGTCCGAAGCCCCGACGATGAACTGCGTCGTCTGGCCTGCCTGGACTCTGCCCTTCTTCCATTCATCGTGAATCCACTTCATCCTCCTCAGGATATCCTCCTTGTAGTCCTTCTGGGTGGACAGCTCTGACAGCCTGGCCCTGCTGGGGGCTTCGATGTTTATCGAGAGTCTCGTGGAAAGTTCGGCCGCCTCTCTTACCTGCTCCCTCGTTGCTCCTGGCAGTATCTTCGTGTGCACGTATCCTCTGAAGCCAGCCTTCCGGATCCTGCTCACAGTCTCAAGCACCCTCTCCATGCTGTCTTCAGAATGGTTGATGCCTGAGCTGAGGAACAATCCCTCAACATATCCTCTCCTAAGGTACTCCTGAAAGAGGCTGGCAAGTTCCGCAGGCTCGAAGCTGGCTCTCTTAACGCTTCTTCCGCACCTGTTCACACAATAATTGCAGTCGTTGGCGCACTCGTTGGACTGCAACACCTTCAGCAGGAGCGTGCGCCTTCCGTCGCCGGTTGACGCAGGATAGATGCCATCTGACGGCAGTATGCGCTTGCGCTTTTTCGCCTCTCTTGGAGTGCACTCGCAGCCGCACCTGTCATATGCCGATGATGGGCCCAGTATGCGGAGTTTCTCGAGTGTGTTCACAGATTGAAATCAGATTAGTGTAACAAAATAATAACCTGAGAGTTCTGGAAAAATGAAGAACCAGATATCCATAACGCCTCCAACATTATCAAGAGAAAGCTGAAAACGAGAGACCATGCTGCATACTGTCGCCTGCTTGAGGTCGACGAAATAGACGCGCACCCGCTCTTCAGGACAGCAGAGGGCAGAGTGGGGGGGGGGGTGTGTGCGGGAGAAAAGTTGATATTCTCCTGAAAACCTTAACTGCCGTTTTATGGCATAAAATCATCAGATAATCGTATTTTTAAGCCAACAACCATACTTAACTGAGCAGAGGTGTATGCAAGTGAGAAGGGTCCTATTCTCACTAATACTTTTCGCAGTATTCAGTGGGGCGCAGGTTAGCGGCAGCCTTAATGTTTCGGTTTCTGATCAGGGCACGGACGTCAGAGAATCAGGCGTATTATTGCAGTCCGGCAACCTGACGGTCCAATTATGGGACAATCTCTCAGGAGGAACGAACCTCTACAATGTGACATTCGCCAACGCAATATCTAACGGAAGCTGGAATATCCTGTTGAACCTATCGCTCGAGTATGGGAGAGTCTACTATAAGGATTATCAAATCAACGGCGTTGACCTGGACTTCAACGGTGAGGAGAGGCTGATATGGTATAGCTCTTTGGGTGATGTCTCAGGGGAGGACGTTAGGAATGACAGCCTAGGCGGCAACGTCGTCAACGAATCACAGCTGAATTGTTCTGAAATCGTCGGTTCAGATGGCGTCTGCGGGGTTAACACGGTTTCATCAGGCGTCTCCTCCACGGCATTGGGTGAAGGAACATCCTCAACAGGCTGGTATTCGACTGCAATGGGGCGGAATACAAACGCATCAGCCGACTATTCCACAGCGTTTGGAGGTTGGACGACCTCATCAGCATTATATGCGATGGCAACCGGGTATAATACGACTGCATCCGGCAAGTGGTCCACCGCTTTAGGTCACAGTACGGCCTCGTCTGGCTGGTATTCCATTGCCACAGGCAAGGGCATAGAGGCTAGCGGCTCATATTCTGTTGGAATAGCATTGAACGATCAAACGGGGTCTAACCTGACCCAGTCGAGCACCATGGCAATCATGGGCGGCAAGGTGGGGATAGACACTCTAGCCCCGTTGGCGCCGTTACATGTGAGCGATTATATGATGATCGAACCTCGAAGTTCTGCGCCCAGCTCACCGAGCGAGGGATTCATATACTATGACACTACGCTAAACGTTCTGAGGATATATGACGGGCTGTCGTGGTTGAGCGTAATATCTGACGGAACATCATGGGGCGGCGATTTAGGGGGGTCAGGCGCAAGCCCGACAGTGGATGATGATTCTCATCAGCACAATCTGGCTAACATAACCAGCACCGGGAATCTGGACACCGATTCTACAAACGATTGGACAACTTCCGGTGGCATTCCCCTGTCGAATGTAAGCTTCACCGATCAGAATCTCGCCACCACAAACCAGGTCACATTCCATAACATTACGGCGACTGTTAAGGTCACTGCAACGGAATTCGTTATCGGCGCCAACTCCCTCACGACTGCTGAGTGGGCTAACTTGGACGGCATCGACCAGGCAGTCTCTACAGGCTCCGCGGTCACATTCGCCACAGTCAACACCGGCCAAGGCGCCAATGAGCTGTATGACATGGACCAGAACGTTCAGACTACGAATACCGTCACCTTTGCGGGTGTTGTCTCGTCCAACAACGTCAATGCGTCCGCCTTCTATCAGGGCGGTACCGCTTTGGATTCCCTGTATGTGAGCAGGGACGCGTGGACTGATATTGATAGTTATCCGACTGCTTGTACTAATCAGTTTGTTACTGGTCTTGCTGATACGTTGAGTTGTGCTTCTGTTGCTGCGGCTCATATGGCTGATGCTGATCATGGTGATGTTGCTTGGACTACCGGTGTTGCGACTGTTCAGAATTTGCAGTGTTCTGAGTGTGTTACGAACACGGAGTTGGCTGATACGGATTATACTGATTTCACTTGTTTGAACGGGGCGTGTACTTTGGATGCTGATGTGGTGGCTGCTGCTGAGATGGCTGATGCCGACCACGGTGATGTTGCTTGGACTACTGGTGTTGCATCAGTCGAGAATGTGCAATGCAGTGGCTCTTGCATTTCGGACGCAGAAGTTGATGACACTATCACAGTTGGTTCAAGCGGGAGCGTGAATAATGCTGCGTTGCCTGCAACAATAAGTAAGACAAATCTAGTTGCTTCTGGGGACGTGAACAGTACTAGCATTTATAAGAACGGGCAGGTTGTTCTCACATATGCTGATGTTCTGGGGGATGCTAATGTGTCTGACACAATAACCGCATCGAATTATGTGAGAACTTCAACTTGGACAGACATTAATAGTTATCCGACGGCTTGTACTAATCAGTTTGTTACTGGTCTTGCTGATACGTTGAGTTGTGCTTCTGTTGCCGCGGCTCATATGGCTGATGCTGATCATGGTGATGTCGCTTGGACTACTGGTACTGCGACTGTTCAGAATTTGCAATGTACTGGTTGTGTTGCTGCTGCTGAGTTGGCTACTGCTGATTTTGTTGATTTCAGTTGTTCTGCTGGTTCGTGTACTTTGGATGCTGATGTGGTGGCTGCTGCTGAGATGGCTGATGCTGATCATGGTGATGTCGCATGGTCTAGCGGTGTCGCCAGTGTTGAGAATGTGCAGTGCGGGACGTCTTGTATTGCAGACGCCGAAGTCGATAATGACATTACAATCGCGTCCTCCTCTGCGCTGAGCGCGGCAACTGTTGATACTGGTCAAGGTGCTAATGAGCTGTATGATATGGATCAGAATGTGCAGACTACAAATGTTGTAAGATTTGTTACTGTCCTGCTAACATCTACGGACACGCCGACCACATGCGATGGGACTACCCAAGGTGGCATATACCATGATACATCAATGAACGAGATATGCTTCTGCAATGCTTCGAGTTGGAATCAAGTTGACGGTGGTGGAGCATGCACGTAATGCGCCCTACAGTAATCTCATACCTCTGGGCTGTGCTGTTAGTCCTAATCACTGGGGCGGCAATCGCTTCCGGCGAGAATTTCACGTTCAACCAAGTCAGCGGGCTGCAGGGCGGAACAGTGCAAGGCGGGAACTATACCGCCCGTTTCATACTAACCGCCCAACCTGGCGGGGACTCAAACAGCGGAGGCGGCAATTACACCGCAGACACTAGGACGCTCCTAGAAAGTTCGACTCAGGATGTGATAATCCCCTTAACCCTGGGATGGAATCTAATCTCTCTCCCAGTGACGCTCTGAATACGAACCTGGAGCTAAGTTTTTCCTATCATCTTTCGAATTCTAGCCGGTACTTATCCCCTACCTTCTCTATAACCGCTTTATCTCCTGCTTTAAGCTCTACCGGGAGGTGGAGGTGGTAGTGGACATGAGGTTTCTGGGGGCCGACGCACTCGCAGGGTATCTCGTCGATGACCACTTCCAGCTTGTTCCTATTATGGTAGATGTCAAACCTCCTGCCAGACTCTGGGAATATCTTCCTCCTTGATTTTTCCACTAGAATAAACCCGCACGTCGCCTCCTCTTTTGAAATCTTTCTCGTGTAAGTGCTTGCCATCATACTGGAAGCCTATTTAAAATTACATTCTCATTTAAGACTATTATACTACGCTGGCGATGAAATCCGGGAACACTATACTGGCGCTTTCGCTGATAATGATGGTGTCTTTTGCTGTCGGCTTGTATGCCTACCAGCAGATGCCTGACAGGGTCGCATCGCACTGGAATGCACAGGGCAAGGTTGACGGCTACATGCCCAAATTCTGGGGCGTCTTCCTCATGCCAGTGATAATGGCATTGGTGTCCACCCTCTTCCTGCTGATTCCTCGCATCGACCCTCTGAAGGCTAACATCGATAAATTCAGGGGATACTATCAGGGATTCATCCTTATAGTGGCAGCATTCCTGCTTTACATCTACCTGCTGACGGTCTTCTGGAATTTCGGGCACAGGTTTAACATGACACTAGCCCTCGTTCCAGCGCTAGGCCTGCTCTACTACTGTGTCGGCATCGTCATGGGGCATGCGCAGCGCAACTGGTTCATTGGCATCAGAACCCCGTGGACGCTGAGCAGTGACGTCGTTTGGCGGCAGACCCATGAGAAAGGCGCTAAACTTTTCAAGGCATCTGGGCTGGTAGCTGTCCTAGGGGCCTTTTTCCAGGACTATGCAATCGTTCTTGCGGTCGGCCCGGTAATAATATCCTCATTCTATCTTATGGCATACTCCTATTTCAGCTACCAGAAAGAAGCTAAAAGGGGTCCCTAAGCCATACGTGCGATTTTTAAACCATTGTTATAAATTGTTCAATATATGGTGGGGTTTCTCGTCAGGAACTTTAAGGGGGGCTTTTGCGGGGTAGCATTCACGTTCCTAGTCTACCTCCTCATGTTCCTGCTGGGTTTCTTCGCAGCATTCGGAACCGAGGGTTCAACGTCGAAGGCTGTGCTGCAGATGGTCGAGACGTTCTATAACCTAAAGATCGTAATCCTGCTCATACTGGTCTCCTACACGCTGGGCGCGCTTCTGGAGTTCAGATGCAGGAACAATCACTCAAACGCGCCTAAACATTGAACCTGTAGCTCAGGAGCGTGTAAATCAATTTCGCAGCCAAAAAGTTCGGGGCCTTGTTCTCTGTGGGGCATAATTCCACAACATCGCATCCGACAAGATTCCTCTCAGCAGCAACTTTCTTCAGCAGGCTGGTCACATCATACCAGCCGAGCCCTCCAGGTTCGGGGGTGCCTGTTGACGGCATTATGCCCGGGTCGAAGACGTCCAAGTCTAGGGTAATGTAGACGTTCGCTGACAGCCTGTCCACGACCCTGTCCATCCAGTCGTCCGATCCTCGGATGTCCTTCGCGTAGAACATCCTGTCCTCGTCGACCATGTCAAGCTCGGACGAGTCCATGCTCCTGACGCCGACCGATACGACGTCGTTGACTACCTCCCTCACCCTCCTCATCGTGCACGCATGATTGTATCCGCTGTCCTCGTAGGAGTCCCTGAGGTCGGAGTGAGCATCCAATTGCAGTATGGACAGGTTATCATACGATTCCGAGCACGCTCTGATAGGTCCGATGGAGACCGTGTGCTCGCCTCCGAGTGTGACGACAAACTTCTTGTCCTCCATCAGGCTTCTGACCCTGGCAGATACTGCATCCAGCATGGATTCGGAATCGTCAGCAGTTATCTCGCTGTCGGTGTGGATGCCCATCTTATAGACTTCGGACTCCGTCTCGATGTCGTAGAGTTCCATGTTCTCTGAGGCCTCTATTATTGCCGCAGGCCCCATCGCAGAGCCCTTGATCCAGGTGCTCGTCTTCTCGAACGGCACCGGCAGGATAACGATGCGGGAGTTATCGTAGTCTGAGAATTCTCCGTAGAGGCCTCCAAATTGCGGCCTCGATTCTTCAGTCATCATCTGCGAGAACGTACGCGAACATCAGGGGCGCGACGATTGTGGCGTCGCTTTCTATCAGGAACTTTGGGGTCTCTACCGCCAGCTTCCCCCATGTTATCTTCTCATTCGGGACTGCGCCGCTGTAAGAGCCATATGATGTGGTGCTGTCTGATATCTGGCAGAAGTAGCCCCACAGCCTGCAGTCCTCTTTCAGGTCTTGCCTTATGAGCGGCACGACGCATATCGGGAAGTCGCCTGATATGCCCCCTCCAATCTGGAAGAACCCTATCGATTTCTCCTTCGAGTTCTGCCTGTACCAGTCAACCAGGAAGCTCATGGTTTCCAAGCCTGATTTTATTATGTCGGGTCTGCTTATCTTCCCGCTCCTCACGTATGAGACGAAGAAGTTGCCGAGGGTCGAGTCCTCCCATCCTGGGACGAATAGGGGTATGTTCTTCTCGCAGGCTGCGGCAACCCACGAGTCCTTAGGGTCTATCTGATACTCTTTCTTCAGTACCCCGCTCCTCAGCAGCTGGTAAAAATATTCATAGATGAAATAGCGCTCCTTGTTTTTGTCGGCGTTCTGCCATATCCTGAGCAGGTGTCCGCCAATTTTCCTCATGGCTTCCTCCTCAGGTATGCACGTGTCTGTGACCCTGTTCCTGCCCCTGTTAAGGAGGTCCGTTTCCTCCTCTACGGACAGGTTCCTGTAATGTGGAACGTGCTCATAGTAGTCGTGTGCGACGAGGTTGAAAATGTCCTCCTCCAGGTTGGCACCTGTGGATGATATGGCGTGCACCTTACCCTCTCTTATCATCTCGGCAAGGGTGATGCCCAGTTCGGCGGTGCTCATCGACCCTCCCAAGGCAACGAGCATCTTGTTGCCCTCTTTGATGTGCTTCACGTATCCTTCTGAGGCTGCTCTGACTACGTAGGCGTTGAAGTGCCTGAAATTGTGGCTTACGAACTTTCTCACAGCCTTAAAATCTTCCCCAGAATTTTTCACCGTTTTCATTCTACTGTAAGACCAGACTCTAATCCAGTATGAAGACTGCCGCCGCTATTACGGTCGTCCAGAGTCCGTTCTTGTTGCCTTCCGCAGACTGGCATGTGTGGCTGGTTCTGATGATGTTGCCGCTGGCCTTGTACATCATCTTCCTCTCGTCCCACGCTTGGTCAGGGTCGAAGGGTACGCCCAATGTTGTGGCAAGCATCGTGGCAGCCAGGTCTTCTGCATAGTCTCCCGCTATTTCGGCCTTATCTCCGAAGGAGTGGTGTTCTGACAGGTAACCGTACTGTTCCTTGTCGTTTGGCACAGCCAGCCCGATGGCGGCTGACACCAGCCTGTTAGGTTCGTTGGTCTCTGACCTTGCCATAACGCAGTAGACTATCTGTCCCGGCCTTAGAAATTCCAGGCCTTTTTTTGAGGTTATTATCTCGCAGCCCGGCGGGAATATGCTGGACACGTAGACCAGATTGCATTTCTCGATCCCGGCGTCTCTGAGAGCGAGCTCGAAGGAGCCTAATCTGTCCTTGTGGATTCCCACACCCTTCACGAAAAAGACCCTCTTTGGAACAACCGAGTTCATCCTATATTTTTGAGATGTCCCTCATCATAACGTTTAGGATAAATACTAGGTTATTCTTAGAATAAAAATGCACTGTTCTCCTCTCATGCGCATGTGGACGGCTTCGGTGACAGCAGCTTCTTCGAGTAGATGAGCTTGTCATCGCCTTCGTCGAAGTAGTCCCTGACGATGGCCGATACCGTGTATCCTCTCCTCTCGTAGAATGCTCTCGCCTTCTCATACTTGTCTGACGTCGACGTTTCTATGAAGAGGATTCTGCCGCCGCAGCCGATGATGTGGTTCTCGGCGAACTTCAGAAGTTTCGCACCGATTCCATGGCCCTGATACTCTGACGAAACGCATATCCAGTACAATTCGTATGTCCTGTTGCCGAGGCCGAGGCCGAATGATACGAACCCGGCGATCTTCTCCCCTATCGTGTACGCGTAGGTTTCTAGTTCGTCCTTCTCAGGGAACCTTACATAATGTTCTATCATGTTCAGAACGTCATGTATCTCGGACTCTGTGAATACGGCAGATCCTGTTACTGATTCTCTGATCTGCTGCATGTCATCCAGGTTAATTCCTCTTATGCAAATGTTCCTGTCAAGCAAAATGTTATCGTACATTGAGTCACCCCATAGAAAACGCCAAAAAATGGTGTCAGACACCCAATACCCCTTTTGGTCTGTGTAGAAACCTCCTGTATACTATGTTTGTAGGACGAATATTTAAACCTTATGGGAGCGGTAGCTTGTGAAGAACCACCCGTCAGCACTAAGAACCTTTGGTTTCTTGTGCGCAGGAACCGCTGTGCGGTTCCCCGCGAGACTGGTGGAATGGTGCGTTTCAGCCTAAAACGTCTGCTATGAACGTTTTATTGGTTTCCGGGCCTTTGAATCTGTCCCTTACTGTGGCTGAAAACCGGTCTACAAGCCAATTGTACTCCTCCTGGGGGAATATCCTCTTGTCAATGTCAGGGACCTCGTTGAAGGCGTCTATTACGGATGGGTTGCCGTTGGCGTCTATGCTCCATTCGACCGAGTTAAAGTCAAAATCGATCATTGAGTTAAAGTCTACGGTCCACTTTTCGAGCTGCCTTATGATGCCGTCTATCGGCTTAAGGTCGTCGTGCACGTATCTTCCCATACCCTCTGGGGCAGGCTGGTATTTCACGAACAGGACGTCCTTTTTCCCGACGCAGTATGCCCTGTAGTATTCTCTGTAGTATATCTTCTCCTGCAGCATGAGTATGTGCCTGTCCTTCAGTGCTTCGTAGACGTTCTTCGCGTCCTTTATGGACTCGACCTCGTAGACGTTCTCCCAGCCGAAGCCGTTGTAGGGTTTCATTATGGCTGGGAACGAGAAAGCTTCATTGAGCGCGCTCCAGTTCGGCTTCAGTATGTTGTCTGATATGTCGTCGCCTTCTGTTACCATTGGGAGCATGACGGTGTTGGGAAATGGTATCCTAAGCTGCTCGCAGACTTTCATCTCGACCAGCTTGTTGTTCACCTCTGATGAGAATGGGTTGTTTATTATGTAGCACCCTCCCAGTGACAGCAGCTTCAGGTATTCTCTCAGGTACTTCTGGTGGAAGCTGATGCGGTCGATTATGACCTTGTATTCTGACCCGCCGAGCAGTTTCTGCTCACCTATCCTCATGTGTTCCGGCTGCAGGTCGCTCAGAGCATTGATAACGTCTTTCGTGAACTCGTCATCCTTGTATTCAAGCACCCCAACCTTCATCTTCTATCTTTAGAGTATTCTACTGAGTCCTTATATAAGTCCGGTTTATGCTCTACCTTTTCAGCGTCTTTCCTATCAGGAACCCTGCTGTGACAGATGATATCACGATCAGGGCTATCTCCAGGTAGGGCAAGCCTGCTGCCGGGGCCTTTTCAGCGAAATCCCTTGCTGATTCAACGGCCATGAGCATTGTCGGCTCCTCTGGAAATGTCAGGAATCTCTTGGCCAGGCTTGCAAGCGAGCCCACTAAAACGAGTACTGAAGTTACTAGCAGTATGAGGATGCTGGTCTCGGACGGGCTTACGATGTTCTTCCCCTTCCTGGTGAGGTTGTAGTACTTCCACTTCGTTTCCGCAGGTATCTGCTCTATCAGTCCTGCCTCCAGGAGCCTGTCCAGGTGTTCCTTGATGGTTGATGGAGACATCTCCAGCTTTTCCGAGATGTCTGTCAGAGTCTGCTTGCGCTCGCCGAGCATCTTCAGGATGTCCACTCTCGTGTCTGCAGCCAAAACCTTCAGGGTTTCCCTGTCGAGCGTTATCCTGTCGAACATTCCAGCCTATCTCTTGTCTATTATTTTTATCAGATGCCAGCCGAAGTCGGTCTTGACAGGCCCGACTACAGAGCCTTTCTCTCCCTCGAAGGCTGCCTTCTCGAACTCCCTGACCATCCTGCCTCTCCCGAACCAGCCTAGGTTGCCGCCTCTCTTGCGTGAGGGGCATTCTGAGCAATCTTTTGCCAGCTGTTCGAAACTCTCCCCTTTTTTTATCCTCTCAAGGAGCTCTGTTGCCTTTCCCTGTCCTTTGACCAGTATGTGCGCTGCAGTTACCTCTTTTACCATGTGTTGATTATGGTGTTTGTGGTATAAATCTAAGATTTCCACCAGGCTATTTGCTAGTGGGTGGAAATCTTCTGTCAAGAATATCTCCCCTTTGATTTCATGCTGCCGGTCTATGATTGGCGGTTCTTGACATCTGGTTAGTCTGTTGTTTTCTGCCTGTTTTCCAGATAGTGTGTTCTATTGCATGTTTTTATTGAACAAAGTATAATAATCTAGCCTACAATATCTACATTATCTGAACGGAAGGTGGGTTAAAATAGACGGCAAAAAAGATAACTGCTGGGAGTTCTGGGACTGCCCCCAAGACAAGAAAGAGAAATGCGCCGTGACTCTTCTGGACGCTGGAAAAGTATGCTGGACTTTCGCCCCCGTAAACTGCGTCAGAGAACGGGGGTTCAAACACTGCTGGGAGTGCGCATTCTACAAGACATATAACCCTGAATAAGGCCGACCTATTGTGAACGTTTATCAACTCTGCTGCCTATAACATTTACTCCATTCCAGAAAATGTATGAGATACTTGAGGCCAGGGAGCTGGCTCCGAGCATAAAGTTCATAAAATTATATGCTCCTGAGGTCGCCACGTCGGCGAGGGCAGGCCAGTTCGTCATCCTGAGGGTGGACGAGAAGGGCGAGAGATTCCCTCTGACCATCTACGACTTCGACAGAAAGGAGGGTAGCATCTCGATGGTTTTCCTGGAGGTTGGAACCTCAACAAAGAAGCTGGGAGCTCTCAGGGCCGGAGAATCTGTCAGGGATTTCCTCGGGCCTCTCGGCCATCCGTTCGACGTGAAAGAATACGGCAATGTTGCGTGTGTCGGCGGCGGCGTCGGGACTCCTGCAATATACACGATAGCGAAGGCACTGAAGGAGGCTGGCAATCACGTCACTACGATCATCGGAGCCAGGTCAAAGGACCTTCTCATACTTGAGAACGAGATGATGGAGGTTTCCGACGAAGTGTTGGTCGCAACCGATGACGGCTCCAAGGGAGTGAAAGGTTTCGTCACAACCGTCCTCGAGAAGAAGCTCTCCAGCTTGGACTTTGTTGTCGCAGTCGGCCCGCTGCCGATGATGAAGGCGGTGGCAGACCTCACGAGGGATAAGGTTAAGACCATAGTCTCCTTGAACCCGATAATGGTTGACGGCACCGGCATGTGCGGCGGCTGCAGGGTCACAGTGGACGGGAAGACGAAGTTCACATGCGTTGACGGCCCAGACTTCGACGCCCACATGGTGGACTTCAGGGAGCTGATGGAGAGGAATCGCACTTACGTTGACGAGGAGCAGGAATCCCATACATGCAGGATCGGACTCAAAAATGCCTAAGACCTGGATGAGAGAGCAGGAGCCTGAGAAGAGGGCAAAGAACTTCAAAGAGGTCGCGTTAGGGTACACTCCTGAGGAGGCTGTGCTCGAGGCTAAGAGGTGCATACAGTGCGGGAAGTGCGTTCCAGGCTGTCCCGTTGGCATAGACATTCCCGGCTTCATAAAATTCATCAAGGAGAAAAAGTTCGAGGAAGCCTGCGGCAGGATAAAGGAGGATAACTGCCTGCCCGCGGTCTGCGGGAGGGTGTGCCCGCAGGAGACCCAGTGCGAGGAGCTCTGCGTTCTGGGCATAAAGGACGAGCCTGTCGCAATCGGCAGGCTGGAGAGGTTCGCCTCAGAGTATGCTAAGGGGAGAAGCGGAAGTGTCAGGGCAGCCAAGGGGAAGGTCGCTGTTGTGGGTTCAGGGCCTGCAGGCCTCGCGTGCGCCGGCGAGCTGGCTAGGTTAGGCTACAAGGTCACAGTCTTCGAGGCTTTGCACGAGCCTGGGGGAGTGCTCGTCTACGGCATACCTGAGTTCAGGCTCCCTAAGAAGATAGTGAAAGAGGAGGTCAACTTCCTGAAGGACATAGGCGTTGAAGTGAAGACTAACATCCTGGTCGGCAGGACTTTATCTTTGAAGCAGTTTCTGGGGGATTATGATGCTGTCTTCGTCGGAGTCGGGGCGGGGCTTCCGAACTTCTTGAACGTTCCGGGCGAGAACCTGATGGGAGTCTACAGCGCGAACGAGTTCCTGATCAGGGTGAACCTGATGAAAGCTCACGATTTCCCGGAGCATGACACGCCTGTGAAGGTCGGCAAAAGGGTCGCTGTCGTCGGCGCCGGCAACGTTGCGATGGACTCCGCCCGGAGCGCTTTGCGCCTCGGAGCCGAGAAAGTCTACATAGTGTACCGGCGTTCCAGGGAGGAGATGCCTGCCAGAGCGGAGGAAGTGCATCATGCTGAGGAGGAGGGCATCGAATTCAGGCTGCTGACTAACCCGATTGAGATACTCGGCAGCGAGGGAAAAGTTACCGGCATGAAATGCCTTCGCATGGAATTGGGGGAGCCTGATGAGAGCGGCAGGAGGCGACCTGTCCCGGTCAAAGGCTCGGAGTTCACCCTCAACGTTAACGAGGTCATCGTCGCCATAGGCCAGAGTCCCAACCCCTTACTGCCTCAGACTGCAAGGGATTTGAAGGTGGACGCAAGGGGCAGAGTAGTTGTAGACGACAACCTTATGACCTCCATTCCAGGCGTATTCGCAGGCGGCGACATCGTCTCAGGCGCGGCGACAGTGATATCTGCCATGGGTCAAGGCAAAAAAGCAGCAAAAAACATAGACGAATATCTCAAGAAGAGGTGAAAAATCCACCGCTAATTCTTAGGACTGTGACTCTGTGGAGCATAATGCATAACGATTGAAAGACGTTTTGTCGAGGTAACAAGACCCTCTTAATTGCGATTATGCTCTTTTTCTGAAAAAAACAGGTTTAGTGCAACGTTCGGCGAAGTCAAGGAGAATTTCAGGGTGCCTAGCGTACATTTATATATTAATCTGACTTAGTATTACTTAGGTGTTATAAGATGGTTAATGCGCTGGTTCAAATAGGTGAAAATACAAACAGGGTGCTGAATATTGTTAAGGCTAGGTATAGTCTGAAAAATAAAGGTGAAGCTATAGACCTTGTGGTGAATGAGTTTATCGAGTATGAGGGCGAGCCTGAACTTAAACCTGAATTTATTGAAAAAATCAAGTCGATAAGTAAACAGAAAAGCATCCGCGTCGATGACTTTGCCAAGAGATACGGTTTAAGCTGAGGATGTATCTTCTAGACATTAAACCTGAGGCAGACAGAATATTCAAGAAACTAGCGACGAAGAACACAAGACAACTCAGAACAATCGACAAGAAGATTACGGAGATCAGGCAGAACCCCTGTCATAAACACAAGTATCTGCGAAAACCACTGCAAACGTTTAACAGAGTGCACATCGACACCCACTTTGTCCTAATCTTCAAAATCGACCACGAAAACAAAGTGGTTGACGTCTACTACTACGACCACCACGATAAAGTATACCAATGGCGGCCCAAAAACTAGACGCACCAGATTGAGTTTAACAACTATCATCCTGCCTTTTTGGCGGGATAGTCCTCGGAGTCAGGGATTATACCTTAATTTTTTATTTTTCTGCCGCTTTCTTCCACAGGTATTCGAAGTATTTTCTGTAGGAGTCTGCTATGTCAGAGTTTATCAGCATGAAGCAGAGCGGGTGTTTTTTCTTCCATAAGACGTTCACAACCCTGTCTCCATAGATGTTAATGACTGCCGGGCTCTCAAGCTCTTCCGGGAGAAACCGCATATTGAAATACTCTCCCATGAACTCTTTTTTTGCCATCGCCTTCTGTCTGGAACTCTCCTTGTTCAAAACTCGCATATGGATTTTCTTTATCTGCCTGGCTTCGTTCCAATTCCTGAAGAAACCAGGCATCACATCGCCCTCCTTTGAAATCGCGCCAATAAGCAGAAGACCCTTATCTGCATTTTTCAGAACGTCGTCTCTCATGGTCTTGAACCCTTCGATTCCCGCCAGGACGTGGGCTTCCGCGTGGGGTTTCAGAAGGTCAAAACCCTTCTTCAGTTTCGGTATTATTTTTCGGACATCCACCTCATATTCCTCAAGTTCCTTCCTCCTGTCATCGAGGAAGTCTACCAGCCTGTCCGGGTTCTGCGCCTCATAATACCTCCTCTTGTCCTTGATGACATAGGAGACCAGCCCCCTCTCCTGCAACCGTCTTATGCTCTCGTACACTGTGGACTTCCTGAAGCCCGTCTCGTCAACCACCCTCGAGGAGGGCGTCGAACCCAGCTCCAACAGTGTGACGTAGACCCTAACTTCAGCCTTGCTCAGCCCTATTTTTTCAAGTATCTCCAGGTTCATCTCCCAGTAGGATTATCTGATTTGACGGGGTTGCATTGATTAATCATGAAACCGGTATTTGTGCGCATCAACTATAACAAAAACAGGGTTCTTTTTTTCGCCAGTCACAAAACATTCCCATTCGGTTAAGTCATAACGACGGTGAAGGGGCAGTTCATGAAATCTTTTTATTACTTCTGCGTCTCTGGAATTTGCTATATTCTGGTAGTCAAATAAACTCTCCAAACAAATGCCCTCCTCTGTTGCAAAGAATAATTTCGGAATTCTAACCTGATCTTGTAGACTCAGCTCAGCTATTAAACGATGAAGTCTTTGATACATTTGAACCTCATCAAACATATTATGATCTGAATATGTTGCTCCCCCTTTTGAAGCAAATTTTTGGTCTCCTACCTGATCTTCAATCACTTTGCCCTCAAGCAAGTCTCTTCTTCCGGTAGTTGTCCACTTATCGGAGAGACAATTCTCTAATATTGACGGACTATCGTAACTGAGTTCTAATCCATCCGGCAAAACCCACAAGGCTTTATGTCCTCGAAATAATTCAGAGCTGCCTCGCATCTTTAGAAATAACCTACCATCCGCATAGCTATCTATGTCTACACTAATACTGTCTTTCTTCACATCCCTAGCTAACTCAAGGTAAAAGCCATTATTTGGCAATTCTAGTCGTTGAGTTGGCGTATCCCCTATGTCCTCCCACACATTCAATACCGGCTTCCCATCCATAATATCTAAAGCCGAGTCATTCTTCCTCCATTTTTCTAATGCATATTGGATGTCTGGTGTCGTTTTTACCCTAACGACTTTGCTGCACTCAACTTTATCCCCCTGGAAAATACTGGCGTGCTGATCTAATCGAGTCAAATCATCACGTATGCGATCTGATGCCGTATTTTTGTCATCAACCTTTCTGGTAGGTTCCTTTGGGTGATCTACTCCCTTTATCATGTCATTAACATTGCTACTTATCAAAAATTAAATGAAACAATGGCTTAGCAGAACTCCTGCCGGTTTTCGGCCGGTGCATATTTATATACCTGGTTGTCCAACTATTGGACGACCAGACTTAAATACGTCTACTCCTCAGTACTATGTTTGAGGTGGTTTACGATGAAAATAACACACATTATCCTGTTAGCAATAATCGCGGTAATCATCAGCGGGTGCATCAGCAATCCAAGTGACAATAAGGTTATCCAAGAGGAAACTCCCCTAAAAATCGGCATAGCCACGTCACCTTTCCCGGCGCTGCTTTTCGTGGCCAAGGAAAAGGGATTTTTTGAAGAAGAAGGCCTGAATGTGGAATTTGTCGAATTCACCGCCGGAAAATTCGCACTACAAGCGTTTCTCGCGGGGTCACTAGACCTGACAGTCAGCGGCGAAGTCCCGGTCATGTACTCAACACTCAGTGGAAACGACTTCTACGTCATCACGCAACTTGTGGAAAGAACAAAGAATGAGGTCAGGATTGTAGCCCGAAAGGACGGTGATCTGAATGAGCCTCAAGCATACTTCCAGGCGAAGAAACGGAAGCTGGCCACGTCATTCGGAGGCGGCCCAGAATTCTACACTCACGAATTCCTTGAAAAATATAACATCACGGATATCGAACTCGTCAACCAGAAGCCAGAGGACATGCCTGCGGCGCTCGCCAGCGGAACTGTAGACGCTGTAGCAGTATTCGATCCGTTCGCCTATTTCGCCGAGCAAAAGCTCGATGGTGATGCAGTAGTCTTCAAAGACGGTGATTTGTATTCTGAAATGTTCGTCCTAACTGCCCATAAAGACTGGGTCAGAGCACACCCTGAGGAAACGGAAAAAATATTGCGAAGCCTGCTCAAAGCATCCCAATTCATAGAACAAAATCCCGAAGAGTCAAAGAACATAGTGATGCCGTATTCAAAATTGGACAGGGACACCCTAGACGTTATCTGGAGCAACTTCGTGTTCAAGCCGGTTCTAAACGACCTCCTGCCAGAGTATCTGGAAGCTGAGGCGGAGTGGGCGAAGGAGACTGGCAAGGTCAGCGCCGACACTGTGGTGCCCGATTTCAGAGAATACATATACACGGACTCGTTGAAGCGGGTTAAGCCGGAGTATGTGACCATCTGAGAGGGAGCATGTCTACCAGAAAAATGGGTTGGGCGTATACTGCCATCTCCCTCCTAGTGTCAGTTGGGCTTTGGCAGCTAGCGTCTAATAGCGGCCTGGTGAATGCAACGCTATTCCCCCCTCCAACACAGGTTGCGAAGTCGTTCCTAGAGCTTGCCAGCTCAGGCGGACTCGCCCTGCACATAAAAGCCAGCATGTGGAGGGTGCTGGCAGGCCTATCGTTGGGAAGCCTGGCTGGAATAATCCTGGGCCTGCTGACAGGAAGGATAAAGGCAATCGACCAGTCGCTGAATCCCATACTCCAGGTTCTCAGATCATTCCCACCAGTTGCGATAATCCCCCTCGTGATCGTCTGGTTCGGCATAGGAGAGACCGCAAAACTGTTCTCGATAAGCTTCGCGGTGTTCTTCCCAGTCTGGATCAACACGCACGCCGGAGCGTCGAACATACCAGAGCGCTACCTGCATGCCACTTCAACGCTCACCGACTCTGTGATAAAAAAATGGCTCAAGGTGATATTGCACGCCTCCCTGCCGTTTGTCGTCGCAGGCATCCGGACGGGCATAGGTATCGCGTATATCATGGTATTCGTATCCGAGCTGGCTGGCTCGTCAAGCGGCCTCGGCTATCTAATCTCAGTATCCCACCTCGCTTATAGGATCGACAAGATGATTGCAGGCCTAATCCTGTTAGGGTTCTTCGGAGCCCTGACAGACTACGTTTTCGTGAGCATCGTGCAGAGGACGTTCCCATGGATAGGAAAGACCTGAACCTCAAGGTTGAGGGGCTGCACGTAAGCTACGCTGGCCTTCCCGTCCTGGAAGACCTGAACCTCAAGGTCAAAGAGGGTGAGTTCGTGTCAATAATCGGGGAATCAGGATGCGGTAAGACCACGCTGTTGAACGCCATCGCAGGGTTCATAGGCTACAGGGGAACCGTCAAAAGGCCGGAGAGAATAGGCGTCGTCTTCCAGAACCACGCTGTCTTCCCATGGTTAACAGTAAAAGACAACATCGCATTCGGCCTGAAGGACGGCAAAACCGCGGAACACTATCTCAAGACGATAGGGCTGGAGGACAAGGCAAGCCACTACCCCCACCAACTCTCCGGCGGCCAGGTTCAGAGGGTTGCCCTTGCAAGGACGATGGCCGCGGACCCTGACCTCATCCTCATGGACGAGCCATATGGGGCGTTAGACGTCTACACGCGGGAAAAAATGCAGCAGTGGCTGCTGGGCGTATGGGAGCGGGAGAGGAAGACGATACTCTTCGTAACTCACTCCATTGAGGAGGCGGCCTTTTTATCCGACAGAATCCTCCTGATGAAAAACAAAAAGATATGCGGAGAATATCCTATTGGCCATGAGCGGCCAAGAAGCAAGGAGCTGAGGTTCACTAAGGATTTCATCGAGCTGAAAAAGAATATAACGGAAGCTCTCAATGTTGAATAAAAAATAGAAAAAGGTGGGTGAGCGTTGCTCACCCTTTTGTTTTACTCGTCTAGTATGGCTTCTGCTTTGTCTCTGTAGCTTTCCATCACGTATGGTATGCCTGAGACTTCCGCAGACTCTCTGGTCAGTGCCATTAGGTCGTCTCTTGCTATGGTTGGGACGCTGAATTTTCTGGCGCCTGCCATAAGCTGCTGCAATCCGACCTTCAGCTTCTGTGCAACAGAGTAGACTCCGATGGCTCCCAATGGTATGTCCTTGAAGTCTTTGCCATATCTTTCCTTGATCTCGTCATAGTGGACGAATATCTCCTCAGGCTTCTGCCCGAAGTCTGATACCGTCTTCGGGAGCTTGCCCTCCTTGATCCACTGGGTTATGTTCTTGCCCACGAATCCGGGTATCATGAGGCCGCGGCCCATGCAGATAGCTTTCACATACGGCGAACCCAAGGCGAGTGCCTTGAATATGCCGTCCTCGGAGGAGAAACCTCCTGCGAAGGCGAGGTCCGGCACTCTGAGCCTCTTCTTCCTCAGCTTCTCGGCGAACTCGTATGCCGCGGAATGCAGGTAGAAGCTTGGGATGCCCCACTCGCTCATCATGCCCCAGGGGCTCATGCCTGTTCCTCCAGGCGCGCCGTCTATCGTGAGAAGGTCTATCTTAGCCTCGCTGCCCCACCTCATGGCCATCGCAAGTTCAGGCAGGCCGTAAGCTCCTGTCTTCAACGTTATCCTCTTGAAGCCCAGACTCCTGAGCCTGTCAATCTCGTCCATGAAGCCATCCTTGGACACGAAGCCCAGCCTCGAGTGCCTCTCGAACTCCTTGATCGCCCCGTCCTTGAACGCTGCTTTGACGGCAGGATCCTCCGGGTCGGGGGTTACGATGTATCCCCTCTTTTTCAGCTCGAGAGCGCGCTCCAAACCGTTGACTTTGATCTCCCCGCCTATGCATTTGGCGCCCTGGCCCCACTTCAATTCTATCGTTTCCAGGTTATGCTTGCTTGACACGTACTCTGCGACTCCCAATCTGGTGTCTTCGACGTTCATCTGCACCAGGATTTCGCCGTAGCCTTCGTGGAACTTGTTGTAAGTGGTGATCCTCCTGTCCATCTCAGGCGACTCTTTTATCTTCTTGTTGCCGTCGAGCTTCAGTTTCGGGTCTACGCCGCACACGTTCTCGCCGCATACCAGCGTTATCCCTGATATCGCGGCGCCGATTGCGAAGTGCTCCCAGTATTTTCTCGCGATGTCTGTCGAACCCAGCGCGCCTGTGAACACCGGCACCTTCAGCTTAACCTTCTTATCCCAGCCGTACTCAGTCTCAGTGTTCACGTTCGGGAATCTTGCGTCGTCCGGGTCTGCTTTCAGCCCCTTCGACAGCCCAACCGCGCCTACAGCATATCCGTGGATGTTCAAGTGCGAATAATCCACAGGGTAGTCCTTGTCTGCTCCTGCTGTCACGCATCCGTAGGGTCCTGGGTACAGCAGTTCCCTGCCCCTGAATGATGCTTTGAACAGGTCGCAGTTCCCTTTGCAGTCGTCCATGCACCGCGTGCATATGCCTGACATAGGGACAACGTCCCTTGATCTGTTGGCTGTCCCCAATGCCTCGTTCGAATTCGGTCTTCTCAAGTTCATCTTATCACCCTCTATTTTTTTTGTAGGAATCCTCAACTATTGGTCATATCCTCAAATTCCTATCGGTTTAGGATACCTTATCTATAGACATCCTCATTTAAATATTTAAACTCAAAAGCAGAATAAGTTACAATATGAAACCAAAACTGTCTGAAAACGAGAAAAAAACCCTCAAATACTTCATAAAGGACGGCAGGATGCCCTGCAGCGAAATAGCCAAAAAACTCGGGATAACGCCCCAGGCCGTCGGAAAAATCCAGAAGAAGCTTGAGAGCACAGGCCTGATAAAAGGATACTCAACAATCGTAGACTACCAGAGGCTAGGGATAGAGGTTTTCGCTGTTGCGAAGTTCAGGTTCAAGTCCGGAGAATGGAGCAGGCTGGAGGAGGCTGACATCAGGGACAGGATAAAGGGCCCCCACCTGACAAACGTCTACAGAGTATCTGAAGGCGACGTAACCCACATAGTGGTATACGGCTTCAGAAGCCTCAAGGAGTTGGATAACTACTTCCACGTGCTGCAAACAGAGAGAGGCCACATATCAGAGCTCAAGAAACTGTATGTCCTATCAGTTGACAGCATAATGAAAGAGTCCAACCAAGACTTACTGTTGAAGGTCATAGACGAGCTCGGACAGGAAAAGCCAGCCCGCCCCGAACCGCCGAAACCGTTTCCCAAGACCAAATAACATCCTCAGATTTTATCGCCCGCCCTAATCGCGCCGCTGCCTATCGCCTTTACGCAGTTTTTTCCGGCCTTCTTAGCGGCTTTCAGTTGTTTGTCTGCGATGTTTGTCAGTTTCCGCCTGGTGTCTGTCAAGGTTCCCGGTGTGACCTGGATGGGCTCATTAACATCGTCTCTCAATGTTGCCAGTCCAATACTCACCGTAAACGTTCCCGGGGGGAGGTTTATTATCCTACTGCCATCCTCGTTTTCCAACACTTCAGACCCCTTAGGCACTATTATCACGTCTTTCCCATCCTCATGTTCCATCCTGATGACCTCCTCATCGGACTTTAGACTTGATGTTTTTTTCAAAACAATGTCTTTCTCCTCAGGATGTAACGTGAAATAGAAGCTGTGCGCTTCAATCGCACTGCGAATCTTATCAGCTTGTTTCAGGCTCTCCTCCTTCGACTCCCTGAAAAGTATCCTCATCTCGTCTCCGCCGAACGCTCCCGCCAGCCTCTCGTTCGAAATGTTAGATTTTATCACTGTGCCTATCTGCTTTATAACCTCCGAACCTCTGGCGTGGTCGATGTTGTTGGAGACCTGGCTGAAACGGTCAACGTCAGTGACTCCCACCGTCAAGTTAACCCTCTCTGTGACGGCTCTTCCAATCAGAGACTCATATATCCTGTCGAAAAGCCCTCTTGGCACGAGGTTCGTAATCGCGTCCACCTGGTTGAGTCTTTCGGAGAACACCTCGCTTGCGGCATGGTTTGCGAGGTACTCTATGGATGACATATCCGCCGACGATAACTGGTCCTTTTTCGACCCTTCGACTACCAGGGCTCCCATAACCTGCCTCTTGTCCGCAGCTCCCTTGGCAATCGGTATCACAAACAGTGAGCTTGGTTTTTTCCCAAGGAGTTTTCTGTCCTCCTCTGTCATCGAACCCTCGTCAACGCGGGCGGTTCTCCCGCTTATGATCGATTTTACGATGGCACTCTCCACGGTCGCTGCCCTTATCTGTCGGTCAGCAAGCGTGAACCGTTCCAACTCTTTTTTCTCAGCCGTGAGGAACTCGCTTCCGACAAGGAATAAAGTCGATGCTTCAGATCCAACAAGTCTGTTAACTGCGTCGAGTAGGGTCCTGTTCATCGCATCCAAGCTTTTAGTCGGGTCGTTCAGTTCGGCCGCAGTCTTTAAGTCTTCTCTAAGGCGTTTGTTATCCTCCTCGAGCTCGTCGCCCCTCGTTGAACGCATGTCCTCTACCAATTCGAACTTCTCCTCTCCCTCAGGGCCTGACAACGTTACTGTGCCGGTGCGTCCGGTTGTCTGGACTTCTATCTCCCCCCTGCGCTCCCCCAAATCTATGGGATAAATTTTCTTCGACGGTTCGCCTAACTTTTCCCCGACATTAAGCCCTGTGATTGTTTTTCTCCCCCATGTTACCTCATTCAGGACTCCTGATTCGGTCATCTCAAAAAGGCGGGCTGGAATGTCAGTCGTGATTGAGCCTGCTGCAGAATCCTTCCGCCTGCGCCTGCCTCTGATGATGTCGCTCATAACTCCCGGAAGCTCGTCTCCCTGGGCCTTGAGGGCGGCGTCAACGCGCTCTTTGCCCACTACGACAATCCCCTTCGTCTTGACGGTCATCACTAAAGATAACGTCTTTCAGATAATTATAGGCGCTAGATACTGCGGGGGGATGTGCAGAAATACGTTTCCAATCAGTATTGTAAATGACAGGGTCGGATTACATACGACGTTCTTCACGTGACCGTAACCCTCTTCAGTTTCATCTCAACAGGATTCTCACCTTCAGCTATTCTCTCAAGAAGTTTTGTTATGTCTTGATTATGTCTGTGCCTCCTGAGTTCCTTGTCCACGGCGTCTGGAGCGAGGGCATTGTCAATCACGTACTTGACCAGATTTCCGCCGGTGATGTCATACTCCAGCCTGTCTGAGCTATAGTTGCCTGTTACAAGATAGCGTAGTCCAGCGTATATCTTATTCGCAATCTTCTCCAGACTGGTTTCACCCACAGTATCCGCCTTCTTCAGGCCAAACGCTTGGCTTACCGTTTGCGGAATAGGATACACTACATTAGGGTTTTTCACAGTCTCTCCTAGTATGTCAGCTGCAGAATACTCATCTCCTCTGGTTCTAGCCACCTCAGACGCTGCCGCAACCACTGCCTCCGCAGGCGGGACAACCATCATCTTGGATGAGCTGACTATCTTTTCAGCGAGTTCCATGGCCTCATGGTCTATCTCCAGTGTTCGTCCCTCCTCCTGCAGCGTCGAAGCCAGGAGAACGCGGTCAAAAAACCTTCTCATATCATCCGGATTTTTAATACTGTCGAGGGTTGAGTTGAATTTTTTGGCGATTACAGCATCCAAATGCAATCTCTTGGCCTGTTCCTCCAAGCCAAACTCCCCCAGCCTCTTCAGCTGGCTGTCGCCTATCATGCTGCCGCCAGCAGCACCCTTAACCGCTTTCTTCTGAAGTTCCATTGGTACTATCCAATATCAAGAGTCCTGAGTATAAATACCGCTCCGACAGATTAGTTGGACGCATCACCACACTTTTTTATACCAATGTTGTTATATTATGCGTATGTTTAAGGGTTTGTTCGAGAGGCTGGACTTCGGGAACACCCTCTACTATCCAGGCTGCCTCACGCATTACGTCCTGCCGGAGATTGAGAAGAACTATGAGACTCTGCTGAGGCAGGTCGGCGTGGACTTCATAGTGCTGCCTGAGTTCAACTGCTGCGGCAGCCCAGTCAAGAACGCAGGCTACGAGGAGGACTTCAACATACTATGCGACAAGACTCTCAGCATCCTCAAAAAGTACAGCGTCTCCAGGATAATAACCAACTGTCCCGCCTGCTACAGGGTGCTGTCTGACATGGGATTGAAGGTCGAGCATGTAACTCAGACGCTGAACAGGAGGATTGACAGGCTGAAGGCGAAAAAATCCGGCAAGATAACCTATCACGACCCCTGCCACCTCGGCCGCCATTCGGGAATCTACAACGAGCCCAGGAACATACTGAAAAAAGTGGGGTTCGGGGTCGTGGAGCTGGACAACTGCCGCGAGAACGGATTATGCTGCGGCGGAGGCGCCGGCGTCAAGACGAACTATCCTGAGATGTCAGACAGGATAGCGAAAGACCTGTTGAGCAGGGTTAAGACTGAGAGGCTGGTAACGCCATGCCCCCTGTGCTACAAGCACCTGAAAGACAACTCAACCAACATAGAGGTTCTGGAATTCAGCGAGGTGCTAATGTGAAGGCAGAGCTGGAGAAGATAGTCGGGAAGGAGAATGTGTCTGAAGGCGAGGTCGAGAGGCTGGTGTACTCTCAGGACGCGTCCCAGCTCCAGGGAGAGGCTCGGATTGTGGTCTGGCCTCGGAGCGCGGCGCAGGTGAGCGACATCGTGAAACTGGCGCTCAAACTCGGGACTGACATAGTGGCGAGGGGCGGGGGAACGAGCCTCGTAGGCGGAGTGATACCCGGGAATTCGATAGTCCTCGACATGTCCAGGATGGACAGGGTACTGGAAGTCAGCGATGGCGGGAAGTACGCCCTAGTGGAACCTGGAGTCATCCTCGACGACCTGAACCTGAGACTGAAGGAGAAGAGGCTGTTCTTCCCTGTTATCCCGGCCTCCAGGAGGGTCTGCACCATAGGCGGCATGATATCCACAGACGCCGTGGGAGAGCGTGCGCTAAGGTACGGCAGGACAGGAGAATGGATTCTATCGCTCGAGGTTGTCGACGGTCGCGGGGAAATCCGGACGCTGGACGCTAAAGCCGTCAAGGAGATTGTTGGGACAGAAGGATGCGTTGCAGTGATCACCAAGGCCAAACTCAGACTGGCTGACGCTATCCCTAAGAGGAGCATATCAGTATTCGAATGCGATGATATCAGCTCGTTGACCGCAGAAGCCAGCAAGTACCGGAAGAGGGAGGATGTGCTTGCAGTAGAATACGTATCCAAGATTGCCGCAGACCTTACAGGCGTAGGAAAAAATTACACACTCTACGCAGAGTTCTCATCAGATGCCGGCAAGATCAATGACGGCAGTGAGGTCGACAGGATATGGGAAGAACGCGAGGGCGTCGGAGCGATACTCAGCTCAAAAGGGTATGATGTCAAAGAGGATCCGAAGATTCCATTGGAGAGGATACAAGAGTTCCTGATGTGGCTTGATAACCATGGTGTCCCCTCTTTCGGCCACATAAGCGTTGGAATAATTCACCCGAGATTCAGGAAAGGGCAGGAGGATAAGATAAGGGAGATGTTCCTGCTGGTAGAAAAAATGGGCGGCGTGGTCTCAGGAGAGCACGGCATTGGAATAACCAAGAGGGAATACGCGCCGAAGGAGCTGGTCGAGAGGATAAAAAAGCTGAAGAAAAAATACGACCCGGACGGAGTCTTCAACAGGGGGAAAATATGTCAGACCTAGACCAGTGCTCACTCTGCGGGCTGTGCAAGGCAAATTGCAGAATCTACAGGATAACCTTGGACGAGTCGAAGGGTCCCAGAGGCAAGGCGCAGCTGATGAAAGCAGGCAAAGACACTCCCCTGGCGTACATGTGCACCCTCTGCAGGGCGTGCAAGGAGAGGTGCCCTATGGGCCTGGGATTCGCGGACGACATCCTCAAGGCCAGAAGCCGCCTCAACAAGAGGGGAGAGGAGACTAAAGCCAACAGGAAGATGATAGAGAACATCAGAAAGTACGGGAACCCATTCGGGAATCTGAAGAAAGGCGAGAAGCCGAAAGAACTGTACTGCTGCTAAAATGAATAAGAACATGGTGCTTGTCCTGTCTGCAGGTCTGCTGCTGATTGTCGCCGTAGCCGTCGTAGGCATAGGGTTTCTCATAGCGGGGGGCGGAAGCGAGGGCCAGGCCATTATCACATCAACTTCGACAACATTATCGGTTCCGACGACGGTCTCGTCGACAACGCTCGAGACTACGGTCTCATCCATCCCAACGACGACTGTCCCAAAGGCGAGCCTGTCACTTAATATCATCCCCTCCGCCTACAACCCGGACGACTCTGACACTTTAAGGCTGTACGACGGCGACACTGCTGTCCTGTCGGCGTCAGACGCATCCGGCCGTGATGTGGAAGGCGTTGAAGTCTACGTTGATGAGGAACTTAAAGGGAGGACCGACTCTGCCGGAAAGCTAGTCTTCGGTCCTGTGGAGGGCGGGGACTACACTCTGACGGCAAAGAAGATCGGCTTCGAGGATTCTGAGATGGATCTAAGCGTTTGGGATTCAGAGTACGGCCTTTCGATATACGTGAGGAGGAAGCTCGAGGACTCTGAGAGGGATATTAACATCAGGAAGGGCCGCGTGAACCTGAGATTCTATGACCTGCCGTCATGTTCGATATGCAGGGTCATGCGCCCCACGGTCTCTGACATAGTCAGCCCGAACAGGGACTGCATCCTCTACGAGGTCATAAGCCTGTGGAAGTACAACGAGGAGCTCGCCGGCAAATTCGGCCAGACTACCACGCCTGTCATGGAAATACAGGGCCAAAGCGGCTTTTTCCAGACTTCAGGTTTTGTGCCATCATCCCAGATTGAGACCATGATACAGAAAGCGTCGCCATCGTGCGACATAAATTAATATAAGACAATAAGTGAACCAGAGGATAGCATGAGAAAAAAACACATCATACTGATGGCGATTCTCGCAGCGGCGCTGCTGGCGGTCTTGTACTACCCCCGAGAAAGTAAGGAGCTTCGGTCTTTATCCCTCGAATATCCCCAGATAGTGGAATGCAAAGGCTATGATGACCCTTACTTGAAAGGCAACTGCTTCAGGCAGGCTGCTGTGGACAATAATGTCAGCGGACTGTGCATGCTGTCGCCAAACGCCCTTGGGAGGTCGGAATGCCTTACCAAGTTCGCTCTCGACAACAGTGACATCATGTTCTGCTCCCAGATAGACGACCCAGATTACAGGGACGGTTGCATCTATTCAGTCTCGATTGACACCCGCAACTCTACCCTGTGCGACAGCGTGCAATCGAACGCTTCCAGGACAAGATGCCTTGCCAAGACGATAGGCAACCCTGACTCATGCAGCGGCATAGAGAACCAGGAGGGCAGGGACTGGTGCATGATGAAGCTCGCGGTCGAGACGTACACCGTGGAACTGTGTTCGAAGGTCGTAACCCCCTCCTTGAGGGATGCCTGCTATTTCGAGTACGTCCAGAAGAACCCTCTCGCATCAGCAAGCTGCAAAAAGGTGTCTGACGAAAGCCTTCAGATGAGATGCTTCAACGAGTCCACGATACTGGCCTGCCCGATCGACAAGTTCAAGCCGAAGTTCGGTGAACCGTTATGATAGACCTCGCGGTCATCGCCGTCACCTCAGGCCTTCTCGCCGGTACGACATCCTGCCTCCTCCCGACCTATCCGATACTGTTCAACATACTCTCCAGGAACTCCGATAGGAGACGGGCGTCAGTATTGCTCTTCGCCGGGGGCCTCATCCTGGCTTATATGCTGTTCTACTCTCTTCTTGCCATACTAATAATGGCATACGGCTGGAGCCTGGCTGAGAGCATCGACGAGAAGAAAACCATCCTCTTCCTGGTTGCGGCAGTGCTGTCATTCTATTTCGCGCTGGACACGCTGTTCCGCCTGAGAACGCTGAAGAGGACTGCCGTAATCTTCAACACGTTCAACTACTCCGGCAGAGGGGGGGCATTCATCTCAGGGCTGGGTTTCGGCACCATGATAACGCCTTGCAGCGCCCCGTTCCTTGTCACTGGGATAATGCCTGTCCTCGCGTCCAAGGTCACTTACCTCCAGGGATTGGCTCTCATGGCATTGTTCTCGATAAGCTTGGGGCTTCCAATACTTGCGTTGGGCATATCATCGGCCTACTCTCTCGACAGGATAGGCTGGCTCAGGAACAATATCAGAAAAGTGGAGACATTATCATCCTTTTTCCTGATGCTGGCAGGCGCCTATTTCCTCAGGCTGTACCTGGCATACTGATGGTTACGGCCTGGTTACCTACTACCATTTATATGCTTTAGCATGTATTGATATCTGACATGCTATCGGAGTTGATCATAACCTTCAGGGAGACGCTTGAGGCGGCGCTGGTCATAGGGATAGTGCTAGCTTACCTTGAGCGCACGAAACAATCAAAATACAATTCTGTGATCTACCTTGCGATTGTGTCGGCAGTCGTTGGCAGCATAATCGCTGCGTATGGCTTCAATACTCTGGCAGGCGGTTTCTCAGGTCGGAGCGAGGAAATATTCGAGGGCGTCGTGATGCTGTTCGCTGCGCTGCTTCTGACCACCATGATATTGTGGATGATGAGGCAGACTCACATAAGGGAGGAGATAGAGCAGAAGGTCGGCCATGAAATATCAGAGGGCCACAGGCTCGGACTCTTTGCCTTAGTGTTCGTCTCCGTCCTCAGGGAGGGCGTGGAGACCGTAATCTTCCTGGGAGCCAGCTCGCTTGCAGGGGAGGCGACCGCATACGACAGGATTGTGGGCGGATTCCTTGGAATAATCCTCGCATTGGCGTTGGGGTTCATCATCTTCGTCCAGGCCAGGAAGCTGGACGTCAGGAAGTTCTTCCAGGCCACGAGCATCGTCTTGGTGCTTTTCGCGGCAGGCCTTGTCGCGCACGGCGTCCACGAGCTTCAGGAGGCAGGCGTCCTGCCAACATATATCGAGCATTTGTGGGATGTGAATCCCCCGCAGAACCCTGATGGAAGCTATCCTCTATTGCACGAGAACGGCCTAATCGGCGGACTGGCTAAGGACCTATTAGGATACAACGGGAACCCGTCTCTCCTGGAGGCCGCCTCCTATGCGCTTTACCTGCTGTTTGTGGCATTAGCCTACAGGAACATCGACAGGATTCACAAGGTGATATGATGGGGGTTACTGTGCCGTTGGATACTATCAGTTTATTAACGATGGTTAACTTATAATAATCCGGAAATGAAGCCAGTAAAACTCACATTCAAGGCGGTTGGGGCGGTTCTCACACTGATGGCTCTGGTGTTTGCCCTGATGATCTTCATGTTCATCGACTCACTTAGTTCGCAGGCGGCATCATCCTGCACATGCGGTGACGTCTGCACGATGCAGGAGTTCAAGATACCTCCGACGGTCTACGTGGGGATCTTTGCCGTAGTAATCACGATGCTGATAGGTCTCATCCTCTTCTTCAAAGGCGGTGGGCCGTTTGAGAAACCTTCAGGGAAGGAGGCATGGTCCGAAAAACTGGGCAAATTAAGGGGGACTGAACGCGACATCTACAGACTTTTGATGGACTCTGACGGCGCCATGTTCCAGAGCGAGATCGTGGAAAAGCTCGGAATGTCAAAAGTCAAGGCAACCCGGACATTGGACAAGCTGGAATCCCTGCAGCTTATCGAGAGAAAGCGAAGAGGCCCTACCAACATAGTCGTTCTCAAGTGACTGAAACTGGTTTCACCCATCTGCTAATAGTCGGTTTCATACAATAAGATTCCATGGTCAAGATTGACCTCAATGTCAAAGGCATGCACTGCAAGAGCTGCGGCATACTTATAGCTGACACTCTGTTGGAAATGCCGGGAGTTACCAAGGTAACGGCAGACCACACCAGCGGGGCGGTGCACATCGAATGCGCGGATTCGGTTCCTGCTGAAAAGCTGAAGGAAGCTGTGCGGGAGCTGGGGTACACAGTAGGATAAGAAAAATGGCAGAATCAAAATTCAACTTTCAGACAGACGACATGGAATGCCAGAGCTGCGAGAAGATCATAGCAAAGGCTGCATTGTCCGAATATGGGGTTAAGGAAGCCAGGATTGATTATGCGACAGGCAAGGGCGAGGTAACGTATGATCCGAATATCACTGACAAGGGAAGAATCCTGAAAAAAATCGAGGCTAAAGGATACAATTGCAGATTGAAAGGCAGGGAGAAGCAGCCGAGAACTGTTGATTACCGGTTCATATCGTTAACGCTTGGGCTGGTTCTCATCGCGCTGTTCGCATACTCCGAGCTTGAAAAAAAATCCGACTTTTCCTTTCCGACAATAGGCCAAGACGCATCACTTGGGCTTCTATTCCTGGTAGGGTTGCTGACAGGATTCCACTGCATTGCAATGTGCGGCGGATTTGTGATATCCTATACCGCAAAAAATGCATCGCAGGGGAGGGTTGGCTCGGATCTCAGGGCGCATCTCTCCTACGGTTTCGGCAAAACAGCATCATATACCCTGTTGGGAGGATTTTTCGGCCTTTTGGGCTCGTTTATAACGTTCACGCCGGTGATGCGGGGAGCTGCAGGAATACTTGCAGGGATTTTCCTTATCATGTTCGGCCTGAACATGCTCAACCTGTTCAGGTGGTTCAGGAGATTCAGGCTTAAGATGCCATCTCCCCTGGAAAAGTTCATCGAGAGGAAATCAGAAAAATCGCGCAGTCCGCTTGCCATAGGATTATTGAACGGCCTCATGCTGGCTTGCGGTCCGCTGCAGGCTGTTTACATATTCGCAGCAGCGTCAGGGTCACCATACTGGGGCGCCCTGTACCTGATGGCGTTCGGTCTTGGGACGCTGCCGGTTCTGCTGGGCTTCGGAATCGTATCCTCGATGGTAAGCTCCCAGTTTACTCACAAGATACTGAAGTTGTCAGGCGTTGTGGTTGTCATACTGGGACTTATAATGGTAAACCGCGGTCTTGCGCTGACAGGCTCAGGATATGATGCGAACACGCTTTTCATGTCAGTCTCCGCGAAGGACGCGGCATCGGTCCCGGCTGGCGGAAGTTCTCAGGTAACGCTAAAAGACGGCTACCAGGAGATTCAGATGAACGTCACCAGCTATGGGTGGGTGCCGGACAAGTTCATACTGAAGAAGGGCGTTCCGGTCAAATGGGTTATAAACGGCATAGAGATTACCAACTGCAACAGGGCCATACAGGTTCCAAAACTTGGTTTAAGGTTTGACATAAAACCCGGCCTGCAGACCATAGAGTTCACTCCAACAGAAGCGGGCACAATACCCTGGAGCTGCTGGATGGGCATGATACCTGGAGTATTCATCGTCAAAGATGATGTCAACATCCAGGATGCGGCGCAGGTTCAGACGGAGCTTGCCAGCGTGCAGGTTCCCCGGGGCGGTTCATGCGGCGGAGGCTGCGGCTGCGGAGGCGGAAGATGACTAAAAACAAAAACAATAGCGTCAGTCCTAGTAGGCTTAAAGGAAAACACGCGCTTGCGTTTGCCCTTTTAGCGGTTGCTGTCGTGCTGGCTTACAAATTTACTGCAGGGCAGTCCGCTCCGGAAGTTCTGCCGACAGAATCGCTTGGCAGCGAGTCTAACATTCTGCAGGTCATAGAATACAGCGACTTCAAGTGCCCCTACTGCGGGAAAGCGGCAGAGACTGTCGAGCAGCTCAGGGACGAATACGATGGCAGGATCGAGATAGTCTTCAAGCATTTTCCCTTGACGTTCCATGCGGGATCCGACAGGGCGGCTGAGGCGTCAGAGTGCGCCAGAGACCAGGGACTGTTCTGGGAGTACCATGACAGACTGTTTGAGGATTATGCGAACGGCAGGGACATAGGAGAAGCTGACGTTTTAAAGAGCATAGCAGGCGAGCTGAATCTTGATGCGGACAATTTCAGCAGGTGCCTTGATTCCGGCGCAAAGAAGGATGTTGTGAAAAAGAACCTTGCGGAGGGCAAGAGACTGGGCGTTAGCGGGACGCCGACATTCTTCATCAAAGGAAAGAAAATCGTTGGCGCACAGCCATACGACGTGTTTGCAGACATCATAGACGGAGAACTAGGTGAACAGAATGAACAAGAATAACGGCTATCTGATACTGGCAGTTGTACTGCTGGTCGGAGCAGTTTACGCTATAGGGTTCCGGGGGGCGGTCACACAGGATGATGCAGTCAACAGCAGCATTGCAGCCGTTGGCGGCGATGTTCCTGACACGGTTGTCAGAATTCCCCTAACCGAAATATCAACTACTGTAAAAAAGTACACCTACAATTCAGGCGGGACTGCAGTAAGGTACATGGCCGTGTTAGGCAGCGACGGTAAGGTCAGGACAGCGTTTGACGCCTGTGAAATATGCGGCGGAAGCTTAGGTTACAGGCAGTCAGGCGATGATGCGGTATGCAACAAGTGTGGACGACACTTCAGCATAGACAGTCTGGGCACTGAAAACCGTGGGGGAGGCTGCTGGCCAAGCGATTTACCTCATAAAGTTTCAGGGCAATATGTCTTAATAGAACAATCGGACCTGGAGGCTGGAAAAAGGTTCTTCCAAGGATGAAAAAGACCACGTTGAACATTACGGGGATGCACTGCGCGAGCTGTGTCACAGTTCTGGAAAAGGCATTGATGAAGACCGACGGCGTTGTCAGCGCGAACGTCAATCTGAGCACCGAGAAGGCTGTCGTAGAATTTGACGAGTCGAAGACGTCAGTCCAGGTTTTGATCAATGCTGTGAAAAACAGAGGCTACAGTGCAAGGGTTTCGACAGAGGCTGACAAGTCCTTTGATGAGCTGGAGAAGAAGGGAGAGCTGACGCGCATGAAGCAGCTGCTCGCATTCAGCCTGATGCTATCCGTACCGGCAGCGTTGATTGGGATGGTCTTCATGGAGGACGTGCCCTATGCCATATACCTCCTATTCCTTCTTGCGACTCCTGTCCAGTTCATATCAGGGGCCAGGTTCTACAGCGGGGCTTGGGCTGCGCTCAAGAACAGGACAAGCAACATGGACACCCTGATAGCAGTTGGAACGTCGGCTGCATATTTTTACAGCGTGGCGGTCATGCTTGTGAACCCGATGATGGACCAGTACTTTGAGACTGCGGCTGTTCTGATAACCTTCGTGCTTGTGGGCAAATACTTGGAAGCCAAAGCCAAGGGGAAGACGAGCGAGGCAATAAGGAAGCTCATGGATTTAAGCCCGAAGACTGCGACAGTAATCAGAGACGGCAAGGAAGTTGTCATACCTGTCGAGCAGGTGAAGGTTGGCGACATACTGCTTGTTAAGCCGGGGGAGAAGATTCCCGTGGACGGTGTCATAATCTCCGGCGGGAGCAGCATAGACGAGTCCATGATAACTGGCGAGAGCATACCAGTCGAAAAAACGGTCGGCAGCAGCGTCATAGGCTCAACAATCAACAAGCACGGGAGCTTCCAGTTCAGGGCGACAAAGGTGGGGGCGGACACCACTCTGGCGCACATAATAAAGCTGGTTGAGGACGCGCAGGGCTCGAAGGCTCCAATACAGCGTTTCGCTGACGTAATCTCAAGCTACTTCGTCCCTGCCGTGATACTGATAGCATTGCTCTCGTTTGGGGTGTGGTATCTCATCATCGGCAAGACATTCGCCTTCGCGCTTGTCATAGCAGTCTCAGTGCTTGTCATATCCTGCCCGTGCGCGTTAGGCCTTGCAACTCCTACCGCAATAATGGTCGGCATAGGGAAGGGAGCCGGCGCAGGGATACTGATAAAAAGCGGGGAGGCTCTTGAGACAACCCGCAAGATAAACGCGCTGGTGTTCGACAAAACAGGAACGATAACCAAGGGAACACCCTCTGTGACAGACGTTGTTATCCTGAATGAACTTAACGAAGATGATGCGCTGAAGTTCGCAGGCAGCATCGAACGCAGTTCAGAGCATCCTCTGGCTGAAGCCGTATTGGACTATGTGAACGAGAAGGGCATCATGCTGGCTGACATCTCGGACTTCAAGGCTGTGCCAGGCCACGGCGTCTCCGCAAAAGTAGAGGGCAGGAACGTCCTCCTAGGGAACAGGAAGCTCATATCCTCAAAAGGGATAAACTTTTCAACCTTTGAAGGCAGTCTGACTAAACTTGAAGACGAGGGGAAGACTGTCGTGATACTGGCAGTGGACGACGTCCCGGCGGCGTTGATCGCGATAGCTGACACGCTGAAAGACACGGCGAAGGGTGCGGTGGCGGAATTGACCAAACTCGGCATTGACGTGTACATGATAACAGGCGACAACAAGAGGACTGCGGAAGCTGTCGGAAAAATGGTCGGCATAAAGACCGTCTTCTCTGAAGTTCTTCCTGAGGACAAGGTAAACTATGTGCGAGACCTTCAGGCGAGGGGCAGAAAGGTTGCGATGGTCGGCGACGGGATAAACGACGCCCCCGCATTGGCGCAGGCTGACGTCGGCATAGTGATGGCGTCAGGCACAGACGTTGCGATGGAATCTGGGAACATAGTGCTCATGAAAAACAACCCCCTTGACGTCGTCAAAGCCTTCAGGCTGAGCAAGGCAACGATGGGCAAGATAAAGCAGAACATGTTCTGGGCGTTGATTTACAACGTAATAGGCATACCGATTGCGGCCGGAGTATTCTACCCCTTCACAGGATGGCTCCTGAACCCGATAATCGCCGGCGGGGCCATGGCGTTAAGCTCGGTATCGGTCGTAACCAACTCCCTGACGCTGAAATACAGGAGGCTTTAACAGGGTTATCAGAATGTTCGTTGAGGTGATATGATGGCAGAAAAAAAATTTATAACGGAGAACAAGTTTAGCATACTATTCACGGCAATCCTGGCAGCTTCTGTGAGCGGGGTGCTGTACACGCAGGGTTATTTCACGCAGGACGTTGGCGTCAGCCCGAGGTTGTTCAGCGAAGCAGGGTTCAAACTATCATTTGACGATGGCGACCCTGAGCTTCTAGCGTACATACCTCCGAGCAGACTGGCAGGGTATCAGACGCTGATGGGGTCTCCTGTCCCAGAGGATGATTCGATGGTATTGGGCTTCGAGGAGGCGAAATCAATGACAGACGGTAAGAACGTAACGACATCCGACATCCTGTGGGGTTACGTTTTGGAGGGCTTCCTGGGCCAGGACATGCGGGTCAGCGGGATGCTGAAGAAGACAGATTCGGCGGTTGATATGATGCACATCCTCTCCAGCGAAAAGTTCAACCAGTTCGATGGGGAACAGATAGACGTCAGGCTGACAGACGAGAAGATGCCGAAGTTCTTCTACTATGTAAAGTCGGAAAATGCGAACTGGCCTGCGAACGTAACCTTCGCCGAAGGCGGTCTTCAAGAATTTAAATCGCAGACGATGAACAAAACTGTTGCGACTTTCAACGTCGGCCACCTTAATCTCCAGGTCACAGAGAACAGGAACTATCTGCCTTTGATACTTGGCGCAACCGAGGCTGATATGATGCGGGAAGAGAAGCTGTTCGCCAACGTGGGCGACAGGTTAAACGGCTTCTTCGGCGCAGACGCCGTGGTTGTCGGAGTGCTTGAGCCAACAGACACGTTCTTGGACATGTTGCATTACATGCCAGTGGCAGAGGACTGAATTTACGGGACATACAATGGGTCTAAGAGCAATCAGGGCATGCAGGGGAAGACAGTCGAACGTTTTGCCCGCTCTTGCGGCAATCCTGCTGCTTCTGACGGTCGCGTTGTTAATTGCGGGCGTCTCGGCAGTCTACCTGATATCCAACGAGCAATCTGCGGCGACCGAACAACCTGTAGAGCCTACAACAACCCCGACAACGTCCTTGTCAGCACTAGTTGAGACATCCCCGGATGCAGGCGTAAGCCAGACGACAACACCGACCACACTAACGACGTCTTTGCGTCCTACAACGTCAATAATCACCACTACACTTCCGACGACAAGCATGTACCAAGTTCCTGCATGGTCAACCGGCCCGAAGCCCAGCTGCCACTAACTGCCGGTAATGCGGCAGGCCTTAGGGTGTTCAGAATGTCCTATTGAATCCTGATTCTATGCTCTTAGTCGCTTTTCCAGAGAATTTTTCGTACTTTTTTATCAGGTCTTTGGCTTTCGGCGTCAGCTCAGCCCCTCCGCCGCCTCTGCCTCCCCTATTCGCCCTTACGAGCTTCAATCCCAGCCTGGATTCCATGTGTTTTACCTTTTCCATGAGGTGCATGTAGGACATTCCCAGCTCCCGGCTGGCCTTGTTCATCGACTTGTGCTTTTCTATGGTCTCCAGGATCCTGAGCTTTCCTCTGCCGAAGACCGGCTCTCCTCTGCTGTTCTCCAGCCAAAGCTTGAACCCGACCTTCATCCTAGCTACGCGAGCCTGTGCCATACGATCTCAAAGAAATAGTACTGTACGGCCTTGACAGCCTCTACTATGGTGGTCATCGCTGTCATCTTTATTATAGAGCCTGTTAGTACGTAGGAGACTATTGCCATTATCAGAATCGAGTATACCCTGTACCCAACTGCCTTCCTGATGTGCTTCTTTGTCATCTTCGTTATATTGTTTCTGATATAACGTATATATACCGTTGTATTCTATTAAATACAACGCATGATGATAGACGGCTACGGCAGAAAAATAGAGGAACTCAGGATCTCGGTGACCCAGGAGTGCAACCTTGACTGCGCCTACTGCCACCGGGAGGGCGAGGTAAACCCCGGCAGGCAGATGGCAACCGAAGAAATCATAATCCTTGCACGGCACTTCGCAGAGGCTGGCGTCAGGAGGGTAAAAATAACGGGCGGCGAGCCCCTCCTAAGGGAAGACATCGTTGGGATCGTGAACGGCATATCGGAACTGGAAGGCATAGATGAAGTTTCCATGACTACGAACGGCCTGCTGCTGGCCGGCAAGGCAAGGGCTGTCAGGGAGGCAGGCCTCAAGAGGGTGAACATAGGATGCGATTCTATGTCATCGCCTCTCCTGCTGAAGAATGCTAGCACCATCAGGGAAGGCCTGAAGGCAGCCAAGCTGGCAGGGCTTGAGCCGATAAAACTGAACATGGTAGTCCTGCGCGGCATAAACGAGCATGAGATCCCAGAGATGATGGAATTCGCAAGAAGCCAGGGCGTCATACTCCAGCTGATAGAGCTGATAAACACCGACGCAGACTTCTACACTAGGCACTACTACCCTCTTGAGGGCGTGGAAGAGAGCCTGAAAAGCCGTGCCACCCTCATAGTGGAGAGGCGGTCCAAGTCGCGAATGCAATACTACCTTGACGATCTGATAGTGGAGGTTGTGAGGCCGAACTGCAGGGAGTTCTGCGTCGACTGCAACAAGATTAGGCTCACATCAGACGGCAGGATAAAACCGTGCCTGCGGATTTTCGGCGGCCACATCCCTGTCGGAGGGGACTTTACCCGGTCTCTGGAAAAAGCGTTAGACTCAAGGGTCATCGGATGTGATGGCAGATGATAGACGTATCCGGTAAGAAGGCTATCCCTCGGAAGGCGGTTGCGGAGGGCAAGATCAGGCTGAAGAAGGAGACCCTGGAGTCCATCAGGAACAAGAGCGTCAAAAAGGGCGACGTCTACTCTGTCGCAGAGGTTGCGGCGCTCTCCGCTCTCAAGAGGACTTCCGAGACGATACCCCACTGCCATAACATCCCATTGGATTATGCGAAGGTGGAGTTAGAGACTGGCGGAGATCATGCTCTTGCCAGGGTCACTGTTTCAGCCCATGCAAAGACCGGGGTCGAGATGGAGGCTCTCGTAGGGGTTACAGCAGCATTGTGCACCGTCTGGGACATGGTCAAATACCTTGAGAAGGACTCAACAGGACAGTACCCTGACACTTTGATATACGATGTCAGGGTCACTGAAAAGAGGAAGGGATAGGATGCACGACCACAAGGTCAAGAATATTCGGGCGTGCGTCATCACCATCAGCGACACGAGGACGAAGGAGGATGACGAGTCCGGCAAGATTATCATAGAACTTTTGGAGAAGGCAGGTCATACCATCTCAGCGTACGAGGTCATACGGGATGATGCTGAGACAATCGGGAAAACGGTAATGGAGCTGGCTGGCGGGGACACAGATGTGATAATAACGACTGGCGGCACCGGAATATCAAGGAGAGATAACACGCCTGAGGCTGTCATTCCCCTGTTGGAGAAGCAGCTGCCCGGCTTCGGCGAGCTGTTCAGGCATGTGAGCTACAAGGAAGTCGGCACCAAGTCTCTGCTGTCCAGGGCATTCGCAGGCTCCATAGGGGACAAGCTTGTCTTCTGCCTTCCAGGTTCAAGGAACGCCGTCCGGACAGGCCTTGAGAAGGTCATCCTTCCCGAACTGGGGCACATCCTGTGGGAGGTCAGAAAGTGAGCAGAGGCGGGTTCAAAAATCTCATATCCTTCGAGGAAGCGCAGAGGAGGATGGGAAGGCATCAGATGCTGGTTGGCACTGAAAGAGTAAGATTGGAGGATTCTTTGGGGAGGGTGCTTGCCGAAACGGTTAAGTCAAGAATCAACGTCCCAGGGTTCAGGAAGTCTGCGATGGACGGTTACGCTGTCAGATACTCTGACGTCAGGAGCGCATCCAAGTCTAGTCCCAAGGCACTGGATTGCGTTGACGTCGTCCGCGCGGGGCAGGTCTCCAGGAAGAGGCTGAAGAGGGGAGAGTGCATTGAGATAGCGACCGGCGCTCCTATACCCTCTGGAGCCGACTCTGTGGTGATAGTCGAGAACACGCTCAGGAAGGGCAAGAAAGTTACGGTCTTCGAGGGAACTGGTAAGGGGTATCACATCATAACTGCAGGATCTGACATTCGGAAGAGGACAGCAGTCATCAGTAGAGGCTCCGTCATAGACGCCTACGGTGTCGGCCTTCTCGCTTCAATCGGGTTGGAATCTGTCCGAGTCTGCAGGAAGCCTAAAATCGCATTGATTGCGACAGGCAATGAGATAGTCGACATTGGGAAGCCTCTATCTGCCGGAAAAATCTACGGCACCAACAATCTCTCCATCGGAGCCCTCCTGACAGGACACGGATGTGATGCTGTCGACTTGGGGGTATGCCGTGACGTTCAACACCCTCTTAGGATGAAACTCACCTCAGCCCTGAAAACTTCCGACCTTGTAATCGTCTCCGGCGGCTCATCTGTCGGGGAGGAGGATATTGTGCCAGACGTTGTGAGAGAGCTTGGCAGGGTGATATTCCACGGCATTGCAATACGGCCTGGCAAGCCAGTCCTCTTCGGAAAGGTAAATGGGAAACCTGTGATTGGGCTTCCAGGCAACCCGACCTCTGCTCTCATAGTGTTGAACGCTCTTGTGCTGCCCTACATTATGGCATCAATGAAGTCCTCCTGGAGCAGACGGAGGCTGTGCGCCAGAATGGCCAAGGATTTCATCTTCAAGAAAAGACTGAAGTACTTCCTCCCTGTCAGGTTGGAGGCGAGGGGGGGAGCCTCCTATGTTATTCCAACGTTCAAGGGCTCCAACGCGATAACCTCGTTATCTGATGCTGACGGCTACATCGTAATGGAAGCCGATGTTTCGAAGATAAAAAAGGGTTCTCCTGTGGAGGTGAACCTCTTATGAGCGGCAGGGTTGTCGCAGTCTGCGTTGGCAAGAATAAGAGCGAGGCTAAGAATCCTCTAAAGAGTGTCAGAGTAACCAAGGGCCTTGGCATCGAAGGCGATGTCCATGCCGGAACAGGGAGGAGGCAGATATCCCTTCTGGCTTCCGAGGATGTTGGTGAAAGATTCATCAAGGCTGGCGTGAAGCCAGGAGACTTCGCGGAGAACATTCTCACCGCAGGCGTTGATCTGGGAAGCCTGCGTGTCGGCTCAAAGCTCAGGGTCGGGGCTGTCGAGCTTGAGGTATCCCAGATTGGGAAGGAATGCCATAGCGGCTGCAGCATCAGGGAAAAGACTGGCGACTGCATCATGCCTTCCAGGGGCGTATTCGCCGTCGCGTTAACCTCCGGGAACATCAGAGCAGGCGATAACATTGCGGTTACCTGAATGTTTTTATTCTATGGAATCCATTCTTACTAGTACGATGCATAAACAGGTCATTCTTTTATTGGTTGTTAGTCTGGTGTTGGCGTCAGGGTGCCTGGATGGCGGTTCGAACATATCACAACCGTCTACTGTGAGCACTCTGGAGGAGCCGACTACGGTAAATGCAGCATCAACAACCCTCTCGGAGGATGACGAGGATGAGACTCCCACGACATTAGACGCGCCAGTATATGCCAAATGCGAGTCTTTCAGCCCCCTTCAGAGGGAGCTCTGCTATCTCGGGATTGCGATAACAACAGGCAACGTCAGCCTCTGCGGTGCCATAAACGCCGACTTCAGGAAGCAGTTCTGTTTAGAGACTATCAATGTCACGGTCAATGAGACGTCTACCATAATAAGCGGCCAGATTGTGAACAAGAACACAGGCAAAGGGTACTACGGTTCGCTTGTTGAGGTGTTCGATGTCAGCAACATGAGCGTGCCGGTCAACTGGGACAAGACTGACAGGAACGGCTACTATAAGGCAACCGTAAAGTCGGGCGGAACCTACGACATTATCGTCAACGTCGAGGGAACGCGGCTGAAGCAGACTAAGGCTGACCTGGCAAGCGGTAAACTCTACGTTGTGGACTTTATCATAAGCTGATGTCAGAAAAAATGAATGTTAAAGCAGTGCTCTTCGTAACCTTATGTTCTATACTCATAGTAACTGCGTCGGCAGAGTCTGATGTGTGTTCGGTTGGAGAGGAGGCCTGCCTTCTAGAGGATAACTCAAGTTTCTTTGCCAGCGAGCACTCATCCCTGTATCCCGCCAATACCACATGTGTCGTCTACTTCTACGGTGACGGGTGCCCGAAGTGCGCTCAAATAAAACCGTTCATCGAAGATATGGCGTCCAAGTACTCTGACAGGATACACGTCCACTGGCTTGAGTTGTACCACAATAAGAGCAACTATGACCTTTATACGGAGTACACTGAGCGGGTTGGCATACCCCAGGATAAGCGGGGGATTCCGTTGGTAATCATCGGAGACGACTATTACATGGGCTTGCAGGGCATCAGTGACAATCTTGAGGCTGCTATAATGAGCGAGAGGCCGGGCGAGAGCGTCTGCCCGTTCGACAGCAGGCTGGGCTGCCACGCCGACAAATATGATCCACGGCAGGTGAACCCTGAGAGGACTGTGAAAGTCACGACGCCTCTTGTAATATTGACTGGCATTGTGGATGGCATAAACCCCTGCGCATTCGCTGTCTTGATTTTCCTGCTAACGTATCTTACGACGATTGCCAGGTCAAAAAAGAAGATGCTAACGGTCGGTTCGACTTACATTGTAACAGTCTACGTAGTCTACTTCCTTGCTGGTGTCGGATTGCTGGGGGCTTTGCAGTTCACGGGTTTCACGTCTTTATTCTATAAGGTTGCTGCTGCTGTGGCGATAATTGCTGGCATGGTGAACCTGAAGGATTATTTCTGGTATGGTAAGGGCATATCGCTTGCCATCCCGGAATCGAAGAAGGGGACTCTGGAGAGGTGGGCTGTTAAGATGACTGCTCCGGCGGCTGTCGTCCTCGGCTTCTTGGTTGCCATGTTCGAGCTGCCGTGCACTGGCGGCGTCTATCTTGCGATTCTTGCGATGATGTCAGATTCCATGACTTTGAGCGCTGGTATACCCTATCTTCTGCTCTACAATCTGATGTTCGTGATGCCTCTAATTGTAATCTTCATTGCGGTCTACTTCGGCTTCGGGGCTGAGCGGCTTGAAGCCTGGAGGCAGTCCGAGAAGAAGAAGATGCGTCTCGCTTTGGGCCTTCTGCTAGTGGGTCTCGGCCTTTACATGCTGCGCAGCATATACGTCATCTAATCCATCCAACTGTCTAACGTCTTGTTCGGCTTTTTCCGCTTTTCTACCTGGCTTCTTGAGAACTTTTTGAACATCAATTTCTCTCTCCTCAGGAGTTGGAGTGCGTTGGGCGTTATTCCCGGAGCGATGAGTATGCCTTCTCCCTCTTTGTCGACGTGTTCGCGCAGCCAGTCCCTGTATCTTTTCAGTTGGAACACTGCTGGGAGTCCGGCGCGCTCGGCTTTCAGCTCTACTATCGTGTACTTCCCCTCCAGTTTCCCATAGAGGTCGAAGAATCCGACCGGAGTCTGGAATTCAACGCTCTTCAACTGGAAGTTCGCGTCGATTTTCTCGGGGTGGTCTTCCAGATAGTCTCTCATGTCAGCCTCCGTGTGCGTTAGCTCCAGCTTCTCGCCATCCCTGAGGCCGCCGTAGAGTTGGAAGTCCTTAACATGGTTTATCCTGATTTTCATCTCCTCGTAGGGTTTCTTCGTCCTCTGGGAGAAGATCTCAACCTGTCCGCCTGTGAGGGAGGCTACGGTGTCGGTTGGCGGCGACATCCAGTTCAATGGTTTGAAGCCTGAGGGGGAGTGCACTATCAGCGTGCTGTCAGGTTTTATCAGAATGATCCTTTCACCATCACCGACCTTCGACCTGCTCCTGCCCCAGTACTCGATCGAGCAGTTGCAGATTAACGTGATGAGGCAGTCGTCTTGGACGCTCTCATTCAACCGCTCGCAGAATTCTGCAGGTTCCATCAGATTATAAAATTAGGTCGTGACTTAAATAATCTGCTTATGCCTCTGTCCAGCCCTCATAGTCTCAGATGCTGACTGCGAAGGCTGTTGCTGCCACGAGGAAAAGTACTCCCACCACGAAAAACGTGTAGTTGACTTTCAATTTCCGTTATCAAAAAATCAAGACTTAACTTTGGGGAGTCATCCTATATAAACCTTATGCTTCCATAATCTTAGGATGTTAGAGGCTGTTTCAAACGGGTCTGCGCTGTTGGTCGACTCCTCTTCCATTGGCAGGGGAGCGTCTTTTGCAATCACTCTAGGGTCTAAGGCCGGCTGCGAGCTGACGAAAACCAAGACCATAACGCCGAAGAGCCTTCCGGCTGCCGTCAGAAAGGCTGCCAAGGTCGTTCTAGATTACTGTGGGAAGAAGTCTGGCGCCCGCTTGTCCTTCAGTTCCGAGATTCCGAAAGAAGCTGGTCTAGGTTTCGAGGAATCAATCGCTGTCGCCTCTGCTGTTGCCGTCACCGGTGCCTTGGCAAGGGAGCGCGGGTCTGTGATGGAGTTGAAGGTTGACAAGTACTTGAAGGAGCAGTTCTACGTGATTGATGGTACGGTGGTTGACCGGATTGAACTTGCCAGAGAGCTCTCAAAACAGGGACTGGACTTTTCCAGGGTCTGTTGCAGCCTCTTCGGCGGGTTCTTCATAACAGATGACAGGAAGCTGGAAGTGCTCCGCAGGGGGGAGAACGAGGGTTTTTCTGTTGTGGCTTGTACTCTCAAAAAAGCAGGGAAGTCAGCACTCTTCAGGAACGAGGTCCAGCTGGCATGGGATGAGGCGTTGAAGGGGAACCTGTATTCTGCAATGAACATGAACGCATTATTGCACGGTTCCGAGACTGCTAGGGAGGTCACCGCCAAGATGCTTGAGGCTGGTGCGGTTACCACCTCCTATTCCGGCAATTCCGTCCTAGCGCTCATCAGAGACCCTGAAAAAGTCGTCAGAGTGAAGAATTCCGCGAAAAAATTCGGAGACGTTATTCTGACGTCAACATCCAACACTCAGACCTCAGCTCTTATGAAGCCCCGGAGGATCGTCAAGACCGCGGAGTTCCTCGAAATCAAAGGCGATTCAAGTTACTATTTTCTCTAGGCTAGCGGCGTCAGCTCTTCTACTGTTAGCCCGAGTTTGTGTTTTGCTCCCTGCTTCGTTCCTCGTATCATCAGCGTCTTCTCCACTTCTGGGCCTACTAGGAACCTGTGGGTGTTCCAGCTTGGCACTACTTTCCCGTCGAGGCCGCAGTCTTTGCTGACTCTCTGTATGAGTACGTAGGGGCTCGCATGCTCTAGGAAATCTGCAACCGCTGTGATATACTCTAATCTGCTTATGGGCCTGTAGGTTCCCTGTTTGTATTCTGCAGCCAGCCGTGTCTTCTTCATCACCAGCAGGGGGTACAGTTTCACGGCGTCAGCTCCCAGTGCTGAGACCACTTTCGCGGTCTCGCGCATCTCTGATGGCGTCTCATATGGGAGTCCCATGATGATGAAGATGAGCGAGTATATCCCCCGTTTGTGCGCTTCGTTTACTGCCTTTATGCATTCGCCGAATCCGTGCTGCCTGTTTATCCTCTCGTCTGTGTGATAGTGGACTGATTGCTGTCCGAGTTCGAGCCAGATTTCCTTCCCGTCTTTCACGTACTCTCCTAACAGGTTAAGGACTTCAGGCGGGAGGCAGTCCGGCCTCGTGCCGATTGACAGTCCGATGACGTCCTTCGGTTTCAGCGCGGTCTCGAATATCCTTTCCAGCTCCTTTATGGGAGCATACGTGTTAGTGCCGAAGGCAATATAAACTAAGGCCTTCTCTCCGGCGCCCCTCTTCTTATAATATAGTATCTGGTCCTTCAGCTGCTCGTTCATGGTCTTCCCTATGACCCTCCTGAAGCTCTCGTAGGTGAACTGCCTCGCGAAGTCCGGGCAGTACACGCATCCCTGCTTGCTCAGCCTGCCGTCCCAATTCGGGCACGTGAATTCTGCATTCAACGGCACCTTAAAGACTTCAAAATTGTGAAGCCTCTTCTCATAGTCCCCAAACTTCGCGTAAAGTAGACCGTCAGCGTACATGCTGTCAACGATCTTTTTATCGATTAGGGAGTCCATTTGTAGGGTATATATTCTATCCTCTCTCTATATATGAACAATGGTCAGGGCTCTGACAATATCATGGAAAAAGCTAAGATGAACGGCAAGGCAACAGAGAGTAATAGGTTTACGGGCATCGGTTTTGATGTTATACGCGCTTTGGTTGATAGGATTGATTCTGACAGGGATTTGATAAAAATCTATGGCAAGAATCCTTCCAAGCGCCTTGGCTTGTATGCTCAGGATGGCGATCTGAATTTCATGGAGTATGTTCCAAAAGGGGAGAAGGAGCTGAAGCTGTCAGAGGAGGATGCTTCCAAGGCTATCGACGTCTTGAATCGTATACTGGTTGAGACATTGGTATCGGAAATTTAAAATGGCTGTGAAAGTCGCAGGCAAGGGCGGAGGTCACAAGGGCGATGAGGAGCTTCCAGTCCCCTTTGAAGTAGAAGAGTTGAAAAAGGGGCTGCTCACTCGAAGAAGTCAGAGACATAAGCTGGCTGCTATTCCGGTTTCCATCGCTGGTGCGGTCTCTCTAGTCGGAGTTGCACCGTTTATGGAAAGTGCTCAGCATTCGGGCGGTCTTCATGCAGCTGAGGGTATGCTTTTTTTTGGAGCGACTGTTGTTACTATGGCTAGTGGTCTCGTAGTGGCATCGCCTGTTAAGAATCTGTTGAAAAAAGACCATACGCATGAGACTGATCCTGACTCACGGGAGTATTATTTTCCCCGGCAGGTGTACTATGAGTCGAAAGAGGATCTGGGAATCGGCAAGCGTAAGCTGATCCGGGTCGGGAAGCTTTGGACGGGTGAAGTCTCACCCGACGACATGGACAAGGCTATGAAGTTGGATGTGCCAGTCAGACCAATAGACGAGCTGCCAAAAATACCGGAGCATACGAGACTCGATTTCATTAAAAGATTATTAGTCAAGAAGGAATATGATATGGAAGATAAGGTCGTTGGAGACTTGCTCCCCTTTTCAGATTTAATCCACAGCCACAGGACCCTGACTGCGGCATTCGACGCTCTAGGATATGGGCCTGCGTTGCTGTATGACGGGGCAGGATATAAGCGGGTGCCTAGGATGCGGGAACCCTGGAGGAGGTTCATCCCTCTGAAAATGACGGAGGAGTCTGAGAAGACCGCTGAGGATGAGATCAGCAAACTGACGTCTGACCCGAAGTTGATCAAACTGTTAACTCCTATGCGGGCTGATGTTATCCTGATGGAGAAGCTGTTGAGGGCGAAAAACCTCTCAAGCTTGAAATTTAAAGACTTCACGAATCTGTTGGAAGACCATATTGCCGACTATCCGCTCGCTGTTCAGCAGCCGTCGCAACCTGTCCGGCCCGCTAAGCCGTCTGCTACGCCGTCAGGGCGGCCTCGTCAACCTTCAGGTCGACCACCTGCCCAGTCTGCTAAGTCGTCTGCTACGCTTACCGTCAAGTCTAGAGAGCAGGGGTCTGTTGTTGTTTCGGAGCCTGTGGTTAGGGTTGTTGGTGACATGGTGACTGTTGGTGGTGTTTCTGCTCGTCGTGGTGTGGTGGATGAGGTTGGTTCTAAGTTTGTTCCTGTTGTGGTGTTGGAGCCTGTTGTGGAGCAGGTGGGTTTGGAGGAGGATATGTTGGAGGAGATGTTGTTGGGTAATAATGTTTTGTTGGTGGGTGATACTGGCACGGGTAAGACTGATATTGTTCAGAATTTGTGTCGTTTGTTGAATTGGCCGTGTACTGTTTTGAGTTTGTCGGAGGGTACGCGTGAGAAGGATTTGTTGGTTAGGCGTGGTTTTAATGGGCAGACTGTTGATGAGGATAGTCCGTTGATTGTTGCTATGCGTCATGGTTTTAAGGTTATTTTGGATGAGACTAATATGCCGGAGCCTGGTGTTTTGGCGTCGTTGAATAATATTTTGGCTGCTAAGCGGGTTACGTTGCCTTCTGGCGAGGTTGTTAAGGCGAAGGAGGGTTTCGGGGTTTTTGCGACGATGAATCCTGATAATTATGAGGGTACGCAGGATATGAATATTGCTTTTTTGAGGCGTTTTGCGGTGTTTAATGTGGATTATCCTGGGAGAGAGTCTGAGTTGAAGATTTTGAGAAAGTTCGGGCCTGATGTGGACGTGGAAACCATGGAGCGTGTTGTTAATGCTGCTAATGATTTCAGGTTCGCGTTTCGGGAGGGTGTTTTGCCTCGGCCGATGGATTTGGGGGCTACAATAAATTGCATACGGTATTTTCAGAGGTTTCCTGAGCAAAGTCAGAAGGATGCGTTCGACCGTTATTATAATGTGGCGGTCATGGAGCCCGACTCCAAGGACGTAGTAGACAAAATCCTAGACAAATACGGATTCAAATAACGACTAACCTAAGGTGGTGTGTTTTGATTTACAAGGGTGTGCGGGTTGAGGATACTTTTTGCGAGGCTTTTGACGGCCTGTACTGCAGGGTTCTCATCACTGCTGAGGATGAGAAGCGGCTGAAGAGGGCTGCTTATGATTCCACCGCGCTGCCGTGCTGCGTTTTCGGGGAGTCTGAGGGGGGGATTGAAAAGTTCGTAAGGAAGACTGAGACCCCGGACGGCAGGCCTGGCGCCATAGTCCAGTACTGGGTCTCAAAAGGGGAAGGCGATGTCAAGGGGCTGGAGTATGAGGTCTCTAAGAGGATAAGGCAGGGCGTGCTGGTGGTTCCGACAACTTTAGTGTTCAACCTGTTGGACTCTGCTAAAAAGTTAGACACGTTGCATGCTATCGGCCACTGCGGCGACGGCTATGAGTCTGTTGAAGGCTACCTTGGGAGGGAGATGATAAACATCCCGGTGATGATGGGCTCCTTCAGGATTGAGAAAAATTTGGGGTACTCTGAGGGCATAATGGGCGGCAACTTATGGTTTTATTGCAACAGCGAGAAAACTGCTCTTAAGGTTTTGGACAAAGCTGAGGAGGCTGTGAAAAAGGTGGAAGGTGTTGTCCTGTCATTCAGGGAGGGCTGCTCCGCAGGCTCCAAGGCTGGGGGAAAATATGAGCACATCGGCCCGACGACCAACCACCCCTACTGTCCGACGCTCAGGGAGCGACTAAAAGATTCGAAGGTGCCGGGGGATGTGGAGTCCATCCCTGAGATTGTGATAAACGGCATTAGTTTGGACTCCGTCAAGGAGGCTATGAAGGCTGCGGCAGAAGCATCAACAAAAGTTGCCGGCCTAATCGCGATCTCAGCAGGCAACTTCGGCGGAAAACTCGGGAAACACAGGATATTTTTAAGAGAACTGCTAGATTATAAGCCATGAGAGTCGACTGCAAAGACTATAAAGGTTGTAGGACTATAGCAGACGTGCTGCAGAAGCTCGGCATCAACAGGGAGACTGTTGTTGTGGCGAAGAACGGGACACTCGCGCCGGAGAGCGAGAAGGTCACTGGAAAAGACCGGCTTGAGGTAATCCAGGTGATATATGGTGGCTGAGAAGATCGACATCGGAGGATTGCACGAGAGGATAAGAAAGCAGAAGCCGCTCGTCCACCACATCACCAACTGGGTTACAATCTACGATTGCGCGAACATCGTGAGGGCGGTCGGCGCTCTCCCGGTTATGGCTCACGCTAAGGAGGAAGTCGAGCAGATGACCTCCATTGCGGGAGCGCTTGTCCTGAACATCGGGACTCTCACTCCAAAACTTATTGAAAGCATGATACTCGCAGGGAAGAAGTCTAACGAACTGGGGCATCCCATAGTATTGGATGCCGTGGGTGTCGGGGCGACAGACCTGAGGACCGACAGCGCCAAGAGGCTGCTGGACGAATTGCAGGTTGACATACTCAAGGGTAACAGCTCTGAGATAGCGACATTGGCCGGAATTAAGGCCGAGACCAGGGGCGTGGAAGCCATCTCAGCAGGCAAGAGCTCGAAGGAGATTGCGAAGACGCTTGCAAAAAAAATCGAGAATGTTGTCGTCATAACCGGCAAGCAGGATGCGGTCTCCGACGGCAGGAAAACCTACTTGATAGACAACGGCCACGACATGATGGGCTCCATAGTGGGGACAGGCTGCATGGTCGCCTCAGTGATAGGAGCATTCGCAGCCGTTGAAAAGGATTACACATTAGCTTCCGCTGCCGCGCTCTCGTTCTTCGGCATAGCCGGGGAATTAGCCTCAGAAAAAGCCAGAGGCCCTGGCTCCTACAAGGAGATGTTCTACGACGAGATTTATAATCTTGACAGAGACAAGCTGAGAAAAATGCAGAAGATAACACTAGCATGAATCTGAGAGGCCTCTACTTTATAACAGACCGGAAGCTGTCGAAGAAGTCTGTCGAATCCACTGTCGAGGACGCCGTAAAAGGCGGCGTAAAGGTCGTCCAGTACCGTGAGAAGGAACTTCCTGCAGGGGAGATGCTACGGGTGGCTGAAAATCTGAGGGATATTACGCGGGAAGCTGGCGTGCTATTTCTGGTAAACGATAGGGTTGACATTGCACTAGCAGTTGGAGCGGACGGCGTCCACCTGGGCCAGGATGACATGCCAATCGAGATCGCAAGGCGGCTGTTAGGCCGAGAGAGCGTTATCGGAGTAACAGTTCATAATGTCAGAGAAGCCCGGGACGCCGAGCGCAGGGGAGCCGACTACCTGGGCATGAGCCCTGTCTTTTCGACATCGACAAAATCTGACGCAGGAGAACCCGCGGGAGTCGAGCTCATAAGGGAAGTGAAGAAAGTTGTCGCGGTGCCCTGTGTCGCCATCGGCGGTATCATAATGGAAAATTTGCAGGAAGTCATCGATGCCGGCGCAGACTCCGTGGCAATGATATCAGCCATACTCTCACAAGAAGACATCTCTGAAGCAGTGCGGAAGGTCAACCAAAGATTTGGCCTCTGACATAGTCTGCTAACGGTCTCGGAGCCGGCAGGTTGGTTAATCCTCTAGTTCATTTATATATTAGTTATACTAAGTATTACTTAGGTGTTATAAGATGGTTAATGCGCTGGTTCAGATAGGCGAGAATACGAACAGGGTGTTGAATATTGTTAAGGCTAGGTACGGTCTGAAAAACAAAGGTGAAGCTATAGAGCATATAGTGAATGAATTTATAGAGTACGAGAGCGAACCTGAACTTAAACCCGAATTTGTCGAAAAGATTAGGTCGATAAGCAGGCAGAAAAGCATCCGCGTCGACGACTTTGCCAAGAGATACGGTCTAAGCTGAGGATGTACTCCTTGAGCGTTAAACCTGAGGCTGACAGAATATTCAGGAAACTGGCGAAGAAGAACACAGGACAGCTCAGAATAATCGACAAGAAGATTGCGGAGATCAGGCGGAACCCGTTCCACAAATACAAGTATCTGCGGAAACCGCTGCAAACATTCAATCGAGTGCACATCGACACCCACTTCGTCCTAATCTTCAAAATCGACCACGAAAACAAAATAGTCGACGTCCACTACTACGACCATGGCGAATTCCTCTGGAATTCGCATGCACGAACACAATGGTGTTCGTTGCACCATGATGAAGTATACCAATGGAGGCCGAAAGACTAAACCCGTTTAATTGTACTAACTTTTAGGCTATCTTTCCGTCCACGATTCTTATGGTGCGGTTTGCTTGTTTGGCGATTCTCTGGTCGTGGGTGACGATAATAAGGGTTTTGTTCTCCTCCCTGTTGAGTCGGGTCAGCAGCGCCATAATCTTTTCCCCGGTTTTCGTGTCCAGGTTGCCTGTAGGCTCGTCTGCCAGTATAATTTTCGGGTCATTAGCCAAAGACCTTGCAATAGCTACTCGCTGCTGCTCGCCGCCGCTGAGCTCGGCAGGCTTGTTATCTCCTTTGTGCTCTAAGCCCACGATGGATAATAACCCTGTCACCCTCTCCTTGCGCTCCTTCGCGGGAGTGCCCTTAAAGCGCATGGCCAGTTCGACATTCTCGAACGCTGTCATGTTCCTGATCAGGTTGAACTGCTGGAACACGAAGCCGAGCTTCTCCCTCCTGAGTTTTGCCTTCTCGAACCCGTTAAGGGAACTTATACCAACACCCTCGATGTAGACTTCCCCCTCAGTCGGAGTGTCAAGACAGCTGATAAGGTTGAGGACGGTGGATTTGCCAGAGCCTGACGGGCCGATGATGCTGGCATATTCTCCCAGTTCGATTGAAAGATTGATACCATTCACTGCCCGGCACTCGTTAGGCTGCCCCGGATTGTAGACTTTCATCAGGTCCTTGCAGAGTATCTGGCCGTCACTCATACCTTAGCACCTCGATCGGGTCCAGTTTAGAGGCAGACCATGCAGGATAGAGGCCGGCGCCCATACCCAATATCAGCGAGAACAAGAAACCCAACACGATTAATTTGAGCGTCAATACCGGCGTGAAACTCGTGTAAGTCTTTACGAGCATTATTGACGTGTAACCTAATGCCAGCCCGGCGAAGCCCCCTACCAGGCTCAGCAGCGCGGATTCTTCCAGAACCTGGGTTAGTATGTTACTCGTTGTCGCGCCGATGGCCTTCATCACGCCAATCTCCCTCCTTCTCTCCATGACGCTCATTATCATCGTGTTCATTATTCCGATGCCGCCGACTATGATGGATACTGCGCCGATGCCGTAGACTGCCATCGTTATCGTCCCCAGTGTTGACTCCAGCTGGCGCACCATCTCCAGCGGCGACATAGCCCTCAGTTCATCCGAGAGGTCGTCTATGCTCTGCGTTATCGTCTCCACGTTGTTGATGTCGTCTATCTTAACCTTGAGCTGCGTTATCGTGTCATCGTCCTCCAGATCCTGCATCGTTGAGAGTGGCACATAGGCCGCTTCGTCTATGTTCGAGTCTCCAGTCTCCTCCAGTATTCCGATAACCTCGAAGTAGAAGCTTTCAGTCTCATCCTCTTCATCGCCGTTGTCTACTCTGCGCTGGTACTCTATCTCGTCGCCGACATTCAGAAACTGGTTTTCGGCAGTGGTATGCCCTAATAGGACGACATATTGGCCGTCGTCTGAGGTGTCTAGCTTGCGGCCTTCCTCTTCAAGTATTTTTTCGCCAATCAGGTAATCCTGGTCCTCAGGATTTAGGGCTGTGAATGCTATGTTCGAGGACGACCCGCCTCCCGCCCTCATGAACATCATCCCTCCGAAGCCCCTGTTTCCCCCCCTCGTAATCCGATACTCTCCAATGGGTATGACGTCGGTGACTCCCTCGATGTCCCTGACATCCTCTATCATGTCGTCCGTTATGCCATCCTCGCTGTCGAACGCCCTCACGTCAACCACTGCGGCTATGTCTCCGAAAGACTGTTTGATCTGCCTGTTAAGTCCCTCGCCTATGGCTCCGAGCATGAGTATCAATCCGATGCCCATGGCGATGCCTAAGACGGTGAGAAGACTCCTCGCCTTCTGGCGGAAGACGTTCTTAAAAGCTATGTCCAGCATCTTATCCCTTTATTCTGCTGAATTTTTTACTCAATCTGCCGAGCGCATGGTTTATTTTTTCCCCTAATATGTCAACCTTTTCCATCGTCTGCTTAGGGATGCGCTTTCTGACAGATCCGGGTATAATCTTCTCACGCTTGTATCGCCTGTAGATTGTCCAAATCAGCAGTAAGGCGATTGCCGCGTAGACTATCCTAGCTGTCGTGCTTGTTCCGCTGGTCTGCTGTGCGCCTGTAAAAGTGCCGGCAGACATCGTCCCGCCGACGGACAAGACTTCTGTCTGCGTCACCCTCTCATTGTTCAAGCCAGTGTACTCAAGCGTCAGGGTTATCGGTCCTGAGACTGTGGTCTCAAAAGTGAAGGTCGTCTGCTTTGTCGGCTTGATGTCAGACTTGTACTCCACCATCTGCTGGGTTCCGCCAGTCTGGGAGATTGTGGAACGGTTCTGCGCCTGCTGCTGGCCTCCTGTACGCACTCCTCGCCCAGTCAGCATGTTCAGCGGATTTGCTGTCTGTCTCTGCTGGGTGCCAGCTCCCGTTGTCTGCTGGCGGGCAAATGTTCTGTTCTCCGTTTCCTGGGTTGTGAGTATGGCCTTCACGCCTTCCGCGGTCCTTGTGCCAATGTTCGCAACCTCTATCTGAAGCGACCTGGTTGCCTGTTGGACGTTTATGACCTCAAGGATTATCTGCCCTGAAACGTCTATGCCGATGTCTTTTTTCACGCTGTATGAGGTGCCGCCGACCTTGTAGGTTATGTTCAAAGGTATCGAGTAGGGTTGTATCTCTGCGTCCCATGCGACAGCTATGTCGAATCCTGTTTCAAAGGTTTCGCCGCCTTCCACGGTGCCGACATATTTTTCTGCAGTATCCACTGGAACGAATGGCTCGGATAGGGTGAGGCTCAAGGTGGTGTCCTTGGCGTCCGCTTCCCCGACGTTCTTCAGCGCCACCTTAACGTTTACGGTCTCTCCAGGCCCGGTTGGCTTGTAGCTGACGTTCAAAACTTTGAAATCCACACCAGCGCTTTCGATGTTCAACCCGACTGTTATGTTCCTCGACGCCGTGCTCCCGGACTCGTCAGTGTACTCAATCCACGTTGATGCAGTGCAGGCCCCCTCTGCAGATGGCTTGATCTGGTAGGATATGTTGAACTTTTCATTGGCCTTGAGGTTGCCCAGGTATTTCTTTGACGAGCCTATGATCGTAAGACAGCTTGATGATAACGTGGACTCCAAGTCCTTCACCGATGCTAGCAATGTCCCCTCAAGGGTCAGCTCATCAAGGTTGTCCTTATAATATGTAGTCTTCGTCGGAGTCAGCTGGAATAATGGTTTTCCGTAGATTCTCAGCGGAACATCCCATTTTGTAAGCAGGTTGTTCTCCTGACTTCCATCTGCCTTATAGCCGTTATATGTTATGTGAATGTTGACCGCAGTCAATCCTGTCTTCGCATTATTTTCTACCCTTATCACGACAGGGAGGGTCTTCGACCCTCCGGCATCCAGCCGGCCCACATAAAATCTTTTGTCGGCGTTAACTGTCGCCGAGCTCGGAATGTAGACCTGCAAGGTATCGGCCCTGTATCCTCCTGTGTTCTTTATGACCAGGTTCATTATCCCGCTGTCGCCCGGGCTCAGGCTCGAGTCAAAAGACGTCGAGTCAAAATCCACGACAATGTTCGTCGGCTCGATGGATGTGGAAGAGCTCGTAGACGTTGTTGCAGCCGATACGCTGACTGATAATACAATACAAAAGACGATCAATGCCATTACTAAACCGTTCCTCTTCATCTTATTCCTCCTTCATTATTTTATCAGACATCGGACCTGGCATACCCTCAGGTCGTTCATGACTGCCGCGCATACCTTGACTTTTATTATCCTTGTTCATGAACTCTTCTATAAGTTTCTGCTTTTCCTCGTCCGTGAGGTTTCGCCCTTCAAACACACTCCCTCCCATGTCCCTCCAGGCGGTGCCATTTTCTAGGCTGATGTTTCCCCTGCGTTCGCGCATGGTTTCTATTATCCTCTCCTGGGTGGCATTATCCGGCAGATTATTCTCCTCCGGTTTCAGTTGCTCTCTAACGACCTCCTGGACGTGCTCTCTTAATGCGTTCACCTCCGCTTCAGGCTCATCTTGGCTTTTATCATCAAGGTTAAGGCATCCTGCCACTAGGACAAAAACGCCCAATAGAGTTATCAATTTCTTTTCCAAAATAGCACCTCCTTTCTAAGAACATAGTTGAAACAGACGTTATCCTCTGTTGAAACACTTGTAACAGAAACTGAAACACCTCACTTTAGACGTTACTTCTGCGTTGTATACCTAATCTCCTAATCCTGTAATCAACGAATATCCAGACCCCATACAGTATCAAACCCCACAGGGTTATCGTCTCATAATCCATGTTAACATGTTGTGGGGTTTCCAGCCTGGCGCGCTAAATCAATCCCATTGGTTTTTGTGCCGCCAGATGGCGCTGGAAACGCCCACGAGGTTACCTACATCCTAAAACCTTCCATCATGCCGCGTCCGAAGCCTCCTCTCATCCTTTTCGGGCAGTCATCCGGGTTTTCCTTGCAGTAGGCTTTCCTAGCTTCCCGGATTTCCTCGGGTGTGGCGTCTTCGCCTAGCCCAAGTTTCTCCAGCATCTCCTGACGCCTCTCCTGCATTTCGGCTTTCACGGCAGCGTGGAACTCGCCCACAGTAGACTCCTCACCAAGGCCTAACCCTTCAAGCCTCTTCTGCCAGAGCGCCTCCCTCACCTCATCAGGCGTTGCATTCTCAGACAATCCGAGGCCTTCTAAGAGCGCGGTAGCGTTCATGCCCTGCTTTTCTCCCATGCAGGGTCCGCGGTGGAGGAAACCTCTCTTGCCAGCATCTTCCGCATCGTCTGTCGCGTTGACGGCCACGACCAGCCCAAAAGCCAGCAAGGCCATCAAGGCAACAATCCCAATCTTCCTTTCCATCTCGTAAATCACCTCCCTACACTCTAGGGTGAAACAGACATTATGATCGGGTGAAACACCCGAAAGAAAAACTGAAACACGGCGGAAAATCACTGGGGGCCCTGATTATTTCCCGTTTAGCGCGGCGAGTGAGACTCGGCCGTTCCTGTCTCTTCCGCCGCCGTTCCTCTTGTGCAACGCCACAGTGGAAACAGACTTCGCGTCATGCCTCGGCAACAGCACAGGCGTCACCTCGTCGGGCATAACCTGCATAGACGACGGCAGCGTAATCCGTGTGAGCAACCTCTCCTATTCGGCGGTAAAGGGAATAACCCCCACCGTCGAATACGAGACAAGTCTTGCCGCCGGCTGGAACCTACTAATCATCCCTCTTCTGATATAGAAGCTGATAAATGTGCAGAAGCTATTTTTATCAGCAGTCACAATAGGTGTTTGGAGGTGATTGATATGTTGTCTAAGATACCTGTAATCCTTGGGGATGTTGATAAGGAGGATGTTGACAGGCAGATACTGAGAACCGCTATAATAGCGGAGTTGGATGCGGTGAACCTGTACGAGCAGATGGCTGCGCTGGCACAGGACGGGAACATAAGAGCGATTCTCCTAGATGTTGCTAAAGAGGAGAAGACGCATGTTGGAGAATTCCAGACTCTGCTACTGAACAGGGACAAACAGCAGGTTGAAGGATTGGCTGCAGGGAAAGAAGAGGTCAAAGAGGAAGTAAACGAGTGATATCCCTCTCAGAGCTCGATTTTTGAGAAGAGGTAGCCTCCAACAAAGTTCACGACTAAAGTCAGGACGGCCAGCACTGTCAGGTCAAGCGGGAGGCTGAATCCGCTCTGCCCCGTCAATGTGCCCCTCAGGCCGTCCACGCCATAGGATAGTGGATTGAGCTTTACGAGCAGGTCGAGGGTGGGAGGCAGATCCTCCAAGGGGAACAAGGCCCCCGACAGGAAGAACATCGGCATAATAAGGAAATTCATTACCATCGGGAAGGCGTGCATGTCATCGATCCTGGACGCTATCGCGGTGCCCAAGGCGGTCATCAGCAAGGCTATCAATGACATGAACAGGATGGCGGGGACTATCGAAGCCATGTCCGAAGGCCTGAAGCCGACAAGCAATGTCAACAGGAAGACTACGAGGCCCTGCGCCACCGCGATTGTCGCGCCGCCCAAAGTCCTCCCCAACATGATATGCGTCCTCGAAATCGGGGCGACGAGGGTCTCCTTCAGGAAGCCGAACTTCCTGTCCCAGACGACCTCTATGCCTGTGAACATGGAAGTGAATAGGATGCTCATCGCGATAATCCCCGGGGACAGGAACTGGATGTAATTGCCCCCGCCGGCCCTCTCGAACACGGGGTTGAAGCCGAAGCCCAACGCGACCAGAAAGAGAACAGACTGCCCCAGCGAGCCTATCAGCCTCGACTTGGAACGCCAGTACCTCTTCAACTGCCTCAACCACATGACATATATGACTTCTATCATCTTCCCATGCCCCTCATCCTGCGCATCCTGTCAAGAGACGACGCGTTCTCCTCCCTTATAGACAGTCCGGTCAGATTGAGGAAGGCATCCTCCAATGATGATGTTCCAGTCAATTTTTTAATCTCATCGACGGAACCCCTGCCGATAATCCTACCATAGTCTATTATCGCGACATCGTCGGCGACGTTCTCAGCCTCCGTCATGTAATGGGTGGTGAAGAATATCGTCATACCCTCCTCGTCGTTCAATTGCCTAATGTGCTCCCATATCCTATTCCTAGTCTGCGGGTCCAAACCCAGGGTAGGCTCGTCCAGGAACAGTATCTTCGGATGATGTATGAGCCCCCGTGCGATCTCCAGCCTCCTCTTCATGCCCCCAGAATACTTTTTCACCAAATCATCCCGCCTGTCCCACAATTCCACCATTTCCAGCGCCTTCCTAATCCGCTCCCCGCGCAGACCCTTCGGCACCCCATATATGACCCCGTGGAATTCCATGTTCTCATAGGCTGTCAGCTCCTCGTCGATGCTCTGGTCCTGGAACACGATGCCGAAGGATTTTCGGACTTCTATGTTATGGACGCGGCAGTCGAAGCCGTTGACGCGCATGGTGCCTGATGTGGGATTCAACAGCGTCGTCAGCATCTTAATCGTGGTAGACTTGCCTGCGCCGTTCGGCCCCAGGAACGCGAAGACGTCGCCAGCCTTGACTTCGAAAGAGATATCGTCTACTGCAACAAGTTCTCCGAACTTTTTCGTTAGATTACTGACAGAAATAGCGGCATCAGCTGAATTTTCCATGTAACAATCTAGATTGTGAGTTTAATAAGGTTGGTATTCCCCAGAGGCTTTTTTTCGATTATCCTCCTCTGTTCGAGTTTCATCAATACTCTGGAGACTTTGACCTTCGACAGCCCGCTCTCTGCCACAAGATAGGTCTGTTCCATCTTCCTCTCTTTGAGGAGCAGTTCGACGATTGCTCTCTCATCGTCAGGCAGTATCTTCAGTATGCTCGCAATCTGCGCCTGACTTATCCTCCACTGGAACAACAGTATGATAAGGGCTCCGACCACCATCCCGCCAGCAGCCACACCATACGTCAGGAGCGGTATCGGAGAACCAGTATCCTCGACATAATAGCCGTTGAGGATGGAAAGCAGTATACCCAGTAGGAACACTGAACTAATGGCGACCGCAAGCCGAGTCTCGGAAACTTCCATCCTCAATCTTTTATGTCTTCCTTCATCTGCAGATACGTCTTCCTGTCTATCTCGCCTGACACATACCTCTTCTTAAGCAGATCCATGGGAGTATCACCGTGCTTCTGCGAGCCCCGGAGAAGCCACCAGAATATCAAGGCAACAACGCCGACAACGATGATATTCCACAACAGTGGCGCTGGAATGAACCCTAATACTGGCTCCCTCCAGCCTGACGGTTCGCCGCGAAATGTCATGTTCCTGGCAACTCGTCCTCCAACTTCTGCAATAGTCTCATTTACCATAAACTCACCTCAGAATATTCAATTTACTGATAAAAATACATAGTTGAAACAGACGTTATCCTCTGTTGAAACAGCTGTAACATAAACTGAAACCTCATCTGCAGGGTTCTCGTAAGTTAGGTTTCACCATCTAATTGATTCTGCGAAGCCCTGCTCAACCTCTTTCTGATCTTGTCTCCAGAATCCTTGTGCAGGTAGTTCATCAGGCTGAAGCCCTTGTGAACGAAGGCCGGGTTGTCGCTTTTCAGAAGTCTTTCAACCGCTTTCGCCGCGTTTTCAGGTTTCATGACTTCCAGCATCAGCGAACCCTTCACAGCCTCCATCTCCGTGAACGTCTCCGCGCAGGCCCTCGGAGGCAGCTCGTCGAGCATGTTAGCGCACACCTGGATCGCGTCATTCCTCGTCTCATCCCTCATCCTCGTGTCAATATCGGACTCTATGGCGTCCAGTATCGCGACCCTTACCTGGGGGGCAAAAGCTTTGAACGTTCGGATGCCTGCCTCGCTGATGCGCGCCCTCGCGGACTCTTTACTCTCATCGTTGGATTTGAAAAAGACATCAGAGATTCCTGGAACCATGTCCAGTATGGACGGGTTCAGTATGTCATTCACCAGCTTGTTGGCAGCATCCTCTGGGTTGGCCATCATACTCGCCCTCTTAAACATGAAAAACCCGTCGCCTACCATTTTGGTCAGACCATGCGACCTGCTCACAGCCAGAAGCTGCCGCCTCTCACTCAGTTCAGGCCTGCTGAAACCTTCGACAGGTTTTATGGAAGGCCTATCATCGACAATCTGCGCAGAATCGACGTCGCCCAACTCAGACAGGAGCGCGGCTTCGACGGCCTTCACCTCATCGACTGTGCACTTCTCATCCCGAATGTCGACGAGGTCGGTCATCCATGACATGTTCTCCAGGACGCTCTTCATCTCCTCCGGCTTCTTGCCGGCAGCCCATCTGGGATGGGCTTTGATCAGAGCCATCGCGATACTCACCGGCTTCCTGCGGGCCCTGCCCTCCTGGCTGAGAAACCTGTCATTGATTTCATCCCTGCCGGGGGCGGTGTTGAAATGCTCCCTAAAGAAGTGGGTGACATCAGACGGGCTGATAACGCGCTTTGACACTGCATCGGCAACGGCTTCATAATCTGTAGGCTCCTTTGAGACTACCGGGCGCGATACCCTGGGGCGGGAGTTCCTGGATAGATCAACTCTCTTCTTTGCTGCATGTTCTTGCACTGGTTGGATTAAACCCATAGGCGAAGGGAGACCGCATCTCTGAGTGTCCTGCATTGCGTCAACGCCCAACTCGGACGCGACAACTGCTTCCACAGCCTTTATTTCATCAATGCTGTAGCCATTATCTTTGAGATTAACCAGGTCAAACCTCTGCGCCACCTTCTCAAGCAGCTTTTTCGCGCCGTTGGCGTCTACATTGGACCTCCAACTCGGGCGGCCTTCCAATAATGCGATTCCAATGTTCAGCGGCTTCCTCTCAGGTCCGCTCGTGTTGGTCCCATCCGCTTTGCGCATTAAACCGTAGAGCACGTCAACCCTGCTGGGAGCAGTCTGATAGTATTGTTTGAAAAACGTTTGAACATTTGACGGGCCCAGAATACGTTCATTAACCCGTCTAAGGATTGAATCATAGTCTGCTGGGACGTTTACCTTTTCAGGCTGGCTTCCGCTGCCCCCTCCAGTGCGATAACTGATTCGCATATAACCCTTAGGGGATTACATGTAAAAAAATGGACAACCTGACTGGAACCGAAACCATCGGACTAGTCCGACTCTGACAGGTTTTCCAGTATTTCGTCCAACGTCCTGTTCTCCTTCAGCAGGTCTCTGGCGGTCTCATACCTGAACTTGAGGGCGTCTCTCAGCAGTCTGATGGTTGTTTTCCGCTCCTGCGCATAGTTCCTGATTCTCTCCCTCAGCTGCTGCTTCTCCTCGACTGTGCCGTTCCATGCAACCTCATTCACCATGAACCTGAACCGGTGGTTCATGCTATGAATCTCGTCTGTGAAGTTCTCCTCCGAATCTGATATGTTTTGTAGCGCCTCCAAGGTATCATTGTCGCTGACATTCAAGCCGGCCAGCTTCTCCTCCCTGATGCGAGCCAGCTCCCTGCGGGCGACCTCTCGCATAACTGATGCGGTGAGGTTCGAATCCTCAGAGGAGTTGATGCGCTCCCTCACTTGTAACCGAAGCTGATTAAGTTGCCTGTTGAAAGCCACCGCGAAATCGTCCACCGGCCCATGATAGCCGATCTGCCTCATCTCCTCCTTCATGAGACGGAACTGCTCCCTCCTCGCCTGATTCATGGAGGAAATAATCTGGCCCATGGATTCATCCCCCTCATTATCATCGGTTTCGTTTTCTCCTTCACGGTAACGTGTTTTGTTCTTGGATTGTCCCTTCTTCTCCTCCAGTCTGCGGTGGTCTGTCTCGTTCTCGTCGTCCAGTTCTAATGCATCGTCATCTGAGTCGTTCTCGTCATCATCGTCCGTCTCATTCTCGTCATCGTCTATACCCCGCATGTCATCGTCGTACTCATCCTCCTCGTCTGACATGCTTTTATCCTTTTCCCGCATATCCTCTCTAACGGGTTTATCTGAATCATCGTCGTCATCGTCTAATTTTGGCCCGATGCCGGTCATTTTCCCCAGATTGTTATCATCTTTCGCGTACGATATGGTGGACAGTAACACTGTCACAGCCAGCAAAATCATAATGTTCTTAAATTTCATATCCTATCACCGAATGAATATCGCATGAACTCCATATAAAGAGGAGTGCGAACAAACCTGAACAGGCCTGAACTAGAGGCTCTTGAACCACTCTGTGAGTTCCACATAGTGCATTTCCTCCGTCTTATCAACTCCTAATATGTTCTTCTGCTCCAGATTGTACAGGGCGGAAGCCAGCGAGGACTTGGCGATGCCTGACTTCCTCTCCAACTCTGACCTCTTCAGACCCTCCCTGCTCTCAAGCAACAATGTGACGATCTTGTACTCGTTCCCGGTCAGCGTTTTCATCACATTCCTCTTGCCTTTTGACAGTACTATGCCCGACTTCCGCCGGCTCATGTAAAGGTAGATAAAGATAAATGCAAACAGGGCTGCAGCATACAAGAAAGGATTCACTCCCCCTCTATCTGGCTGCGCTGCGGCAGTTACAGGCTCATCGAACGAGAGCTTGTAATCTGCCGAGATGTTCTCAGACGATATGCTAATCCACATGACGTTCACTGAATCGTCACCCTGCTCTACGAAGGCCGTTGGCTCTGTTGAGATGACCCTAGCATTAGCAGGGAATGAGACCGTGACTCCTATGGGAATCTCAGGCAACTCCGCCCAGAAACTCCAGACATCACCGTCCTTTGACGTGAGAAGCTGCGTCATATAAGCGACGGTAGCCTCGCCGTCAAATGAGACGTCTATGCCGTTGGATGCGCTGACATACAAGGCCCCTCTCACCTTAGGAGACTCTACATCAAGGGGCGTGGGAACGTTCACAGTCCCGTTGCCGAACAAGTCCAATAGTACTAGGGCATCGCCATTATCGGAGACGATAACATTACCCTCTCCGAAAACCTGCGAGTCAGCTGCAGCGGCAAAAAAGACCAAAAAAACAACCCACCAACCTCTCATAGTATTAAATTACTAATAGCGGTTAATAAAAAAATCCTACTGTATCCTCTCCCTGCTGATGTCTACAATCCACATGTTCTGCTTATATCTGCCCTTCTCCGGTTGTAGGTCATCCGGGTAGCTGAAGACGCCGGTTTCCACGCCCTCGATGGTCTCCTTTTTGGTGTATCTCTCCTTTTTCTCGTGTGTGTGAAGAACGCCCTCAGACGCCCTACCCACAGGCTCTATGAACTTCAGCGTGGTTTTCCTCTCCTGGCGGGTTGTCAAGGTCACTCTCTCCCTGATTTTCTCCCCTGATGCGCCATCATATTCTACGACAAAAGGCTTTTCAAAGAGGTTGTGATTGAACTTCAGCGAGAAAGGGTCGCCTATTGTTCCAGAATGGGCTGCTATCTTCGTCGCCCCTGAGAGTATGGCATACTTGATAAAGGCGTCGTTCAGGAAGTAACGGTGGTTGTCGTCTGTCTTCGCGCGCATCTTCTGCCTGAACAGCACTGGCTCAATTTTTCCTTCGACTATGGCAGGCATAAGCCGGCCTGTGAGGCTGGCCTCAACCCCCCTCTGCTGGCCTTCGAGCAGGAGCGTTGTTGTAGTCGCCGAGAATAGCATCTCGGGCGTGCAAGAGTGGCTCTCATGCCAGAGGTAGCCGACGCTCAAGCATTCGTCAGAGGCTCCTAAACCCTCAAGCCACTTGAACATGTCATCGGAAGTGTGAGTGCGGATGTTGTCATAAGAGCCGGGCTTCCTTTCCTTTGACCTGGAGTCCTCCATGTTCCCTATCTTTGTGCGGACCTCCATTAGTATGGTCCTGGACTCGGCTGGTGCGATATTGTGCACATCGAGTTTGCCTTCAATGCTCTTCCTGGAGTCCGCCTCAACCTGTATTATACGCGAAACGTCTGTTTTGATTCTGCTCAGCTCCTCCTCCTTTGTGAGGTCAGGCGATTCGTTGATGCAATCCTTTAGGTCGCGCATCATGCGGCGCATCTTGTTCAGGTTCCTCACCCTTGTTATGACCCTATCAGTTACGTACTCTGCGTACTCCTCCTTCTTCTCAGGGTTATCGCTGAAATCTTTCGGAAGCTCTAACACGCTCTGATAATTTTCGATAATCGACTTCCTAAGTTCTTTCAGCTTTTCCTCTCTCTCGTTGTCCGCTTTCGCGGTTATCTGGGTTCTGAGCTTTTCAGCCTCCCTTATCTGCCCCAATAGATCATCACTCGGGTCGCTCTTGATTTTATCTGACAATTGTTTCTCCCGCTGTGCCAACTCCTTCACCTTCTGGGAATCTTCGGGTTTCATAGTCCGGTATATGCATTCTGTAATTTCCTTTCTGAGATTATGGGGTGGGCTATCATGGCCCTCCTTTATCTCATCCGTCTTTATGAGACGGTCGAGTATCGTGTCGTCCAACAGAACGCTCGCGGCGGCGTCCAATCTTGTTACATAACGCCACCTAAGCTCGCCATGCCTTTCCACACCCGGTTCGTATGGCAGCCCATTATGGGTCAGATCAATCCCTCCGATCCAATTGTTTACGTAATCCTGACTCCGTCCTGGATGGGCTTTCTCAAGAAGTGACTTCATCATCTGCAATTCAGGCCTTAGTGTTTTTTTCTCAGCATCGGAGTAGAATTTGAAATCCCGGAGTGTTCCGTTCAGGGAGTGCGCAAATCCCAATCTCATCAAATCCAAGTCTATAATCTCCTCCTCTCCAGCCTGTCTGGTGAGATAGTCTATCCCCTTCTTGTAGTAGCCTATGGTTCGGTTAGCTTGGTCTAGGAATCTGGGAACGTCCTTTGAATTCAGGGCATCATCATCCAACACTGCGATGAGCCTCTCCTTCTCCTCAGGGTGCCAGGAGCATTCTCCGACGAAGTCTAACAGGAGCCCCTTATGTGATTTTGTAGTGTCCTTACCCCCTCTGACCGGCATCAGTTCACTGGAATCGAGTGTTGGGGGTGTGAGCTTACTCCCTCGTATCCTCTCTCTGACCATAATTTAATATAATGCATCACAGAAAAAGAATGGCTGTCAGAAGCTTGTTCGCAGGGAGGGGATAAGAGTTAGGGCCGGAATAACGTCTTATGACACCTACTTCATCTTGTTGTGGATTCTGTCCACTTTCTTGTGCAGCTCCTTGTGGGCCTCATGCAGTTCTTTTATGTCCTGTTTAAGCAGTTTGACCGCCTCATGAAGCAGCTTGTTCTCGTTCTTCATCATCTTAAGATGCGCTAGGATCACTATCAGGACAACCAGCTCCAGGATGATGATGAACAACTCGAGCGTGAACTCAACGCCAAAAAGCAGGCTTAAATCCATAGATTAACTTATATGATAATATTTTAAAAAGCTACATCAGATGGAGAAGAACATACTTGAAAACGGGCTGACCGTCTTATACGATAAGCGCAATACTGACTCCGTCTCGGTTGAGGCGTCGGTTTCTGTTGGATCCATAAACGAGCCGAAGGCGCTGTCAGGAATCTCCCACTACATAGAGCACATGCTCTTCGAGGGCACCAAAAAGAGGCCTGACGCCAGGAGGATATCCTATGAGATAGAGAGCGTCGGAGGCGAGCTGAACGCCGAAACATCCTACGAATCGACATCCTACTTCGTGAAAATACCGAAAAAGTATTTCACCCTCGCAGTGGACGTCCTCTCCGACCTGATGACAAACCCCCTCCTAAAGGAGGAGACGTTTGAAAAAGAACGCCACGTGATACTGGACGAGATAAAGCTGATACATGACAACCCCCGGTTCTACCAGCTACTGCTCTTCAAGAAGGCATTGTACCCCGATCATCAGCTGGGGAGCCCGCCTGTCGGAAGCATCGAAACGGTATCCGGCATAACACGGGAGGATATCATCGGATACTATCAAAAACATTACGTCCCCGAGAATATGGTAGTGTCAGTAGTCGGCGACGTCGGAGACCCGCTGCCTGTCGTCAGAAAAGCATATGAGCGGATGCAGCCAGGAACCGGCAGGAGCGAATCCGTCAAACCCGTGAAAGCGAGGAGACCCTACCGGCTCGTTGAGGAGAAGGACACCGGACAATCGTACATGATATTCGGATACGACACCGTCCCGCGCTCCGACCCAGATTCCTACGCCCTCGACCTGGTGGAGGCTATCCTCGGCAGGGGGATGAGCGGCTGGCTCATGGACGAACTGAGAACCAAAAGAGGCCTCGCATACGACGTCGGAGTCGAACACAGTGCTGGAGTGAACTACGGCATATTCTTCTCAAACGTCAGCACCCAGAAGGCCAATCTCCCGGAGGTCGAGACTGTAATCCGGGAATGCCTTGAGAGAATCAAGACAGTGAACGAAAAACAGCTGGAAAGCGCTAAAGACTACGTGCAAGGCTCATTCCTGCTGCAGAACGAGGACACCCTGCGAAGGGCAAGCACCCTCAGATACTTGAACACAGCAGCACAACTCGAAACGACAGAAGACTACGTCAAAAAAGTGAGGGAAGTCACACTCGAAGACCTCAAAAAAACGACGACAGAACACCTGAACAAAGACTACACCATCGCGATACTGAAACAGAAAGACTGAGCTGCTAGAGCATCCGCAGAAATTCTTTGGTGTTCAGCACTTCCACGCCGATTCTTTTCAGCTCCTCAACTCCCCTGTCATAAAGCTGCGAGACGGCGTCTCCGATGAGTACCAGCCTGAAGTCCCGCTCGCTGGCCTCGTAGATGGAAGTCCTCGGGCAGTTCGGGAAATTGCATCCGCAGAATACGAGGGTGTCGACATCAAGCTCCCGCAGCTTCTTCTCCAGCGGCGTATTATAGAACGCACCCCACCTGGGCTTGTAGATTATGAACTCATTTTCTGCAATCTCTTGGACCCTCCCCTCCAACAGTTTATCTGCGTCCAGTCTGACGTCAGGAGACGGCTTCAGCGCGTCTGCCAATTCAGCGCCGACGCTGCCAGGCCTGACAACGTTCAAACCCTCCTCCACTTTCGCCCTCCTGCAGGGGTCGACGTTGCTCCCCTCTCCCTTGTATAACCTGACAACGTGTATTATCGGCTTCCCCGCCAGCCTGTAAGCCTCCAGCAGCCTGACGATGTTCGGGATGACATCATACGTACCCTTTATCTCGCAGACTGCCCCTGGGAGGGAGAAATCGTTTTGGACGTCGATTGTGAGCAGGCATGAGCTCCCCAGGTTAGGCTTCGTGTACTTGTCCACGTTCTTTTATTGCTTTTAAGAAATTAAAAGAGAATTTCTTATGATGGAATTGTCGTTGGACCTGCCGCGGAGCGAGGTCAGGAGAAGGCTTGAAATCTACCGGCTCATGGATTTGGAACGCTTCCTCCAGGGGAAGAGGATAAGCATTCCCACAAAGAGCCGGGAGCAGCTGGTTGAGCATATCCTGTTAAAGCCGAAACTGTGCGAGGAGCTTGTGAACGTATTGTACCTCAGGGAGGGACTCACCCTGAGGCGGCTGGAGGGGCTAGCGTCCGAGGTTGGCGTGATGGTCCGCTCAGGCGACGGCAGGGAGGCCATAGCATTGAAGATATGGCTGAGGAAGCCTGAAGCCCTGGCAAGGGCGCACACGCTCGCCAGGGCGGAGAACACCAGAAAATGGAAGTTCTGGGAGCGGAAGGAGAAGGCGAGGTTCGAGAGGAAGCCGATGGAGAAGATGAAAAACGCGCTCAAGACCGCGCTGCTCAGGGAGTTCAGGAGGGACGCGTTCCTGGCTGACGTCCAAAAGGGCGGGGATAATATTCTGCTCGTCGTCAGGCACACAGGGAGAGGAGTCTTCAGGGAGGATGTCAGAACTGTCAGCTATGCTCTAAGCTCGTCTGAGATAATACTTGATTGGGACTGGAAGAGACTGAGGGTAAGCAGCGCCAGCGAGGGCGCTGAAAAGATTGTGAACGCATTCTCAAAGGCATTAGGGTATGAGAGCGGCTTCATCCCGGAGGACGCGGAGGACACGGTCATGGGATGGCTGATTGAGGCTCAGCAGACCGGCAAATTCCCCCAAGGCCAGATTGTCAGGTTGAAAGGCACTACCAGGATCATGGGCGTCGAAGCATACGATGTCAGGGGAAAAAACTTCGAGAAGATTCTGAACCTCCTGGACGGTAAGCTTAATACGCAGAACATAGAAATAGTAGAGTGGCTTTCCAAAGGGAGGAGGGAAGGCTACGAGTTCAAGACGAAGAGGTGGATAAGCTGAAGATCAGGGACATCGGCGGCGAATTCAAGCTGATTGACCGGGAGACGCGGAGGTTCACCGACGATAATGTCGTCGTGGGCGTAGGCGACGACTGCGCGGTGCTGAAAGGCAGGGGTGCAAAATATCTGCTGCTGACGACTGACATGCTCGTAGAAGAAGACCACTTCTCATTGAGATGGCACACTCCCTACCAGGTTGGCATGAAGGCGGTCGAGGTGAACGTGTCGGACATAGCTGCCATGGGCGGGCTGCCGAAGTACATGCTGATATCATTGTGCCTCACGCCACAGACGACGGTCGAATTCGTGGACGAACTGTACAAGGGGATGAACTGGGTGTGCAAGAAATATGGCGTCAGGATAATAGGGGGGGACACCACACACGGCGAAAAGGTCGTGATTAACATTACAATGACCGGCGAAGTCGAGAAGAGCAGACTCTCGTTGAGGTCTGACGCCAAAGCCGGAGACCTTGTATGCGTCACAGGAGACCTCGGGAAGTCGACAGCAGGCTTAGAGCTTCTCAAGGCCGGCAAAAAAGGATACACTCTGGCCCATCTGGAGCCGAAGGCAAGGCTGGACGAGGCTAGAGAGATATCAAAATACTGCAACGCGATGATAGACGTCTCAGACGGCCTCGCCCCCGATTTGGGGCACATATGCGATGAGAGCAAAGTGGGGGTTGAAGTCTACAAGGAGAAGATTCCCGTCTCAGAGAAGACGGTCGAGGCGGCCTCCCAGCTTGGAGCTGACCCGGTGGAGTACGCCCTCAGAGGCGGAGAAGACTTCGAGCTCGTGTTCACAATCCCAGAGGAAGACCTGAAGAAGATTAAGGCGAAGCTGCCGATAACCGTGATCGGGAGGATAACCTCCAAGAAGGAGAAGCTGCTCATACTCGACAAGAGGATAATCCCATTGGGCGGCGGATACGACCACTTCAAGTGAGTCAATCCCAGCTGACAGCCTTCTCCCTGAATCTGCCGTAGATTATGTAGACTGCAAGCGAGAAGAAAACTGACATGAGCGCTGACGCGGGAAACATGAACGCGAGGCTGTCTGACGGAAGCGGCGGATAGGTTCCAAAAACATAGTCGACATAATCGTTCAGCAGATACCAGAGCAGGGCTGGGAATATGAAATGCCACCCCACTTTGACCCTCCCTAAGAGCATTACCGGCTCCAGGAACAAGCCGATGTGCCCCAAGAATATCAGGGCGTACATGAGCTTCAGACCAGGTTGAAAGTAGAAGTCGGAATACCTGATGAGCACGAAGACGGTCCAGAAGCCGTACTTTACTGCGCCAACTGATATGAGATAGTAGAGCAGGTCGTTCTTCACGCGGAAGTGGAGCAGTCCCAAGCATATGCCGAAGAGGAGGGCGTAGAAAGGGCAGTCTGGAACGAAAATTCGTAGCAACGTTGGTGTGTCCTTAAGCTGGCCCCCATAGTAGGCTGTGAACCCGAAGAGGGCGCCCCCAAGGTTAGCGCACACAATCAGCCAGAACAGGGTCTTGTTGAATTTTATCATCTCCTTATCATCTGGATAGGAACTCCTCCTACAGAGTCGCCTGCTTCGACGTCCTTGTTGACGAGGGAGCAGGCCGATACTACTGCGCCGTCTCCGACGGTTACTCCAGGCAGGACTGTGGTGTTGGCGCCGACCATCACGTTCCTGCCGATGACGACCTCTCCGATACGGTACTCATCGACGAGGAACTCATGGCATAATATGGTGCAATTGTAACCCAGCACGCTGTTGTCGCCCAAGGTTATCAACTCCGGGAAGAATATGTCGAACATCGCGTAAAGGCCGATTGAGACGTCCTTTCCTATTCTCATGCCCGTAAGCCTTAGGAGCGTCCTCTTGAGCGTCAGGCTGGGCAGTATCCGGGCAATGGATATGACGATAAAGTTGAAGGTCACCCTCAGCGGATTCCGTATCCTGTGCCAGCTGCACAGGGAGTTCTTCTCCCCCACTTTGAAAACCCTGACATCCCTCATCTTTCTGGTATAGTATTTATTCTGTTGTTCTATGTTTTTAACTTCATGGCTGACGTGAAACCATTCAAAGGATGGTACTACAACCCAGAGAAGGTCGAACTGGAGAAGGTCATTGCGCCGCCACATGACGTCATATCTCCCGAAGGCCAGGAAGAATACTACCGGAGTTCGGAATACAACGTCATCCGCCTGATACTGGGAAAGGTCCTCAAAGGCGACAGCGGCAAAGACAACAGGTACACCAGGGCAGCCGACTTCATGAGAAAGCTGATTGCTGACGCAATACTGATGGAGGATGACAAGCGGTCATTCTACGCCTACGAGATGGAATACGCTCTAGCCAACGGCAAAAGGAAGAGCAACCTCGGCTTCATAGCGCTTGTGAAGCTGGAGCCGTTCGAGAAGAAGATAGTGCTCCCCCACGAGAAGACGCTGCCCAAGCAGATGGAAGACAGGTACAATCTGATAAAAGCGTGCCATGCTGACACGAGCCCCATAATGTCAGCCTACTCCGACCCAGAACTCAAGACAAAGAGGATGCTGCAGGAGAGTGTGGGAGAGCCTTTCATTAAGGTGAAGGACGGCGACGGCGTCGAACACACCCTCTGGAAGGTGGATGATGATGCCAGGATCAAAAGGCTCAAAGACTTTCTCAAAGACAAGAGAATATACATCGCAGACGGCCACCACAGGTACACCACAGCGCTCAGATACTATGAAAGGCATCCTGAGAGCTCAGATGGCTATATCATGATGCTCCTCCTGAACATGGACGACGACCTTACTGTGCTGCCTGCGCACAGGGTGATACGGGAAGTGACCGAGGAGCAGATGCAGAAACTGTCCACGTATTTTACGATGGAAGCATGCGATGCCGGCAAGTTCTTCCAGCGGCTGGAGAACGAGAAGGCTGATAACGTCTACGGCATGTACCACGATAAAGGCTACAGCATACTAAAGCCTAAACCAGAACCGCTGAAGAAGGCGTTCGTCAAGGACAGATCAGAGGAGTGGAACCAGCTTGATGTCACAGTATTCAACCGGCTGATCATCGACAAGGCGTTCGGGATACGGTCTGACAGCGAGAGCGAGAGGAGGATAGCGTTCGCGAAGGACACACGGAAGGCATTCAAGCACGTTGATGGAGGCGATTACGAGGTCGCCTTCTTTTTGAGGCCGACAAAGATGAACGAAATCAGGAAGGTCGCTGACAAAGGGGAGAGGATGCCCCAGAAGTCAACCTACTTCTATCCCAAGGCGCTCTCAGGCCTCATAATCCACAGGTTCACGCAGACAAAACAGAACCCATAAAGACAGCATACCCTACCAGCAGCAGGGCACCTTCAACTCTCGTTACCCTCTCGCCGCTTCTCAGGAATACTACGCACACAACGGCAAAAGCCAGCATTGCGGGCAGCGTGTAACGCATCGTCAGGTTGTCGATAGGCAAGCCCGCGAGGACGGCTGACAGGCCGCCTATCAACGTCATGTTCCCTATGTTGCTCCCTATCAGGTTACCCACAAGAAGGTTATCATACCCCTTCTTCACTGAACTCAGCGAGACCATAAGCTCCGGGAGTGAAGTCCCCATCGCGACGATTGTAAGCCCAATTATCACGTCTGGAACTCCAAAGTAGTTGGCAATCTCCACAGCACCGTTTACCAGATAATCTGCACCAATCAACACCGCCAGACTGCCTATCATCATAATACAAAGCTCTCTTACGATGCCCTCCTTCACATTCCTCAACACTCTCATGGTAACCCTGTGGTATGTCCTAGGATTCAACACCCCCCTGATCAGGTCGTCTGGGATCCTGTCACTGATTCTGTCGATGATCCTCATACGGTGCGACAGGTTTTTGAATTTGAAATATTCTCCAAAATATTTCTTGAATCTATAAAATCTCTCGAACCTGGGTTTATACTCGAAAAGGAAGAGAGTGTATGCTGAAAACATCAGGAGCAGCATCATCCCCTCCACCGTATTAATGGTGCCATCAAGCGCGAAGACCAAAAACAATACTGTAATGCCTACCATTATAATGCCGTCGCGCTTGAACATTTCAGGCCGTATGCTCAATCCTCTGAGCGAAGCGGTCAGGCCCAAGATCAGACCAATATTAGCTATGTTGCTTCCAACAATGTTGCCTGTCGCTATGCCTGGGTTGCCTTTCAACACAGCTGCGATAGAGGAGCCCAGCTCCGGCAGCGAGGTTCCGACAGCAACCAATGTCAGACCTATGACCAGGTCAGACACGCCAAGATAGTGCGCTATCCTCGTCGCAGACTCCACCAGAAAGTCGCTGCCTTTCACGAGGAGTATCAGGCCTGCAAGGAAAGCGGCAATCGACAGGATCATGTTCAATATTCGGTTTCACGATTTTTATACCAGTGTTCGTATTATTGGACGATGGACGTTAAAGTGTACTCGACGCCGACATGCCCGTGGTGCAAAAAGGCGAAGGAGTTTCTGAAGGCGAACAACGTCAAATTCGAGGACATAGACGTCGGCTCCAACCAGGAGAAGGCCAGGGAGATGGTCAAAAAGTCAGGCCAGATGGGCGTGCCAGTCTTCGAAATCGGCGGCAAGATCATCGTCGGATTCGACGAGAAAGCCATAAAAGCGGCTCTTAAGCTGTAAGGCGCTTTCCTCCAGGTCACCCCACTTTTTATATAAATCCAGTGTATAATATACTCCGTCATGACCCTGCAGGCTAAAAAGAAGACCAAGAAAGAGCAAAAGAGCGGGAATGTCACCCTGATACTGATCCTGCTGGTTGTATTCCTGATGGGCAGCGTTGGAGTGGCGGTCAGCGTCGCAGCCTATGTCGCATCCAAGGCCGAGAACGACCCCCAATCCCAGGTTAGGACGTACACTACGTCAACCAGCGTGACATCGACATCGACTTCTATAGTGTCAACTTCAACAGTGTATGTGATGACGTCAGTCCCCACTACGACGTCAGTGAGGCCGACGACGACAGTCTGCGGCGGCTTGGGCGAGGAAGCCTGCCGCAACAGCGGAGAATGCCAGAAGGGCCTAGTACGAAACTCTGGTGGGATATGCGTCGACCCGAACTGCGCGCCGTCCGTTGCAAGCGGCAGGGAGGGCTGCGGGGAGTTCGCCTTGAACTTCTGCAGGGGAGGCTAGTTTTTTGCTTTTATGCTGATTTTGCAATATTCTTAGGATGAAATTTAACACATGTCTTGTCATCATCATGGTTGGTGTCGTGCTGACCGCAGGCTGCAACGAAGGCACGCCGGCGTCGACCACAACAACGCTGAAACCGTGTGAGACCCTCGGCCAGCCTGACAAGGACAAGTGCCTGATAGACTATGCCTCTGAAACCGGCAACGTGAGCGTATGCGATGATGTGTCGGTAGACCTGTGGAGGGACAACTGCATCAGGGAGGTCGCGTTCGTAACTGACAACCCGTCAACGTGCACTCAGGTGAAGAACACGTACGAGGCTGACGAGTGCTTCAAGTTCCTGGCGCAGAAGCTGAAGAACTCGAGAATCTGCCTGAGGATATCCGAGGAGGTCAAGAGGGACGAGTGCTACTTCTCGGCAGCCATCTATGAGAAGAGGAACGAGACATGCGAGAGCATCAACGCCAACAGCTCCAAGTTCAGATGCCTGGCGATAATAAACACGGACTCCAATTATTGCGCCCTGATAGAGAACCAGAACGGCAGGGACTGGTGCTACCAGAAGGTCCTCGACTGCGGGAAGATAAACTCCACCCGCGTGATAGACCAATGCTATCTGGTCGTTGCACCCAAGAAGTTTGACCCGCAAGTGTGCAATCTCATCTCCGACTCCGACGTCAGAAATCAGTGTTACAAGGACGTTGACATGGCCGAGAGCAGGCGGAAGAGCCTGGAGAAGAGCATCAGAGACAGCTTAGGCAACGAGAGCGTCAACGTAACGGTTCTGCCTAAGGATTAGAACCATTTGTCAAGGTTTTGCTGGGACATCTCCTTTCTCGATTCTGTCATCTCATTCGCGGTTTTTCTGACCCTCTCCTCGGAGAAGTCATGCTTCTCGGACAGTATCCTCACAAGTCCGTCGACGTCAACGCTGTTCCACTCTATACTGTAGTCGTCTGAAATATCAGGATTGAGGAAGATTTTTCTGACGACGTCGATGTCAAAGTCAAGGTCGAGTTCCCCCAACCTGCCCTCTTTCACCATCTTGAGGCCCTTCTTGGGGCCGATGCCCCTGACGCCGTCGTTGAAGTCCGTCCCCACGAGTATCGCGACGTCTATAAGCTGTTCCCTCGTTATCCCGTTCTGCTTCAGCGCATCCTCCAGCTCGATGAGGGAAAGCTCCAGGGTCCCGCTCAGGGTCAGGCCCTTCACCAGCTTCGGAGCGCCCAAGAGTATGGAATCATAGTCCTGGCTGCCGACACCCCAGGCATCTCCCCGTGTGACCATGTGAGCGCATTGCGCCTCCCCCTCGGAGGGCGCCTGAACGTAGGGGACTCCCATGCATCCCAGAAGCTTCTTCGAGTCCTCCTTCATCTCATCTGTCAGTTTCGAGGTCCTCTTAGCGAACTTCTTCGCGTCTTCGATCCTACCCTCGACCTTGGCCCTCTCCCACTCCATCTGAGCCTCCCTCTTCAACTGCATTCTCCTGTCTATTTCCCCCCTCTTTATGGAAGGCGGCTTCCCGTCGAAGACGTAAATCGGTTTGATCCCGAGCTTGAGCAGCCTGCCTGTCCTGTAGAAGAGGCCTGACAGGTGGGAAGTCACATTCCCGTTTGAGTCCATTAGCGGCGTGCCGTCAGCCTGCCGTATGGACGCCAGAAACTGGTAGAGGCTGTTCAATGCGTCTACTGCGATGACCTTCCCCCTAAGCTCTTCGAACTCGAGGCTCCTCTGGGGTATTATGTCCCTGAGATTTACTCCCATCCTATTTAACTATGGCGGCGGAATAAAATAACAGGTGAACTTTCATGCCAATAGTGAAGATAGACCTGTGGGAGGGCCTCACATTCGAGCAGAAGGAGGCTCTCATAGGGGACGTTACTGAGGCCGTCTGCAAGACGACCGGCGCACCGGCGAAGGCTGTTTTCGTCCTCCTGAACGAGGTTCCAAGAGAGCACTGGGGTATCGAGGGGAAACCCTCATCAAAGAAAAAATTCAAGTAGGCTCTATTCTACCCCGTGGAATCTGAGGTTCCAGGCTGGCGCTATTATGTCCCCGATTATTATCGCCTCAGCGTGCAGTCTCTCTGCATTGCCGTACAGGTATACTGTATTGTCTCCTATGATTCGTATCTCGTTCGCTGGCGACTCCTCCAGGACAATCGCGGGTTTGACGAGGTCGCAGTCGACAGTCTCGTTTGATGCGTTCACCTTCTGGATTGCGTTGGTCATCGGCTGTATCGCGCAGACGTCGCCCTCCCTTATGTACGCGATTATGAAGACGTCGTTTTCTAGGATTTCCTCATTCTGGAATATCCCATCCCTGTTGATGTCAGCATGCTGGGCCTGGTAGAAGGCTATCGGCCCCAGGAGTTCAGCGTATGCTCTCGTGCCCGGTCCGCTGATGTTGCCGTCTATTATTACGTTGATGGCGTTCGTGTTCCAGAATATGGTGTCTATGTCCAGGAATTTGTCAGAGCATGAGACGTTGCTTATCAGGCATGCGAACACGTGGCATGCGTCTAGGAGTTCTGAAGAGTTCATGCCTCTGATGTAAGCGTTTGCCCTGTTCTCGACGTAGACTCCCTGCTCGCCCTTCTCGACGTTTACAATATACTCCCTTGAGACGGGCGTTCCAGAGACTGCCGAGAGCTCGAAGTTGCAGGCCAGTATGGCGAGGTCGTCGGATTTCAGGAGGCCGATGTCATCCCATCCTGAGAGGTCTTCCAGGGGGATGTTAGATTTCACGCTCACGCCGGCAATCCTCTCATTATGCTTGTAGCTCGTGTCCGGGTTGATGACATAGTAGCCAACTGCGAAAGCCACTATGGTGAGGACTATTATTACGGACGCTTTCCGCTCGAACTCTTTACCCTCCATGTACAAAATATGATATCGTGGATAAAAATAGCAGAAGCTTTCTCATGCAGAAGGAGCATGCGCTGTCAGAGTACAAGGCAGCGCTCCACGAGGGGGACGTGGACAAGGCTCTGATTCCCCTCCTGGATTACGTGAACGCGCTTGACGACTTCTATACCACCTCAAGCTGTGCGGGCAGGATAACCCTGTTGGAGGATGCTGGCTCTAAGGAGAAGGACAGGCTGCTGGGGAAGTGGCACAGGAAGGTGAAAGTTGGAGAAGTCAGGAGCGCGCTGAAGTCAGAGAAAGGCGTTGTATGGTTCATATACGAGCCTGCTGTCATCCACGTTGTCTGCAGGACGTTGGATGGCGCGCGTCTGCTCCTAAAGATTGGGAAGCAATCTGGTTTCAAGAGGGTCGGGGTTCAAAGCCTGAAGGAGGGGCGGTTTATGGTCGAGATATGTTCCACAGAGAAAATCCAGGCGCCTGTTATGGTTGACGGTTCCATGCTGGCGCCTGAAGGCTATCTACGGTTTCTTCTGAAAACCGCAAACAGCAAGTTCGAGAAAGGGAATGCGAAACTGAAGAAGCTTGAGAAGAACATGCGGGCGGACGTCCGCTAAGCCATTCCAGCCTCTCTTCTGTATCTGTCGTAGAATCCAAGCACCTTTGGGACGTAGTCTTTTGTCTCCTGCTTTGGGAAGTACCTATGTGCAGCAGCATAATCTACTCTGCCTCCCGCATTATTGACGGCCTCTCTGACGTTACCATAGCCTGCGTTGTACACTGCAAGCGCAAACCTCAGTCTCTCGCGCTCGTCAGGCAGCTCTTCTATCCATCTTATGTCCTGGAGAGCCCAGCTCAGTGTTCCGGCGCCGATGCGCATGCAGTGGTCCTGATTGTGCGGGTCAAGTTCTTCGACATTGTAGCCGTGTTTCGTCCACCACTCCTTTGCTGTAGCGTCCATGACCTGCATGATACCCCTGGCCCCCGCCTTTGATATCGCATCAGGTTTGAAGTTCGATTCCGTTCTCATAGTCGCCAGCACCAGGAGCGGGTCAACTTTAAAATCCTTAGCGTATTTCATCAGCGAGACCGGGTTGACTTGATTCTTCCTGCAGAATGTTTCGATGAATTCCCGCTCTTTTTCGAAGCCGCTCCAAACTTCCTCTTCAGTGTACTTGGTCTGGCCCCAGTAAGGTTTGACCTTTGGCTCAGACGTTTCCTTGGCTTCCATCTTAGTCGGTTTAGCAGGCTCTGATTCTTCCTCTCGCATATACTTCGAAAAGAGGAGGGCCCCAACGCCTGCGACAGCTCCTGTTGCGGCGTAACCCAGCAGCTTCCTCCTCTGCTCGTGTTTCAGTTCCATGTACTCTGTGAGCAGTTCGGTCTTCATGGTGGTGAACGACAGGTCCATGATGGTCTGCCTGTCAAATCCCAGAAGGGACAGTGACGCCTTTATCCCGTCCCTGCGTTCCTCCATGCGATTAACCGAGCTCTTCGGCAGCTTGTCGAGCATCTCCTCCCCGTCCCTGCCTGATGCCTTCTCCAGTTCTCCCAGATTCTTTTCCATTATGAGGCTTATCTTGACGTTCCTCTCAGCCAGGGTTGGTGCTTCCCTGGGGCTGAAACCCAGCGACATGAGATTGTGTTCTATCCTCTCCCGCCTGCCTGACACTTCGGCTTTTCTATCGGACTTCAGAGCGTCTTTCAGCAGTCTATCCCCCTGGCCCGGATTCTTCTCCAAAATGTCGAGCTCCTCCTTTGTCAGCTTCATGAAATCGAGACGCCTTAATCCTAGCCTCTCCATCAGCAGGCTGATTTTCAGCGATGTTATCGACAGGTCGAATGCTTCTCTCTCGCTGAGGCCCAGGCCTCTGAATTCTTTTTTCAGCAGGTCGCGCCTGCTGTTAATCTCACCCTCCCTTTTGGACTGTGATACGATATCGAGGAGCGTGTCCCCCTCTCCAGGTTCGTCTTCAAGCTCTTTCAGCCTTCTGCGCAGAAGCTCGGGCAATCTGAGGCCGTTCGGGGCTTTGACGTCTTCCAGCGGTTCAACGTCAGCCTTGGGCGCTCTCTTCAGTATGTTCATCTCGTTCAGGCAGCCTTTTTCGCCTCAGCTGCTATCGTTCTCCAGAGGCCGTAGATGGTCTCAGGCGTTACCCTGTCACCCTTCTGCCGTGACTCCTTCACCCTCTTATTCGTTTCCCTTCTTGCGAAATCCCTCGCTTCAGGATTCAATCCATCAAGGCCTTCTGAGACTATGTTCAAGGTTGAGTCTATCATCTCATCAGCTATGGTGTCGTCTCTTGCCTCCCTGATTCTTTCGCCGCCTGCCTTATCATCAGCCTTCTTTTCCTCGATCATCTCATGCCTTCTCAGGCGTTCAGTGTATAATATCCTGGAAATGTTTTCTGCGGTTAGCTCATCCATCTCCCTGATGCGCTCAAGCACTGGACTGTACAGTTCATCGGCTGACCTGTAGACTTCAGCAGCGTTCTGGAAGACGTCCTCCCTTATCTGGCTGATGGTCTTCTCGTCGTTAGGCTGGCCCTGTTTGAGGTCTACTCCCGCTTTCCTGAGGGTGAGCTCTGTCATCCCCTCCAGCAGTTTTATCTTCTCATCAGGTCTCATCCCCGTCCTATCCAGTTCATCCCTCAGCTGGTTCTCCAGGAGAGCTGCCTCATGCAGCAGCGTCATCCTCCTGTCCTCCTCTATCCTGGGGATTTCGCCGACTTTGAGCGGCGCTATGCTGCTCAGCCTGGCTCCTGGGTTCATATCCTCCTTAACCTGGGCGGCTGCTCTGGGCCTCACCTTTAACGCGTCCCTTGCCATGATATAATAATCACGGCATGGAAAGAATATATACCTGAGATGAACATCGAGAAAGAACGGAAGCCAGTCCCAAAGGAGACCGAGCGGCAGAGATTCGAGAGGAATCTGAAAACGCTGCGCGACAGAGAGAGCTGGTTGGTCGATGCTAATGATAAATCCCGGGGGAATGTGACAGGGCATATTGAGCCTATTGCAGTCGTATCCGGCTTCTTTGTGCCAACTCTTTTGAGCATGAAAGTTCTTGGCATGAATCCACGAATAGAAGAAGGCGATAGGGAGCTGGTAGAAAAAGCACTGGAAGAGCTGATGAAAGGGCGTGCATACGTTGGCGCACTCAAAGTGTTGTCTGAATTCAAAGAAGCTGGAGGCGATATCCAGCTCCTGTTAGCCAAACAGGTACCGAGAGACAGGGATCTGGGCGGAGGAACGGAGTCTGTAAGAGATAAGTTGGAGAGGGAGACTAGAATGCGGATTCTGATATCAACAAACGAGAAGTATGCCCAAGGAAATAATCCGCTGTACAGGCCTGGAGAGGTCGTCCATATGCTGGCTGATAGGCAGGCGCTTGGAATGCCCTGTAAAATCGACGAAATGAGAATGCCAGAAAGCTACATGCAAGTTGAATCTTCGCAGGAAAAGCTTGAGAAAACAGTATACTACCGTTGGAATTTTAAGAGAGAGGGTTTTGATGGTAAAAATTTTCATGAGCATGCGTCTGAGTTTTTGAGATATATGCGCAACATGAAAAAAATGGCTTTGATCCCGGTGAACTGACCGAGAAACAGCTCGGAAATGTGAACAACAGGATAGAGACATTCATAGACGACAAAATGAGAATACAATATTCCTCATGGTTTGCAGCCGCGGCCAAGGAGATAATCGACTGGGGTGAAAAGGCCGGGAGGCCCGACTCTGCCACGATGCCAGGCATACTGGAGAAGCCTGGCAGAATGGGCGGAAAGACTAGATGAAAGCCAAAACTGTCAGGCCCGGCGTGTGGGAGTTCAGGGAGGAGGGGATGAGCGTCCCAGGCAGAGTCTATGCCACTGAAAAACTTTTCAACGAGATTGAGGAGGGCGTGTTCAAACAGGTTGCGAACGTCGGGCGATTGCCTGGCATACTGGAGGCGAGCATGGCGATGCCCGACGCCCACTACGGCTACGGTTTTCCAATCGGCGGGGTGGCGGCGTTCAGCCTTGAGGATGGGATAATAAGCCCCGGCGGAGTCGGCTATGACATCAACTGCGGCGTCAGGCTGTTGAGGACGAACCTCACCTATGAGGACGTCAAGCCCAGGCTGAAGGAGCTTGTGGAGAGCCTGTTCACTAACATCCCCTCCGGTTTGGGTTCGAAGTCGAAGCTCAGGGTGGAGGATAAGGTCCTTGAGAGGGCGTGCACTTACGGGGCGAAGTGGGCTGTGGAGGAAGGCCACGGCCTCGAGGAAGACCTCAAATACATAGAGGAGAACGGCTGCATCCAGGGTGCTGACATAAGCAAAGTAAGCATGAGGGCGAGGCAGAGAGGCAAGCCCCAGCTCGGAACCCTGGGCTCAGGGAACCATTTCCTCGAGGTGCAGAGGGTGGACCAGATACTCAAGCCAGACGTTGCAAAAAAGTTCGGTCTGGACTCGGAGGGTCAGATAACGCTTATGGTCCACTGCGGGAGCAGAGGCCTCGGTTACCAGGTGGCAGACGATTACATAAAGGTCATGCTGGAGGCGTCCAGAAAGTATGGAATACGGCTGCCTGACGCCGAGCTCGCCTGCGCGCCCCTTAAGTCCAAGGAGGCTAAGGATTATGTGGCTGCAATGTACTGCGCCGTCAATTACGCATTCGCCAACAGGCAGGTTATAACGCAGTGGGTTAGGGAGACGCTGGAGAAAATTTTCAAGGGCTGCGAGGTCAGCGTCGTATACGATGTCTGCCACAATATCGCTAAATTCGAAGAGCATGATGGTTTTGGAAAGGTGTGCGTCCACAGGAAGGGCGCGACCCGGGCTTTCCCAGCCGGCAGGCCTGAGATACCCAAGTCCTACCGTGACGTGGGCCAGCCTGTCATCGTGCCAGGCGACATGGGAAGGGCATCATATGTTCTGGTCGGCACCGAGACGGCGATGAAGGAGACATTTGGCAGCGTCTGCCACGGTGCAGGCAGGGTGATGTCCAGAGCCAAGGCCCTGCACTCCTTCAGAGGAGACCAGATCAGGAGGATGCTGGAGTCCAAGGGCACGATAATACGGGCGACATCTCCGAAGGTCCTAGCAGAAGAGGTTCCCGAAGCCTATAAGGACATCACAGAGGTCGTGAAAAGCGTCGAGCTTTCAGGCATATCTGAGGCGGTTGCGAGGGTCGTGCCGCTGGGCGTGACCAAAGGCTGATCTCTAATTCAACGTCTTCTCGAAGAGTTCCCCATAGTCTTGAGGCTTCTTCAGGAACTCCAGCCTTCTAAGGTCTTCGACGAGGACGTACATGTCATCGTCCTTCCCCAGCCCTAAGAGCTTCTTGTCAACAGGTTCCGAGAACCTTAGCTTGGGCAGTCTGGTATAAGATTCGTTCTCTACGAACTTTCCGTCAGACAGCTCATAGTAGGCTGCGCCGTGTTTGTCCTTGTAATCCTTGTAGACCGATGCGAAGTCCCTGAAGACCCAGTTAGCTATCCTGATCTGGCGGCCTGTGGGGTTGACTGTGACGTGCCCGTAGTTCGGAGGAATCAGAACGCACTGCCCCCTCAATGCCTTAACTGCAACGGCGTCGGCTACTATGCCCTTCTCAAGCCTCTGTAGTATGAAATGGGCTTCGCCTTCTAACACCTGATATAGTTCAGGGTAACTCAGGTCTGTGCCTAGGATCTGCGGATGATAGTGCCCCAGGGTCTTTACGTACTCCCTCCCCAGGTTCTTTGGGAGGATTACGGTTATGTCATACTTCAGGCTGGCTTCCACCATCCTCCTGTGCTCGGCCTCGTTCCTGCTGACGTCGGTGAACATATAATAGAGGATTTCCTCCGATTTCCCCAGTTTTATCCTGTCCAAGAGCACCGGAAGCATGTCATTCAGCGTCCGGGTGTTAGGCTCGAAAGTTCTGTCGCCGAATTCCAGTTCCATGATACTAGTATTCTTATGGAATATATTTAAAAGTAGAAGCAGATGTATAACCGTACTCTAACATGGCTGATTTTGTTGAAACTGGCATACAGGGTCTGGACGCTATTCTCGGGGGCGGAATCCCTCGCGGCCATATCGTCATGATCTCCGGCAGCAGCGGGACCGGGAAGACGATACTGGGCACCGAATTCCTGTTCAGGGGTGCGAAGAAGAACGAGAACGGCCTCTACATCTCGCTTTCAGAGTCCAAGGAAAAGTTCCTCAAGAACATCAGCGGCTTCAAGTTCTATGAGCCGAAGTTCGTCGACACCAACAAGATACGGGTTCTGGACATAAACGAGGACTCACGGCTGAAGGGCCTGGAGCTCCAGAACGTCAACGGCATAATAACGATGATATGCTCCATGGTAGAGGAGACCTCCTCGAAGAGGGTGGTGTTGGACTCTATCACGTCAATCGCGCAGGCCATCAAAGACGACAAGAAGATAAGGGACTTCATCTTCGAGCTCGGGATTAGGCTATCCCTCCTGGATTGCACGATATTCATCATCTCGGAGATACCCCCCCAGAAGTTCATGTACTCCGTGTTCGGGGTTGAGGAGTTCATCGCCGACGGCCTCTTCTTCCTCTCGGAGTTCGAGCGCAAGGGAGACCTGATAAGGTCGTTCCAGGTCATCAAGATGAGAGGCCTCAACCATTCGAGGAACAAGCACATCATGAAGATAACCTCTGATGGGATAAACCTCATACCTTTCTTTAAGGCCGGGGTGGAATAGGTAAAGATGAACGGAAACGCAAAGGGAAAGTGGAGCGATTTCCTGTCAAAGGGGGAGCGCATCATATCTGAGTTCTCATTCAGCGGCTATGACATCGCCGCGACAAACAAGAGGCTCATCTGCCTGAAAAAGTTTCCCAAATCGTTCTCGGAGGTCAGATACTCTGACATATTCTCTCTCGGACATTACACTCCCTACAACTGGAACCGTTTCATACGGGGGGTGATATTCATAGCCATTGCCGGCTACCTTTACACGCTGTCGCCTCTTGCAGGCAAGACCGTCCTCGTGGACATACTGAAGAATTTCGCAGGAAACTACCTGCCTGAGCTTCCCAGCCCGCCCTTTGACGAGATAGTGCTTTTAGCCATCCTGGTCGTGGTCGGCTACGGCTTGCAGAACCTCCTTAAGTTCATACAGTCCACCAAGGGAGTGCTCAAGATAACCCTCAGGGACAAGAGCCCCATCAAGATATCCACTCCCCTGACTTCGGATGTGACAAAGTTCATCCAGACGGTTGAGAGCTTGAGGACCGAGATGACGAAAACCGGCGCTGAACAGTCTGTCGGAGCTCCGGTTGAGGGCGAGGCAACCGTAACTGAGTCGGCTCAGATGATGTATGAGAACGTCTCAGCCGGCTTCAGCGGCCTACCCAACGAGTCCATAGTCCTCGTGTCCTCGAAGTCGGATGATATGAGCACGGTAATACCTGCGCTGCTCAAGATACTGCTGGTTGACCGGAAGGAGAACGGAATCTACATCAGCCTGAGCAGCCCGTTCGAGCAGATATCGAAGATCATGAAAAACAACGGCATCCCCACTGACAATATCGTCTTCATCGACTGCATATCCCACATGGCAGGCAAGTCAGCATCCAAGGAGGGGAACACGGTCTTCGTCGAGAATCCCTCGTCCCTGGAGGAGATAGGCATGTACGCCGACAAGGTCCTGGTGAGGATGCCGCCGCCGAAGTTCGTGCTCCTGGATTCCGTGTCAAGCCTTCTGATATACAACAACGACAAATCGGTCAAGGAGTTCATACATTTCATGATAAACAAGATGAGGCTTGACAACATGGGAGGCGTCATACTCGCAACGGAGAAGAAGGAGGCGGACGAGCTTGTCAGGACGCTGACGCCCATGTGCGACAAGAAGCTCAGCCTCTGAGTTTTTCCAAGTCCTTAACTGTTCTTATCCTGGCTCCTGAAGGTATTTTGGTGGCGAGGGGGACATCAACTCCGACAAAAACGTCATCACCTATGACGCTGTTCTTTCCGACCCTTGCCATGATCAATGAGTCCCTGCCGACTCTGACGCCCTCCTCCAGGAAGCCTTTGAAGATGAGGACGTTATGCCCTAACTCGCATCCGTATAAGACGGCGGCCGGCCCATGGATTTGGACGTCATCCCTCATTGTAACGTCCTCGCCGATGAATATGGAGTATCTCCTGCCGCCCACTTCGACTGTGTTCTTCTCGATAAGATTGCCTTTTTTGCTTGTCTCCAGCGCATGAGCCACAAAGTTCCTGCCTGTTACAGTCCCGTCTCCTATCGATATGGGCGTGCCCTCCTCTATCCCTCCCTCGTCAACCCTGATGACAGAGCCTTCTCCGAACTCGACATCGCCTTCCAGCATGGCAGGCCCTATTATCTTCACTCCACGTTCAGCGACCGCCTTCGCCACTGGCATGCTCACCCTGTGCGTGGTCCATCCTACTTTAGGGTTCTGGAGCACGGGCGTCGAGAGGTCAGCTCCCTCCTCTTTCAGTCTGTTGTATCCTCTCGCCAGTTCCTTGTTGACGTGGACTACGCGCGCGTTCAGGTTCTTGTAGGGGTAGTCTGGCTCGTCTCTGATGAACCCTGCCAGTCCTTTCCTGATAGCATCTCTGAGACCCATGTCGCCGTCAATATTGGTCTTGGCTTTCACGTACATCCCGTCCTCGATGTATACTCCCCTGAGAACCGCCCCCGGCTCTATGACGCAATTGTTGCCGACCGTTGCCTCGTCGAGTTCGGCCTTCATGTCTATGAGCGTCCCGTCTCCTATGTGTATGTGCGTTCCTAGGATCTTGGCCTGATGTGCAAGCGAGACGTTCTTCCCTATCACAGCAGTCTCTGTGCTGTCCGAGCCGACGATGACGTGGTCCTGTATGTTGCTGTAGTCTCCGATATCCACGATGCCTCCCCTGATTTTGGCGTAGGGGGCGACCATTACGCAGTTGTCAACACAGTATTCCCCGGCTTTGAAGGAGCTCTCCGGCGCGAAAAAAGCATCTGCTGACATGTACCTTATCAATTTCTTGTCCTTGCTTACCTGCCTCAGCGGTATGTTAGCCTCCGGCCTCTTGTCATTCTGCTTTTCCACGTTCATGGGTACTTAATTTAAGGAGTCAGAAATTATATACTATTAGTCATGGCTGCAAAGAGCGTTTCCGGAGGCCGGGAGAAGGTTAATGGCTCTAAGGGCAGCACTCACCCTATACACGACCTTGTGCAGAAGGTGAGGGAGGTCTTCGTCGGCCTGGGCTTCGATGAGGTCGAGAATCCCGTGTTCCTGCCGGAGGATGACGTCTACAAGCAGTACGGTTCCGAGGCTCCTGTGATACTGGACAGAGTCTACTATCTGGCAGGGTTGCCAAGGCCTGACATTGGGCTCAGCCAGGACAAGATTTCGGATTTGAGGAAGGTGAGCGCATCCATTGACGTAGAAACCCTTAAGCAAATCCTGAGGGAGTACCGGGAGGGCGCCGTCGAAGGCGATAACCTATTAGAGACGATGGTCGGCCGCCTGAAAATCAAGACAGACGAGGCTGCGAAGATTATAGACCTGTTCCCTGAGTTCAGGAGCCTGAAGCCTGTCCCTGAGAAGATGACTTTGAGGAGTCACATGACTGGCGCGTGGTTCCCCACTATTGCCGCTTTGAGGGGCTCGCGGAACCTGCCTATGAAGTTGTTCTCAATCGGCCTGCGGTTCAGGCGGGAGCAGAAGGTGGACGCCACCCACCTGAGGGCACACTATGGGGGGAGCATGGTCATCGTGGACCGAAAATTTGACCTTGAGGAGGGCAAGAAAATCACCGAGGAGATTCTCAACAAACTGGAATTCGGCGACGTCAGGTTCGTGCAGAAGAAGGCCACCTCCAACTATTATGCGCCTGGCACGGAATATGAGGTCTACTCTGGGAGCATAGAAGTTGCAGACATAGGCCTCTACAACAGGGAGTCCCTCAAAAAGTATGGCATAGACTATGACGTGTTCAACCTCGGTTTCGGGTTGGAGAGGATACTCATGGTAAAAAACAATCTGAAGGACGTGCGGGAGTTACTCTACCCCCAATTCTATCAGGCTCTTGAGCTGTCTGACAAGGAAATCGCAGAGCAGATTACTATCGACAGGATGCCTGTAACCGTTGAAGGGAAAAAGCTTGCCGAAAAAATAAGGCAGATTGCCTCAGAACACGCTAATGCGAATTCGCCGTGCTCTTACACGGCATTCGAGGGCAGCTTCCTCGGGAAAAAGATAAGGGTGAATGTGGTCGAGAAGGAGGATAACACCCGACTCCTGGGACCTGCGGCTTTGAACCAGGTATACGTCCACGATGGCGGAGTCTACGGCCTGCCTGATGATGTGTCCAAGCTGAAGAAGAACGTCGCCGTAGTGAAAGAGAAGGGATTGAAATTGGATTTCACGTTCCTGGACGCGATTTCGAATTATTTCGCCTCTATGGTTGAGGAGGCTGTGAAAGCTGGCGAGAGGGAAGGCTTCTATCAGGTTAAGATGGCGAAGGGGTCTGCGGACGTTAACGTCAACGTGGGAGAGCAGGCTAGGCGCTTCATAGAGTCCAAAAACAAGACAATATCCTTGAAGGGTCCGGTGTTCACAGCAGTAGAGTTCACATCAGAGTGAGACCACGGTCTCGTCGGTTATCTTAAGCTTGTCTTTGACCCAGCCATGAATGTGTTCTTCGATTTCTTCAGTACCTTTTACTCTCCAGTAAGTTTCAGGTTTGCTTTCGTACTTCTCCCTCTCCTCTCTTCGGATTCCCCCTCCCAGCTTGTCAAAATCATCGTGGTGTAACCTTTTCAGAACTAATAATGCGAGAGGGGGTGCGAGCCGGTTTCCAATGTATCCTGCGCCGTCGGTGCCTATCTTAACCACCTGCTCGTCTATCCTATCCTGGATTTCCTGCGGCGGGAGTTTCTTCAGCTGCCCGTAGGTCAGCGTCTGCTTTGGGCCGGGCAGGCCATCGTTGGCCGGTTCCCTATTAATTATCTCTCTATGGTTCATCGGAAATCCTATAATACTATAACAGCGTTCTCATTATTTTACCTTAGGATTCCCTATTATCAAAGATGAGCCAGAAGGAGAGACTCAAGAGACCGGATTCCACAAAAATCGATTGGAACGACCCGAAAGCCGTTGAAAGATACATGAAGGGTTATGGGGGTGTGGGAAGGTCCATCGGGGATTTTATCAAAACCAACCGGGCTGAGATCGGGGCTGGGATATTCAGCCTCGGCATGCTGGCCGCCATGGCAGTTCACTCCCATTTCACGCTCAAAAAGGAGGTCGGGGATCTGACGCCGCCTGTGATGGAGATACCTGCCAAACTGGAGCATGCTCAGAGGCCTGAGGCTTCCGTTGGCGAGATATGGCGCATCGTCGACAAGGTCACAGAACATAATCCGAAGCTGAGAGAAAAGCTGAGAAGCGAGTACTCTGACGCGAGAGCAGATTTCGACATAATAGAGCCTGACAACTCAAGCCCCAACTTCAGGTCAGGCCGGTGTTTCACTCTCTACCGGAAGGACGGCAACGGGATAAGGTTTTTCGCGGACCGCGAAAAGGGCAGGCCAATGATGTTATCAGTCGTCAAAGCCCCTGAATTGGACGTCACATCAATTGTCCGGCAGCCTAAGGGCGGTTTCGATTTCAGGAAAGCCGTTGGCGGACAGTGGAGTCCTGAGTTGGAGAACGCGTGGACTGCTGCGCAGGTAAACGGCTACGACGATCGGCTTCTTGGCAGCCTGCTGTCAGGCATCAGGGAAAGCATGACGCCAATAGAAAAAAAGATGAAGGGCATCACAGGGGAGGAGTTCAGGATAGCCCAGGTGAAGCTATCGTTCAACCCCCAAGAGTCGGCTGGCTTATATTTCATGTCGGAGACTGGGAAACCAGCGCTCTATGTGAGCCTGCTGACGCAGGTTCAGCCGCAGTTCATGGCACAGTATCCTAAGGAGATATTCGCGCATGAGATGGCGCATGTTGTGAGCACTTACGGGCTGATACAGAAGATGGAAGGGAAGTTCGGGAAGCATCCCTATCTTGCAGGCTATGATGACGTCACCATCAATGACGTCCCGACAGACCTGCAGAGGATGTTCGCCTATCCGAGTCCAGGGCGCTTCGACGCGAGGCAGGCGGTCGACAGCGTCTGGGCCGTGCTGGACGAAGTGGTTGCTGATAAGATAGGTTTCGAGCTGAGCGGCGACAAAAAGAAGTTCAGAGAGTATATCGGCAGGATATCAGAACATGAGTACGCCAGATACTCGTCAAGAGCTGCTGACATAAAGCTGACTCCCGCAGACATCATAGACATCGCAAGGAGAGGCGTCGTCGCAGGAGCTCACGGCCATTCTGAACTGGCCGGAAAATTCGACTCTCTCATCCTTGAGAAGAACTTCAGGCCCTGGGGCATCCAGCAGGCCGAAGGCTTTGAGAACATACGAGAAGGCTACGAGCAGCTTAAGACCATCCTCCAAAGGAGATACGACACCGTGAGCCTCTCAAAGGACAAGCCGAAACCAGCATCCGACCGGCAGAGCTGGAAGGCGGCACAAAAAGAATACGAACTGTCATCCAAGGCAAGATTCACATCCTACGAGCGCAGGCGGACGGCATAGCCTGAATCAACCTCTCCACAGTCGCTCGAAGTATGCTTCATAGTAGTCTGCCGCCTTCCTGCTTTTCACTATCAGGTTGGCTTCGTTGTTCTTTTCCAATCCGTAGTATGAGAAGTTGGTGCTGCCTATCATGACCGTCTCGCCGTCCACTATTATCAGCTTCGCATGGGTTGTCACATCATCCGGGTCCATCCTCACTTCGACGCCATTCTCCTCCAGGATTCCGAAGGCGTTGTTCTCCTTCGAATAATCGTCGACGACGATGCGGACGTCAACTCCCCTCTTCTTCGCATCTATTAAGGCCTCTATAATCCGGTTCTGTGAGCTGTCAGGGTAGTTGGGATAATATTTGAGCTCGAATGTGACGATGTGGATGGACTCCTGCGCGCCCTCCAACACCTCAATAGCCTGCTGGAAGTAGCCTCTGTCCGAGACCGGGATGATCTCCGCTTCATTGACGCAGTTCTTCAGGGGACAGACATTCAGCCTGGCGGTGTTGGTCACCATCACGCCTAACACGACGCCGATCATGATGCCGATGAGGATCCAAGTCCATGGGAGCCCCCTTACTCTGCCTAGTAGTCCGACGTCTTCTTCCATTCTACTCCGATCTCTTCCAGGATGCCCACAACCTGTTTTTTCTCCTCGCCTTTCAAGCCCTTCCAGTCGAGGACTGCCAGTTCTGGCTTGGGTATCGTCTTCTCCATCATCTGTTCCACCATGGTCTTGCTGAGGCTGCCTATCGAATATTTTGCCATGATGTGCCCGAACGCTACCTTCTCCATAATCTTCGAGAAATTGGGGGCATAGTGGGGCCCCCCGAAGCCGATGGCAACAGCCGTCTCCTCAGGCTCTTCGGCAACAAGGTCATGAATCGTCTTCGCAGCCGCCTCGCACGCTATCATGTCATTCCACTGCTTCTCACAGGAGCCGACTTCGACGAAGATTAGGGGGCATCTCAGGGAAGTCGGGCCGTGGTGGGTGACCTCCAAACTCACCGTATAGTCAAGCCCCATCCCATGCTCCTGCAGGCTCATCAGCGCCTTCCTCAGATGGAGTGCTGGAGCGAAAGCCAGGCTCATGTCTTCCCCTCCCAGCTCCGCCCTGCCGAAGTTCCCGGTCACATGGCATGTCAGGGTTGGCATGCCAGATTCTGAGCGGTGGCGTGAGGCCACAATCAACAGGCCAGCATCATCTGGTGTTTCAGTCACATAGAGGAGGGAATCAGGGTAAGCTTGGAGGCGGACGCCCTTCAGACCGTCCATCTTCTCCTCCAAAAGCTTGGCGATGTTCGACCCTGCGACGTCCTTTTCCGAATATGCAATCAGTTTCAACATGCTGACCTCGATTAGGAATGTGAATAATGGCATTTATTTCCGAGTTTTGGCTAAAATTATCTATGATAAGGGGAAAGGACAAAGCCAGACTTACTACCGGGCAGCCTGGAGGCGAGATAGAAGACCCGCGAGAATTCGGTTGGGGCAGGTTTTTCCGGATTTTCAAAAAAAGGCAGCATCCTGAAGAAGAGAGAACTATTGTTGACTACCTGGAAAAGTCGGGGAAGGTTGAGCGGGATAGATACGCTGTTATCACCCCTGACGGCAAGTTGAATCGCATGAGGACGGGAATCTCCACTAGGGTGGGCGAGAGACATGAATTCAAGGATAAGGGGGATGAGGACTTTGCATTATACTACCGGAGGCCTGATCTGGGCTCATTGTCTATTATTGCCGACGGATTAGGCGAAAGCCGGACGGCAGGTGAAGACAGCAGCATCGCCGCGCTTTCATTCTACGAGTTCATGAGAGACACGATGAGCAAGCCGGAAGCTGCTAGGAGATATGTTGAAAAGAATCCTGGTGGCAGGAATGTTGTCCGCGTGGACAAAATGATCAAGGATGCGATGAGGTACGCTAATGACAATGTTGCAGAAAACGGGAAAGAGAAGGGGAATGAGAAACCTGGCACGACTTTCACGGCATTGCTCCTAGGCAAGACTGGAAAGGCTATGGTAGCCCATGTCGGCGACAGCAGACTGTACCTTGTTGATGAAAACGGGAGAGCCTTCCAGATCACCTCAGACCAGGGTGAGCGGAGCCAGGTATGGCATATGATGGGGCGGGTGGATGAGGATTATTTCAGGGTCTACGATGTTGACCGGCAGCTAGCATCTTTACGAGAGGAAAAGCCTGGGCAGAATATACCTGAACGGTATGACGCAAAGAAGCATACCCTTATAGTCTGCAGCGACGGCATTAGCAATTACATAGCAGGATGGAACGAAAAAGGCGCGTTTGACGTGCACAGAGCCGTGCAGGCGTACAGGGATGAGCTTAAGGGCGAGGATTCGGAAGACGCCCAAGCAGAAAGTCTAAGCTACATCATCAGACCACATCTCAAGAACGCGCAAGGCATGGCAGATGCACTAGTCGATGCAGCCAGGCGAGCTTCAATCGAAATAACTGGGAGTTCATACGCGAAACAGGGAGAGATATACGGAGACGACATGAGCGTAATCGTCAAAAGGCCATTCCTAACTTGAGCCCGGCTTCCCACGATATTTATTCGAATCTTGTGTAGAATAAAAGAGTATGTTAGAAGAACGATCCGAGAAGCGGGTGATCCGGCCTCAAGAATCTCCAACAGGACAGCTGCCGCCTGTTATGGGAGGGAAAGGTGATGCTGTCAGGTCTTCGATTAAGGATCTCGAGAGACATGGGATAATCGAAGAGGGGAGGGCGTTAACAAATGTTCCATCATTGAGGAAGAATATCGGGGTCGTGGTCAGACAGGGGGGCAGGCATAAGCTGGAAGGCACCGAATGTGAAGATGCGATACTGGTCCGGCAGGACGTGACCTTGGGAAATAAAAGAAAATACGACCTTCTGGCGGTGTTTGACGGTTTGGGCGGGAGGGCTAACTCAGCGGAGGCCAGCTTGAAATCTGCCGAATTTCTGGACGCTTTTATCAGGGAAAAGGCTTCAGGGTACCGTGACCCAAAGTCACTAATAGTTGATGCCCTAGGCTGGGCCAACGACGAGTTGAGGAAATACTACAAGAAAGCCCACGGTTGGAAACCTCCTGATGAGCTGTCGGAAGAGGAGCAGTTGGATATGCTTATCGAGGGGGTTAAGGATTCTAAAAAAGCTCATGAAATCTCAAAAGGGCCTGCGAGTACAGTGACGGTTGCGCTTGTAGGAGACGATCTCGCAGTTGGCAGCATCGGCGACTCAAGAGCATACGTCTTCCGGAATAAAATAGAGGGAAGGTTGTTGGCAGACGATCAAAAAGTAACATTCGGAGAGAATGTTCTGGGAAACGCGCCTAAAAAGATAAACATCCCCAGCCGGGTGAAAGTGGTTGACGGGTTCGATCCAAAAACGGATTCCATAGCGCTCATGAGCGATGGCGTGAGCAGGGCTTTATCGGACATGTTCCTGAAGAAATCACGAATCGTGTTATCAACTTATCTCAGGAAAATGATCGAAGAAAAAGGAGTCCATGACCCCCAGACAATCGCAGTTAACCTGGTTCTGGGGATAGAAAAAGAGCGGCAGAGGAGAGACCACTACGGAGATGACATGAGCCTTATCATGAGGTTGCCTGAAACCGGGTAGTTACTTTAATATATTATTCTCACCATTCTTTACCATGCGCGTCCTGCTCATACACTCCGACTATCTGGAGTTCGAGGCCAAGAGGAAGGCGATAAAGTCGGCCGAGGAGGTCAAGGACAAGACTGGCAGGGCGGAGAACGTCCTCGTCGTCTTCGTGGCCGGGGAGAAGGCCGACGAGAAGGACCCTGATTCTGTGGTGGAGCAGCTTGTCAAAGACGTCAGGGAGAATTACGGAAAAGTGGGTGCGGAATCCATAGTACTGTACCCATACGCTCACCTGAGCTCCGACCTGAGCAGCCCCAAGGTGGCGCAGGAGATGCTCGAGAAAGCGTATGAGCTGCTGAGAGGCGATTATAACGTAATCAAGGCGCCCTTCGGATGGTACAAGAGCTTCGAACTGAAATGCAAGGGCCATCCCCTCTCGGAACTGTCAAGGACTATCCTGCCTGCAGGCATGAAGGAGAAAAAAGCAGATGAGTCCGAGGCGCTGAAGAAGGAGGATAAGATAAAGAGCAGCTGGCATATCATGACCTCTGACGGGAAACTCCACGACATCGGCAAATTCGACTACAAAGGCCATGAGAACCTGAAGAAGTTCGCAGTCTACGAGGAGGCCAAGTCACGGGCTGTCGATAAGGTTCCTCCTCACATTGAACTGATGCGGCATCTCGAGCTTGTCGATTATGAGCCTGCCAGCGACCCAGGGAACATGAGATACTACCCCAAAGGGAGGATGGTCAAGGCATTGCTCGAGCAGTACGTGACCGAGCAGATACTTGAATACGGGGGGACGGAGGTTGAGACTCCCATAATGTACGACTTCGAGCATCCTACGCTGTCGAAATATCTGAACAGGTTCCCGGCGCGACAGTACACGATACAGTCGGACGACAAGAACTATTTCCTCAGGTTCGCGGCCTGCTTCGGGCAGTTCCTGATGGCGCACGATGCGACGCTCTCATACCGGAACCTGCCGTTGAAACTGTATGAGATGACCCGGTACAGTTTCAGGAGGGAGAAGAGCGGCGAGCTGACCGGGTTGAGGAGGCTGAGGGCGTTCACGATGCCCGACGTCCACGCGATATGCTCCGGCCAGGAGCAGGCGATGGAAGAGTACAAGAAGAGGCTGGACCTGTGCATCAACGTGATAAGGGGCGTAGGCCTTACATTAGACGACATAGAGCCTGCGGTCAGGGTCACCAGGCAGTTCTACGACGAGCATAAGGAGTTCGTCCAGCACATCGTGAAGACCATCGGGAAGCCGGCGCTCGTCGAAATCTGGGATGAGAGGATATTCTACTTCGTGCTGAAGTACGAGCTCAACTTCGTTGACGCGTTGGACAAGGCGTCCTGCCTGAGCACCGACCAGATTGACGTCGAGAACGGCGAAAGGTACGACATAAAATTCACGGACGCCGACGGGAAGGAAAAGCATCCAATCATACTGCACTGCTCCCCATCAGGGGCGATAGAGCGGATAATATACGCTCTGCTGGAGAAAGCGGCATTGACGATGAAGAAGGGTGAGAAGCCGATGCTGCCAGTATGGCTTTCGCCAACTCAAGTGCGGGTGATTCCCGTCTCCGAAGACTATGCTGCTGATGCTGTTGGCATCGCTGAGAAGCTCTCCGAGGACAAGATACGGGCCGACGTCGACGATAGGAACGAGTCCATCGGCAGGAAGATAAGGGACGCGGAGAAGGAGTGGGTTCCGAGGATAATAGTCTACGGCGAGAACGAGAAAAAGAGCGGCAGATTAAGCGTCAGAATTAGAGAGACAGGCGAGCAGAAGCAGGAGAAACTGGAGGATATCACCCAAGAGATTCAAGGATTCAACACTGGCAAACCATATAGGAGCCTGCCGCTGTCGACGCTAATCTCAAGGCGGCCGAAATTCGTAGGATAATTTAAACTAATACAATAACTTTAGGATGGCATCAGCCGAAATATCAAAAAAGACCGCTGCGACAGCGGCTTTGAAGTACGTGGAGGACGGCATGACCGTCGGCCTCGGCACTGGCTCAACGGCAGAATGCTTCATCGAGGCCTTGGCTAAGGAGGTCAAAAAGGGCCTGTCAGTGCTCGGAATACCAACATCGGAGAGGACAAAGAAGCTGGCCAAATCCCTCGGAATCCCGACTGCCGAGCTGAACGACAAGAACATACTTGACCTCTGCGTCGACGGCGCCGATGAGGTTGACAAGAAGTTCAACCTCATAAAAGGGGGTGGCGGGGCGCTCACAAGGGAGAAGATCGTAGCATCAGCCGCCCTAAAATACGTGGTGATAGTCGACGAGTCAAAGCTTGTGAAGAAAATCGGGACTTTCCCGCTTCCTATAGAGGTAATACCCTTCGCCCAGAACTATGTCCTGAACGAGCTGCTGGAGATAGGGGAGGGCGCGGAGATCAGGAAGGGATTCAAGACCGACAACGGCAATGTAATAATCGACGTGAAGGGTCTTGATTTTTCGGACCCCCTCGCCCTTGAGACGGAGCTCAACAACATCCCCGGCGTGCTGGAGAACGGCATATTCTCCATAAGGCAGCCCGAGATTGTCATAGTCGGAAAGGGAAAGGAACACGACATAATGAGGAACGATTAAGATGGCAGGCGAAAACAGGCAGGAAAGGTTGCAGGAAATAGTAGGGCAGTTGGAGTATGGACGGCAGCAGCTTGAGGCTCTCAACAAGCAGATACAGATGATAGACGTTACCGTCATGGACTTGAAGTCCACGATGCTGGCTATCGAGGGGATATCCCAGAACAAGGTCGGGTCGGAGCTGATAGTCCCGATAGGGAGCGGCTCATACGTCAAGGCGAAGCTTGCCGACAATCAGAAGATTCTGGTAGGCGTCGGAGGCGACATCTCCTTGGAGAAATCAGTCAGCGAAGCGAAAGAAATATTGGAAGGGCGGGTGAAGAGCCTGACAGGCTCATTGGAAGGCCTCCAGAAATCGGCTGTCGAGCTCAGCAGAAGGATAAGCGGTCTCAACCAGGAGGCTGAGACCCTGATGCAGGGCATGCGAGGCTAGTCTTCTAAAAATGTTCGAATCCCTGAGGAAGAGATTTGACTCTTTCATACGAAGGACTGAGGAGCAGTGTGAGGAATCGCATCCGCAGAAGAAAATCACCGCCACCAGCAGGGTAAAATCCCTCGTCTCCGGGAAGGTGAGGCTGACGGAGTCAGACCTTGACAACCTGCTGTGGGATTTGCAGATTGACCTCATGCAGAGCGACGTCGCCGCCGAGACCGCTGAGCGGATAGGTCGAATGCTGAAGGAGAAGCTGGTCGACTCCGAAGTTGAGACCGGCAAACTCGACAGCTTCCTCAAGGACACTCTCAGGGGCATACTGGCGGATATCCTACTGTCGGGCGGCAGCGTTGACATCGTCCAGACGATCCGGAATTCTGAGAAACCCTACCTGATACTGTTTCTGGGAGTGAACGGCACAGGCAAGACTACTACTATGGCGAAGTTCGCCAGATACCTGATGGACAACGGCTTCAGCGTCGTTTTGGCCGCAGGCGACACGTTCCGGGCCGGTGCGATAGAGCAGATAAAACGGCACGCCGATGCTCTTGGCATCAAGGTAATCTCGCACGAGAGGGGGGCTGATTCGGCAGCAGTCGTATTCGACGCAGTCGCGCACGCCCGCGCAAGGGGCGTTGACGTCGTCCTCGCGGATTCGGCTGGCAGGATGCAGACCAACGTCAACCTCATGGACGAGCTCCGGAAGATCGTGAGAGTTAACAAGCCTAATCTTAAAGTTTTCGTGGGAGACGCGCTGACAGGGAATGACGCGCTGGAGCAGGCCAGGCAATTCAATGAAATGGTCGGCGTTGATGGCATAATACTGTCTAAGATGGATGCCGATGCCAAGGGAGGTTCTGCCATATCCATAACCTCTGAGATAAGGAAGCCAATACTCTTCGTCGGCATAGGTCAGTCGTACTCTGACCTAAAAGCATTTGACGCCGAGTGGTTTGCCAGAAACGTAGTCTGATTCTTAGAATTGTAGATCGGCCCCCTTTCGGGGGCCGATTTGGGGTGGTTTTTGGCTGAATTACCTATGATGCGAGCATGACCACCCTCGGTCATTTTTCAGGACCGAGGGTGGGGGGGTGGTTGGGGTGATGTGATATCAGCCTGATTTTATGGTGTAGTAGACTTTCCTGCCTACGTATATCTTTTTGACCTTTTGTTCCTTGAAGAGTTTGCTGAGTCTTGCGGAGGCGGCGTTCCTTCCCCTGTACTGGAATTTCCCTTGGACGTCGTCTGCGCACACTCTTTCGCTCTCTTTTATGAAGTCCAGGACTTCCTGGTCTCTCTCTGACAGTTCCACGTCGTTTGCGTCGCTCTTTGAGAAGGTGTCACTGATTTTTCCTATCTTCTCTGATATCTCTTCCAGCTTTTGTATCATCTGGTCGAATTTTGCGTTTATGTCCCTTATGACGAGGTTTGAGCTTTTCTTTTCCTGGGCTATGGAGTATAGCATGGCTCCTACTGCCATGGGATCTGAGATGTTGCGTATCGATTCTGATAGGTCTCCTACGAGTTCGTCGAACTCTTGCACGTGATTGTTGATGGAGCCTTTCATGACAGTTATGACTTAGTCATGACTAGTATAAAAAGGTTACGTTTTCAGTCGTGACAGATTCACGACAAAATTCGACAAGAAACGTAGAAATGCATGAAATTATCACGATACTGTCCCTGAATTATAAAAATACCCCTGTAGAGGCTAGTACCTGCAGACAAGGCCATCAATCCTTACATCCTCCCCTATTTGAGTCACAGACAAGTCATGAATCATGAACGCCTTGCGCATAATCCTTACACCTTCGCCTTCCACTGGTGTTACAGCATCCCTCCCACCTACGATCTTAGGAGCTATGAAAAACAGAACCCTGTCAACGTCCTTGGAAGACAGCGCAGACCAGTTCAACTCGCCGCCGCCCTCGACAAGCAATGACATGACATCCCTCCTGCTCAGGAACTTCAGAAGCTTCCTGAAGCTGACGCCTCCCCTGCCGTCGTCGAGCACGACCACTTCGACGCCTCTACTCTCCAGAGCTTTCCTCCTCAGCCTGTCAAATCTTTTCGAGGTTGCGATCAAGGTTCCAACGCCGACGACTTTGGAGTCCAGCGGAGTTCTCAATCTGCCATCCATGACGACCTTCAGAGGATTCCTTCTGCCTCTTCTGTGGGAGGTGAGCGTTGGGTTGTCCTTCAGGATGGTATTGACGCCGACGACCACTGCGTCAACATTGCCGCGAAGCTCATGCACGAGCTTCCTCGACGCCTCTGAGCTAACCCACTTGGAGTCTCCGGTCTTTGATGCGATTTTTCCGTCCAACGTCATCGCAGACTTCAGGATGACATACGGCATCCCCTGCGTTATGTGCTTTATGTAAGCTTGGTTCAACATCCTGGCGTCGTCCTCCAGGAGGCCGACGTCAACATTCAGGCCGCTCTTCCTCAGGAGGCGGATGCCTCTGCCATTAACTCTGGGATTAGGGTCACTCATGGCGACCACGACCTTTTTCACTCCGGATGAGATAACGGCGTCCGTACAGGGCGGCGTCCTACCAAAAAAACAGCAGGGCTCCAAGGTCACGTACATGGTTGCTCCTATCGCCTTCCTGCCAGCCTCTCTCAAGGCGTTTACCTCGGCATGGTGGCTGCCGGCCCTCCTGTGGAAGCCCTCGCCTACGATTCTGCCGTCTCTCACGATAACGCAGCCGACCCTGGGATTCGGGCTGGGATTGCTCTTTGAGGCCAGCTCCAGGGCTCTTCTCATAAATTGTTCGTCTTTCATCGTTCTTCTGACAGCATGTGGCCCATCCTGTCCCTTTTGGCCTTAAGGTACTTCCTGTTGGTTTTGTTAGGCTTGACCTCCAAACTCTCCCTGGTTATCCTGATGGCTGAGTCGTCCAAGCCTTTTATCTTCTTCGGGTTGTTGGTCAGCAGTCTCACAGATTTAACGCCGAAGTGCTTGAGGACACCGGGAATCGATGAGAAATCCCTGAGGTCGGCGTCGAAACCCAGCCTCCTGTTCGCCTCCACGGTGTCCAGCCCCCCATCCTGCAGCCTGTATGCCCTGATCTTGTTGAGGATTCCGATGCCCCTCCCCTCATGGCCAGGCAAGTAGATTATAATGCCCCTGCCATCCTTTTCCATGAGGTTCATGCTCTTTTCGAGCTGCTGCCTGCAGTCGCATCTCCTCGAGTGGAAGACGTCGCCGGTCATGCACGCGGAATGTATCCTCAGCAGCACTGAGTCGCCGCTGACATCACCCTTTGTTAGGACAACTACCTCCTCTCCGCTCACGCCTCTGAAGGCATGAATCTCGAACTCTCCGAAGTCTGTTGGAAGTTTCGACGATGCGATATGTTCTACCATTCTGGACTGTCCCTAATCTGCTTTCTTCTTTGGATGATACACGCTGATGGCAATTATAACCAGTATCAACGCGGTCAGGATTGTCGTGGAAACGCTTACGGGGTTCACCACCAGTATCTGAAGGTCGACTGGCAGGTAGTCCCTCCGTTCCGCCTCGATCTTCCACCTTCCAAGCATGAAAATGTTCTCCTCGAATCTTGTCTTCTTAAGAGCCCCGGCCTCTTCAACCTTGACGTATGCTTTTCCCTCAGGGTTTGTCTGAAGGTCGATCGTCTTGCCGTCTGACATGATGATCGTTATCTCCGTCTTGACAGGCCTGCTCCTCTCGTCGGTCACCTTCACCTCCAGTATATCGCCAACGACCGCTACCTTATCAGTCGAGATCCTGAGCTGGGGTATCGGCGAAGTTACCGGGCATGGCGGGCAAGGCCACCCGCAGTCCACGTCAACCTCCTCCGGGTCGAGCATCCCGTTCGAGCATATTATTGGATAGACATTGGCTAATGAGTGATTGCTGCCTGCCGTATGGTTGTCGTAGGCTGTTATCCTGCACAGCCATTCTCCAGGTTCTGCGGTCAATCCTATGTCATAGGCGAATGTCACATTCTTCGCCAGCGCGGAATCCACAGACGAGACCGATTCGTTAAGGCTGTAGTGTATGGTGTCGTTGTCTGAACCATCCTCAACCGACAGTGCTGAATGCCAGAGCACGCTCTTAACGTCCAATATGTCACTGTTACCGTTCTTGTCGCTCACCTGCGCATCACAGGTTACCCTATTAGTCCCGTTTTCGGAAAGCACCAGGTCATTTACTGTTATCCTACCTACCTCTGGCGGTATGTTCTCTATCTCAACAGTCAGAGAGACGTCCCCGGTTGCCGTTACGGAAATTGCCAAAAGGAGTAAGGCAGCTATCTCGGCTAACAGTATCCTCTTCTCTTTCATTGCTAATTATTCACATCACTCTCATTTAACCTGCTACTCCAGGACTCTGATTTTTATTCTGTGAAATTTCTGCTTTACACCAGCAGACGGTTCGGAGACCAGAAGAACTTCCCTGGCTTTTGCCTTTTCGGCTGCAACCAGCAGTTTCGCAATGTCCAGGTCCATCCCATACTCCTCTGAGACGTTCTCCGCGTTTTCGATGTCCTCCAGGCTGAGCTGAACCCTCCTGAAGCGCTTCTTCGGTATCTCAGGGGGAAGCCTGTCAAAGGTGTCCTCGGTAACGTACAGTCTCCGATAATCCTGCAATCTGTCTTCCCTGACCAAGTAGATGGCTGCCTTATAGTCGACCAACGTCTTCGACCTTCTCCTGAGCAGGAAAATAATCGCTCCTCCGAGGATGACCGCTAAAAAGATCGAGGACGTAGCTGCAGCAGGGTCGAGTATTATAACCCTTAGCTCTCCCGGCAGGTAACCTGCTCTGTAGGCTGTTACTGTCCACTCTCCGACAACCTGAAAGCGGTCGTCAAATCCATATTTCCCCGAGATGCTTCCGACATCGTTGACTCTCATTAGGTATCTGCCCTCTGAGTCGGTTCTGACCTTGATCTGGCTCCCGTCCCTCTTCTTTATCCTCACGATCGCATCTGCGGGGTTGCCAAGGTCGTCATGGACTCTTATGTCGAGGATATCCCCCTTTTTCACGTAATTGTTGGCTGATATCACAAGTTTCGAGACTCTCGGTATCTCCGGGCAGGGGGCGCACGGCCCTCCGCAGTCTATCCCCTCCTCCCACCCGTCTTTCAAGCCGTTCTGGCACTGGCATGGCGGGCACGGTCCCCCGCAGTCCACTTCGACTTCGCCTTCATCTAGTATGCCGTCCTCGCAGAAGCTGCATATGTTAGGGCACGGCCCCCCGCAGTCTATCCCACTTTCACCCTGGTTTTGTATGCCGTCACTGCACATCTCGTTTTCAGCGCAGACTGTGACCTGCAGCAGTGTCTCTTCAGTGTTGTATCTTTCTTTCTCGACTGTGACGTTGTATGTCCCGGCGAATTCCGGGATGAACTTCGCCTCGCCGTCAGAGTCAGAGCTCAATGCGGCGTACAGGCTGCCTCCGAAGTAGACTGATATGGAGGAGTTCTCGATCGGCTGGAGGCTGTCCTCATCCAGTACCGTCAAATAGGCTGGATATCGGATGCAGGTGTAGTCTGTCAAGACGTTTATCCACCCTTCCCCTCTGCTCCGTATGTTAACGTATGATCTCATATCCGCGCTGATTCCCACTCCGGTGTTGGCTGAAATCGTCCCATTATAGTAACTTTTGTTTAACTCATGGGGTATTGCGATACTCACTGTTATCTCGCGTCTTTCATATGGGTTCAGAATAAGTGACGGGGGTGTCACGCCTATGTTCTCTGAAGGTATGACACCCGTGTCCGAAACCATGTCGCTGATGCTGTACCCTATGATTTCAATTGGCTGGGAGGCGTATGATGTTAGCTCTGTTATAGGCTGAACGTTCCTCCCAGGTCTCGTCTCAACGTATACGTCCTGTCCTAGTAGGCATGGCTGGCATCCGCCCCCGCAGTCTGCGAGCTCCTCGTCCGCGTCCCTTATGCCGTTGCTGCATGATTGGCCGTATACTTCTGCATCAGAGTAGTTTGAACCTGTCAAGCCTGTGTTGTCCTCCGCTGTTATCGTGCACCTCCACGTGCCTGTCATCGTGTTGGGCTCCAGTTCAAAGCGGAAGGTGGCGAGGCCTGTCGTGTTCGAAGCCTGTGTTATGTTAACGCTGCTTGGAACGTAGCTGATGATGCTGCCGTCTGATGCCAGCTGGATTCGCCCAGCCTGCTGTCCTGCTGCGCCGAAAATGGCGTCAATCGAGCCTATGCTGCCGAAGCCGTTATAATCTGTCACAGAGCCGTTGCAGTATACGCTGGTCGTCGCATCCTCTTCCAGCACTATCGGATAGCTTATCCTGACGTTGGAAACGCTCGGCGCTATCATTGGCGCGTTCACGTTGAGCGTTAAGGTTGCCCTCAACTCAGGGAGCGAGTCTGTCCTGAAGCTTATGTTGGATGTGAAGACTCCGGGGGTTATGTTCGATGGTACCTCTATCCTGACGCTAAAGTTAGCTGCCTGGTAGGGCCCCAGCGTTATGTTATACGGTGTTATGCTCATCTTGCTCCTGCTTATCGAGTTCACGTCAGACTGCAGTCTTGTCGCGTCAACAGTCGAGATCCTTATGCTGTCTGGCGTGTTCGAGCGGACTATAATAAGACCGGTTACCGTCTCCCCCGTGAGACTGGTTAACTGAAGGTTAGTCCCTTGGAGGCACGGCTGACAGTCACTCCCTCCGCAGTCTGTCAGAACCTCTCCGGCGTCTTTCCTGCTGTTGTTGCAGTCAAGCGAGAATATTGTCATGTTTGTGACATTGCTGCCGCTCGTGGAGTTATCGTATGCGATGAGCTCGCAGTACCATTCGCCAGGCTCGGATTGTGAGTGAACCTGGAATCCTATCGTCACGTTCGAGGACAGCTGAGAAAGTAAGTTACCTGTTCCAGTCCTTGTTGTATAATGTGTCCTGTTGTCGTCTCTGCCCAGTCTGTCTGTGCGGGCAGGATTCCACAGGATTCCCTCAAAACGGGTTAAATCGCCGTAACCGTTCATGTCCGTGACAATAGCCCAACAGTTGACAGTCTCCTGTTTGCTTGGGGTAAGGGTGACAGGTTTGGCGTTGACAGGTCCTACTGTGGGGGGTATGTTCTCGACGCCAACAAATATCATCTGGGCAGAAGCTGCTGCAGATACTAGTACGGCAAGCAGCAGGAATAATCTGATTGATGTTGGATGCATCAATAGTATATTACTCATAAAATTTAAACAACCTTTCCGCCCTGGTATCTTCCTGAATAGGGTTTCGTCAGCCCTCGGACTTCCTCAAATAGTATCTGGGCCACCCTCGCTTTTCTCTCCAGCTTGAAGACTGCAGATGACACGTTCTTGAGGCCTAGGGTTAGCGTGCCGTGGAAGCCTGGGTCTACGACTGCCGTTGCCAGCATGCAGCCGCACCTGAACACGCTTGACCTGGGCAGTATCCTGCCTACAATGTCTGATGGCATGTTAACCTTCTCGTAGGTTTCTAGTAGGATGTACTGGCCAGGCTTCAGCTCGTAAAGGCCGAAGTCGGCCTCGGTTATCTCCGGCGGATTAACGGCCGAAACCTTTATCGAGGAGGCCTTGTCCAGCGTATATATCCTGTCGACTCTGAGGTCGTATCCCGCGCTCTCCAGGCACTTCTCGTCGAAGTTCTCTATCAGGCCATCCTCTTCAGTCAATCTCAGAATCTCAGCTCTTCCAAGTATCATCCTGCTACCTGAAATAGTCATCCATTATGAGGATGATCTTCTCGGCATTCTCCTCCGCTATCGGAATGCAATCGTATGCGTTCTTTTCGCCGAGCGCGACCTTTTCGGCGAACTCCCTACACGTTTTCAGGCTGCACTGTCCGCAGTCCGTCAGCGGGAGCAGTTCGTATATGCTTAAGATCAATTTCTTGTCTACCATTCCATCACCTTCTTAAATGCTTTCATGAACTCGTCAACATGTCCGTCATTAATTATAAGGGGGGGCAGGAGCCTCAGGGTATCTTTGGAGTAGACAGCCAGCACGCTCTCCCCTATGAGGCTTGAGACGACCTTTCTGCCATCTTTGACGGGGACTCCTATCATGAGCCCAGCACCCCTGCAGTCCACTCCGTTCTCATTCAGCCTTTTGACGATTGCATCGCCCATCTTCTTCGAGTTCTCAACCAGCTTCTCCTTCTCTATCACATCTATCGTGGCAAGCGCTGCTGCGCAGGTCACCGGGTTTCCGATGAGCGTGCCCCCGTGCTCTCCAGGCTCGAAGTCGAAGCCTGAGTAGACTGCCGCCCCGATTGGCAGGCCTGAGCCCATCGCCTTGGATAGGCACAGTATGTCTGGTTTGATGCCATCCCTCTGGTGGGCGAACATGACGCCTGTCCTGCCGAAGCCGGTCTGAACCTCGTCAACAATCAGGAGCACGTCATTATCTGAAGCAACCTGCCGCAGCTCCTTCAGGTATCCTTTGTCTGGCATGAGAACCCCGGCCTCGCCTTGTATAGGCTCCACTATGACTGCCGCCGTCTTGTCCGTTATCGCCTCCTCCACTTTTGACGCGTCATTGTATGGGACGAACTTCACATCGTCGAGGAGAGGCTTGAATGGGGTTTTGTACTTCTCCCCCCAGGTTAAACTCAATGAGCCGAGGGTTCTGCCGTGGAACGCGTTCTCCATCGCTATTATCCCCGGCTTGCCTTTAGCCTTCCTCGCCAGCTTTATCGCAGTCTCGACGGCGCTTGTCCCGTCGTTCGTAAGGAAGACCTTCTCCTGTCCTGTGAGCTTAGCAAGCTTTTCAGCCAGTTGAACCTGCGGGACAGTGTAGTACCAGTTCGATACGTGTATCAGGGTCTCAGCCTGCTTTTTTATCGCGTCAACGACTTTGGGGTGGCAGTGGCCGACCGAGTTAACGGCGATGCCTGAGAACATGTCCAGGTACTTCCTGCCGTCAGTATCCCATACGTACATCCCCCTGCCTTTTTCAACTGCCACAGGGAACCTTGAGAAGACGCCTGAGTAGTATCTCGCCTCAGCCTTCCGTATTTCATCGAATTTCATGTTAATGTTGATTTTATATTCATTGGTTTGCAATTATTTAAATCGTCTGGTTGCTGACATGCTAAATGAGCTGAAAAAGCAGGTAATGTTGTGGGTTAAGGACACCTTTGAGGTGCTGGTGACGATCAGCGTCATAATAGTCGTCCTCAGACTGGGTTTCGGCTCCCAGACCCTTGTGCCTCTGGTGGTGGTGACGAGCGGCAGCATGCTGCACTTGGATGAGGGGTGGAGCATCTGGCTGGCAGGACATGGCATAGGCAACGATACTCTGGAGTCGTTCCGCTTCCAGAAGGGCTTCGCAAGGGGTGACATGATATTCACGGTCTCTCCCGGCAAGTATGGTGTCTTCCCGGAGACGCGCTTGGGGGATGTTGTAATCTATAAAAGAGACCTTGATCATCTGAACATGTTCGCATCGACGGAGCCTATAATACACCGTGTTGTGGGTGTCGTCTCAATAGAGGATTACTCTGTCGGCAACGTCAGCGGCACGTTGGACTGCATCAGCCCTGATGACGTCGGGGACTACGTTGGCATGGTGAGAGACTGCCAGAGCGGCGGAGACTGCGCATATCCTGATTACCCCGAAGGCGGTGACTTTAACTTCTACATAACCAAGGGTGACAATAACCCCGGCACGGACCAGTGCGGGTTCAGGGGCGGGATATCCTATCCTGTAAACGACAGGCAGCTGACGGCGAGAGGCTGGATACGACTGCCTTACATAGGCTGGATCAAGATAATATTCAACCTACTGCTGAAGATCCTATTCTTCTGGATTTAAGAATAAGAACCTAGGCCCATCCTCTGCGCCTGAAGTATATCCACATCACTATCATCGACGCCAGCATCAGGAGGAGTGCGAAAGGATAACCGAACTTCCACTGCAGTTCCGGCATGTACTTGAAGTTCATGCCATAGATTGCGGCTATCCAAGTCGGGACTAGTATCAGCGCGGTTATGACTGTGAGCACCTTCATGACCTCGTTGAGGGCGTTCGAGACCGAGGACAGGTAGGTGTCCAACGCGCCTATAAGGAGTTCCCTGTACGTCTCAATCAGGTCTATGACCTGTATGACGTGGTCATATAAGTCCCTGTAGTAGTGCATGGTCTCCTCGCTTATGTTAGGCAGGCCGCTGCTCCGCAGCAGGTTTACGACTTCCCTCAGGGGCCACACGATTTTCCTGAGAAGCAGGAGGTCCTTCCTCAGCTTGAATATCCTCTGTACTGTGACCTTGGTCGGTTTTTTTACGATCTCGTTCTCGACTTTTGATATGTCGTCCTCGATGTCGTCTAATACGGTGAAGTACTCGTCCACGATCGTGTCCAATATCCGGTACATGAGGAAGCGGGGGCCTCTGCTGAGTATGAGTTGGTTGTTTTCCAGCAACGCCTTCTTTGTGTTCTCTATCAACGGTAGCTCATTCTTATGTACGGTTACCAGATAATTCTTGCCGATGAAGAACCCGATCTGCTCGCCTTCGACCTTGCTATTGTTCCTGTAGTTGACCGCTATCGCTATGAGGAAGAAATGGTCCTTGTACTCTTCAACCTTAGGCCTCTGGACTGCGTGAATGCAGTCATCCAGTGTGAGGTGGTGGAATCCGAAGTGTTTTTCCAGTTCCTTCAGATTATCCCTCTTCGGGTTCGTCCAGTCTATCCAGAATTTCCCGGAAAGCTTGCTCGCATCCTCTATAGTCGCATTCTTCAGCTCGCTTGAACCCTTCTCATCATAGCCTATGACCGAGTATCCCATGACATTTAACTATCATATCCGCTTAATAAGAATCGAGGAAATGATCGCAGAACATCGTCTTGCATGGCTTGGCGTTCGGCTTAAAATCCATTTATTCCATTAATCGTATTATTAGACTATGCGCCTGAGGAGGCTTACGATAACGAACTGGGCTTGCCACAGCAGGCTTGAAATAGACCTGACCCGGAGCCTTCAGATAGAGGGCAGGAACGGTGCGGGCAAGAGCAGCATACTGGAGGCCATCAGGTTCGCGTTCGCCTCAAGCGCTCTCGGATACAAGGGCAAGGTAAAGAACGGTACGAGGGAGAGCAGGGTTCTGCTGGAATTCGCCAAGGACGGTAAAAATTACCTGATCGACAAGAGCCTGAGCGTTGACAAGTCCTCCAGGGCCCAGCTGTCCTGCGACGATAATGTTGTGGCTGACAACCCCTCAAGCGTCTCGGAGGCGCTTGACAGCATGCTCAGCGAGAACGTCCTTGACAGGCTCCTCTACATCCCCCAGGGGGGGCTGACTTCCATAGTCGACAGGCTGAAGCAGAAGGGCGGGAAGCAGGAGCTCGACTCCCTCTTCGGGCTGGACAGGTTCGAGAGAGTGTGGCAGTCTGCTGGTGAGAAGATAAAGGAGGAGAAGGCGAGGTTTACCGTCTTCGACGAGCAGCTTGCAAAGTATCCTGAGAATTTGCAGCAGGAGTACACGGTTGAGATTACCAACTTAAAGTCGCTTATAGCGGAGCTCGGCAACGACTTAACAAATCTGAACGCGAAGCTTGAGTCAATCTCCGAAAAGCTGGCAAGAAAGCAGGAGAGGCTTGACGAGTTTGCCAATCTGAAGAGGGAGTTGGAGTCGCTGAAGGAGAGGTCAGCGAGGTTTGACGTTTCCAAGGCCGGGTTTAAGAAGGATGCCGAGTCCGTTGAGAGGGAGCTTGCAGCAGTCGGTTCGAAAAAGAGCGAGCTCGCACGCCTCAGGGGCGAGGCGTCCTCGCTCAAGAAGTATCTGGGTTTCAGGGAGCTTTTGGGCGAGCTTTCGAGGCTGGGAGAGCGCATGGAAGATATTGGCAGCATCGATTCCATGAAAGATGAGCTTGAGAAGATAAATTATGTCCTTGCCAGAGAGGAAGACCTGAGGAAGGAATTCGACGCAAACAGCGTTATCCTGGAGAACCTGCAGGCTGACGTCACCAGATGCTCTCACGAGCTCGAACAGCAGAAGAGCTACCGCCAGAGCCTGGACGAGCTTACTGAGGCGACCAAATGCCCGCGGTGCGGTCAGAAGATATCCGAGGTTCACATATTCTCCGAGAAGCAGACTGCGGACCTGCACATAAGGAAACTCGATTCCAGGCACGCTAACCTTAAGGCCAAGCTTAAGGGCGTCCGGGAGGTTGTCGGAAAGTTCCGGGATGAGTTGGACGGGATGAGGGATGCGGAGGCGAGGGCTAACGAACTGAGGAAATCCATAAAGGAGAAGACCCGGGAACTGGAAGACCTTAAGCGGAGGGCAGTCGAAGTGGGAGGCAGGCTCAGCCTTGAAGGCTACGCTCAGGAGAGCCTGAGGGAGGTCGAGGAGAACATAATGAAACTCCAGAGCGCAGAGGGCAAGATCAGCATCCTTGAGGACGAGGTCGCCGCCGAAAGGGAGCTGCTGTCCAAGCGGGACTCTCTATCGCAGATTCTTTCCAAGCTGAAGACGGAGGAGGAGGAGATCAGCAGGAAGATTGCGGCATTAAGCTATGATGATTCGGAGTTCATCGGCCTTTCGGGGGAGAAGGACTCCCTTATAGAGGAAAAATCCAACATAAAATCTGAGCTGACCCAGACGGAGTACCAGATGAGGGAGACTAAGGGGAAGGTCGACGAACTCGAGAACAGGATAGCGGACTACCTGCAGGTTCTGGAGGACAGGGACAGGGTTGGCAGGAGGATAAAGCTTCTTGTCAAGGCGAGGGACGTCTTCCACACCGACAAGGGCTTGCCCAAATACTTGAGAGACAGGTACGTTTCGAGTCTGGGGGATATGCTGACCTACTTCTTCAAGAGGATAAACCAGAATCCAGCGTACCGGGACGTTGAATTCGACAAGGACTATAACCTACGGTTGAACTCTACAACAGGCACACTATCGCTCGACCAGCTATCCGGGGGGGAGAAGGTGCAGCTGGCTGTGGCCTTCAGGATAGCCCTGATAGAGATGCTCTCACCTGTCCGGCTTCTGATACTCGACGAGCCCTTCGGGTCATTAGACCAGGACCACAGGGAAGTCCTGGGCGAGGCGTTGAACAAGATGGGCGCTGACTGGCAGATTATAATGGTGACTCACATCCACGTGGACTCGCTGCAGCTGGAAACCTTCGAACTGGAGGGGTACTAGAGTCAGCTACAGTCGCAGCTCGAACTCCAGCGCATCCCGGTCGGCCTCCGAGACTGTCAAATGCAATCCAGTCTTTTCTATGATGTGTATCATCCTCGGGTTGCTCTTGTAGACTATCCCTATGAGCTTTTTCAGCCCGTTCTCTCTTGCAATCCTGATAAGGTGTTTGAACATTATCGTCCCAAGGCCTCTGTTCTGCCACTCGTCAGCTATTACTATGGCAAACTCGGCCTCGCCGTCTGAGCCCATGTAGCGGGCGACTCCAATCAGCTGCTTCTTCCTCGGCAGTTCCGCGACCAGCGCATACGTGTCCTTGTAGTCAACGTTCACATAATACTGGGCTTTCTCCTCTGTCATGTCCTCGATGCTCTCGAAGAACCTCTGCTGTATGGTCTCCTCGCTGAACCTGTGGAAGAGGTCTACCATCCCCCCAACGTCATCCTTTCTGATGGGCCTCAACCTCACCCTAGAACCGTCCCGCAGTTTTACCTCAACCATGATCGTAATAGTATTTCTTCAAATTGCTTATATGGGCGAACATCAGTCACTTCTCAACGTACACCGTAGGCGGGCAGATACAACTACTCAATGTGCAGATACAGTTCGCCCTCGGCTGGAACATCATAAGCATACCACTAACTGTTTAGACCAAAGGCAGAATCGCTGTTAGAGCGCCGGTCGGGACTAGAAGTATCTGTTTGGATTAGGCGGGGGACCGTAATGTCGTTCTTCGAAGTCTTCTAGAGGGTATGTTACGCATTTATTAAGTAATACTTACTAGTAAGATATGAGGTGATAACATGGCTTATGGGAATATCACTGTAGAGCCTGCCAAGATGTCCACCCGGGGTCAGATAGTCATCCCCCAAACCATCAGAGATAGGCTGAAGGTCGGAAAGGACGCATTATTCATGGTCGGCGCGGTGGATGATGAGACAATAATCCTAAAGAAGGTCGACAGACAGAAGGTGGTATCCGAGTTACTTGGGATACGACAAAGGATATTACGGAGAACAGGAGGCCTAACATCTAAGGAGATAGAGGAGGAGATAAATGCCTATCGCAAAGGCCATTAGGGTCGTACTTGACACGAATATCCTTATATCAACACTAATCAACCCAAGTAGTGAACTATCAGGAATCCTTAAAAACGTTGCGGAAGGGATTATCATCAACTATATATCGGATGATATCCTAGGGGAATATACAAGAGTTACATGTCGCAAGAAGATAGCTGATAGGGTCCCTGAACCAGAACGAAAAAGATTCATCGCATTAGTCGAAGAGCTATCAGTCAAGATTACTCCACGACATAAACTTGAAGTAATCCGAGAGGATCCAGCAGACAACAGAATACTTGAATGCGCGATCGAAGCAAAAGCAGACTATATAATCACAGGCGACCAGCACCTGTTAAAACTCAAAGAACACAAAGGCATACGGATATTAACCCCGCAGGAATTCATCAAAAAACGCTAACAAAGTGTTCAAATCCCCCAAGAGGTTTAGACAGCACGAATTATACGCTCTAAAAGCTCAAAATACTGAACAATCACTATGTAATCGCCCCGATCGAAACCACCAACAGACAACCAAGAACGGGGGCCAACAGTATATCTGGGCTATATCTAGGGCTTGATGGTATGTCCTGAAAGCCGATCCCCCTACCAAAAGGCTAGGTTGCACCAGAACAAACAAATGTACAACGGGAACAAGAGTGGCGGCCTGATGTCGCGCTGTCTAAGGCTTCAAAGCCTCGGAGAAATTTAACATCAAGGGAAGATTATCCTCTCACATACTATCTTGGTGCTCTCGATGGGTATCAAGTCAACCTGTCCTGTTTCACCTACTAATTTACAGGTGCATCTATCTCTTTTTTTCCCGCATACGGCATCAAATAGTTGCTCGATTTTTTTCTCGTCCATTCTATCTTTCCCTCTCAGAGTGGGGATTATATTTAAGTAACTTCGCTGGGCCTACTTCCCTCACTTTTACGTATCCTTCCCCGATCAGCCTTTCCGAATATGCTCGTGCAGTGTTTCGTGAAACGCCTGCCCTTTGTGCCAACTCTCCAATAGTGCATCCCTCCTCATTGCACTCCGTTCTGACTACCTCCCTTATTTTTTCCAAGTTTTTGTTACTCATTTATAACCACCTCTTATACTTAACATAATTAAGTAGTATAACATGTGAACATAAGCTTAAAAACTTATTGATTTTCGGGGCCCCAGTATTTTTGACACTGAACCAGTTTTCGAGTAAACAGCCTGGTAGGGAATAGACTCTCCGCCAGATAGGGGTAGACATATACCTCCAGGGAAGTCTTTGCTTTGCTTCTTGTTTAGCTGATAAAGCAGTTGGAGTAGCTCTAGGGAATAGAATCTACTCGTTGGTTGGCTTTTGTTTGAAAATGAGCTTGATTTACTCCCTAATCACTCATTTAGGGCCTGGGATTCGCCTCGAAAATATGAGCGTATTTTGTCCCGGACAGACCTTCTGGTGAAGGTTGGCCCGTATTCCCTGTAATGCTCCAGAAGCTCCCAGTCCGTGACCACATAGAAGAAATCGTTATAGTTGCTCATCTTAGTCAGCTTGGGTGCTAGCTCTTCCTCGCTCTTCCGCTTGTCTTCGATTTCCACAGCCACCCAGCGACCATCATCCAAGCCGAAGGTAATGTCCGGCAACATAGTAAGAGCATACTCCGCCCTGGGAGTATACCTCCGGATTTCATCAAGCAGGAGGTTACATAACATGAAATGCTCGTCCGATTCATCAGTCAAATTCATGATATAATAAGCGGTTCCCATACCCTGAGAAAACCCAGGATCCCGAATCTGTCTATAGCCATTCCTCAAGAGGATATCAATGTACCCCTCGCTTAAACCCCGTTTTGCATGCACCACCTTATCAAAATCAACTCGCCCATACCCAACACCAGTAACCTTCTTCATAAACAAGGATATAGACGCCAAACCACTTGTCGATTACGAACCCAAAACAGATTGAGCCGTAGAATACGTGATAAGATCAAAGCTCCGACCTAATATGTATAAATAACCCATAACCTAATTAGTTATGAGTTGGCTGATTATTCAACATTCAATAAGTGGCTTTGATGGAACCAACGGTAGTCTCGCTGTTTACAGGTGCTTTTGGCCTTGACCTTGGGCTTGAACAGGCCGGCTTCAATGTTCGGGCGTGCGTCGAGAAGGATCCGACTGCTGTACAGACAATCATTGCCAATAGGCCTGGCCTCCGGGACTGTATCCTCAATAAGGATATAAGAGGCGTCAATGTCAAGGAGATACTTACGATCGCTGGCCTGGAAAAAGGCCAAGTCGCAGTAGTCTCTGGCGGTCCCCCTTGCCAGCCATTCAGCACTGTCGGGCGGAGGCAGTCAATCTCTTCCGAGGAGGGCCTGTTGTTCAAGAACTTTTTGGACATAGTCTGGGGCATTAGGCCTGAGTTCTTCATCTTTGAGAACGTGAGGGGCATATTATCCGCCGCGAAAAAGCACAGGCCACTCGAAAAACGTCGGACTCAAGGCGCTGGGCTTTCAGAAGACGAACGCCTCGGCTCTGCATGGGATGCCATCATGGCTGAGTTCAACCTTACGCTCAGCAATAAAGGGAAGGACAGCTACCGGATACACATGTGGGAGTTGAACGCTGCTGACTATGGGGCGCCGCAATTAAGAAAACGTGTCTTCATCGTAGGGGCCAAGAAGGGCTATGACCTAGCCAAGCCAAAGGCAAGATACTACAACAACCATCTGCCACTTAAGAAAGCAATAAGGCGTTTACGAGGATTACGTGAAAGGGAACATGTGGACTACTTGCCTTATGATGACACTCGGCATGAGATATTCTCTAAAGGGCTCGTCGGCCCAGGGGAAAACTGGAAAGCGTTGCCTGTCAGGCTGCAAAAAAAGGTCATGGGCAAGGGCTGGCACGCAACTGGCGGGAAGGTCGGCTTCTGCCGCAGGCTATCCTGGGACAAGCCATCCCCAACAATCCTGACCACACCTTCAGGGCGAGCCACAAACCTCTGTCACCCCGACAAGCCCCGCCCACTTACCTACCGAGAATGCGCGCTAGTTCAAGGATTCCCCCCAGGATGGGTTTTTAAGGGAAGCCTGACCCAAAAATACAAACAAATAGGCAATGCTGTCCCGGTAAAATTGGCAAATGCTATAGGGAAGAGTATACTCCACTCCATGTAAGCATAACGATAAAAAGATCATCGGATTTACTTACAACATTAGCATGCCTTGATGAAATTAATAAAGCCCAAACCTTTATCGTAGTAATTCTGTTTATACTTCTCGAATAGTCTCCTCTGAGCATCCGAACAAGGCACACCGTTGTCTATTAATTCAAAATATTTATTAATTGTCCTCCTTACTATCATCTCCGTTAGGTTTTCCTCAAAACCATGGGTTATAACATTTAAGGTTGGGCATGCAAATAGGCAAGTGTTGTGGCCTAAATGCTTAATGAAATCATGCTTTAGAAGGTTCGGGAATTTACCCTCCATAAAATTGAGTATGTTACCGACATAAGAATCTTTTGTTTCGCCTAACTCCTCTTTTACTTGAATGTCTGTAAGAGTGCCATTATCACCAGAGGGTATTAATACGTCAGTATACGTTTTTGATTCTAATATCAAGCCGCACCTACTGCTCCCTCGTCTCGCAATAAAAATAATCCGTGGTATCTCATCTAAGTGATTCACTCCCAGGGTCATATCGTCAAATAAGTCTTGTTGATCCTCTGAAAGTCCAGAAGGCGATGGGATTGACATCTCAATCCCTGAGAGTATAAATGACTTAGGCAGCCCATAACTTCGTAAAGGTGCCCAGGATTTGCCGCTCCAATGCTTCCAATTTACATTACCCAATAACCCAAAGGTAGTGAAGTTCGCAGGATTCGAAACATCGTTTCTCAATTGGATGAACTTGCCTTGTTCGTAAAGGTCTGGGGGGCAAAGAACAGCATCAAAGTTTTCGCTTTTTTCGAATTCTTTATATGCTTCTACAGTAGATTTCATCTCTTGAAAATCCTTGCCTGCAAGGTATTCACTACATTGGCTTTTTGCAACACGAACGGAGATGACTTTTTTTATGTTTTTCTCTGCCGTTCCTGGCCTACATATCAACTCAAACGTTATCTCCTTAGACCATAACTCTTGGATCTTAACGTCTCTCTCAAAGACCATATCCAAAACGTTTGTCTTTGGTATTTCCCCCTCATGGGAGTTCCAAAGAGGCAATATTGCTAATGCTGGCTCTGTTGTTATCATCCTAGCAATATCATCAAAATCATTTACTCCTTCAAGTTCAAGACCCGGGAACCTCCTCAATGTTGCAATGCCGGTCTGAGACTTCGTGCCAGCAAATACTAGGATCCTTTTTGGTGACATCCTTTATACCCTTCTTTTTAAGATACCCTGGCATTTTTCAATCGTTTTCTTTAGCAGAGTAATAGAAACCTCAGAAAGTGCCTTGGTGTTTAGTTCATTCAACCAGCTATTGAAGTTTCTGATTTTGTCTTCTGCAGACCGAATGGCCTTTTCGCTCTTATACAACGCTTCTACTTGGTCTATCTTGGCACCATTAGAATCACGTAATATCCCCCATTGTCTCCTATCCCTAATGGCACGTGCCATCGGCTCTACCTGCTTCAGGTTTTTGAAAAGGTCATTTGCCACCATGGAATAAAATATCTTTTTAACCTTAGGCAATTCCGTTCTCTTGTTCAAGTTAAGTTTCTTCGTAAATGCCTTGTTCCTGAACTCCCAGAAATACACGAACTTATCCTGAACAATTTCTCGGTATGAATCTCTTTTAGCTCGAGGCGCAGACCTCACGAACTCCTTTGATAACTTCATTGCATCTAGATATGCGTCCACCGTATCTTTATCAACACCATACAGGTCAGTTACCTCCTTGTATACCTCTTCCCTTGACATTCCACTCTGCTTACATGACGTGACACAGTCATAGATAACTTTCGCTCTCACCTCTAATGGCCACTCGACTTTCTCTTCTGGTAAAAAGTTTGCCTCCGCAAGTATCTTCTGTTTTTTTCGTTCATCAATATCCGAGTTTCTAATGACCCAGACGGGAATAGAATCTAAGGCAGATGGTCTCGACTCACTTGTTTGTAGTAAATGCTGACAAGCAAAATACCTACGGTTCCCATCCAACAAGGTTCCATCTTGTAGAATTATCAGCGGCACACGCACTCCATTTCTTTCAATTGATTTAGCTAATTTCTCTAGCGCTAATTCCCTTTTCTTAGCTAAAAATTCTGTAATCTCTTTTAATGTCAGCTCATCTAATGACTTATTACTCTCCTTTTCGAGCAGTTCAAAAGCTAGAAGTGTCCTAAGGTTCTCTTTCCAGAACTTAATATCCTCAAAACGAACTTTTTTAGGATAAACATTAATACGAACATTATGGAAAAGTTGCTCTACAGGTTCAATACCTTCAATGCTGACCATGATGACCACCCATAACTATACGATAGTTATATCTGGAATATATACTAAAAGAACCCCCTGACCGGGTGGTAATTAAACGTACGTTTATGGCCTAGAGTCATCTAATTATTGAAGCCCTCACCCTCTCAACACATCTATCCGTATTCTTCTTCACCTTGCATTCCCAAAAATTCAATACTCTCCAGCCTAATCTCTTAAGCTCGGCCTTCTTCCTCTTGTCCCGTTTTATGTTCCTCCTGAACTTCCATGCCCAGTATGCCCTATTGGTCTTTGGCATAGGGTACTTGCAGTAGGGACATCTATGCCAGAAGCACCCGTGGACGAAGATAGCAATTTTCTTGTCGGGGTAGGCTATGTCAGGCTTTCCAGGGACGTCCCAATGCAGCCGATAGCCACCTAATCCGACCTTACGGAGTGCCTGACGCATGATAAGCTCAGGTTGAGTGTCCTCCGGCCTGTTGGCCTTCATGACATTCGTCGTGGCCTTAGATGGTGGCGATAGTTTAGTGAACTTAGCCGTCATATAAGCATCCCCAAGGACTGTTGTATCGAGTGGTGTTACAGCTTAGTACCCTATTACTAATATCCCGTTTAGTGGTAGTGTCAACCTCCTACTGGCGTAGAGTGTGTCAAAGAAACCGATTACTGTCCCAAAGTCCTTATTGCCCTTGTAATTGTTCCTCACTGCTACGGCCAGGTATTTGACATCGTGCATCATGCAAGCCTGGAAGAGGTCTTTAAGGAATTGGTTGTTAAGGACGCCACGCCCAGCCTCTACCTCTAGGACTATAGAGTCTTTCTCGTTGTATGCGTCTGCCTGGAAGGATTTCTCAAGCTTCCCGTTCATGCCAAAGAGGACAGGTACTACTATCCTTTCCGGGCCTTCGACCTTGAACCCTATGTCTATGAGATTGTCTCGTATGTGGCCCAGTACTTCATTGCTTTGAAGGTGCTTTTTTGGCGACCCTATATTCTCTCTGGACTTTTCAAAACAGTCGATAACACGTTTTACTGCTGCAGGTATATCATCTGACTTAGGATAGTATTGCCAGTTTATCATCTAATGTTCCCCCCGGGTATACACCCTATAGTATTACTTACGATGCACTAACTTATTCCTTTCCTCAAGTAATCTTGTTAGAGTCTCCTTAAGGATATACTTATCTTTTTTTGGAAGTATCCCGTCCTGAATTTTCTCAAATTCTTTTAGGACGTTCGTAGGTGTTAAAAGTTTTATATTTTTTATTTTCCTTCTCATTCCAACAAAGTGTTTTATATTCCAAGTTATAAGATAATCCATCTCATATTCAGCAAAGGTATGGGCATGAATGGTATCTCCTGCAGGTGTTTTAAAACCAATCGCAGTTTCTATGAGATTATCTACTAAGTTTGAGAAGGAGGTCATTTTTTCCATGGGTGGTAACGGATTAATAAATTTCTTCCAGGAGTTTCTTACACGATATAGTAGTGAATATGCCTTATCCGATTTTTTTGTTCTGCGAATCATTGCAGAAGCTAGCTCGACGAACGTGTACTGGGAAGTAAAAAATTTTATATCCTCCCCCCTACTTTTTATAATATAATCCATAAACTTTTTGGATTCTACATGATTCTGTTCATCTTTAATTTCTGAAGCGATCATAACATCAGAGTCTATATAAACATTCAGTGTCATTTTATCATCTTGCATAAAATGTAACTCTTTTCCTCCTCCTAGAAGGCAATTTTGCAGTAAAGGATATCTTTCTTCCACCTGACCTAAAAGAAACTCTTTTCTTTACTTTTGTTTTGGCTAAAAAGGTTATTTTTTTGGCCATATAGCTAGAAATGGTACTGGGACATATAAATTATCTTCTCGGTTAGTATTACTCAACGAAAAGAGAGAATAGGCTATAACATACCCGTGCCCATACCACAAGTCGCAACCATGGATATTATCCCCTATCGGATTTGAAGCCGAGCTACTCCTCTGGAAACAAATCAAGATCTCACTCTTCTTGTCGGAACCCTAGTCGTTTTTATAGTTGTGTGCCTCACGTGGTGTACGTGGGATAATGGCTAGTTTAGCGTTTAGCAGCCGGGAGCTTAATTTCGGGCCGTCTGGGTTGTTCGATACTGACAAGTGGTTTGGCTTCCTGTATGTTTGTGTGGATGAGGATTTTGAGGTTTTGTTGGAGAAGGCCCTCCCGGAGCATATATTGTTGTTCAGGCGGCTTATCAGGGGCTGTGGGCTGTCTTGGGATGATGCCTGCAGGTGTTTGAGGGAAAATGGACGCTAACTCAATATATCGGGGCAAATATGGGGTAGGATATGAGAAGAACCGGTTCAACCTAAACCCAAAAATCAGCCAGAAAAACAGGACGTAATAACTGAGTTCGTCAACCTGCTAGCCTCCGAGAATATCGGGGAAATGCGCATCCGCAAATACTATGGCATGTTCGGAAAGCTTATGCGCCTAACAGATTACAAATTCGACTTCCCAGACGCCACAGAGAAAGACCTCAGAGAGCTGGTCATAGGGATAAACTATTGCGACTCCGCAGCAGAAACCAAAAAAGACCTGAAGGTCTGCCTAAAGAAATTTTACAAGGTAATGAACGGAGGCAAACCCCCTGAAAAGGTAGATTTCATAAAATGCTCGGTCAAAAGAAGAGACAAAAAACTCCCAGAACAGCTCCTGTCAATCTCGGAAGTTGACCAATTGATTAGGGCATGCAAGTTCGACCGTGATCGGGCCATAATACCCCTGCTTTATTATGGCGGATTAAGGGTTGGGGAACTGGGAGAGCTTCGGATAAAGGACATAGTGTTTGAGGAAAACGGGGTTCGGGTCCACGTACAAAAAGGAAAGACCGGAGCAAGAAGCATACTCGTCCTGGAGCCGGAACCATACCTGCGAGTCTGGATCAGAAACCACCCCTACGGCGACGACATTGACTCCCCGCTATGGATAGACTTCCAATACAAGAAGCCCATTAGATACGACGCGATACGGCAGATGATAAAGAAAAAAGGCATACAAGTAGGAATACCATTAAACAAATGTTACCCCCACAACTTCAGACACAGCCGGGCAACGGAACTCGCTAAAGTAATGACTGAAAGCCAGCTCTGCGCCTTCTTCGGGTGGATAATGGGCTCAGACATGGCAGCAACCTACGTCCACCTAAGCGGCCGGGACGTAGACAGCGTTATATTGGGGATGAATGGCATCAAACCCAAAGAACACACAGAGACCAGGGAACCGAGGAAATGCAGCAAATGCAACAAAGTCAACCCCCCAGACGGCTGGTTCTGCAACCGATGCGCAACGCCCCTAATCCCAGAAGCCCTCGGAGCAATTGAACAGGAAGAACAAGAAGCCAGAAAATTCTTCGTAGAACTGTACAAAAACCAGGAATTCAGAGGCTGGCTAGAGACAAAATTCAAGGAAGGGACTTTACCATTGAAATCGAACAATTAAATAGTGGCCTGATAAAATAGGTGAGTAAAAAGAAATGTGCCAAAACATTATTGACAAGATAGAGGGAACAGGTAAACTATCAACCCGTGAAGGAGACTCTGAGGGGCAATTTGAAGTAATTCGCTATATTGATAAGCCTTTAAAGGTACATTTTCATGAAAAGGAGGGCGATTCAAGTCTGCCCGATGCATTGAACGGACTTTTTCACGAGTTACCAGAGAAAGCATCTCTTGAAGGAATCTTGTCAGATGGAAGGAGAATCAAGATTAACGAGCTTTATTTAACATCAAAAGGGGGCCTCAAGAGAGGAAAGCCTCTGCCAAAAATATACAATGCCTACTTTATGACCATCGATCGGGATTCAAAGGATTCAGATGAGCAGAAGTTAGAGTTTCTCGTAAGTAATTTTGTATTTACCGGATGCGACTACACTAAACATTCAGATGGGGTTACTCGATTAGATAGATTCACTATTTCGCTTGAGGGATACGAATTTACGTTTCAGCATATCCAGAATTATGAAGATATTGTGAAGTGCTTGAAGAGGAAAGACAATCCTTTTGCGATAACGGCCAGAATCGTTGTAAAAGCACGGTTTGATGAATTCGAACATTTGTCTGAGATTGTGAAAAATATCTGCATATTGCTATCTTTGGCGATGGGTAATTCGATCGTGCCGCTTATAGAGCGAAAAATTGATGGAGAGAAAGTTATAGGGGAGAATAGTTATATACGTAGAGTTGACCGTTACAATGGGTTGGATTCTTTGATACGCGAGCATCCTACTGAGGAGATTAAAGAATTTGTTGAGCAGACCTACGAGGATTATCTAAAATACAAAGATTCTTTTAATCTTCCAGTGATTATCGACTATTACCTGCTAATGAAAACGGGTTCAATTATGGATATTCGTTGTCTTTTCGGGTTTATTCTCCTCGAATGTCTTTCAAGCAAGGCACAGCAGTATTACGAAAAAAATGGCAATCCAATAGTAGCTAGTCTAACCAAGTCAAACATCAAAAAGCTAAATGAAATACTACCATCGAGCCATAATCTCGGGGAGGAAACAATCAGAAAAATCGCCGAGGAAGTGGGATATTCTTACCCCACATTACCCGACTCTATAAACAAGTTGATGGGAGATTTTGGTATGGAGTATAAACAGGGTGAGCAAGAATTGTATGGGCTAAGAAAGCATTTCATACATCGCGGGATGTATCCTGACGATACTAAAGAACACCTTGAGATTAATCACCGGCTCATCCATTTTATCGATAGGCTATTACTCCATATCCTTGGGTATCAAGGGGGTTATCTCAACATTGCTGATGATTACAAGTACGAGGAGATTAGGGGTGTCAATTAGCCCCTAAATTGGGTCTACGGGTTGGACGCCCCGATCGGGATTTGAACCAGCGAGTATCTGTTCATACTAGGCTCAGTCCGAGGTCTTTGGCGTATGCGTGCGCTTCTGAGTATTCCTCTCCTGTGAGCTTTTCTGATATCTCATCGTAGTCGCATGCCCTGTATTCCGGCCGGTACTGGTCCATCACGTTGACTCTGGCATCAGGAACGTTCTCGGCAATCCAGTCCAGCACTGGCTTGGTGCAGCAGTAAAAGTGCCCTGGCAGCACAAGGTGCCTTATGAGGAGTTCGCACTGCTGTGAGGCCAGCAGGTGGTTCCTCGTCATTATCCTCCAGTAGTATGGTGCAGAGGACAGTCGCATGGCGCATTCATCGCAGCCGTACTTGAAGTCGGTCAGGTATACGTCTATAACCCCCTCCAAGAGTTGCATGCTCTCCTCCGAAAGATACATGTTCGAGTTCCACACCTGCGCGATGTTCTTATCCAAGAACGTCAGCACCCGGAGGATGTAATTCAAATTCGGCGTCGGGTCGCCGCCGACCCAGTTCACGTTCCTGCATCCCCTGCTTTTTATCACCCTTGCCAGGTTCTCAGGCCTGATGCTGGCTCCGCCGTCAGGGTACTGGCTGATGTCCCAGTTCTGGCAGAAGACGCACTTGAAGGTGCATCCTGTGAAGAATATGGTATGCGATGGAACGAGTTCAGGCTCCTCTCCCAGATGTAGGAACTCGTTTGAAATTCTCGCATCCAGGACGCCGCAAATTCCCTTCCTCCCAATGCTCCTGTCAACGCGGCATCTCCTCTCGCAGAAGCGGCAGCTTTTGAAGATGATGTCAGCCTGCTCGGCCCTCCCCTCCAGGTTCCCCGCGTCCAGGAATCTGGCTTTCTCCCTGCCTTCAACGATGTCGAAGTACTTTGGCAGTGCCTTCCTAGCGTTACATGAGTCTGAGAACATACTAGTACCTTACCGTGAAGGAAGAGAACTCGTCTGACGGCTTCTCCCACTCAACCTCTATGCTTTCGACTCTTGCGCTCGGCGGGCCAGTCCTGCACCAATCAACCATCTTCTTCACAGACTTATCGTCCCCCTCGATAACTGCTTCGACCATCCTGTCCGGCAGGTTCCTCACCCATCCCCTCAGGTTAAGCTTCAAGGCCTCGTCTTTCGCGTGCGCCCTGAAGTACACTCCCTGCACCCTTCCCGAGACAATAATGCGGGCTCTGAGGGCCATGTTATCGACTATACCCTTTTTGTTTCATATACGAGTGTCTTGTTTCCGTAGACCAATTCGATGCCAGGACAGCTTATGCGCTCTTTGGTTATTACCAGACTAATACCCTCCCTTTCAATCATGGAAGCCATGTTGATACAGTCACTTTTGAAAAATTCATCGGCAAAATCATCACCGTCGCTTTCTATATGGGCTGATACAAATCCAACGACCCTGTTTCTTGTAATCGGATAAACTGCAATGGAGGTCCAAGTGTCTGCTAATACGATGTTGTCTCCCCCGTAGTTGTCTCCAATCCATCTTATGGCCGAGTACTCGTCCTCCTCTATCACCTGATACAGTTTCGCTCTCGTTGGGAAATCGAAGTAGGTTGAGAAGCTGACGTAGAATACTGCCGCAAGCGTCAGGGTAATCGCAATCTGAGTGACATAGCCCCTGAGCCGAGCCTCCAGAGTTATCCTCTGTAAGCTGGTTCTGACATAATCCAGGAGTCTGTACAATCCTATCCCGGAAAGTACTGTAAGCCCTAACATCGCGTAATAGAGCATCCTCTGGAACGGCGCAATCACTGTGGCTTCCAAGAAACCATATGCGTAAATGTTCAGGGCGGCGTAGAGGCTCCAGAGTGGAACCAGCGGCTCCTTCCTTCTGGCCTCTACTATAAGGCCGAGCAAGGCCAGCAGCAGTGGCGTGTACCCGTAAAAATCATGGAGCGCGTACAGTATCTCAGTCTTACCCCAACCGTACTCGTACACGATGTGGTCCACGAATATGTATGTGATCCCCCCACCCCAATGCTCTTCAAGGCTCCTTATAAAGACGACGAACACTGCAACGGGTATGACTATGAAGACGCTCAGCTTTCGCATCAGATCCATAGTCCTCTTGTACTCTGTCAGGGCGTAGATGAAGCAGACGAAGGCAGTAAACGCCGCGGAGATTGGGTGTATCAGGAAGAGCGCAATCCACACGCTTATGAGGGTGTAAACCCGTCGCATGCTCTTCCAGGCTAACGCTTGGTGGACGGTCAGGAAGAACAAGTAGATTAGCGGTATGGATGCGGTAAGCGGCACGAGGAATACTGGGCCCAGTATGTTAACGTTGCTCTTCAAAGTTGAGAAGAATATCATCGATAAAAATCCTATTCCCCTGTTCTTGGTAAGCTTCCATACGAACGCGAATAACATGATGTTCGAAATGCAGGCGAATATTGCCGGCAGAAAACGATAGTATGTCACCGGCTCTACTCCTGTTATCATAAGAATCTCTGAGACGAGTATGTGGAATCCCGGCTCGGTGTCAACATGCAAGCTCAGGTCATAGGGGTTCAGACTGCTCAAACCCTCCTCTTCCATGATTTGGATCGAAAGCGCAAGATGCTGCCACTCATCGGCGTGCAACGGGAACCTGTAATTCTTGTGCACTGAATAAACTGTCGAAAAAGTCAATACCAGTATCAGCAGGAATATAAGCTGATTATGGGTTCGATTTTCCGTCAGAATTGACATATATTTCTTATTACATTCCTACTTATTATTCTTGACGTGCTCCCATCTGCATCCGACGTCTATGTTACCGAACTGTCTTATGCCCTTCCCTCTGCCGATTGAGAATCCCATGATATTCTTCCGAAAATCGTAGCATAATTCTCTCCTCTTTTCAGTTCCGTGGACTGCCACGCTGAGTTGATATCGTCCATTCCTCAGGGGAAGCGGGTTCAGCCTGCACGTAATCTGTCCGCAGCCTTCTATCTCGTCGATATGCGCTCCCGAGTTCACGTTGTTGGGGCCGACAAGGTAGCTGCCGTCAGCCGAGTGGATTGCTAGTCCGAACTCTGGATTTTTAACCCTCCGGTTAGCCTTATACTCCATCCTGACTGTTATGCTCTCGTCTTTTCTGAATTCCGACTTGGTCTTACCTTCGTCGCCGAACAGTTTTACGCCGACGATTTCAACGTCTCCAGTCCCCCACCTGTTCGTCTCGTCCTTCAGCTCTCCTTTGTTGTTTATGCTGAGGAGTCTCTTGTAGTCTTCAACAACTTTTTTTGGGTTGCCGTCTGATATTATCCTGCCCTGGTCTAGGAGTACGGCTCTGTCGCATAGCTCATCGATTATGTCCGTTGAATGGGTTACGAGTAGTATGGTCCTCCCCTCTGACTTAAGTCTTCTTATCTCCTTGAGGCATTTCTTCCTGAACCTCTCGTCTCCGACAGCGAATGCTTCGTCGACGAGATATACGTCTCCATTCGACTCTATTGCTGTTGAAAAAGCCAGTCGCATCCTCATCCCGTCGGAGTAGTGTCCTATCTCTGTGTCACAAAACCTTTCGAGTCCTGAGAATTCTAGTATCCGGCTCAAGCCGCTTTCGATGTCCTGTCTTGATAGGCCCATGAGCGTCCCGTACAATATTATGTTCTCCTTGCCTGTCAGGTTGTCTTGAAATCCAACGCCGAGCTCCAGGAATGGGCTTACCCTGCCGTCGACGCTGACCGTGCCTGAAGTCGGCTCCATAGTGCCCGCGATCATCCTAAGCAGGGTGCTCTTTCCACTGCCGTTGGGTCCTATGACGCCCAGAGTCTCTCCCCTTCTGACTTCAAGGTCTAGGCTGTCGACTGCAGTCAATATCTCATACGTGAGCCTCTTCTTCATAAGCCCTAGGATGTTCTCGAACAGCGTCGTCTTCTTCTCGTGCTGTATCCTGAAGCACTTTGTGAGTTTTTTTGTCACGATGGCGTTTGTCATAGCGTCTCCGGTATTTTCGGTGATAGCTTCCTGAACATAGCATACCCTGCAGCCAGTATGACCAGGCAGATTACGAGAGTTATCGTCATGTGCCTCAGCGATGGTATGCCATGGGATATGACGGCATCCCTAGAGTCTTTTATGACCCTGGCGATCGGGTTCAGCATGTACCATTTCACGTATCTTTCTGGTATGACGTCTACGGAGTAGACTATAGGCGATACCCAGAACCCAACCTGAAGGAGAACCTCCCATATGTGCACCATGTCACGGTACATCACATACAGGGCCGAGAGCGCAAGCGACAGTCCGAGGACCAAGATGAACAGTTCCACCACCAATACCGGCATCATCATTGCCTGCCAGCCTGGCATCACGTCCAACGCGAGCATGAAGGCGAAGAAGACTGCAAGGTTCAAGGCGAAGGTGAGCGACGAACTCAGGCAGGAGCTCAGGACGACGAACTCCCTTGGAAAATAGACTTTTTTTATGAGGTTGCCTTTTGCGAGGATGTTGTTCATTGAATTCAGCGTACCCTCGACGAAGAAGTTCCACTCCACTATGCCCAGCAGCAGGAACAGTTCGTAGTTCTGTATGTCCCACCTCATCAGAACGTGAAAGACCAGATATAATGTCACAAGCATGAGAAGCGGCTTTAGAAGCGACCATAGAAACCCTAGAATTGACCGGTTATACCTCAATTTGAAGTCAGTCCATGCTAGCTCCCTTATCAGAGGTAAATAATGGCTTGGCATCTTCTTCTGCATTAAATCAATGACTCGTAAATTTTCAGATATTCTTCAGCGCCTCCCCTGAAGTTTTTGGCTCGTTTCTTACCTTTTTCACATAGTTGTTTATATCTCCCCCTATCTGAGAATATATCGCATACTGCCTCGAATATGGCATGTGATGACTTAGGCTGAATGATGATTCCCGAATCGCCCACAACTTCAGTCTGTCCTCCAACGCCTGTTGCGATGACAGGCTTGCCCAAGGCCATCGCCTCAAGCATACTCAGATTGAATGGTTCAGCCCATATGGAGGTGCATAATACTGCCGCAGAGTTTCGGACTGTGTTAATATACTCTTGCCATGGCATGCTACCAACATAATCCACATTCTTTTCTATGTCATATATCCTCAGTAATCTTGTGAAGATGTCTTGCCTATAGGTTCCTGCAAGAATCAACCTGGAATCCGGGTATTTCCCTACTATCCTCTTGAAAGCTATTATTGCAAATCTCACACCTTTCTCTTCATCAAGCCTGCCGCCGAAGAGTATTGTCCTACCTCTAAAATCTCTTGATGGCATGTCTAAAAGAAAGGGGTCAGCGTCCCAATATACTCGCTTAGTGCTTATGACCTCAGCGTACTGGGATTTGACGTAGTCTGAGGCCACTACGCATGAAACATCATCCAATAACTCGTATAATTGGCTGTAATTGTATGGTACCACAAGATTGTTGCAGCTCATACACTGGGTTCTGTCTTTGCAGACTGTCCTATTCGGCCTGAAAAGCAGTGTGTTGGGACATACTCCAGCGTAATCGTGGAATGTCCACACGATTGGGATGCCCTCCTTTTTCGCAACTTTTATCGGTCCCAGTCCAAATCGCGATATGTTGTGCACGTGTATGACGTCTGGCTTGAACTTTCTGAAGAAAGAGCGGTATAGTCTATCTTTCATCCTATTAGGCAAAAATGGTTGAAGTTGGAAATCGTCTGCAGTCATCAGTGATGTTTCCAAACCCATCGCTTGGTGAGAGTTGCGTAGCATCCTCACTGCTGTTTCCGCGCCAGCATAATCCTTATGGTCGTTTATGTGGAGTACCTTCATCATGTTTAAAATTCATTTGAACCCTCTCTTGGCGTATTCTATTGCTTTTTTTGACGCATAAGTGAGACCTTGGTTCTTATAGTGCTGGTGAAAGAGCATGATTGGGTGCTTGTAGGGGAACTCCATTCTCATGAGTTCTTTTAAGATGGCTTTTTTTATTTGATAAATCCTGCCTTCGACTAGGAGTTTGTTTCTAATCTGTTCCATCTCCTCTACCCTCATGTGCTCTGATTTTGCTACGGGAACATTTGTGTTCCATTTCGACCTGTCAGGCTCTATGATGAGGTCTTTTTCAATGCAGATTTTTTCGAAGTCGCTCGGATACGGAGTAGCATATGTCACCTGTATGAAGTCCGGGCTCAACTTCCTTACGAGTCTGACAGTCTTTTCAGCATCATCCAACGTCTCCTTGTAATTCCCTATCATAAGAAACATCCAAGCTTCGATTCCCGACTTTTTGCACGTTCTTATAGTATGCTCTATGTCCAGCACCTTTGTACCCTTTCTTATCACGTTCAGGACTTTGTCTGAGCCAGATTCACAGCCCCACATTATGGTCTTGAAACCTGCCTTTTTCATGATGGCTAGCGTTTCCAAGTCGACGTGTCTGGAGCATCTGCCTTGGCATTTGAAAAAAATGTCATTAAGTCCTTCGCTTATGATAAGGTTGCATACTTTCTGAAGCCACCTGTTTTGATTTTCGCTCATGCCAACAAGCTCGTCGTCGTAGACAAATATCTCATTGATTCCGAACTCACTTAGGATTTTTATCTCTGATATGATGTCCTCAGGAGGTCTGAACCGGGTTTTCTGTCTCATGTAGATTGTGTTTGAGCAGAACAGGCAGTTGTGCGGGCAGCCGCGGCTCCACATCATCACAGTCTCAGGCTTCACATGTCTTGGGATGTTACCGTTATAGTACGTGATGTCGGGTTCTAGGAGGTCGCGTGCTGGAAGCGGAAGACAGCTTAACTCTTCCACTCTCAATCCTTTGATAATCTTCCGGTTCTCATCCTTCGGGTCATCTAACATTTTCTTAAAACTTAATTCGCCTTCTCCCACTATCACATGGTCTGCTCCAGTCTCCTCCAAGCTCTTTTCAGGGCATGAGGAAACGTGCGGGCCTCCGATTACGATTTCTGTCCTTGGCAGAACCTTCCGGGATAGTTCGCATAGTCTTCTCATGCTATTGTAGCTAAACGTTGTGGCAGTGATGCCTATAATGTCTGGGGCTTCCTTTACCAGTCTGCGTTGAATCTGCATATCATCGTATTTCAGCGCGTCCAAGTCGACTACCCAGACGTCATGCTGGTCTCTTATGCTAGCTGCGAGGTATAGCAGCCCCAATGGCGGGTTCTCTGGAACCTGGTCATTTGTTGTCGGTGGGTTTATAAGCAGTACTTTCATTCTTTGACAAGACCTAACGACTTTTTTATGTCGTGGAATGCAGTTAGGGACTTCCAGCCCCTGGAGTTGAATATCCTATCCAGCTGTTCCTCCTTCTGCCTTATGTACTGGTTCCTATCAGCCAGTTGCTGGTTCATCAGCTTTATCTCCTCCTCCATCTTTTCTATCCCACTGTCCCTGCCATAGAGTTCAGCGTAGGACAGGTTCAATAGGACAAGCAGTCTCTGCTGAAGGCTTCCGACATTTTTCCCATCCTTCATACTATCAAACCATTTTTTTAGAATGGCGTTCAAGTCCTCTTCCGCCTTTTTTGAATTCTGTTTGATGTAATACTCTGTTCGAATCAGTTTTTCCAAAAACGCGTTCGGCTCTTTCTTGGCTATTAGCATCAACCTGTTCCTTTCACACCATTTTTTCACTGTATCCTCTGTTGCGGTTCCCCTGAACTTGTGGTATGCGACGCTTTTGGGAACGTACACCCTCCTCCACCCTCTTTCCCCACACCGCAGGTTCAGGTCGACGTCCTCGTAGTACATGACGAAGTCCTCGTCAAACAGTCCAACGTCGTCCAGGCACTTCCTCCTATAGAGGACTGCCGCCCCGCACAGGCTTTTGACGTCTTCCACTCTGTCATACTGTTCCCGGTCGGTCTCGTTGAATCCCCTGTCGCTCCAGTAGTAATTCCCAAGTTCGACATGCCCTACGCTCTGTATCCTGCCGTTCTCGAACAGAATCTTCCCACCGGCAACGCCCACTTTCGCGTCAGACATCATAACTCTAACTAGTTCTACCAGCCAATTCCGTTCCACTCTGACATCGTTATTCAGCAGGCCGACGAAGTTACCTTTTGATTCTCTTATCCCAATATTGTTCGCCTTGGCGTAATTGTTCTCCCCGCTCCTTATGATCCTACACTCTGGGAAACTTTCGCTGACAAATGACATGGAATCGTCTTCTGATATGTTGTCCACCATGATGATTTCAAGTTTCTCTTTTGGATACTCAAGATCGCGGATTGACGATAGACAATCCTCTAACAAATCCCTGCCATTGTGGTTAACGATTACTAGTGAAATCAGTGGCAGATTTTTCAACTCTCTCTCCCCCCCAACCATCTGTTTTTTCAATCTATCGGTCATATATACTTGATGCGGGTTTTAATATTCCACAATTACTTGGATACCATCGGAGGGGGGGAAAAGCTGGTTCTCACCCTTGCCAGGGAGCTTGGCGCTGACGTCGTCACGACTAACCTGGATGAGGGCATCGTACGGCAGATGGGTTTCACGTGCGATAACATAATCTCGCTTGGGGATACTTTAACCATTCCTCCTCTGAAGCAGATACACACGTCGTTGAAGTTTCTGATGTGCGATTTCAGTAGGAAGTATGATTTTTTCATATTCAGCGGGGAGTGGAGCGTGTTCGCAGCGAAAAGACACACGCCCAACTTATTATACTGTCATACTCCTCCCAGGCACTTTTATGACTTGTATGATGTCTTTCTCAGCCGTCTTGGCTTTTTCAGAAGACTATTGTTCAGGTTGTGGGTGTGCATTCACAGGCCCCTCACTGAGCATTTCATAGGACATGTCGATAAGCTGGTCTCAAATTCTAAGAATACCCGAGAGAGAGTGAAAAAATACTATCGGCGGGATTCTGATGTGATATACCCGTTCGCTGACTGCTCCAGATACCATTACGTTAAGGCTGGTGACTACTGGCTGAGCGTTAACAGGTTCTATCCTGAGAAGCGAATAAAATTGCAGACCGAGGTTTTCAGGAGGCTTCCGGAGAAGAAGCTGATAATCGTCGGAGGATTCGCGAGGGGCGACCATGCCGACGCCTACAGGAAGGGCGTCATCGAGGACCTGCCTGAGAACGTCTTCCTGCTGGGGCGCGTCTCCGAGGACCGGCTGAGGCAGCTTTACGGCGAGTGCGAGGCGTTCATCACGACATCATTGGATGAGGATTTCGGCATGACCCCCCTTGAGGCGATGGCATCAGGGAAGCCTGTTGTCGCCGTGAAAGAGGGCGGCTATCTCGAAACTGTAGTGGACGGCGTCACCGGCAGATTGGTTGACGCTGACATCAACTCGCTTCTGAGGGTTGTGAGAGAAGTCTCAGCCAATCCGCTGAAGTATAGGGTGGCTTGCGAGCAGCAGGCTGCGAGATTCGACCTAGCCCTTTTTGTTGAAAAAATGAGGTCAGCTATCGGTATCGCAGGTGCTGCATCAACTTCGCTTGAGGGACCTGACGATATTCTCAGCTAGGTTATCAACGGTTTCAAGCCCTATCCCGTCTTTCTCCCAGTCGCCTGGATTCCTACCATGGACGATGCCGCCGAAATGCGCGGTTTTCACGTCTCCCACTACTGTCATCTCCTGCAGGAGCATCCAGTTCTGAATGTCCCTTACTGTGAACTCCTGCCCGCCGTTCCTTGAGCCCCCGACTGCTACTGCTCCCCCAACTTTCCCAGAGAGCATCATGCCGTTCCTCCTCAGCGGGAGAGTGCGGTCGAAGAGAGCCTTCAGTTTTCCGGAGACGCTTGAGAAGTAAACGGGGCTTCCTACAATCATGCCATCAGCTTTGCTCATCTTCTCGAGTACTGGGAATACATCATCGTCTATTGAGCATTCGAATCCCGTCCTGCAGACGCCGCAGTCTGTGCAGTACCCGACTTCCAGGTCAGCCAGTGGTATGAATTCCGTTTCCAACCCTTTTTTGCCGCAGTACTCCAGCGCCCTCTTCACAAGCTCGTCTGTGTTGGCGTGCCTGTGGGAGCCGCTCACCCCCAGAACCTTCTTTTTCATGTCACATATCTCGCGAACATCATCCTCCCCTTCCTGGACATCTTGTACATCGGGTCCGTGTGCTTTTTTATGTCCTTTATGAGGTCGTTGAAGAGTCTCCTCTCCTCCTCGCCAAGGAGTTCCTCCTGGTCCTTCTTGTGCCTCACGGTAGTGCTGGAAGAGTCTCCACCGCCTGTCTGCTGTGCTGGACTTAGGTCGAAGATGTCCCTGAATATCTTCGCGCTGAAGCTTTTCCCCTTCTTGCCGTCCTCCTCATCTTCCTCCTCTATCAGATACTTTTTAACGGAACTGTACCACGCTGGGAGCGATGACATGACTGCCCGGTCACCGCTCGTAGCCTTTCTGAAATCTTTGAACGTTACCAGCCTCTCCTTCTTGGTCTTAAGCGCCTCCTTCCAGGGTATTGCGGCTGCTGCGTCGCACAGCTCCTTGACGTCGGCTCCGGAGAATCCCTCGGTCATCCTAGCGAGTCTGCTTATTTTTAGTTTAGGGTCGACCGGCCTGTCCTTCAGGTAAAGCCTGAGAAGCTCGTTTCTCGTCTTCTTGTCAGGCTGTGGGAAGTATATCATCTTGCTGAAACGTCCCGCTCTTCTCAGGGCCGAGTCCACAGCCCATGGTGCGTTGGTCGAGCCTATGACCAGCACGCCTTCGTTGTCGTATTCGACCCCGTCCATCTCAGTCAGGAACTGGTTTATCGCCCTCCTCTCGAAGCTCTGCTGCTGGCCTTCCCTCTTGCCTCCCATGCCGTCGACTTCGTCGAAGAACAGTATGCATGGCTTGTTGTCTCGTGCGGTGTGGAATGCGTTGTGCATGTTCTTCTCAGTGTTACCGGCGTACATGTCGACGATGTCGGATATCTTGACGTTTATGAACGCCGCATCGCACTCTCCTGCAGTCGCCTTCCCGATGAAAGTCTTACCTGTTCCAGGAGGCCCGTAGAATAGGACTCCGCCTCCCGTCCTCTTGCCATACTTTTTAGCAAGCTCCAGGTCCAGGAGAGGGTAGACTATCGACTCCTTGATGAGTTCTTTCGTCTTCTCAAGGCCTGCGACGTTGTCGAAGTTCATCTTCGGCTTCTTGAGGACGTCGAACTTCGTCAGCCCCTCGCCCTCCTCTCCGCCTGATGTCTGCTTTGCAGGCCCCCCTGACGGCGGCGTCCCGCTGGACTTCTTGCTCTTGGCAACCTCCCTCTGGCTCTCTGCCTTGCTGTATTTGGGGTCAATCTGCAGGGCCTTGTCGTAGTCGGTGATAGCCCTGTCGTATTCCCCCTTGTACTCGTACACCAGCCCTCTGGTGTAGAATGCTTCGGCCAGGTTCGAGTTCAGCTCTATGACCTTGTTTATGTCCTCTATGGCCTTGTCGTACATCTGCTTTCTCGTGTATGCGAGGCCTCTGTTGAAATAGGTCTCAAGGAGGTCTGGCTTCAGTTCGATGGCCTTGTTGTAGTGCTCAACTGCCTTGTCGAACTCGCCCAGCTTATAGTAATCGTTCCCCAGATTATGGTACTCGTGCTCTAGGTTGATGTCATAGTCGTAGGACATTCTAATAACAATATAGAAAAGCCGTATTAAAACGCTCTATCCCACCCGTCTTTGACCGGTGGTTCTTCACACGGCTTTCTCATGGCAGGTTAATAATTACTATAAATTTTTCAGGGCTGATTTGCCCAATCTTCCCCGTATATCCTCGCCAACATCCCTGTGGATGTAACGCATCAGGCTGCCGCCCTTGTGGACTACTACCGGGTCCCTGTTTTTGAGAAGTCTTTCGACAGAATTGGCGGCATTTTCAGGTCGCATCAGCTCCAGCATCATCGCGCCCTTTATCGGCTCAATCTCAGTCAGCATCTCAGCGCATGCTCTTGCAGGCAGCTCATCGAGCAGGTTAGCGCAGACCTGGAGTGCGTCGTTCCTCGTCCCGTCCCTTTGTCTGCTGTCCATCTCAGTCTCTATCACATCCAGTATCAGAACCCTCGTAGGCGGGTCAAATGTTTTGAAGAGCCGGATGCCTCTCTCGTTGATGGATTGTCTGGGCCCGTCACCCTCGAATTTTAACCCGTGAATCGGGAGGTCCAATATTGTTGGGTTCAGGACGTCATTAACCAATCTGTTAGCAGCATCTTCTGGATTGGCGACGACGTTCATCTTTCCAAAGGCGGACCAGACGTCGCCCACCAACTTTGTCAGACCGTGCTGTCTGCTCACCTCCAGCAGCTGCCTCCTCTCAGGGCGCGGTGGCCTGGAGTATGCGTCCGGTTCCACCGGCGCCGGGAGCCTGCATTTGTCGATTTTTTCAATAACGCCAACGTCTTCTAATCCCAATTGAAGCGTTGCCTCAACTGCTTTCACCTCATCGGCAGTGCATCGCGTGTCCTGCAGGTTAACGTCCTCTGTCATGTCTGCCACGCCCTCGAGCAATCTTTTAACGCCTTCAGGCTCCTTGTCTTTGAGCCATCCGGGATGCGCTTCCAGTATCGCAATCGCGATGTTCAACGGTTTTTTCTCTGCCCCGCTCCTGCCCTTGAAGAATCTATCATTAACCTCAGGCCTGTCCACTAAGATGCTGAATTTGTCCCTGAAAAAATAGTTCACCGCGGACGCGTTGAGCACTCTCTCGGAGGCTCTTTCAGCTATCGAGCTGTAGTCTGTTGTCCTAGCGAAGTTCCTATCATCAGATGGTGATCCGTGGATGCCGCCTCCGCCGCTGCGGTAGCTTACTCGCATGGATAGTATAGGGGACTATCGGAAAAAATACGCTCATTCGCAGTATGCCTGCCTAATAGACTCCAATATCTGTCAGGGCAGTGGTGTTGTTTTGCGGAAGTCGCGAGAGATGTCGTAGCCTTTGACGAGTTTCAGCACTTTTTCATCGTCTACTGTGTGTCCGACACTCAGTTCGCCTTTAACCGCGTCACGGACGTCTTTCAACAGTTTCAGTGCGCCATCGCTTGTTGTGAAGAACTTTACACGGGCGTCTATGCCCTGCCTGTCGCTCTTGGATGTGACAAGCTCGTTGCCTTTGCTCCTCAGAGCGTCCAAGATGGCATGAGGTTTGGACAGGGTGAGGTTCTTATCTTTTATGTCTGTTATGTCCCGGATGCCGTCGATAATCAGCAGAGCCGCAGCCTGCCTGAACCTATCCTGGTACACGGTCGGGAGAGACTTGTCCATTCTCACTAGTGAGAGCAGAGCATGGTCTCTGCTGGAAATCCCTTTCGCATCCTCTTCCGGTTGGCCGAAGACTTCGTCAGCCAGTTCGACAACCTTTGAGGACTTTAGGGGGAATCTGCTGAGGACCTCCTTCCTCAGGTTTATGACCATCTCGCCTTTCGATGTTGTGAGCGCCGTCTTGGTTGGGAGGGACTTCTTAAGCTCTCCCCTCTCCCGGAATCTGGACCACCATCCTGGTCTCTTTGGCTCTATCTCTTTTATCTCCCTCTCAGACTGTTGAGATTCTCCAGTAACTTTCTTCTTCTCCTTTTGTGGTCCGCGACTTTGGTCAGCCATTCTAATATTATCTTCCGTGTTTTATGCATAAATAAAACATATTATTACCAGTATGGCTAGCAGGGTTGCTATTATAGGCGGCTACGGGGGTATGGGGCGAATTTTCGCCAGGCTCTTCAAAGAGGAGGGTTTTGACGTTACGGTTACGGGCCCGACCGAGAGGAAGGGCAGGAAGGCCGCGGAGGAGCTTGGAGTTTCGTACAGCAGGGACAATGCTGGCGCAGCCTCAACTGCCGACATAGTAATAGTCACGGTTCCCATCAGCGTCACGGTTGACATCATCAAGGAAGTTGCGCCGCATGTCAGGGAGAAGAGCCTGCTCATGGACCTCACTTCCATCAAGGAGGGCCCCTGCAAGGCTATGCTGAACCACTCTGGGAAGGGCGTTGAAGTCCTCGGCTGCCATCCCATCTTCGGCCCCCGCGTCGGAGGGCTGGAAAACCAGGTGCTGGTTCTCACTTCCCTCAGGGGAACGAAGTGGACTCAGAAGGTCAGGAAGATCTTTGAAGCCCGCCATGCCCGGGTCTACGAGTCCACACCCGAGGAGCATGACCGGATCATGGCGGTGGTCCAGGGGCTCACGCATTTCAGCTACATATCGTTCGCCAAGGCTCTTAAGGACCTGAACTTTGACATCAAGAAGTCGAGGAAATTCTCATCACCGGTTTACGAGCTGATGCTTGACATGGTAGGCAGGATCATCGGGCAGGACCCTCACCTTTACGCCGAGATACAGTTCATGAATCCGCATGTGGGAGAAGCCCATGAGGCTTTTCTCAGAAGCGTTTCCGAGCTGAAGGACATAGTCAGAGAGAAGGACGAGAAGAGTTTCGTGCAGACTATGGCCGAGGCTGCGAAGAACTTTGACGACGTTGACAGCGCGATGGGGCGGTCCGACAAGGCCATAAGCTCCTTGGCGGCGGAGCTGAAAGCCCTTAAGGAGTCCGTCGGGCGGGAGATATGTTTGTGCCACATATACTCCGGAAAATGCCATCTTGGGATAGTGAAGACGGTAACTCCTGAGTCTGTTACCCTTGAGGATATGGGAAAGGAGTCAACGCTTAAGCTGTCGAATGTTAAGGTGCTCTCTGAGGAGGACAGGATAGAATTCAAGGTGCAGAAGTATGGGGCATCCTCGAGGGACTTTTCTGTTCTGTTGCAGGACAATGCTGATGAGAAGTTCATATCAAAAATCCTCTCAGAGCATAACCCTGAGATAATCGGCGTAACGGTCAAGGACGTCTACAGGAGCGATAAACTCGGGAGGAACCTGAAGAGCGTCTGCTTCAGCGTCGAGTTCATAAACCAGAGGCGGAAGGGGAAGGAGGATTCCATTAGGGACTTCTTCAGCCGGATAGGCGGTAACATCAGATGAGAACGTGCATCGGCGTCATCGGGAGCGATGGTGAGATTCCCAATAAAGTGAGGGAGGCTGCCGAAACCGTTGGCAGTGATATCGCAAAAAATGGGTGTGTTCTCGTCTGCGGCGGCCGGGGCGGCGTCATGGAGGCAGCCTGCAGGGGCGCTAAAGGTGCTGGAGGATTGACAGTTGGCATACTGCCATCTGCCGACAAAAATGACGCCAACAAATACGTTGACATCGTCCTCCCAACGGGGATGGGATACGCCCGAAATGCGTTGGTCGTCTCCTCGTCAGACGCTGTTATAGCGATTCACGGTGGCAAGGGCACTCTCTCCGAGATTGCACTGGCGTTGAATTACAACAGGCCTGTTGTTCTGGTTGACGGCACAGGAGGTGTAACAGATACTGTGGATGGTACTCTGAAGGGCATCTCTCAAGTTAATCGTGCCAGGCCGGCTGATGCTGTTAAAATGGCCATGTCACAAGTACTAAATTCCAAATGACTTCGGGGAAAGTAGCACCTCTAATAGTCCTATTGCTTCTAGTATTCTATTCTAGAATCTTGGACAGGGATGGTGACCAATACTTAAACTTTTTTTTCGGAGGCGGCGACTGTGATGATATGTCGGAGAGTGTCCACCCTGGTGGTGTTGAGATTCCGTATGATGGTGTCGACCAGGATTGTGACGGTTTTGACGTTGTTGATATTGATGGAGACGGTTTCGCATCGCTTATGGTCGGTGGCAGCGACTGTAACGACACCAATATGCGGGTAAATTCACAGGCTGTTGAGATTCCCCTTGATGGAGTGGATGAGGACTGTTCCGGCTTTGATTCCCTGTATGGCATGAATGTCATCATTGTCTCAATAGATGCTCTCAGGGCGGACCATCTGGGATGCTACGGATACGAGAGGAACACAAGCTCCATCATTGACAGTCTTGCAGCCGATGGCATACTGTTCGAGAACGCTTTCACACAGTCCGTGGCAAGCGCCCCATCTCACATGACGATGCTAACGTCATTCTATCCTTCAGTACACAGGATATGCAATCTAGAACAACAATCGAATCCGGATTGCAGCTTCCAACTGGACGAGTCCATACGCACTCTACCGGAGATACTCAACGGCGAGGGCTACCGGACTGTCGCATTCACCGGAGGCGGTCAGGTGATAGAGGATATTGGATTAAGGGGCTTCGATTTGTTTTATGATGACCCTGACAAAAACAGTGGCCTGCTGTTGGCTTGGTTGGATGAGAATTATGATGAACAGTTCTTCATGTTCTTCCACACCTACAGCGTACATGACTCCTACCTTTCATTCCAGCCGGACCAGAACTTCAATGGCGCTGGTAACTCCGACAGCAGACTGATCGAGTCGTTCGTGGTCAACATATCCGGGCTGGACGATATTAATACGATCATCGGAATGTACGACAGGAAGATAACCTATGTAGACTCATTTATTGGTACAATTTTCGAAAAATTAGACAGTCTTGGCATCTCCAATAAGACTATTGTAATAATAACCTCAGACCATGGCGAAGAGTTCGGAGAACATGGCTTTGTTGGTCACGGTCAATTGTACGACGAGACTATACACGTGCCGCTTCTGGTCCTGATACCATCTCTTAGCGGGGGTAAACGCATTCGCAATACCGTTAGAACCATCGATATCATGCCAGCAATCCTCGATCTCTTGGGAGTTGGCCCAGAGGACAACCTGCAGGGAGTGTCTTTCGCCCCTCTGTTATACGGCAATACGGGTGCAGAGGTTCCTGTTTTCAGTAGTACTTTCCACATTGAGAAACTGCCTTTTAGCTATTTTTTTGTTGGGGATTTCAAACTAACCCCGCTTACGGTATTCGAGAATGACGCATTCATGCTACGGTTCGACGTTGTCGAATGCAAGGACAATAAGGCAATCGAAGACTGCGTTCGGGCGTTCATCGATGGCAATGCGACTGAAATAATATCCGAGTCCATCTCTCCTGGGGACATCACTGTCGATTTCACTTCGAGCGGGCTGGAACTAAGGGCTGAGGATGTCTCTCCAGTTACTAGAATTCAGGGCGTCCACGGCCTATCCAGGATTCTGTCATGCGGTGGCACATATTATTCAACCGGCCTCTACTCACTCTCATCTAGCTCGGATTTTGACTACGGCCTAGCTGACAGAATTCTAAGCTCGGCAGCCTGTTCAGCAGATGAAACCAACCATGATTCTGATCTTGAGGTGTTCAGGCATGGACTGTTCTCTGCAGCATACCCCAACTGGTCTAGAAAGGACCTTGCAATCCTCTTCGGCCAGGACTCCGTCCGCACTGGAAACTGGAAGCTGATGCGCAGTCATGCAAGGAGGGTATTCTCTAACGATGATACTCTCCCCCTCGGAGAATTCTATGCCCTGTATGACCTCGAAGATGACCCCAACGAAAAAGAGGATTTATCCCAAGAACTTCCAGAAATGGCTGAAGGCCTGAGGCAGATGCTGTATGCCTGGGAGGCTGAGAACAGCAGGCTGGCGGAGAACGTCACTGTTGGGGTAATCGAGCTCACCCCGGAGCAGGTCGAACGACTTAAATCTTTGGGTTATGTTATCTAGTGTTATGTAACGGATATATGCTCTCAGTACTACTATGTTTTAAACATTGATTACATATTAGTAGAGGATGGAAGAAGTCGGAAGCCCGGTTGTTAAGCCTCAATCTGAATCTAGAGTTCAGCATAAGCCGAAGAACCCTCATGTTGCAGCCTTTCTTGGCCTACTGTTCGGGCCGATAGCTTACCTGTACGTTTGGAAAATCGGCAGAGGGTTGATTTTTCTGATGGCTAACCTTGCGTTAAGCTACTACTTTGGCATTCCAGGTTCGCTTGCAGCTGGCGTAATAATCTCCTATGACTGCTGGCGGATAGCCGTCCTGGAGAACAAGGAGGCAACCGTGAAGAAGAAGGAGACTATCATATCTAATATCGAGTCTGACATAAGGTGCCCGAAGTGCAAGATATCCCTGGCGTTGTCCTATCCCAAGTGCCCTAACTGCAGGGCTCAGCTGTCTCCTGTTGCTATCTGATATCGACGGTTGTTCCCACTTCAGGCGTATAGACCTTATGATTTGGCGTTAGTTCCTTTGCCAGCGTCTCTATGACCTGGGGATCGCCGTGGACGAGCGCCACATTCTCCGGGTTCACGTCCTTCACTATCCTAAGTATGTCCTTATGGTCTGCGTGGGCTGAGAAGTCGAACTTTTCGACGTCGAGCCTGACTTTTACTTTCCTGTTCGTCATCTCGTCGATGATGTAGCCGCTCTCAAGGAGAAGCCTGCCGTTCGTGCCCTCGACCTGGTATCCGGTGAGCGTTATACTGTTCTTCTTGTTCTTGTTCAACAGCTGTATGTACTTCACAACAGGGCCTCCTGTGAGCATCCCTGCAGTTGTGACTATGGCGCAGGGCTGCCGGATAGCATCCTTCCTGTCCCTGTTGTTCCTTATCCAGACTGCATTCTCGGCAGCCTTCTGGAGTTCATCCGGGTCTCTCAGGTACTCAGGGTATTCGAGCATAAGCGTTGTGGCGGTCTTCGCCATCCCGTCCAAGTATACTGGGTACTCGAGGTTCTGGAGCAGCAGGAGCATCTCCTGCGACCTTCCGACCCCGAAGGCCGGGACTAGGGCGACGCCACCGCCGACGAGTGTCGTCTTTATCCTCTCCAGGAACTTCCTCTCGGTCTCCTCCCTTGGAGGGTGGTCCCTGTCGCCGTATGTTGACTCCAGAATCAGCATGTCAGCTTCAGGCACGCTTCCGGCAGCCATCAGCAGGGTGTCTGAGGTGTTGATGTCGCCAGTGTAGAGGAGCCTGCGCCCGTCAAGTTCCATAAGCACTGCAGCGCTGCCTGGGATGTGCCCTGCCCGTGTGAGCTCGAATTTCACGTTCCTTCCTATCTTGCGGCTGGAGTTGAAGTCTACTGGCACCTCGTCAGGGTGCATGCGTTCGATATCCTCCTCCGTATACGGGGAAGGGAACCCTCTCATAGTGCTTATCTTGAGCGAGTCTAGCTGGAGGAGCCGTGCGAGTTCGAGGGTGATGTCTGTCGCATAAACCGGTACCTTAGCACTCTTGTGCAGTATCGGTATGCCGCCGCTATGGTCCAGGTGGCAGTGCGAGAGCACGATAGCGTCAACATTCTTCGGGACCTGGGGATAGGTTGGCGGTTCAGTCAGTTTAACTCCGAAGTCCAGCATGACCGAAGCGTCCTCCGATTCAATGAGGAAGGCGGATTTGCCGACTTCCATCGCCCCTCCTAGAAAGTGTATCCTAAATTTAATCACCTGCTCTTTTAGCTATAGGAGTATATACTAAAATCCCCCTCTTATGAATCCTTTGGAAGATTACGTGCGGAATCTGAAAGAATTGTTCGTTGACGCTGTCAGACGGGAGTGCGCTGATGGAGGGGTCGGCGTTATACTGTCCGGCGGTCTTGATTCAACTCTCGTGGCAGTCACCGCATCACGTCTTGCTGAAGTGACTTCATATTCTGTGGGTATTGCAGATTCAGACGACCTGAAATATGCTAGACTGCTTCTGGAGTCATCCAAGTTTGAGGGCAGAATCATCGAATTCACGGTTGAAGACGTTGAAGTTGCGCTGAAGCCCATCGTGCGGCTTGTCGGAGTTCCCGATCCTCTGAAGGTTTCAGTTGCCGTGCCCTTCTACTTCGCTTCTAGGAGAGCGGGCGAGGACGGCCTGAGGGTGATGCTATGCGGTCAGGGCCCTGACGAGCTCTTCGGAGGCTACAACAGGTATCTGGAGATCCTCTCGGAGGACGGCTACGGCAGCCTGCAGGAGGCTCTGGATTATGATGTCAGCAGCCTGTTCGACGGTCAGCTGCGGTATGATGCCGCGGTCTGCAGGGGGAACGGCATCGAACTCAGGTTTCCGTTCACAGATGAAGCGTTTGTGAACTATGCCAAAGGAATTCCGCCGGAGCTTAAGATACGGGAGGTCAAAGACGGGGGAGAGTACGACTGCGTTGACGTTGCCGGCGGGAGGAAGTTCATAAGAAAGTACGTACTGCGGAAGATGGCTGAGAAATCGGAGGTCCCGGATTACATAATCAACAGGAGGAAGAGGGCTGCACAGTACGGCTCCGGCTCTCACAAGATATTGCAGAGGCTCGCAAAGGAGAAGGGCTTCAGGGAGAGGGCTTCGAAGGATGGCAGGAGGGATTACGTCAGGATGTACCTTGAGAGCCTGCTCTGACGCTCTGAACTACTGCGCCTTCGTCTGACTCAAAATTGGCTTCTGATTCAGAACATCAGCGCCGACGCTCCTACTGTGAGGAGCATCGAAAAGTAGATTATGTTAAGGGTTTCCTCTGCTCTGCTGTTGGCTTTCATTGTACACTCACTTTTTCGCGGCGCATAAAAATAGCCTGGCCTAGAGCAGAGGAAAACTAATGCCTACAGGCCGAATTCAGTGTGGCCGAAATGAACCAACAAATCGACGCCAACCCTCTCTGAGACGGAGTCCTTGGTGTCGCAGGCTCCGTAAGTTGGGTCTACGAATATGACTGCGATGCAGCCTGTCTCCTCCTCTATCCTCTCAGCAATCTCGACCGCCTTCTCTTTCAGGCCTTCCGGGAACTGGAGGCCGACCACCTTCGCGTTCGAGTTTCTTATCTCCCTCATGATCCTCTCAATCTCGAGGTCGTAGTCTGTCATCTTTTCTTCTTTATCTCCTGTATCTCCTTCAGGACTTTTCTCTCCTCGTCGCTGAGGTCGTCCCTGCTTAGCTGCGCGACCTCTTCTGATGGTATGAACGAGTAGACCATGTCGTTCTCGTCGAGGTTGCGGCCCATTGTCACGTCTTCCATGGAGACCGCCACCTTCTCCCCTGCCTTGGCCTCCTCTATGCTCTCCCCCTCAGACTGCATCCCCCTTATCTTTCCAATAACCCTGCCGTCGTCGCGCATTATGCTGTAGCCTGTCCTCAACGTCCCGGCTACTATCTCCACTCCAGCTATCGCGGGCTTGCTCTGCCTGAACGTGTGGCCTGGCAGTATCCTGAACTTGACAGGCATGGTGACCTCCTTCAGCTTCTTCAGCCGTTCGGCTTCCCTCTCGGTTTTCACGTACTCCTGATAGTCTTCAAGTATCCTGTAGATGATGTTGCCCTCTATGATTCTGATCCTATTGTCTTCGGCCGACTTTCTGGCGTTCTCAAGAACCTGCGAGTTGAAGGCGAGCACGACCCCGAGGAACCTGTTGTCCTGCTCTACTGAGATGGCTTCTGTCACATCCTGTTTGGACACTTTTCCGATGGAAGCCTTCCTTATGGGGATATTGTTGTCTGACAGTATCTTTATCATCGCCTCAAGCGATCCCAGAGTGTCAGTCTTCACTATCACTCCTATCGCATCCTTTGAGACTTCAACCTCTTGTATCTCCCTCCTGACCTTCTCGACAAGCTCCTGGCCCCCGACGTAGACCGGCGCACCGGGAAGCGCCCTCTCCAGGCTTGGAGCAGATATCTTCACGCCGAATGCCGCATAAACTTCGTCGACGTTTTTGAACTTTTCCCTTGGATCTCTCATCTCGTCAAGCGATTTGGGCCTCAATAGGGCCTTAACCTTAGTAACAATCGGCTCTCCGATTGCGCCGACCACTATCGGGTCGCCCTTTCGTATTATCCCATCATACAGTATCACGTCGATGGTCGTCCCCAGCCCCACATCTTCCTTGACCTCCAGTATGGTGCCTCTCCCGGGGGACGTTATCTCAACCGACAGTTTTTTGGAGAGGAACTGCTGCGCAAGCCCTGTTAGCATCATCAATAGTTCGGGAATGCCGTATCCGCTTCTGGCGCTGAGCGGGACTATGGCAACCTGCTTTGTGAAGTCCGTTATGTTGTTATACAGGTCGGAGTCGAAACCGTGCTCTGATATCTGGCCGACCAGAATGTAGAATTTCTTGTAGAATTCGTCTTTGACGCGCTGCGGTTGCGCTTCAAGCGGCTGGTCTTTTATCCACCCGCTTATCATGTCGACCTTGTTAGCTGCGACGATGAACGGCGTCTTATACTGTTTTAGGATGTTTATGGATTCGATGGTCTGCGGCATCAGCCCCTCGTTTATGTTCACGACCAGTATCGCTATGTCTGCGACGCTCCCGCCCCTCTTCCTGAGGTTTATGAACGCCGCGTGGCCTGGGGTGTCGATGAAGAGGAGGCCTCTTATGATTATCTTCAGGTTCAGCTTGTCCAGCAGGTGGCCGCATAATTTCCTCACGACCTCGAAAGGAACGTCTGTGGCGCCGATGTGCTGTGTTATCCCTCCCGCCTCCCTCTGGGATACCGTGCTCTCCCTTATGTAATCGAGCAGCGTCGTCTTGCCGCTGTCAACGTGCCCCAATACTGATATTATCGGCTCCCTCGTCTTGTCACTCATACTGCACTCTCCTCAGGCTTTCAACGTGTTGCACTCTCATGTTCGCGAGAATCTCCCTCGGTTTTTTGTATTCTGCGATGCCGTAGAGATTAAACAGCTTCAGCAGCTTCTTCCTCAGTATCTTGCCCTCCTGGTCCAGATCAGTTAGTATCGAGACCCTGCCGCAATCCTGCAGTGACTCTACAGTCGACAGCAGGGAGCCGCCATTGTTCAATTCCACGACATCCTCGAACCCCAATGATGCCAGAGCTTCCCTGTCCTTCCTACCCTCGACGACGGCCGGCACGTCAGAGCATTCCATAAGCTCCCTCATCAGAGACTCCCTGTCCAACATGGTGTTAACTATCTTGTGATGCGTTAAAAAAGTGGTCTTTTATTCGACGATTATCATAACTAATTGGGGAGGGTGATGCCAAACACAATAGTTGCTGCTACGAACGTCCTGACGTGGGTGACCTGGTCTTTTCCGTTCATAGTCCTGACCATGCTCTCCTACAACATCGAAGTATACACCAAATACAGGACGCAGTGGAGGCTTTTTCTAGTAGCCCTCGTTTCCGGGATACTCTATTCTGCCCTGAAGACCTACGACTACTGGAAGTACGGGGACACGTTTCTCTCCAATAGGATAATCGCCGACCTCATCCTGCTGTTGGGAACGTCTGCCGCAGCCTATGCGTCAGTGTCGCTGCTGAGGTTCCAGAAGATAAGCATAGGGAAGACCAAGGCAACGTGCATCTCACTTGGCATCATAGGGGTTGGCGTACCCCTGCTAGCCTATGTCTTCAGGGAACTGTCAGCCATCATATTATTGGACCTTATCGCATACAACCTCAGCATAATCCTTCTGGTCATCGTCTACCTGTCGATAGGGAAGATAGCCAGAAACTACATACCCGAGTACCATAACATCGTGTATGCCAGCGCACGCTTTGGTTCGGTTCTGCTCCTGGTTGACCCGTCTCTCAGAACGTACTACTACGTCTCGGCTCTCGACATTAGTTCCAAGTATCTGACACGGTTCACTGGCGTGATGTTCGACCTCGTCGCCAACCTGCTGCTCATCTTCTGCGCGGCCATGCTGATGCAGGAGGCCAAGATCAGGGGCATGCATCTGACCCCGAAGAAGGAGAAGGTCAAGGACTACAAGCCAAAGTACCGGCTGAAGGAGGGTCACTCCTATCTCGTCAGAGACCCAGACCACGAGAAGAGCTTTGAGATATTTCTGGACCTGATTTCCAAAGGCCACTACGGTTTCTGCATCTCCCGGTTGCGGCCTACAGAGGTCAGGGAACGGTACAATCTGCGGACCACTCCGATACTATGGCTTACGGACGGCGAGTCCGATGAGAAGTCTGTCAAGCCGACCGACCTGAAAAGGTTGAGGCTGATAATAAAAGATTTCATCTCGCACAACATCGATTCTGTCATACTGCTGCAGAGGCTGGACTATCTGATAGTGCAGAACAGCTTCGAGGATGTTCTGAGGTTCATACAGTCCCTGAATGACAGTATCATGAGCGGCAGGTGCATCCTGCTGGTCTCTGTGAACCCGGACACCCTGAAGCTCAACGAGCTCTCACTCCTGTATCAGGAGCTCCACAATGTCAGCGGGGCTGACAGCATAGTCCTGCCTGAGAAATCCTACGAGCTTCTGGAGTTCGTCCACAACGAGAACAGGGGGAGGAAGATGCCGTCCTTCGTCGATGTCACAAGCAGGTTCTCGATCACTAAAACGACTGCAAGGAGCAGGATAACCGAGCTGGAATCCAAGGGCCTGCTGAAGGTCATAAAGGACGGCAAGTACAAGCTTCTCGAGGTCACTGAGAGAGGCAAGAAGATATTAACAAGTCCGGTCGGACCTGAAGGGGGTGAATGAGTTGGCAAACATCATGGTGGTGGACGATGAGGCTGACATGGTCGAAATCCTGAAGCACATGCTCGAGTCTCACGGCCACAAGGTTTCAACCGCGCTGAGCGGCGAGGAGTGCATCAGAAAGGTAGTGCAGTCCCCGCCCGACATCCTGGTATTGGACATTAGGATGCCTGGCATGGACGGCTGGCAGGTTCTGAAGAGCCTGAAGGAGAAGAAGGTCACCGACAAGTCAAAGGTCCTGATACTGACTGTGGAGAAGGGCCCAGGCGTTGAGATATTCGGCCTGCAGGACGTTGTGTCAGATTATCTGGTCAAACCGTTCGACAAGAGGCAGCTGTTAAGGGTAATAAGCTCGTTGGAAGATTAGAATGCCACGAAGGGCTTTGGAAAGTCTGGGTTCGTCTGATTTCATCTCCGTAGCTGACAAGCTGAACGACATAGTGTTCGCGTTAAACATGGATGGCAGGTTCATCTACGTCAACAAGGTCGCGCTTAAGCTCACAGGCTATAAGGCTTCTGAGGTCATCAACAGGAAATTCGACAGGTTCTTCACAAAAAAATCGGCTGAATTGTCCCGTAAGAACTTCATCAGGAGGGTGCGCGGTTTGAAGGTCAAACCCTACCGGATTTCCCTTGTCACGAAGAAAAAGACGCTTGTCGAACTGGAGGTTGATGCTAATCCGATAGTGCACAATGGCAAGATTGTCGGAGTGCTTGGCGTAGCGCGTAACATAACCGAGTGGAAAGCGGCAGAAGATGCTATCAGGTCTTCTGAGGAACTCTACAGGGGCCTAGTAAGGACGTCTCCCGAGGCTGTTACGATGTCCGACCTTGAAGGGAGCCTAACCTTCGTCTCGCCCCAAACCCTGAGGTTGCACGGTTTCAGAAAGCCTGAGGATATGCTTGGAAAGAATGCTTTGGATTTTATAGCGCCGGAAGACCGTCAGCGGGCGCTTAAGAACCTTCGCAAAACTTTCAGGGAGGGTGTCGTAAGGGATCTTGAGTATGCCATGCTGAGGAAGGACAGAACCCGTTTCACCGGCGAATTAAACGCTGCCTTGGTGAAGAACTCGCAGGGGAAGCCCAGCGGTTTTATCGCAGCCGTGAGGGATATCACGAAGCGGAAGAAACTTGAGGGGACTCAGCGAGCAAACGAGGTGATTTTAAAGTCCAACTTCAAGGAGCTGCAGAATCTATACGAACAGCTTAAGGTGAGCGAGGAAAAGTACAAGACGCTGACCGAGAACCTGAACGTCGGAGTCTACAGGAGCACAGTCGAGGGAGACGGCAGATTCATTGAGTCTAATCCAGCCCTCATCAGGCGGATGGGCTATAAAGACCGCGGTGAATTCCTCAAGGCCAAGGTCAGGGATACATACCAGAATCCTAAGGACAGGCTGAAATTCATCAGAAAGATAAGAAGACAGGGTTTTGTAAAGGACGAGGAGCTGCATCTCAAGAGAAAAGACGGCACACAGTTCATCGGCTCGGTCTCAGCAGTGCTTGTAAACGACAAAAAAGGAAGTCTAACCTATATTGACGGCGTAATCGAGGACATCACAGAGCGGAAAAAGGCTGTTGAGGCCTTGAAGGAGAGCGAGGAGCGCCTGCGCTCAGTCTTCAACAGCATGCAGGACGCCTTCTACAGGACGGACGCGAAAGGCAGGTTCGTCTGGGTCTCCCCGTCAACTGCGAAGAAACTCGGCTACGCATCCCCCGATGATATGCTAGGCTTAGACGTCGCCAATAGCATCTATGCCCATCCTAAGGACAGGAAGAAGTTCCTCCGCGATCTGAAAAAGAGTGGCTGGGTGGCGGACTATGAGGTTGAATTGAGGCGGAGGGACGGCAGCGTCTTTACGGTGAGCACCAGCTCCCACTACTACAGGGACAAAGATGGCAAGGTTCTCGGGGTTGAGGGCATCTTCAGGGACATAACTGCAAGAAAGAAGGCTGAGAGGGAGCTTGCGGCATCGGAGGCCAAATACAGGAGCCTCTTCGAGAGCTCGATCGAGGGCATCGGCATATCGCAGGGCAACCGTATCGTGGACGCCAATGATGCGCTCCTGAAAATATACGGCTACACGTCTCTTGATGAGTTCAAGAAGAAACAGCTCTTGAGTACCATCGCCCCCAGTTCGAGGAAGCTGGTGCTGGAGAGGATAAAGAAGAGGGATAAGGGGAAGTATGTCCCACCGCGCTATGAGCTTCAGATCATAAGAAAGAACGGCGAAGTCAGGGACATTGAGATCTCAACAACAGATGTTGAAATCAGCGGTAAGAGATACATTCAGGCAGCCTTCCACGACATCACTGAGGAGAAGAGGGCCCAGGAGGCGATGCTTAGGGAGAAAATCCTCTCAGCGGGCGTGATCACTGGGAGCGTTGACGGCATCCTGGCCTTTGACAGGAAGTTCAGGTACATCATATGGAATCCAGGTATGGAGAGGATATCTGGTATAAAAAATGGCAAAGCGTTGGGGAGGGTCGCATTCGACGTCTTCCCATTCCTGAAAAAGACCGGAGAAGACAAGTTCTTCAAGGCCGCTCTGAGGGGCGAGACGGTCATTGCAGAGGATAGGCCTTACATCGTGCCCGAAACAGGGAATACCGGTTACTTTGAGGGGCACTATTTTCCATTGCGCGATGAGAAGGGGGATATCCTGGGAGGGATCGCCGTAATACATGACATAACCGAAAGAAAGAGGGCCCAGGAGGAGATACTCTCCATCAAGAACCATCTTGAAACGATAATCAATGCGATAGACGAGGGCCTTGTGGTCATAAACAGAGACATGCGGATTGTGAGCTACAATGAGGCCTTCAGAAAGAGCCTGAGGAAGCCTAAAAAGAGGATTGAGGGCGTGTCCTGTTACAGTGTCATCCACAATTTCAAGAAACCCTGCTCCTATTGCGTCGTGTCTGAAATGTTCAAGAGCGGAAAAAAATCGGCAGACCTGCATCACCACATTGAAAAAGGCAGGAGGATATGGCATGATGTGAGAGCCTACCCGCTGAAGGACTCTGCAGGGGGGATAACCTCGGCGGTCTACGTTTTCAGGGACGTCACCAAGAGGATGGAAATGCAGGAGCAGCTTGAGGACAACTACAGGAGATTGCAGGAGGCTCACGAGCAGCTCAAGGAGCTTGACAACCTGAAGTCTGAGTTCGTCTCCATAGCATCCCACGAGCTTCAGACGCCTCTGACCATACTCAGAGGCTACGGCGAGCTGCTCCAGGACGAGACGTTCGGCATTTTGAACCCCAAACAGAAGGAGAAGATCGACATCATGGTGAAGAACATCGACGCTCTCATAAAGCTGGTGAACGACATACTCGACCTTAGCAGGATAGAGGCCGGCCAGCTGGAGTTCAACTTCCGTAAGCTGGACGTTAGAACAGTCGTCAAAGATGTTGTGAACTATGTCAGGCCTGCTGCCGAGCGGTCGGGCATAAACTTGGGTTTCAGAATGCCTTCTAAGATTCCACTCATCAGGTGTGACAGTGACAGGCTGTCTCAGGTCGTCTCCAACCTTCTGGACAATGCCCTCAAGTTCACGCCCCGCGGCGGGAGCATAACAGTCAGCGTTTCTAGATTGGGCAGGAACATCGTCATCAAGATTAAGGATACTGGCATCGGGATACCCAAGGGCGAGGTTGGTAAAATATTCGAGAGTTTCTACCAGGTTGACTCCTCCCGAAGGAGGAAATACAAGGGTGTTGGACTAGGGCTCGCTGTTTGTAAGAAGATCGTCGAGGCTCATCAGGGCACTATCGGAGTAGAGAGCGAGGAGGGTAGGGGTTCGATTTTTAGCGTGGTCCTGCCTATCAGATAGAAATGACCCTATTCTTGCCCTGACACTGTTTTAACACTATTGTCACCCTGATTTGTCACCATATTCTTTTATCGGGCTAACCTAGTATATTACAGTATAATATGAAAACACGACAGGAGGTGATGCAGGGAACGAGAACGAGCGTAACCATAAGTTGACGTGCGGCCAACCTATCCCTTAAATTGGGGGTGATGTGAATGGACAAAATAACCATGTTAAGGACCGTGGAACTAGTCTTCTACGGTTGGACGTTGGTGAGAATGCTCACAGGGTGGGTGGTCTGAGATGATAGAGTCTGTAGACCTGTTGTTCCGGGTTATCTTCTACGGAGCCAAGGTGCTGAGGCTCGGCCTAGTGTTAGGCATTTTCGAGGCATTAAAACGAGCGATGCTCTGGGTTACAAGACCTGCTTCGAAGAGGGTAACCTATGCCAGATTGCAAAGGGTAGGCAGATGATGGACTATCGCATCCCTTTGAGATTAGACTCTACTATTCACTTGCGCCCGATGCTGAGGAAGTTGTCCAGAATCTTCAACCCATTTTTACCGCTCTTCTCAGGGTGGAACTGCGTAGCATATACTGTTCCATCGCCTATGAGCGATGGAAACCTTAATCCATAGTCTGTCTCAGCTATTATCAATCTCTTGTCTTTGGGATTTGGAAAATAGGAGTGCACAAAATATACGTCATCGCCGTCCTTCAGCCCTCCAAGTATGGGGTCGTCTCTCACGATGTCCAAGGCGTTCCAGCCCATGTGAGGGATCTTAACTCTCCTGGGGAGCCTCTCGCACCGTCCTTCGAAGATTCCAAGGCCTTCCGCGCCAGGCGATTCGTCGCTACCCTCAAGCAGTATCTGTATCCCAAGGCACAATCCCATGAAAGGGACTCCGGAGCTTATGGCATCCTCCAGCGGCTTCCTGAAGTCCTTGAGCTTCTCCATGGCATCTCCGAAATTCCCGACGCCAGGCAGTATGATAGCATCTACATCAGCCAACTGTTCGGGCTTTTCGACAATGAGCGTTTCAGCCTTCAGCAGTGTGAGCGCGTTCTTTATGCTCCTCAGGTTCCCTGCTCCGTAGTCTATCAGGCCGACCTTCATCTTATCGCAATCCCTTAACCTTTCTTATGATGTCTGCCAGGGTCTTAGTGTCCCGCTCGCCGATGGTGCCTGTGACTATGGCATCGGCGCCTGCCGTTGCCGCTTTTTCGGCGCTCACAGAATCCTTTATGCCCCCGCCGACGATTAGGGGGACTTCCAGGAAGCCCTTAACCTCTTCTACCATCTGAGGCGGGACCGGCTTGTCGGCGCCGGAGCCTGCCTCAAGGTAGACGCAGTGCATCCCAAAGTACTGCGCAGTCAGCGCATACGCTTTCGCCTTCTCAATGTCAGACGCCCTTATGATGTCAGGATCCGCAACCTTCTCGACAGTAGTCTGCTCCCTGCTCGTGCTTATGAGCAGATAGCCCATCGGTATCGGAGTGATGCCCAGCTTTTTCACAAGCGGCGCTCCGATCAGCTGCTCCTCGACCAGGTACCTCCTCTTCTTAGAATTCAGGAGGCTCATGAAGAATATGTAATCCGCGTGTCTTGTCACTCCCGCAGAGCCTGAGGGAAATAGGATGATGGGAATGTCGACCGCCTCTTTTATGCTTTTACAAGCTCTGTCAACGGTTTCGATGCCTGCCGTTGACCCGCCCGCCATTATCGCATCAGAGCCGTTCTCCTGCGCTGTCAGCGCAAGCTTGGCGGCGTCTTCCGGCGTCTGCCTGTCAGGGTCTATCAGCGTGAAATGGAGCTTCCCCCTCTGTTTGACCCATGATTCTATGATGTTCCTCATATCACTCCCGTCTTTTTGGCAAGGTTCTCAGCCCTCCTCTCCGACAGGCCGTCTCTCAGTATTGTATACCTGTCCCTGACGTTGTGGGCCTTGGTAAGCGCCTCAATGATCGTGGAATCGTCAATCCCAAGCTGTCTTGCGTTGACCGGCGCCCCGACCTTCTCCAGTGACCTCCTCACCCTCTTCCAGTCCGCCTTGTGGAGGTATGCCATCATTATGGTGCCGACTCCGCACTGCTCCCCGTGGAGGGCAGGCTTCTCGCATATGATGTCCAGGGAGTGGCTGAACTGGTGTTCGCTTCCGGAGCACGGCCTCGAAGAGCCTGCAATCCCAATGGCGACGCCGCTTGATATCAGCGCCTCGACTACTATGCTAACGTTCTCCTTGACCTTGTCGGCGTTGTCCATCACAATCTCCGCGCTCAGCATCGACAGGGCGGCAGCGTAATCGCCGTAGTATTCGTTTTTCTCCTTCTTTGCGAGCTGCCAGTCCAAAACGGCAGTGTAGTTGCTGATCGCGTCAGCGCAGCCTGCGGATAAAAGTCTTTCAGGGGCGTTTGCGATTATCAGGGTGTCAGCGACTATGCCCAGCGGGGAGTTCGTCATGAAGGACATCGGCTTGTCCTTTTTGACTGACGCCCTGGGCGAGGCTATCCCGTCATGGGATGCTGCCGTTGGTATGCTGATGTAGGGTATGCCGGCGTCATAGGCTGCTATCTTGACAGCGTCTATCACCGTGCCCCCTCCGACTGCGATAAGGTACTTGGCGCTCTTGTGAATCCGCTCCTTTATCCCCTCAGCGGTTGTTTCCTCGACGATCTCAGAATGCGTCTGGCTGGCGACGGAGTTGCCGGCGACCTCTCTTGTAATCCTATCGCATATGACGTATGACCTTCCTCTCAGGTGTAGGCTTTTGATCAGGCCTCCGGTCTTCTTCAGCACGCCGTGTCCGACCAACACTTTTCGGGGGAGTTCTATGTCCTTCATTGTACGCTTATTATCTGGGCGTGTTTTACCCCAGCTATGGTTATGACGTTCTCCGCGCCTATGATGCCGTTATCTACCGCAGTCTGGATTGTTTTGTTGCCCACCAGGTTGGCTATGGTTGCGCTGTCCAGTTCGGTGAGCAGTGTTGTCTCGTCCACAAGCCTGTCGCCGTAAAAGGATCTGCTGACTTCAAACATTATCTCACCCTCGCTCAGACTCTTGCCTAGAAGCTCTTTGTCGCAGGCGGCGACGATGCGGTCCCCGTCAACCTCATGTACTTTGACGTAGTACATCTATTTTATCCTCTTAAGAGGCCACCATCCGCCGCAGGCCTCGCATTTTATTATCTTCTGGCCTTCCAGGGTCGTTATCTTCGTGTCAGGTCTCCCGCACTCGTGGCAGATGACGTATTCCTTAGCGTATGCCTGGATTTTCTCGTTGATGATGCTGTTCCTGATCTTCCTCTGGACTATGGCCCTGCTGCCCTCCATCAGCACAGGGGCTGCGAGGTCCTTCGAAAGGTACTTTAGTATGTATTTGCCCTCCCTGTTGAGGGTGCTCTCGATGTCGTTGATGTTCTTTATTATGGTCTGATTTCCTTCAATGAGCGTATCCGCCGTCGGTACTTCGAATCTTGTCGGGCTTTTCAGCTTTTCAGGCAGGTTCTTCCACGCCCTGTCCAGCAGATTCTCATAGTTATAGTCCATCTCAGGTTCATATAATATAGAAATGACTACTATAAAAGGAAGGTCGGCTGGCAGCATAATCGAGGGCTATTCCATTAAAACAGCCGAGAATCTTATCTTCTCTGTCAAGGGTGTCGTGCAGCCGGACGGTTGCTCATATGCTGTGCTGAGATACTATCCTAACAGAGAAGGCAGCAGACGAGGTTACCGGAAGCTTGATACTCTCGAAGATAGCAACTCCCTCGTGAAGGCCAGGTTTCCTCAGTACATGGGATTCGACAAGACTCTGGGCTTTGAGGTTCAGAGAGTTCCCTTTGACTCCATAGTTGAAGTCTACGACCCTGTTCAGCGTTTGGATGCTCTCAGAGGGTCTTCCAGGTTGGACAGCCTCCAGAGGCTGGCAGTTGACTTTTCCGATATGCTTGTTGAGTCTTCCGGAGTGCCTGTGGAGTCTGTCGGGGTTACCGGGTCAATGTCGGTTGGACTGCATAATCCCTCCTCTGACTTGGATCTCATAGTATACGGCGAGGGCAGCTGCCGGATGGTCTATGATTGCCTTCCTAACCTCTTTGACGCCGCCCTAAAAGGATATGACATAGGCACAATCAGCAAATTGTATGCGATGAGGGGCGCACCACTCGGCTACAAGCTGGATGAGTTCGTCCGGGCGGAGAGCAGGAAGCTCCTGCAGGGAATCTACAATAGTTCGGAGTTTTTCATCAGGATGGTCAGGCGCCCGAGGGAGGTTGATGATGGCATGTTCTCCGTATCATCCAAGCGGGTTGGCGGTGTGCGGGCCTCTGCAGTAATAGCTGACGATTCCGATAGCATCTTCACTCCGTCAGTCTATCCTCTGGAGGATGTAAAAATAACGGACGGCCATGTGAGCAGCCTGGATTATGCTCTCTCCTTCAGGGGCAGGTTCTCTGAGAACGCAAAGAAAGGTGAGCGGGTGCTAATATCCGGAACGGCAGAAGTAGGGGCCAACGGGACTGTCAGAGCCGTCCTAGGGAACAACAAATCAGACCGACTTATACTAATCTAGACTTCGTCCGGGCTTAAGAACTTCCTGTTGACGTCCCTGATAAGGCTGTCGCAGTCCTGTTTTATCTTCTCAAGCGAGGCGACAATCCTGTGCCTCTCCCCTTCGACGTCGTCTATCATCTCATAAGGCTCTATCGCAGTCTTAAAGTCATCAATCTCGACAACCGTGTACTCGCTCTCGTTCATCTTCTTCGAGACCTTGCGGACGAGCTTCTCAAGCCACTTGTTCATGGCGACCTTAACCTGCCGCCTTACCATCTTGTCGTTGTCAAGCTCCTCCTTTATCAGCCTCACAATCGGGGCGGTCGCGAAGGCAAGCTGCTCTTTCGCGTCCATAGCCTCATCATCATCCTCAACAGGTTCCCCCCCCTTCTTAACATCCTCTACAGCCATCTTATAAGACCTCAAAACAATAGGCTAATATATTACAAACAGGTGTTAAAAAGCGCAAACATTTAAACCAAAAAATAACTATAATATACTCCATTAAGTGCAGCTAAGCGAGCGAATGCGAGCGCACGCTGCACCTTTCGATGACAGCAAAATTGCAGAGCAATTTTGCGTCCAGAAATCGGCAAATCCGATTTCTCGGAATATTTTAAAAAAGATTCGCAGGGGTTGCCTAGCCTGGTTCGGCAGTCGGCTGCAGAGAACCTTTTTCTTTCTTTAGGAAAGAAAGAAAAACGTTCACGAAAAAGAAAGAAAAAGGAAGAACACAGCGACCGACTAACGGGAGTTCAAATCTCTCCCCCTGCTTTCAACCTTTTAGAAAAAGGTTGGCCAAAACTTTTGATGAAACTTTTTTCAAAAGTTTCAAAGAAAGAGAAACGTTGACGATAATGCGAATCGGAGATTCGCGTGTCCCAAAATCGATGTTATCGATTTTGAGGAAAGAGAAAGAAAAGTTAAGCGTTGACGAAAAAGAGAAACGTTGACGAAAAAAGAAAGAAGTGTATCATCTGGACGTTTTTGTACCTAAGTCGCTAACAGCAACTTCTGGAATTCGATTTCGAATCTCTTCTTCCGTACCCCTTATTTTTTAATCATGTTTGAGCATATATTACATGGCAAAAGTTGCTTTAGCGCTTTTGTTTCTGATGGTTGGCGCTGTTAGCGCGCAGGTGCCTGGGACGACAGCGGCGACGGCCGCCGCCTCGCTTGTCTGCGGGATTTTGACTAACGTTAAGGTTTTCTTCGAGATAGTTGCAGCAGGCCTTGCGATAGTTCTGATTGCAGTTAACGGCTGGAGGATTATGCGGGATTCTGCCGAGGAGGGTTCGGCGAAGAAGGCGAAGGAGAGCATAACTCACACCATCGTCGGATTGATTATCGTGGTCTTGGCTGTGGAGATTGTGGCGCTGGTGATGGGAGGCGGATGCGCCGGCTAAACCTTCTTCTTAAGTTATTTTAAATACATATCCACCTCATTATTAACTCATCTTTTTTTTGAAAATGCTTGTTATTGTGACCGGCGTTCCAGGATCTGGGAAGACGACCGTGGCCGGGAAGGCTGTGGAGGAGCTGAAGTCGGAGGGCGTGGACTATGAGATCATCACCTATGGGACTGTGATGTTCGACATAGCCAAAGCCAAGAAACTGGTCGAGGACAGGGATGAGATGAGGAAGCTGCCGTTGGAAGACCAGAAGAGGATACAGAAGACCGCTGCTGAGGCGATTCACAAGAAGAGCCAGCGGGGGAATGTGCTGTTGGACACTCACTGCACCATCAAAACGTCGCGTGGTTTCCTCCCCGGGCTGCCTGAGGAGGTTCTCAAGATATTGGACGCTGACTGCATAGTCATCGTCGAAGTGAAGGGCGAGGATATCCTAAAGCGGAGAGAGGGTGACAAGTCGAGAGACAGGGACGATGACGGCGTGAAAGAGCTGATGTTCCACCAAGATTTCAACCGTATCGTAGCGGGGGCGTATTCTGTGATAAGCGGCGCCTCGATAAAGGTTGTCGAAAATCCCCAGGGGCAGATAGGGAAGGCCGTGAAGGAGATGAAGGGGATATTGGGGAGCGGGTGATGGATTTTCTGATTACGACTGCTGGCTGGGAGATAGCGGTGATATCGTTCGCTCTTATGATGATGAGCTCCCTCGTCAGGAGGGCCGTCGTCGACAAGGATAAGATGCTGGAGGCGAAGGAGAAGATGAAAAAGAACCAGCAGCTGCTGAAGGAGGCTACGAAGTCCGGCGACTCCAAGAAGGCGAAGAAGGCGCAGGACGAGATGATGACTCACATGATGGATAACATGAAGCACTCCTTCAAGCCGATGATGTACACGATGATACCCTTCCTGCTCGTGTTCTCCTGGATTCAGCGCAGGTATGCCGAAATCGGAATCGTTGCAACCGTGTTCGGAATCCAGCTCGGCTGGTTCGGGTGGTATTTCATATGTTCGATGCTGGTTTCGATGGTATTAAATAAGATGTTTGGTAATTACTAAGGATGGTCGCACCAAAGTACAGGTCACGGTCAACGAAGAAGGTGAAGAGGAGGACGCCGGGCGGCAGGACTGTAACACACTACAAGGACAAGAAGAAGAACCTGCCTGCGTGCGGGAGATGCGGCGTGCAGATAACCGACGGCGGCGAGAGGATGTACGCCGGCCTGTTGTGCGTGAACTGCACCGAAGAGCTTATAAGATATGGTACCCGGTTCAGGGTCAAATTCCACTATCCGGAGCACAATGACCTTGACCTCAGACGAGACCTCACACTGGAGGAGTTCCTTCCGAGGGGCTGGTGGGAGCGAGTAAGCTCAGGCCAGAAGATGGGGAGGACGCCTAAGAAGCCATTCAAGAGGAAGGCTAAGAAGGTAGTCGAGAAGAAAAAGGAAGAGAAGCCTGTGAAGGAAAAGAGATCGTCCAAGAAGACTTCTAAGAAAAAACCGAAGAAAGCGTAGGATGATCATAACCGTAGCCGGTTCAGCAGGTTCTGGCAAGACGACGCTGGCTGAGGGCCTCGCCCGCGAACTCGGATACCGGCACATATCCGCAGGCAGTATAATGCGGCAGATGGCTTCTGAGAGGAATATGCGTCTTTTGGAATTCTCAGAATACGCTGAACGCCATCCGGAAGTCGACAGGGAGATCGACGAGCGGCAGAGGCGTGAGGCGAAGGGCGACTGCGTGGTCGACGGCAGGATTTCAGCGCACTTCATAGACTCTGATCTGAAGATCTTCCTGACGGCTCCTCTCGAAGTCAGGGCTCGGCGCGTCAGCGTCAGGGACAAGACGAGAGACCCGGAGGATGCGATACTGGGGCGGGAGGCGAGCGAGAGAAAAAGGTATAAGGGGATATACGGCATCGACTTGGAAGACCTAATGATATACGATATCATCCTGAACACGGAACACTGGGACATCCCCGGCACTCTGGAGATTGTGTTGGCTGCGGTGAGGGGAATGAAAGATGGCAAAAAATAAGTCTCTGATCGTTGAAATGTGGGATTTTCTCAGGGTGAGGAAGGCGTGGTGGCTCACTCCCATAGTAATAATGCTACTTTTGGTCGGCATTCTCATAGTATTCGGGCAGAGTACTGCAGTGTCTCCTTTCATATACACTTTATTCTGATTTTTGAACCTTCTTTCTAATATCCCCTACATGATACTTTTGTATGTTATCGCGCTTGTTCTCATCCTGAACTTAATATCCAAGGATTTTAGGCGGCTCTTCCAAGAGTTCGGCAAAATTGTCTCAAATGCTGTGAACTATATATCGCTAACATTTGTGTATTTTTTTGGTGTTGGATTCACCTCACTGTTTGCAAGACTTTTCGAAAAAGACTTCCTGTCGCTGAGAACCGAAGACAGGGACAGCTACTGGGAAGACATGAACCTGAAACAAAAAAGTTTTAAGGATTACTATCGACAGTTTTGATAAAATGCACATCCTAGGAATATCATGTTACTACCACGATTCTTCAGCATGCCTCCTGAAGGACGGCAGAATTGTCGCAGCTGCTGCGGAGGAGAGGTTCACGAGAAAGAAGCATGATAATTCGTTTCCAATCAACGCGATAAGGTTCTGTCTTGAAAGCGAAGGCATTACCTCAGCCGACTTGGACTATGTCGGCTTCTATGAGAAACCGTTCATAAAGTTCGAGAGAGTGCTCTACCAGCACATCCAGACGTTCCCCCGGAGCCTTAAGACGTTCGTCACTTCTATGCCCTCCTGGCTGACCGAGAAGCTGAGGGTTGTGCGGAAAGTTCGGAAGTCCATAGGCTATAGGGGGAATGTGCTGTTCGTGGAACATCATATGGCGCACGCAGCCTCAAGTTATCTCATTAGTCCGTTCAAGAAGGCGGCAGTTCTTACCGTAGACGGCGTTGGAGAGTGGACCACCACAGCCTATGGAACCGCTGAGGGGAATGACATCGCCCTCTTCAGGGAGATACGGTTTCCGCATTCTGTCGGGCTGCTGTATTCGACCATAACAGCTTACCTCGGCTTCAAGGTGAACAACTCCGAGTACAAGGTTATGGGTCTGAGCGCCTACGGTGACATGGACAGGGAGACTAACAACTATTTTTCACGGCTGAAAAAAGCGGTTGACGTGAAAGATGATGGAAGCTTCAGGCTTGACATGCGCTACTTTGCATATCATTACAAGGACAGAATGCCGAGCCGAGAACTTTGTGATCTTCTCGGAGGCCCAGTAAGAACGGAAGGTGCTGAGTTGACGCAGAGGCACAAGGACATTGCCGCAGCCCTTCAGCTTCTGACGGAGGATATCGTTCTTAAACTTGTCAACAGCCTGTATGATGAGACCGGCTGCGAGAATCTTGTGCTGGCTGGTGGCGTCGGCTTGAACAGCGTGTTGAACGGGAAGATACTGAAGAATACTCCTTTCAAGAATGTCTGGATCCATCCGGATCCAGGCGACGGCGGGACAAGCGCAGGCGTCGCAGCCTACCTCTACCATACGCTGCTCAAGAGACCGCGCGAGACGCCACTTTCAACAGCCTACCTGGGCCCGGAGTTCTCAGCCGATGAGATAAGGGAGTTCTTAGACGGGAACGGAATAATCTACTCCCAGTTCGAGAATGATGGTGACCTCATAGGACAGACCGCTAAGCTGATATTCGACGACAAGATTGTCGGATGGTTCCAGGGTAGGATGGAGTGGGGGCCGAGGGCATTAGGATCGAGGAGCATACTTGCGAACCCTATCAACCCGGAGATGAAGGACATACTCAACATGAAGGTGAAGCATAGGGAGGGTTTCAGGCCGTTCGCTCCCGTAGTGTGCGAGGACGATGCGCTGGATTTTTTCGAATGTGATGTTCCCCTGCCTGAGCCCACATACTATATGCTGATGGTATATCCTGTCAAAGAAAAGTGGCGTCAGAGAATACCTGCCGTAACCCACGTTGACGGCACGGGGAGGCTGCAAACCATCAGGCGATCCCAGAATCCACTCTACCATGACCTGATCAAGGAGTTCGGAAAACTTTCAGGAGTGCCGATGCTGATAAACACATCCTATAATGTGCGCGGGGAGCCGATAGTCTGCACGCCGTCTGATGCGTACAAGTGCATGATGGGGACCAGAATAGACTGTCTGGTCATTGGGAGGTTCCTGATAAGGCGGGAAGATAATCCAGGTGACATGTGGGATAGCGAGACCTCTGTCAGACGTTGAAATCTGCAGCTTTCTCCAGCTTCTAACACCTTTTATTGTTCTGCTTTTAATATAGTATTGGGTTATTCTAGCCTCTAAGATGAGAATCCAGTCCACCAAAGGTCAGGGCGCGTTAGAGTTTCTTATGACCTATGGTTGGGCTCTTCTCCTGCTTATTGTTGCCATCCTGATGGCATGGCAGCTGGGCCTGTTCAACATCGGCGGTGATATCGCTCCTGGTTCTCTGGGTTTCTGGGGTCTAATGCCTGCAGATTTCAAAATGGTTGAAGAGGGCAACCTATCAATATCGTTTGTTAACGAAGTCGGGGGGTCTGTTAACATCACCGACGTTCAGGTTGTAGTCGGTGGAACATTACAGTCTGTCGTTCTCCAACCGTCGCTTCCTGTTGAAGTCCCGCCGGGGAGCATACAGAACATTAACACAACGGTTATACGCGAGGGTGAGGCTGGCGGGAGGTTTGAGGTGCTTCTTGCGGTTGACTATCTTGACAACAGGACTTTAACCTCTCACAGGAGCTCCGGAAGATTATGGGGTTCTTATGAAAAGTAGGCATCAGATTATCAAGTTGACGCTACTCTTCTCGTCCTTACTCCTATTGTTCTCGTTTTTTGCTTCTGGGGATGAGAAGGTTGGTTCGACGGGCGCTATGGGCAAGGGCGTTGGTGCTGGTCCGGGGCTGATAGGTAAGATCATCGACTGGCTCTCAGGGTTTTTGATGGACGGCGTGAGGTGGTTTACTGGATTGCTTCTCGATGGTTTGTCCTTAAATCCTAACATCTACGACTGGGGCACTGGCCAGCTTACCGGTTCCTATAAGGACATCAGTAGGCTTGCGATGCTGATTGTTATCCCAGCTTACATGGGCGTGATCATCCTGGCTGGGATGTATCTGATATTCGTGTCCATGGACTATAGGCGGAGGGCGCACGCTAAACAGTACATCACTCGGCTGTTTTTCGGCCTCGTTATCGTGACTTTCGCCCCGATGATATATCAGATGATTCTTGACATCGAGAAGGCGATGGTTGATTCCATATTCACGACCGCGTTTCCGGGAGGGGACTGGAATGCGGCCATGAACGGCGTCATACTCCTCCTGGTTCTCCTGTTCTTCCCTCATTTCCTTTGCACGGTCGGATGGATTGTGCTACTTCTGATACTTCTTGCTGCTATCATGGTCTATGTGAGGTATCTTGTGGTTGCCATACTTGGCGCCTTCTTTCCCATAACCATCTTCTTCTACATGTGGGATTACACGAAGAAGTTGGGCGCTAAGTTGATGAGGTGGACGCTCATTTGGATTTCAATCCCCGTTCTCCAGACGCTGTTCTATGTCATGTTCCTCTCATTGTTAGCTGACTTTCAGGGCGTGTTAGGCGCTCTGCTTGCCATAGTCTGCTTTGCCATGATCATCATCTCGCCTCTGATGATGACCACCCTCATGAGCTCACTGGGGAGTTATGTTAATGCAGCTGGAGGGTACTGGGGCAGTCCGAAGATGATAGCGGTAGGTCAGCTTATGATGGGCAGCGGCCCGTGGGCTTTGGAGGCTGCGGGCTCGTTCACAGGATTCCGAAAGGCGGGATGGGATGAGTATCAGGACAGCAGGCCTGAAGTCGCCCGCCCGGGAGGAGACGTCAGCAAGCCTGCCCGAGGCGTGCGAGGAGTCTATCATGGTATCAAGGATGCTGGAGGCGGTAAACTCAGTAAGGGCGTTTTCAGTCGGAGTGGTTGGGATGGGGCTGTCGACAATTTCTTGTATGGGGGGCGGATGGGCTCGACCAGCACGCAGCAGAAGAGGGGTCTTATGGAGTCTCTGACTGGTGCTGCAAAGGATGGCCTTTTGACTGCGGTGCAGCCTATTGGGAAGGTGTTCACAGCTGCCGGGGCGGAGAAGATGTACGTTTTGCCGCCGTTCCTTAAGGGTTACGCTCGTCATATGGGGCGGGCGCTTGGCGCTGGCATTGAGCGGGATAAGGAAACGAAAGAGTATACTGAGTGGGGTAAATTGTTCCCCCAGATTACTAAAGACAGGGATTGGAAGCTCGCGAAGGCTGAGCTGGATGTGAGAGCCAGGGATAGGATGAGGGGTAAGGGCAAGTCTGACAAAGGTTACAAGGGTCCGAATAGTGTGAGCATCTTCGGCACTTACATGCGCAGGAAGATAGCGCAGGCTCCCACTAGCATGCTCGCATCGCATGCTGGCGTCAGCTTGGCACTCCTGTCATCCATGTCCCTTTTCGGCGGCGTCGGCATCGGAATCGCGGCCACCATCGGAGTCAGCAAAATAGTCAAAGGGGTTGATAAACGTAGGCGGGAGCAGATGGCTGATACGACAAGGGCTGCTGCTAGAGGGCCTGCTCCTGGTGCTGGGGGGACGCCTGGTGGTGGGCCTCCGGGAGGCAAGCCTGGTGGAGCGCCTGATAAGGGCGGATCCGGTGGGGAGGGTTCAGCAGGCGGGAAGCCTGGCGGGGGCCCTGGAGCCATCCCATCAGCAGACGGTAAGAAGGTTTTAGGCGCTTACTCTCTTCTTGAGATAGACGCTGGAGTTGGCGATGTGGCGGAGGTGCTTCAGACGAGAGGCAGCGCATACGATCATGAGGTTGACGGTCTCAGGGGTAAGCAGAAGGCGTTGGGGAAAAACGAGAAGATGCGGAAGCTGGAAGTCCTGAACGCCGAGGTTGAGCACAGGAAGGATAGGAGGCAGTCTGACATCGCGGATCTTGAGGCTCAGACAGGCAACAGTAAGAGGGATATTGAGAAGGCGATAAAAGATTCCGCCGGGAAACCCGAGGAGAGAGTTGAGTCTGTTAAGGATAAGCTCAAACTTGGGGATGAGCATGATGAGCGGTTAGGCAGAATGATCGAGGATACTGGGGAGATAAGCAGGGTTAGTGACGAGATTCAAAATCTCAGGGATGAGGAGATTGACAATCCCTTGGGCGAGGATTTAGGCCTTGTTAATGCCGGCGACGCATTCGACAAGTTGCAGTCTCTGGACGAGCTGTTGGGGCCGGGGAAATCCGATCTTGAAGGTCTTAGAGATGAGGGCGAGTACGGGGAGATGCTCGCACGCGCGAAGGAGAACGGTTTTTCCAGCGTCGTGGACAATGAGCGCTGGATTAAAGCTGACGCCCAGTTTGAAGACGGCGTCAGAGGTCTTAACAGGGATGAGAAGAGAACAATGGGCTTTGATGATAAGTTGAAGTTCGCTGAGAAGGCAACCGGGGATAAGACGTTGGGTTACAGGCACCGGGAGCTCGCCTCGAAGAGGAATGGGATGCTGCATGTGAAGTCTCCAAACGAATACGCTGTTGGTGCAGTAGGCAAGAATGAGGAGTGGAAGGCAAAGAAACGCCTGGATGAGATGAACCTCCAGGGCACCAAGTCGAAAAGAAAGGCGTTCGGCATATACGATGACATAGTGAGCGGCAAGTACAAGTATCCGAAATGGAAGCGTTTGAGGACGTTAGCTCCTTATCTTGGTGCTGGAATGGCTGTTGGAACCGTTCTTCCTGTTCCGTTCTTAGGTTCGGCCATAGGCTTGGGGATTGGGGCCGCGTTGGGCGCGAGGAGGCTGGCTAAGGAACGGCGCGGGAAGCGCAGGGTCGAAAAGCCGGGCAGCTCTGGAGGAGGTGCTGGTCCGTCAGGAGGCCGGCCACCATCCTCAGGCGGCCCTAGGCCAGAGAGACCTCCGGAGCCGGAGAAGCCACCTGTTGCTCCTGCTCATGCGCATGAGTCGACGCCAAACGCCCAGCCCGTAACCGAAGCAGCCGCCGGCGAGCCTGTGATTTTGGCGGGACCACAGTCTGACGGCAGTATCATCCCCGTCGGTGAATCGACTGGCGGTAAATACAACAGGCTTATGGCGGTCGGAGACCAGCATGGGGAGTTGGGCAGGTTTCAGGAGATCATGGAGGCTCACAGCGGCGACAGGTTCGTATTCCATGGGGACTATATGGACAGGGGTGATCAGGGGGTTGCTGTAGCTGAGCAGGTGTTCGGAGATGGCGGTCTTATCGACCAGGGCAGGGCGGTTGGACTGTTAGGAAATCACGATCTCTTCTTCATGGCAGCGATGCAGGGGGATACGAATGCGTACCAGAACTGGATGTACAACGGAGGTGACAAAGTTCTGAATGAGGTGGGTGCTTCAGACCAGCGGGGCGCTATGAACAATCCGCGGCTTCAGAGGATGGCGGAGCAGATGGGGGCGAAAGGCAGCATATACCATCTTGAGAACAACGCACTCTTCGTGCACGCTGGATTGCCGTTGGATCAGAATGGCGACTGGATACCCTACAAAGGAAAGACTGGCCTTGAGGGCATGCAGGAGATGCAAAAAGACATGAGCGGAGGGAACCTCGATTTTAACAGGTGGAATAGCGGGAACTCTCCCATGTGGGCTGGGGATACGCAGCGTAATTGGGAATGGTATCATGCTCTAGGCGGATTAGAGTTGAATGGTGAAGGGAAAAAGCGTTTCGGTGATGTTAATGGAGCATTCGATGCAACTCGCAGGGATCCTAATCTCAATTTGCAAGATTACTGGGCAATTGGAACTCCAAAGAAAGAGCGGGCATTAGGTCAGCTTCTAGGAGAGCTTGGAGTTGAGCGGATAGTCCACGCGCACATCCCTGACAGGAGAGATAACCGAGTCAACCAGCAGTATGGTGGGAGAATAATCAACGTTGATGCTGGGATGGCAGACGCCTACGGTGGGGGAGGGGGCGGCATAATATTCGACGGAGACAGGGTGGAAGCTTACAATCATAAGACTAAATCGAGGGAGGCGATAGAGGGGGCTTGAGAGGTCAATGAGATGATGAAACGTATTCTGAAATCCGGGATGAGTTGGTTTGCCTTGCTCATAGTGTTAACTCTCTTGTTCTCTCCTTTGGTGTTTGCTGCTGTCCCGCCTTATAAGGAGACGACTCCTGCGGAGAGTGCTGATTTCCTCACGACTGGCGCTAACCTCTTCCTGGAGAAGGCGTTCTATTTTCTGGTTTTTATAATACGGGTTAACCCGTGCGTGGTGGGGGAGACTGGCGGCTACTGCGAGTACTTCGAGAGCAGCTCATTCTTCTATTTCCCGCTGCAGGAGGACACTACCGTGAAGAATATTAACGGGACGTTGCTGAAGCTTTTCGTCCCGTTTTTCGTGACTCTGCTGATACTGTTGGGGTTGTATCTGATTTTCATGCAGGGTTCTGTTCGGGGGAGGGCTCAGGCGAAGTCGATGCTGTTGGACGTTTTCATAGGCTTGGTGTTGACTTCGATTTCGCCTTTGATATTCCAGACTTTGCTTAACATTTCTGGGGAGATTGTGGATGCTATGGCGTTGTCTGTTGACACTGAGCTTACGAGCGTCTTTGACATATTCAAGGTGCCGGCGGGTGCGCTGATAATCGGGTTCTGCATATGGCAGTTTGGTTTATGGTTTGTTCAGATGGCGGTGCTGGTTGCGGCTATACGGTATTTTGTTGTGGTAGTGTGCGCTGCGCTGTTCCCTCTTGGCATATTCCTGTGGTCTTTCAGGCTGACTAAGGGTATGGGCAATGCCATAATAAATTTCTCGATTGCTGTGATTTTCACTCAGGTCTTCCAGATGGGCTTCCTCGCGATGGGCATCACCTTCCTAAGTTCCGGCGGCTCTGGCATAATCAATGCTGTGCTCACATTGGCGAGCTTTTTGGGCATAGTGTTGACGCCGCTCCTCGTTTCCAAGATTCTGCCGTGGATTGGCGGCACAGTGTTCGCTTACTCGTCGAGGGGTGGTGCGACTTTCACGAGGCCGATAGCGCTTATGATGCAGGGCAGCAGCTTCTCCTCGGCGATAGCTGCGGCAGGCGGCCGTTATCAGACGACTCATACTATGGGGTGGAGTGAGCGTGGCGGTGAGAGGCTTGGTTCCGCACTCTACTATTCCCGAGGCCTATCCGGTGAGGAGGTTGTCGCCTACACCGAGGGCGGCTATTATGCGGGGGAGAGGTCAGGATGGTATAGTATGACGCCTGGCGCCGGTAGGATGGCTTTCAGGGCGACCGGCGACTACGAGTATAATCGTCCTGGGTGTTCGTTCTGGAGTTCTCGCAGGCATACTGCTCCCGGAGCCGGCTCACCCAGCGTGCAGAGGCCTGGCAGGGATTTGAATGATGTCACTCCCGCTTCGGTTGAGAGGGCGAGGGAGCCGTCTAAGATAATTCCCTCTGCTTCTGCGAAGGAGCCTGGCAGGCATGCTCCTCTGGATGATGTCAGAAAAGCCACTGAGGCTGTCAGGGGCGCGAGGGTTTCGCGCCCGGCTGCCGGCGAGGGCGGTGTCGTCTCTGAGACTGGTGTTCCTTCCAAGCCGGTTGTTCCTCCTGAGACTCAGATGGAGGGTGAGACGGCTGGCGAGGAGGCTGGCAGGCAGAAGGATCTCAGCAGCCTGTGGAGGGATAGGGAGCGTGAGAAGTTCACCGAGGCTGAGCATGAGAGGAAAGAAGAGCTGTCAGAGGCTGCCGGCGAAGCAATCCCAGAAGGCGAGATGCCTCCAGCAACATCCGGAGCCAGAATAACAGAGAGCGACTACGCAGTCAAAGGCAAACCCAGGAGAGCTGGCGAGGGTTTGGGTGCTGAAGTCCCGCATGCCGGGCCTGAGGCTGCCATCGAGGCTCCGTCTGCTGTTGAGAGGCCGAGGCGTGGTGCTCCTGCCGAGCTTGGGGCTTGGAAGGCTCATGTGGATGAGCGGAGGCTTGAGAGGTTGAAGCCTGATGAGGCTGAGAGGGTGAAGGAGGTGTTCGGCAGGGTTGAGGAGGCCGGCCTCTCGGACAGATTCAAGGATAAGGGCGCTGTGGTGGGTGACTTAGTCGGCAAGGCGGAGAAGGCGCCTCAGATTCTGGAGGAGGGCGCTGACGGGCGGAGTGTGGCTGATAAGATGATCAGGAAGGCTGCCGAGGCCGAGAACCCTGAGGAGGAGCTGAAGGGTTGGGAGGTTGCGGTATGCGAGGAATGCGGTATGCCGTTCATAAAACAGAAGAGAGGTAAATAAATTGGCACACGATTTATGCCCTTCGTGCATTGCGAAGCTGGCTCAGCTGGGGAAGATGTCGAAGGAGAAGGACCCTGATCAGATGACTAGGGAGGACATGTACGGCCTCAGTAGGGAGGACATAAACGAGATACGGAAGGCAACGAGGGACGAGGACTGGGCTAACCTGGTGAAGAGGAAGATAGAGGAGGCTGAGTTCGCCCGGAAGGTGATAGGCGAGAGAGTACAGTCTGAGGCATGGCAGCCTACCCTTGACAGAATCGATGAGGGCATAAACCTGGCTAAGGGTAGCATGGAATCCCGGGAGTGGTCTGATTCATTACAGCATCTTGTGAGGGTGTCGCCTGACATAATGAAAGGTTATGGGGCGGGATACGTCGACAAGGCTGAAGTCGAGCAGTACGTTCAGAAGATAGAGGAGAACGCGTGGGCCGGTGATGACGGAGTGTTAGACGCAGTAAACGAATTCCGCAAAGGCAAAGAGCTAACCGATGATAAAAAACAGGACATCAAGAAGGCTGCTAGGAAGGCAGACGAGGAGTGATGATGATCAACCGGCTGAGGCACAGGACTTTTGAGGGTGTTGAGCTTCCTAATGTGAAGGTGGGCGGCGCTGCCGCTGGAGAAGATTACTCAAAGCATAAGGGCGTGATTGAGATTCCAGAGTCGAAGGAGATGGCAGAAAGCGCAAGGCAATGTAAGAGAAAAAAAGAACGTCTGAACTCACTTGACGACTGATTTCAGTATGACTCCGCCGACTCTTATTGGTATCAGCTGCTCGTTAGTCTTTATCGCGTAATCGAGCTTGTCCTCGACTTCAGAGTATATGGTGAAGAGCTTCTGGTTCTTCTCGATCTTGTCGCCGACGCCTACGTGCAATAGGATGCCTGCGCCCTTGTTCTTCGGCGCGCCAGCGGCCCTGGCGACCTTTGAGATGAGGCTGTTGTCTATGAACTTGACCCTTCCCTTGATGTCAGAGAGGACTTCGTAGGTTTTGTCCCCCAGCTGGATGTCAGATGATTTTATCCTGGGGTTGCCGCCCTGGGCTTCGATGATTTCCATCATCTTCTTCTTCGCCTTGCCGGATTCGAGGATGCTTTCAGCGGTTTTCCTGCCCTCGCCTTTCCTCACCTTCCCAGACAGCTCCAGGAGGACGCCAGCTAGGTCAACTGACTTGTTAGCGAGGTCTGTCGGCCCCTTCCCGTTGAGCACGTCCAAAACATCGCGTGCCTCCAGGGCTGGGCCGATGCCGTTCCCTATGGGCGCGCTGCCGTCGGTGACGATGCATTCTGTTGAAATCTCAAGGCGGTTGCCTAGTTCGATGAACTTCCTCGCGAGGAGGTTAGCCTGGTCCATGTCCTCTATCTTCGTTCCCTTGCCGACTGGTATGTCTATTACCACATAGTCGGAGCCGACTGACTTCTTCTTGGCCATGACCGAAGCCAGCACCTGCCCTTCAGGGTCTATTGAGAGCGGATATTCTGCCCTTATTATCTTGTCATCGGCTGGCGCGAGGTTGACTGCACCACCCCAGACTATGCATCCGTTGGTCTTTGCCACGATCTTCTTGAGCTCTTCGATGTCGAATTCGACGTTGGCGAGGAATTCCATGGTGTCGGCTGTTCCAGCAGGCGACGTTATCGCCCTCGAGCTGGTCTTCGGGATGGTGAGGCCTGCTGCCGCGACAATTGGCACGAGTATCATAGTCGTTCTGTTGCCTGCGACGCCGCCGATGCAGTGCTTGTCCACCGTGTCGTCGCCGAAGTCGAAGGTGTCTCCTGTCTCGACCATAGAGTTTGTAAGGGCTACTATCTCGTCCATCGTGTAGCCGTTGATGTATGATGCGGTTACGAAGGCGCTCAATTCGATGTCGCTCAAGTTGTTGTCCACGATATCCTGTATTATGGTCCTAATCTCGTGGCCGTGGAGTTCCTCGCCTTTTAGTTTCTTCTTCAGGAACTCTACCGACTTCGGCCTCACCGTGGACTTTACTTCGACGGTGTCTCCGTCTTTCACGTCCAGGCACTCTTTGACTTCCTCGAAGATCCCTATCTCATCGGGGTTGACGAAGGATGTGGTGGTGTCTACGATGCCTGTGACTGCCTTGCTGCCTTTTATGATCTTGACTCTGTCGCCGACGTGGATGCCCATCTCCGCGACGTCCTCATCGTTGAGGACTACGATAGGCTTCCCAGTCTCGATCTCATACAATCTTACCTTGTATTTCATGATCGTAAATGATGTGAATGACAGAATAAATAATCTATAAGCTCCTCATGCTCCGGTATTCCGGCTGGAGGCCGTATTCTGCGGCCAGTTCGTCGATGATCGGCTGAATCCTGACCTTCCTGGTCAGGTAATCCGCAACCCTGATGGGGTAGAGCTGAGGGTGTAGGGTGTCCTCCTCTGAGGACCAGATGCCTGCCAGCTCGTTCAGATCCTTCAAAAATTCGGGAAAGCTGAACTCCCATCTCACGGTTATCGGCGGCGTACGTGATTCTGGGAGGAAGTCAACCTTCTTCGGCGGAAGCTTCAGGTAGCATACGCAGACGCTGTCATGGACTACTTTGACGTATTCGAGGGGTTCGAGTATCATGTCGAATAGGAGCGTGTTGGGGCAGTCCACTCCCATGGAATTTGAGACGTCGGAGGCTCTGGAGTCCTCGACCATGCCAACGACTCTGTTCTTTAGCAGGGAGTCCTGCAGTCCTATCATCTCCTTGTCAGCTTTCTCGGCGAGGAATCTTTTCAGGGTTGCGATGCTCCCGTCCACCAGCAGCAGGTCTGCCTTTAGGTCCATGTTCCTTATGTCCTCTTTGGACCTCAGCAGGCAGCTGTATTCGAGTCTCACTCTTCGAAGGCCGGAGGCTTCGTCGTCGTTCATGCCTGCTGTCAGGGTTCCGAAGTCGACGTAGGAGTCGTGCATCATCCTCGTGTATCCGAGGATGGCTGAGCCTGAGAGCGGGTCAACGTGCTCTCCGCCGTCGTAGGTGGCGTAGACTGTCGCGCAGTGCCCTCCCCAGATGCTGTGGAATCTGAAGTTTCTCACCGTGAAGGAGGAGTCAGCGCACAGCATGCCGACGTTCTTGGGAGCGGCTGGTACGATCCTCTCAACCTTGAGGCCTGCTGCAGACAGTCTTCTCAGCAGGTCTTTCCTGTCAATCTTGGGGCGTTCCATCCTGTTCGCAAGTTTTGCGAACTCCCTTCTGAGAATGTCCTCGTCGAATTTGAACTCCGGGGAAAGGTCTCTCATATTAATGATTAACTCCTAGAGTAAATATCATGGGCATCAGAGAGGAAGCCTACTTTCTGGTGAGGCAGATTCCGCGGGGGAGTGTGTCAACCTATGGAGAGGTTGCGAGGGCGTTGGGCAACAGGAAGGCGGCGCGGGCTGTTGGCATGCTGATGCGCTCTAACCCTGATCCTGTGGAGATGCCGTGCCACAGGGTGGTGCGCTCGAACGGGGAGGTTGGAGGATACAACCAGGGTATTGAGAGGAAGATTCGGCTGCTCAGGTCTGAGGGTGTCGGAATAGTTGACGGCAGGGTAGTTGATTTCAGGAGGGTGCTGTTCACCGGCTTCCGTTAGGCTCTGTCCCAGACGCTGGTTATCTCGTTCATCTCCCTCTGCAGGAGGTGGAGCTGCTTCTCCTCTATCGTCGTCGGATCGACGGGGATGATGACACGGGCGTTGCTGGTCGATATTATGTCGTTGAGGGACTGGATGAACCTTAGTATGTCATCGAAGCTGTTCTGGGTTATCAGGTATTCCAGCCCATCAAGGAGGACGACGCTGTTAGCGCTCTTTGTCACGAATTCCTTTATGGTTTGCATCAGCTCGACGAGGTCTGACGGTTCGAGATGTCCTCTGTATTCTTGGGAGCGGCTCAGCCATAAGACTGGGATCTTCCTGAGGTCGTACATCTCCCTTATCTTCTCAGGGTGGGTTCTGGAGATGCAGAGGCCTTCTATGTCGTGGGTGACGAGGTCTTTGAAGATTGACAGGGCCTTGTTCGGCATCGTGCCTTTCACCATGTAGTCCCTGCTTCCTGCGGTGGGCCGCTCGTCCTTTATCATGTAGATGCTGGATTTCGCGAGGCTGTATTTTGATTCTTCCTGGCTTTTCGTCTCCGTTGTGGGAGTGACTGGGACGAACCTGTATTGGACTCCCTTGACCCTTCTCATTGGGGCGTAGATGAGGTAGGCGCCGACTGTCATGGAGAGGCCTATTATGGTCCTGCCGAGGGTGTTGAAGACTTCCATCATGCCCATGTCGAGTACGTAGACTTTGTTCTTGGCGTTGGGGAACAGTTTCTCCACGTTCACGGCCACGTAGAGGTCTGAGATGTTGACCAGAAGGTAGGCGGATGTTATGTTGAATAGAAGTATCCCCAGGACGGCCACGAAGATCCACCTCCATCCTCTTATCTCCCTCTCATCCTTCTTGTAGAGGGCCCTGTACAGTCTGATCCAGTAGAGGACTGCGAAGAGTGAGATTACTATCGCGATGAAGTTGAAAATAGGTCCCAGAACCCACGGTGATGGCATTTTTTGTCGTTAAATATCCTAATATGGGGATAAAAATGCATAATTACTTCTTTTAACAATCCTTAACATGCTCAGGGCGATAGTCTTCGATTTCGACGGGACGTTGATTGACACTACCAACAGCATCTGGGGGGAGTATAAGCGTGTTGCCGCTCTCATGGGGCTGGAGGAGGTGGAGTTCGAGAAGTTCACGTCCCAGCTTGGGAAGCCGTGGGTTGCGGCTTTGATGGGGTTATGGCCTGACGTCGACATCGACAGGTTCAACAAGCTTTACAGGGGGAATGTCGAGAAGTCCACTCCAATAGTGGGGGTGAAGGAGACTCTGGAGCTGCTTTCCAAAAAGTACAGGCTTGCGATATTGACGTCGCGTGGGGAGGACACGTTGTACTCTCATCTTAAGCTGATGGGGATCGATCCTGGCATCTTCTATGTGATACTGCATAAGGGTTCGATAACCCGGCATAAGCCCGATCCTTCGGCGCTTTTTCAGATCTCGAGGAAGCTCATGGTTGGCATGGATGACATGTTATATGTCGGGGATTCCATCGTGGACTTGGAGTGTGCCATCAATGCTGGCGTCGTGTTCGTCGCTGTTCTCAGCGGCGGCACGAGGCGTGACATGTTCTTGAGCAACGGCGCGCAGTATGTCATCGATTCCATAGCGCGGCTGCCTGTCTTGTTGGAGGGGCTGCGGTGAGGTTCAAGGTCAGGTGAAATCCACGGTCTCCATTGTGGGCTGCGGCAGTTACTCGTATGATGCGGTCTCAGCCTCTGTCAGGAGGGCTGCGGAGCTTTCCGGTGGCCTTAACAATCTTGGTTCCAGGGTCCTGTTGAAGGTCAATCTTCTCAGGCCTTCCCGTCCTGAGGAGGCTATCGTGACTCATCCTATGGTAGTGAAGGCAGTCGTCGAGCTATTGCAGTCTCGCGGTCATGAGGTTGTCATCGGCGACAGTCCTGGGGGGCCGATGGTGGAGAGGATGCTGAAGCGCGCTTACAAGTTGGCTGGTCTGCTGCAGGTGGTTGAGGAGACTGGCGCCAGTCTCAATTATGACGTCTCATACAAGTATGTTCCCAATCCTGGGGGGAAGCTGATCAAAGGCTTCCAGGTTCTCAACGTCCTTGATTCTGTTGACTCTGTCGTCACGTTGCCGAAGTTGAAGACTCATGTTCTCATGCAGTTCACCGGTTCTACTAAGATTTTGTTCGGTTTGATTCCAGGTCTCCTGAAGTCCGGCTACCATGGTAAGCTCAAGAGCAGGGAGAATTTCGCCGAGATGCTTGTGGACTTACTCCAGTTGGTGAAGCCTGAACTGTCCATCATGGACGGTGTTATTGGGATGGACGGCGACGGGCCTGCTGCCGGCAGTCCTAAGCAGGTTGGTCTCATTCTAGCTTCTTCTGACAGCGTTGCCTTGGACGCCGTTGCCTGTTCTGTTGTGGGCTTTGACCCTGGTTCTGTTCCTACTCTCTGGGCTGCCATCCAAAGAGGCCTCTGGTCTGGCAGGTTGGAGGATATCAGCATCATCGGTGAGCCTTTGGATTCCGTCCGGGTTTCTGGTTTCAGGCCTCCGTTGTCTCCTGCTTCAAGCACTCTGATGTCCTTGCTTGGGAGCGTCTCCCGTTCTCTGTTCATTCCCAGCCCTCACAGCAACAGCAATTGTGTCGGTTGCGGCATCTGCGTGGAGAACTGTCCTGTGGATGCCATAACCTTGAAGGACGGGAGGGCGCGCATGGACCTTAGCATGTGCATCCGCTGTTATTGTTGTCATGAGATGTGCCCCCATCATGCGGTTGACCTCAGAAGGAATCCTGTCGTCGACTTCCTGCGTCTCTAATTCTTTCTGAAGTTGTCCCACGCTGATGTCATACTCTCCAGCCGTTCTGAGAATCCTTCGGACAGGAACAGCTCGTGCGTCTTCTTCGTCTTATTGTATTTTTTCTCTATCATCCCCGCCCTTTTCAGCCTTTTCAGCATGTTATGGTATTTGCTCTGCGTTATCCCATGCCTCTCACAGTAGTTCTCCCACTGGTCCACCCTATAGGGCGTCTCACTCCGCCCCCACTGTCTGATGTAATCCAAGAACTCGACAGCTTTCCCCGCCATCTGCGGCTGCTTCCAGAACAACCTCTGAAGGAGGTCTGCGACACCCTCCACTTCAGCGATTTGAATGTGAGCAGAGTCCATAATAGAACATTGAATCCCATTTTAAATAACGTGAAATTTCTTCGGCGTCCTGCCCCAATTGACAGAAATGGTGGGGAAGCTGAGAGCATGGTGGTTGGTTAATGGGGTGGGCTATGGAAGCTACTACCTAACCAGATACCGCTCTTATACCTCTCCCCTCTCAATATCTTCTGCAATGGGCGAAAAGAGGGAACAAATCTACCGGCTGAAGAGAACAGCCAGATTCCAAGGAGAACGCAGAATAGGATTGGACACTAACATCCTAGTCGACCTCATAGAGAATCCACGATTCTTCTCCAACGAAGGTGACCAAATACTCGGAGACACCGCTTTCGTACATCGCATATCCCTAGAACCCGACAAAGAAGCCACCCACATCCTACAAAAGAAAGGACGCAGCCTAAAGGAAGCTACCCAAGAGCTGACCGAATTCCTAAAAAACAACAAAATCCAGGTCATAGAAAGGGATTCCACTAACAGAGAAACGGTCAGAGAACTCTTCAACCTGTGCAAGAAAAACAACATAGAAATGCACCCCCCAGACTGTTACATCATCGCCGACTTCAAAAAGGAACGCATCAACCTCGTCTACTCAACCAACAACCACTTCAAACAAGCCTGCAAACTCATGGGCATGGGAGTCGGCGAATTCCCCACTATGGACAAAAAAATCAAAGACTTCTTCAGGCAAACATACGGCAGAAGGTCTAAAACTCGTCGTAGATGAGCAAGGCCTCATCCTCATTGCCGCCAGCCTTTTTCAAAGCCTTCTTCCACCGGGTTTCCCTGTCCCTTCTCAGCAGTTCGAGATTCTTCCTACTCTCCCCTCCATCGACAACAGCAGAATACAGAAGTTCGAATTCAGCAAGCTTCGCCTCAGTCCTAGCAACCCTCTCAGCAGTCCTTCGAGCATCCCTAACAGCCTCATCCATCCGGTGATCTATGAAATCCCGAAGCTGCTGTGGAGAGTCAATGTGAGTTTGCATGACCGACAACCTACGTATAACAGATATGAACTAGTATAAATATAAGCGAATCCCAAACCGCCTACCATCCGTTTCATAATATGGCACCACTGCCTCACATACTCCAAAAACTCCACAGCCTTCCCAGCCATCGCAGGCTGCTTCCAGAAAAGCTTTTGCAGTAGGTCTGAGATACCCTCCACCTCAGCGATTTGAATGTGAGCAGAGTCCATAATAGAACATTGAATCCCATTTTAAATAACATACAATAAACCATGGTTTTTCTATTTTGTTTTCGCTGATTTTTTGGTTGTCCGTGCGGGTTTGGTTTCCTGTGTGATAGTGGATTTCGCCGTCTGAGCCGCAGCCAGTGGGATAATGGAGCTGTTGGGGAATGTTAGATTGTTGGGTTGCGGAAGAGTATGCGGTTTTTATATTTTGAAGCCGAAGAAAGGAAAAGGGCAAGAAAAAGAAAAATTCACAATTATATTCGGGGGAAAAAGCAGATAACGTCCAAAAAAATAAGTTCCTGACAAGATTCAAGAATTCACTGTTCCTTTACCTGCCTCTTGTAAAATTCCTTTTATTCTTTCAAAAACTGGTTTAGGATTACCGTTTATGTCTAACAACCCCCAACCAGAACTTTCTCCAATCTGATATAGTCTCTGATCAGAATAGTGAAGCCAGATTATTGGTATTCTCTCTTTGTGAGCGGTTTTGAAAACTAATTCCGCCAAATCTGCCTGTGTTCCCTCAGAGACTTCGCTTGTTGGCTGGCCTATCTCAGTTATCCAAAGCGGCCACCGATTGTTATACCTTGCCAGCATCTCTTTCTCCTCGACTATCGACTCATTAAAAACATCCTCCCGTATGTATGGATTCGCTCCATAGGGATGAAAGCTAAGAATATCAAAATAATCCCCACCACCCAACGACAATAAACCCTCGGAAAATTCACGCGGCCGCCTGTCAAAAGCATCAAGGGTTACTATGACCCTAGCTTGAGGGTTCTCTTCTTTGATTATTTTGTACGTCCTCTCAAGGAGCGTTAGAAATTCTTCAGGCGTTCCATATCTGAACAAATCAATGTCTGGCTCATTCCAGACCTCCCAAAAATAGATTATGCCCTTGTTCGCCCTCACCTCCGTTCTTACAAAGGATTCCCATTCCCTCAGTTCATCCTCAGTAAACGCCCTATCTCTGGGCTTGGTGTCATGGCCCATGAGAATACCTATCGGATACAAGTCTTCTTTAGCAGCCTTCAGGGCAATCCTCTCTGGAAGATAATTGTTCTCCCTAAAATGGAACGATAACTTAACCCCCTCAAACCCCATCTGTTTTATATTGTGCAAATCACCCTCGATTTTCTGACTTAATTCCATGGACGATACCGCCTCTGATCCAAAGGCAAAGGTGATGGGTGAAGTAGGTTGAATCTGGTAGACATATGAAACACTGAAAAAGGGCAAATCCCTGGGGGGAGAAAGTTTTACGGAACTGGGAATATAAACAAATTCATAGTAGTAAAAAGATACTCCGATAAGAATCAAGATAAAAATCATGAAAAGAGCACGATTTTTCATAGTAAGCATTGTTTAATAAGAAGTATAAAGCCCCCCCGGAGGCCACCCACAATAGCAATATTCTTAAATTGTTACGTATATTCTTGATATATGCGACTAAAATATTTGTTTTTATTCATCGTTTTCGCTGTTCTCATACTTTTATTAATATTTTTTCTCAATGGTCTTATTCCCCACACCACCCCTCCCGGATTAAATTTGAGCATTTCTGAAAATATTTCTCCTGATGCCGAAGTGGTTGTTCTAGACAATGATAAAAACGTAGTAACATCCCTTGGAACAAACGAATGGTTTTTTCTCCAGCAAAGAGGACTTCCTAAAGGAACAACGTATGGGTTTAGAGTCATTGATGAAGGCGGAAATGAGATAATGCCAGTGTATGAAACATTCGTTGCAAAGGCACCTGGTTGGGTAGAACAAAACAAGTATTACCATAATCTCATGCCAGGCAAATACATAATCGAGCTTCTGACAATTAAAGACGACAGCGGGGCCATAATTGCACGAACTAATCTCTCTATATTCAACTTAGAAGCACAGCACGCGGAGCTTGAGAAGGCAATTATTGATAATTGTAGCTACTTAATGTCTGAACCCATTGTTGATGCGGACGGATGGTCGCGTGAGGGTAAACTTGGTGAATGTGCGGCAAAGGTTGGGGCTGAACTAGGAAACGTTGACGCATGTAGCATGTCACTCAAAGCGTTTAATCTAACTGCCATAGGATATGAAGAGTGCATAAGAAACTATGCGATTGCTACGGGAGATACCTCAGCATGCGACCTTACCGGCATGCCGAAATCCAGGGGATTCTGCAAGGCTAAAGCGACCAAGGACTGGACAGAATGTCGAAAAATTTCATGTGATTTCTCATGCGTTATGGAAAAAATCGAGACTCAGCAGGATTTATGTATCCAATGGTACGCAATCGAAAACAGAAACGCAAGCCTATGCAATGAAATAAAAAGCGCAGCATATAATATGAAAGACATCTGTCTGAATCTTACGGCAAAACAATGAAATGCCGAAACAGTAGGGTGTTTATTGATTTGTTCTACCTCATGCGAAATTATGTCTTCGCGCTCTTTGTACTGTCCTTAACCTAACCATTCCGAGCAACGGGCTACGGCGGATTTTCTCGGCTTCGCCTCGAACTTTTGATAAATCAAAAGGGATATAATAGCGATTAAGAGGGCTTTGTTGCCTGTCTGTCAAACACGTGTTTGACACATGTTAACGGACAGGACTTGAACTTACCAATGGAAGCCCCCGGGAGCGGACTAAAGAAAAAAGATTAGGGCACTGGATTACTGTTCTAACACGAAAAATCCGCCGCAAACTGCAACATGCTTTTATATGAAAATGTTTAGGATAGATTATGGTTGGTTCACCGTATAAGTGTGAACCAGCAATTATGAAGATGATATATTCGTACCGTAAGGAAGAAATCCTGAGGCTGGTCAAAGATAGGAAGTATATGTTCTCCCATGATGTGGCCAATGGGTTGAATATGAGCCTGACTGCCGCTTCAACAGCCTTGAAGAGGTACTATGAGCAAGGCCTGCTAGCCCGTGAGAGAGTGGGTAAGGGCTTTGTCTACAAAATAACGGACCGGGGCGAAGCACACCTATGGTGGACATTGACGCCACAGGGGCTGCAAAATAAGAGGATAGGCATCACCAGGGGGTACGTTAAAATCATGTTGAAACTATCAGGAGAAGCGATCAAACCGCGTATGTCTCTGGCGAAGCTATTCGCCCAAACTATAACATCAACAACTCTCAGACCCCCCTAAGCAACCAGCGGAATAGAAATCAGGTTCCAACCTGATAGTAGTGGTATAGATTGTGTCTCTACACCTTCCGCTATTGTATAATCGCTGAAGTGCGATACATTGGCCCACACATAATTTAAATCTGTTTCTACGCCTGTTCCATACACCCACCCCATTGTATTGCTATTTAGTCTTTGCCATTCTGATTCGGTTTCGTTAAACCAGTAGATTGCTAAATCAGTTTCATTTATGCCTGCATTTTGAACTTCACTATCAGTATAATAAACCTTGATTAGTGCTGAGGATAGACACATCTCTAATTCTGGACTTGCATCTATTGTGACATATTTATTAAGACCAATTAGGGTGAGGGATGCATTTGCAGTATTATTTGAGGATAGTGAGATAGAAACAAACGAATCAGTAATATCTTCTGAGGTGGTTAAGTCGATGATGGTGTTTGTTTCTGAGGAATTCACTCTTGCAGTCGTATTCGTAGTTACATTTAGAGACGTGTAGTGTGTCTTATTCGAGATCTTTGACACTCTTAGGATTCTGTATGGCTGCTTTAAATTCAAGTTGCCGTGATTATCTGTACATGAGATACTCCAGCTGTATTCGCCATCGGATATGTTCTGTAAGAAGAAGCTGTTCCTACTGTTATTTAAAATAGTTGTGTCATCCAAAACTGATGTGAAAGGTCCAGTGATGTCTGTGAAAATGGAACAATTTAATGTGGATCTATCGCTGGCTGTGTAAACAAAAAACACATTTCCATCTCTATCGTTGTAGTTATCTGATGGTGAGATCAGAGTTATGTCTGGGGGGTCATTGTCAGGTATTGTTGTAGTTACTGTTGTCGTGGTCCCTGTTTGAGTTACTGTTATGTTCTCTACATTACTCCAGTTCCCCTCATTTTCACTTGTGTCTAGAGCCCTCACTCTGTAGTAGTAACTATTGGGTTGTTTACCATAGAATGTGTAGTTTGTCCCTGTCGTGTTTCCAATAAACAACCAGTCGTCACTTTCCACAACTATGTCATCAACGAAGAAACCTGAATGTTCTACACTAGAGTCAGATGTAAATCCAAAGCGTATATAAACATTTTCATTTCCACAGTAATTACTGATATTTATTCCTGTTTCCTCATTCCATGTTTCAGCCAAACCATATGCACTCCCTGATGTGTCAGATTGTGCTCCCCCCTCGCCACAGAAAGGATTAACAAGATTGGTGTATGAAAGGTTATTTGTGGATATTTGGACGTAAGCTCTGTCCCAGACACAATTTGCCTGATATTCAATCTGGTAATAGTACCAATACTTTAGAGTGGCATTAGTGCAGGAACTTAAATCAATTTCTTGAGTCATATACGAGGAAGTGCTACTATTATAGCATGCTCCTAGAATGCTTGTTGAAGAGCACAATGACCCATTTCCATTGGCAGATGCCCAATAACTCTTTTGACCAGAGTGATATGTCAACAAAGTTTGATTCCAATATCCTTCAACCGTCCAATTATTCGAACCCTCTGAGTTATCACTTAGAAATGTGGGTGTACTACTCGCTATCTCACCAATTTCATAAATTGCAATCCTAACATCATCGCTCGCCTCGGACCAACCTAGGGTGTATGTGCCATCATCATCCGCGCTTCCAGGATCATTTAGAGTAGGTGTCGATGGGGGTGTTGTATCTCTCCAAGCAAATACGTCAAATATCTGGACTTTATAGTTGTTATCAGTAACATATAATCCCCCATCATCATCAACACCGATGCCAGTCAAGCTGTTAAATTGTTCAGGATTTGAACCATAACGTCCGAATGATAATATATGGGTGCCATCTAAGTTGAATAATTGTATTCGATTATTATCGCAATCCAGAACATACAATCTGCTATTATTATCAATCACTAATGCTCCTGGCCTATCAAATTGTCCAGTTTGATTTCCATGATTACCAAAACTGTATAAGTAGGAACCAGATAAGTTAAAAACGTCAATATCATGACCTGGTACATAGTTATCTTGGTAAGAGCTGCTAACAAAAATTTTATTCGCACTCACAGCTATACCCTCAGGCGCGGTTATGTAAGCATCTGAGGTTACCCCCTGAAAACTAGTTAATAAGTTACCTGAAAGATCGAAAATCTTCACTTTCCAGTGGTGTGTATCTGTTACATATATCCTATTGCCAGACACAACAATTGAATAGGGATAGTTGAATTGTGTATCGCCAGCCCCATAACTTCCAAAACTAAACAGAAAAGTACCAGATAGATTGAAAACCTGAATCCTGTGGTTAAACGTATCTGCAATATATATCCTATCGTCAGTTACTGAAATCCCCCTAGGGTTGCTGAATTGACCACTTTCGTTGCCATAGGATCCAAAGGCTTGTTTTAACGAACCATTTGAGTAGAAAATCTGTATTTTGTTCTTACCTCCACCAGCCACGTATATATTCCCTAAGCCATCGATATCAATATCACCGGGGTACTCAAATTTGTCATCAGTATATCCGTAACTTCCGAAGGATGATATTTGTGCAGTTGAATATGGACTTATCGTGAAAGTGTAATTCTGAAGCGCATAGCCAACATTCTCGACATCATCAATACACTTGATGCTCCACGTATATGTTCCATTCGTTAAATTTACAAGCACAAAGATATTTTCTCCAGTTGCATTGATTGTTGAACTTGTATTACCAATTAACCAATTTCCAGTTCGGTTTGTATATATCGAACAGTTGGAGATGTTAGAACTATCTTCAACCGTATAATTAATTGTTACTGAGCTTGTAACATACGTGTTGTTATCAAGTGGATAATTTATCGTTATATTTGGTGGTGAAATATCTGCCATTATAACGCCATTGGCTCTAATTGCAATATTATAACCTGGGTACATAGAAGTCCCAGCAAAGGATCTATTATGTATAGGTGGGCTTGTATCCGCCATTATACCCACACCGTAAGACACATTGGGTCTATAGCCAACGTAAAAACTACCAGCAGTTATTAGAATAGAATTTTCTGAAAGATTTATTGTATTCCATCCTGAAGTTGCATTTATGATTATGGGATCTAACAAATCTGAGCTAGGACCCCCGTTTGCTCCATTGTCATCCCGGATATGTAACTCAAGGGTTCCAGGTTGAGATGATACAGAAAAATAATAACTTATTGCTGTTAAATTAAATGGGTATTTAAATGGGTCCATTTTTACAGAAAGCTCAGTACTCGAATCAGCCCATAGTGATGATCCGTAACTTCCATCATCATAAGCAATCTCTCTGGTTGTGTTCAGTAACCAAGAAATGCTCTTGTTAAGTAAATTTGTTCTATCATTGGAATTGTTTATCGCCTCAAACCCGAACGCAAGATACACGACCTTGTACGATCCCTCGTCTGCACGGATTCCTGCTGATGTGTTAATCTCTCCAGTGACGTTGAAGGAATACTCTCGCGAGAAATAGTCTGTGGAATTGCTTGTCGTGTGGACAAAAAACTCCCAAGTGCCAACTTCATTTAGAGTTAAATTAGCACTATATACCCCACTAGATCCTGATTGCATAGTGGTTACGGCTTCGTAGGTGTTTGTATTACTATCACAATCAAAGCCGGGGGTACAATAGTGCACATTTGTATGGGTTGAATTGCAACCATTATTCCAAGTAATAGTCTTTGTTTCTCCACTATTGGTAGACGAAGGATAGCTGATGACAGACGGCACGCAACCTGTTACCTCAATTGTGTAAGCATCTGAATAGTAATTAAAGCTATCGTTAATCACGTGGATGAAGAACGACCAAGTTCCCTGTTCATCGAATGTTAGGGTATCACTATACTTGCCACTAGGTCCGGTTTGGGTATTAAATGTAGCATATTGGTAAGTATATGGAGGATCACAAGTGGAACCGTAACTAGGTTTGCAATAATGGGTATTGGTATGACTTGTCGAACACGATATATTCCAGTAAATTGTTCCCGTTTTACCATAGCCTATAGCGAGAGGGTACGATTCGACCTCTACTGTGCAGAATGGTGGAGAAGGAGGTTGTGCTATTCCCACTGGCTCTTCCTCAATGTTATTGCCCTCCAATTTTACGGCTATTATGTCAAAAATATCTCTATACTCTTCGAAGGATATTATACTTATGTTCTCCCTAGCAAATTTTGCCCTACTTGTCTTATTTATTACAAGTGGGAGAACAGTTGGAGAGATATCATAATACACGATTGTTTCTGCTCCATTTATACCTGATACGATACTAGGATAATATTGATTGTTAGCACCATCCCCACCCGATATTCCTATACTCATCCCATTTGTAATTGAATCCCCTGAAATTCCATTGATCTTGTAGGAATTGCTATCATCGGACTCATATTTCCCGTGTAGATACTTCGAGAAAAATGTTGTTGTTCCAATGTCATACCCAATATCCTGTCCCGATATGAATAATTTTCCCCCTCTGTTCAGGTATCTTTTGAGATTGTTCTGGTCATCAGTCGTCAATGTTGTTACCCAATCATTTCCAGTGAACCAGATTACTATTCCATCAGTATAATTGTCTATAACTTCACTTTTTAGAGAACCGCGAAAATCTACATTCCAAACATCGTAGGAATAGCCAATGGCATCCAAGGCATCGGTATAGTAGCCTTCATAGGATTGACCATCGTCATCGTCAACGATTAGAACATTTGAGGTAATGTTAAAGGGTTTAGTTGTAAAATCGATAGAGGATATAACTGAATTATTGAAAATATCAATTGCATTTATTTTTAATGTAAAATTTAGGTCAGGATTTCCGAAATAAAATGTTTCATAATTTCCGAAAACACTATCATTTGCCAAACCATCATTATGTAATCCATCATCATAAAGGTTCTTGGTAGCTGACCCAAATATAAATGAACGGAAATGATAAGTAACACTTGATAATTCGCTTCCGTCATAGACAGTAGTACTGACATTAATTGGCCCCCCGTATGTCGGTCGTCTCGGCTCTATCATAACATTCGATATTGCCGGTGCGACATTGTCGATTATCTGAAGTGTAAAAGTGTTAGTCCAATGGTTTCCGGTGGAGTCGCTGATATTGATTTCAAAAACAACCCAATGATTACCCGGAGCCAATGATGACACATAGAAATCATAATCTGAGTCCGAATACCTTGTAGATCCTGCAGTTATATCAGAGAAGGTCTCGAAATTATCGTATATCCAGATGTAGGGGTCCAATGTGCTTATTGTCGCATTAACACTGTATGCGTCAATGCTCTGAGTGTTCGCCAACTGGACATTTAGCTCTATCCATTCGCCAGGATTAACTTGGCTATTGTTATCACCATAACTAGCACCCAATCTGTCATCATCTATCATAAATGCATTAAACCTTATTATGCCCCCAGAAGATCCAACAATTAAGGTACGGTTTGATGTTGCAAAACCACGATTGCTGTAGTTATCATAACATCCCACATTCCAGATATAACGGCCATTGGGTAAACTAAATACATTGAAAGTATCCTGTACATTCTTCGTTATTGCTGTATCTGTCTGATTCAAAGCCCATGAGCCCGTGAAATTTCCATACAAGGAGCAATTTAGTATTGTTGAGTCATCAGTAGGGGTATAGGAGAATGTTATATTCCCGTCTGTATCTGTAGCACTACTAAAAGGAGAATTTAGCGTAATAATGGGTGGATTAGTATCAGATGCGCCCGTGCTAGAGACTACAATTATGCCCTGATAGGGTATGAAATTGTGTTTTGTGACTGTCACCGTGATATTTCCAGTACTATGTGGTGAGATAGAAAAGCTGACATTTCCACTGGAACCTGTCAAAGCTGATTCATAGACATCATTCGACTTCCACAATGTGACTCTTGCACTTTGTATTGGACTCCCACTTAAGTTCTCAACATGCACAGAAAAAGAACTGGATTGAGAGGTAATAGAATTTACATGAGAAACTGAAAAGTTTTGGGGGTTGTCAGTCCATATTTCTAATTCGGGATCCCCGAGCAAGTTTAGCTCGAATTGAACCCATCTGTATGATCCATATGAATTTGAATACGATACATAATCTGCTTTTGAATCGGCTAATGTTTGGCCTATATGATACAAATCTTTATTGAATAACGAATTGAAGAACTTTTGGTCATATTTTTCTGAGGTACCCTGACCTGGACTTGCCGGGGCGAACCAACCATACCGTGTGTTTCCTATGAAAGCAACTCCTCCACCATTAGAATTAAGAATCCATTTTTCAGATATAGAATCACTTAAACAATAGATATTGTAGTTTGAAGAACTACAATCAAAGGCATTAGGTAAACAACCCATTGAGTATAATACAGAATATTTTGGAGAGTTGGTTAAGGAGTTCATATCAGAGGTTGAGAGGCTACCAGAACCAATACCCATAACTGTTGGATTAGAGTGACCCATGTGATTCACAATTCCATACCCTTGGTTTAGATTCTGTACAACACTTGTATGGTTTTCAGTGCCATTTGCCTCATATAGTTTTGTAATCGAAAAATCATCAGGAAAATAGTCAGAATCGATTATATCCTTTCCTAATCCAGAATTAGTAGATGCATCAAGCCATTCTGCCAAGAACAATGCGGTTTTCTCATAATCTGTTGGTGGACTTTTTTCATAAGTTAATGTCTTGTTTATGAAAACTCGAACATCCGACAGGGAACTTACAGGTGCCCTGCCTATGAAAACCTCGTATGTCAGGCTGATGTTGTCCTCGATCTCTCCAAAAATTGAATCTCCATCGTTGTTCCAAGTTCTATCCAAATCAGCATAGTATAGATCTGTTGCTATTGTATTGTCTATATATGGCTGGACTTTTCCGTATCCTCCTCTATGTGGAACTACATCGATATCCCCGCCAAGGAGCACCCAATCAATACTCCAACCATCATAAACATCCTTTATGAAATTCCTAATTTTTTCCTGAGTGTCTGATCCATTACAACTTAAGGTGTTTGTAATCGTGTCAATCGATACAACCTTAGCAGGAACTCCCTTCTGCGTTTTCCAATCTGCCAATGTTTGGAACTCGGACACAAACTCTGAATCCGTGATTATTATATATTCTAAATCTGAGTCCGTCCAAGACGATAGTCCAGGACAGTATGTAGGACTTGGTAAACCTTGTATGGAGACTTTATTATTTGTATCTGCTTCTCTTATTTCAGATAATTTTTCAGGATTAATCACTAGATTCTTTACAATATTATCAAAGTACTCTGAATCAGGGTCTTGTATTGAATTTGCAATTGAAATGTGCTTTGAATAGGATATTCTAAAGGTTAGGTTGTTCAAAAAGAACGCTTTTCCCTCAAGGGGGATGTATTGAATTGGGAACACAATAAGATTCAATATCCTATGGTCTCTAATCTTATTCTCCCCAACAATTTTGAAAATCTCTGAAGGATAGATTTCATTTGAATTGTAAACAGATGAATCCGGCTCTGTAAAATTTATCGTCACATTACTCAAGGATATCGGCTGAGAAGGTTGGACTGGAAAAATTTGGAATTTTCCGTCAATGGAAATGTTTTCAAAGTAAATCAACTCTACATCAGTAATCTCATAATCAGGAATGAGAATTGAGATACTCTTCATAGGAAGCATAGGCTTCCCAGTATCAACCGTAAACTCAAGCCCTTCTATCTCAATAACATCGAAACTATCACGATTACTGATTGTGGGATCTGGAAACTTTACAGTTATGATGTCAAATTGATTATCTTTAACAGATATGGTTTGTACACTCAAAAAAACAGACAGTAGGGCAAAAAGTAGAATGATTAATCTAGCATTTTTCATTTTAATCAGATGTCCCACGGTTCTTTGAATCGGGGTAACCTCTCACAGTTGTAAGCGTCACATTCGATATTATTGCAGTCACGATACTCTAAGAATATCTTCTCAATCTCACCCTCAGGTGTCAAAACGGCATATCCCTGATCACAACAACTTATGCACATTGGCCCTTCTTCAGGAGGCGATAGTATGTTCACATACCAACTGCCATCCCAGTATTTTGACTTGTCTTCAGAAACCTGTATTAAAATGCCTAAATCGTTCTCAATCTCATCTTGCTGTTGGAGTACAATATCTATGTAATCTCTTATAGAATAATTTATAGATGAAAGAGTTGATGTCGTAGTTACCACTATTGAAGTCGTTGAGATGTGTGAAATCGTGGTTGACTGTTGGGTTTCCTCAGTAATACAACCACTAGTTAACACTACCCCAATTACCAACAGAATTAACCCTATTTTTTTCAACATCACCACCAACCACCATTAAACACTGTTAAACCTGGGTTAAAAAATGGAACCTTTTATAATGTTGGTCTAATAGTTGATTGGTGGTTGGATATGGTTTTCTGTCGAAAGTGTGGAGCTAAGATAGGGGAGGATGACGAATTTTGTAAAAAATGTGGTGGTTCTCAAGAAGATGTTGAACCATCTAAAAAACTAGGGACTCCAAAAAAGAGAATAAGTTTTGCACAATCGGTTCAGAATCTGCTGAAAGTAGGTCTTATAATTATGGCGATTATGGTAATATTTGCGTTGCTTGGGAGAGATGATCCAACTCCGACCCACACCAACACTGTAAGGCAAACTACGATGGAACAGACTACCAGTCTAACTCTAGAACAGGAAGCCAGTACTTACAAAAACAACGTTCGTGTCCTTTTAGATGAGATAAACAGTATTTCAACCAGTACTGTTGGAGTTCTTACTACCTATGCATCAGGCGGAATAACCAGAACAGAAATGTGCAAAGTAATTGAAGGTGGTATCCTGACCAATGGTTTGTCTGGTAGGTCACTCATGATAGCAGATAAAGTTAAGGAACTGAAAGCTCCAGCGAAGTATTCAACGGTGCATGAATATTTAACAGAGGGTTCAGCAGGTCTTTACTTAGCCTTGTATGAATTGGACGAATACTGTGATGATTTTATACAAGACCATATTACAACTGGAACCTATTATGCAACCCAGGCTTCTAAGGACATAGAATGGTATGTTGAAGAGATTGCTAAAGCTGATGGTGTAGCATCACCAATAGAAAGAGAACCTGGTGAAATCCCTTGTCGTACTAATTTAGATTGTGGTCAAAGTTACGAGAAGATTGAATGTAGATCATTATCTCCCGTTAAGGTGATATATGATCCATACTGTACTACTAAGGGTTTATGCGCATTTCAAAAATTAGTAAGTATGGTAGACTCTCATACGTTAGAAGATAATCCCTGCACAATATAATTCTAATGCAGAATTATCACTACACAAAAGCCATTTAAGTATGTGATGTCTTCATGATGACGTTTACATAACCCTGCTATTCTCATCCGCTTCTTTGGGTCAAGGTTATCTTTTCCAAGAATATGATGCTTATGTTCAGCGCTATCATTACAGTTCGGATAACTACATTTTTCAATCTTAACTTCCATCTCTAATCCTCAATCTCCAGATTTTTCCATCTTAGTTCTCGACCAGATCCTCACATAGTTCGCAATCCCGACGGCGATAAGACCCCAGCCGATGACATTGTCTTTCAACAATAGGATTATCGTATGTGTGAAGAGTTTTTTATACACGAAATATTCAGTATATACTATGTGGGACGAATCTCTCAAAAATTTCCAGGAGGTATTTAAAGAACCAGACAAGCTGATTTCCATACCTTTTATAATCTTTGGATTTGTTGCGGTGGGATATGTTCTGCACGGTGCATTCTTTGGTTTCAAACCACTAGATAGTTCTCAACTTATAATATCTATTTTGATAAGTACTTTCATCTTTGTATCGATTTATATTGTAGATTGCTTTGTTTTCTGTGTCATGTTTACCCACAAGATGCTGGGGGGTATGAAGAATGAGTATTGGGTGTATTGGGAAAAAAACCTAATCTTGAAGATAATGTTCATTTACATAATCCCAATGACACTATTAGTGGCTGTCATAATGACACAGATATTGATTGATGACCTTCCGACACCTCTAGACAAGAGGGCTACTATCCATGGATTATTGATGGTTATATTTATCTCCATAGTTATGAGTGTTACGGTAAATGATCTGCTTGTTGACACGGCAAAAGAGGAGATGAAAAATCTAAATAAACGGATGCCTCATGCTTCATCTCCTTAATCCCCGACCAGATTCTTACGTAGTTCGCAATTCCGACTGCAACAAGACCCCACCCAAGGACGTTGCCCTTCCACAGAAGGATTGCACCCAAAGCCAGGGACAAAGTGCCAAAGAACCCACCCAATAAATAGAATTGTCAGGGGTTCATTTACTTAAGTGTATCCCCCCATCTGAAATCCATTTAATTTCTTCTCTAATTTTCTTTTTAACAATTAGCTTTAACTCTCCCTTTGTGGGTTTGATATCCTCCTCACAATGAACCTCATACTTAATAGAATAATTCCCCTCAGGAGTTTCATTTGTTATGGCAAATCTACACTCTGCTTTATTTGTATGCTTTAGCGTTTTAACATAAAATGACAGTAACTTTTCTTCATCTAGTTCTTCTAATGTGGGGCTAATACCAAGAAAGTCGGGTAAGGGAGTATATGACGGTTTCAGTAATAGAGAACGCCCAGGTTTAGATGGTTCATCTGGAATATCGTCCTCCAACATAATTTCAATCTCTCGTGGAAAACTTATTGTTACATCAATATCTCTCGCACGAGCTGTTCCGTCATTCCTCAAAACCAAAGTGAGGATTGGCAGTTGTCGCATTAACTCTCTATATTCTCCCATCTCAGCTTCATATTCGCTTTGGCTTTTACCCACCCATAATGGTCTAGGGATAATGGCACAAACAGCATTAATCCTATTAACTGTCTCTGATAGCCCAGAGAATCGCTCTATCATTGGAGACGGCTTTAGAAGAGGTGTTTCTGGCATCTTTTTTTCAATAATTTTTACTACTTCTGGCTCAACGAGTAGGAATTTAGTGTAATCCTTACCATCAAAGAAGGCAATATTGAGTGACGGAACTCTTAATGTGAATTTTCGACTAGTAATTTCTTCTATCTCCCGAGGATTTGCTAGTCTAATTGAGTCACCATCCCGGATGAATGCATCATCTTTTTTTATGCCCAATGTCCCAACAGAACGCTTGAATTTAAGAGGTCGATTCTGGGGGTCATCGAAGATTTCAATAGCTCCCCATAACCCTTTTACCTCATCCTTAAAGGCCAGAATCTCAAACTTTACGGGATAATCTAAAAAAGAAGCAACAATCTGACGGATACTAGCTGAGGTAGAATCCTTAGCTAGTTCATTAATACCGCCAATGAGTTCACCACGTTTAGCACCTAGGATTATATAGCCAATGTTATCATATTTAGGGCTATTTGAGTTACCAATCGCACAAATCAATTTACAGAGTTCGGCTTTATTCTCAGAGGAGGATAAATCAAGCGTAGACTTGAAATCTACTTTCGTATACTCATCATAATTCTCAATGAATTTTCTACAGAGAACCCCAATTTTAGATTTATCTTCAATCATTAATCTACCTTGTCCAATTGCCTGGCTTTTCTAATAATGTCCAGATTATTTTCAGCACTTCTTATGAGTTCATCGTAAGTAACGAATCTTATATGTGGTCTTAAATGAAAATTCCATGTTTTAAGAACATCAATATCTTCCTCCGGAAGTTTATAGCCCGTTATTACAACCCCTGCAGGTTTTGTCACTCCATAAATGCCACCCTCTTTGATTCTACCCCAAAAATCAATTTTTGTTAGATATATCATTAATTGATTTAATCCCTCGGCAATTTCAGAATTTATGTGAAACCTACCCTGCTGATTCTCTTTAAAGAAAGGACGGATATTCGGACTTTTGAATTCAAAAACTCTATCTTCTCCTAAATCAGTTTTAATATGCAAATCAAGTGAAGTCTGATTGTCTATACGTCTTTCTTTGGCTTGAACTTCACAGTCTAGTCCAAGAACCCATCTATTCTCGATGATTTTTTGTTTTATTAATCCCTCTAGTCTTGAATTCTCATCATATGACTTATTAATAGCATCTCGTATTTCCTCTAATCCTTTCTCATACACATCAATATTGTCAACTAATTTTCTTGCTAATTCAAAGTCTTTTTTATTTTGTTCCAATTCGTTTTTTGCTCTTTCATATTTTAAAGTAAGTTCAGTGATTGTTTTTGACATATCTTGCAATTCCTTTTCATATCTTTGGACTATATCTTCCGCTGTTTCTATCTTTTTTCCAAATATTCTGGCTAATTTTTTAAAAGCAGAAGAGAACCACTTATACCAATTAGAATAATCTATTTTTTTGTCTAACCATACTCCATAATGAGGAGTATAGTTTGTTTTTTTAGCTGACAATACTCTTATCCCTTCTCGTCCTTGTTGGGTAATCTCATAGGATATTTTTGAAGCATATGTGTCATCCTCCCATTTATCAGAATCTACTTCTGTTGAACCTCTAGGGACTGAAAAATCAGTTTTTTTCTTAAATTCCTTTGCCAATCCAACCCCTCCAAGTGTTATAAAAAAACTATATCCTTAAAAGATTAGAGAATACTTTAATTAAAATCTGTTTATTTAACTCTCTTGAGTTCTAAGCGGTCTTTTCCTAATTTCTAATCTATCTTTACCAAGTATCTTAACCTCAAGCTCTTGGCCTTTCTTCCAACTAAATCCTTCGACTATTCTTGTCGGTAGGAATATGCTGTACTTGCCCTTTGATTCTTGGAGTTTCATTAGTATAAACTTTAGCATATACGTATTTATATATGGAAACTAAAGTAATAACTAGGGGTTTAAAGCAACAGTAAAACCTCTCCCGGGACTCTGTTTTTATCATTTTTTGGTTTTTGTGGGTTGTGTTGTCAGTTGTAGGTCGTATGCTCCGGGGTTGAGTAGTTTGATGAGTTGGTCTGATATTGTCTCCTGTTGGGTTTTTCGGGCGTGTTCTTCCTGCGATTTTATGCTGGCAGCTATCGCCTCCTTAACCCGGTCATCCGAGAGTATCGTCGACAACACGCCCATAGTAGTGTTTCTTCTTTCATCCTCTTCCAGGAGGGTTTTTATGTCCAATGTGGTCCCGCACTTCTGGCAGACATCAACACTCGGAGAATTCTTCTCATCGCACCTGGGACAGATTTTGACCTTATACTTTTCGCCCCCCTTGCCCGCAGTCTCAGCCAAACTATGAACCTTCTTTTGTTGTTCAGATTAGTTTTGCAATCTCGTCCACATCGGCGTCGCATCGTATGCCCAAGTCTGAGAAGTGTGTTCGCGTTATCTTGTAGCCGCCATCCGTTACCTTCTTGAAGAAGGTGTTCCGGGCTGGTGCAGGCCTCTTCTTACGCTGTCCGAGAATGTTTTCATGTTCGAAAACAATTGTTTCTTAAAATCGAAACATTTAAATACTCGCCTCACCCTATGTATATACGCAAGATGCAGGTTTCCGACATATTAGGGGAAAAACCCACGGTAAAGATCCTGGCGTACATGGTAGAGCACCCGCAGCCGATGCACAAGAAAGACTACGCGTCGCAGACGAAGACAAGCACGTCGACGGCGGCAACTGCGATAGACACCCTCGCAGAAGCAGGCCTCGTAGAGCCCGTCGGAGAAGGCCTATACCCCAAATACCAGCCGGTGATGGGCTCAAAATTCATGCGAAAATTCAAAGAACTCATCGAAACCTCAAAAGAACAGACAACAGGGATCGAAGACAGGCTGCTGGAGATGTCGGGCAAATTCAGAAGAGAGGGGATAGACACGGTCCTCGTCGGGCCCTTTCTGACGAAACTGTACGGGTTCGACAGATACGACGAGCGCGTCTTTGTATTCGCAGAAAAACAAACCAAGGACAAAAAGGCCGACTACGTCAGAGAATACAAACTCTTCTACAAAAAAACAGACTACGGAGGCGTCCGAATACCCGAACGCGAAGACGCGATACTCGCATACGCGCACCTAGTACAAAAAGGCCAGCTCCCCCTAGAAGACCTGCTCTCCATCATGCTCCGGGAACAAAACACCGACTGGGCATACGTGATCGAAAGATCAGAAAAATGGCACGTCAAAGACTTCATCATCGGCATCCTATCCGGGCTGAGACCATATGCGCCGAACCTCCCAGACCTCTCTCATGCCGATAAGAAGAGGATGGGCCTCCCCCCAGAGCTGATAAAACCGATAAAAGAAAAGCTTGGCATCCTATGAAAATCGAAGCCGACAAAGCGCAGGAGACAGCCATACGGATATCAAGGATACTCAAAAGATTCCACATAGAACACGTCATCATAGGCGGCGTGGCCGTGTCCGCCCTAGTCCAACCCCGGTCGACCAAGGACATCGACTTCGTCATCAGAGAGGATGTACCAAAAGACGTTCTGCGGAAGATCAAAAACAACCTGAGGAGGATCGGCTGGCATTTCGAGGGAGAGAACACTGAATACCATTTCAAGAGATACCTGTTCTCCAAGTCGCCCCTCGAAGAAGAGATAAAAAACTACGTTGAACTGTGGGTTGGAGGCGTATGCGACACCCTGGAATTCGACTCGGAACTATGGGACCGCAGCCAGATACTGGACAGCCTACCACTCCCGAGAGTTGAGGACCTGCTGGCGACGAAGATGCTCCTGGAGAGAAGCTCAGCAGACCTGGTATACCATGCGAAATCCCAGGATATGGAAGACATATACAATATCATCGTGAACTACAACTCCCCCACATTTGACTGGACGGTCATAAAAAGCAGCCTCAAAAAATGGGATAAAAGCCCGGAGATGGCGCTGAATGAACTGAAGATGATCAAAGACAAGAATAGAACCCATCCCAACTTCAACCTCGGAAAGATAAGAAAAGCGATGCGCATGAGCTAAAGTTTGCCCAGATATCCTGCAATCTCGTCCACGTCAGCGTCAGACCTGATGCCGAGGTCTGAGAAATGAGTCCGCGTTATCCTGTGGCCTCCACCGGTTACCTTCTTGAAGAAGGCGTCCCGGGCTGGTGCAGGCTTCCTCTCCCGCTTAGCTATCTTGTGCAGGTCATAATAGGGTGTGAGGATAGGCTGCTCATCGGAGACTGCGCTGATGAGCTTCACAGCTGAGGACTTTGTGCCATAAGACCCGGACTCAAGCTCCCCTATGAGGTTCCCGCAGAAGACAGGGTCGGCGAATTCGGCAGTCCATAAGGGGCCTGCAGTCGAGAGAGGAGAACCACACTTGCACGTTTGCTCCAGCTCCTCAAGTTTCCTGTAACCTCTCCAAAGGCACTTGAAACAATGCTGGACGAAGCCGAGACTGTCCTGAGATTTTCTAACATGAGAACGGCCGCGGTTCAACTCCGCGTAAGTCCTAAAATAATGCCTCGTACAGTGGGAAAAGAGAAACGAGACGCCATAATCATAACGGACCGCAGACCGGGCGATGAAACCGAGAAGGATGCGAAGACCAAGCTCATCATAACAGTCAGTCCGGAGAGAGACGGAATCATACTTCCGTTTGCACGCCCGCGGATAGGTGCCGCAGAGAGCGCTGGTGTCCGTGGCGGCGACGCCGAGAAAAGACCTCTTCCTGCAGGCTCGGATGGCAGAGTCCAGATAGCGGACCGGAGGGCCGAACGGGTCAACGTCGATATAATCGAACTTCCTCCCCGACAAGAAATGAGTGCAGTCATCGTTGACGACATTCACCTTTAACTTGTTAAGTTTCGCGTTCTCCTCCATGAATTCACAAGCCGTGGAATTCATGTCAACCAAGGTGACGTCGACGCCAGCCTCCCTGGCGACACGGAAGCCCCTCGCCCCGCTCCCCGCGAGAGCGTCGCAGAAGTCATTTGGTTTAAGAAGTCTGCAGGAGGCTACAGAGATATCACGGTTCAACTCCATAAGAGGATTAAAGAAGACCGGGTTCTTCCTAAGGAGCCTCTCGACTGCGGGGATCTTCAGCCGAACGCTGCCCTCAGAAAACTCGGAAACGTCCATCATCAGCGGGAATAGACCTTTATCAGCTTCCCCAAGGCTTTGAAGTTGGTGCCGAGACGATGCACGTCATCAGCCTCCCGATTAGTGCCAATCCGCCGGACATCATCCTCCCCCCGCTTAGACTTTACTATCTCCTTCAAGTCTTCAGCCGACAGCTTATAAGGCATCCCATTCGAGTCAAAGAAGAACGCCCTCCTCCTCATGAAAGAACTCACGAAATCATCGCCGACGCCGGCCTCCTCCTGCACTCCCTTAATCCGGCTGTCAAAAAACTTGAAAACCCCCACCAGATGCTCCGGCCTCTCCGAAAGCTTCAAAAGGCTCAGCTCGTTCTTATGCGTTATGCCCGCCGTCTTAGCGATGCCGTAGATTCCCATGATATTGTCAAACTCATCCCCCGTGCTCTTCCCAATGTCAGGCCTGTCCAAGAACCGCAAAGACTCCTCAATCTGCGCCCTCAACATCGGAAGCGAAAGCTCCATCATGGCATTCACCGCCGAAGGATCGGAGGATGCTATGTTCGCAGACCTCGCCCTCTCCATCTGCTCTATGAGAGCTAAAGAGTCCCGATCCATCATGCTGAAAAAATCAGGCCTCAAGACCTCAAACGCCCCCTTAAACTCGTCAGGGATGTCAGCCTTTATCTTCGACTTACCGCCGATGGACTTCAGGTTGATGTTATACAACCTTGACATGAACCCGCTCCTATCAGCCTTATCCTGGCTGCCGCTGAACCAACTGTCAGACCGGACCTCCCCACTCAAGGCTGCCGACAGCTTCAACTGATCGTCCACTGACAGTTTAGACAGGCCGGCCTCGAACTCATCCAAGGTCTCACGCCTACCAAACGCCTTATCGATCTGTTTGATAAGCTTCGAAACGCTCTTTCTCACGCCGTCAGGCTCCGACTTTATCGACCCCCTCAAACCCGACAGGAAACTGCCGATATACCCCCTCTCCCTGTCGGAAATCAACCCGCTGGAAGACTCCACGCCGCTGGCAGAGGCCAACTCTGGTGAAGATTGCACTCCCCTGTCAGACGGACTCCATGAGACCTGCTGCTCCTCCCCCGGGTTGAGGATGTCATCAGGCCTCACCCTCGCAAACTCCTCTCTGATGTCATACGGCTCGACCTCGAGCTTATGATACAATCCATCAGCCTGCTTCTGGAAGAACTCACCAGGATGCTCCTTGATGGCAGGCAGGCTCTCCACGGCAATGGGGCTGACAAACCTCTTACGATACCACTTCTGCGCATCTCCCATAGGCTTGAACAGGCCAGCCTCCTCCTGGATGCTCTCCATACTGCCGCCCTTTCCAGCCCTGTAAACCCACCTGACCTGCTTCTCCATAGTCTATTGAATAATCACAGGAGGACAAGAATAAATAACCCCTCACCATAATAATGAAGGATGAAGCTGATAATAGCCATCACCGGCGCCTCAGGGATAATACTAGGTCAGAGGCTGCTGGAAGAGCTCAGAGGCCATGAGACTCACCTGATAATGACCTCAGCAGCGGAGGATGTCGCCCGGTTCGAGGAGAACAAGAGCCCGAAGGAGATAAGGAAGCTAGCATCACGCTCATACGATGAGGACAACCTGATGGCGAAGATAGCCTCCTCCTCATACAAGGTTGACGGGATGGTCATAGTGCCATGCTCGATGAAGACGCTCTCAGGAGTCGCGAACGGCTACTCCGATAACCTGGTGACGAGGGCCGCGGAGAACATGCTCAAGATGGGATGGAAGCTGATAGTAGTGCCAAGAGAAACCCCACTCACGCTGGCAGCCATAGAGAACATGAGAAAGCTGAAGATGGGAGGAGCCATAATACTCCCACCCGAAGTCGCATACTACCACAAGCCTGAGACGGCAGACGACATGTCAGCCTTCATCGTGGGAAAGATACTCGACGTCCTCGGAATAGAACACAAACTCTACAGGAAATGGGAAGGCAAGTGATGACAGAGGAGAAGATAAGACTGGGACAACCTCCTGCAGAGATATTCGAAAGAATCTCAGGCGAGGCTAACAGCTTTTTCCTGGACAGCGGGATGAACCACGAGAAGCTGGGAAGGAACAGCTACATGAGCTGCAACCCCTTCCTAGTCCTGAAGACGAAAGACGACAGGATACTGATCGAAAAGGACGGGGAAGCAGAAGAGACCAGAGGAAACCCATTCGATGTCCTGAGAAAGCTGCTCAAAAGACACGGGAAAAGATACGAGAAAAAAAGATTCCCCTTCCAATGCGGTGCCGTAGGGTACTTCGGATACGACCTCGGAAAATTCACGATAAAAGGCCTGCCCAACAAAGCGGCAGACGACATAAGAGCGTGGGACTGCTGCCTGGGATTCTACGACAGCATAATAGCCTACGATAACCTCAAAAGGGAATACACTCTCATCTCACAGTCGGAAGATGGAAAAGAAGAGCTGCTGAAGCTGGCCTCCCAGCCAGCGGAAAAGAAGGGAGAGGCGACTCTGAAACCGCCCAATGTGGAATCCAACTTCAGAAAAGAAGACTACCTGAAAGCGATAACAAAGGCTAAAGAATACATCAGAAAAGGAGACATATACCAGGTGAACCTGTCACAGAGATTCACAGCAGAAACAGAAGCAGACCTCTGGCAGCTCTACAAGAGGCTGAGAGAGATAAACCCTGCTCCATTCGCAGCTTTCCTGAACTTCGGAGACGTGCAAGTTGTGAGCGCATCCCCTGAAAGATTCCTCAAAGTGGAAGGCAGGCATATCGAGACACGCCCCATAAAGGGGACGAGGCCGAGAGGAAAGGACAGGGAAGAAGACAGGAAACTGAAAGAAGAGTTGGAGGAGAGCGAAAAAGACCGGGCTGAGAATATCATGATAGTAGACTTGGAAAGAAACGACCTGGGAAAGGTGTGCGAATATGGGACAGTCAAGGTGTCAGAGTTTGAGATAATAGAAGAATATGCGACAGTGTTCCAGATGGTCTCCGCAGTAGAAGGCAGACTCAGGGAAGACGTAAATCAGGTGGACATACTCCGGGCAACTTTTCCAGGGGGGTCCATCACCGGCGCGCCCAAAGTCAGAGCCATGGAAATAATAGACGAACTTGAACCGACCAAGAGGAGCGCCTACACCGGAGCCATAGGTTACCTGAGCTTCAACGGCAACATGGACCTGAATATCATAATAAGATCATATATCCTAAAAGATGGGAGAGCCTACTTCCAAGTCGGAGGCGGCATAGTGGCAGACTCAGACCCTGAGAAAGAATACCAGGAGACCTTGGACAAGGCAAAAGCACTGATGGAAGCGCTGAAATGAAAGCCTACCTGAACGGAAAACTCATAACGGATGCGAGAATCCCGGCAGACGACTACGGCCTCACGTACGGCTACGGCCTGTACGAGACCATGAGAGCCTACCATGGAAGAATATTCAAAGAAGAAGAGCATATCAGTCGGCTGCTCAGGGGAGCTGAGACGTTGGGGATAAGCGTGGGCCTGAACAAGGAACAACTATCTGCTGCATTGGATTCAACCCTAACAGAGAACAGACTGAAAGACGCATCGCTGAAGATCATCGTAACCTATGGAAAAGGGCCTGGGGGGATGAGATTCACAGGAAAAGAAAAGCCGAACATGATAATAATCGCATCCAAAATACCGGACTACTCCAAAAGGTATGAGAACGGCATAAGAGTCACGGTAGCGGAGAACAGGAGGAACAACCATTCTCCAATCTCCAGGATCAAGACATTGAACTGCCTGGACAGCGCGCTGGCGAGGAAGAACGCCCAGGAGAGAGGATACGACGATGCCCTCCTCTTGAACTGCGACGGCAACGTTGCTGAGGGAACAACCTCGAACGTGTTCATCGTGTCCGGGGAGCAGCTGATAACGCCGCCAGAGAGTGCGGGAATCCTGAACGGCATAACCAGGGAGACTGTGATGGGAATCGCAGGCGGACTCGGACTGACAGCCAGCGAAGAGGACTTCAAACTTGAACGGCTGCTGAAATCCGACGAATGCTTCCAAACCAGCTCCGTCGCTGAGATAAGCCCCATAGTGGAAGTAGACGGCGAAAAAATCGGGAAAGGGAAGCTAGGTAAGATGACTGAGGCCGTTCACAGGCAGTACCGGAAGCTCACAGAAGGTATATAATCCCTCATTCAAAATTCATTACAATGGAGACCGTGGTGCTGAAGCTCGGCGGCTCGGTGATAACCAAAAAGTCGCAGGATAAGCTGGAAATCAACAAGAAGAACCTGGGCAGGCTATCGTCGGAGATAGCCTCAGCATTGAATGAGAAGAGGACCCGGCTGGTGATAGTCCACGGCGCAGGGCCCTTCGGACACGTCCCCGCCAAAAAGCACAAGCTGAAAGGGGGGCTGAAATCAAAGAGGCAGGTCATAGGCTTCTCGATAACGCACCAGTCGATGGAGAAGCTCAACCAGGACGTCGTCGAAACGCTCCAGAAGAATGGCGTGAACGCCATATCATTCCAACCCTCAGCAGGCGGCATCCTCGAAGACGGGAAGCTAGTGCAGTTCCCGGTGAACACAATCAGGATGATGCTCCAGATAGGGATGGTCCCCGTATCCTACGGCGACGTGCTCATAGACATAAAACGGGGGGTGGGGATACTCTCAGGAGACCAGCTTGCGCCCTACATCGCCAAAAAGCTGAAAGCCAAGAGGATGGTAATTGCGACCGACGTCGACGGCATATACGACAGAGACCCGAAAAATGGCGGCGGAATGCACATCCCGCTGATAACCAAAAAGAACATCTCCAGGATCAAACTATCCGGCTCGAAGGCGACCGACGTCACAGGAGGGATGGAAGGCAAAGTCAGGGAGATCATGTCATCAGAGACCGAAGCCAAAATCATAAGCGCCCTCAAAAGAGGCAACGTCAGGGATGCCCTCCTAGGGAAGAAAGTCAAAGGCACGGTAATCAGATGTTGAATGCAATGGCTTCGGTGAACAGGTCCATTGGGACATATTATATCGCTTATTTTTTTTAAAGACTATATCTAAGCGGGTGATTTGTGATGAGCATGCGCGCCTTTTTGGACGAGCTTGACAGGGCAGGACAGCTCGTTAAATTCGACAGGGAAGTTGACCCCTACCTTGAGATGGCTAGGGTCCTGATGGAATACGACGGCAAAGCCGTGCTATTCACCAAGGTCAAAGGCTCCGAGTACAAGGTTGCCGCCGGCTTATGCAGCAGCAGGGAGAACTTCGCGAAGGCATTGGGGATAAAAAAAGAAGACCTGCTGTTCAAGATAGCCGACGTAATAGGCAAACCCACGAAACCGAAGGCTGTGAAGAAGGGCGCCTGCCAGGAGGTCGTGGAAAAAGACGTTGATCTTTCGAAGATGCCGATACTCACCCACTGCACCAACGATCTAGGGCCTTACGTTAGCGCCGGAGTCTGGGTCAGCTCTAACAAGGACAGCATACTGAACCTGGCATATCACAGGGCCTCACCCATAGCGAAGAACAAGCTGGTTGCGAGGATATGCCACCGGGACACCTACAAGAACCTTCAGGCTCAGGATCCGCTGCCTGTTGCAATCTGTTTGGGGTTGCATCCGACAATATCGCTGGCGGCATCAATTTCCGCGAAATCAGACTTGAGTGAGTATGACATCGCGAACACGATGAAGCCGGTCGAGCTGGTCAAGTGCAAAACCAACGACTTATTGGTGCCGGCAGACGCTGAGATAATACTCGAGGGAACTCTCACGCAGAAGGAACGCGCCAAGGAGGGCCCGTTCCCGGACATCACCGGGACTGCGGACGTCGTCAGAGAGGAGCCAGTAGTCACAATCAACTGCATAACCCACCGGAAGGACCCGATCTATCAGGGCCTCCTCCCTGCTTATAATGAGCACAGGCTGCTGATGGGAATGCCCAAGGAGCCGACAATATACAATGCGGTAAAAGAGGTCGCTGACGTGAAGAACGTGCTCCTCACTGTCGGAGGCTGCTCATGGTTCCATGCCATAGTCCAGATATCAAAGAAGAACGATGACGACGGAAAAAAGGCTGCTGACGCAGCCTTCAAAGGACACGGCAGCCTCAAACACTGCATCGTGGTAGACGACGATATCAACATCTACAGCCCGGATGAGATAGAATGGGCGATAGCGACCCGAGTCCAGGCCGACAAGAGGGCGAACATATTCAAAGGCCCGGGCTCATCATTGGACTGCACCGCAGAATGCATGGAAGGCTCAGACAGACGGCAGACAGCCAAAGTCGCATTAGACGCAACCATACCCTCATCAAAGAACAAACAAAAATTCCTGAAAGTAAAACTCGGAGAATAATCCTCACAGAGAACGCCTGCCTTACTTAAGTCTCAGGCTCTCTTTCGCTCTTGCGCGCACATCATCCTTGCGGGACCATTCGCCGACAGTGTTAAGTCGTTCCCTAGCAATTTTTTTCAGATTCCTGTTATCGGTTTCTCCGATGAATTCTCTCAAACCAGTGACTGCATCCAAAGACGTCGCCTCGTTTTCGCCATGGTAGCCGATCCTGCTGACATCCATTATAACCTCCTTTCTTAGATTTACATCCTCTCCCACGTCTTTCATGATGTCGACAAGAGCGTTCACCGCTTTCCTACCCTCAGAACGGCGCCCCCAACGGCCGATATAAGCTAAGGATGTTGTTGCATCATCCCTGAGATCAGAGTCAATTTTCCTGTTTTTTGCGAATTTTATCAACTCACTAGTCGCTCCAGGTGATGATGTCTCACCCAGCCACCGGATAGCAGCCTTCCTTGTATCAGAGTCAAATTTCTCGTCATTCATGAATGAGACCAAGCCCCTCTCTGCCACAGTTGAAGAATCCTTGGGGCCGCTCCACACGACATATGCCAGGTCCTGCATAACCCCGCTTTTAAGCCTAGAATCCTTCGTGTCATCTCTTACAAAATCTACAATCGCCTGGGCAGCGTCAGAACTTTTGCCGCTTTCACGATCTGCGCCGATATTTCTTAACTCATGCAAGGCGTCCTCCTTGACTTTAGAATCAGCATCGCCTCTGATGGTGCTGACAAGCTGGTCGAAGTCAGAGGCTGGCTTCTTGATGGCTATCGAATCAGGAAGCTGATCAGTACGTATGTCAACGGACTTTTCCCTACGTTCTTTTATCTCAGACATAGTGGTTAATATCCCCCTCCTAAGCTTAAAAGCTTTTTATTTGGCCGGTAATAATTTAACTGGGGATGGAACTCACAAGGGAGGAGGAGAAAATCCTAGGGGGCGGGCAGGGTAATGCAGCTGCGAAGTCGATGAAGATTCTCATAGCATTGGGCGAGATCTACGGCGCCGAGCGGCTTATCCCTGTTGGAAGCGTTCAGATTGCCGGCGTATCCTACGACAACCTCGGAGATGCTGGTCTGGAGTACCTGTCTGAGCTTGCCAGGGACGGACAGGTGAAGGTTCTCACGACGTTGAATCCTGCGGGGATGGACATGCGCGAGTGGAAGAAGCTCGGCATATCAGACGAGTTCGCGGCAAAGCAGAAGAAGGTTGTTGAGGCGTTCGCGAAGATGGGCGTTATTACGACGTGCACGTGCACGCCCTACCTGATCGGAAACCTCCCAGCATTCGGAGAGCACGTCGCCTGGGCCGAATCCAGCGCGGTAACCTTCGTGAACTCCGTCATAGGCGCCCGCAGTAACAGGGAAGGCGGCCCCTCAGCGATAGCTGCTGCGATGATAGGCAAGACCCCAGCGTATGGGCTGCATCTGGATGAGAATCGGGCTCCGAAATTTCATGTCAAAGTCGACGCGAAAGTAGAGTCGCTTTCTGATTGGGGCGCCTTGGGTTACGTGATTGGCAAGGCAAGCGATGGCAAGGTTCCTTATATCACAGGTCTGAAGCAGGCGTCAACAGACAGTCTGAAAAGCTTCGGAGCATCGGCTATAACCTACGGCAGCCCGCCCCTGTACCACATAAGAGGGATAACGCCTGAAGCCTCACAGCACAAGCCTCCCAAGGAGACTGTGACTGTGGCAGACAAGGACATGAAGGAAGCGTATAAGGCATTGAACGATGATGCGGCTGATGTCGATTTCGTCTCGCTGGGGTGCCCGCACGCGTCAATCCAGGAGATAGCTGAGATTTCAGATTATCTGAAGAACAGGAAGGTGAGGGACGGCGTTGAACTCTGGGTTGCCACCGCCCGCCCGACAAAGGATATCGCAGACGAGAGAGGCTACACCCAAGTGATCGAACAGGCTGGCGGGAAGATGGCAGTCGACACCTGCATGGTCGTCGCCCCCATAAAAGGCAGGTTCAAGACGATGGCCACCACAAGTGCGAAAGCATGCTTCTACGCGAGAGGCAAGAACAAATTGAACGTCCACATAGGCGACTTCAAACAGTGCCTGAACACGGCGGTGACAGGAAAATGGAACTGAAGGGCAGGATAATCAACAAGGGGACGGTGGAGGGTGAGGCTTTGGTCAGCAAGAACCCGATAAGCTTCTACGGCGGAGTTGATCCTGTGACAGGTATCATGTCAGACAAGGACAGCGACATCAACGGGCAGTGCATAACAGGGAAGATTCTGGTGTTCCCCTACGGCAAAGGCTCGACTGTAGCGCCTTATACAATCTACCAGCTTGCAAAGAACGGTAAAGCCCCGAAGGCGATGATAAACTCTGAAGCGGAGACGATAGTCGCAGTCGGGTGCATAATCAGCGACATCCCAGCAGTTGACAAGATTGATGTCAATAAGATCAAGACAGGCGCCACTGTCAGGATAGACGGCGGCACTGTAACCGTCAGATAATTCCCCTGCCAGACTACTTTTAGATTTGTTTTACCTAGTAGTTAGTTATCAGGATGACCGTACAGCAAACTAAAGAGGACTCGAGCACTGACAGGATCAGCGGCCAGGACAGGAACGCGATAAACGGGTTCCTATTCTTCATCGGGAGGAGTGTTGGAGAATCAGGCATCCAGAACATCGTATACTCTCTGAGGCAGCCGTCCAAAGGCAGAGTGCTCGATTATGCGAGCCGCCTTCCGGTTGAAGATAAGTTGACACTGCTGAAGGGCATCGAGCTGCTGCAGGAAACCGCGGCCCACAACCCAAGAGAACCGCAAAATCCCATCTTGAAGGAGATGGAACCTAACCTCGCAGCCAACCTGCTTGATCGCGTGAATAAGGGCTTGTTCACGGAGATAAAAGAGGCTGCTACGCCGCCGAGCATGAAAGAGCTGCCTGACGCGAAAAAGCCGAAAGAGTTCTAACCACCATGAAAACAGTAGGAAAAGGCCCGAAGCCAAACTCCCCTGATGAGACTGACGATGAGAGGCTCTTCAGACAGGCTTTTGAGTCGATAACCCTGAGAGACGTCCTGAAGAACAAGAAGGATCCAACCCATGGCCTCGGCAGGCGGATGCTGGAGGAGGCGGAGGCGCGCGGGCAAACGCTGACAGACGATGAAGCTCTCTCGCTCTTGGAGGACAGGGACGGGTTTGAAATGGGACTTAAAGAATACGGAAAATTCGAACCCCGGGCAGGCGGCCCTAAGGTGTTCCTACTGCTGGGGGTTTCAGGCGCAGGGAAGACGCTCTCCACGAGAAAGGCAACCGAACTATTAGGCGGCGAAAAGATTGTAACAATCAACTTCGGCGATGAAATGCAGAACCTGACGCTGGAGGAAAAGAACATCAGAAAAGGTCAGATAAAGGACATGTCACCTGTCGAACAGGAGCGCCTGAGGGTAAGGACTGCGAAAAAGGTTGCGAAAATGTGCGACGACCCCCGCAAGGCATACTGTATAGAATCTCATGCAACACTCTACGGAAAAAATGGTTTTATAGTATCCTTGGATTCCGAAGCTTTCAACACTATCCGGCCTAATGCGATACTGATGGTCTCACAGGACCCTGAGCTGATACTCGAGAAGAGGCCTGGAAAAGATCTCACAGACAAGAAAGTCCATCAGAAGGTTGACGAAACCATCATCAGAAGAATCTCCGAAGCCAGCGGAGTCTCCCTGCATGTAGTCCGAAGGAAAGGACCAGGTTGGGACAGAAACTCAGTCTCCGAGATAGCGCATCTCATATACTCAGACAACCACAGGGTTTAGACTCCAATCTTGGTTCTGAACGTTGCGAATCCTTTCGCCTCGATAGCATTCGCAACCTTCTCCTGCAGCTTCCTGCCGGGCGTCAGAGCCTGCATCAGCCCGCCGCGGCCCGTGCCAGTAAGCTTCGCTCCGAAGGCTCCAGCCTTAAGCGCAGTCTCCACTAGGAGGTCAAGCTCCTCGCAGGATACTGTAATCTCCTGAAGCAGCTTGTGATTCTGGCTCATGAGTTCGCCGACCCTATCCAGTTTGCCTGACGTTAGAGCCTTCCTCGCGGAGCTCACAATGTCACTGTAGTCTGCGAATATCCTCCTGTACTTTTCAGGCGCAGCCTCCTTGTCGGCCTTGACGTCGGCGACGACTTTTTTGGTGCTGGAGGTTAGGCCAGTGTTGCCGAGGACGATTTCGCAGGGCTCCTTCATACCCAATCTTTCCATGGTGTTCGAGCCGCCCTCCAGATTTTTGACGAACCAGATGAGCCCCCCGTAGACTGCGGCAGTGTTATCTATGCCTGACGGCTTACCATGATAGCCCTTCTCGCCTTCATAAGCAATCTGATTGATATTCTCATCATTAAACCCCAGACTGAAGTGCCCATTTAGCGCCCGCGCGATTGCGGCAGCAGAGGCTGCGGAAGCTCCAACGCCGGAGGCTGCGGTCAGGTCGCCCCCTAGGGTGATCCTGATTGGAGTCCTCTGAACGTCGACTCCACATGATCTGAAGATGTTCTCGTTGGACACGACCTGCTCGTCGTACTTCTCCTTCTTGTAGCCTGGCGTCGCAGGCCTGTTGTCAACCAGCTCGTACTTTTTCGAATTCTCGACTGTTGCAATGGTCCTGCTGCCCAACGCCGAGGCGATGGCAGGCAGACCGTACACGACAAAATGCTCCCCGAAAAGTATCGTCTTCCCGTAACCGTAGCCTTCAGCCATCATAAACCACCGATTTTAGAGATTAGATCAGGGATATTAAATAATCCTAGACGCTACAGCAGTTTTGTATTGGGCGCACTTCCACCTGCCGCCTAACTCTCCAGCGACCTTCTCACCCTCATCAGCAGGGCAGAAGACGTACACGACGCTGCCGCCCGAGACGTTCCAGTAGGAGTTCAGGCCCTTCTTCCTCAGGCTTTCAACGTGGTCGCAGAGCTCCTGCATTTCTGGCTTTATCACCTCATGGCCTGTCTCGGTGAACATCCTGTGGCAGTCTCTCGCGTCGTCTTCCATCAACTGTAAGACTCCGACGACGTTGCCTTTTCGAACGTAAGCCTTAAGCGTGTCTATCCTCTCCCTCACTGACGACTCCCTCCTAGGATACTCTGGATGTGATACCACGCTCCTGTGGAGTTTATCCGCAGGATAGCGTTCGACATCGAACGGGACTGCGAAAATAGAAACGCCAAGCCTTTCAGACAGCACCTCAGCCTCAGGCTTGCTCCCTCCAACGCGGTACTCTGTGAGCCCCCCATAGAGGCTCCTGAAGACGGTCTCGCTGCCGCAGAGCCCGATGACGAGGAGCTCATCATCCGGGAGATTGAGGCCTAGGAAAGAGTCCAAGGCTGTCAGAAGTGCAGCAGCTCCCGAGTCAGAGCTGCCTGTCAGTATCCCATGATTTTTGGACTCTACGTTGAGCCCTCCTCTGTAGTCTGACTTCTCGAGCATGATTTCGATGATTTTGAGCATGCCCCTGCCCCTGTTGCCTGAAAGTTCCTCACCGTCCACAGTGAAGCTCACGCCATCGTCAGCGCCCTCAACGACAGTCTCAGTCCTGACCTGCCTCTTCAGGTCTGTAATGCACAATCCGACAGAGTCATGATATGATACCCTGCCCTTGGTCTTCCTGTAGCCTTCGGCGAAAATGACCGGCAGCCCCGGATATGCGACAGACTTAACCTTCCTGTAGCCCATAATGTGAGAGAATATTAAAAGGCAGACGATTTAAATCCGCTAGCCGCCAGGATGCGCCGGCATCAAGGCCTTTTTCATCTGGAAAAGGAACGCCCCGAAGCAGACAGCCTCTCCCAGCAGGAAAACGTCCTCCCAGAGTTTGGCGTAGCTGCCGAGGATGTTTGAGTCTAACGTGTGGGCAGCATTTCCCACCGTCTCCAGCAGGAACAAGATCATGCCTAAGATCACGGGAAGAAAAAACCTGATCTGCTCCTTTGAGTCTTCGAAATCCATAAGCCTCCTGAGCACGTACATGCTCGAGAGCAGGCCGCTGCCAACGATTAGCACGGTTATGGCCTCTGGAATAATCTCAAGGTTATTGGCATCCATCTTATGTGTCAGTAGGACAATTTATCATATGTTACTATGGGTTTATGAATGGTTTTTATCTTCTAAAGACTAGTATATACATTGTACAATGGCCGAGAGGACTGTTGACAGGAACGCCAGAATAAAGGACCTCCCAAAAGAAGAGCAGGCCGAGGAAGTCGGAAAGCTGACCAGCCTGCTGAGAGAGATAACAGAGAAGCCGATCGGGGAACTTCTATCACCGCGCATGCCGACTGACAGGCTCAAACACTACCTCTCGCAGGACCCTAACATCAGGACAAAAGAACTAGGAGTCCTGCAAGCAGACAAGGCAACTCTCGCCCCGATTTCAGAAGAGGAGGCTCTGCTGAAGGACCAGAAGATGATGGGAGTGAGAAACCACCCCCGGTCGCTTTACCCCCAAGGCAGCGCGACCTCGAACCTCGAACTGTATCAGGCTCTCACCAATCCGGACTTCATAAACCCCCGCGTTGAGAAAGCTCTCGCCCAGCTGACAGCCCACGGATTCGCCAACAGTCTGGGAGACATCAACACTTTCAGATTCATCAGGATAAACCCCGACGTCACCAAGAATCCGATCAACACTGACCAAGGATGCTACCTGCTGGCTCACCTCCCGGTGAGCGAGACCACTCCCAACAGGAAGGAGATACCCTTCAAGTCCGGCAACGTAGCGGTCGCCCTGAAATTCAACAGCGAAGGGGAGGTGACCGGCATCTCAGAGAACTGGGCCGAGGATGGGGGAAAGATACGCTCAGCATTCGACGCCTACCTGTTCATCGTCTCCCCCGAAGACAACTACTACAGGAGGATGGAAGTCGGCGGCGAGGTCAGCCAGTCAGACGCCGCATGGCTTAGGCTGATGAGAAAGAATGGTCTGTCGAAGCTGAGGGGGAGCATGCCGATAAAAGGGAGGGACGACCTGGAAATACACGAGGTGACTGAGGAGGGCAGAACGGCAAAGTACGGCTTCAGGCTGAAGAACGGCGAGGTCGAGTCGCTTCACAGGATAACTGAGAGGCCGGCAGCGGTTGGAAGATTAGGGAAGACCAGATTCGGCATACACGTTGAACCCCAGTACTTCGGGGCGAAGCTGGACAGACCCTACGGCGACATGGTAAAGGAAATATCCCTACGCTATGATGTCCGGCAGGATGACATCCGAGATGCGGTGGATGGCATAGTCTCCGTAGACCCTGACATCGTTGAGATGAAGAAATCAGGCCGGAACGCTGAAGTCGACGAGGTGAAGGAGAGGTTCATATCCTCAAGGGCTAATGAGATAGCGCTCACGGTAAAACTGAAGAGATCGCTCGCTGAAATGCCGGACGCTCCGGAGGGTGTCAAAGGGTACTCCTACTCGAAGCTGTTCAGGAGCGCGCTCAAGATAACCTCCGAGCAGGCCACGAACCTGTCCTACGTGCTAGAAGACTCCAGCCGGTTCGTGCAGATGTGGAAGGACGCCAAATCAAAGCTTGAATCGGTCTCAGAAGGCGGCACATCAGAACTGCTTCAAAAGCTCTACCAGATAAGCAATCAGATAACCCTGGAGAGCGAGAAGACCAGACGGACTGTCGAGCAGGTTGGTAAAGGTGAAGGCGAGAGGACAAGAGAGGTTGTGAGAGAAGAGAGTGAGAAGACCAGAGATGAGGTGCGAAGGGGGCAGGAGCTGATGGCAGACTACTTCGGGCAGCTGAGGCCTGACGAGCAGAGAGGGTTCATAGAGCAGCTAGCAAAGGTTCTCCCGGATGTCGCCGACGGGCTTGAAGCCCTCGGTGAGGACGTCACAGAGCTAAGGGATGCGCTTAAGACGCCTACGACAAAGACGCAGCTCATACTAAGGGCAGCGTTGAAGGCCGGGCCAGTAGGAGCTGAACTCAGGACGATAACCGACGTGAACCTGAAGGAGAGAGCTGAGAAAGGGTACAAGAAGCTCACGAACGTCATCAGCGGGCTGAAGGACAGGATAACCAGTTCAACCGACGCCGATGAGACTGCCACGCAGGCGATGGACAGATACGTCAGAGAATCGTTCGGCATAAAGGGCTGATCTTTTCCAGAATAGTTTCCCTGAACGTGATTTTTAAATATCATTACAATATGTTATGTCATACTATGTCATAATAGAACATGGCTGTCGTGGGGTGATACTTTGTTAGAACTGGTCTTTGGGATAAGCATCCTTTCCTTTTTGTTCGCAGGATATCTGGCTTACCATGTTCTCCAAAAGGACTCCGGAACCAAGGAGATGCAGGATATCTCTAATGCCATCAAGGATGGCGCGAACGCGTTTGTCAGGAGACAGTACACCACAATAGCGGTAATGTCGCTGGTTGTCGGAATCCTAATCATTGCGGTATACGCTTTTATCGGAAAGTCTGATTTCGGTTTTAAGACGGCGATTGCATTCCTCTTCGGTGCGTTCTGCTCCGGACTGGCGGGAATCATCGGCATGTGGATATCGGTCAGGGCGAACATACGAGTTGCGGCAGCATCCAGAAGAAGCCTGGACGAGGCGCTGAAGATAGCATTGAGGGGCGGGGCAGTTTCCGGGATAATAATAGTGGCGATGTCACTGTTTGGCGTCAGCATAATCTACCATCTCTATTCGCTGACTCTGCCGATCACAGAGGTCCCGTTCATGATTGTCGGGTTCGGCTTCGGGGCGTCATTCGTCGCCTTGTTCGCGCAGCTCGGCGGCGGAATCTACACCAAAGGGGCTGATGTCGGCGCCGACCTCGTCGGAAAAGTCGAGCAGGGCATACCAGAAGACGACCCGAGAAATCCCGCTGTCATAGCCGACCTCGTCGGCGACAACGTCGGAGACTGCGCCGGCAGAGGCGCAGACCTCTTCGAGTCAACGGCTGCTGAGAACATAGGCGCCATGATCCTGGGCGTGGCATTGTACCCGATTTTCGGAATCGCTGGAATCCTGTTCCCGCTGGTGGCAAGGGCGTCCGGGCTGGTAGCCAGCATAATCGGAATACTCTCGGTGTACAACAAAAAAGACGAGGACCCGATGACTTCGCTGAACAGGGGCTACTACGTAACCGCGGCATTGGCTGCGGTGCTCTTTGCGATCACAACGTACGTAATGTTGAAGGATTACTGGTTCTGGTTTTTCATGTCCGGGCTGCTGGGAATAATCACGTCAATCCTGATAGTCTGGATAACGGTCTACTACACCGAGCAGTCTTACGCTCCTGTAAAGTCAATAGCGAAGGCGTCTCTGACAGGCAGCGCCACAAACATAATCGCAGGCTTCGCCGTCGCGCTGGAGACAACAGCTCTGCCCATAATCGTTTTGGGCATAGCATTACTACTGGCCTACGATTTTGGAATGTGGTCTGGAATATCCAACGGCGGCCTGTACGGGACGGCGATCGCCACCATGGGCATGCTGAGCACGTGCGCTTTCATACTGGCTATGGACAGTTTCGGCCCGATCACAGACAACGCGGGCGGCATAAACCAGATGTCAGGGCAGGCTGACAAATTCAGAAAGATAACCGACAGGTTGGATGCTGTCGGGAACACGACAAAGGCTCTGACAAAAGGGTATGCGATAGGCTCAGCAGCTCTGGCAGCGTTCCTACTGTTCTCAGCGTATCTGGACGAGGTTGCGAAGTACACCGGAAGCGTTCCGGTAATAGACCTGTCAAAGGTTCCTGTGTTCGTCGGCGGCATGTTCGGGGCGATGCTGGTGTTCCTGTTCGCATCATTCGCGATAAGGGCGGTCAGCAACACGGCGTTTGAAGTTGTCAACGAGGTCAGAAGGCAGTTCAGGGAGATTGAAGGGCTTATGGAAGGGAAAGCAAAGCCAGACTATGCCAAATGCGTCGACATCTGCGCTAAAACCGCGTTGAAGGGGATGGTTTTGCCAGGCGTATTCGTGGTTGTCCTGACAATAATCGTCGGCCTACTGCTGCATGCCGAAGCTGTTGGAGCCTATCTGATGACAAGCACGATCACGGGCATACTGATGGCTTTGATGCTTAACACGGGCGGCGGCGCATGGGACAACGCAAAAAAGTACATCGAGGAGGGGACTTACGGCGGGAAGGGGAGCGACGCGCACAAGGCTGCTGTCATAGGCGACACCCTAGGCGACCCGTTCAAGGACACCGCGGGGCCGTCAATCCACGTACTGATAAAACTGCTCAGCACCCTCACGCTGGTGTTGGCGCCGCTGTTCATCTGAGCATCTCAGCAAGACTTTAGACGATTGGAACAGCATTTAATATTGTACTTTGATTACTTTAGAACTATGCTGAAGGCTGTGATATTCGACCTGGACGGGACGACCGTTGACATATTCGAAACCCATCTGAAGGCGTTCCAGAGAGTCATAGAAGAGCAGTTCAACCTGAACTTCACGGCAGAAGACCTGATGAAAGGTTATGGGCTAAGAGGCGACCAGATCATGGACATGTTCTTCGAGGAAAAGGACATCAAGGCTGACACGAGGAAGCTGGCGCTGGAACGTTCAAGGATTGTTGAACAGACGCTGGGCGACGATGTTAAAGTGCTGCCCGGCGTCCGCGAACTCCTCAAGGAGCTGAGAGAGAAAGGCATCAAAACCGCGGTCGGCACATCATCGAATACGTCCACAACAGAGTTGGTGCTGAAAGCCGCAGGCCTCTGGCAGTACTTTGACGCGATAGCAACATTCAACGATGTCGAGAACGGCAAACCCAACCCGGACATCTTCCTGAAGGCCGCCGAGAGGTTAGGAGCAAAGCCAGAAGACTGCGTTGTCCTTGAAGACTCACCATTCGGAGTTCAGGCCGCCAGGAGGGCGAAGATGAAGGTCATAGCAGTGACCACAGGAAACCACAGGAGAGAGCATCTGAAAAAAGAGAAGCCGAACATGATCGTCGACACCCTCGAGGTCGTCAACGTTCACGTCCTTGAGGGTTTATTTTAAGTTCTACCAATAACTTACAATGGACGTCAGAGATTTCATCAGGAGGAAGGCGGAGCTGGTGCAGCCGGTGCTTCTCGAATACACGAGAAGCGAGAACAAGAAGATAGAGACGATGCTCCAGCACACGGTCGGGGCTGGCGGCAAGAGGATACGGCCTGTGCTTACGATGCTCGCATGCGAGGCCGTCGGCGGAGACGTGATGAAGGTGCTTCCTGCGGCTGCATCGATAGAGCTGCTGCACACTTTTACATTGGTCCATGACGACATAGTCGACAGGGACCTTGAGAGGCGAGGCAAGCCGACAGTGCACGCCAAATGGGGGGTTGACATGGCAATCATCGTCGGGGACACGCTCTACTCCAAAGCCTATGCGGCTCTCGTCGATGTGAGGGAGAATGGCATATCAGACGGCAAGGTGCTTGACGCCCTTGGAGTCCTCAACTGGGCCAACTCCGAAATACATGAAGGCCAGATACTTGACATGATGTTCGAGAACATGGACCGGATCGGCATCGACGACTATATGGAGATGATACGGAAGAAGACGGGGGTGATGCTGAATGCGTCGCTGAGGATAGGCTCCATACTCGGAGGCGGCTCGAGAGAGGAGATAAATGCGCTATCATCCTTCGGAGACTCTATAGGGACCGCATTCCAGATGCACGACGACCTCTTGGACGTCATCGCAGACCAGAAGAAGCTCGGCAAACCGATAGGAAGCGACATCAGGAAGAAAAAGAAGAGCATTCTAGTCATCTATGCGCTGAACAACCTGAAAGCTAAAGAGAAAAAGCAGCTTATTGGTCTCATGGAGAGAAGCAGCAAAAGCGAGCAGGCGGTCAGGGAAGCGATAGAACTGATAACTGATAGCGGGGCGATAGAATACGCCCAGAATATGGTCAAGAGCATGACAGAGGACGCAAAAGGCAGGCTGAAGGTTCTCAAGGACTCTGAGGCGAAAAGCAACCTCCTTGATGTGGCTGATTATATAATAGAGAGGAACTATTAGTAACGAATGGCTACGACAGACCGGAAGACAGAGCACCTGAGGATATGCCTCAGCAGGGACGTTGAGGCAGGCAGCGCAGGCTTCGAGAAGGTGAGCCTGCCGCACACGGAGCTTCCGGAACTGGACTTAGACAAGATAAGCACGGAAGCCAGTTTCCTGGGCAAGAGCCTCAGATTTCCCCTAATAATCGAGGCGTTGACCGGCGGCACTAAAATGTCAAAGAGGATAAACAGGGACTTGGCTGCGGTTGCTCAGGAGTTCGGGATAGGCTTCGGAGTCGGAAGCCAGCGGGCGGCCCTGGAAGACCCTAAGGTCGCGGACACCTATCGTGTGAGGGATGTCGCTCCCGGTGCCTTCCTGATAGCAAACCTCGGAGCAGTGCAGCTGAACTGCGGCTACGGGCTGGAAGAGTGCAGGAAAGCGGTTGAGATGATAGGCGCCGACGCGCTGGCGTTGCACGTCAACCCCCTGCAGGAGGCGGTGCAGCCTGAGGGCGACACCAACTTCGAAGGCCTGACGAAGAAGATAAACGAGATTGCGAAGAAGCTGGACGTGCCCCTGATAGTGAAGGGCGTCGGCAGCGGCGTCTCATTAGACGACGCCAAGAAACTGAAAGTATCGGCCATAGACGTTGGCGGCGTAGGCGGCACATCATGGAGCGTGGTCGAGAGCTACCGGAGCGGGAACGACGTCGGCATGTCGTTCGCAGGCTGGGGAATGCCGACCGCGGATTGCATAATCCAGCTGAAGGACATTGGAATGCCATTAGTCGCCTCCGGGGGCGTGAGGTCCGGGATAGACATTGCCAAGGCTGTTTCGATGGGAGCGTCATGCGCTGGGATTGCACTGCCGCTGCTGAAGGCATGGGAAAGGAAGAAGAAGGGAGGAGTCAGGGAGTACGTGCAGAAAACGTTAAAGGAATTCAGGATAGCGATGTTCCTGACAGGCTCGGAGAACGTCGAAGCGCTTAAGGGGAAGGCGCGATACTGACTAATGAATCAGATTACAGTTCCCTAAGCCCTTTCTCGTGCTTTGAAAGGATCTCATCTATCGTCTCATCTAATGGCTTCCCCTCAAGGCGGGTCCTCTTTCTCCTGCCAGCGAGCTTCTTCTTCGCCAGCTTGTAGAAATTCTTAGTCCACGGCGGTATCTCAGGGGCTGAAATCTTCGGCGGATTGCGCTTTAATTCTGGGAAACCGCCCAGCACTTCATACTTGAACCTGTCAATCCAGGCTGGCATGCCTGGTCTGCCAAATTTCGGCGGGTTAGACCTTAACCTTGGGAAACCCAGCTTCAATTCCGTCCAGAATGAGGCGACCCAAACGGGGAGCCTTCTCCCGGATGGCGGTGGCTTAATGGCCTCACGTGCCTTCTGGTCGGCCTCCATTTGAGGCTCCTGCGCATCGGCAGTCTCAGAAGGCTTTTTGTCGAGCGACTCGACGATTTTGCGTCCCAGCGTCTCTCCGCTTATCGCATCCTTAGGCCTTGTATCATCTTTCTTAAGTTTCCTGTGCACTGCCCTATACTTCCTAACCCGCAGGGCTGCGAATGCCAGAGCAACCACTATCACGGCAATCTCGGCCATGTTCGGCGTCCTGGACTCCTCTTCGTTTATCCTCTCCTCAGACCTTTGTATCAGGAGTTGCGATTTCAGTATCCCCTCCTCATCTTTGACATGGAAGTAAAGCAGCCTCGCCTTCTCGGCGTCCTCCAGCGCGCTTATGAAGTCCGTCGCCTTGTAGAGGCTCTCAGCATCGTTATAATAGTTCTCAGCCTGCAGGTGGCTTTCGGTTGTATTAAGCAGCTGTCTTGACCTCTCAATGCCATTGGAGTAGTTTATCTCCTCGTACAACAGGACTGAGCTCTCTGACAGGTCCTTCGCGTCGACATACTCCTTCTCAGCGTACTGTTGGACGCTGGCATCGTAATACCTGTCAGCGTCCATCCTTTTTATGAGGCGGTCTGTCGCGTTCAAACCCAGCTCGAAGTCTATCTCGACATAGATCGACCTCGCGTATTCCAAATCTTTTGTTATTGACTCGTTGTAACCCCTCTCATAGTATCTTCTTATCGCGTTCGAGTAGATTCCGTCAGCTTCCATGTGCTTCTGTGTTCTGTTGACAAGCCTGAACGCCCGGTTGACTCCCTCAGTGTATTGCACCTCCTTCGATATGTTCTCTGATCTCTGGGCATAGGATGTGGAGTTGTCGAAGTCGCCTATACTGTAATAGTAATCGGCATCAAGGTAGACGGCGTCTGCGTATGACCTCTGCAGGAGCGTCTTGACCTTGTTGATCCCATCCTGATAGTTTATGGACGAGTAGATTATCGCAGCCTTCTCTATGTACTCTGTCGCGTTTTCGACATCGCTTCTGTTGTAGAAATCCAGCGCTATGTTCGCATACTCGTCCGCTTCCAGCCTCTTGTAGAAGGCGTTAATCTTCGATATCCCTGCCCGGTCCTTTATGTCATCATATGCTGCCAATGATCTGTTCAGGTACTCTCTGACGTTCTCCGTCTTCTTCTGCTTATAGGCTGCCTCAGCCAGAAGATAGTAGGCGGTCGCATTGCTCTGCCTGAACAGCATCCTGCTCCCGAAAACGTAAACGCTGCCGTCGTCTGATCCAACTATTATCTCAAGCGATCCGTCGCCGTTGATGTCAGCGACGGCTGGGGATGACCTGACAGAACCGTTGGTTGTGTAAAGCCATCTGCCGCCTATCGGATAGTTCAGCACATACAGTCTCCTGTCGTTCGACCCCACTATTATCTCAAGCGTCCCGTCGCCGTTGAGGTCTGCAATCGCGGGAGTAGATTCGATGGGGTCGTTGGTCGTGTACCTCATGACCTTCCAGCCCGAGGCGTTGATGACGTATAAGACGTTGTCGTTTGATCCGAATATTATCTCGTAGTAGCCGTCGTCATCCAGGTCGGCGACAGCTGGGGAGGAGATTATGTGGCTGCCTGTCGTGTAATTCCACTCGGAAGAGAACTTTGAGTAGACATACTCCTCCCGCGTTACCGTCGTCTTGTTGCCGACTTTTCTCAGGACTCTTGGGCCCGTCTCCCCGATTCCGGCGTAAGTGTGATAGTAGATTGCCTGCGCCTTCCAGTCTGTCGACGTCAGGATGACCTCAACTCTCCCGTCGATATCGTAGTCTGATATGGTCGGCGTCGATTGCACGGCACCAGACGTCTGGAACTGCCATATCTTGTAAGGAGGGTAAGAGACGATGTAGAGTATGCCGTCACCTGACCCGAATACGAGTTTCCTTTCCCCGTCCCCCGTCGCGTCGCCCAAAGCCACGGAAGACTTTATCATATCCTGCGTGCGGTACTTCCATTTTAACTTCCCCTCATGGTTGAGGGCGTACAGGTTGCCGTCACCTGACCCGAATATCATCTCCTTCTGGCTCGTCTGGTCGAAATTATACATCAGCGGCGATGATTCTATCGGCCCTGCCGTTGGAAAGTTCCATAGGAGGTCTCCGGTGCAGTTAAGGAGATAGAATATTCCGTTGTCTGCTCCGAATGCTATCTCCTTGCAGCCGTCCCCGTCTATGTCGTCTATGGTTGGGGTCGACCTTATGCTGCTCCCAGTGTCAAAAGTCTTCAGGAGGTTCCCCTGATGGTCTAAACCGTACAATTTCCCGTCGAAGGAGCACACTATTATCTCAAGCGTCCCGTCGCCGTTGAAGTCGGCTGCAACAGGCGAGGACCTTACCATGTCCCCTGTCTTGAAGCTCCAGATAAGGTCTAAATCGTTCAGGGAGAAGTTAGAGTAATAGTCGTTATATCCTGTTCTGGTCAGGTCGTGCTTGAATGTCGGCCAGTCCTGGCTGCCTGCAGCGTTTTGCAGGCATATGAGAACAACAAACAGGCCCACGAAAACGGTGTTTTTTTTGGTTGTCCTCATATTACTAATAAATCCAATTGGAGGTATAAAACACATGAAAAGCAACCTCTCCCAGGCCAGCATGGAGCTTATCCTCACTATCGGGATTATAATGCTCATCTTCGTGGTCGTTGTTCTGACTTCCATTGAGAAGAGCAGGGAGAGCGATGAGGTGAAGATGTTCTTGGATGCGAGACGGATTATGACCAGCGTCGCCGACAATATCAACACCATAAGCGAGCAGGGTTCCGGCTTCTACCTGTACTTCTCGATCCCTGAGAGGATCTTCGGCTACAGGGACTATAATATAAGCGCGTACGAGAATATCGTAGAGATAACCTGGGAGAACTACGTTCTTTCGACGCCTGTCATAGTCTCGAACGTCAGCATCCTGGACCTGAAAATGGGCGAAACGGAGAGGAACTGCGTGATGAACAAGGACGGGAGAGTTTGCATACGCTCCAACTGCGGCAATATCAACGTCCTCCTCTACAGCCCCTACGAGGATGGAATGGATCCGCTGCTGCTTGACGGAATCTCCCAGTCATGTAACATCAACGTCACCTTCACAGATAACGTCTCCTACCTGGAAGACTATAACAGACTCGGTTGCTTCGATATCCTGTGGCTGGCCCAGAACAGCATCAACGCTTCATCAGGCGGTAACCTCTCCTCCGCCGCGGAAGACTCGATAAAGAACTTTGTCCTTGCAGGCGGGAAACTCTGGTCAAGCTCGCAGGACTATGAAAACTGGAACAACTCATGGCAGTGGCTTCCCCACTACCTTGGCCTAGCAGCCTTCGAGGACAATGACACCGACGTCGCAATACAGACGCCTCTGTTCTCGCATCCTAACGTAATCGATCCAGACGATCTGAGGATGGGCGAACCGTTCATGTATCTCCCTCCCGAGTATGACGTCCTGGCTTATGTTCAGGACACGACGGAATACGCTCATCTCCTACAGCTGGATTACGGCAAAGGCACCTATCTAATAAGCAGCGTGGATACTGGAAGCGACCCCTCATATGATCCTGCGAACCGGGACATGTTCGAAAACGTGATAAAGTATCTGAATTTCAGGTTCCGATGTGACTAGACGATGAAAACGAGAAGTCAACTTTTCGGCGGCGAGTTTTTCTTCGCATTCTTCATCTTCATGATGATACTGACAATCATCTTTTTCATGTGGTCTTACACTCTCAGGGAAATCCGAAAGTCAAATGACTTTGTTGACATGCAGGAGACGGCTGTCAACATCGGAGAGCAGCTTCTCAGGACGCCGGGGAACCCTGAGAACTGGACTGCAGCGAATGCTATCTCAGTCGGGCTGTCCAATGAGAGCAGAAACCTTGTCGGTGACAAGATACTCCGGTTCATTGACATGATGGACCAGTCAAAGTATGATAACTCATGCGCAGGCAACATCAGCAACTACTACTGCTCGAAGTATCTTCTAGGAGTCGGCAAGTACGATTTCCATTTCCAAATGACATACCTTAACGGGACCGTTTTCCAGGTATACGGCAGGGATGCCATAACCGGGATGGAAGCTGTGAACGAGACTAACATAATAACCGTCCAGAGAAGCGCATTATACGAGAGCCAGATAGTCAGGATAGTTCTGACACTATGGTACGGAGGCCCGACATGAAGGGCAAGGGTGTGGCGGTCATACTCGATGCTATGGTCGCTCTGACTTTCGTCATCCTGGTTGCCACAGCATTCTACGGGAACTACACGTTCAAGATGACTCAGACGTCGAACTTCGCCTACAAGAACCTCCACTACCTCTCAGAGGACGTGCTTGACACGCTGAATCGCCAGGGCGTGCTGGACATCGTCGGAGAATTGTGGGCTAACGAGTCTACTGGCACTGAGGCTGCAGATGCGATAAGAGATTATCTTGAAATCATGATACCTCCCTCCGTCGGATACCGCGTCGAGGTCATCGAGAATTTCGTCAATCATACGATACTCGAAAACGCTACCCGCATTCCGGAGGAAGACGCCGTTGCGAAGACCCATTCCAGCCGGCTCCTAGTCGGCTACGGTGCCGGCCTGCCCATCAGGGGGCACGTTGCCAGGGCCTTCCTGACAAACATAAAGGAGAAATCAACTTCAGAATACGTGTTTTTCGGCGGGTTCGTGGGCCAGGGGAACATAACCGCCTTCTTGAGGGACATACCCTCTGATGCAACAGTAAAACAGGCATGCCTCGAACTCAACACTCCGGGCGATTTTGACCTCTACATAAACGACAATTTCGCAGAATCGTTCACGCCCTCCGCTGGAAGCATGCTGGCATCGGTCAAAGGCTCTGACGGATGCGTTAGCTCCGAGGCGCTATCCTACTTCGTGCCAGGCTCCGACAATAAGATAAAGCTGGTCTTCACGGGCGTGGACCTTAATCTGCAGTACATCGGCGGCGGATACATGAGGGTGACATTCAACACGTCCGAGATGGATACGGATCCAATAGTAAAGACCGAGAGGTACTGGTTCTCGGGGATTGATGGCCTCATAAACCATTACGCGTCATTCTATGTCCCCGGCGACCTCACCTCGATGGCAGTCCACATGGAGTTCCAAAGCAATTATTCTACTTTCATGACCATCGGCTCGACGCTGATATTCAACAGCTCGGGCAGCGACTCCAACCAGACAATTGACGTGTCCGATTCGAACCTCAGTTCCATCCTGAACTATGACAGCCTAAGCGAGAGGACTATCCCCGTGCGCTTCGGCACTGGAAACGTGTCCGGAATACAGTACGTCGGAAACGCTGACGTCATCCTGATAACCGACAGGTCCGGGAGCATGGACCGCTGCGTGAACAGCAATGACGACTGCTCCACAGGCTGCCCCGACTCTGACTGCAGGTGGGACCTCGCGCTGGAGCTTGACAAGAAGTTCGTGAGCATCGTCCTGAACTCATCAGGCAACAGGATTGGGCTCGTCTCATACAGCAACCTCGCGACAAACCGGCACGACCTCAGCGACAACGAAAGCAGCCTGAACAGCACGATAGACGGCTTCCCTGCTCCGAGCGGCGGGACATGCCTCTGCTGTGCGATAAGGGAGGCCAAGCTGATGCTGGAAAACCAGAGCGACCCGACGAGAAACAAGTTCGTCATAGTGATGACCGACGGAATCGCCAACCTGAGGTGCGATGAGGCCCAGCTGGACCGCGTCAGCTGCTGCACGGACACGGGGAACTGCAATTCCCCCTACTGCGGAAACGGCCTCTACTGGAGCGGGACCTGCGATGACTACCTTGATGACACCGCGAGCGAGAATGCGGTTAACGACTCGTGCAGGGCGAACAGCGAGCAGGGCGCAGTCGTCCACACCATCGGCTTCGGCTCAGGGGCGATAAACTGCCAATATGCCGTGGATTCTCTCAGGAACATCTCAGAATGCGGGAACGGAAACTACACAGCAAGCAATGATACTCTGGCACTTGAACAGATATACGAGAGCTTCGCCGAGGAGATAATAAACGTCAGCCTGAAAGCCCAGCTGGTAAATGTGAGCGGCAGCTTGGTCGAGTCGAACCTTTACCCGACATCGTACATCGAATACAACTTTACTTCCATTAACCTGTCGGGCTACGGCGAAATATCCCTCACGCTGTGGACTGACGCGTTCAACGACACGGAAGGCTGCGAGGGAATATTATGGATTCCTCCGGAGGCCAGGGTATCCGATGCCAAAGTCACATCATATTCAAGCGAGCACTGGACCGACTACTCGGTATTCGAAGGTTCGACCGTCTACAGGCTCTGGGATTACGGACCGGACTATCTGTTGATGGGGGACCCATACGTCGTTCAAATACCGGCCAGTCTTCTCAGCTCAGGCGCGAACAACACCGTCTTTTTGGAAACTGGCGACTCCCAGACTGAGAGGACGTCATGCTCTCCAGACAACCGGGGGATATACACGCTGAGAATACAGAGCCTGATAGGATACGGCAACGTCTTTTTGAACAATATGGGGTGCAACTGGACCATAGAATTCGAGGACATGAGTAACATCACAAAACCCGTGACTGTTGAAGGATACGTCTCCAATGAGACGTGCTATTATACCAACATGTCAAGATACTATACCGAGGACGACGCGATTTCGGATTCGATGCACAGGCTTTTAGACCATCTGGATTTGGACGACGATGGGCGAGTCGACTTCCTATTCGACACTGAGATGGTGAATTTCGAATATGGCAGCGCAGGCGGGGTTCAGTCCCTGTGGGGCCCTGTCGAGTTCAACCTGGTGGTGTGGATATAAAATGAATGTCAAAAATAGAAGAGGGTACCTGTTCACAATCGGTGTCATCCTGCTGATACTCCCCCTCATATTCCTCGTCTCATACTACATCAGCATGTCCCATACGAAATCCGAGGACACCGTCGGCAAGATACGCTGCGATGAGCTGCACTATCTCATCAACGACCTGAAGGAGGACATGCGGCGCGGGATTGTAATCTTCGGCAGGCGGGCCGCGATATACTCCATAGACCAGGTCATAACCTCAGGGACCGCCTTGGGGGACTACAGCTTCAACTGCACTGAAATGTGCGGCGTCGACTGCAATGCATTCGATTTTAGCATGAACGGCTCGGAGGCGGCTATCGCCGAATTAGCGCTCTGCGGGACATTTCACGGTGAGAATGTGACATATATGTTGAATCACACCCTCTCGGAGTGGGTTTCCAGGATAAACGTTGCAGGCAGTAACATGAACTTCGAGGTCAACATAACGCTGGCTAACATAACCGTCGTCCAGAACGATGCGTGGAATTTTGCGGTCATAGTCGATACTATCATAGACGTTTCAGACGATTCAGGCCTATGCTATTACAGGGGTGACATGGTCAGTATCGAATCGTTCAGTTCGATACTCGGCCTAGAAGACGTTCTGTATCCGCTGAACTCTGACGGCCGCCTGATAAAGTTCATAACCAACTGTACAACCGACCTTGACCTGGAGACAGTCGCAGGTTGCAGCCTTACGTACGGAGGCGAGGGGATAGCATCGGGGAGGGTCCTATTCTGGTCTAACCTCAAGGACAGCACAACTCCTGCGGAGAGGCAGACCTACTGCAGCACCTTTGGGGAATACGTCAATGACAAGATTCTCGTGACTGACACGGCCTTCGGGAACTGCAACAGCTTCGAGCAGTGCTGTTTCAACGCTAGCTGCCCCTACCATTTTTCCGGAGTCATCAACTATGGGCCGACTAACCCGGAGTCGTGGGAGAAATGCGAACTCACGATACCCTGGATCACGCACACGTGCAAACTCGACAACGAAACCGGCTTCGGTCCCGGAGGCGGCTGCGAGAGGCCTGACGGCTGCAATGAGTCACTCATAGGGACTGATGCGTGCGTGATGATAAAAAACGATGATTCATGCAGTCAACACGACGTTCTCATGGGAATGTCGACAGCTAACATTACTACATCATGCTATTCCGTGAGCAATGTGACCTCATTGGGAGTCGGATGTTTGGAGTACGCTGTCAACGGACCTAGCTTCTTCGACAGGCTGGACGGAAACTATAACCTGTCTGAAAAATACGTCAACCAGTCAAGGCTTTACTATAACACGACCGCAATCGGGTTGGAAACCCTCGTTGACCCGTACATACTCGACAGCTTCGGCATCGTCGTTGACGACAACAGGACGTGGGTCGACTACCTCTACTGGCAGGACGTCGACGGCTGCAAGGCTGTGGGCTCTTGTGCGGATGGCGCATACGATCTGATGATGGATTGCTTCCATGCCTACACGTATTCCATAGACACGGAATGCGTGAACGCATCCACATGCATGCAATCGAATGTGACAACCACGTCAACGACTACAACCACAGTAGAGACCACGACATCGTCAACGAGCACGTCCACTACCATCGTAGGTTCGACGACTTCTACGACATCGATAACGTCGACTTCTACGACGTCCACGTCATCGTCTACGACGACCTCGTCAACCACGACGTCGCTACAGCCGTGCACAGGCTTCTCGGACGATATGGAGGCTGGCGAGGATGGCTGGACTAACGGCGGCTCACAAAACGAGTGGGAACTTGGCGACCCCGACTGGGGAAGCTGCCATTCGGCTGGCAACTGCTGGGGGACTGACCTTAGTTCATACTATAACAATAATGCGAACGAGTGGCTTATGTCTCCGATGATTGACCTGACAACTGCATCAGCACCTTCCCTGACGCTCTGGGAGAAGCACCGGCTGGAATGGTTCGGAGACAGCGCATACGTTGAAATCTCAGCGGATAACGGTCCTTGGGAGAATTTGATGACCATTTCAGGCTGGCAGAGCAGCTGGACTCAGAATAGCATAAGCCTTACAGATTACGCCGGCAGCATCGTGAGAATCAGGTTCAGACTTGAATCAGACGGTTGGATAACCTTCCAGGGGCTCTACGTGGATGACTTCAGCGTGTCCTGCTCATGACCTCTTTTTAGCCCGTATTTTTAATATCTACTGACATGAAACTGCCCAGAGGTTCCATCGTAAGGCCTGAAAAGACCGAGAACTTCTACAAGATATGCGGTGAACTGAGCACCGCTTTCAACGGGGCCTTGAGGCTCAAGGGGAAGTCTGGGGAGGACATTTTCATGGCAGACCTGCTGATACAGGAGGGTAAGGTCATCGGGGCTTCAATAAAAAAGGTGGCTGATGGCCAGTCTTGGGCGAGGGAGGAGGGTCTCGCAATGATACAGGACAAGCTGGCAGGCTCGAGCGGGAAGCTTGACATATTCGAGTTCTCCCCTGAGGAGATGAAGCGCTCTATTGAATTAAATGAGACATCCCTCCTTGAGAACGAGATACCTGTGAATGAGCTCGGCGTCAGGATAAAGTCGACGGTCATAAAGAAGAAACCCGTTAAACTCGGCATTTTCTCACGAATAATCTCCTTCTTCAAGTCGCCGTCTGCGGACAGGAAGGCGGACAGGCTGGATGAGATAAAAAGCTCGAGGATTCCGAAAGACGAGGTAAAATCCGCCGAAGGATTCCGGGACAGGATACTGGACAAGCATGCGGCGTCTTCTGACGAGACCAAGGGCAGGGAAAAGGAGTCCGGAGACCGAGTCCATGAATCCGAAAGGCCGTCGGCCATTGAAAAGGAAGACAGACTGCGCATTGGCATCCCCCAGAGCAGGCCTGACAAGCAGTCCATAGGCCTGCCAAAGAGCGGTGCCCCATCCCAGGGTCCATCAGACGTCATAAAGGATTCGAGGATACAGGCCATCAAGGAGAAGCGGATGGAGAAGATAGAGAAGCTGATCGGCAAGGACACGAATGTTGCGGGAGCCGTGCCGGGCTGGGATACGATAGCCACCAACATAGACAAGCTGTATGACATCGTTAATAAGGATAATGTAGTAAAAATTAACGACAAGCTTTCAACTCAGTTGAAGGTTCCTAAGACTCAGATCGAGGAGTGGGCCATGATCCTTGAGGAGCACAATCTGGTGGAATTGCATTATCCGACCCTGGGGGAGCCTGAAATCAGGAAGGTTGAAAAAAAGGACAGGTGAGCATATGCCGGAGAAACTGATAGAAGAGTACGACGTTGACATGGAAGGCAAGCCGGTGCATATAAAGATAGTCACCGAGGACCATACTAAGAAATACGTCCTCGTCCTCCCGCATGTTGACGTTGCGACTGCGGCGTTGCTTGACGACATAAAGGAGCGCCTGATATCCGGCGTTGAGATGAAGACCTCCGAGATATTCGAGCCGAAGCTCATGGACGAGCTTAAGAAGGAATTCAGGGATAATGCCAGCACATTGATATCCGCAGAGCTTCCTAACATAGAAGAGAAGACGAAGGACTATTTCATACAGGGCCTCGTGAACGAGCTTCTCGGCCTCGAGCAGCTTGAATACCTTCTCGCAGACGAGCGCCTTGAGGAGATAGTCGTCAACTCGTCGAAGGAGCCTGTGAGGGTATTCCACAAGAAGATCGGATGGCTGACCACCAACATAACTCTTGCCTCTGAGGGGAAGATACTGAATTATGCCAATACAATAGCCCGCCGCGTCGGGAGGGAGATAACAACCCTGAGCCCGCTCCTTGACGCCCACCTGATGTCAAAGGACAGGGCTAACGCGATAATAAGCCCCATAGCCAGCAAAGGCAACACCATCACCATCAGGAAATTCTCCCGCGACCCGTGGACCGCCCCAGACTTCATAATGAACAAGACCACGAGCCTTGACGTGACCTCCCTCATATGGCTGGTCATGCAATACGAGATGAACATGATAATATCCGGGGGAACCGGCAGCGGCAAGACGAGCTTCCTGAACATATGCATGCCCTTCATACAGCCCAACCAGAGGATAATCTCCATAGAGGACACCCGAGAGCTTCAGCTGCCCGAGTTCCTGTTCTGGTGCCCTCTGACTACAAGAGACCCGAACCCCGAAGGCAAGGGCGAGGTCTCGATGCTGAACCTGCTGGTCAACTCCCTCAGGATGAGGCCTGACAGGATAGTGATGGGCGAGATCAGAAAGCAGAGGGAGGCTGAAGTCCTGTTCGAGGCGATGCACACCGGCCACTCAGTCTATTCCACGATACACGCTGACACGTGCGAGCAGACAATAACGCGGCTTACTAACCCTCCCATAGACATCCCGCACAGCATGCTGGATTCCGTGCACCTCAACGTTGTAATGTTCCGCGACAGGCGGAGGGGCATAAGGCGGGTCTTCGAGGTTGGCGAGTTCATCCCTGACGAGGAAGCCAATACTCACGGCAAGATAAGGTACAAGAGCCATCTGATTCACGTATGGAATGCCCGCAGCGACGTAATCGAGGAGAAGGACGAGCCTTACAGGCTCTTCCACGAGCTGGAAAGGCACACTGGCCTGACGCAGAAGGAGCTCAGCGATGACATCGAAACCAAGAAGAAGGTCCTCCAGTGGATGGTGGACAACAAGGTCAGACAGGTGGATGATGTGGGGAAGGTCATGAACAACTACTACATGGACCTAGACCTGGTATTGAGCGTCGTCAACAAGAACTTAAAGCCTGAGAAGCTGCTGAGCTAAGATGGTGTCCAAGAGAATACCTTTCATAGGCAATCCCCGCATAAGGAAAATATCGAGAATCTTCCTGTGGATGGGTGACGTCCTCTCGAAGACATCCCCCTACATGGAGCTGCTGCTCAAGCAGTCGGGCGTGGCTGAGGAGTACCAGATAAACGCGAGAGGCTACCTCAGCGTCGCATTCTTTATGTCGCTAGTCGTCTTTATCGCCTTCAGTTCCGCAATAATAGCGGTCTTTCACGCCGCCGGCAACCCCAACTATGTCATCGGCCCCCTCATTGGAGCCGTCGTCGGTGTCGTCATGTACCTCTACATAACCTACTTCCCCAAGCAGATCGTGAACAGCAGGGTAAAGTACATCGAGCGGAACCTGCTTTTCGCGCTCCGCAGCATCCTGATACAGATAAGGAGCGGCGTTCCCGTCTTCGACACCCTGGTTGCCCTGGCTAACGGCGATTACGGCCCCATATCCAAGGAGATGCACATAGTCGTCGAGAAGGTCAACGCCGGCAAGGATGTGGTCGCCTCTTTGGAGGAGCTGGCAATCCGGAACCCGTCGATGTACTTCAGGCGGGCGCTCTGGCAGATGGTCAACAGCATGAAATCGGGAAGCGACGTCGGCGACAACCTGTCAGAAGTCATATCGTCGCTCTCGAAGGAGCAGCTCGTGGAGGTCAGAAAGTACAAATCCGTGTTGAACCCGTTGGCCATGATGTACATGATGGTCGCTGTCATCATGCCATCCCTCGGCATAACCATGCTCATCGTTCTCTCGTCATTCCCCGGCATGGAGGAAATCGGCTCCGAGCGGACGTTCTGGATACTGCTTTCGGCCATAATAGTGATGCAGGTAATCTTCATTGGCATCATAAGGTCCAGGAGGCCTAATCTGATAGGAGCATGATGGACCCGTACAAGCCGATAGGGATACTGTTCCCGAAGAACATACGAAGAAGGCTGGCGCAGGAGATCAGATACTCGAACTTCAGCATAGACGCGGACACTTTCCTCGGCTTCGCAGTATTCTTCGGCATCGGTCTGGGTGTGGTGATGGCCTATGCGCTGAACTACTATGATGTCCTCCCCTTCGAGTTCGCGTTTCCGATATCGCTGTTCCTGGTAGAGTTCATGCTGTACATATGGCTTAATCTGTCAGCCGACTCGAAGGCTAAATTCGTCGACGAAGCCTTACCTGACGCCCTGCAGCTGATGTCGTCCAACATACGGGCTGGCATGACAACCGACAAGGCTTTGATCCTGGCGGCCAGGCCTGAATTCGGGCCCCTGGAGCAGGAGATCAGGCGCATCGGCAAGGAGACGATGGCCGGCGTGAACTTGACAGAATCGCTTCAGAAGACTGACCGGAAGATAAGGTCCAAGAACCTGCAGCGCGCCATAGACCTCATCGTCCAGAGCCTGAAATCCGGCGGCAAGCTGGCTGACCTGCTTGACCAGACAGCCAACGACCTCCGCGACCAGCAGATAATCCAGAAGGAGATCAGCGCATCGGTCCTGATGTACGTGATATTCATATTCATCGCAGTCGGGTTGGGGGCTCCCCTCCTCTTCTCGATGTCGTCCTTCCTAGTCGAACTTCTTGCTAAGAACATGGCGATGATAGCAGCCGACATGCCCTCGTTTTCCGAGATGGGCGGGACTGCGGCGATGCCCATAGCGGTCGGCAAAATCACGATAACATCCGAGTTCATAAGGACCTATTCGATAATATCTCTGGTGGCCTCGTCTTTTTTCGGGTCGCTTGTGATAGGGCTGATACTCAAAGGCGAGGAGAAGCTCGGGGTAAAATATTTCCCGGTCCTGCTGGTAATCTCAGTATCCCTGTTCCTGATAGGGCGCTTCATACTCGATTCAACCCTCGGGAATATGATGCAGTTCTAGCGTCGGTTCAACAGTCTCTCGAGCAGTCTTTGATATTCGGAATCCTTAGCGACTCTTTTCACCAGCCTCAGGTTCTCGGCTATCAGCTGCCTTCTGGGTCTCGGCTTCGTAGCCTCTATGAGGGATTCGAGGACAAGGGACTCCGCCCTGTTGATAAGCCTGAGGCCCTCACGCAGATGCGATTCCTTGACCTCGCATTCGAACCTCACTTTTTCCTTCAGGCGCTTTCTCGAAGCGACCCGCAGCTTCAGGAAATCCTTCAGCATGCTAGGCCTTCTACCGGAGAGCGCCCTCTCGAAGTCCAACACGTTTCTGGGGAAAACTATCACGAGCATTCCGTCGTCCATCAGGTTTTCGCAGGTCTCGGCCGTCCTGTAGACTTCCAACACCACTCTCCTGTAGTCCGGAGTTGAGACTCCCATGGGAGCCTGGTGCCGTCCTCCTCCAGTGATCGCGATGGCCTCGTAAATCCAGCCCCTCATGAAGCCGTATCCTCTAAGGTCTGCCATCGCCTATCATCCTCAGAAAGTAAGCGTGTACCCTGGTGTCCTCTGTGAGCTCGGGATGGAAGGCAACCGCGAGAAGGTTGTCCTGGCGCGCCATCACAGGCTTGCCTTCGTATTCTGCCATTACCTTAACCTGCCTGCCGGCTTCCTCTATCACAGGAGCCCTTATGAAGACGCACCGGTATGGTTTTTTCCCCAGAGCAGGTATCCTGATGTAAGATTCGAAGCTCTCTCTCTGCCTTCCGAAGGCGTTCCTCCTGACCTTGATGTCCATCAGCCCTAGACGAGGCGAGCATGTCCTCCCAGACTGGTTGTCTCCCTCCTTTGCCAGCAGTATAAGCCCAGTGCATGTCCCAAGTATCGGAACCTTCCTATCACACAGTCTCGCTATCTCAGAGTCCAGACCGTACTCTCTCAGCAGCTTTCCCGTGGTTGTGCTCTCGCCGCCTGGTATGACAAGCGCGTGCAGGCCTTTGAAATCCGAAGCCCTCTTAACCCTTCTGACGTTGCCTTTTACTTTTAACTCCTTCAGGGCAGCTTCCAAAGAGTCTAAATGCTCGCTGACGTCACCCTGCACGTCCAGCACTCCTACGGCAATCATCTCCTTATCTTAAGAAGTTCTGGTATAATAAAGGCTGTCGAGGAGACGGCCAGCGCACCGGCCCAGTCGGCGGCGCTCAGCGGGACGGTGTCGAATACCGTCTGGAACAGCGGCAGATTCAGGACCGCAATCTGCATCATGGCCGACAGTAGGACCGCCGGTATGAGGTAGCTGTTCGAGAATAATCCTGTCCTGAATATGGTGAACCTCTCTGACCTGCAGCTCAGGACGTAGAACATCTGGAACATGACGAGCGTGGTGAAGGCGATACTCTGGGCTTTCTCAGGGTGGTGTTCCATTGCGTTGACGAACATCCCCAGCGTGCCGGCTGCCATGAGCAGCCCGACTCCCATGAACCCTCCGACAGTTTTCCTGTTTATGATGGTCTCCTTAGGGTCTCTGGGCTTCCTCTGCATGACGTCAGGGTCTGCCGGGTTGAAGCCCAGTGCAAGGGCGGGGGCGACGTCCGTCAGGAGGTTCATCCAAAGTATCTGCAGCGGCTGGAGCGGGAGCCTGGCGAAGACCGTTATGCCGACGAATATGGTTATCACCTCGCCAATGTTGCAGGAGAGGAGGTACTTTATGAAGAGCTTTATGTTGTCGTATATCCCCCTGCCCTCCCTCACGGCTGAGACTATGCTCGTGAAGTTGTCGTCTGTGAGGACCATGTCCGAAGCCTCCTTAGTGACGTCCGTCCCTGTTATGCCCATCGCGATCCCTATGTCAGACCTCTTCAGGGCTGGGGCGTCGTTGACGCCGTCGCCTGTCATCGCGACTATGTGGTTCTTACTTTTGAACGCGTTGACGATTCTTATCTTATGTTCGGGTGAGACCCTAGCGTAGACTGAAGTATGTTCCACTCTGCTATCCAGTTCATCGTCCGACAGCCTGTCAAGCTCAAGGCCTGTGAGGACATCCTCGCCTTCTCTCATGATGCCCATCTCCCTGGCGATTGCCACCGCAGTCAGCTTGTGGTCGCCTGTTATCATGATCGCCCTTATGCCGGCATCCTTGCACTCCTTGACCGACATTATCGCGTCCTCTCTCGGCGGGTCTATCATCCCCACCATCCCCAGGAAGATAAGGCCCTTTTCGAGGCTGTCATCGGTCTCGCTATCATTCGCTCTCTTGTAGGCCAGGCCCAGCACTCTCAGGGCTTCGGCAGCCATCCTGTCGTTCTGCTCCAGAATCTTTGCCCTACTCTTTTCATCGATATTCGACTCTTTCCCGTCAATCATAATCTTATCGCACAATGGGAGTATGACGTCAGCAGCCCCCTTTACATAGGCAACGAGCCTGCCGTCCTCCATCCTGTGGACTGTGGTCATCCTCTTGCGCTCTGAGCTGAATGGGACCTCCCTGACTCTCGGACACTTCCTGTTCAGCTCGTCCTGGTTCAATCCTGCCTTCGACGCCAGCACGACGAGGCTTGCCTCCGTCGGGTCCCCGGTTATGGCGTAACCATCTTCCGACTCTGCCAGCGTTGAGTCGTTGCAGAGGGCGCCTGCCTGCAGTAGAATCATGAGGGTGCCGTCGGCCGTATACTCCCTTCCATCATCCTTGAATTCCCCTTCTGGGGCGTATCCTGCTCCTGTAACCTCCAGGAACCTGCCGTTAACGTAGACTCTCCTGACGGTCATCTCGTTCTTTGTCAGCGTTCCAGTCTTGTCGGAGCATATTACAGTTGTGCTGCCGAGCGTTTCCACCGCTGTCAGCTTTTTCACTATCGCGTTCTTCTTCACCATCTGCCTCATCCCCCTGGCAAGCGTGACCGTCACCACAGCAGGCAGTCCCTCAGGCACTGCAGCGACGGCCAAGGCGACGGCTGCTAGGAATATCTCCACCGGCTTCCCGATGTCGAACATTATGCCGGCAACGAACATTATCACAGACAGGGCGATAACTATGGCGCCAATCTGTTTTCCAACACGGTCTAGTCTCATCTGCAGCGGAGTCTGCTCCTTCTCCATGACCTGGATGCTCTCAGCTATCCTGCCGAATTCCGTTGACTTCCCGGTTGCGACGACGACGGCTTGGGCTTTGCCGTACGTCACGTTCGTCCCGAGGTAGAGCATGTTCTGCCTGTCTGCGAGCGATGTTTCAGCACCCACTTCGTCTACTTTCTTCATCACGGGTGTTGACTCTCCGGTCAGGGCGGCCTCGTCAACCTTCAGGTCGACCACTCTCAGAAGCCTTGCGTCTGCGGGAACCTTGTCTCCTGACTCCAATATTATGATGTCTCCAGGGACGAGCGTTCTCGCGTCAACCTTCACTTTTCTGCCGTCCCTGATGGTCATGGCAGTCGGCGACACCATCTTCCTGAGGGCTTCCAGCTCCTTCGCAGCCCTGTACTCCTGCACGAACCCTATGGCTGCTATGAATACTATGACTGCCGCTATCGCCGCGGCCTCCAGGATTTCCTCGGAGCTGCCTTGCAGGTATCCTATGGCCCCCGACACCAGCGCTGCTATCGCCAGTATTATTATCAGGAAATTCTTGAACTGCGCGAGGAATATGCTCAATGCGGTTTCGCGCTTCTCAGCCGTTATCTCGTTCAGCCCGTATGCTCTGAGGCGCTCGGCAGCTTCCTCAGAACTTAGACCCTGCTCGGATGCGTTCAACCCGCTTAGAACGTCTTTTACGTTGAGACAATGCCATCCCTTTTTATCCGCCATACTTCATATATTAGAGGGCTAAAATAAAACGTTGGTCTGGAAAATGTTCGAAAAGTATTCGACCTATGCTAGAATCTCGAAGATCTCCCACATCGCGAGGCGTTATTTCATAATGAACGCATTCGACGGGGCGCTCACCATGCTTGGCGTCATAGTCGGCGCGTTCATCTCCGGCTTGAAAGACCCTATGATAATAGTGAGCGCGGGAATCGCGGGAAGCGTGGCGATGGGGATATCAGGGTTCACGGGGGCTTTCATGACTGAAAGGGCTGAGAGGATGAGGGAGCTCAGGAAGCTTGAGCGGAAGATGCTGAGCAAGCTTGACAATACCGTTCATGGCGAGGCCTCGAGGTTCGCCGCCATTGTGACCGCGTTGGTTGACGGCATCAGCCCGGCGTTGGCTGCAATAATAATACTGTCGCCCTTTATCGCGGTTAATCTTGGATTTATGGGCTTGGATGCGGCCTTCAGGGTTTCACTTGCCATCTCAGCGCTGATACTGTTCTCTCTGGGAGCATTCCTCGCGAGAATAAGCTATGAGAACGTCCTAGTCTACGGGGTTACGATGCTGATGGTGGGCTTGCTGACGGTCGCCGCCAGTTTCATCATCGCAAGATTCTTCGGAAGCCCGTCAGGGGCTTAAATCTTCTGCAGCACGATCTGGTAGCCTTTCACTATGTCGGATTTTGTTATGATGCCTTCGAGCTTCTTGTCGACTGCTGGCAGCCCCCCGATGCTCTCCTTGAGCATTATGTCAGCGGCCTTCGCGGAGTCCTCGCGGCTTGATATTGTTATGGGGTCTTTTGTCATCATGTCGGCGGCGGTGAGCTCTTTGTAGTCCTCCCCCGCCCTCATCTTCTTGAATATCTTCTCAGCGAGGTCGAGCACCGTTATTATGCCGGCAACCATTTCACCGGAGCAGACTATGAGCTTCTTGTCGCTTGACATGGTCAGCTCCTTTATCAGCTTCGGTATCGTGACATAGTCGTAAACCACTGAGGGCTTGTATTCCATCAGGTCTTTGACTTTGAACCTCTTCCTGCAGTCCCTGGCGAAGAGTCTGACGATGTTCGCCTTCGGTATCGTTCCCCGCAGTCTTCCCTCGTCCATGACGAGAATCCTGTCCATCCTGGACGGCATCTCCATCATTCGTCCGACAACCTCCTCGAGGGTGGCGTCAGCCTCGATCCATCTGTACTTTTTCTCCATCAGGTCCCTGACTTTGAACTCCTCAAGCGGCTTCTGCCCTATCTGCTCCAGGCTGAGGACGAAAGTGACCTTGCTGACCAGTCCAATAAGCTTGCCGTCTTCCATCACTGCGGCGTTAGAAATCCTCTTCTCCAGCATCCGGTTCCCGACGTCAACCGGATTATCCTCAGGGCTGACGGTCAGAATCTCCTCTTCTACGATGTCATTCGCATGCATCTCAAACTCCTCTGGTCTGGAGCCTCTCAGCCTCGCTGAGCTCTTTCATGTCTATGCCCTTCATAGGCTCTGACAGCCCTTTCGAGACTTTTGCGAGTATCTTAGGGTCGTCGTAGTGCATTGTCGCGCTGACTATCGCCTTCGCCCTAGCCTCAGGGTCTTTTGACTTGAAGATGCCTGAGCCTACGAAGTTGCCGTCGGCTCCGAGCTGCATCATCAGCGCGGCGTCGGCTGGCGTCGCTATCCCCCCAGCTGAGAAGTTCACGACAGGCAGCCTCTTCATCTCCCTCACCTTGAAGACCAGGTCAACTGGAGCCTGCAGGTCCTTGGCCTCCTTGTATATCTCGTCGTCGCTCATGCCTACTATCTTCCTTATCTCTCCCTGGACTGCTCTCATGTGCCTCACCGCCTCGACGATGTTGCCTGTGCCTGCTTCGCCCTTGGTCCGTATCATGGCAGCTCCCTCCGATATCCTCCTGAGAGCCTCTCCCAGGTCTCTTGCCCCGCAGACGAACGGTATCTTGAATTTGGTCTTGTCGATGTGATTGTACTCGTCAGCCGGCGTGAGGACTTCTGATTCGTCTATCATGTCGACTCCCAGGGCTTCGATTATCTGAGCCTCGACGAAATGCCCTATCCTCACCTTCGCCATGACTGGGATGGTGACAGCATCCATTATCTCGAGTATCTTCTGCGGGTCGGCCATCCTCGCAACTCCGCCTACTGCCCTGATGTCTGCAGGCACCCTCTCCAACGCCATCACTGCAACGGCTCCGGCATCCTCGGCGATGATAGCCTGCTCGGCGTTGGTGACGTCCATCACCACGCCGCCCTTGACCATCTTAGCGAAACCCTTCTTCAACAAGTCAGTTCCAACCTTCTTAACCATAGTGCCTTACAAATTACATCTGCCTAAATAAATAGGGAGGCCTCTGTTATTAACATGAGCGGCAAGTTCTTCAGGAACCAAACGTCTGAGGAGATAATAAAGCATTTGGCTCATTTTCTCGGCTGTGACTCCAAGTATGACCTGTTCATTGACCCGTTGGGAGTGTATTTCAGGATTGTCGAATCCCACCGGACTGGGGGCGGCCCTTCCCATAAGCGGGAACTGATGAGACAGAGGCGGGAGGGCATGACCCGCGGCGAGAGGAAGCGCATTGGGAGCAGGAAGATGACGAGGCCTAAGATAAGGTCCGTGAAAAAATACCGGACTGTGAACCTTAAAGGGCGGGATTATTAGGCGTTCGCAGCCTTTTTTTCAAGTATTTAATCTAGTACTCCCTAAAATCGTACAATATTCAAAATGCCCGAGCAGAAGATTAGACGCCAAAGGCCTGCCGAAGACCAAACCAGTGACGCGGTCAGAGGAGCTGATACCCGGAGCGGCATCCTTGAGGGCAGGAAACTTCTTGCCAGCCAGGACTTCCTAGGCGCTTTAGACCACTTCCGGGGCATGTCAGAGAGCGTTGACTCGATGAGCGAGCAAGAGCGGTACAGGTACTCTAACTTATATGCTCGATCGCTGTTCGAAACCGCCAAGTCTGTCAAGGGCGATGAGAGGGCCAGACTCCTTGAGGAGGCTTGGAATCTGGGTGCATCACTTGCTAACCGTGAGGGCGCGAGCCAGGATGTAACGCACTCTAAGGCGCAGGGTCTTCATATACTCTCCGTAGTCTCTTCTAAGGGCGGTAACTTCAGTGACGCGATAGGCTATGCCAAATCCGCATACGACCTCTCCGGGGGGAATGAACGCCTGCACGGCGTCGCTTCAGGACAGCTCGCCTACGCGCTGACGAGGGACATCGTCAAGGAGAAGGGGACGTTAGGCGAAGATGAGATCAAGAATATCAGCGACCTGCATCATGAGGCCACATCAAATTTCAAGAGCAACGCCCTCCTATGGCATAACCATTCAGTCTTCGAGTACCAGTTCGGGAAGAAGGACAAGTCCTTGGACTACAGCAGCAAGGCGGTTGACGAGCTCAACAGAAAGGGGGATGAGGGAGGAATATTCTACACAGACGATGAGAGGGCAGTCCTCGGAGGGTGGGCCAAGCAGCTCGGAGTCAAAACGAAAGTCCTTGAAGTCGAGAGGACGGGGCAAACGGACAGGAGAGCGGTTTCCGAGTCTGTTCCAATCATGGAAGTGCCGCCCGAACTCCACAAGAAGGCATCCGAAGAAAAGCCAGGCAGAGGCAGGCTGGCCGGGAAGTTGGGCGTCGCTGCCGCCGCTACTATAATTGCCGCTACCGTCGCAGGCGGCATGACAGGGAAGACTTCTGCCGAGCCTCCGGCACCTGAACAGAAAACGGTCGAGGCAGCCAAGCCTGCTGTCACCATAGCGGACAGGATAAAGGAGATCCAGGCCAGGATAAACCTGAAGGCTGCGGATGCTGTTGGAAAGGCTTACGAGCAGGAGGCTATGCCTGGAATCATCGAGGATATTGCTAAAAAGCAACTGTTCAAGAAGAAGCAGGGCGAAGCTCTGACTGAAGGCGAGAAGAAGGTCGTCGACGAAGCGATAAAAGCCGTGAAGGACGAGCAGAAGTCCCCTGAGGAGATGACTCCCCAGAAGATGACAGAAGCCAGGGAAACGGCTTATGGCGCAGAGCTTCAGAAGACTGTTGACGATGCCGAGAAATTGATAGACTCAAATGATGCAGTTAAGGTCCGGATTGGAGTCAGCAACCTGATGGATGCTATGAAGGGATTCGAGCAGAAGGGATACTATCATAAGGCGATCAACATTGCCAACATCGTTGGAGCGAAAGCTCCTCAGCTGTCGCATCAGATTGATGCTGTGGAAAAGCCCCGGCTGGTGAAGAAGATGGCTTCTGCTGCGGAGGAGATGGCAGTCGACCCTGAGGAGTGGAACGCGTGGCTTAAGAAGCAGACCAAGTGGCAGACCGAGACCCTGCAGATGGAGAGGCAGGTTGTGGAGGAGCGGGAGAAGCTGGAGCAGGCCAGGAGGCAGGGTCAGATAAACGAGGGAGAGCACAGCAAGAGGATGGAGCAGTTGGCGTTAGACCGGCAGAAGGCGCAGACGGACCTTTTGAGGCAGGAGACGAGCCTCACCCAAGAGTGGGATAGCATGCGCGGCTCATAGGCTCTCATAAATAGAAACTAGTTCTTCTGGCTCAAGTTCTACCGGCCGTTTCTCGCCCACGCTCTCGCTTAAACCGTCCATTATATTCCTCAGTTTTTTGTTCTTGTGGTTGAAGAGGTTGTTGAGGAAGTTTATGTACTCCTGTCCGGCTCTGCGTTTCGGTCTTATCCTGACTGCTGTCGAGGTCACGTTCGGTTTCGGGTCGAAGGCTTCCTGCGGGATTCTCTCCAGAATCTCTATCTCAGCGGTTGACTGCGCCAGCGCGCTTATCATTCTGTAGTTGTCATTTCCTGGTTTCGCATTCAATTTATCCGCGAACTCCGACTGGACGACCAGGACTGCAGCCTCGAAGTCCAAGGTCAGGAGCTTCACCATGAACTTCCTTGATATGCTGTACGGCAGATTCGACACGCACTTGTCGAACTCCGGCAGTCTCATCTTCAGGACATCACCCTCAAGCAATTTTATCCTGTTTCCGAACTTTTTCGCCAGACTCCTGGACAGGGTCCTGTCCTTCTCCACAGCTATCACCTGACTGCACCTCCCAACCAGATGCCCTGTCAGGTTGCCTGTGCCGGGGCCGACCTCCAGGACAACATCATCATCTGCGAGATTGGCATAGCCTGCCAACCTATCCAGAAGCGCCTCATCCACCATGAAATGCTTGTCCCCATGCGGCTTAAACATGACATTATAATATGCAAGACAATAGTTTTAAGATGGATTATCCAGACATCGCTGGTTTGTTGGGTTTGAATCGGGGCAGGGATGAGCGGGCCAGGGATATCCTGGATTCCCTGTTGGAGGGACATCATAGGAGGGTTCTGAAGAGTCTGATATGCGATAAGGCTGTTCTGGTCTTCGGCTGCGGCCCATCCCTCGTGGAGGACATCAGGAAGCTGAAGTACTCACACATTTTTGATGATACTGTCGTGATAGCAGCCGACGGTTCCGTGAAGGCGCTGCTTGAGAGCAGAGTTCCAGTTCACGTCAACGTTACTGATTTGGACGGTGACATCGACGCAATACTGAAGGCGAACCGGATGGGCACTCTCACCGTAGTCCACGCCCACGGAGACAACATCGGTCTCCTCGGGGATGTCATACCCAAACTCGTCGGGACTGTCATGGGCTCGACGCAGGTGGAGCCCACGGAGAAGATTCTGAACTACGGCGGCTTCACCGACGGCGACAGGGCTGTCCGCATCGCATTATACTACAAGCCCAAGCTGATACTGCTGGCTGGGATGGACTTCGGTCAGAGGGTTGGCAGATACTCGGGGAGATACGTGCTGGAGAAGAAATTGAAAAAACTGGCAATCGGCAAACGGCTGATAGAGGAAGCAGCCTCGAAAACGTCAGTGCCAATGTACAATCTCACGTCAGGGGGGGAGGACATCCGCGGCGTTCTGAGAGCGTCGCTTGAGGACTTACCTATCTAACCCCTTCAGTTCATCCCTGAGGGATTCGAGTTTCTCTTCCTCAGTCTTCAGCTCGGAGAGTATGACGTCCATCTCCTGCTCCAGCAGCTTGATCTGCTGGTCGCTCAGCGTCCTGTCGTCAACGGAGATCACCAGGTGGGAGTTCGTGGCTGACACCTTGTCCCTGAGGTTCTGTATCAGCTTGAGAGTCTGATTGTAGCTGTTATGGGTTATCAGATACTCGAGGCCGTCCAACAGTATGACGCACTTGTCAACCTCCTTCAGGAATTTGCTGACCAGTATCGAGAGCTCGCTGAAACTGTAAGGCGATATCGAACGCTCCTCGCTGGTCAGGTTCGTAAGCCACAATACGGGCGTGTCCTTCAGCCCGTACGTTTCCCTGACCCTCTTCGGATGCGTCCTCGTGAAGACGAGGCCTGGCACACCATGCGAAAGGCAGTTTGTGAATACGTCAAAGCTCCTCTCAGATTTCGGCTCCTTTATGAGATAAGACATCCCAGGAGAGAGTTCGCAGATAGATTTGGATGGTTTCACGCCCTTCTCAGTTGCCGGTGATATCTCAATGACCTTTGATCTGAGCGCGTGAGCCAGGTCTGTCTCGGTCACTATGCCAATGAGCTTTCCATCGGAGACTATCGGCAGCTTCTTGTAGCCTTTCCTGTCCAAAAGCTTCGCAGCCTCGAGTATGCTCGTCTCCGGGCTGGCGGACAGCACTGGAGAGCTCATAACGTCTTTCACCTTGACCTTGGATGGCGTTTTCCCGAGGGCCACAACCTTTGTCGCAAGGTCCTTCTCGGTCAGTATTCCAGCCAGTTTGCCCTTCTCGACAACCACGACAGAGCTTATGCCCTCATCTGTCATCATCCTGGCGGCGTCCACTACTGCGGAATCTCCTGATGTTGTCTTAACGTCCCTGATCATGATGTCAGAGACCCTCTCAAGTTTGGTCATTTCTCCTCTATGCTCTCCTTGACCTTCATCCCGAAGTGCCTGCCGGCATCTTCTACGTAGGCCAGGACTTCGTCGTCTTTCTTCAGCCTTGAGATTGAAACAGGTTTGCCCGTTTTGTCCACAAGCAGTATCGTCTCAGCATTCTGGAGCATCGTGCTTATGCTCCTCTTCTCTGCTTTGGCTTCGACCAGTATCAGCGGCCTCTTCTCTATCTTCGAGCGTCCTACCGTGACCTTCCTAGTCCTGCCTTTCCAGTCGACTGCTAGAATGTCGCTGCCTGCTTTGAGCTCGCTCAGGTATGATGTTCTGCCCTCAGGCATCCTCACGTAAGCGTGCACTGCTCCTGCATTCACCCTGAACGGCCTGCTTGCCACATACTCCGTCTCTATGCTCTCGGAGTGCACGAGGAACATGCCGTTTGACTGGGAGCCGACGAGCATGCCCTCTCCGACATTGAGCATGCTTGTGGTGTCAACGCAGACGCGGTCTCCCATGCCTGCAGGCTCTATCCTGGTTATCCTGGCCGGGACGAGGGTAAGCTTCTCGGTTGCCATCTCATCTATTATTGTTTTAACGCCTTTTATCTCAGAGAAACCGGCGTTGACGAGGACGCCGTCCGCTCCCACCTCAAGGGTCTCCAACGCGACCTTAGCCTCTTTCGCGTTAGCGACCTCGACGATGATTTTGCATTTGCCTCGCAGCGCTGCGATGATGTTCTCCAACGGGATTATCTTCCAGTTCCTGGCGTTCACTATGACGTACCTGGAGTTTTTACCAAGTTTCACGATATCCTGCTCATCCTCCTTGTTGTGAATCTCCTTGTAGCATGCGTCCTTCGCCAGCCTGATGTCCGCACTCCTGTCGTTTGAGATGACATGAATCAGTCCCAGGCCTTTCACAGTCTCGACCTCGCCGGGCTTCACCATAACGGCGTCAGCTCCGGACTCCAGGGCTGTCGTCACCAGCTTCTTCCTCTTCTCCCAGGGCTGGTCCTGGTCAGCTCGCACCCAGAAAAGCTTAGCCATACTCTACTATATTAACACAGGCAGGATAAAAATGTTTTTATTTAGCTTCGACACATTGATTAATGATAAAACATGGTGGAGATTGTTTCAACTGGGGTCGACTGCTTTTGATGGAGCCTAAGAAATTCCTTTTTGTCTCGCTTGACGCCCTGATAGGCGACACCGCCTGGCAGGTCCTGAAGGAAGGCCATGACGTAAAATACTACATAGACGATAAAACCCAGAAGGAGATTGCCGACGGGTTCGTCCCCAAGACTGACGACTGGAATGCCGAGGTCGACTGGGCCGATGTCATAGTATTCGACGACGTCTTAGGCCAGGGCGAGAAGGCCAAGAAGCTGAGGGACGAGGGCAAGCTCGTCGTCGGCGGAACGCCCTACACCGACAAGCTCGAGGATGACAGGGCGTTCGGCCAGGAGGAGCTGAAAAAGGCAGGCGTGTCCATAATACCTCAAAAGAACTTCACATCATTCGACGAGGCGATACAGTTCGTCCATGAGAACCCTAACAAGTACGTGATAAAGCCGAGCGGCGAGGCGCAGAACAGGAAGCAGCTCCTGTTCGTGGGAGAGGAGGACACAGGGCGCGACGTCATACAGGTTCTCGAGCATTATAAGAGCCTGTGGTCCGGCAGGATCCAGGAGTTCCAGCTCCAGAAGAGGATAAGCGGCGTCGAGGTCGCGGTCGGCGCATTCTTCAACGGTAGCGAGTTCATCCACCCCATCAACGTGAACTTCGAGCACAAGAAGCTGTTCCCGGGTAACATCGGACCGTCGACAGGGGAGATGGGGACGAGCATGTTCTGGAGCGACCCTAACACGCTCTTCAATTCCACCCTCCTGAAGATGGAACCTAAGCTGAAGGAGGAAAAATATGTCGGCTACATTGACATAAACTGCATCGTCAACAACTACGGCGTTTATCCGTTGGAGTTCACATCCCGTTTCGGCTATCCCACAATCTTCATACAGCAGGAGGGCATGGTAATCCCGATGGGCGAGTTCCTGCACAATCTTGCCAAAGGCGAGAAGGGCCCGTTCAAGGTGAGGAGCGGATTCCAGGTGGGCGTCAGAATCCTGATGTCCCCGTACCCGTTCGACGACACCGAAGCCTTCGAAACCCATTCCAAGGAGGCTGTGGTCATATTCAAGAGGCCGAACACAGACGGAGTCCACATCGAGGACGTGAAAAAAGTCGACAGCCAATGGGTCGTCACAGGAACCGGCGGCGTCGTATTGACTGTTGTCGGATGCGGGCAGACGATGGAGCAGGCCAGAACCAGAGCATACAACAGGGTCAACAACATACTCCTCCCTAACATGTATTTCAGGGACGACATCGGCGAACGATGGGCTGAAGACAGCGACCGACTCCACACGTGGGGCTACCTCAGATAGACTGTTTTTATTCTGTCTTCTCTAAGAGTTTATGTTATGGGGTTGAAGGATTTTCTCGCTGGGGCGGATTTGAAGCAGGTGATTGTCGTCCGAGTGGACTTGAAGATGGGCAAGGGTAAGATCGCGGCGCAGGTCAGTCACGCGTCGCTGGCTGCCGCAGACAAGAGCCCTGACAGGGGCAAGTGGGTGAACCAGGGCATGAAAAAGTCAGTCCTCAAGTGCGAGGGCGAGAAGGAGCTGCTGCAGTTGACCCAATTGGCCAAGGATATGGGGCTTCCGACCGCGCTGATAGAGGACGCAGGCCACACTCAGGTGGAGCCTGGCACGAAAACGTGCGTTGGGATAGGCCCAGCACCCTCAGACAGGATAGATAAGATAACCGGAAGGCTAAAGTTACTATAAGATGAAACCGCGCCTACAGCTTGCTCTGGATTTTGTCGACCTTGACCGGGCATTGAAGGTGGCAGAGAAGGCTGCGAAACACGTTGACATAATCGAGGCTGGAACGCCGCTGATAAAGGCTGAAGGCCTTGACGTCGTCAGAGCGCTGAGGGAGAGATTCCCGAAGCACACTATCGTCGCTGACATGAAGATCATGGACGCCGGCCGGGTTGAGGTGGAGTCGGCAGCGAAGGCAGGCGCCGACATAGTGAACGTGTGCGCCGCCGCCTCAGACCAGACAATAAAAGAGTCGATAGACGCCGGCAGGCACTTCGGCGCCGAGATCATAGTCGACCTGATAGGCGTGAGGGATTACGTCAGAAGGGCGGAGGAGGTCGCAAAATTCAATCCAGACTACGTTGGAGTCCACACGCCGATAGACGAGCAGATGCTCGGCATCGACGCTGCTGAGAGAGTCCGACAGGTTGCGAAGGAGATTCAAGTTCAGATAGCAGCCGCCGGCGGCATAAACTCTGAGACAGTGGTCGACGTCGTAAAGTCAGGCGCCTCTATTGTAATAGTCGGCGGAGCAATCACCAAAGCAGAGGACCCTGGGAAGGCTGCTTCAACCATCAGGAGGGCGATGCTGTCCAAGAGAGGGGTGAAGACCGCGCTCTTCAAAAGGTCGACGGACGTGAGGTCAATACTACTGAAGGTCTCCGCAGCCAACATATCCGATGCGATGCACAGGTCCGGCGAGCTGAAAGGGATTTACCCCCTATCCGAGGGGAAGATGGTCGGCGAGGCTGTCACGGTCAGAGTGTATCCCGGCGACTGGGCGAAGACTGTTGAGGCCATAGATGTTGCGAAGAAGGGCGATGTCATCGTCATAGACGCAGGCGGAGTCGGCCCGGCAGTGTGGGGCGAACTGGCATCGCAGTCCGCAGTCCAGAAGAAGCTGTCAGGTGTTGTGATAGACGGCGCCTGCCGTGACACGGAGGAAATCCAGAAGCTCGGCCTCCCAGTTTACGCTAGGTTGATGATTCCGACAGCCGGCGAGCCCAGAGGTTTGGGGGAGATTGACGTTCCCATCATGGTCTCAGGCGTCCCAGTGAAACCAGGCGACTGGATTATAGGCGACTCGGATGGCGTGGTAGTCATCCCCAAGGAAAAGGCTGTTGAAACAGCGAACAGGGCGATGGACATTTTGGAAAAAGAAAATCGAATCCGGAAGGAGATCAAGGAAGGCTCAACCCTGAGCAAAGTCACACACCTCCTTAAGTGGGAGAAAAAGTAATGCGTCAAGGTGGCTGGAGCCGAAGGCGGAATGCCGCCTCTTTCTCGTCGGGAAACTCCGACAGTGGGAGAAGAAGTGAGCTACAGGTCTAGGACGAGTTTGTCTTTTTTGAGGCTTTTCACGAGTTTGGCCTCGATTATGTCTTTCTTTTTTCCTTGTTCGAATTTTTCCATTATGTCCTTGTCTGAGAGGCCTGCGTCTCTGGCTTTTCTTATCTGGTCGACTACTGTTTGTATCTCGTTCAGGCTCTGGTAGATTAGGTCTCCCCGATTTTTTGACACTCTGGCCTTCTCCTCCAGTTTTTTTATGGCTGACTCCTGCTCGCTTCTGATCCTCGCCAGCTTCTCCTCCTTCTCGGTTGCCTCTGATTCTGCTGCAGACTGTGATTGCATCATATCCCTGGGGCTGAACAATTCATCAACAGCCTGGTTAAATGTTTCTGTTTTTCTCACCTCAAGGCGTTCGAACTTTTTCAGCATCATGGGTGAGATGTCAGCCGGCTCACCCCCGTCTAATACTATAACCGGGTTCCCGGCCTCTTTGACTGTCTTCGAGAACTCGCCCAATGCTTTGAGGATGCTCTCACCCTCGTACTTGGTCAAATCTGACGCCGTCCTGTTCTTGTCAACGCCGGAGAGGATGCACATCTCCTCAGCATAGGAGCCTCCCAGGTTCAACTCTGTTGCAATTGTTGCGGCAAGCCTTTTGTCAGATTTCAGAATCACCACGCCAACAGCATCTGGATCGGATTCGAAGGGGTTCATCTGGCTTGGTGGGAAACTGTATTTCACTCCGACGCCGAGCGTTCTGTCCCTCCACTTCTGCCATTCCAGAAGCCCTAGTATAGTCCACTCTGAATCCAACAGGAAGATGTTGCCCTTAGAGAAGAGCTCGGCCACGAGGCTGTATCTTCTATCTCCCACGTTGACGGAGAATATGACAATCCTGTCGAAGCTGTGCTGGCTGACTGATTCTATGATTCCGCCGGAGAGGTGCTTCCTCAGCTGCATGGCAAAGGATGACGGCCGCTCCGGCGACTTCCTATCGAAGTCTGACAGGCACAGATAATTTTTCGCTATTATGAGGTCCTGTTTGACCTGCCTCAGCCTTATCTTCAGCGTCTTCTCAGCTATCTGGTAGAACTTGTCGAACCTCCTGCCCCTAAGCTGCTGGTCCAATTCTCGAGTGAGAACGTAGATGTCAACGCTTGACAGTTCAGATTTCATGCCCCGTTATATATGACACAATACCATAGTTAAGTGTGAAGGCGAAGGTAGACGTTGTCGCTGAGAAGATCAGGAGCATGAAGGTCAGAGGCGCAAGAGACATCGCGATAGCGGCTGTAGAGGCTCTGGAAGCTGTCATGAGGGAAGGCGGAAGCCCTGCTGACATGAGACGCGCTGGCTCCAAGCTCAAAAAAGCCAGGCCGTCCGCCATAAGCCTGCCGAACGCGGTCAACTATGTGCTATACCTAGTCGATAAGAACAGGGACGAGGAAGACTTCAGGCAGAAGACGGCGGCGGAGATAGCAGACTACCTGAGGCGTCTGAACGAGTCTCTTGAGAGGATAGCGACCATAGGCGCGAGCATAATAAACCCAGGGGAGACGATACTCACCCACTGCCAGAGCGACACAGTCGCCCAGATCCTGATGAAAGCGTGGGACCAGGGCAAGAAGATAAAGGCGGTGTGCACCGAAGCCAGGCCCAGACACCAGGGTTATATCACCGCGAGCCTGCTGTCAAAGCACGGCATCCCCACAACCCTCATAATAGACTCCGCAGTCTACTATATGATGCAGGAATTGAACGTGGACAAGGTCATCGTCGGAGCAGACACCATATACTCTGACGGCGACATCGTCAACAAGATAGGGACCGCGCAGATAGCATTGGCGGCGAAGAAGATGAACATCCCATTGATTGTCGCAGCCGAGTCGATAAAATTCTCGCCTGAGAGCATCATAGGCAAGATGGTCAAGATAGAGGAGAGGGACCCGGACGAGGTGACCAGGATCCCGAAGGTGAAGATAAGGAACCCGGCGTTCGACATCACGCAGTCAGAGTACGTTGACGTCATAATAACTGAGGAAGGCATAATGCCGCCGCAGGAGGCCTTCCACCTCCTGACTGAAAAATTCAGCTGGGGCCTCAAACATGGAAAATAAGACTGACATCACAGGCCTGAAGAAGGCGATAGACTCCAGGGACGCCCTTGAACTGAGGAAGCTTTCCAAGAGATACAGCATGGAGGCAGTCGTCGAACAGTCTGACGACATCATAAATCTTGCGATAATATCCTACTGCCTGAACAAGGTGCTGTCCAAAGTACACTTTTCTGAGAAAATAGACACTTTGATATACTATGTCAGGGAGAAGCTGGAGAAGGGCGACCTCGCTGGAGCCATATCCTCCATAGAGTCGTTTGACGAGGAGCACGGCCTATTCCACGGCAACCTCGTGTACAAGGCGAGGGTTAAGGTAGGCTCTAGGATGTACTCGTCAGGAATATCCCTCACGCAGGCTGCAAGCCTAGTGGACATCAAGGTATCCGAGATACTGGAGTATTCAGGCTACACGAAAGGCGATGAGGAGACAAGGCACAAATCCCTGGGGGAGAGGGTTGCCGTCGTCAGAAGGCTGTTCGATTAGGGTTTCTGCAGACAGAAGATGCCATCAGATGAAGTGTTCGAAGTATTTGACGCAGACGACAGGCATGTCGGTTTCTCAACCAGGGGAGAATGCCACTCAACCAATGGGAAAATCCACAGATGCTCTCACATCCTCATAGTGGATAATGAGGGGAGGATACTGCTGGCGGAGAGGAGCGACCTGAAGGACGTATCACCAGGCCTCTACGGCTGCTCGGTCTCAGGGCATCCCATGCCTGGTGAAACCTACAGGGAGGCGGCGGAGAGGGAACTTAAGGAGGAGCTGCCTGGGACAGAAGTACATCTGGAGGAGGTGGGATGGTTCAGAAAGTACACTAGAACCGACAGGGAGAACAGCATGCTATATGTCGCACGGCACAGCGGCCCGTTCACCTTCAACCCGGAGGAGATAAAAAGCATTGAATTCATGGAACCTGGACAGATCATACGGCTTATCAGGGAGCGACCTTCAAAATTCGCCCCAGGATTCATAAAAGCGTTTGCAATCTACAGAAAACGCATTCTGGACGGATGATGTATATATAAGCTATAATGTGTAAATATTAAGGTATTTGTGATAAAATGTATCCGCAAGGTCCGGCTGCTTATGATAGAGCTATAACGGTTTTCAGCCCTGATGGGCGTCTATTCCAGGTAGAATACGCGAGGGAGGCTGTCAAGAGAGGCACCACCGCTGTTGGCATATCCTATGCGGGGGGCGTGCTCCTGGCGGTGGACAAGAACGTCGCCACATCACTGATAATACCTAGCTCCGTCGAGAAGATATTCAAGATAGACGACCATATTGGTATAGCCACATCGGGACTGGTTGCGGACGCCAGAAGGCTTATAGAGGAGGCCAGGATTAAGGCGCAGAGGCACAGGCTCGCGTACAATGAGCCTATCACAGTATCGCAGCTTACGAGGGAACTGTGTGACATAAAGCAGCTTTATACGCAGTTCGGCGGCGCCAGGCCGTTCGGAACCGCGCTCTTGATAGCTGGAGTCAACAATAGGCCTCACGTTTTCGAGTCAGACCCGAGCGGCGCCTACACCGAGTACAAGGCAACGTCCATTGGCATGGGCAAGAGGGACGTCGAGAAGGTGTTCGAGGAGAAATACAAGGACGGGCTGAGCAGGAAGCAGGCATTGGAGGTCGCCCTCTTCGGATTGAACGCGGTAAGCGAGAGCAAGCTGAAGAAAGAGAACATTGACATGATATCCATAGAATCGAAGAACAAATATACAAGAGTGTCTGCAGACGAGATCGGAAAATCACTTGATGATTTGAAGAGCGAGTTGGAGAGCAGAAGGAAGGGAAAAAAGAAATCAGAATCAGAAAAAGTAGAAGATGACAAGTCTGGATGACGCGGTCATCGCCAGGCTCAAAACACACGGTCACACGTTTGAAATCTTTGTCGATCCTGACAAGGCTTTAGAATACCGGTCTGGTGTTAATATCCCCTTGGACGAGATTCTGGCCGCGGAAAGCGTATTCAAGGACGCTGCGAGCGGGGAGAAAGCCTCAGAGGAGGTTATGAAGGAGGTCTTCGGAGACGCGCAGCTGAACACAGCAGTCACGAAGATCCTCAAGAAGGGGGAGCTGCACCTGACCACTCAGCAGAAGGCAAGGATTCTCGAAGAGCGAAGGAAAAAGATAATCAACATAATAGCGAGGAATTCGATAAACCCGCAGACCAAGCTCCCGCATCCGCCTTCGAGGATCGAGAAGGCGATGGAGGAGGCCAAGGTAAAGGTTGACGCCGCGAAGTCGGCGGAGGAGCAGATCGAAAAAATATTGAAGGAGCTGAAGCCAATCATACCGATAAAGTTCGAGACCACCGAGGTTGCGATAAAGATACCTGCAAACTATGCCGGCAAACTCTATCACGTCCTAAAGGAGTTCGGCGAGGTCAGGCAGGAGCAGTGGGTCAGCGGCGAACAGTACTGTAAGATCGAGATTCCCGCGGGAATCAGGGACGAAATGTTCGAAAAGCTGAACAACGCGACTCACGGCGAGATTAAGATAAAAATCCTAAAATAAAAAATGGAAATAAACGACAGGGAAATAGTGCTGCCTGGACAGTTTCTGGGTACCGATATCATATGCGACGACAACTGCATCAGGGCGGCCGGTAAGTTCTACTCGACGCGCTTCGGGATAGCGCGGGTTGACGGAAAAAATGTCAGTATAATGCCCTCCTCAGGGGCGTACGTCCCGAAGGTCAACGACGTTATAATAGGCGTGGTGAAGACCGTTCTCACCGGCAGGTGGGCCATCGACATGAATTCGCCCTACCAGTGCACGATGTTCGGGGAGGCTGTGACCAGACGGCCGCTGGAGGAGGATCTTACCAGATTCTACAACGTTGGTGACATACTGAGCGGGAAGATAACCTCAGTGAACGAGGTTCACGAGTCGCTGATCGAGGGCCCTTTCAAGCTTGAAGGCGGGCTCATAGTCGAGGTGAACCCGAGGAGGATACCCCGCGTGATAGGCAGGAAGAGGTCGATGCTTAACATGATACGGGAAAAAACAAATTCCAGGATGGTTGTCGGCCAGAACGGCTACGTGTGGATCAAGGGCGAGAATGCAGCATACGTTGCGTCAGTCGTCAAGAAGATAGAGGCTGAGGCGCAGAGTTCAGGCCTGACAGACAGAATATCACGATTATTAGATGAGAGGTAATAAGATGGCAAAGAAACATGACATTGTCCTGATAAAGGACGGAGTCAGGTTGGACGGAAGGAAACCTGACGAGCTAAGGGATGTTAAGATGAAGGTGGGCGTGCTGAAGAGGGCTAACGGGTCCGCCTACGTTGAATGGGGCAACAACAAGGTGCTGGCTGCCGTATACGGTCCCCGCTACCTGTACCCTAAGTTCCTGCAGGACCCGACGAAGTGCATCGTCAGGTGCGTCTACAACATGGCGCCGTTCTCTGTGGACGACAGGAAGCGGCCTGGGCCTGACCGAAGGTCCGTTGAGATATCGAAGATAACGACTGAGGCGTTGAACAACGTCGTGCTTTTGGAACGTTTTCCGAACGCCGTCGTTGACGTCTTCATCGAGATACTGCAAGCTGACGCTGGCACGAGATGCGCCGGCCTGACGACCGCAGCCCTCGCGCTGGTGGATGCCGGAATCCCTATGAAGGGCATAATCGCGTCCTGCGCTGCAGGCAAGGTGGGCGGTGAAATAGTAGTCGACCTCGCTAAGGAGGAGGACAACTTCGGCGAAAGCGACGTCCCCGTAGCCTTGAACCCCCATACGGGGGAGATAGTCCTGCTTCAGATGGACGGGAAGCTTTCGAAGGACGAGTTCAAGAAGGCGTTCGGCATGGCGCTGGACGGCTGCAGGAAGATAAACGAGCTGCAGAATGCGGCTCTGTGCGAGAGTCTGAAAAACGAGGGTGAGCAAGAATGAACATCGAAAAACACCTTAAAAAGGATTACATAACCAACATTGTGCTGGACGGAAAAAGGGTCGACGGCAGGGCTATGGACGAGTTCCGCCGGATAGAACTATTAAAGGACTACGTGGAGTCTAAGGCTGAGGGCTCAGCCCTCGTGAAACTGGGCGACACGCAGGTTCTTGCAGGAGTCAGCTTCGATGCCGGGGAACCGTACTCTGATTCGCCGGATTCGGGCGTTCTTACGACCAGTGTCGAACTCAGACCCTTAGCGGATCCGAATTTCGAGACCGGTCCTCCGAGGGAGGATTCGATAGAGCTTGCGAGGGTAGTCGACAGGGGCATCCGCGAGTCTGGAGCGATAGACTTCGAGAAGCTGAAGATAGACGATGAGAATGTCTGGGTCGTCTACTTGGACATACACGTTCTCGATAACGACGGGAACCTGTTTGATGCAGCGAACATGGCTTCTGTAACGGCATTGTACAATGCGAAAATCCCGAAATTCGAGGACGGCATTGTGGTGAGAGAGCCTGACAGGGACCTGAACCTGACGTGCCTGCCTCTCTCGGTCACAGCCTCTAAGATAGCTGGCAGGGTGCTTTTCGACCCTAACCTGGACGAGGAATATGCGACAGATGCGAGGCTGACCGTTGCGACCAGCGACACAATAAACGCGATGCAGAAGGGGGGCGACGGCTCGTTCACGGAGGCTGAAATAGAGAGCATCATCGATATGGCGTTCGAAAAGGCAGCCGATATAAGGAAACTGGTCGAAGGTTAGGTTTTTTAATACCCTTTCCTTAAATTATAGGACTAGAAAATGTACAGCCACACGAAAAAGGTAGGCAGCATGGGGAGGTATGGTATCCGGGTGGGCAGGAAGCTCAGAGACCAGAACCTCAAGATAGAGGAGAAGTCCAAGAACGTCAGATGCCCCTCCTGCGGGAAGATCAAGATCAAGAGGGTGTCGAAGGGAATCTGGGAGTGCAGGTCATGCAAGAACAGGTTCTCAGGCGGAGCGTTCCTCTTAACCCGTGAGACTAAATCAGTGGAGGAGACAGAATGAGTTACGTTTGCATGGAATGCGGATCAGAGGAAGATTACGCGAAGATATTGTCAAACAAGCTTAAGTGCTCGAAGTGCAAGGAGAAGAGGTCGAACATCTGGGTCAAGAAGCGGCCGACAAACGTCGTGAAGTCCATAATAGCCAGATGAACGAACTTGACATCAAGATTAGCATGCCGGCTTCGGACGCGAAGATAATCGCGTCCGCGCTGGCGTTGGAGGCTGGGAGCGACATGCAGCGCCGGTCGGCCGTCAAAGTAACACCGCTTGGCGACGGCCTGCAGTTGGACATCACAGCCGACGACCTACACGCCCTCAGGGCGTCGCTTAACACCTACCTCAGGTGGGTGATGATGGCGGGCGATATAGTGAGATAAGATGGACCTACCAAAACAGGTGCAGGACAGGCTGATGCAGTTCCAGAACATCCAGAACCAGCTGCAGATGATAGTCTACCAGAAGCAGCAGCTCATAATGCAGAACAACGAGCTTGAGAACGCCGCAAGCGAGCTGGAAAAGCCGGGCGTCGGCAAAGTTTACAAGGCTTCCGGCCCGCTTTTCATCGAGACCCGCAAGGATGAGAGCCAGAAGGACGTCAAGGAGACCAGGGAGACGAACGACGCGCGCATAAAACTCATCGAGAAGCAGGAAGCCAAGCTGACTGAGAAGTCGAAGGAGATGCGCGAGGAGCTTGAAGGCGCCTTGAAAGGATACTCGAAGCCGAAGGATGCTGGTTGATTCTTCTCAGTTCGAATGTACGACACCGTTATCGTAAGGTATGGCGAGATTTTCTTGAAGAGCGATCCGGTGAGGAGACGGTTCATGGACAAGCTCTCAGGGAACCTACAGCATTCCCTGGAGAAGGAGGGCTTGGACGCGAGATTGTACCAGAAGAGGCACAGGATTTACATAAAGGCCGATGACCCTGGGAGGGTGGCTGAGCGGGCTGCCAGGGCCTTTGGCGTAACATCAACGAGCCCGTCCCTGGAGTCCGAGGTCAGCGGGTTGAATGATGCTGCCCTGAGGCTGGCCAAGGCTGAGCTCTCAGAGGGCGACACGTTCGCAGTACGAGTCAACAAGATGGGAGACCGGAGCATATCCGGGAGAGCTATTGAGTCGGAGGTTGGCGACATAATACGGGTGAACTGCAAAGCCAAGGTAGACCTGGAAAACCCTGACGTGACTGTCAGCATCGACGTCTCAGGCGATACAGCATACGTCTACTCCAAAAGGATTGATGGGATGGGAGGGCTCCCAGTCGGGACTCAGGGAAGGGTTCTCGCTCTCCTCCATACTGACTCTGACCTAACCGCAGCGCTTATGATGCTGAGGAGGGGGTGCAGCTTGGTCGGAGTGACTGACAGGGAAGAGAACAGGGAAAAGGTCAGATACTACTCCGATGGGAGCGAATCATTCATTCTTAAGGGAAGCGTTGGCATTAATAAGGCCGAGAGGATGGCATCCGAGCAGGAATGCGATGCCCTAGTATCCGGCGAGAATGCGAGAATATTAGAATCCAATCTGCCTGTATTCCAGCCTCTGATAGGCTTGAACGCAGATGGCATAAGAAAATGGCAGTCGAAGTTTGCGTGAAGTGTAACGGCACCAGCCTGTCAAAGGGAGAAGACGGAACATACGTGTGCAACAGTTGCGGTTACAAGGGCCAGCCCATAGTCTTCACGAGCTTTGACGCCTATGAGAACTACCTGAGATTGAGCGAGGGGAAGCCCAGGCCAAAGGCGGTTGGTGAGGTTAAGAACCGAAAGCCCTTAGCCTATGCCGGCGTCGCTGTCATTATCGTAATACTAATAGCCCTTCTGGCAGCCCTTCTGTCGCCGTCAGAGCCCAAGAGCAAGACCCCTGCAGTGATATGCAACCCTCCCTACATCAGGGACGGCGGCGGATGCTGCTTGGACTTGAATTCGAACTCTTTGTGCGACAAAACCGAGAACCGCTCTGAGACGTCAATAACTGCGGAAGAATCCACACCCCCTATCCCCAGCACTTCCTCAACCTGAGACAGGATAAGCCGGTCTGCAGGGACCCTAGCACAGTACTTGTGGGGGAATGGCGGACATATTCGGCATTCCAATCCCCTGTTGAGAAATGCGGCGGCACCCTCAAGTGCTATGAGGGCGTCAACACCTGTCAGTAGCGTTTTTTTAACCTGATTCGAATTAATATCTATGCCTGATGTCATAGACTCATACGGGAACGTTAAGATTGTAAAAACCGACGAGGAATCTCTCCCCAAGTACGTTCTGCTAAAGCCAGAGTTCAACGACGACGAGAAGCTCATAATATCCGACCCCCGGACTCTGGTCTCCGACTTCAAGTCCGTCATGAAGGACCTTGAGACTATAAAATCGTCAACCGACAAGGAGAAGTTCCTCAGAGACTATCTGCAAAAGCAGCTTGAGGGCAGGAACGTCTCCCAGAAGAACATCGACCGGCTCGTTTCCATCGTGATGGACGAGGTCTTCTTGGGATACGGCATCCTGGGCGAGCTGATGAGAGACGATGCATTGGAAGAGATTATGGTGAACGGCATAAAGGTGCCGATATACGTCTTCCACCGCAAGCACGGCATGTGCGTGACTAACCTCCAGTGCAAGTCCATAGAGCAGATCAATAGCATCATAAACTGGCTTTCAAGGTACGCTGGCAGGGAGGTCAACGACAAATCCCCCCTGCTTGACGCCCACATGCCGGACGGCAGCAGAGCCAACGTCGTGGTATCGCCTGCAGCTCCCTATGGTCCGGCAATCACCATCCGAAAGTTCAAGAAGATACCCTACAACATCGTGAACCTCATAGAGTTGGGCAGCCTGAGCGCGGAGCTTGCCGCGTTCCTGTGGGTTGCGGTGGAGGGCTTCGGAATCGAGCCGCTTGACATACTGATCGCGGGAGGCGCTGGCAGCGGGAAGACAACCCTGTTGAACGCGCTTGCCATGTGCATACCGAACACCGAGAGAATCGTCACTGTGGAGGACACTCTGGAGTTGAACTTCTCATTCATAGAAAACTGGGTCGCATTGGAGGGCTCGCCCTATGCGACCAGCGACAGCAGCCGCCTGGACCTGCACAGCCTATTGAAGAACTCCCTCCGGATGAGGCCTGACCGGGTGATGGTCGGCGAAGTCAGAGGCGCGGAGGCTGAGACTCTCCTGGTTGCCATGGACATCGGCTTGAACGGCTCGATGGGCACGATCCACGCGAACAACGCGAGGGAGACTACCATCAGGATGATGGAGGCGCCCATGGACGTCCCGATCCGGATGATACCTCTGATTGACATGATAGTGGTCGTGAACAGGATATTCGACAGGAGCAGGGGCCTCATGAGGAGGGTCACGCAGGTTGCCGAGATCACTGGCGTCGAAAAGGACGTCGTGCAGATGGGAGACATCTACAGTTGGAACATGACTGAGGACAAGATCAACAGGACAGAGTATCCTATAATGCTGAAGGAGAAGATCGCCAAAACATGCGGCATATCCAAGAAGAGGCTTAACACTGAGATATACATCAGGGAGAAAGTCCTAGAGTACATGCTGAAGAAGGGCATAAAAGAGAACAAGGACGTGATAACCTACCTCCAAAGATATCAGACGAACCCGAAGTCGGTCATAGCTGAGATCAAGGAGGGCATCAAGCTGGAGCAGAACGGCTCATAGCCACTGCTCTTTTCCGCAGAAGCCGCAATATTTGCTCCCCCTTGTTATGTACCTCTCGCAGTAGTCGCAGGTTATCATCTCTAGGAACCTCACTTTCCTGGGTTCCACGAGCCCGACTTCATTCGACAGCTTGCTGAGCTTCTTGGAAAGCCACTTGTACTGTTTAGAGTCCCTGACCTTTATCTCCAGCCTACCATATGCTGGAATCCTCCTCAGGACGCCTTTCACAACTATGCTGATTATGATGTAGTGTATGTTTGACAGCGTGTAGGCTACCATCAGATACAGCGTAGAGAGTATGGGCAACGACACTGCGAACGAGAACAGGGTGAACAGTATAGACAGCAGCGGGCTCAGCAGCCCTATGGGGTACGCGACGACAAGGAAGAATACGCTTGCTACCGTGAACCTCAGCCGCCTTATCGAGTCCGAGCTGAAGTAGTAGGCCAGTATTGCGACGACCAGAATGGCGATGAAGACATATTTCTGCAGTATGCGCTCCTTAGCCTTCTTTTTCATCTCATCCTGCCTTCAAGCTCGGAGAGGACCATATCCGGGTCTAAGCCTTCGAGCGACAGCAGGACGAGCAGGTGGTAGAGGAAGTCCGCAGTCTCCCAGCTGAGGGAGTCCTTGCCCTCCATTTTCCCATTCCTCGCGGCCTCTATAATCTCCTGAAGCTCTTCCTGAAGCTTCTCGAAGAGTCTTTCCCTGTCTGCCATCATCTTGGCAGTGTATGAGCCTGCCGTCGGGTTCTTGCGCCTGTCTTCGATGATATTCCAGAGCCGTTCCAGCACATCGAGGTTTTCCATATCAGTAGACCTTCTCAGGGTCGAACACCCTCCTCCCCTGCTCTTCCAGCCGTTCTCCCCTGACCTTCCTGTAGAAGCAGCTCCTGTATCCTGTGTGGCATGCTCCACCCTTCTGTTCCACCTTGATTAGGAGCGCGTCGCCGTCGCAGTCCACCAGGATTCCCTTCACAGCTTGCGTGTGCCCTGAATTCTCCCCCTTCAACCATATCCTCTTCCTGCTTGTCGAATAGTAATGGACTCTGCCGGTCTTGAGAGTCTTCTCGATCGCCTCCCTATTAGCGTAAGCAACCATCAGAACATCATTAGTCTTCCAATCCTGGGCGACAACGGTCACAAGACCGTCGATTCCGTCGACTCTTCTAAATTTAAGCCTATCAAACGGAAACATGTTTAAATAATGGCATATTAAATTATTAACTCATACCATGGAAGAGGACTTTGACAATACTGGTGAGGAGCGCACCGAGGAGGGTGTTATAACCAGGGTGAGGTTGCCCAGGCGCGGCCAACTCCTTGGAGAGGTCGAGCAGCTTCTCGGCGACAGGAGGATGCTCATCAAATGCATTGACGGTCACACGAGACTGTGCAGGATTCCGGGAAAGATAAGACGGCGCATCTGGATAAAAGAAGGGAACATCGTCCTCATAGAGCCTTGGTCTGTTCAGACCAACGAGCGCGGTGACATCCTCTGGAGGTACACGCACCAGCAGGCTGACTGGCTCCAGCGAAAAGGCCATCTCAAGGGCCTTGAAATCGAATAGCCTTCTCCTAACATGTCCAAAACACTTGACAAGAAACTGCACCACTTCATAGAGCAGGACAAGATAAGTCAGGGCGTCTTCGACAGGCCGACTATGATGGCCCTCTATGACCTGCTGAAGAAGGGCCAGCTGGACAGGCTGGTCGGCATCATAAAAACAGGGAAGGAATCCAACGTCTACTTGGGGCTGAGGAAGAAGAAGCGGGTTGCTGTTAAAATATACCTAATCGAGGCATCAGACTTCAGGAACATGGCAGACTACATCAGAAACGACCCGAGGTTCAGCATCGGAGGACATAAGAGGAAGATAGTCTACCAGTGGGCTCAGAGGGAGTACAGGAATCAGACTATTGCGAGCAGGCTGATAAAATGCCCGAAACCGTATGCTGTCGTCGATAACATACTTGTCATGGATTACGTCGGCGATGAAAGAGGCCCAGCCCCGCCGCTGAAGGACACAAAGCTTGAGAACCCTAAGAAAGCATTCGAGGATGTGGTCGGCAGCATGCGGAAACTCTACAAGGGGGGTCTGGTGCACGGGGACCTGAGCGAGTACAACATCCTCTACCATAAGAGGCCGGTTTTCATAGACTTTTCGATGGGAGTCACTGACAAGAGCCAGATTTCCGGCAAGCTCTTGGAGCGTGATGTTGAGCACATATGCAAGTTCTTCAGAAAGCGGGGCGTGGAGGCTAACGCGCCGGAAGTCCTGAAATCCATAATGGAATGATATCTGAACGCATAACAGCCAGAGGCCATCCTAACCTGCGCGCGAAGCATGAAACGACTTTTGAATTCACGCGCGAGCATCATCTCACTGTGAGGGGCGACTGCATCGTCGCCGTGTCTGCTGACAGGGGGATGAACGACTTCTCCAAGGAGTTCAAGCGGAAGCTGCGGGACGGCTGCAGGCTGATGATAACATTGGAGTGCGACGGCCTCATCGAGGAGGTCAACGCATGGGGCCATCCTGGGTTGACATTCTCGAACCCCATTGAGATGGTGGTGCGGAAGAGCGAGTACGTCTGCCCGCGGACGCTGGCTGTCAGAGCAGACAAATCGGCTTCGGATTTCAGCAGAAAGCTCGTGGATAGTCTGAAACAGGGGCATGAGCTAAATATTAAACTTGAAATTCTATAATAGGACATGGAAGTCGAAGACACCTATGCTGAGGCTTTCGGAAGCTATTACTCTGAGGTTCTAATCACAGCCAAGAACGGGAAGTGGCTTAATCATGCGGTGGAGGCTGTCACAGGCAACGCCTCCAGTTCAATAGGCTGCGACTGCGAGGCAGGCCTCGATAGGCTGGCAGACGACACCCCCGACGGCAGAATAGGGGCGCTGGTCCAGTTCCACGTGCCCAAGTTCCTGGAAGACCCTGTGAGGAAGCTGGAGCTGGTTTTGATTCACAGGATAGGCAATTCGATCCTGACCTGCCCGACAGCGTCAGTCTACAACGCAACCTCCGGCAATGAGTTTGATATCGGGAAGAAGGTCGGCTTCTTCGGCGACGGCCACCAGAAGATTGTTGAAAAATACGGGAGGCGGATGGTGTCCATCCCGATAATGTTGGGGGAGTTCCTCATCGAGGAGAAGATAGGCTACGCCGATGGTGTCATGGGCGGCAACCTGTGGCTTATGGCTGATTCGCAGGATTCGGCTCTCGAAGCCGGCGAGAGGGTCATCGGACGCATCAACAGCATAGGCGGTGTCATAACCCCCTTCCCGGGCGGCCTCTGCGCTTCCGGCTCCAAGGTAGGGTCAAAGTACAAGTTCATGGTAGCGTCAACCCATCATACCCTGTGCCCAACGTTGAAGGAGCTTGAAGGTTGTGAGCTTCCTGACAATGTCAACTCTGTCATCGAGATCGTCATAGACGGCCGGGACGTGAAATCGGTCGAGAAGGCCATGCATGAGGGCATAAAAGCAGCTTCCGATGTCAGGGGCCTGATAAAGATCTCAGCAGGCAACTACGGCGGCAGGCTGGGGAAGCATAAGATACGGCTCAGAGACTAATATTTAAACAATGTTTACTCTATCATTAACGTAGAGTTGATTCCTGATGGTGCAAAAAGAATTTGGCGGGCTCGGAGGCCCGAAGGAACTGCAACCTATTAATCGAGCTCATTTGGAGGCTTTAGAACACATGTACAAGAGTTTTGAAGGTGTGCGTGCTGACAGTCCTATCGAATCTGGGAATGTTGGTCCAATAAGGGCGGTTCCTGATTCGTTCGTCAGAATATTGGATGATGCTGGGGTGAAGGGCATAAATGAGAAGACCCTGCAGAAGTTCGTTTCCGAAACATTACCCACCTTTAAAGGCGATGTCGACTTTCAGGAGAAGGCTATCAGGTCAATCAGCGCCGCAGTCCAGAGGAGCGAAGGCGATGTTACACTTGATGTTACAGCATGTGGGATAGATGGCGGGGCCATGTTCAGCGAATTCAGTAGGGGGTTCGTCGACTACAGTAGGAAGGCGCCTAACACCAAATATGGCGATAAACAGATTCAAATCAACGGTTTGAAAGGTCAAACAGAAAGATTCATATTAGATGGTAAGACTAGCACGTACACAGTACACGGCAGTGTAGGAACCCTATTGGGTGGTGGGCCCACTCACTTTGGCTTTCGTATGGGTCCTGGGGGTAGCTTCACAGGGCCCGAAGAAAGTAAGCCGTTCGGCTTTCCCATGGGTCCTGAAGGCAAGATCAGAGTCAGTGAAAATGGCAAGCCTGATACGATTTTATCTCCTGAAGAATTCGCACGAAAGTACGCGGGTGCCGAGGGTGTGACAATCCATGTGAAAGGGGATTTGGGAACTCCGAGAGAGTATACTCTAAAGCCTGGTGAAATAAAACCTGGTGAAAGTGCTGAACCTGTTAGTGTTTTTAAGGATGGGATTTTTACCAGTACAGGAGTAGCTGGAGAGTCTCGTCCTGCTAAAGACGGTAGCGTTCTTAAGGGCGGGACCTTGACCCGCACAGGAAAGGTTGAGGAGTTTGTTCCTGTTGATGACGGTACTGTTTTTAAGGATGGGACTGTGACTCGCACGCGAAAATTCGACGAGGCTGCCGTTGCTAATAGAGGCGGGACTATTGATATCAGAGCTCAAGCCGGAGAGTCTCGTCCTGCTAAAGACGGTAGTGTTCTTAAGGGTGGGACTTTGACTCGAACAGGAACAGTCGGAGAGGCTAGTTTTCATATCGAGGGTCAACTTGATGCTGAGACTGTCGTGCGGAACATGTACGCGGTTTTCAGACGAGAAGGCGGCGAATCCATTGACGTTGATCCTAAGGTTTTTGAGCGTGCTCAGAAGGCTATGAGGGATTCCCTGCCTAAAATCGATGATTCTCAGATAAAACCACAATCACTACCCCCTCAAGAATTCCTAACTAGGCTTGATCCTTCTCAGCGGATTGGGCCTCAAGAGGGGGGTACTATCCGCGTTGAGCCTCTCCCAACGGTTGACGCTGAGACGTTGAGGAGGATGCTTGAGGCATACGCTAGGACAAAGGATATCCAAGTCGACTCCAATGTTCTGAGGAGGAACTGCGAAGCATACGCGAAAACCGCGACCGTGGACGTTAATCCTGAAACGTTAATGCAGAATATGGAAGCGTTCAGGGAATCCGGCTCAAAGCAGCAAGAAGAATACCTCAGAAGTGTTGGAATACTATCAGAGAAATAGTCCTGAAGTTTGCGAGGCCGTTTATCTCTTCTGCTGGGCTGTGTCCTGCAGGTCACTGTACCTTGCCTTAAGCGAGGTAACTACCTTCTCCGAGAAATCCTTCGTGCACAGCAGCTTCACGTGTTCTCCGTCGGCCAGACTCCCTTTTCTGGCGCTAATCTGCGCCTGCGATTTAACCACTTCTCCCGGCGCCGCCATACCCGATACAATCCCCAACAGTTCGCTGCTGTACTGTTCAGGGAAGCCGAATCTGCCCTCCACAATCTCTCTGCCCCCGTAGAGGCAGTGAAACGGTTCGCCGCTGAGTGAGATGTCAAGAATGCACATCCCCTTTTTCGTCGCAGTCCTACGGTATTCCCTCCCCAGGAATTCGCCGTCCTCGTATCCTATCCCTCCAGCTTTTGCAAAAGTCGTCCTCTTAACCGCGCAGTAGCCGTTGTGTTCCCATGTTTTTTCCGGGTTCGGGTCCTTGTATGCTTGGAAAAGATTCTCTTTGCTGCTGGTTTCAGACATCATCCTCGTCAGCGATTCCTTGGCCGCCTCCGCAGCCGCCTTCACCTCGTCCGCCGCACCCTTGATTTCAACATCAGTTAACGGCTTCTGAATCAGCGACTTCACAGCCTCAGCAACGTCTGAGACGGCGTCCCTCGTTGCCGTCGCAGGCACGTCAACATGGAACAGCTCCTTGTCCTCCCACTCGACATTCGCCTTCATGCCCTTAAGCTTGGAGGCCAGTTGGGTGTCAAACGATCTCACCTGCTCCTCAGTCCACCCGTGGTTTTCAAACAAGTCGCTCTGGTATATGTCGTTGAATGTTATGTCGGCGCGGACGTATCCCGGATAATCGGACTTCCTGCGTACTACTTCCGCTCGGATGCCCTCAACATTCACGACTGTGGACTTCTTAGGCTTGAAATTCGGCATCTCATCAGGGAGAGGCGGCTCTCCGGGTGGCTGCACGACCTTTAACATATACCATACCTAGATTCACAGCATAAAAATAGAGCCTATCTTTCATGAGGCTGTTCGGGCGAAATGCTGCCCCCTAATGCATGCCTCAGACACTATCCTCCCTTATCCATCACAGTCCGCGATTCGAAGGAAATCCATAAAATGAGCGGCTCCCACTCGCACTAAAACGAAGAATGTCTTAGGTGTATCGGACTGCTAGAAAATAGTTTTTTTGTCTGTAATCTAATATTCTTCGCATGTCTGATCTTGAGAAGCTGAGGAGATTGGATTTTATAGCTGACTGCGCTGTGAGGGCGTGTCTGCTTGAGGTTGGGGCTGACAAGCCTGGCAACATCAGCCCTGGGAAGGATTTCGGCGACACGACATACGATGATTATGTCCTGGGTTCTGAGTCCATCAGGCCAGTAATCCGTGAGGCTGCCCTGCGAGGTTACGGCATCAAAGATGACAAGAATCTGAGAAATGTCGGGATTGGAGAGCTGATAAATGATGGTGTCAGCAGGGTCAGGAAGTCCCACGGTGGAGGTAACACTCACCTTGGGATACTGATGCTGTTCGTGCCCATAGCTGCCGCCGCCGGATTCTCATATGAGAGAAACGGTAACCTGGTTCTGCTGCAGCATAATATCAGAAAGGTCGTTGAGAGTTCTACGGTGGAGGACGCTCTCAACCTGTACGATGCTATCAGGGCAGCCCGGCCTGGCGGCCTCGGGGAATCAGAATATGATGCGCGTGATGAGCTCTCGAAGGAGAGGCTTATCTCAGAGGGGCTGACATTCCATTACCTTATGAGGATGTCCTCAGAGCGTGACAGGATTGCAGAGGAGCTTGTTAATGGCATGCCTATTATATTTGGTATCGTAGCGCCCATGATCAGAAAACTTTCCGGAAGTTTCCAGGATATCAGCATGGCTGTCGTCCAGGCCAGCCTCTCCCTATTGGCGAACATGCCTGACACTCTCATAGCCAGGAAAGCCGGCCTGGAGAGGGCGGAGGAGGTCTCAGCCTGGGCTGCGGATGCGCTTGAAAGAGGCGGAATATACACTCCTGCCGGAAAATCCAGCGTTGAAGAATTTGACAGAAAGTTGAGGGAAGACGGTAACATGCTCAACCCTGGCACGACCGCCGACCTTATAGCAGTCTCTCTCTTCGTGCTCCTATTAAGAGGCTTCCATGGCGGTCTTCCTGACGCACCATGACTGCCCGTCGATGCACTTCTCGCTCGTCTTGCACTTTGCGACCGTCTCCTGGCTGTGCTTCTCGACGCACACGTTGTTTATGCACAGGTGTTTTCTTATCTGCTTTACGACGTCCCTGCCTGAGCACTTGTAGGTGTAACTGTCCTTAGCGCAGTCTGCCGTGGTCTCGCACACCAGCTCAGCCGCCTTCTTCGGCAGGACTATCCTGCACCTGTTGCTTACGCAGCCGCAGGAGCCTGCGCCGCAGTCCAGCGGGCCCTCGCACGATGCCGTGCAGAACGTTCCCTCACAGTCTGGCGCGAAGGATGTTGTCACGCAGCTGCTGGGATGGCAGCATGAGCTTGGAACGCAGTCCGAGTCTGCTTCGCAGTATTCTGCACTGTCCTGCACTACTTTGTCCTTCCTCTCGTCAGCCATCTCCTTCGTCTGCTGCTTCTCGTAGCCTGCTAGTATCCTCACTACCTGCCCCTGAATCCAGACATTGGTTTTCGTGAACATCTTCTTGGACGTTGTTGACTCGAGCAGTGATTCCTCATCATCATCGGACAGCAGGCCGTTTACTATCTCCCCGACGCCTTCTGGAGCGTTCTGGCCGCCCAGTATCACTATGAACTTCTCTCCGTGGTAGTCTGAGAAGTTGTCGGCTCCAGCGTATATCACGTTTATCCCGCTATTCGTCAGGAACCCGTAGAAGTCGGCGTTCTCTTCGAAGTCTATGGAATTCGCGAGCAGTACTATGTTGTTCTGGCTTTTGGCCTGAACGGCTGTTATCAGAAATATCATTGCCAGTAATGCGATTCTTGTTTTCATGTTATCTCTTTACTCTTCGTCCTTTTTAAAGGTTAGATTGGGCGTATTCCCCTCGTTTTTCCCATTTTTCTCCTTAAGATTTATATAAGAAATAACGTGTCAACTAGTTTACACGTTCTTTTCCAGCAGAAATCAAGCGGCCTCAGATAAATACTGGCAGCCATATTATAATAGGATGCTCGAAAAACTCGTTGCCGAGTCCAGGAGACAGGTCTCTGAGAGGAAAAATGACAGGGAATATGTCAAACTCATACGAAAAAGGCAGGATGAAGGCTACAGGCCACTGCAGTTCAAAAGGAGCGCGGAATTCAACACAATAATCGCTGAAATCAAGCCCTCCTCGCCGTCGAGAGGGCATATAAGCTCCGCAGACGTTGAGAAGGTTGCCTTAGAATACGCCAAAGCAGGGGCTATGGCATTGTCAGTGCTGACCGAAGAAAAGCACTTCGGAGGCTCCCTTGCCAGCATCGAAAAGATAAGGCCGAAGGTCAGCATACCCCTGATGAGGAAGGACTTCATAGTCGACAGATTCCAGGTTGACGAGGCTTTAGCATATAATGCCGACGGCGTGCTTCTCATGGTGTCGGTCCTGGGGGCAGAGCTGGCAGGCCTGCTTGACTATTGTAACTCGAAGGGCATGTGGGCTCTGGTCGAGACGCACACCGGGGATGAGATAAAGGTTGCTGTGGACTGCGGTGCTAAGATGATAGGAGTCAACAACAGAGACCTCAGGACATTGAAGGTTGACTTGAAGACATCCATCAACCTGTCCCAACACGTTCCAGAGGGAAAGCTCTTTGTTGTGGAAAGCGGCATCGAGAAGCCTGATGACATAAGGATGCTGAAAGAGAAATGTCAGCGAAAGCCTGACGCCTTCCTGGTCGGGACAGCGCTGATGATTTCTCCCGAGAGGGAGAAGCTGCTCTCTATGATGGTGAGGGCCTAGGCTCCCTCATGAACGACAGCAGGAAAGTCGCTATGACGCACATCAGGAACGAGAACATGAACGGGGCCCAATGGCCTATGCTCTCCCAGAGGAGGCCAGCAATCAGCGAGGCAGGCAGAGCCAATACTCCTACCACCATCCTGTAGGTTCCAAGCATCGTGGCCCTCTGATCCTCTGTCGAGAATTCGGAGACCATGGCGTTTCTCACAGGCTCTATTGAGGCCATATGCAGGCCGTAGACTACGAACAACATCACTATTGCTAGGGTATTCTCCAAGAACATGAAACCCAGGCACATGAGGCCGAAGAGGATGAACGAGAGGCCTAATACTGTTCTCCTGCCGATTCTGTCAGCCAGCCTCCCGAAGTATATTGAAGTGGCAGACGCGACGACCGTGAAGATAAGGTAAAGTATCGGTATTGTCGTGACATTAAACCCGGCGTCCTTGGCTGAAATCAGCAGGAAAGAGTAGCTGAACCACCCTAATGCGAACACGGAACTCAGCAGGAGGAACACTTTATAGTCTCTGCTGAGGTTCCTTAAACTGAAGCCCCGGTAAACCTTTTTGGAGCCGGAGTCTTCGACGTTCAGTATTATGAGCGCCGCGCCTATTAGCGACGGTATCGCAGCCAAAAGGAAAAGCCTCCTGTAACCGAGGAAGCCGAACAACACTATCGATGCTATTATCCCGCATACTGCCCCGAGGTTGTCCATGGCCCTCAGGAGGCCGAAATTCCCTCCCCGGTTACTGTCGGTTGAAATGTCAGCTATGATGGCATCTCTTGGGGCGCCTCTCATCTTCCCGGCCCTGTCCAACACCCTGAATGGGATGAGATGCTGCCAGGCGGTCGAAAATGCGTAGCCTATCCTCGAGACAGAGCCGAAAAGATATCCTAACCAGATAAAGATCTTTCTCTTCTTGGACCTGTCTGACAGGTAGCCTGAAACCGCCTGCGAGATCGAGACGAGAGCGTCACCTAGGCCGTCAATGAATCCAAGGACGGTCATGTTAGCGCCTAAAACTGAGGTGACGAAGACCGGCCAGAGCGGGTAAATCATGTCAGAGCCGAAGTCGTTGAGAAAGGAAGCTCCCGACAGGGTCCAGAGAGTCTTTTTCTTCTGGTCTGACATAGTATTTCTTATTTAAACCTTATTGTTAATAAAATGGAAAAGAAAGGAGAGGAGACGGAGCTGAAGCCTGTCATCCCCCTCATATCAGTAGAGCCTGAGAAGAAGACGCGGAGTAATCCGAGGTTCGATTTGAAGTCCGGGCTGAGCTACCTTGTGGAGGAGACGACTCCTAATATCGGCTTCGAAATATTCTCCGACGCCGTTAACAACAACATGCCTGGCTTGTGCATCATCAGGAGAAACCCGAACGAGATCAGGCAGAGGTACAAGTTCACGAAGACGCCGATAATATGGCTGAGGGGCACTCCATCAGACCTTCCTTTCATACTGTCGACAGACCTGGGGCAGGTGGCGGTGAACATAGACGAGTTCATTGAGCACACCAAAAACGGGGTCATCTTCCTCGAGGGCGTTGAATACTTGATAAACAATAACGACTTCAGGAGCGTCGAGCAGCTCATAGAGCACATAAACGACAGCATCTCAACAAGCAGTTGCTGTTTCCTCCTTTCCGCGAACCCGAAAGTGTTCAACGAGCAGCAGCTCAGCTTCCTCGAGCGGGAAATCGTCCACAGGCTTTGAATGTATTTAACCCTCAGTTCTATTTAATTAAAGATGAAGCATAACGTGAATTTCCTTCTGTTCGGGCTGCTGCTTCTGACGATAATATCCATGCTACTGTTGGGCCTATACTACCGGTCAACCTACATGAAGCTTAATACCCGCTACCGGGACGCCATATCTGACGTTAACAAGGTCGCCCAGGACCTTAATTCGACACTGAGGGAGGCGAAGGCCAAGGAGGAGCTTCTCAACGCCAAAGAGAAGCAGCTTTCCTCTTATATGGGCGAGCTCAACCTGTCGAAGGAGAGGGAGAGCTTCTTCGGCGAGCACTTCACCGAGCTGAAGGACGAGAAGACTGGACTGGAGCAGGACCTTAACACGACATTGTACGAGAAGGAGAGGCTGTCTGGCCTCTACTATGATGCGAAGCAGGAGTATGACGTGTGCAGCACCGACCTCGGCAGGAAGGCAGCGCAACTGAACACTGCTACAATCGAAATCCAGAGGATAACGAGCATCACAACCAACATGAGGAACACGGGCTCCGAGCTCTCGTCCACGATGACCAGCGCCAAGAGCAAGGCCAGCGATGTTGAAGGCACTGCGGAGTCAATCGACAGCAAAGTCAGCCAGGTCACAGATTCTGACCTGAGGGGACAGCTTGAGAGCGACGTCACGAAGATGAAGAGCGACCTCAACAGCCTGGAGAGGAAGCTTGACGACTTGCAGTCGCAGGTGAATGCTATAATAACGGGCGTAGAGGATATCTAAGGGCATAAGATGAGGCTGGCGCAGAGGATAAACGAGGCGGAGAAGGTCTTTCTTGGGATAAGGATATACGAGGCCATACTGGATTTTCTGATAACATTCCTCATATTCTCGATAGTGCTCCAGATAGTAAGGGTATCTATAGTATTCGCCGTTGTCCCGACCATTATCACCACATTGCTCGTGCTGTCGCGCAAGTTCAAAGAATCTGACGTGGTCTCGGTCATAGAGGAGAAGAACGCCAACCTCAGGGAGAGGCTCAAGACCGCGAAGGATAACATAAACGAGGACAATCTCATCGTCAAAGACCTGAAGTCCGACGTCTCAGCCCTTTTGAACGACCTGGAGACTTCATCGTTCATAGAGCCGAAGACATTCGCCAGCAGGGTCGTGATGGTGATCGTGCTGATGTTCGTGCTGCTAACCTTCACAGCATTCGACCTGATGGATTTGGGCTCTGACCTGCTGAGGAGCAGCAGGCTGCTGGACAGCATGACCAGCCTCATGGACGAGGGCAGGCTGAATATCGACAGCAGCAAAGACGGCAGCTCATGGGAGTCTTCGGACGAGATATACAAGCTGAAGGAGCCTGAGAAGCTCGGCGCCGAACCCGGGGGAGAGAAGCCAGGCTACTCTGAGGGGCCTATTCCCGGGAGGGGATGGGGTGCGGGAGGCGAGGAGAACCCGAACATATTCGGCGACGCCTCAGCAGCGAATCTCTACGGCAAGGACGTCAACTTCAAACTCCATCCTGAGTACGGCGGCGACATTGAGATACACGACACAGCGGAGGCGAAGGACAAGGTCGACTTCACACTCGATTCCGTCAGGTCTGCGGAAACGTGCGACGAATGCGTTATCGGGCCTGAGTATGAGGAAATCGTCAGAAAATATTTTGAAAAAGTTGTTGGTGAGACGTAATGGTTAAAGGAAAGAGCATGTGGGATACTGCGAAAAAGGAGCCTGAGGTTCCGACCAAGGGCAAGAGCATGTGGGATGCCGCGAGAAAGGAGGCTGAGCGGACTGAGAAGTTCGAGGAGAAGAGGAGACCTGAGAGGAAGGTCATAGTTGACGACAGCCTCAAGGACGTCTACGCGAACATGGGGAGGATATACCAGCGGATAGTTGGCGAGGTCGGGAAGGTGTTCGTAGGCCAGGATGAAGTCCTGAAGCAGATAACCATAGCCATATTCACCGATAGCCATGCGCTCGTCGAAGGGTTCCCAGGCCTCGGCAAGACGCTCATGGTCAAGACGCTGTCAGACGTCATGGAACTGAAGTTCAGCAGGATACAGTGCACTCCTGACCTGATGCCGTCCGACATAACTGGAACATATATCGTGGACGAGGACGAGTCCAGGAAGAAATCGTTCAGGTTCGAGAAGGGTCCCGTATTCACCAACATCCTGCTGGCGGACGAGATAAACAGGGCGACTCCAAAGTCGCAGAGCGCCCTCCTGGAGTCGATGCAGGAGAGGCAGGTGACTGTAGGGCCGACAACATACAAGCTTGAGAGGCCCTTCCTGGTGCTGGCCACGCAGAACCCGATCGAGATGGAAGGAACATACCCCCTGCCCGAGGCGCAGGTTGACAGGTTCCTGTTCAAGATTCTCATAAAATACCCCTCCGACGAGGATGAGAGGAGGATAATACGGCTTTACACGACCAAGGGCCTGCAGGAAGTCAGCCGAGTCATAAGCAAACAAGAAGTGATCTCCATACACGAGCTGACGAGGAAGATGCCAATATCGAACGACTGCCTCGATTACGCGCAGAAGATAGTCAGCACCACCCGTCCCAAGGACGGCGGAGTTGCCAAAAAGTACCTCGAATACGGGGCGTCTCCGAGGGCTGGCATAGGCCTTGTCCTCGCTGCGAAGGCGTTGGCCCTGGTCGAGGGCAGGAACTACGTGAGCGAGAAGGACATAGAGGCGATGTGTTACCCGATTCTGAGGCACAGGCTGATACTGAACTTCGAGTCCGAGCGGAAGGGGCTTACCACCGACAACGTTATAACCGAGCTCTTGAAGGAGGTCTGAGATGGCAGTTGATGCCTCCTTCCTGGACCAGGTCAAGCACCTGCATTTTGTGATTCGGAAGAAGGTCTCGGCATTGTATACTGGCGGCAGGCCCTCCACCAAATACGGGAGCGGCATCGAGCCTCTGGACTACAGGGAGTACTTCCCGGGAGACGACTTCAGGAACATAGACTGGAAGGTCTACGGGCGGACGGAGAAACTGTACATCAGGCGCTTCGAGGAGGACAAGAACCTCATCCTGCATCTGCTGGTCGATTCCAGCAAGAGCATGGACTTCGGCCTGAAGGGGAACAGGAAGTTCGACTACGCGAGCAACCTGGCGGCAGGTTTCGGCTTCCTCACTGTAGTGAACAACGAGGAGTTTGGCATAGGCTTATACTCGAAGCAGCTTATGCAGACGCTGGGGGCGGAGCGGACCAAAACCCACCTTTTCCAGACCATAGACATATTGAACAACGCGAAATTGGAGGGGGAGACTAACTTCGGAACTGCCACCTCCCAGTACAGCAGGATGATAAAGTCGAAATCGTTCATCGTAGTGCTGTCCGACTTCCTGGAGCCTATGGACTCCCTCAAGGAGGGCATCCTCAGGATAGCCAAACAGTCGAAGGAGCTGATAATGATACAGGTACTCGACCCAGGCGAGGTAAACCTCGAATGGTCTGAGGACGTAAACTTCGAGGACATGGAGTCTGGGGGACATAAGCGGACGTTCCTAAGCCCAAACTTCAAGAAAGAGTATAATGAGCGCGTCACAGAGCACATCAAGGAGCTCAACGGGATATGCGACGACGTCGGCGCTGACTTCCACTCCGTCAGAACCAACACTCCCATATTCGACTGCTTCGTGAGCCTGCTGGGCGGAGGTCGCAGTCATGTTTGAAAGACTCTTTGAAACGCCGCTCCTGCTATTTGGCCTGCTGCTGCTGGTACCGATAATAATACTCTACCTCCTGAAGCCGAAGCCTAAGGAAGTCAGGCTCCCAACTTTGATGTTCATAAAGAACATAGAACGGAACAGGAGGTTCGCCTCCCTTTTTGACAGGCTCATAAAGGATCCGATACTTCTGACGCAGTTGCTGGTCATCATCCTCCTCGCGGTTGCGTTAGCTAAGCCGTTCATCTCCTCAGACGCTGAAGGCGGCGTCGAGTCGGCAATCGCCATAGTGGTCGACGCGTCAGCGAGCATGCAGGCCAAGGACATGAGGCCTGACAGGTTTAGCAGCGCGCTGGCGGAGGCTGATGAAATACTGGAACGCGCCAACAGGAAGAGCTCAGTCAGCATAATACTCGCCGAGAACATCCCCATAACCCTGCTGGACAAGGGGAGCGTAGAACAGGCTAGGCTGGTTTTGGGAAAACTGAAGGCGGCTGACACGTCCTCCAACATCGGGGACTCCATCATACTGGCAAAGGACATGATCGTCGGAGAGAGCAAGAGCAAGGTAATCCACGTCCTCTCCGACTTCTCAGACAACGAGGGCATGGACCCGTCGCTAGCCAAGAAGATAGCCGAGTTGAACGACATAAAGGTGAAATTCGTGAAATTCGGATCCAGCGGCAGGAACGTCGGCGTCATAGACTTTTCCGCGTGGAGGTCCTCCAAGAACCCCAGGAAGCTCATGGTGACCGTGACCATAAGGAACTACGACCCTGAGGAGCATACCGTCCAGTTCAAAATACAATCTAACCGGGAGTTGCTGGACACGCAGGAACGGACCATGAAAGCGTACTCTGACCTCTTCTATCAGGGCGAGTACAGCATACCTGATGAGAGCCAGCTTGTCAGGGTGGAACTTACGAGAGGCGACGACCTGGCTGTTGACGACTCAGCCTATGCGGTCGTCGAGGGCATCAGGACGCTTAAGACGCTTCTCATCTCCTCTGAGGGGATGGACAGCTATCTGAGGCTGGCTCTCCAGTCCCTGCCGAACAACGTATTGGATGTTGCAGAGGTGCCTGTCATCCCAGAATTCGGCAAATACGACCTTATCATACTTGGAAGCGTGTCAAACGTCAACATCCCGCCCGGAACCCTCAGGGACATCTCACTCTTCACGAGAGGCGGCGGCTCATTCATAATGGTGCCCTACGATTTTACTGCTCAGATAGGGGAAAGCGTCTTCTACGAGATGAGCCCGGTCGTCTTCGAGGATATCGTGTCAGGGACAGGCCTCATATACTCTGACATACCCTACCATGAGATTGTGGGGAGGGAGGGGAAGGAGGAGATAGGCTTCTCGGGGGTTACAGCCTTAAGGTACTTCAGGGCGGCCGCTAAGAACAACTCCATAACCGTCGTATCAACGGGAAAATACCCTCTCATCTCTTACCAGGAATACGGCCGTGGGAGGGTGCTATATCTGGGCATAAACCCTGACGAGAGGTGGAGCAACTTCAGGATGAGCTCGGAATTTCCAATCCTCTTATACAAGATCATGCTGTTTCTCACCGGGGACGACTCGTTTGGGATCATAAGCTCCTACAACTCTGGCGAGTACCTCTCGCTGGAGATGAACGCCACACTCACAACGCCGGCCGGCGAGGACATAGAGTCGACGGTGTTCTTCCTCGACGATGCGGGAGTTTACGATATCGCAGCCGGGAACTTCACCAAAACGTTCTCTGTCAACCTGCTCAACGAGATGGAGTCGAACATAAGCGCTACGGAGTTCAGGGAGTACGAGAAGGTCGTCGGCCTGGATATCGCCAGCGAAAAAACCAGGAGGTATTTCTATTCAATACTCATAGCCTTCGCGCTTTTCATACTATTTGCCGAGACTTTCCTCTACAGGCGGAGGGGATTGCTGTGATGCCTACTCTAGAGAGCATAGCATTCGACCATCCCCTGAGGCTGGCCTGGGCAGCTCCTCTGCTGTTGCTGCTCTTCTACTACGTCTTGCGCGGTGGATTCGACAGACGGAAGGTCAGGTTCCTCATCGTTAGGACGGTCCTCATATGTCTGCTGGTGGTTGCCCTCGCTTCGCCGCATATCCTAACCAAGAAGGAGGTCCTCGGAGACCTTCCACCCATAACCATCATCGAGGACGCCTCCCCCAGCATGGACCTTTTCGACTCCGAGGCTCTGGGCAACAGGCTCTACAATGAGATAAACAGCGTCGTCAAGAACGCGACCGGCAAGGCTGACGTCAACATAGAGTTCTTCTCAGGCAACAAGACCGCCATAGGCGACACCCTCTACAGGACGAGGCTGAAGTCGCTGGAGGGCAATCAGATTGTCATCCTGCTCTCGGACGGCAGGAACAACTTCGGCAGGGAGCCTGTGAGCGTTGCCGCAGTATTGGCTCCCATGAACATAACCGTTTTCACGATATCCCCCCGAGTTCTGAAGGATGACATCAGGATAAGCGACGTGATGGGAGACGACAAGACTCCGGTGAACGCCGAATACGATATGGTCCTGAAGGTCGAGAAGACGTCGCAGGAGAGGGCCAGATACACGGTCGAGATAACGGTCGACGGCTCCAGGATACATGAGGAGACAGTCTCCCAGACAGGCCTGACACAGTACATCAACAAAACGTTGATGTTCTCCGAGACCGGCGTCCACGAGATAGTGATAAACCTGGTGCCTGGCACTGACGACTTCTTCCCGGACAATAACCGATTCTACAAGAAGGTTGACGTGGTCGAAAGGCCTGAACTCCTCGTCATCGGCTCCGAGACCGACACGCCCCTCCTCAAGGTGCTGAGCAGGATATACGATGTCAAGTTCACAACCAACGTAAACGAGGAAATCTCCGGATACCCGGCCGTCGTCCTGGACAACATAAATTCCGATGACTTGGACGGAGACCTCGTCGAAAAGTACAAGCGTTACGTGCTGGCAGGCAACGGCATTATCGCCGTCGGAGGCGACAACTCCTACGAGTACGGCAGCTACAATAACAGCTACTTCGAAAGCTTGCTGCCCGTGAAATCCGGGAAAAAACCTACCAAGGAGAGGCAGCCTATCGGCGTAGTCTTCCTCATGGACCTGTCCTGCAGTTTCGCCGCTCCCGGGCTGGGGCAGACGGAGCCTGACGAGATAGCGAAGGCGCTTATGATAAACGTAATGAGGCAGCTCGACCCCAGGGACAGCATAGGGCTCATAGCCTTTAACGTAGACCCCTACACTGTCGTGGATTTCACGCAGTTCGAGTACCTGGACAGGGAGGCGCTCGAGGACAGGATACTCAGGTTGCAGGCATGCCTTCTCGGCGAGGCCGGCACTGACGCCTACTCTAGCCTGGATGAGGCTGAGAGGATGCTGTCAGGCTTCGAAGGAAAGAAGTTCATATTCATGTTCACCGACGGCGAAATCTACAGGCAGAAGAATTCAATCGATTCACTGTACTATAAGCTGGAGACGATGGCTGACAAGGGCATACAGTCCAACTTCATCGGAGTCGGCGGGGGCGCTTCCGTCTTGGGAAGCAATCCAGACAATCCCATACCCAAGTCCGAGTCCAGGATGGTCGAGTTCGCGCGCAGGGGCAATGGCCTCTATTATGGCCCAAGCGAGAGGGAGCATGAGCGCCTTCTGTTGAGGTTCAGCGAGGAGGAGAAGGGCGATGAGGGCTTCACTTTGAAGATTTATGACCGGTACCATTTCATAACAGAGGGGATGGAGCTTAGCGACGTCAAGATCAGCAACTATAACACAGTCTACGAGAAGTCCATATCCAGGATGGTCGTGTCAACGAAGGCCGAGCAGCCTGTCATCACAGTATGGTGGTTCGGCCTGGGGAGGGTCGCGTCCATCACCACAGACAATGGGATGGAGTGGAGCCCCCGCATGTACGAGGCTGGCAACGGAAAGCTCATCTCAGCGCTGACCAACTGGATCATAGGAGACCTTGAGAAAGGCAGGAGCGTGCTCCTGAAGACGGGCAACGCTTACGTTGGAAACGAGGCTCTTATAAAGGTCGAGGCACAGTCTAAACCTGAGCTGATAGTAAAGCACTCCGAGTCCGGGATCATTCCCGAGGTGGCTCTGAAGCAGGACTCCCTTGACTCGTTTGTCGGCACATTCAACCCCAACAGGGCCGGATTGTACGCTGTCAAAGCGATACTCGGCTCAGACTCTGACGTTGACGCGCTGGCGGTCAACTATCCTGTTGAATTGAACCAGCTTGGCATTGACTCTAAGACCCTGTCCAGCATCGCCGGAGCCACCGGAGGCTCATATTACACGCACCAGCAGGTTTCGCAGCTTGAAGCCGACCTCCTGGACTACGCCAGGAGGATATCGACCGTAAACAGGGTCGAGGAAACGCCGGTATGGCATTATCTGGCTGTCGCCGCGTTGCTCATGTACTTTGCAGACTGCGTCCTGAGAAGGGTTAGCATAATACTGCGGCTTAAGGGCAAATAATCATCTTTTTCTGGGTATTGCTTTGCCGATCCTCCTGTGATGGTCTCTCGTGAATTTCGGCCGTTCCCTCATGACTTTAGGCTTCAGATGCTCAGTCTCTACTTTCCTGTTCTGCTGTGTTGCAGTCTCCTGCAGGTGGCTTCTTATCTCCTCCTTGGACATCTTCGGCGTTCTGACTTTTTTCACGATAAAATAGGCCACCAATAGCACGAAAACCAGCAATACTACTGCCGAGACTATGACCCCGACGTAGGGGCTACCGTCCAGGTTAGGCATCCTGAGCCTGCTGGAAACACCCTTCAGGTTGATTTTTGATTTCGCCTTCGCCTGTATCTGCGATATCAGAAACTCTGAGCCCTTAACTCCCTCGTCATCCCTCAGGTGTTTGAAAATCTCTGCCGACACTCCCGCCTGCTGGAGGGCGGAATCCAGTCTGCCCTCCTGGAAGTCGGCAAGAGCCTTATTATAATAGAAGGTGGCGTTCTCGTATAGGGCCTCGTTGGACCTGTTGATGATGCCCTCGCACTCTCCAATCAATGTCCTGTTCATTATCTCAGGGGCTGAGTATTTGCTCCTTGCGATCATCGCATAATTGCTCGCGTTCCAGAAGTCTCCGGCGTCGAACGACTCTTTCGCAATCTTGAAGGATTTGTCAGCCTGCTCACTCTCGCTCCTTAGCATAGAGGCTGATCTGTTGAGACTGTCAATCAGCTCGATGGCAGTTGAGACGTCGTTCATCAGACCCAATCTGGAGTAGAGCCCCTTGGCGTTTATCGCGTTGTCCAAGCCCTTCTCGTATCTGCCGGCTGCTAGGTCGTCTTTAGCCTTCTGAAGGTATTCGTCAGCGTAGTTCCTCCTCGCCTTAGAGCCTGTCTTATAGGCTATAACCTCCTCTATAGCCCCCGCCACTATCTCCCTGTAGTTGTCGCTCTCGAAGTCTGAGATATCGAGCTTGTGGACGGTCCTCAGCGGTTCGCTGTTCCACAGGAGCTCGCCAACCTTGTCGAACACGTACACTTTGTCGGATGCAGCTATAACCTCTGAAAATCCTGTGTTATCCAGGTCGGCGACCTCGACATTGTAGACTCTGTCGTTGGTCGCGCCATACCAGAGCGAAACGCCCATGTTGTTGAAAGCGTAGACGTTGTTCGCCCCGACTATTACCTCCTTGAGTTTGTCCCCCTCCAGGTCGCCGACGGCTATCGAATCGACCTTGGTGACAGCCTTATAGTCCCACACCAGCTTCCCAGTATAGTCGATAACGTACAGCTTAGGATATGAGCCTGCGATAACCTCCCTCATCCCGTCGCCGTCCAAATCAGACACCTCCAGCACAGTAACCCCACCTTCGGTGCCATACTCCCAGAGTTTTTTGCCGTCCCCCTTTATTGCGACAATCTTGGCAGGGGATGTCTTGGACGGGTCGCACATCATCCTGCTGGAATCCAAAGCCCTCAGCATAGTCCCCACTATAACCTCATCCTTGCCGTCGCCGTCCAAGTCTCCTGAGGCGATCACGTTCCCGTAATAGTTCCCAAGAGAATAAGACCAGAACTTGTTGCCTGAAGCGTTGATGACGAATATTATGCTCTCCTTGCAGTTCGAAGCGTAAGGCCCGACTATGACCTCCTTACTTCCATCGCCGTCCAAATCTCCCACCCCAAGATTTCGGGCATCGTTCCTGCTCATCAGGAAAGACCAGACCTTCTCGCCCCTGTGGTTTATGGCATAGACGTGGCCTGACGTGCTCGTTATAATCTCCTTGTAGGAATCCCCATCCAAATCAGAGGCTATCACATCATTCACATAGCCCATCGTATTATACATCCACAGCTTCTTGCCCTTGCTGTCGAAAGCGTACACCGCCCCCTCAGTGGAAGTGCTCACAACGACCTCAGCATTCCCATCCCCGTTCAAATCAGCAGAAACAAGGCCGCTCAAAACCTCCTTCATCGTCGAATTCCAGCTCAACTCCATATAATCCCTGAAAGCAGCCTCACAATAGGAAGCCAACAGCAGAAGAACAACAAATATAATAGACGCCCTTACCATGTAATACATTAAGAACGAAATAATAAACCACAAACTATCGGGCCTGTGAGATAACCTGGATATCCCCCAAGCCTTACTACGGCTCGCAAAGGATGGGCATTCTGCTCTGCTCCAGCCCCTCTGAACAAATATAACCTAGCGCCACCTATCACTAATACACAAAAGGGCCTGTGGGGTAGCTTGGATATCCTACGGGGCTTCGGAGAGCCCTTTTTCTTTCCCGAAAGAAAAAGTGCTTCATCCCAAAAAGAAAGGGAACCGCACAATAGGGTGGATCAGGGCTCAAAGTTACCCCGGGACCTGGGTTCGAATCCCAGCAGGTCCGTTGGGCCGAATTTCCGGCCGTGAAATGGGCGGCGTTCGGCGGCTTCGCTGCTTCAGCCACTCTGCCATATTATGCCTTCTCAGACTCCATGCCTCGATGACATTACCGCTTCTTTTTTTAATAGTGTGGGGGGATATATAACCTAGGTGAATGACAAAATGAGATTCTATCCGCTTCTGGCTCTTACGTTAGTCCTGATCGCGTCCGGCTGCACTCGGGATGAGGCTCCTGCTGTGACAACTACCCTGCAGCCGACCACGACTGTGGAGGAGACTTCAACGGTGCAGTCTACTACGTCCACTGTGGAGCCTACCACCACGTTGCCTGCCGGGCCTGAGGTCAGGGAGTTCACGATAATGCTTCAGAGGAACAGTATCGTCCCCAATGTTCTCACCGTCGCCCGCAGCGACACTGTCATCCTGCATCTGACGGGCAGCGAAATATCCTTCAGTTTCGGAATAAGAGGTTATGACATCTCGCAGAAGGTTTACCCGCAGAGGTATGAGACTGTAACCTTCGTTGCCAACGAGTCCGGCAACTTCACAATGTATTATACTCGAAAAGATGGGTCGCCGCAGTGGCTGGGCGACGGTCTCCTAATCGTAGAATAGCGAGTTACTTAGCAATCAGTGATTCTCCTGTCATCTCATCCGGCTTTTTGAGACCCATCAGCTCTAATATGGTGGGGGCGATGGAGTCCAAGCCCCTACCCTCCTTCAGCTTAACATTCTTCAGCTTTTCTCCGTTGATTATGGAAAACGGGACCGGGTTTGTGCCGTGCGCAGGGCATGGCTCTCCGTTAGGATAGAACATTATCTCCACGTTGCCGTGATCTCCTGTGATGAGTATGACATAGTTGTGCTCCAGGCCGGCTTCCACTATCCTTCCGATGCATTCGTCTACTGCCTCGCAGGCTTTCATCCCTGCGTCCAGCTTCGCGGAGTGGCCTACCAGGTCTCCGTTAGCGAAGTTGACGGCGATGAAATCATAGTAGTCCTTTTCTATCTGCGGCAGCAGCTTCTCAGTAATCTCATAGGCGCTCATCTCCGGCTTCTGATCGTAGGATGGGACTTTGGGTGAAGGCACCATTATCCTCTCCTCTCCAGGATTGGGTTCTTCCACCTGGCTGTTGAAGAAGAACGTCACATGCGCGTATTTCTCCGTCTCCGCTATGCGGAGCTGTTTCAGCCCATTCCTGCTCAAAACCTGCCCGAGGTTGTTCTCCACTGTCTGCTGGGGGAATGCGACTGGCAGGTCCAGGTTCTTGTCGTATTCGCTCATGCACACGAAGCAGACTTTCGGAAAGACCTTTCTTTCGAACTTGCCGAAATTCTTCTCTGTGAGCGCGTAGGTCAGCTGCCTCGTCCTGTCTGAGCGGAAGTTCCAGAATATTACGGAATCGCTGTCTTTTATCGTGGCAATGGGTTTCTCACTATCATCTACCAACGTTATGGGCTTAACATAGTAGTCTGTCTCGTCCCCTCTCCTGTAGGCATTTTCTAAGGCATTCAGGGGGTCTTTTTCCCTGAAGCCTTCTCCCAGTGTCAGCAGGTCATATGCTCTTTTCGTCCTCTCCCAGTTGGTGTCCCTGTCCATTGCATAGTATCTGCCCACCAGGGAGGCTATCCTCCCTACTCCAACTTCTTTCATCTTCTGCAGGCATTCTTTTATGAACCTGTCAGCGCTCCTCTCAGGCACGTCCCTGCCGTCCAAAAAGGCGTGGATGTAGACTTTTTCGAGCTTGTTCTGTTTCGCCAGCTTCAGCAGCGCGTAGAGGTGCTCTGTGGTGGCATGTATCCCCTGGTCCGAGAACAGTCCCATCAGATGCAATGAGGAGTTGTTCTTCTTGCAGTTCTTGACAGCCTTCTGAAGTGCCTTATTCTTGTAGAATTCCCCGCTTCTTATCTTCCGGTTGATGTCCTCATACGGTTGCCAGACCACCCGGCCGGCTCCTATAGTCAGGTGTCCTGGCTCGCTTCCTCCTTGGGTGCCCTCCGGGAGGCCGACGGCGTTGCCGCTGCACTTTAATGTGATCCAAGGATACTCTCTCTCGTATCTGTCGTTGTTCGGCGTCTTGGCAGCGCGCACAGCATTGCCTTTAACTTCTTCACTGTAGCCCCAGCCGTCTCTAACAATAAGTATGATCCTCCTATTGGGCATATAACTTATTAGCTAGTGTTAAGTTAAGCTGTAGTATGGGCTATATCCTATCGGATAACCTCAAGCAGTTGTTTGTGTATTCTTCCGTTGGAGCAGACTATGCTGCCGGAGTCGAGTTTCCATTCCCTTCCGCCGAAGTCTGTCGACTTTCCGCCAGCTTCTTCGACAAGCAGGCATCCTGCTGCATAGTCCCAGGGTTTCAGGGACTGGGCGACGTAGGCGTCTGCTTTCCCCTGGACGACGTATGCGAAGCTGGTTACTGCCACGGAGAGCATCCGCACGCTGAACGTCCTAGTGACCAGCTTCCTGAAGGTGGAGAACGTTGAACTGTCCTGGAAGAAGCGGACTCCGAACATGAGCATCGCATCGTCCATAGTCCTTCCCGAGACCTTCAGCTTTTTTCCGTTGCAGTAGGCGCCTTTTCCCCTGACCGCATGGTAGAGTTCGCCCTCGTTCGGAAGATAGATGACACCCAGCTGCGGTTTCTCCCTCCTAAAGAGTGCTACTGAAACTCCCCAGAATGGCATCCCATAGTAGAAGTTGTGGGTGCCGTCCAATGGGTCGACAACCCAAGTATACTCTGAATCCTCGTCTATGGGCGTGCTCTCCTCCGAAAGGATATTGTGGTGGGGGTATCCTTTCCGTATTATTGAGAGGATTTTTTTCTCAGAGAGTATGTCAGCCTCTGTCACTAGGTCCTTTTTCTGCTTGTGCGTTGCCCTGCGGATTCTTCCGAAATTGTCCTGTAGGACTCTCCCGCCATCCAACGCTGCCTTTTCGGCTGTCGCTAGCATCAGGTTAAACTCTTAATAACAGTTGAATAAAAGTAGTAAGCTGATGAGGGAGACTGAAGTCAAGATACTGGAAGTCGACAGGAAGAAGATAGAAAAAAAGCTCGCTCAGCTAGGGGCTGAGAAAGTGTTTGACGGCGAGGTTTTTGCTGTCTACTTCGACTTCAGGGACAGGCGGATTGAAAAGTCGAAGGGCACCTTCAGGCTGCGGAAGGTCGGCGACAGATCGTATCTGACGTTCAAGGAGTTCGTAGAGCATGACAGCATGAAGGTCAGGCAGGAGCATGAGGTAGAAGTCTCAGACTTCGACAAGGTGAAACACATGTTGGAATCGCTGGGGATGGCATCGTGGCTGACTACGAAGAAGCAGAGGACATCCTACAAGCTGGGGAAAGTTCACTTCGAACTGGACCTGTACTCGCAGCCCTACGATTCCATACCAGAGTTCCTGGAAATCGAAGCAGAAGACGATGAGACCCTCCTAAAGTATGTGAAACTCCTCGGTTTCAAGAAGAGCGAATGCAAGCCCTGGACCCTACTGGATCTTGCAGAACACTACTCACGCCAGAATCGCGCCCCTGTCAGCTGAGGAGACAGCCTCAGCATACCTCTTCAGGTAGCCTCTGAGCTTCTTCTTTTTCGGTTTAAAGTTTCGCATCCTGGCTGCGAACTCTTTTGCAGGTATGAGCAACTCCAGCTTCCTCTTTGGGATGTCAATGTGAATCCTGTCACCCTCTCTTATGATTCCAATCGGCCCGCCCCTGGCGGCTTCAGGGCTGATGTGGCCTATGCACGGTCCACGGGTTCCGCCTGAGAACCTGCCGTCCGTTATCAGTGCGACAGAGTCTGACAGTCCCATGCCAGCTATGGCTGAGGTCGGGCTCAGCATCTCCCTCATGCCTGGACCGCCTGCCGGCCCCTCATACCTTACGACCACTACATCACCCTTTTTTATCCTTCTGGCGAGGATCGCCCTCATGGCGTTCTCCTCCCGTTCGAATATCCTGGCTTTGCCTGTGAACTTCATCATCTTCTGTGAAACAGCGCTCTGCTTGACGACGCAGCCGTCAGGAGCGAGGTTGCCTTTGAGGACAGCCATCCCGCCCTCCTTATGGTAGGGTCTATTCAGAGGCCTGATTATTTCAGGTTCTACTATGATGCCTGTTCTGGCGATTTCCCTGATGTTCCTGCCTGAGACTGTTGTGTTAGGTTTCAGCCTGCCTGCGAGCCTGTTCAAGACTCCCGGGATTCCGCCAGACCGCTCGAGGTCTTCCATGAACGTCTCCCCGCCTGGGCGCATGTTCACGATATGCGGCGTCCTCCTGCTGACCTTATCGAAGAGGTCAAGTTTTATCGGCACGCCGGCCTCGTACGCGATTGCCGGAATGTGCAGTGCAGTATTGGTGGAGCCGCCGAAGGCGTTATCCACGACAACCGCATTATAGATTGAATTCTTTGTTATGATCTTCCGCGCTGTAACCTTCCTGCGCACGAGCTCTACTATCCTCCTGCCTGAGTCGAATGCTATCCTCTTCTTCTTTGCCGTTCCCGCCAAGGCAGTGCCGCAGCCTGGCAATGACATCCCCATCGTCTCGGTTACGCAGGCCATGCTGTTTGCGGTGTACATCCCCTGGCATGAGCCTGCTCCGGGGCAGGCCTCGCATTCCAGCGCAGCCAGCTCCTCAGCTTTTATCTTCCCAGCCTGGTAGAGTCCGACAGCCTCGAAGGTGTCCCTCACCAGCGAAAGCCTCCTGTTATTATGATAACCGCCTAACATGGGACCTGCTGTGACAACTATGCACGGGATATTAAGCCTGCCGGCTGCCATCAGCATCCCGGGCGTAATCTTGTCGCAGTTCGTCAACAGCACGAGACCGTCCAACGCGTGGGCGCTTGCGATAGCCTCAACCTCGTCAGCTATCAGCTCCCTCGAGGGTAAAGAGAATTTCATGCCCTCATGGCCCATCGCGATGCCGTCGCATATTCCCGGAACCCCGAAGATGAACGGCCGCCCTCCTCCGGCGTAAACTCCATTCTCTATGGCCCTCTCCAGCTCTCGCATTCCAATGTGGCCTGGGATCAGGTCAGTGAAAGATGATGCGACGCCGATGAAAGGTTTGCGCATGTCTTCCTTTGTGATCCCTGTAGCATAAAGCAGCGCCCTGTTCGGCGCCCTCTCAACCCCCTTTTTTATAATGTCAGACCTCATTTCAACCCTCCTGCCATCTCAGTCAGAGCCTCCTCCTGGGCGCCATCCTTGGGCTTCACTATGCCCGAGGCGACGAGAACCCCTTTGGTGCCCAACTCAATGGCCTTGGCGGCGTGCTCCCCGTTCTTAACGCCAGCGCCTGTCAAAACTTTGATGTCCCTGTCCACGTCCATTATGGCTTTCACGAAACCGGTTATCAGCTCAGGCTTTGTCGTGACAGAGACGTCGCCTCCTATCATCTCCGGAGGCTCGACTGCGATGTAATCAGGATTCGAAGCTGCTATCAGTTTGCCCTCCTTTATGGTTAGGTCCTGAGCCTCCCACCCGCAGCAGACTATCGACTTCAGGCCCTCAGCCTTGAGGGCGCTGACGCGCGCCTGTATTTCGCTAACGTCCATGTCATTGCCTGCTCTCCTGGTGAGCTTCCTCTCCGAGTGGTTCAGGAGTGAGCCTTGGACTCCAAGTTCTTTCAGTTTCGCTGCCAGAATCCTGCCGGTATTGTTCCCCAGCTTCCCCTCCCTGAAGCTCGGATCAACGTGCTGGGCAAAGATTACTACCTCATTGAGGCCCTCGTCCGCGGCAGTCCTGCAGCACCTCTCCAAATCAAGGAGAGAGGGCACAGCCACTATGGCAACGCCTGACTCAGAAGCGACCCTATCACAGACCCTCAAGAGTTCAAGAGCATTGTCGCCGGTGCTCTCATCATAAGTCTTAAAATTGACCACCAGCAGATTGCCTGATAAATCCATAGGAAAATATTACATGCAACGGCTTATATAAGATTACTTCAACAGCCTGTTCAACCCCAGCCTTTTAATAAACAGATGGCGAAAACATGTGCGGGATGTGGCTGAGATATCATCTCAGACACACACCAGACCCTCGGTCTGCTGTTTCGCTTCGCTCATCCACACTGAGCTATTTGAGCAGCCTGTTTAAACCGTTTATGAAGGCGATGATGCTCGCCATGACCACATCCTCGTGGACTCCCCTGGCCAGGGTCACATCCGCTCCCTTGGCGACTCTGACTGTGACATCAGCTAATGCATCCGAGCCGCCGGTTATCGCGTCAAGATGATACTCCTCCAAGGTTATCTTCCTGTCGCCTATGGCAGTTCTTATCGCGTTCAGTGTGGCGTCCACAGGGCCTACACCCTCCTCAGTGGCCTCCTTCTGCTTGCCCCTAACTTTCAGTTTTACGGTTGCCACCGGGTTCTTGTTCAGCTTCGAAGTCAGCTTCAAGTCTATGAGCTCTAAAACCCTCTTCTCCTTCGGAAGTTTCCCGGTGACGTCCTCTGCGATGGCGACAAGATCCTCCTCCACAATCCTCTTGCCCTTTCCCCCGAGGTCCTTAACCTTCTTCGTTATCTCCATCAGCTGCTCCTGACTGACCCTGATCTTCAGCTCCTTCAGTTTCGCCTCTATCCCATGGACTCCAACGTGCTTTCCGAGGACGATGCGCCTTCTCGCCCCGACCATCTCAGGCTTCAGGGGCTCGAAGGTCTCAGCATTCTTCAATACTGCGTGAACGTGTATGCCTGACTCATGAGCGAACGCGTTGTCCCCCACTATCGGGAAGTTGGGCATGACTCTGACTCCTGTCAGCCTTTCAACAAGCTTGCTGGTGGCGTAGATGTTCTTATACCTTATGTTCGTCTCCCTGCCGTACAACACCTTCAAGGCCATCACAACCTGCTCCAGGTCTGCGTTGCCTGCCCTCTCCCCGAGGCCGTTGACTGCCACCTGAACCTGGTTGGCGCCGGCCTCTACAGCAGCCAGCGTGTTAGCGACCGCCATCCCGAAGTCATTATGGCAGTGGACGTCGATGTCAACCTTCACGGCCTTCCTCACCTTCGAGATGAGCTCTCTCATGGCGGACGGGTACATGACTCCGACAGTGTCAGGTATGTTGATGATCTTGGCTCCAGCCTCCTCAACGCCCTTGCACACCCTTATAAGATAGTCGATGTCGCTCCTAGTGGCATCCATAGGCGAGAAAAGGCATGGGAGGCCGTGGTCTACCACATATTGTACTGCATCCACCGCCATCTCATACACCTCATCCTCCGTCTTCTCCATCTGATACTTGAGATGCTGCGGTGAAGTGGATATGAAAGCATGGACTAAGTCAACCTCCGCTTCAATGCACCTGTCAAGGTCAGGCTTCAAGGCCCTTGCGAGGCCGCATACTGTAGTGTCAACCTCTCTCGCAATCTGCCTGACCGCGTTGAACTCGCCCTCGGAGTTTATGGGAAACCCTGCTTCTATGATGTCAACGCCAAGCTCATCCAGAGCCTTAGCTATCTCAAGCTTCTTCTCAGGGGTTAACGCGACTCCCGGCGTCTGCTCCCCGTCCCTGAGCGTCGTATCGAACACTTTTATCTTTTTTGTCATGTCGAACACCAAATAATGTGTAAACTAAAGTAATATAATAATCCTGTTCGCGCGAGACATAAGCTAAGCTTACTCTCGCAGCCTAAGCAATAGCAACAGCAACTGAAGAGGGTTCCCACTAACGAAATCCTCGAAACCAACCGTCTGATACACAAAGGAACCCATTCTGATACAATATAATGTAAGACTAGTTTAAAAATACGGATGTTCGTGATGGTTTGCCCCTCAGATTTTCATCTTCTTGAAGGCGTAGGTGCCGATTATTACCATCAGCGCTGAGAATACTGTGATGACCGTGAAGTCGAAGATGATGGGGAAGGTGGAGGCTCCCAGGAGGGCTCCCCTTAGGCCGTCGACCGAGTATGTCACCGGGTCCAAGTATACGAACGGGGCCAGCCACTTGGGCAGGTTGTCTATTGGAAAGAGGGCGCCGGAGAGGAAGAACATGGGGAACACGACGAAGCTGCCCACAAGCTGGAAGCCTTCGATGCTCTCCATCTGCGAGCCTATTATAAGCCCTATGCTGACCGCTCCAGCAGTTGTCATGAAGAGGAACGCAGCTGATATGAGCATGGATAGCGGAGTGAGCTGGAGGCCCTCCATCATGCCCACTCTCGAAAAGATGAAACCTAAGAACATCAATATGGACGTCTGTATGAGGGTGTCAGTCGAGCCTCCGAGCATCTTCCCTACGAATATCGTAGTCCTCGACAAAGGCGATACCAGAACCTCCTTGAGAAAGTCTATCTTCTTGTCCCAGACGATGTACACTCCGAAGAATATCGAGGAGAAGAGTATGGACTGTACTAGGATGCCTGGGAATATGAACGTCTGATAGTTGATGCCGCTGAACGAGACCACCGAGCCGATACCGCCACCTACTATAAGAAACCAAAGCATCGGGTTCACGATAGATGCAACCACCCTGGATTTTTCCCTCTGGAAGACCTTGAACTCCCTGTACCATAATGCATAAATGCCTCTCAGCGCTTTCATCTTTTAGACCTCGCTTGCATGGCCTTCTGACCCCACCCTCCCTCTGGCGTGTCCTCTCTAATCTGCCTGCCGGTATGGTATAAGAAGACGTCATCCAACGTCGGCGAGCGGACTTCGACCGATTCCACCTTCCCGGCAGTGTCCAGTATCTCCTGCAGATGCCTGTCGGCGTCTGAGACTGTGAGGCATACTTCGCCGTCGCAGGCTTTAACCTCCTTCACGTAGTCCAACTCCTCCAGAGATTTTATGTCGAGTCTAGCGGCTTTCAGCCTGACTATGTCCCCTCCGACATCCTCCTTCAGCTTTTCAGTGGAGTCCACAACCACAAGTCTTCCGTGGTCTATTATGCCCAGCCTGTCGCACAGCCTGTCCGCTTCGTCCATGTAATGTGTCGTGATGACGACCGTTATTTTCTCATCAGCGGCGAGCTTTTTTATGAAATCCCAGATGCGCTCCCTCGACTGCGGGTCGAGGCCGATGGTCGGCTCGTCCAAGAACAGAACCCTAGGGTGGTGCATCAGCCCCCTCGCGAGTTCCAATCGCCTCCTCATGCCGCTCGAGTATGTTTTCAGGAGGTCGTCTCTCCTGTCTGTCAGCTCCACCAGCTCGAGAACCTCGTTTATCCTTTTCTCCTTCAGGTTATCTGGCATGTCATATAGCCATCCGTGGAGTTTCAGGTTCTCGTAGCCTGTGAGTATCTCATCCGAGCTCGGGTCCTGGAAGACAATACCTATGGACTCTCTCACCTCACTAGGCTGCCTGACGATGTCGAAGCCGTTCACCCTCGCGGTTCCTGAAGTCGGCTGCCTCAGCGTTGTAAGCATGAGCAGCGTCGTGGACTTTCCAGCCCCATTCGGGCCCAGCAGCCCGAAAATCTCCCCCTCCCTGACATTAAGGTTTAGGCCGTCCAATGCGACCAGCCCGTCATACTTTTTTGTCAGGTTCTCGGTTTCTATCGCGTACATTTGTACTCTAATCGGATTTTAACCTATAGTCTTACCTCCTAATAAGGCATTTGGATTGAATGCCCCCTGAACTTTAAGGAAGACATGTAATATGTTATCCAAATCATAAAATGGCATTGTGGGTCTGCAGCGTCTGCGGTTACGAGTTTTCGGGCGCAAAGCCGCCCGAAGAGTGCCCCAGGTGCAGCAGCGGGCCGGGAGAATTCTCAGAGAAAACGGAGAGGAAGAGACTGTCCTACGATGGCAAGAAGTTCGACGTCCTATTGGTGAATGGCAGCGCCCACAGGGCGCATAACACTTCACTGCTGGCTGACACAGCAGAAGACGCCCTCAAGAAGAGCAAGGTCAGCTACAGGAGGTTCAACCTCTCGGAGTTGAACGTACAGCACTGCTGGTGCTGCTACACAATGAGAAATTCAGCATGCACCTACCCCTGCAGGAACCAGTTGGACGACGCGTCAGCCCTTCACAAGATGGTAGTAGACTCGAAGGCGGTAATCATCACGTCTCCCATAAACTGGAATAACATGACCTCCAAGCTGAAGGTCTTCCTTGACAGGCTGACATGCATACAGAACCAGGTCCTATTGGGAAAGAAGAGCCTGACTGTCGGAAAAGTTGTGGGAATCCTCATCAACGGCCATGAGGATGGCGCGCTGAAGACCGCCATGGACATCTTCATATACTTCCAGCAGCTTGGTTGCATACTCGCGCCTTATGGATTCACCTACTCAACCCATGGGGCACTCTATGACACCAAAGAAGATAACGAGTTCTTCAAGCAGAATCAGAAGCTGAAAACAGACGCTGAAAACGTTGTTAGCAACGTAATCGAAACAATGAACGAAAACCTGGAGACAAAGCTGAAAGACAAGATAAAGCCGGTCTGCGAATGACCTGCCGGCTGAAAGTATAACGCCATGAATGAGTATCTCTCGGTTGTTTTCGGGCTTGCCCTGCTGTATAAGGGTGCTGATTATCTGGTTGGGGGTTCCTCTTCCCTTGCCAGGCGGGCTGGAGTCCCGCCTCTTGTGGTCGGTCTGACGATAGTTGCCTTCGGGACGTCGATGCCTGAGTTGATCGTTAACCTGTTCGCATCGTTTCAGGGTAAGGCTGACGTCGCCTACGGCAATATACTGGGGAGCAACATTTTCAACATACTTCTCATCCTCGGCGCTGCGGCGACGATAATGCCGCTGGAGATTCGGAGTTCAATAGTGCGGAAGGAGATTCCATTCGCGTTGCTTGCGGTGATTGTCCTGTTTGCAGCGTCTAACGAGCAGTCCTTCTATGGCGGGGGGAGCAGCATGCTGTCCAGGACGGACGGGATAATCCTGACGCTATTCTTTGTCGCATACCTTAACCACATGCGCAGATTGGTGAATGAGGGGCATGATGTCAGCAAAACAATCCCAGAGGCTGGCGGGCATTCCAAACTGAAAATCCTTTCCCTGATAGTTGGCGGACTGGTCGCCCTGTTTTTTGGGGGCATGCTCACGGTTGACGGGGCGGTTGCCATAGCACGTCAGCTCGGCGTGAGCGAATTATTGATAGCGTCAACCATCGTCGCAGGGGGCACGTCTCTGCCGGAGCTGGCCACGTCCGTGGTCGCTGCCGTCAAAAAGGAGATGGACTTGTCTGTTGGCAACATCGTCGGTTCGAATATTTTCAACATATTCCTCATACTGGGGGTGAGTGCGCTGGTATCTCCCCTGGCTGTTCCAGCTGGGATTAACTTCGACTTTACGGTTCTGTTAATAACGACAATACTGCTGCTGGTGTTCAGCATCACCCAACACAAGATTGACCGGAAGGAGGGAATAACCTTCCTGCTGCTGTATGCTGCATACGTGGCTCTCATAATACAACGAGGATGAACCACTTTTTGAGTAACTATACTCCTAATATTCCAAAATACGCCAGAACTGCAAGCCCCAGTGCTATCCTATAGTATCCGAAGGCTTTGAAATCCTTCTTTGTTATGTAACCCATGAAGCCGGCAATAACGGCCCATGCGACTAAGAACGAGACAGTGAATCCGATAGCCAACAGCAGCATCTCCTTGCTGCTTAGTGTCATCCCTGTTTTCAACAGGGAGTATGCTGATGCCGCCGTTATGGTGGGTATCGCCAGATAGAAGGAGAATTCAGCAGCAACCAATCTTGATGCTCCTAAGAGCATCGCCCCGATAATAGTTGCCGCAGACCTTGACGTGCCTGGGACCATTGCCAGGCACTGGATCACTCCGATCATGAATGCCGTTTTATAGGTTAGCGAGGAGACTGAATCGATATGCGCTATCCTCTTCTTTCTCTCGATCAGTATCAAAGCGAGCCCTCCGATCAGTAAGGCACTTGCTACGGTGACGGGATTGAAGAGCAGTTCCTCAATCTGTTTGCCTAAGGCCGCTCCGACAAATATTGCAGGAATTACTCCTACCAGCGTTTTTTTCCATAAAATCAGCGCCTCTTTCCTCTCATCTGCCGATTTGTCTTTTCCGAACGGAAGAAGCTTTTTCCTGAAGTACACGACTACCGAAAGGATGGCGCCAAGCTGTATGATTATATCAAAGGTATTGGCGAACTCGCCTGTGAAACCGAGAAAATTGTTAACAAGAATCAGATGACCGGTTGAGGAAACAGGCAGAAACTCGGTCAAACCCTCCACAACACCCAACAAAACAGAGACAAGAACATCATCCATAGTTGCCTACACCCTACGTTCCCTATACCTATTCACAACGTTCCCTTAAATCCAAACAGTAACCTCTGCCAGTCTAGGTGCGAGTGATTGGAAGTAAAATACCTCACAGTAATTAAGTTGATAAAACCAGTCTGCGAGTGGTATCTATTTCTGTATTCTGAAGAGTTTAGCCCGTTGGTTGTAGTTTGAGGGTAGGGTAAACTCGTCCAATTCCGTCAGTTTGATATCCCTCCTCTTCGCGGCCTGTATCAGCACCTTGTCGCCTGTCAGCTCAAACTCTTTTTTCTTGAACTCCTCCAGAGTTTCATTCTCAAATTCTGTCTGAGAGAACTGTCCTTTACCCCATGTCGCGGTGTCGACTAGAATCGTGCCCCCATCTTTCAGATGGTCTAACAGGGTATTGCAGTCTTTGACAGCATCTCCCCGGTAATACGGGTCTGACATCATGTCCTCAAGCAGGGCAGCATAACCATCGAAGCTCGACCCGGTTCTCGAAGGCGGGATGTAATTGAAAACGTTCCTGACTGTCACGTGATCAACTTCAGGATATTTTTCGAAGAACCTGTCCATGTGGGTGAGCCACAGGCACCCGCCGCTGGCGTCTATCCTACTATCCATGATACGCTTCCAACTGGCAACAGAATGGCTGACGTCCATGTCATTTTCGAAAATGTATGTCCTTTTACCGCACACGGCGTCGATTACCGGGATACTACTGTGTCCCGCGCCGAAATGAACTGAAAACTCGCCATGTTCAGAGTTTTGGAACCTCGTGACAGCGTATCTTACGAACTCGCTGAGATAATCTTTTTCCACGGAAGCTTGAGGCGACTCCATCACAGCATTCACAGCATCTGCAAACGCGGTGTTAACCTTCTTAGTCTCAATCTTTGAGAAATCATCGCCCTCTGGGATACCCGGTTTACCTCTCACGGATTTCAGAACCATGTAATAAACAGGGAATACGGCATTAAATCTCAGGCGAATTTTTCCGGCAGTATGTAGTCTCCGTATTTTTCTCTGGCAGCTTCTATCCTTTTGCGTTGTTCGTCCAGTGCTTTGAACAGTGCCTTGGGAGTGTCGTCTATCTTCTGCTTGTAGATGACTTCTATCCTGTCGATCTTGGCCAGATGCTCCAGGGTTCTGAACTTGAACTGTTCCTCGTAGTCTTGCTTGCTGTAATCCCTCTTCAGGACTTCCTTGAACAACCGCTTAAGGTCATCGTACTTTGGGCTATGGCCTGTAGGTGTCTTGAGGGCGCCGACTTCGCCATGCACTCTCAATTCCATCCACTTCAACCAAACCCGCTTATCCTCCTTGCTGTTCAGGAACTTCCCGTCCTTACCCTTCAGGAAATAGTTCACAGAGAAGACCAGCGGCGGCTTCTCCGCCTTTGAACCAAGGTCAAGGTTGTCCTGAATGTACCTGCCCAGCGGGATGGAAACGAACTCGATGTTGGACATGAGGTTGAACTTTCTGACGCCTTCCTGGCCCAAAGTTGCGGCAGTCGTTTCAGACTCCAGTGTCGCGCCCTTCGTCAGTATACCATGACTCCAATCGAAAGACTGCTCTACTGGGACAGTTGTGTCAGAATCCCTGCCTCCGTATATGATGCCGCCGATTTCGACGCCTTTTGGGTCGTGGACTGCGGGGTCGGCGTTTTTCAGGCTTTCTATCGCGATGGTGAATCTCGCGTTCTTATGCGATGGCGTAATCTCGCTGCCCTTTTCGTCCTTCTTCCCTGGGAACCACTCTCCAGAATGGTTCACACCTCGATTAGGAACCTTACCGTCCCTGCCAATCCAGTAGGGGTTATTGCTCTCGTCTATGAGGACGTTGGAGAATATCGTCTCAGCTGGAGACGTCAGGGCCTCATAGATCAATGGGTCGTCCTTTGAGTTCACGTCCTTTATTATTCCGAAAAGCCCCTTCTCGACGTTGACCGCCCGCACTTTCCCGTTGATTGCTATGAGGTAGGCTATGTCATCCCCGACTATGGTTTCGCCAGGCATCATCGCGGTCGCCGTCTTCCCGCACATGCTCGGATAGGCTCCGGTGAAATATGTGACCCTGTCCTTCGGGCCGTGGACTCCCATGACGAACATGTGCTCAGTGAGCCAGCCCTCCGTGGAAGCCTTCTTTATCGCGAGGCGCATGGCAAGCTTCTTCAAGCCTATGCTGTTGCCGCCGTACTGTGTGTTCGTGCTGTAGACTGTGCCGCCCTCGAGGTCGATATAAACCCTGCGTTTGTCGATGTTCTTGCACGTTTTCCTCTCATCCAACTCGCCGGCGCTGTGCACGAACCTGAAGAAGTTATCCTTGTTTTTCAGCTTCATGAACTGGTCATAGCCTGGCCTGAACAGGAGAATCTCGTTATGGGCTACATACGCAGAATCTGTGAGCTGCACGCATGGTATCGAGAACTCGGAATCCCTCGGCCCCAGGCACAGGAACATCACATACATCTGCCTGCCTTTCATGATGTCCTTCAGTATTCCCGTGACCTCGGGGAGGCCGTCCTCCCTCGGCATCGTGTTGATGCCTTTTATCTCAGTCCCTTTTGGGATAAGTATCTTGGTGTTCTTCGTGTCCCTGGCCTGGTCATGGTAGCCGTCGAAGTGGGCTGTGCACCCCTCCAAAGCCAGTTTCACCTCCTCGCCATTCTCAAGGGCCTGTCTCCTGACGCAATCAAAGTCCTCTTCAGTGTCAGAGCAGACGTAGACGGAATCAGGGCTGCAGTGCCCCACGTATTCCGCGACAAACTCGATCAGCTTCGGATTCCTGAGGTTCTTAAGCCGTTCGAAACCATCATCTGTGCACTTCTCAATAAGCAGGTCCTTTTTGTCTATCGTCATCCTAAAAACCAGTTTAGATCGAGATAGCGTTGAGTACGCCGTCGTTGCCTGGACGCGACGTTACCTTGGCCTTGATGTCCCTGCCGTCGGGAGTCTTCACATTCAGTATCGCGCCCTTCGTTATGATGTTCCTTCTGGTGTAATCCTTGTTAGCCGGGTTCTGGGTCACGCTGATTACCTCGCACCTGATGTTCTTCCCGTTGGCCAGCACGTTCGCGAATTTCGCGCTCAAGAGTTTAACCTTCGTCCCACCGCCCTTTGTCTTGACGGTCTTTATAGCCTTCTCTCCGATCTCAGGCTCTATGAACTCCCTGCCTACCTCGTACTTTCTCTTTTTCCTGTGCTCGTTTTTTTTGCCGTGATACATGATTCCTTAATATTAGAATCCAGCATATTTAAACGCGATATTCCACCGGTCTTTGACCGGTGGGATATGCGTGTAACAACCGCCGGTCAGAGACCAGCGGTTGTTTACATAGCGTCCCGGACATGCATTTTCCCGCAATTCGAATATTTTTAAGGTCTAATCTAATGTATTATGGTGTTACAATATGGCGCAATCCGTTGAAAGATGTCAGACAGGGATAGAAGGCTTAGACGAGCTTGTTGGCGGAGGATTCCCCCGCGGCAGGTGCATACTGCTCACAGGAGGCTGCGGAACAGGCAAGACGACATTAGCGGTTCAATTTCTCGTGAACGGGGCTGAAAAGTACAACGAGCCGGGCGTTCTCCTGACTCTTGAGCAGTCCGCGTCCGAGATAAAAAATGACATGCTCGCATACGGTCTTGACCTGACTAAGCTGGAAGAGAGCGGCAAGATCATAATAATAGACACGAGCCTGTCAAAGGTAGGTTTGAAGGACTTCGTCGTTGACGTGCCGATAACGCCGAAGAAGAGCTTCTCCCTGCTGCCAGGCGAGTTCGATCTGGAGAAGATAACCAAGATCACATGCGAGACTGCGAAGAAGATAGGCGCTAAGAGGGTTATCATAGACAGCCTGCCGGCGATAGACGTGCTCATGCAGGACAAGTTCAACCTGAGGAAGCTGCTCGTGAACATGAACTATGAGCTCAAGAACCACGGGCTCACGGCCATTATGATATCTGAGACCGTTGAGGATGACGGCATCTCAAAGTATGAAATCGAAGAGTACGTGACCGATGGGGTCATAATCCTTAAGGCCAACGAGGCGTTGGACACGAGGACCATCAGGATAAGGAAGATGCGCCTGACGAAGCACTCCCTCAAGCCGATGACCTTGGAGTTCACAGGAAAAGGCCTTAAAGTGGCTTCAGCGATAAAGAAGGGAATAGTCTGATCCTGCTAGAATCCCAGGCTCTGGGCGACTATGCTCTTGACCTCCTCAGGCTGGCTGCCCAATCGTATGAGTGTTGTGTTGCCTCTTATTCCCTTACCTGAGATTGTCAGTGTTATCAGGCCCAGCATCTCCAGCTCGTTCAAGTACTCCCTGAACCATCGCATGGTCCTGCACTTGACTTCCATCTGCTTGCAGATTTTCTCATAGGACTCGTAGACTTCGCCGGAAGAGAGTATGTCGTTCGGCGTGTTCGAAAGCCTCTTGTACTGTCCCCCCCTCACAACGGTCTCGGCTATGGTGTAAAGGACTATCTGCTGGTGGTCTGGGAGGGTTGAGATGAGCTCGTAGATTATGTCCTCCTCCACCTTGACTTTAGCATCTTTCACGTCGTCAGTCCTTATCCTCTTCCTGCCGGCGTTCTGCGCTATTTCGCCGGCCTTCTGCAACAGTTTTAAGGCGTATCTTGCGTCGCCGTTGGTCTGGGCGCCGTAGGCCCCTATCAGGGCGATGTTCGATTTCGAGATGCTCCCGCTCCTGAAGCCGAGCTTCACCCTGTGCGCCAGGATTGTCTTAAGCTGGTTGGCGTTGTAGGGTCTGAACACCAGCTCCTCCTCGCACAACGTGCTCTTGCTTCTAGAATCCAGGTAATCCTTGAACGTGTACTTGTTCGAGATGCCTATGGTGCTGACGTTGCCTGCCTTTATGTCGTCGTTTATCCTCGTAAGAAGGTAGAGCAGACTGTCAACCTGCCTGATGAGGTCTATCTCATCGAGGACGAGTATCAGGCTCAGGCTGTTGGCCTCCACCAGCTTCTTCAGCCGCTCGTACAGTTCAGCCGGCGTCTGGCCCATAAGGCGGCCCTTGTTACCCCTGTCGGATAATGGCGCATCCTTAAGGCCTTCCGCGTTAAGCTTCTCATCCTCCAGTATCTTTATCAGAACCTGGTATTTCGACTTGTAACCGAGGCCGCAGTTCATGTACACCGAGGCTACCTTTGAATTGTTCTTGTTCCTCGCCGGGTCTGCGACGATGCTCTCAAGCTCGCGTATGACGTGCCTCACCACAGACGTCTTTCCTGTCCCCGTTTTGCCGTAGATGAATACGTTGTTGGGCTTCTCGTTTCTCAGGATCGGGGCCAGTATCCTGATGATCTGCTTGCTCTCCTGCTTCCTGTGCGGCAGGTTGTCTGGGATGTAATGGGGCGAAAGAACCTTCAAATCCTTGAATATGGCCCTATCAGCCAGCTCCTCTTCGAACAAACTCTTAATCATAGCAGACCAACCACCGGTTTTTGGAATAAGAACTTACATTAGCATATATTTATACTTGTTTAAGCAAATTGTTAGATTGATATTGGGGGATTAAAAATGCCATTCAAGAGGTTATTCGGGGGAGGAAAGGAAAGCATTAGAGGCGAGATTGATATCGAGGATTATCTTAACGAGCTTACCATACGTGAGGGTAAGATAATCGAGACTGAGGGCGTCACTTACGTCAAGCCTGTCGCCCTCACGGCTGAAGGCAAGGGCATAGGCCAGGTCATAGCCGAGCTGGAGAAGAACAACATCGTTGTCCTGAACGTCAGCGCTCTCATGCATAACCGGGTTCTCCTTAAGGACATAGTGCACGAGCTGAGGGACGCCTGCATAGAAATCGACGGCGACCTGGGCAAGATATCCGATGAGAAGATACTTGTTGTGCCAAACGGTATGCGGATAGCCCATGCAGGCCCTCCTGTGGCTGAAGCAGAGTAATCAGATAAGAGTCTGGTCTGAGAAGACTTTCATCCCACTGGATGTTATCTTAAAGGGCCTGAGGTGCTTGTCGAATGATGAGCCCCTGAACTTTTCTATGCTCAACGCGCTGACGTACTCCCCGTCCTTTTGTATGTTATGAAGTTTTATCACGCCCGAGACGAGGAACTCCTCCATCAGCACTCTGTTGGCGTCCTCAGTCTCCAGCGTCAGCAGGGTAGTGCAGTCCTTCTTTTTGAGGAAGTTTATCAGGGAGAGTATGTCGCTTCTGACCGAACTGCTGTTCGATGCGAGCATCCTGATGGTCGTGACAGAGTCTATCACAACCCGTGAAGCGGAGTAGTTCTCTATCTTGTTCTCTATCATCTTGGCTATGTTCGATATGTTGAGTTCCGGCCTTGAGATGACGCTGTCTGTTTTCAGCGCCCACACGCCTGACGATATCTCCTGCACGGTGTCAACAATCTTGATATTGTGAAGGTCCCAGCCGAACTGGGCCATGTCCTCCCTGAGCTCGGCAGCCTGCTCCTCCAGCGCGATGTAAATGCCTTTCTCCTTCTTTTTAGCGCCAGCCATCAGAAACTGCATGCACAGCACCGTTTTCCCCGCGCCTGGGCCGCCTGTTATGATGTATGGTCTGCCTTTCAGGAACCCTCCGTCCAGCATCTTGTCAAGGCCTTCGATTCCCGACTCCACTCTTTCCATGGTAACTTATGTGTTAGAGGGTATAAAATGTTATTTGAGGTAGTACTCTCCCCTGGTATTGTACTCCGGCCCTGCCGGGGTGAGCTTGCTTTCCATCAGCACTATCCTCTCAACTGTAAATTGGCCGAAATCCTCGCCCTTTTTCGACTGCAGGAACGATAGGAATCCTGCCTTGTCTGAAATAGCCTTCACCCTGGCCAGCGTGGCATGGGGGTGGAATCCTCCGTCCCTTTCGAATCCAAGCCCTGAAACGGATTCCTCTATCGCCGCGTTCGCTTTGAGCACGTTATCGCCGCCCCTGTCGACTCCGGCCCACACGACCCTCGCGTAGTCCGCTTTCGGGAAGACGCCGACAGATTTCAGAGAGAGTTCGAATGCTTCCATCCTATCCAACGACTTCAGCCTGCCGTCAACGTCTTCCATCGTTTCCCTGTCAACCTCTCCGAAGAATTTCAGCGTCAGGTGGATGTTACCCCGCTCGACCAGCCTCATGCTCCCGAATTTTTTCAATTCCTGCTGGAGCGCCGCCAGCCGACCCCTAATCTCGTCCGGACACTCTATGGCTGCGAAAACTCTCATGTTAGACTTTTATACATGCGCCAATAATAATCTACCATGTTACCTGGCGGAATGAACCCCAAGCAGATGAAGAAGATGATGCAGCGGATGGGCGTCAAGATGGACGAGGTCCCTGCCGAGGAGGTCATCATCAGGGGGTTGGACGCTGAGATCAGGATAACCGAGCCTCAGGTGATACGGACGGTCGTCCAGGGCAAGGAGATGTTCCAAATATCAGGCAAGATTCTGAAATCCGACATAGAGGCTGACGTTGAAATCAGCGAAGAAGACGTAAGAATGGTCGCCGAGCAGGCGAACGTCCCAGAGTCTGACGCTCTGAAGGCGCTCCAGGACGCGAAAGGCGACATCGCCCAGGCGATAATAGACCTCAAAGGCTGAGTTTTATCTCTCGCATTCTCCGAAGACCTGCTCGTGCGGGAACACTTCTATGCCCTTGTCAATCTTGAAGGGGACTATCATCTTCAGGTGTTTTGTGCCCCGCATCTTTAAAACCTCCAAAGCGTTCTCCCTCACGTTTCCCTTCTGCATGTTGTACATCACTATGACGCCGTCGACTACGAACTCCATTATGCCGTGGCGGGTGTACTCGCCTATCGTCTCCTCAGACTCTGAGATTATCAGGGTTGTGCAGTTCTTCTTGTTAAGCCATTCGACCAGGCGCACAGCATTCTCCTTTATGTCGTGGTCTGTTTCAAGAAGTGATTCCAGGCTGCTGATAGAGTCGATGACCATCCTCTCAGCCTTCAGGTCTGTTATTGCGTTCGCTATTTGGCCGTAATCCTCTTTTATGACCTGGAGCGCGTCTTTAGGACCTATTCTTATGATTCTCAGAAGGCCGTTCTTCTCGTACTTCTCGAGGTCCCAGCCGAAGCGTCTCATATGCTTTTTTATCTTGTCAGGGCTTTCCTCCATGCTCACGTAGACTCCTGGCTGTCCTATCCTGCACCCGTTGATGATATACTGCATGCACAGCGTGGATTTCCCGCTTCCGCAGCCTCCTATGACGAGGACTGTGCTACTCTTCTCGATTCCGCCCTCTATCATCTCGTCAAACCCTGGTATGCCAGTCGGAATCCTCTCCAGATTGTCCTTTTCCATCTCGTATCTATTATGTCCTTTATAAATTTATGGCTTCGAAGCCGCCCATCACATCCAAAACCGCCTGATCCTTGAGCGGCGCCCCAGTGACCTGAAGACCTGTCGGTATTCCGTTCACCTCTCCTGCAGGCACAACGCCTGCTGGAAGCCCGGCCAGGTTGGCTGGGACTGTGAAGACATCGTAGGCGTACATTACAAGCGGGTCTGACATGTCCTCCCCTATCTTGTGCGGCAGTTTAGGCACGGTCGGGCCTATGAGAACGTCAACGTTCTTCAGAGCCTCTGTCAGCTCGTTCCTTATGACAGACCTCGCCTGCAGCGCCTTCCTGTAGTATTTTCCGCTGTATTCCTTCTGGGATATGTACTTCCCAAGCAGGATCCTCCTCAACACCTCTTCGCCGCAGGCCTCTTCTATCCTGTGTCCGTATCTCCTGCCGTCGTATTTCCTGGTTCCCGAGAAGAACTCAACGTAGACGTTCAGGTAATAGGTTGGCAAGGCTATCCTCAGGTTGGGAAGCCTTACCTCGACTATCTCCGCTCCCTCGCCGGCCAGCTTGTCTCTGGCTTTGTGCATCAGCTTTCTTATCCCATCGTCTGCGATGTGCTCGTCGAATTCCCTCGCATAGCCGAGCCTGACATCCTTAAGGTTTGTTTCCAGGTTCCTAGTGAAACCGTAGAAGCCGCTCTCAAGCTTAAGGGAGGTGCCGTCTCTGGGGTCGTGTCCTGCTATCGCCTCCAGGAGCAGTGCAGCAGTTCTGACGTCTTTCGCGATAGGCCCTATCTGGTCCAGCGACATGGCGAGGTCTATGAGACCGTACCTTGAGACTGCGCCGTATGTCGGCTTGAATCCGACGACGCCGCAGTGCGAGCATGGGTTCCTTATAGACCCTCCCGTGTCGCTGCCTATCGCGCAGTCGACGATGCCCGCTGCGACTGCAGCCGCAGAACCTGACGATGAACCGCCCGGTATGCGGCCTCTCGCGGCAGGGTTGTCTGTGGGACCGTAGTATGACGTTTCGCCGCTGCTTCCGCAGGCGAACTCGTCCATGTTCGTCATACCGACGATAGAACCCGCACTCTCTTTTATCCTCTCAACCACGGTGGCGTCGTACGTTGAGATGTGGTTCTCAAGCGTCTTCGAGCCTGCAGAGGTGAGGAGGCCTCTCACGCATATGTTGGACTTCACTCCGACGGTCAGGCCCTTGAGGCCGCCCTTTTTGGCCTGGCCTTCCCCGCATAGCCCCTTCTCATCGAAGACGATAAAGGAGTTTATGCCCTCATCCTTCTCCTTCAGCCGGCTATGCTCCATGTTCGACTATCCTTAGAAAATTTCTGACTATCTTCTTGCCGTATGGCGTCAGTATGGATTCAGGATGGAACTGCAGCCCGTAGGTCGGATAATCAACGTGTTTCAATCCCATTATCTCCTTATCGTCCAGGCTTCGGGCTGTAACCTTCAGCTCCTCTGGGAGGGCCTTATCGTCAACGACAAGCGAATGGTATCTCGTGGCCTCAAAGGGGCTTGGCACGCCTTTAAGCACGCCTGTTCCGTCATGTTCTATCATGCTCGTCTTGCCGTGCATGAGGCGTCTGGCCTGCCTGATCCTGCCTCCGTAGACGTGGCCTATGCACTGGTGGCCGAGGCAGACGCCGAGGATCGGTATGGTTGGGCCGTAATCCAATATGATACTGTTCGACACTCCCGCCTCCTTGGGCGTCTTCGGGCCTGGGCTGACTATTATGCCCCTGATTCTCTTCTTTTTTATGAGGTCCTTCACCCTGCCGTATTTTTCGGTGTTCTCAACGACTATCGGATTTGCGCCCTGCTCTCCGACATACTGGACCAGATTATATACGAAGGAGTCGATGTTGTCGATGACAAGCAGATTCATATATAAGAATGTGATAGTATACTATAAAATGCGAGAGCTCGTTTCAAGCGTTCTACTGCTTTCTCTCCTGACTTCAGGCTGCATAGGAGTTGAAAGCAGGAATCAGACGACCACGATGTCAACCGTCTCAGTAGCGCCGTTCCCCCTCGACATGTCATTCTCTACCACCACTTCAATGCATGAGCTCACCTGCTTCGACGAGAGGAGAAACCAGGACGAAACTGGAGTCGACTGCGGCGGGCCGTGCAAGCCGTGCCCCAATTGCTCTGACCTCAGGAGGAATCAGGACGAGCTGGGAGTCGACTGCGGCAGCCAGTGCGAGCCGTGCGATTCAGAATGTTTCTCAGACTCGGACTGCGGCGTCGAGCATTATGCGAGCCCGGTCTGCTCCGAAGACCAGACCCAGGTTCTGCGCCACCTCGTCAACTATCAGTGTCTCAGTCCCGGCTATCCTAATGCAACATGCGTCCTGCTAAAAGAGCCGGAGGTTGTCGACACCTGCACCTCGGCCGAGACCTGCATAAAAACGTACTTCTGCCCTGAAAAGTCATGCTTTGAGGCCAGATGCGTGAGAAAAGAAAAAGTCTGCGATTGGATAATCTGCTAGGATGAAAAACAATAGAAAGGTTCTGGGACTGGTGTTCGGATTGTCGCTCTTCGCCATCCTATTGCTTGCCTACTATCGGCCTCCATCATTCCGGGATGTTGGGATATTCGGCCTGTCTGTCCTCATTGTATCCTATTTCACAGGCCTCATGGCCCTAATAATCAGTCTCTTGTTCACTATTTTTGCGTTCCTCGCAGGCCTGCCGCTAGTGTCCTACGTCTACGGCAGCCTGATGCTGATGCTGCACAGGATACACTACATGATCTTCTCATTCATCGTCAAGAAGATACTCCGGAGAAACAAAAGATACCGGGAATTCGAGGTCAAGGTCAAGCACAGCAGCATGTATCGGAGCATGAGGCGGCTGCTGCACAGGATAACCCGGAAGGCTGGCCTGGTCCACCCGCACAAGCTGAAAGTGTTTGAGGTGAAAGAATGCCTGAGATGCGGGAAGGAGATACCACTGGACTCAAGAGCATGCCCCTACTGCATCGCAAGACAGAAGAGACACAGCTAGGTTGACGCCTTTTATTCCCCCAATTTTAATCTTTTCCATACGATGAGCGAGAAATCGGAGATTCCGTTGTTTGAGGAATTAGGCGGCGAGATCATCAGAGACCCGGATTACAGGCCTGGAATAAGCCTGAAGGACACTCTGAAGATACTGATAGCGTTTTTGGACGAGATGATAATCCTGGGCGTGATAGCCTATCTGCTCTACAGGAGATTCGGCTAGAAAAGTTTGTCAGAGGGCATTATCTTGAAACCGCTCTTGTCTATCGTATAAGGGATAAGCTCCTTCACGTGGTCCGAGCATCTCATCTTTACGATTTCTATGGCCCTCCTCCTCAGCTGCCCCTTCCTGATGTTGTAGAGCACGACCACGCCGTCGACGAGGAATTCCTCCGGCCCGTGCGAGCTGTATTTCACAGGGTCCTGGTCAGTCTCGCCGAGCAGGATGTTCACGGAATCGTGCTTGTTCAGCGAGTCGACCATAACCTGCAGGTAAAGCCTGTACTTCTTCAGGTCTGAGAAAGAGCTTGAAAGAGCTGTCAGCGAGTCGACGACGATCCTGTCAGGCTTGAACGGCAGTCCAACCCTCCTCGAGTCTATCAGAGATATCTCAGGATGTTTTTCGAGTATCAGCTCAATCGATGACTTGTCCCTCAGATCACCTTCATCCAGCGTCTGCTCTATGTCTTTTGCAAGCTCGACTGAGTCTATGTACTGCATCGACAGGCTGCCCCTCTCCTCCAGCGCATCCAAATCCCAGCCGAAGTTCCTCTTCATGTGCCGTTTGATCTTCTCCGCAGTCTCCTCCAATGTTATGTAGACTGCTTTCTCGTTGTTTAAGACGGCATTGTATACCGACTGGACTCCGAATATTGTTTTCCCGGAACCGCACCCCCCAGAGAGCAGCACAGTATTCCCCCTCTCAATCCCGCCGTTTGTTATCAGCTTGTCGAAAGTCGACACCCTGACCGGCATAAACTCCTTCTCCTTGGAATTCTCCTTTGCCATACTGTTTTAAGAATGAGAGTTCATCTATAAATGCAATATCCTATTATGGGCGGGAAACTTTAACATGAGGCTTTACGGCATAATCCTGATAGCTTTGCTGCTCTCAGGCGCTGCAACCGGGTCGAGGCTTTATCCCAAAAGTCAATACAGGATAGGAGAGGATGCGAGAACGTTGAGCTCTTTGGATGAGGACTATCTTGTCGGCGGATTGGAGACCATTTACCACTTCAGGAAGCCGCTGACCTATCTGACAAACTACTCACCAAGCGATAACGTGTCGGCATCCTACCTGACCGGGGATTCGATAGTCGTTGCCCTGAGTTCCGGAACCCTGAGACTCTATGACAGGAATTTCAGCCTCAGGTGGACGGTTAGCCTGCCATCCTATGTGGGATACGAGCAGGCTCTGTACTCTGACGGCAGCAGGATTCTGGTCGGCGACATGCAAGGCAACATCCTGTTAATGAACGAAGACGGCAGTTTGGATTGGACGTACAAGACAGACGCATATGTCATCAATGTGAAGATTGTCGGCGACAGGGTCTTAGCGGTGTCGGACAAGGCGGTCTATGTGCTCTCAGGCGACGGCGCCCTGCTGGAGCGGCTCCCTTTCGAAAGTTATATCATAGGGTCTGAGATTTCTCCTGAGGGCATAATCATCTCAACCGGCGATGAGCATTTGCACCGGATTTCACTGTCTGGGATGACTGTTTCCTCGCTCAACGTGCAGGACCCAGCCGTTGCGATAATCTCAAGCGGAAACAGGACCTATGTCGGAACACGTGACGGCATGATCCTAGCCATGGAAATCGGCGGGAATGTCAGCTGGGAGCGGGCTGTCAACGGCAGCGTAATCTCTTTTGCAATCTCGGATGAGGGGGTCATCGCGTCAACGCTGAACAACAAGGTTTATGTGCTAAGCCGCCATGGCGTTCTCAGGCGCGAGTATGAGACGAGCAGCAGGATTACCAAGATAATTGTCAACGGAGGACAGATGATCCTAGTCTCGGCGGACGGCATAATCTACCTGGCGGACATACCAGTCAAACGCAGGTTGGACAACCTCCTGACAGTGGGAATACTAGCGCTGTCGCTCCTCGCATCGTCCTACATACTGGCCAGATTCTGGAAAACCTAGCTTTTAGTGATGCGGGACAATATTTTACAGGATGATTGTAGGGGTTGTCGGAAAGCCGAACGTCGGAAAGTCGACATTCTTCAAGGCGCTGACTCTTGCAGACGCGGAGATAGCTGATTTCCCTTTCACGACCATAAAGGCGAACATAGGCGTCGGATACGCGAAGAGCATCTGCGTTGACCGCAAGTTCAGCCTGAACTGCAAGCCCAAGAACTCATACTGCAGGAGCGGCTTCCGCTTCACGCCTGTCAAGCTCATAGACGTCGCCGGCCTTGTTCCAGGCGCCCACGAGGGCAGGGGCCTGGGAAACCAATTTCTCGACGACCTGCGCCAGGCTGACGTTCTCATACACGTTATTGACGTCTCAGGCAGGACTGACGAGAAGGGAGAGCCTGCCAGCGGCCACGACCCAGAGGATGATATAGTGTTCCTGAAGGAGGAGATCGACCTATGGTTTGCGAGCGTGATAGGCAAGAACCTGGCCAAGATATCCTCCAAGGTTAAGTACGAGTCCAAGGACTTCGTCAAGGAACTTTCAGGCCAGCTTTCAGGGCTGCAGATAAAGGACTCCCAGATAAAGGAGGCGTTGAAGGACGCGGGGTTCGAGGCGAAGGCAGACTGGTCTGAGGAGGGGATAAGGAAATTCGCGGTCAGGCTTCGGGAGATATCAAAGCCCATACTCATCGCCGCGAACAAGATAGACCTTGACGTAGGAAACTATGAGCGGCTGAAGGGAAGATATGAGATGGTTCCTGTCTGCGCCGAAGCCGAGCTAGCCCTCCGCGAGGCTGACGCTAAGTCCCTTGTCAGCTACATCCCAGGCGGTGGAGGTTTCGAGGTCGCAGGCGACTTGGGCGAGAAGCAGGCGAAGGCTCTCGACTTCGTCAGGAAGAGAATCCTCGAAAAGCACGGCTCGACCGGAGTCCAGGACTGCCTTGACAGGGCTGTTTTCAGCATACTCGACCGCATCGTAGTCTACCCCGTCGAGAACGAGAACAGGCTGACGGATTCGAAGGGCAACGTGCTGCCTGACTCTTACCTCCTCAAGAGAGGCTCGACAGCAGTCGACCTCGCTTATGCCGTTCACACGGATTTGGGCGACAAATTCATAGGCGCGATAAACTGTTCGACGAAGATGAGAGTCGGCAGAGAGTACATCCTACAGGACGGGGACGTTATCAAGATAGTATCCGGAAGATGACAAAGGTAAGGGTTAAGACGCCGTCGAGGCTGCATTTCGGCATAATCGACATGAGCGGGAGGCTTGGGAGGCTTTACGGCGGCATTGGGGTAGCGCTTGCCAAACCGAACAACATTCTAGAGTTCAAGAAATCCAAGAGAGTGGCTGTCTCAGGAAAAAACGGAGGGACTGTGCGGTCATATGCGAGATTGTTCCTTGATGCCTTCAGCCTTAAGGGCGGCGTCGGCATCAGAGCATTGGAAACGATACCTGAGCATGTGGGGCTCGGCTCAGGAACACAGCTTGCGCTTGCTGTTGGCACTGGAATATCAGAGCTTTACGGCTTGGATTTCAAGCCCAAGGAGGTAGCATTGATGTCTGGGCGGGGTCATGTATCTGGAGTCGGTGCTGCCGTCTTCAGGCATGGCGGCTTCGTCGTCGACGGAGGCCACAAGAGCATGTCAGCCTCGCTGCCTCCTGTGACCTTCCACAGGGATTTTCCAAAGGATTGGGAGTTCATTGTCGTCGTTCCGAAGGTGGGCAAAGGCTTCCACGGCCTCAAGGAGCTGGAGGCCTTCGCGAACATAGTTCCAGCCTCCGAGAGGACTGCATCCAGGATATCCTGGCTGCTCCAGATGAGGATGCTGCCTTCGCTGGTCGAGGAGGACATCCAGGCATTCGGGAAATCGCTTGTCGAGATAGACCGTCTCGTCGGCTCATACTTCAAAGGCGAGCAGTCAGGCATCTACATGGGCGACGCGACCAGCGACCTGGTCGATTTCCTGCTGGGCATAGGATGCTACGGCGCAGGCCAGAGCTCCTGGGGACCAACAGTCTACGCCCTCACGGAGAAGAAGGACAGCAACAGGATAGCCGGCGGAGTTGAGAAGTTCCTGAAGCTAAAGAGAATACCTGCGAAAGCATTTGTTGCCGCGGCTGACAATAAAGGTGCAATAGTCGAAAGACTATAGGCCGAGCAGCTTTACCAGGAGGAGGAGCTGCCTCAGCGGCAGTATGATGAATCTCTTGTCCTCGATGTTCTTAAAGGTTATGAGCGTGTTCAGAACAGGGAGTGTGAGCAGGATTGGATTGGAGACTGCCAGGTATCCGAATATGATGAACTCCGAGTACCTGTCGCAGGCATAGTCCATGAGAAGACCGTCTCTGGATGCCATCTCCCTGCCTCTGGATATCATCCCGTCCAGCAGGTCCAAGAGAAGGACTACTACCAGGGTGTAACTGAGGTTGTATATTACTCCAAGAGAGACTAGCACGCTCAGTGCGGAAACCGTTCTGGGGTCTACCGGGACGTTCAGGCCCAGCATTTTCCTCAGGTTCGTGAACCTGGAGTGTACTCCTATAAAACCCATAGAAGCAGACCTCCCGTAAGTATGATGTCAGATAACGTCCTCATCTTCAGGCCTTTAGGATACCAGCCCACGTATAACTCTGTTCTGTCTCTCGGATAAAAGGGGCGCGTCTCCCTTGTGAAGAAATCCAACACGTAATGAGAGAGCAGTGGGAAGAACAATATGGGCATAATGCCCGCCGGCAGCATGGCTAAGAGTATGGTGCTGACGCTCAGGCCGTACAGTTCGTGGAATCTTGACCTTGAGGCTGAGCCGAACCTGAGCGTTTTCAGCGCCTTTGGAATATGGGACAGGTGGTCGACGTCCGGCAGCACTCCCAATAAGACGGCAGCAGCCATTAGAACAGGGTCTGCCGTAAAATAGGAGGCTATCCTGTATGACAGCAGAACGTGGGCTAAGAGGTTCATTCGCCTTCTGCTGTCATCATGTCCCTGACCTTCTTCAGCGCATTATAGTATTCGAAGAGCCCGGTAACGAGCAGGAAAAGGAAGGCTGTCACGAACAGCTCATATGCGAGTGAGATGCTCCTCTCGCCGTACTTCGACAGAAGGTAGTAGGCTTGGACGATGGCGAAGAAGACGATGCCCATGATTATCCTCCGCCATGCTATTATGAGCTCCATTATGCTTATCGACTTTTTCCTCATGTTCTGCCTGAACTCCTTGTTGACTATTATCTGGAATATGAGGGCCGATTCTATGACGCATGCGAATGCGAGAACGAGGTTAACCACGTTCAGAACGAGCTCCGTGGAACTGACCGCAACGAATGTCATATTAACCTATTAGCATAAAAAAATAAAAAAGAATAATTGGAACTAGCAGGTCCCAATTACGTCTTTCGCGCCGGTGAAGATCTTGCTGTTTATGCCATGCTGGGTGTCGTTGTAGTAAACCGTCATCGGGTAACTGTACGTGTCACCGCTACTGCAAGACTTGGTTATCGTGAAGGTCTTCGTTCCGCCTGGTTGTATCGGCCCCGAATTGGCTGACGAATTAGTCACACCGCCGTCAGGGCTGATAGCGCTTATGGCAATCTTGTAGTCCTGGTTGTTCCTGGCAACAACTGTCAGAGTGGTTGCATCCTGGTTCCAGTCCACGAGTCCGATGTCGGCTATCCTCCAATAAGACTTGGCAGCCTGAGCGTCAGCTCCTCTTCCAATGTCTATAAAACCTCCTAATACGGCCACAACGACCAAAGCTATGATAATGACAACTGCAAGGATTACCAGATACTCGGTCGACGCCTGTGCTTTCCTCATATGCTTTTCACCTCCGATTACGTTAAATCCTATTAGATTTAAGCCTATATAAGCTATTTCAGTATTATCTTGCTCGCCAGCCTGAACGCGTAGAACAGTATCAGCGACAGCGGCACCAGGAAGAAGGCGTACTTCAGGCCGTATTTTTCCTTGCCCTCCACTATGACGCCGAACAGCATGCAGGCTATCAAAGTCGTTACCAGAATTGTTATGGCTGATATGTTCTCCAACACCGCTGGGTCGAAGCCCATGTTCAGCAGCATCCCCAGATCAAAGTTCTCCATGTCAGAGACGTTAAGCGACTCCCGCATCTCATTGACCCTCTCAGTGAAGTGTATCGAGATCGTCAGCAGCAGGGGCGTTCCAATGAGGACGCTCACCAGTATGAGGATGGTGTAGGTCCTGGTCGCTGACAGAAGCTCTTTCTTGAGCGAAAGGTTCTCTGAGATGTCTCTCGCTGTCTCGTCCAAGACGTTCGCAAGCTGTCCTCCGCCCTCCATGCTCCTGATGAACAATCTCATGGCCCTGTTCAGCGCGTATGAATTGAGCCTGTCGCACATCTCAAGCAGGGCCTCATTGAATGAGCCTATGCCGAGGGATTTTGCGCTTGCCCTGTCAAGCTCGTGCTTGAGGATGCCGAACTCATCCCTCGCAGAGACTTTTATTGCCTGGAAGGGCGTCATCCCCGCCCTGATATCGGTCGCCATCAGTCTCAACAGGTCAGGAAGCATCTCGTCGACAGCATTTGAGCGGTTCATAGCCTGAAAGTACGGTATCGAATAGGAGCCAACCTGGTATATCATGAACGAGAGGAAAGCCAGGGTGTAAAACAGGACAGGGTTTCCGAATCTTGCGAGAGCCGAGATGGCGATGAGGACGAAGAATCCTATGAAGAGGGACTGCCCCAGCCAAATCTCCACCGGAGTCTCGATGCCGGCGTATCCCAGGTTCTTCCGAACGCCGTTCCTGTACCCCTTAGGATAGACCTTCGAGGCTGTGATGAAAATCCTGTTCAGCATTTTCAGAGGTGTATCACCGGTCTCCTGCTTTTGATAAGCTCAAGCAATGCGATCTGTATGAAAAACGTTAAAGGGAGTATGAAGTAGAATATCCTGGGCCCGGCTGCTATGCCCAGGAACGGCGCCACTATTATGGCAATCGTCGACGCTATCGTCGGGATGACCACGGCGAAGAGCATGTATATGAGGGACAGGACGTTCAGCTCCTGGGCGTAGTTCCTTATCATGTTCCTCTGATTATCGATCAGCATCCTGACGATCTCCCTCAAGGTGCTCTCGATGTTGGAGCCTGCCTTCAGGGCGTTTATCATCTGCCATGTCGCGTTCCTCAGGTAATCCGAGCTGGTTCTGAGGGCGAGGCTCTCCATGGCATCGTCCAAAGGAACGCCGGTGTCGACCTTCTTTACTATCAGGCCGAACTCCTCGGAGACGACTCCGTAGTCTGATTTTGCGATGTTAAGCATCGCGTCATACAATGATGAGCCTGCGCTCACCTCCAGCAACATGTCCTTCAGGGCGTATGCGAGATCCTTGTTAACGCTCTCAGCTCTCTTCCCTGCCATAATCCTCGGGTACAGGAGCAGCACTACCAGAAAAAGCCCGAACGCCAGCAGGAACGCGCCGGCAGACATCAGCATAGCCCTGTTGTAGCCTTCTCCCACTACCGTAAGAAGCGCGTATATTAGTATGAAAAACAGCAGCCCCCAGATTATGGAATTGATTATGGCGGCGCTGATGTAGTCCTCAGCCCTTATCCTCACGTCAGTCCTCTTGAGGCTGGTTTCCAGCTGGGGTATCAGGTTGGAGATCCTGCAGGTTATGCCTCTCCAACGTTGGGCGCGGACTACGACGCTCTTCGCCGGCACTATCATAAAGGGGATTCTCATTCTAAATCCTTCTTCGCTCTTACAATGTCAAGCAGCCTGTTCTTGTTCTTGTAGTATCTGTCCATCACGCGGCCGACCTCGTCTATGGTGTCTATCCTCTTGTCGAGCATCCACTGCAGCACTTCCTCCTTCTCCTTCAGGTCTTTTTCGATCTCGTCCTTGTCCATGCCGGTGTGCAGGTTAAGCTCGTTGTATACTCTCTGGCTTTCATTGATCTTTGAAAAGCTCTGGGTTCTTGGGTTCCACCTGTACAGATAATTGAGGTCGAACTCCTTCGACTCGGTGCCAGGCACTATCTCAGCGACTTCGAACGTCTTCCTCTTCCCCGTAGTCCTGTCCCTGTACTGTATCAGTATCAGGTGGAGGGCTTCGACCTCCTGCGCCGGCAGCTCTATGGGCGGCTCAAGCAGCCTCCTCTTCAGGTTTCTTGACGTGTCAGCGTGCATGGTGCCGTAGACGGAGTGGCCGGTGTGCATCGCCTCGAACATGACTTCAGCCTCGTTCCGCCTCCTGACTTCGCCCAAGACCACCCTGTCAGGCCTCATCCTGAGTGACGTCACTATCAGGTCGAGCATCGATACCTCGCCCTTGCCTTCAGGGTTCGGGTCTCTCGTAGTAAGCGGAATCCAGTTCCAGTACAGGAATTTTGGGAGGTTTATCTCCCTCGTGTCCTCGATGGTTATTATCCTGTGCGTTGGCTGTATCAGCGACAGCAGGCAGTTGAGGACGCTCGTCTTTCCGGATGCTGTTCCACCGCCGACTATGATGTTAAGCTCGTACTGCAGGCAGAGCCACAGGAACGCGGCAATCTCCTTCGACAGCGTCAGATATTCCGGGGATATGAAATGGGTTATCGTCCACGGCTGCCTCGCGAACTTCCGTATGGTTATCGTGTTCCCCAAAGACGATATGGGAAACAGTGTGGCGTTCACCCTGTCCCCGGTGAGCAGGTGGGCATCCATTATCGGGTCCAGGTTCGATATCCCCTTCCCGATTTTCCTGCCAATCTGGGAGGCGTAATTGTATATCATGTTCTCGTCCTCCAGGAACATGTTGGTCATAGACCATCCGAACTTCTTGTGGTATGCTGTCAGCGGCGTGTGGCTTGTGTTGACGCAGACCTCCTCAAGCCAGTCATCGTTCATCATCAGCTCGACATAGCCCAGCCCGAATGTCCTGTGCAGCAGCATCCCCGCCAGGATTTTCTTCTCATCCTGTCCGGCTGGTATGTAATTTTCGACAAGCTTTGTCGAGATGTCGCCGAACTTCTTCCTCAGTTCGGCCATCCTCTTGGGGTCTGTTATCTCCTCGGATTGTATTGTTATCTCGTCGCTGAGCTTGTCTGAGAGGAACCTTACGGCCTCCCGCGTTCCCGGCCCCGGCGTCGGTATCCTCATTACATAAAGCGGCATCGAATCCTCGGGAGTGTCTATCATGAATATCTTGGCAGGGACGTTGTCGGCGTTCACTGTATAGCTGTCCAGCATCTCCCCAGCGGGGAAGGGGCTCTCCGCCGATACTAGCTTCTTCTTGATTTTCAGGACTGGGCTGGCAAGTATGTTGGCAGGGTATTCCACATCCACCAGCTTTGGCATAATCCTGGCGAAACTCAGTATCATGTCAGGCTCAATCTTCAACAACTCGGATACCTGGGAGACTGTGGCGTTCCCCCTGTTGTTCAACACTCTGATGATCTCGTCCAACTGCGTGTTTATCCTGTCTACACTCGCGATTTCGTCCCTGCGCCTCTCGTCTGCCTTGGCTTTGTCGTAGTCCTCGAGATCCTTCCGGTACGTTACCAGCTTTTTTGTTGCCAGCAGCTCCCTGCCGCCCATAAAGTGCAGTCTAACCCTGACATAGCCGTCATTGTATAATGCCTTCGCGAGCTTTTTGCCCTGCGTATTGTCTATTCCAAGCTGGCTGCAGGCGTCTCTCAGCCTCAGGCTTCCCTCAGACGGCACGATGTCCCTGAGCCGGATTTTCGTTTCATCGGTCTCGATTCTTCCATTCTCCGCCGGTTTCCCGAGCTCCTCTGCTTTCTCCTTTTCCTTCTTCGGCTTCTCCTGCCTGCTGTCGTAGAGTTTCCTGGTCACCCAGAATTCAGTCTCCCCCCTTATGTGTTTTTGTATTTTTATGAGCTGCTTCTTGTCCAGTTCTTTCGCGACTTTCTTAATCTCTGCAGGAGGGCAACCCAGCTTATCAACAGTCTCTTGGAGGGTTATCCTCCCGAACTCAGGCATCACGCTCAGAAAGGACTGTTCATTAAGCTCCTTTCGCGGCTTGTCTGCCTTTGCAGTCGGAGTCTTGGTTTTTTCATCCCTCAGCTTTTTTGCCTTATCCCTTAAGCCCATTATATCCCGTACTTTCTGAGAACCTTCTCATATAGCCTGAAATCCTCAGAGTTTGCGAATTCCTTCACGGCATCGTCCGGCAGCTTCTCAAGGAGGTTGTCCAACATCCTCAGGACCTTTCTCACGTCCTCGTCCTCTGTCTCAAGCCTCTCGGGGATTAAGGCGCGTATTCCCTTACCCAAAACTTTGTCAGCCATTTTCTATTACCTCTTTTGCCAGTTCCATGTACGCTTTAGCTCCCGGAGAGTTTTTGTCGTACTCCAGTATCGTCTTCCCGAAGCTGGGAGCCTCGCCGAGTTTCGCGTTCCTCGGTATGATCGTAGTGTGCACTCTGTCCTTGAAATGGTGTTTGACTTCGTCGGCGACCTGGACTGACAGCTTTATCTTGGGATCATACATGGTGAGCAGTATCCCCTCCAGCTTCAGCCCCGGGTTCAGCCTGTTCTTGACCAGGTCTATGGTGTAGAGGAGCTGGCTCATCCCCTCCATCGCATAGTAGTCGCACTGTACGGGGATGAGAACCGAGTCTGAGGCTGTGAGCCCGTTCAAAGTCAACAGTCCAAGCGACGGCGGGCAGTCTATGATGATGTAATCGTACTTCTCCCTTATGCCGTACAGAAGGTGCCTTAGCCTGGTTTCTCTGTACTCCAATGGGACCATCTCTATCTCAGCTCCAGCGAGGTCGACGTTCGACGGCACAAGATGCAGGTTCTTGATGTTGGTCGGCAGCAGTATGTCGTCGAGCGGCCTGTCCCTGATTATGCCATCATATATGCTGTATCTTATGCCGTGCTTGTCGAATCCTATGCCCGATGTCGTGTTAGCCTGCGGGTCAGAGTCAACAAGCAGGGTCTTTTTTCCCTTGAGGGCGAGGGCAGCTGAGAGGTTCATCGCGGTTATCGTCTTCCCGACCCCTCCCTTCTGGTTTGACACTGCTATCACAGTGCAGCTGCCGAAGTTCGGTATGTGCGCATCCTCCCTCCTGACGAGCTTAGTATCCCTTAGAAGATGCGTTCTGACTTCTATGAGGCCCTCTCTCTTCAGCTGGACAGCCCACTCCCAGCCGGTGTTCTTCGGTATTTCAAGGGCCTTGCACGCCTCGCCCAGCCTAACCGCGCGGGCCTTGAAGATAAGCTCTAGAAACTCCTGCCGCAGGTTTCTGCTTTCGGTTACGGTTTCTTGGTTTGGCATGCTTGTTAACTATTGATATCAGGATAAAAAACCTATCCGCAGCAGCATATTTTTGGTGTGCAATTTGGGTCTCCGCTTGGTTCGTATATTGGATACTGTCCTCCGCATCCGTTTCTGCACTGCCAGAGTGTGTATCCTCCATTTGAGCAGGCCTGCTGGCAGGTCATGCAGTGCTTGTTGTGCTAGTTGACGTAGTGCTTTCCGCCGTCTACGGTGTTGGCGGCGTTATCCAGACGTAGTCTGCCTTCTTCACTTTGTCGGTTATGTTTATGAACAGGTTCGGTCTCATCCCTATGTTTGCCTCTGTTGCCTGGAATTTTATCGCAATCTGGGAGGTTACCTCTGAGCCGTTTATCCTGTAGGAGAGTGTGCTGTTCCTCTCCTCCCCAGCTATCACGTTCTTGCCTGCCTGCATGGTGAAGTTCGAAGTTCCGAAGTCGAAGAACCAGGTCGAGTTCTGGTCTCTTGCTATGTTCCCTGAGAACGCATGGGAGCCGTTCGCGAATGTCGCGTTCAGGTAGAATTCAAATGTGCCGCCGTTCGTGCTCTCCGAGACGTTGACGATGTTCCCGTGGAATACGAGCGTTATGTTGTATCCTGCGACGTAGTCCGCGTTCCCGCTGGCGTTGTAAACTCTTAGGAGCGTCTTGTTGAGGCTGTCGTATTCGTACTTCAGCCAGTAGGGGAATATCCAGAATGCCGGGTCGCCCACGTTCGCCAGTGTTATGTTCGTGTTCCATTTTCCAGCGTATGTGGTGTTTATGAAGCTCTCATACCTTTCGAACAGTCCTGTGCCGTTTTCGAGGGGGAACCTGTCTGAGATTGTTATCGTGTCGGAAGTCTGGTTTACTGTCACCGTAATGCCTGTTATATCCTCAAAGTCGGACCGTATGTCATCGTATATCAGCCTCGTCTTCTCTCCCTGTATGTCCCTGTTACTATCAGGCTTTGAGAAGTACGAAGCCAGTATGAACACTGACAGCAGGAGCAGGACCGTCAGCATCGTGAAGAGTATGCCTTTTCTCATCTGTACCACACTCTCAGCGTTGATATGTAGAATTGCCTGTTATGGTATACTGTCCTCCTTGCTATGGCATAGGAGTCAGGCATATCGCATCCAGTGTCATCGTGCGAGATGATGCTGCCTGAGGTGTTCTCTATGTCGAGGCTGAAGCATACGCCGCTTGAGAGGAGGCCTTTATACTCGTTTATGCCGCTTTTGTCGCCGTCAATAGCTCTTGACAGTCTGCCGTTCTTCTCGGCTATTGTCAGTATGTCTGCCGAAGTCTGGAACAGGTGCTCCCTGTTGTCTATTTTCTGGCCTGCTAGCAGGAGATAGGATGCGGTTATCATGCTGAAGGCTACCGTAATCGCCAGTATCGTGTCCAACGTGAACAGTCCTGTCATCTTATGTCGTCAATCCGCTGCTTATGTTATAGAACAGCCTCAATTCTATCCTCGTGTTGTCGCCGTCCAGGAGGGCGTACCTTCTCATAACGACTGTGGCCTCGCTCTCCCCGATTCCCATCGTATAGACCGCCTGGTTCGTTGAGTTGTATATGGTTATGTTGAAGTCCTCCTTGCTGAGTCCCATGATGTCGCGGAGCGTGTCATAGTTCACCTGCGCCATCTTCTCTATCTTGTCCCTGTCAAGGAAGTTAGGCTCCGCAGCAAGGCCGATCGACGTCACATTGTCTGCGTTCACGTCTTCGATAGGGAAGAGATGCCAGTATGCTGGGTCGCCTCCGGTCAGAACCAGCAGCTCCGACACGTCCATCGCCTTCTGGTTTATCTCCCTCTTGTTCTCGAAACGGTAGCTTCTCATGAGCACGTCATTCCATGTGGTCATGCTTATGAGGAGTATTCCGATGAAGATAGACGATGCTAGAACTAGGTCCAAAGTGCTAATCTGTCCTTTTTTTGTTTTTATGTGTGGCATATTCTTGTCCATAGGGTGTCTACGTACCAGTCTATGTTGTCTGTGCCTCCGGTTCTTATGAATCTGGCTTCGACGTTCATGTTGCTTATGTCGGTCCAGGTCCAGGTTCTGTCTGAGGTTACGTCG
>JAZDNF010000005.1:0-9598 GCA_043800255.1 Candidatus Altarchaeota archaeon | reverse complement strand
TATCTCATCAGAGTCACATTCTTTATAAACTTCTACAGGCTCAGTGTAGCTATCATACCACCAAACATCTCCGTTATAACATTTGGTGAAAAAATGTTTTCTGTAATCATCGCCAATTGTTGTTGGTTGTGTTGTCGGTGTTGTGATTACTCGCAAACTTGTAGTATACTGTGTAGTAGTCTGTGTCACACTAGATGTAGTCTTAATGGTTGATGTTACTGGTTGACCCTGCCAGTAGCATTTTCCATTAGAGCAGAACCCCCCATGTTCTGGGAAGCAGTTCTCAACAGCCCTCACAGGATTACCACAAGAATCGAACCAGTAAACATAATCACCATCACAACCCATGTGATCGTAGAGGTTGTTGTAGCAGATAGTCGTTGTGGTCGGCTCACCAGTGCAACTACCACCAATACATTGTTGGTTTGAAGTGCAATCTCGTTTGATCTCAACAGGATTCTTGTTGCTATCAAACCACCACACATCATCATCGTGGCAATCACGATATGAGTATTTCTTATAGACAGTTGTAGTTGTTGTGAGCTTAGGATTAATGGCACAACTCCCGATAGAACCAGATGCAACATTACAATATCCACTATAACACTGACTATCCTTATTACAATAACCCTCACCTGTGAAACATTTACAAGTCTCGCTGCAGTATAAAGACAGAGGGTTGTATTTCATTTTAGTTCCATGACAATTCCTATCAAATCCAGCACCTGAGGTTATAGACCATATCTCCCTTACAACTGCGTTACAGTCTCCATTCTCTATAAACATAGATTTTTTACAAATGTTCACCGCGTAATCAAAATCAGGTTTACATAGATTATTGTCTATTAGAAAATCATAAATATTGTATCTCTCAAATAGGACTCTATAACAACAATCTGCCTTCTCATATTCTGTTTTGCAGCCACATTGCGCTGGTTCAATATCCTCCATTGGACCTGTCAAATCCCCAATTCTCAAATATGTCCCAAGAGGATCATCTGTCACTGTATTTTTCATACAAAGTTGCCAATTTATGTCATTCCTCATACTTTTTTCTTTTTCTGCATTCCAGGTATAAGCTCTTGCTAATTCTTCAAGTAGAGGATCCCATTTTCCCAACATCTCAAAACCTTTCTCTTGAGCTTTTTCCCGTATCTGTTCTTCCATTTGGGTTATTGTAGTAGTAGGTAATGGAATGATACCAGGAACTGTGGTCGTAGTACTTGTGCTATTACTTCTCCAAGGGAGAATACTCTTAACCCACTGCCAATCGATATTATCCCACCACCCAGCCGATGCTGTGCCGGAGAGTATTATGAAAATTAGGAATAAACCAATGAGATTTTTACCGACCATTACATTATCTTAATTATGTTATGCACGTATAAATGAGCTAGTATACCCACTTACAAACTTCATTGAACAGCACATCTAAACCAAGCATGTTTGGTGGTGAAAAGTTACGACATAACCAATAGTTTAATACAAGGGAGCAGACTATACCCAAGAGAAAGACGATGAGGACGGCAGTAGGGATGGCAAAAGGGAGAATATCTACAAATCGTCTATTTAGTTTTACATAGTTGACGATTTTTCTTGAACCATACCCTATGGGAATTAACATGATAACTGCAATGCAAATTAGGAATAGGACTACATTGTCCATACCCACATGTCCTAAGAAATCAGTTAATGCCTCCACAATAAGGCGTATAGTAATTAGGAGTAATATCGCTCCAAACATAAGCCCTAACAGAAGCCATACTACAAAATCCTTCCAGCTCATAAAACCACTATTTAAACATAGGAATATCCTAAAAAATAAAGTTAACCATCAAGTTGGAGGGTATATAATTAGATCTCACCATTCATCTATCCTACTACCTAACTTTTTTACTCACCAATCTTGCAACAACGTCAAGTAGCCTATCGTATCAGGTCAAGCCACCAGTTCAGCAGCGACTTCCCTACGGTTAGTATGAACGCGAAGGTCAGGAATAGCAGCACAATCTGGGGCAGCGTTCCCAGCACGCTCAGCAGCGGGATGTACCAGAACTGGTAATAGTACTGCAGCCTGGGGACGGCAACCGCGAGGGCCCCGAGGAACAGCAACGCCAGCAGCCTGTCAGCCTGATGAGTATTCCTTGGCTCCTCCTTTTCAAGGGGCTCGAACGTGTCAGGGATGTCGCCTATGCTCCCCCTGGCGTCAGCGCCCGCCATCGCCCTGCCTTTCATCCTCTTTCATCCTCCGGTAGGCTCTCCTAGCAGCATCAGATATTTCAACAGTGTCCTTCTGAGGCTCTTCCTCCTTACCCCCAATCTCATAATGTGAGGCTGACTTCCACGTGCGGATGTCACCGTAGTGGCCGACTTCTCTTACTGGAGTCACCGGCTGTCCGGTTCTGCCAGGCCTCTGGAAGTCCACGTTGCTTGCTGGGATCTCAGTCTTCCTGACAGGTTTCTCCTTCTGCATCATAAGATATATAGATAGTATAGAAATATAGTTCTATGATAAGGCTGATTCCATACTCCAGTAAGGCTTCACAGCTTATCAGGCACAGTTCATCATCATTGGACGGCAAGACAGTAGAAGCCGTCAGCTCCATTCTAGAGGACGTAAAGAGGAATGGCGACAGGGCCCTGGTAAAGTATTCCAGAAGGTTCGACTGTTTCAGTTTGAAGCCTTCGCAGATGAGGATAAAGCCTGCCAGGATCAAGAAAGCCCACGGGAACGTTGACAGGGCGGTGCTCATGTCTTTGAAGGCTGCGCACAGGAACATCCTCAAATTCCACAGGGAACAGCACAGGAGCGTGAAAAAGACGCTCACTGTGAGAGTCTCTGACGGCATCGCAGTCGGCGAGAGGGTGACACCCATAGACTCCGTAGGATGCTACGTGCCGGGAGGTTCAGCCTCCTATCCTTCCAGCGTCCTGATGACATGCATCCCAGCCTCTGTAGCAGGAGTGAGGAGGATTGTCGTCGTCTCGCCACCTCCTGTGTCTGATGAGGTATTGGTCGCAGCCGACCTATGCGGCGTCAAAGAAGTTTACAACATCGGCGGCGCACAGGCTATTGCGGCATTAGCCTACGGCACCAGAACAGTAAAACCCGTGTCAAAAATCGTGGGGCCTGGGAACAAGTATGTGACAGCAGCGAAGAAGCTCGTCTATGGTACCGTCGACGTTGACATGCCTGCAGGTCCTTCAGAGGTTCTGATAATAGCTGATAACACCGCAAAACCTGGGATCATAGCCTCAGACATCCTCGCGCAGGCAGAGCATGACGTGAATTCCATATCGGTCCTTGTCACAAGCTCGAGGAAACTCGCGCAGGAGACTAAAAAAGCAGTGGATGAGCTTGTCAGCTCCGAGGCGAGGCAGACTATACTGGCAGGCAGCCTGAAGAATTCCGCCATCGTCGTTGCCAATACCCTGGGAGAGTGCATCGACTTCGCGAACGAGTTCGCGCCCGAGCATCTTGAGATTCTCACCAGGAACCCAGAACAGGTTGCCGGAAAAATCGACAACGCCGGCGCGGTCTTCCTCGGACCTTACAGTCCAGTTGCCGCAGGAGACTATGCCTCAGGAGGGAACCACGTTCTCCCGACAGGCGGCTCCGCAAGATTCGCCTCCCCGTTGAGCGTGAGAGACTTTCTAAAGTATACCTCAGTCCAGAAGCTGACCGAGAGGGGCCTCAGGAGCATAAGCAAAACGGTCGGAACACTCGCAGAAGCCGAAAGACTCCCAGCACACAAGAGATCGGTCGACAGCAGGCTAGAACAGAAATAGAGTACTATGGATATAGATTTGTCAAGGATAAAGAGCCTAATAGTTTTGATTTTAATTGTCATAAATTTAAGCCAGAGTATTAGTTCCCAAGAGGATAATTGTGAACTTAAACTTTCAGATTGTCCAGAATTATTGGTAAACTTCACCTTGAGAAGGTATCCTGAAGGAAATGAAAATTATGTCGGTAGCCATTTTACATATGGTCTTGAGATAAACAACATAGGTAATAAAAGTTTTTCATCTCACTTTCTTGTACCTGTTTACGCTCCTGACGGTCGAATTATCGGGGATTCATACGATTTCTATTTAAATCTCTCTCCTGGTGAAATCTGCAGGTATAGACCGCTATGGCCTAAAATAAATTGTTCGGATAAGACCTTTGAAGAATTGGCTGTAGAGATTGGGTGGGAGAATACAACAGTGTATACCTATCCTTTTGACACTGACGGAGCTTACCGCATTGTCGTCAATTCTACGGAACCTAACAAAAAAGTTCTGATTTACAGAGTTATGAGTGAGAATAGCACGATATTCGAAAAAAATTCGCATACCTATGCATTTGATGCAATGCCGAATTGGGAGAGGGAAAGCAGACAAAGACAAGAAATTTTGACCATAATACTTGTAGTTCTTACAATAATATTAATAGCCCTCACCGTACTTCTGATTTTCTCGAAATAAAAATATTTTGTGAATTTAGTCTGTCAAAGTTTTTTTATGATTCTTTGTTTCAGGAGTTGCTGAAGAGTTAGTCAGATTTCAGAGGGTAGAACCTCTTTAGAGGTAAACGGCTTAGAAAACCGCATATTGAACGGGGTGAAACTATTTTTTCTTTGTTTTTAGGATGGTTTGGGCTTTTTTGGCCTGGCTGGCGAACTTCACCTGGATTTCTTTTTCCCAGTATCCAACAGTATGCTGTTTCCTCCTGTCTTCTGCGTGTTCTTTGATCAATTCTTTGTGTTTCATTATTTGTTTTGTCAGACTGCTCAACTGTTTTTTCTTTCGTTTTCGTCTACCGGGCATTTTTCAGCCTCGCCTCCAGTTGATTGTTCTCTTTTTCCACCAATCGTCGGAGTTCCTCGATTTCGTCCAAAGTGACGACATTTTTTGGCAGCGGTTTTTGGTCTCGGGCGGCCACGTAGATTCGGTGCATGTTTTCATAGGTTTCTTCCGTCATTCCAATGCCTTTTACGTAGTCTGTCATCGCTTTTTTTGTGTACTCCTTTTTTGACAATATGAGATTGACCGAATAAACCGCTCTCAATCTCATCACAAGCGAGTACACTACGTAATCCAGCAGGGTCTTTTTTGCAATGAGCTTTTCATGTTCTCGGATTTTTTCTCTGTTGTCTTTCACTAGCTTAAGGTAGCCCCTCGGCTTGATATCATAGGCTTTCAGGCTTTCTAAGTATGATTCATTCAGTATTGGCACCGCCTCCCGGATTATCGGCGTAACTTGTATCGGGTCCTCCTCAAGAATCTCGACTAATCGTTCCTCCGACAGCGCAAGCACGTCCAATGGGGGTTTGCACTCCACCTTTATCTCTTTGCTTGTAATCGCAAGCACATCAACGTCTGAGTCCTCCCCCGCATCCCCCCTTGCATGGCTCCCGTAGAGGCACGCGCTGATTATGTTCGGCATGTGAGGTTTAAGCGCCTCTAAAGCCATCTCCTTCGGCGACAGCAGTGTGATGACAATCTTCTGGTGCGCCCATTCCTTCGGCACGTACACTGCAGCAGAGTTGCCCATCGGCTTCGCTTCCTTGATAAACATTTCCATAGTATGTATATACAAGTAAATACTAATATAAAAATAAGCCAATAGGTACCAAAACGGCGGGGGCCAGCATTACCTTAAGGTTTTTAACAGTTTTTGGTTCTCTTTTGTGGTGCCGATCGTTATTCTAGCGTATTCTCCTTTGAAGCCTTTCAGTCTGCCGAAGTTTCTTACTATGATTTTTTCTTTCAGGAGTTTGTTGAAGAACTGCTTGGACTTTAGTGGGGTGGTGTCGACCAGTATGAAGTTGGTGTTGGATGGGTAGGTTTTGAACCTATTTGAGAGCGCCGTATAGGCTTCTTTCCGGTCTTTCACTATCTTTCTCACGCAGCTTCTCATGTACGTTCTGTCTTCTAATGCAACGAGGGCTGCCTCCTGAGCGAGCAGGTTGACGTTGAACGGCGGTTTCACTTTCCTCAACAGTCCTATGGTCTCCTCGGCTGCTATCGCGTACCCTACTCTGAGGCCTGCAAGGCCGAATGCCTTCGCGAAAGTCCTCAACACTATCAGGTTATCGTATTTTCTGATCAGTTTCGCGGCGGTCTTCCCGTAGAACTCGAAGTAGGCCTCGTCTATCACGGTTATTTTTCCAGTCGCAAGTATCTTTTTCAGGTCAGCCTCTCCCATCACGGAGCCTGTGGGATTGTTGGGGTTGTCTATGAAGAGTATCTTCGCCTTCTTCGAGGCCTTCAGAAATTTTCGCACATCAACCGTGAAGTCCTTTTCCAGCTGAACCGGATAGTATCTTCTGCCGTTGGCGTTGCACGCTATCCTGTACCATGAGAAGCCAGGATAGAGGCCGCAGCCGTCGCCTTTGAATGTCTTAACTGTGAAGTCTATGAGCTCGTCCGAGCCGTTCCCCACCAGGATGTTCTCAGGTTTCACTCCAGCATAGGAGGCTACCTTATCCCTCAGTTCGGAATCCTTGTAGGGATACCTGTAGACGCTTGGGGATTTCTGCCTCAGCTTGTTTATAACCTTCGGCGACGGCCCGTAGTTGTTCTCATTGGACGACAGTTTTATGTACCCTTCCCTGATCTGGCCTGGCACGTACGTGTCCAGGGTCCTGAGCCACGGGTTCGCTTTATCTCTGACTGGCATGGTTAATTAAACAATTCCCAGCAATAAAAACGCTACTCCTGTCAAGGCCATCAGCACCACCGCAGGAAGTAGTTTCCTGTAGACTGCCCCCAAGTCAGCCTCGAAGTAATCCTTCGAGAGGACGAGGCAGAGGTGCACAGGGGAACTTAAGACTCCGAGGAAGCCTCCCAGATATGCGAACATTATAAACCCGTAATTTACTCCCGAACCTGTGAGCGCGAAGGATATGAGGGGGAAGGTTATGCCCACTGCGCCGACTGTGTAGCCTGTCATCAGCCCCGCGATGTAGGGCACTGCGAAGACTATGAGGAGGAGAGGTATGCCCAGCGCCTTAAACGTCTCAGGTAGGGCCTCGACAGACCCGGTCAGGTCTATCACAGTCTGGAAGTACATGACGCTGAATATTAGGATAAACAGTTGAGCTGGTTTGGACTCTGTGAACGATTTTCTGACTGTGTCGAATGGCGCCCTTGCGGCGATGATGTAGACTGCCAAGGTTACAATCAAAGACACCAGCAGCTCGATATCTAATACCAGAGTCAGCACTATTACTGAGGCGACTGGGGAGACGTCCCAGAAGAGCTCTCGAATGCTTGAGGTCGTGTCCCTCCTGCCGGAACTATTCCTCCTGACTGGGAGCAGGTAGAAGACCGTTCCCACGAGTATCGCCAACAGCGTGAAAGGCACCATCATTATCGAGATTTTCCTGATGGGAACGTCAAGTATCACGGACATGAGAATTAATGCAGGATACAGTGGGAAAGCGTACTCCCACACGTGCCTGAACCAGTAGTTTATGAGCGTGTTCTGCTCAGGGCTCAGCTTGAGGCTCCGGCCGGCCTCCCTGATGAAGGGGGCGCTCATCATCGCCCCACCAGGCATAGGCATCAGCCCTATGAAGGCAGGTATTGCTGCCACTATTATTCTGGCATCATCCAGCAGGTTCTCAAGGGCTGTTATGATGCGCCTCAGGTTCTCTAGGTGTTTCAACAGGTTCCCCAGGAGTGTCATGAGCACTACAATCCCTATCAGGTTAAGCGTCCGCCAGCTTTTGAGCGTGTCAAGGAGAGCGGCCAGCAGGTCGTAGGCTGAGGCCTTGAAAAGGAGGCCTGTCAGCGCCGCGCAGGCGAACAATACCAGCGCAACGTTTACTTTGCGGTTGACCATGAGGACGGCTGCCAGCAGTATGCCGATGATCTTTAGCAGTTCTATCATCTTGGGTTGTATTTTATTTCCAATAATACTAATTAAGTCCTATGGAGATAGTCTTCCTGGGGACTTCAGGCTGTATTCCCACTGAGACGCGGAACCTGGCGAGCGTCCTCATACGTTACCTGGGAGAGCCTTACCTGTTCGACTGCGGGGAGGGCACGCAGAGGCAGATGCGGTTCGCGAAAATCAACTTCATGAAGATAGACCACATATTCCTGACGCATTTGCACGCTGACCATTTCTTGGGTTTGGGGGGGATGATACAGAGCATGGACTTCCTGGAGAGGAACAGGCCGCTTCACATCTACGGGCCCATTGGAACTGAAAGGACCATCAATGGCCTGGTCAATCTGGGAACCTTCAAATTGGAGAGCTTCGAAATAAAAGTGAAAGAGGTGGAGGAGGGTCTCGTCTATGACGGCGGCAATTTCACGGTCTCCTGCGCTCCCACCGTCCATACAAGGGGGAGCGTAGCCTACTGCTTCGAGGAGAAGCCTCACAGGAGGTTCCTGAAGAAGAAGGCCCTCTCGCTGGGGATTCCAGAGGGTAGGCTGTTCTCGAGGCTGCAGGACGGCCATGAGGTCAAAGTCGGGGACAAAGTCTTCAAGCCTGACGACGTCCTCAGCAATCCTATGCAGGGTAGGAAGGTCGTCTACACTGGCGACACCAAAGCCTCTGACAGTGTGATCAGATTGGCTGAGGCTGCTGACATCCTCATCCATGAGGCAACATTCGCCGAGGATGATGTTGACAACACCAGAGACGCCTTCCACAGTACCACAAAGCAGGCCGCGCTGGTCGCGAAGCGGGCTAACGTCGACGCCTTATACCTTATACACTTCAGCCAACGGTACACCGAATCCGACAAACTGGAGGAGGAGGCGAGGGAGATTTTCGAGAACTCTTATGTGGCTGAGGACCTGATGACAGTGAAACTGAAGAAGCACTGGTAATCTCCCCAGCCCAGGTTGGTACGCCCGCCTCCCTATAAGGCGGGCGCACCTGGGTGGTTGGGGTGATGTTTTGGCTGAATCACACAGTGTGTGATGCGAGCATCATTGTTTTATCTTCCTCGAAACCAGGCTCAACTCGTAGAGCCGCTGCTCCATAAGCTCTCTTACCAGGACTGCCTTCTTCTTTCCCAACTTGTTTGCCATGCTCTCGAGGATATCGTCTATACCCCCGCTCACGCGAATCCCTATCAGCTTGCTCATCGTAGCCCTGATATCTCATCTGAATTCCCTAACCAATAGTAACTACTTGATAACCAATAAGATGATAAATAGTAACTAATTAGTTACTACAGTATAAAAAGCTTACGCCCGCCGGTTTTGTTAAAAAATCGGGGGATTCAGCAGGGTGTTAAGAAGCGGGGGGTATTAAGCGCACCAGGCTGTTTGACTATTTTCGTAACAGTTTTGCCCATGTGTGTAACATTCATCAATGGGGGAACCTGTTTCGGATCCTTCAGTATCCATGCAGTAGATAGCATTTTCATAGCAGAAATGTCTGACGCATGGGTGATAGATTGTTGTAGTTGCCGCCATTGTCGTAGTTGTTTGTCCAGGTAGCAGACACTTGCCGTCCACGCAGGTTCTCCCGTATTTGCATTCCATTGACATGTAATTGCGAGTTCCGTCAGCATAATAACACCATGAGTTCCCACCGTAGCACGCTTTGTAAGCACAGGGGTTATCTGGCCATGATTCAACAGACGTT
>JAZDNF010000003.1:0-111922 GCA_043800255.1 Candidatus Altarchaeota archaeon | reverse complement strand
GGTGGTTTCTTCACCGTCTCAGAATTTTGTTGAGGATCTTGACGGGCTTCCATTTCCTGCGTATCATCGGGTTGATCTTAGCAAGTATGGTTATTGTACTGTTGTTACTTCTCGCGGTTGCCCTTACAATTGCACTTTCTGCGAGCTTCCTGAAATGTGGGGTTCTCAGAACAGGGCGCGTAGCATTGACAATGTAATCGAGGAGATTAATCTGCTTAAAGAGAAGTATGGGGTGGATCGTATTATGTTTGTTGATGATACGTTTGTCCTTTCTAAAAAGCGGGTGTTCGAGTTTTGCGATAAATTGGAAGAAGAAAAAATTGACTTACGGTGGGGTGCATATGGGAGGGTGAATCTGATGGATGGTGAGTTGATGAGGAGGATGTCTGGTGCAGGATGTTATCATATATTTTATGGTGTTGAGTCGGGATCTGATAGGATTTTAAAACTCATAAAAAAGGATTTCACAGTAAAACAATCACTAAATGTTATCTCAAAATCCATGGACTACTTCGAAGAGGTTATTGCAAGCCTTATCTGGGGGTTTCCTTTTGAAATAATGAGTGACTTTAACAAGACCCTTCTCTCTGCAAGATATTTGGACTATATCGGGGTGAACTATGCCATAAGTCTGTTATCGCCTCTACCCCTTAACCATATTTTCAGAAAATATGGCGGTAAGATTTCATATGATGATGCGGTCCATTATTCAAAGAATTATGAACTCAATATGTGGGATGAAAAAATTAATGAAATAATCAAAAAACACCCCAAAATATTTTCTGCATTCTACTATTATGATCAAAAGAATATCTTCGAAAAGAAAAGAATAATTGATAAATTTTGTGGTAGTGGCATATCATTTATGCGATTTTTAGCCAGGGAATAGATGCAGAAAAATCTAAAAATTCATATCAACAATATTCTATCAGATCTTTTTCTTTAAGATACTTGAGGAATGAAATCACTTCTTTTTTAGCAATCTTTTTGTCAACATCAAAATTGGATGTTAGCTTCTGGATGATGGTGTCAATACTTATTTTTCTAGATATTGCTTCCCAGATGAAAGTCCCAGTATCATTCACTTTATAAAATAAGTTTTTCTCTGGATGGAATAACATACACTCATCATCCAAAACAGTCGACTCGACGTTATCGTTTCTGACAACATAAGTCCCTATTTTTTCCATATTACTCTCAATACTAATTAGGTTACTCTATTATATTAAATCATTATGCTTTTTTTTTGGAAAATGCATGATAATATGTCTTTTGGCAGCAAATCGATGTTATGAATATCCTACTGTTTACAGACCCTATCTAAATCACGCAGAAGATTAATGTAGGGTAATAATGTGAGGCTGTAACCTGGAATGTTTACAAACGTTTTTGAAAGCACTTTGAATATTCTACGCCCTAATCCAGGGTTTTTCTCTAGATTCACGCACATATACAAATGAGAGTTCAGTAAACAGTTTTCTAAAATACTTGATTGTTTCAATTTTTTGAATAGGGACTTTTTTGGAGATGATTCTGAATTTAAAAAAAATAACCCCGCTAGATTGGCACTTGAATTAGTTGCAGGCAATTCACCACCAAACGGTGTTCCAAAAATTTTAACATCATCACCAATTTTTTTAGCAAAAATAAATTCATCACTCAGAACCTTACAATCTGGAAGCATCCCTGACAATTTTCCCATACTTGATTTCCCCGATTGTGATGGTCCCATGAGCACGAATCCTCTCCCACATTTCTTAAGGCCAACAGCATGAACCAGTATTCCCCCCTGTTTTAAAAAGACCAGTGAATAGCATGCCTTGAGTATGCTACGGAGCGAGAACATCTGCCATCTCTTTGGTGATTCTATGGAAAATTCTCCCCTCTTCGCGTTGGGATAAAAATAACCGTCCGAGTGCTCTGACGTGATGTGGTATCTATCGTCATCGAAGTGTATTTCCTCACTTTCAAAAAATTCAGGGTTATCCTTATTATTCACCGTATCTGTTTGTTTCTTGTTTTTTTTGATATATGATATGTTTAATGAGAAATCGGCGTTTCCATTTGATAGGAAATCATAATAACAATCCCTCACACCATTTAAAAATTCCTTATCATCTAACGTAATCCTACAACGTACTCCTCCAACACTTATACTAACTTCCCCCCTCTTTATTTCATCATTCATTGTTGATTTACCCCAGCATATCCAACTGGGTTATGTAAAAATATTCTTTGTAGACTTAAGACAATTAACATTGGATTTGTAAAAATCTTGAATAATGTCATTATATGGTTTTCGTATCGAATGTACATTGGTTTATTTTTTATCAGCCTCCTGTAACTCCGATTACGCCCAACAATTTGAACTATACTACCCTGGATGTTGGAAAGTCTACTTATCACAATATTAAATACTCTCCATACACTAGATTCTAGGTTGAATGATCCAATGTTCGAGACCTTTCCGATAATTTGACATTCATCCACACCTAGGGATACATCTAAGGCAAAATCGCCCTTTGTTATGAAAATCCTTTTGTAACCTTCGGTTATTCTAACAACGCGATGTAACACTATTCTTGATGAACACTGAAAAGCAATTATGTCCCCGTGTCTGATTTCATCTACATCTACTTTTTGGATCAGGACACAGTCATTGTTCTTGATTAGGGGGAACATGCTAGATCCTGAAGTTCTAACTGCTAAAACATTCCCATTACCAATGGATTTTTTTATTAAATCAAAGGCTATAGCAGTATATTGTTCGGATTCCATTTACTGATTTTATTGGAAGGCAAGATTCCTAATCAGGCCCAATTGGGATATATTAATATATATACTGTTACTATATAATAAAAGATATTAATACAAAATGGAAAAAGTGGTGTCCGATAGCAGAAAAAGGGAGTATCACACACCCTCCTTGGAACCACTCGATAAACTGAATAAATTATCCAGTAAAATACTAACACAAACTTGTTCATGCGATGGTTATGTTATACCTGTCTGGATTTAGCACTTCTAGCATACTCTTTTCGAGTTACGTGTGATAATAGTTACTCCATGATTATATGGTATCAACTTTTAATGTATAATAAAATTGTTGAGCATATTATGTTACTGGGGGTTTGAAGTTCTATGGCAATTCAATATGTTGACCTATCAACAGATGTAGAAGTTAATCGATCAGAAAGTAACGGGGGTTATAAAAAATGTCCTGATGTTTTTCAGATTGGTTCTATTGGGGGGGATAAAGTTATATATTCGCCTTGGAAAAAAAGAATTTATCTCCTGGATAAGAACGATTATCTTTCTTTTAATACGCATTTGGATGAAAAGCGAGGGTGTGATTTTATCGACACAAACCTATTTGTCCCCAAGGGATTTAATCCATCATTTAGAAATGATTGGTTTGAAAAATTCGATCAATGCTCTATTTTTCTCACAACTGATTGTAATCTTCGATGCAAGTACTGCTACGCAAAAGGTGGTGAAAAAATCAGATATGCGGACATCAATTTTATCAAAGGTATATTAGATTATAAACTTGAGAAAAGTCCTGTTAAAAAACCATTGTATCTTTATTTTCATGGGGGTGGTGAACCAACCCTCGCAATAAAGTCAATTAAGGATATAGTAGACTATGTTCACGATATTGATAAAAGAATATACTTCGGAATCCAGACCAATGGTATTATGCCAAAAGAAACGCTTGATTACTTACTTGATAAAAAGTTTAGTATTGGAGTTTCATGCGACGGTCCACCAGCGATTCAGGACTATCATAGACCCCTAAAGAATGGCGGAAAGAGCAGCCATTTTGTTGAGGAAAGTATCGAAAGTATTGTGTCAAATCAGAAAACCACATTTGTTAGAAGTACAATATCAGCATCATCGGTCGAAAAACAGACAGATATCGTCGAATATTTTCACAATCTCGGGGTAGATGTAATCCAGGCCGAACCAATTTTTGAAAGGGGAAGGTGCTTAAATACGACGTCAGATTATTCTAAGACTCCTGATCTAAATAAATTTTTAGAAAATTATCTTATGGCACGGGAACTCGCTGAGGAATATCAAATTCTATTCATGTCGACATTTTTGCCTGTCGAGAAGTTCTCTCCAAGTTTTTGCGGAGTTACGATCCCTAATTTTTGTATTTCAACGGATGGGTATATCTCAGCATGTAACGCAGCCTTCACAGGATCTAACGGGTTTTCAGAGTTTATCTACGGTAGATACGATCCAACAGATAGAAAAGTCATTGAAGATAAAAACAAAATCGAAAATCTGCAGGCTAGGACAGTATACAACATGCGCGACTGTCAAAATTGCTTTTTAAAGTGGAACTGTTCTGGAGGATGTCCTATGGAAGCGATACAAGTATCTGGTAACATGTATGGTGTTGTGAATGAGATATGCAGTGTGAAAAAAAAGATTTTTGGAAATTATCTGCGTTACAGAGTGAAAAAACAAATTCTGAGGAAAAAACCATACATAAAACAGTCATCAGACAGATCATACTTATCCTTGTTCTTTAACGAATTTGATATAATCCCCACATCAGGTACTCACAGAATGGTTGGTAATCCGCTTATTATCGTTCCCCCTACTGAGAATCTTCTTGAATTATTTAACAGGATTTTAGACCACAAAATGTCTAGGGCGGGGGAGACTACTCTATTTTTACTCTCATTTGGATTCACTGAGAACAGTCTAACTCCTGAGCGGGGGCAGCATATAGAAAAATTTCTTTCAAAACTTAGAGACAATAGAATATATTTCAAGGTAACAAAACCACTACCCAGATGCGTATTCCCAAAAAAATATCTGAAAGTTTTTGCAGAGTATGGCATACCTGTCTCTTGTAGGGACTGCTTAGAATTATTTACTGTTCAGAAAGGGGGTATGATAGAATTCTGCTCTGGCGATACTGGAATGCATATAAGTAAATATAAAGATCGATGTGAACTCAACAATATATCAAGCAATATCCAAAAAAATTTTGGAAATACTATAAGATGCAACGATTGTAAACATTATCTAAAAAAATTATGTAATGGATTCTGTATAATGTCTCATGAATAAATGGTTAAACTCCTATTTATGACGGGATATCTACCCCCAACAATAATCGGGGCGAGTTATCACAGCTATCATCTAATGTCGCAATTAGTAAGGTATTTGGATGAACTTCATGTTCTATATTATGAAAATGATTCATGCATCCAACCAGATGTTCCGAAAGGAGCAATCTTACATTCTTTCAGCTCACATGAAAACACCAATCCTTTTGAATTTGCAAGATTACTTTCAAATATCGTCAAATCGAGCGGAATAAATGTAATGCATGTTGAGTTAGTTGTTCATGAACTATACCCTGTTCTCATACCACTCCTATTGAAGCGAGAGACAAAAAAGCCGACTCTAGTCAATCTATGTAACTTGTGGAGTGATTTCATAAATGTCGACAAATTGGATGAAACCCTGAAGATAGAGAAGATTTTGTTAAAGGAGTCAGATTGTGTGACAGCAATTTCAAAACAAATAAAAGAAGACTACGAGAGATATCACTTATCTGTGGATATCGAGGTAGTCCCCCGTTTTGTAAATACTGAAAAATTTTCAAGAAAAAAGAAAAAAGATCTGGGTCTACATGAGAGATTCAATATCCCATCAGATAAGAAAATAGTACTATTTGTTGGGAGTATTGCTAAACGCAAGGGAATTGAAATACTCTTGAAATCTGCAAAAAAATTAGATGCTGAATTTGTACTTGTGGGTCCTATGCAACAAGATTGTTTGAGCTATCTGCCTGTGATTAACAAATTACCTAATGTGCGGTGGGTTGGACCAGTCACGAATGAAGAAATGCCATCATACTACACGGGGAGTGATGTTCTTGTTATACCTTCATACTATGATTACTGTCCTAACGTGCTCCTTGAGGCTATGGCATGTGGGTGTCCTGTGATATCAACAAAACTTCCAGGTATTATGGAATACGTGAAAAATAATCGGACTGGTGTTCTTGTTAAACCTGGCCAGGTGGAAGATTTAAAAAACTCGATTATAACCCTACTATACGATAGTAAACTACGTAACGAATTAATCCAGAATGCAATTTATGAAATCAGAAATAAGTATTCTCTACAAGCGAATATTCCTAAGGTAGTAAATAATTATGAGAGACTCGCAAAACTGTGAAAATAACAAGATCCTACTCTGCTTGAAGGATTCAAATAAACCAAGAGAATAAACTTAGCAGTTTACTGTCGCATTTCCAACTATCCAACATAAACGTGATTTTCACATAAAAATTTCTCCAGTTCATCTGCTTCGACATAAGCATTCTTAGGTAGCCACTTTGTTGGAACACACCATGGCAAATGCTCATATTTTTCAAAAAATAAATTATGGTACACTAAACTATTGTCTGTTGAAATTTTTACCAATTCGATCTTTTTGTCCAAGTAATCCTGCCATAGTTGGGATCCGGGGAGTATTACAAGTGCACCTAAATGGAGTTCAGAACCAAGTTTCTGAAGCATTCGCATAAAATTTAAAGTGTTTGTCATCTCATCTATTGTTTCCCAAGGAAATCCAACAATACCTGAAACTCTAACATCTGTATGCTCTAAAGTTTCTACCACAATCTTGAGTATTTTGGTGACGTATTCCTCGGGTTTCGCTGTTTTTTTCAAGTTTTGCATGGTCCTAGGATTCGTACTTTCTACACCATAAAATATTCTAGAACATCCAGATTTTCCCATAACTTTCGCTATTTCTGGAGTTATTGTATCAAGATGGGAGTAGCACCGCCATTTAATATTCAATCCGTTATCCCCAAGGAGCTTGCAGAACTTTTTTGTCCGACTATTGTCAAACGTAAAAATATTATCAACAATTAAAAAATTATCAATGTTGAATTCTTGGATATAGTGCTTAATTTCCTTGTAAACGTACCCAACTGATTTTGTTCTAAGATGCCCATACATTTGCTCTGAAGTGCAGAATGGACAATTATACACACAACCTCGCATAGTTTGTAGAGAAATTGATTCATATTGATTGTTACCAAGTAGATCAGAGTAATCTGGAAATGGTAATCTATCCAGGTTATCTGGCAATAAACGTGTTCTAGTATTCACTGGCCTGTTTTTATTATCTCTGAAAGATATGCCGTTAATGTTTTCCACTGGTTTATTCTTATTTAAGGCTGACACCAGCTCCAATAAAGTAGCTTCGCCCTCTCCGCGCACCAAATAGTCCACTCCTGATGAGATCCTTAATATTTCATCCGGAAAAATTGTTGGTGGATAGCCTCCCGCTATTATTTTTACCTCTGGATTCCGTGATTTGTAAAGCTCAATGAGTTCCAAAGCGTAGGGAAGATTAAAAAACCACATACTAACCGATAGAATGTCTGAATTAGATTTTTCCAATTTGATAACGTGTTTTTTAAGAATCCTTTTTGCTTGACTTATGCCACAATCTGTTGTTTTGACATTGCCCACATTATATGATACATCGTAACCTGACTCTTTTAGAACAGAACCTAATTGCGCTATGTTCAGTGGGGGTGTTTCTGGATTGGCCATTAATTGAGGCCAAAATAAAGTGATTTTCATCAGTCAGATACTGCTAAAATAGGGGTTGAGCGAAAACTAACATCTAAGTCATCACATTAATCCTGTTGAAGGTGGAAATTCATCCGCAATAAACTTCGTGGCAACATCCAACTCATTCTTTAAGTGGTTTAATGATGTTGTCCATAGTATGTTGTCATCATTAATCCAGGAATAAGTTATTCGCGATGGGTCGGACCTTCTAAGGTAGATGTGTTCGTTAAATTCACTAATCCCTATGATTTCACTAGTTTGTGAATCTAACATGGACTTGATAGCTGTGGACTGATTCTCAATTTTCATTGTGCCAAATATTATTTCATCAACATACCTTCTGCGGTAGATCATCAATAGAGCATCAGATTCAATTGATGAGTTTCTAGTAACCTTACCTTTCTGTACATGTGATGCCACTAGTTCAAAATTACCCGGTAAATCGGAGTCCATCCAATATTCAGGATATATTTTTCCTTCTTGAATTTCTGTTTTAATGTATCTGCTTTTTGAATAATCAAATACGAAAACTACCATACTCACTATCAACAAGGACACGGTTAAGACCAATAATCTCTCATTCAATCTTTTCTCAGAATTATCTGTGCTGGAGGAGTCAGCCTTCATGTTAACCAACTTCGAATTATTGTTTAAATACATGGTTATCCCACTATTTTTATACGGGTAATCTGTTTAATACTCAAGCAGGTATCCAGTACCCTTAGATTTTTTACTGCATTTCAACATAACAAAACTTAGCGGGATTATTATTGAGAATAATATCAGGGATATTATAGATGGAATTAATTGGTTTAAGGAGTGACCATTCAATAGGGCATTTCTCATTGCTGTTAATGAGTAGGTGATTGGTAGGATATATGACACATGATACAAGTTATTGTGAACAGATAAAGAATGTTCCAATAGCCGATTATGAGAACTATCTTGGTTGTTTTCTAAGGGTAGTGCGTTCAGTGAAAGACACGAGCATCTGCGATAAAATCTCACACGTCGTTGATCCGTTGCTTTGTACGGCCATCAGCTCTGGCGACATTGCTCAGTGTAACGAAATCGATAATCTTTCAATAAGAGAAAGATGCATGACAGAAGTTTTACCAATTGGGAACGTTTCAATATGCATGACGTTAGAAAATGAGAATAAGGTATTCCAATGTGTAATGATACTTGCGACAAGGTTCAAAACGAGACGTTATGCAACAGCCTAGAACCTAATTTTGAAGATCTGTGCCTCGCAAAAGTCGGCGTCTATAAAGCCGACGTTTCAATATGTTCCCAGGTCAAAAACCGGTGCTGGAAGGACGAATGTCTTTTTGTCATTGCATTTGAAAACAAACTTCCACAACTCTGTGATTCTATATCCGATAGCACACTGAGAAACGATTGTATCTCTCGTCAAAACCCCTAGTAGTTGAATAGTGGTAATTATTCTCAATAGAATTATCAAGAATGTTATGATTTATCCCGAGTTTTCTAATTATTCGTTTCCGTTCAATACTCTACTAAACCACCCTCATTTTTCACCTTTCTGATACTGTATTTGAGACAAATTAGACTTAATAACATCATCATAACGCAGAATAATGTCAGAATACTTATCTCATTCATCAATGATGTTGGGCTCAAACCTTGCAATAATGCCTTTCTCATCCCCTCTAGAGCGTAGGTTATTGGCAGTATCCTGGACAGTTTTTGAACCCAGTCTGGGAGTATGCTTATCGGGTAGAAGACGCCCCCCAGTAGGCCTGATACGCTGGTGATAGCCCAGTTTATGGGGTCTCCCTTTTTGAAGACCAGGGTAAAACAGGCAGATATGATGCCAATACTTACGAAGGTAAGGATTGTAAGAGCGAGAACTACTATCGCCCCTATGTAGTTCACGTTAAGATTTACGTCAAAGATAAGAACTCCTAGCAGAAGATACAACATTATGTGGAATGAAGTCAGAATAAAATCCCAGATTGCAGACCCTATCAGAATCTGCGAGATTCTAGTTGGTGTTACGAATATGCTCTCAAGCGTGCCTGTTAACTGGGCATCTCTAATCGACCTGGAAAAACTTTGGAGGCTGACTATGAGATAATTCCAGAATGCTATCCCCACAAGGACGAAGGCGAAGTAATCTCCCCCATAGGAGCTGAGATACTGTGAGGCGCCGTCGCCAACCAGTTTTGAAATGTAATAGAACGTAAGAACGGAAAAAAATATGCCTCCAAACTGCAGGATAAAAGACATTTTGTAGCTGGTAGCGTTCAAAAAGTCTCTTCTTAGAAAAGCCAGCAGCTTATCCATCCATATCACCTGACAACACTTTAAGGGCATCCTCCAAATCGATAGACTCATCCTGGTTCAATCCCTTTTTTATCTGTTTAAGAGTTCCCGTTACCTTCACTCTACCCTCATGCAAGATTGACACTATATCGCAGAGCGTCTCAGCCTCCTTCATGTTATGCGTTGTAAGAATAACAGTCTTCTTGCGTCTTCCGACAAGTTCCTCTTTTATGAACTGTCGGATATGATGTGAGCTTCTGACATCCAAGCCAGCGGTCGGCTCGTCAAAGAACAGGATCTCAGGGTCATGGAGCAATCCCCGCGCTATTGACATCCTGTGCTTCATCCCAGTGGAGTAGGTGTCAAACCGGTTGTCCGCGATTTTTTCCAGGTTAAGGAAGTTGAGTAACTCATCTATCCTGTCTCTAGGATTCTTGATGTCATATAATGCGGCAAAAAATTCGAGGTTCTGCCGTCCAGTGAGCCTCCAGTAGAAACTCCGCTCGTTGGTGTTGACGAAACCTATGCTCTTTCTGACTAATATATCCTCACTTTCGACATCATATCCGTTGACATACGCCTTACCTGCAGTAGGCAGTATCAGAGAGCATAAAATCTTTATCAGCGTGGTCTTTCCTGCGCCGTTCAGACCCAGGATGCCAAACAGTTCCCCTCTTTCGACGTGGAGCGAGACATTGTCCAACGCCCTGATAGTCTCCTTCGCAAAAGGCTTCCTCAGCGCATGAAGGAGGCCTCTGTGCAACGGATAATCCTTTGTCAGATTAATAGTCTCGATGGCGTACATTCTTGTTAATAACTATTTTAACGTTTCCGTTTAATTTATACCTCAACAGGATGAATTCGATTGTTGTTGGCGGCCATTATGGTGATGAGGGTAAGGGGAAGATGGTGTCCTATCTTGCCTTGAAGGATGATCCTCGTATCATAGCTCGAGCGGGTGTTGGGCCTAATGCAGGCCACACTGTTTACAAGGATGGGAAAAAGTACGGGCTTCGGATGATAACATGCGGGTTCGTGAACGCGAAGTCGAAGCTGCTGGTTGGGGCTGGCGTGCTTGTTGATCCGAGACGGTTTCTGGACGAGATTGAGCTGACAGAGACGAGGGGGCGGGCGTTCCTCGACAGGCGCTGCACTGTGATAGATGAGAGGCACAGGAAACTTGATGCGTCAGGCAATTCCAAGAAGATTGGGACGACCGGCTCCGGGTGCGGTCCTGCGAATGCTGACAGGGTTAACCGGGTTGCCAGGAGGGCGGAAGACTTCCCGGAACTGAAAGATTACCTGACCGATGTCCCGCTCACCGTGAATGATGCGATAAAAGACGGCAAAGACGTCCTCATAGAGGGGACGCAGGGTTTCGGGCTGTCAGTATACTATGGGAACTATCCTTATGTCACATCGAAGGACACCAGCGCCAGCACCGCGGCAGCTGATGTGGGAATCGGGCCGACGAAGATTGACGAAGTCTATGTCGTCTACAAGGCTTACATGTCCCGGGTGGGGGAGGATCCCTATGTAAAGTATCTCTCAGATGATGATGTGAAGAAGAGCAGGATGTGGAGCAGAATCCTGAAGGCGGCGCAGGAGGCCGACTCCCCAGGACAAAACGCGAACGAGAGGATAGCTCACTTCCTCGGGGAGAAGGGGACTGTCACAGGCAGGCCTAGGAAGATAGCGGACTTCGATTTCAAGCTTGCAAGGTACAGTGTAATGGTCAACGGCGCCACAAAGGTTATTGTCACCTGCATTGACAAGCTCTTCCCGGAGTGCCAGGGTATTAGAGATTATGACAAGCTTTCAGAGGCTGCGAGAGAATACTTGGATAAGCTAGAGGAGGAGTTAGGCGTTGATGTCAGTCTGATATCCACCGGACCTGATGTTTTTGACGTTGTCGATCTCAGATAATATGGGCTCAGAAGACGCTGGAAAAACGGCTGGAGACCAGAAGGATTCTGCAGAGGAACTTCAACAGTTAAGAAAGCTGTACGAGGCTGAGAAGAAGAAAAACGAGCAGCTCGCGGCCGAGCTGAAGGAGCGCGAGAAGAAGTTCACAGAACAGTACCAGAAGCTCCTCCAAGTAGAACAGGGAATAATCTCCGGGGAGGAGGCCTTGAGAACCATAGAGCAGGAGCACATCGACTCACTGAGTTATCATCTGCGGAAGGAGCATAAGGCTAAGCTTGAGCTTGAAAAAACGCTTGAGGACGAGCGCAAGAGGTTCGAGGACGAGATTGCGGCGAAGGACAGGAATATAGCCTCGTTTGAAAAGACTGCCCGGGAATTGAACCTGGAGCTTAACAGTACTCGAGAAGAGGTTCTGTCCAAGGACAGCGCATTGCAGGTCAAAGACGATGAGAGCTGGGAGAAGATACTTGCGAAAACCGGTCTTGCTTCTGACTTGGATTTGGGTTTCGAGGGCGAATATGAGACCGTCAACGTCCAACTCCAAGACCTGTTAAAGCTTTTGGGGAGGATAGGCAAGATAAGGGTCTCGGACGCGGCCCGCAATCTGGGCACTGACGAGAAGCAGGTGATGAAATTCGCCAAACTCCTCCACAAAAAGAATTTCGTGAAGGTCGAGAACCTCAAAAGCGGCGACCCCACGTTGAGGGCCACGAAGGAGCTCATAGGAAAGCTGAGCGAGCTGAGGCTTAAGCTGCGCAGGAAGGGCAGGAAGGTCTAAGATGGGTGTGGTCTCTGTTGTGGGCGCGGGCCCAGCAGGCTGCTTGGCGGCCAGAGAATGCGCTCGAGAGCATGATGTCAGGATTTTCGAGGACGACAAGACACAACCAGTGCACTGCACCGGCCTTGTTTCAAAATCCGGGCTGGAGAAGCTTGGCATTTCCGGGGGCGACTTCGTTCTTAATTCTGTCAAGGGCGCCAGGATGTTCTCCCCATCCGGCAGGGTTCTTGAAATAAGGGCGGACTCCGAGAGGGCTTATGTCCTGGACAGACGGCTTTTTGACGGCCATCTGCAGAATCTCGCGGTACAGGCTGGAGCGGATTTAGTCAACGAGAAGGTGTTGAACCTCGAAGGCGATACGATCATCACATCAGGCGGGAGTTTCGAATCGGACAGGATAATATTCGCGACAGGCACAAACTATCACCTCCAGAAAAAATGCGGACTTGCGATGCCAAAGAGATCCCTGATAGGAGTCCAATACGACCTGAAGGTTGAATGCGATCCCAGCATGGTTGAGCTGCATCTCATTGTCCCGGATTTTTTCGCATGGGTTGTGCCTGCCGGAGACTATGCGAGGGTTGGCGTTGCCACCGGAGGCAATCCCCTGCCTGTGCTTGAAAGTTTCATAAAAAAGCTGAAAAAGGAGGGGCGGATTCACGGCTCAGGCTCTAACAGAATATCCGGGACAATCCCAGTCTACGATTCCTCCCTGAGGACTCAGTATGGGAACAAGATGCTCGTAGGTGACGCGGCAGGCCACGTGAAGGCGACCACAGGCGGCGGAGTCGTGCTCGGGGGTATCGCAGCAAAGCTTTCAGCGCATGATGATTACGAGAGAAGATGGCGGACTGCGGTGGGCAGGGAATTATACCTACACCTGATGATGAGAAAAATGTTAAACCGCTTTTACCCCAAAGGCATTGACAGATTGTTCTCACTAGTGGAGGGGCATGAGGACATGCTGGAATCCCAAGGGGATATGGACCTGATATCCAAAGATATCTCCCTTTTCATGAGAAACCCGTCATTCGCAGCCAAGTTCCTCTCGAACCTTCCATTATTTTTTATAGACCTCCTATCATAATTACATGGATTTTCTGACCATCGTAAAGGGCACGGCAGTGATATTATCGTTGATAGTCGTTCCAGGTTACGCTCTCACTCTTGCATTGTTCCCGAAGAAAAACGAAATCGACACCATCGAGCGGATGGGCCTAGTCTTCCTACTCGGCCTGACGCCGATGATACTGCTGTACTTCCTGAACAAGAATTTCGGCATCGCAATCACCACATCGTCAACGGCGTTGTCGGTTGCTGTGGTGACCCTCACAGGCCTTATCATCTACGGCAGAAAAAGATAGATTATTCTTCTAGTTCAGGCAGTTCTATGGTCACCGGAATGTTGTAGTCGTACATCCTGAGAGTCACGTTGGTCTCCCTTTCCAGGCCGCCTCCGCTCAGTAGGATGTTCATCGTAAATTTTCTGGGGAGGTTGTCGTTCTTGCCAATCCACTGGAATATCTCAATTCGTTTCATCATGCCCGCGAGCGCATCTACGTTAGCATCATCCAAGCTTGGTGAGTCGATGCCTGTGATGCTCTGGTCTGTGATGTATTTCACGAGCTTCTTTGCGTCAGGCTTCACCTTTATGACATACATTCCTTCATCCTCCGGCAGGAGCTCTATTTTGGAGTTTTTCATCAGATCAGCCTGCTGCCTGATCTGCGTCCTCTTTGACCATATTATGTCGGAGTTGTCCAGAACCCTCTTGTCGACGCCGCCCTCCGAGTACACGTAAGTTGTGTCGCCGATGAAGTATACGCTTATGTTCTGCACGTCCCTCTCGCTTTGGGTGTTCGTGTTCAATGTCACGTCCATGTACATCCTCCTGTTGGCGAGGTCTGTGGCGCCCTGTCCGACAACGCTCTGGGACGTTTGAACGCTCGATCCTTCGACTTCCCCTGACATGAAAACGCTTATCTCCTGCTCAATCTTGTACGTTCTTGCAGAGTCAACGGCAGACACCATGGCATTCCTAAGCTTTTCAGCGTCGCTTGGGATGCTTAGAACATAGGCTGCAAGCGCGACAGCAACCACCGCGATTATGGCGTACTGGTGGCTTTTTTCCATATATTATATTAGAACGATTTATTAAACTAGGATGACATTTTCGAAGACGATAAGGGATCCGATGCACGGCGACATACTCCTCACAGACCTTGAGATAAGACTCTTGGACAGCAGGCCGGTCCAGCGCCTGCGGAGGATCAGGCAGAACGGGCTGTGTTTTCTAGTATACCCTGCGATGAACTCAACGCGCTTCGAGCATTCTCTGGGCGTGATGTACCTTGCGGGTGTGATGGCTGAGACGTTGAAGCTTGATGAGAAGGATCTTCTGAGGGTTGCGGGGCTCCTGCATGACATAGGTCACGGCCCGCTTTCGCACACGTCAGACGCCCTTATGGAGTCGTTCGGCATAATCCATGAGGAGAATACCGCAAAGATTATACGCGAGGAGCTGGCCGACACTCTTGGAGAATATGATATAAGCTCGGAGGAGGTCTCTGACCTCATCCTCGGCAGGAGCAGGCTTTCTGAAATAATATCCTCCGAGATAGACGCTGACAAGATGGACTATCTGATGCGGGACTCCTATTATGCTGGCGTCGCCTATGGTGTCATAGATGTTGAGAGGATAATATCGAGTTTCATGATGGTCGGCGATGAGATAATCGTTTCAGAGGAGGATCTGGCTGTGATAGAGTCCCTGCTGATAAGCAGGAATCTGATGTATCAGACAGTCTACAGGCACCATACGAAGAGGATAGCGGAGTGCATGATACGCGAGGCCCTCCTCCAGGTTTCGAAGTCAGATGATTTCAGCATCGAGGATTATGTTAGGATGGACGACACCGGCATGTTCACCCTGCTCAGGACGTCCGAAGGCTATCCGAAGGATATCATAGGGCGGCTTGACGAGCGGAGGCTTTTCAAGACGGTCTGCAGGCAGAGGATAAAGTCTCTTGACGCCGGCGTTGAGAAGATAGACACTGCCGAGCTCTCAAGTAGCATATCCTCGGCTTTTGGGATACCTGAGGGGTACGTCCTCGCTGACCTGCCTGAGGCGAACCTCTCGGAGTTCAAGATAAAGGTCGAGCATGATGGGACCCTGAAAACGATAGGTGAGGTTTCCTCACTCGCTAAGGCGCTTGAGAAGTCTGAGGAGGATAAGCTTACATTGGGCGTCTACGCATCTCCCGAGCATGTGGCGAAGTTCTCGGATTTCAATCTGAACGATTACCTCTGACTGATAAGATGTTCCCCTTAACTCACATTCTGACTTCAGTCTCTGCCGTGCTGTTGTATATGCTGTTCCATGGGATTGCGCTTTCCTCAGACATCGTCTGGCTTTTTGCTGCCGCAATTTTTACTGTGGTGATGGATTTCGACCATATCCTCTATCCTCTGCTGAGGAAAGAGAACAGGCACCTGGCCCTTAAGGCCATCTGCTCCCCGCTTCAGATACTGGCAGACTTGAAAGGGTTCAGGGATGCGATACACTTCCCCGGTCTAGGCGTTCTCAGGATTCTGTTCCACATCATATGGGGCTCGATTCTAACAACTGCAGTCTATCTGTCCCACAGCAGCCTTACCGTCCCAGCTGTCATCTCACTCTCAACTCACATCGTTGTTGACATTGCCGAGATGATAATGTATCCTGAAAGATTGTAGATATCAAAGAACACGTTCTACAGCTTTGTTTATCCTAGACGAAACTTCATCAATAGTGCCATCAGCGTCTACTCTTACCATATCAAGTTTCAAGTAATTTTCCTTAACATCCATGAGGAACATACCATAATCTTCATTATTTGCCTCTAATGTTGTTGGTCTTTCAAACTCCTTGAATTTTAAATATTTGGAATGTATTTTTTTGTACTCTTTTTCAACTTCTTCTTTATCCTTATTTAACTTATTCTTTTTAGCCTCAATACTCATCAGTTCATTCATCAGATACCTCGCTACTCTTCCATTAGGAGTCACTACACCCCTTCCAAGTCCGTTTATCAATTTTTTTTCCGTTAGTCTGTGGTTCGAAAGTTTATTAGCCGTTAGCTTCAAGTCTGCAATTCTCTCCTTAAGTCTATTCTCAACATCCCTAAGTTCCTTCAATTTTTCATCACGCTTTATCCTCTCTCGTTGTATCTTCTCCTTTATCTTTTCTATAGATCGTTCTACCGGACTATCAAGAAAAATACTGACATCTGGCTTTCTCGCAAATTCATTAATGCTAACTAGCCACTCCCAATTAACTCCTTGTGCAGCTTGATAGCAGATTGTTGAATAGAAATAACGCTCTGAAATCACAATTTTTCCAGCTTTAAGTGCAGGTTCAATTTCATTCATAAGATGTTCCCTTCTGTCTGCAGTAAACAGAAGCGCAAGCGTTATTGGATCAACTATTTTCTTACTTGAAAGTATCTCTCGTATGTACTCCCCTATATCCCCCTTGGTCGGCTCAGCCGTCAGAATAACAGCATCCCCGCGCTCCGCCAGAAATTCGGCCAGCAACTTCGCCTGTGTGGTCTTCCCGCAGCCGTCCAGCCCCTCAAAGACTATAAACATCTTATTTTAATTATCTTACCTTATTGATAAAAATGGAAGAGAAGGTTCTGGAGTCCTACAGGAAGGCCGGCGGAATCGCCAAAGAGGTGAGGGAGTGGAGCAGGTCTCTCGTTAAGGCTGATGCGAGCATACTGGAGATTGCGGAGAGGATAGAGGCGAAAATCAGGGAGACGGCTGATGTCGCGTTTCCAACGAACATCTGCATAAATGATGTCACAGCGCACTATACGCCGAAGTTCGACGACAAGACTACGCTCTCTAAAAAGGACGTTGTCTCGGTCGATTTGGGCGTGCACGTTGACGGCTACATAGCAGATACCGCGTACACCGTAGACCTTTCTGGGAACTATTCGAAGCTTTTGGATGCCAACCGGAAGGCTCTCCAAGAGTCCATAGAGCTGGTGAAGCCTGGCGAGTCTGTCAATACGATAGGTGGGGCGGTCCAGAGGATCATAACTGGGGCCGGTTTCAAGCCCATCGAAAACCTCACAGGGCATGAGGTGCGACAGTACGACCTGCATGCCGGACTCCATATACCCAACATCAGAGTCCCCTACGATTGGAAGATCGAGGAGGATATGGTCTTGGCGTTGGAGCCTTTCGCGACAGACGGCTACGGCAGGGTGGTAGAGTCAAAGTATGCTGAAATCTATTCTCTCATGGGGATGAAGCCCACCCGCTTGAAGGAGGCGAGGATTCTGATGAACGAGGTAGAGCCGCGGGAGGGCCTGCCGTTTGCAGCCAGATGGTATTCCAAGAAGATAAACCCGTTGCGGTTTAATCTGGCGCTCAAGGAGATGGTCTCCAAGGGCATACTAAGAGAGTACCCGACCCTTCATGAGAAGGAGAAGGGCATAGTAAGCCAGTTCGAGCACACCGTTCTTGTGACCTCAGACGGCTGTGAGGTTCTAACCTGAAATGCTAATCAAGGAAACTGGAGAGATAAGGCGGACCCTTGTCCTGGTGCTGTTCGCGAACCTTTTCGTCACCCTGCTGAAGGCGGTCTTCGGAATCATGTCCAACTCGCTGTCCATGATAGCCGACAGCGTGCACTCGCTTTTCGACTCCACGTCAAACGTTGTAGGCATTATCGCAATCCAACTCGCGTCCAAGCCTCCTGACGGAGACCACCCCTACGGCCACAGGAAGTACGAGACCATCGCCACACTTTTCATAGCGCTGCTCCTGATGATAACAGCGTTCGAGATAGTTGAAACCGCCTTCAGGAGGCTCATGAACCCGTCAACTCCTGATATCATAGCAGTGACATACGCTGTTATGGTGCTGACCATGGTGATAAACTTTTTCGTCGCGAGATACGAGCACCGTGCCGGCAGGCGGCTGGGAAGCAGCATACTGGTGGCAGACTCCCTTCACACGAGAAGCGACATCTTCGCATCCCTTTCAGTGCTGGTCAGCTTTGTCGCCGTCAGTCTCGGATACCCTATGCTGGACTCTCTTGTCGCCTTCGCTATAGTGATTCTGATATCAAAGACCGCGTTTAGCATTATCCGCGGGGCGTCCGAGTCGCTCTGTGATGTCTGCATGGTTGACATGAACCGCGTCAGAGAGGTAATAAAATCGGTTGCTGGTGTGATAGACTGCCACAAGGTCAGAGCCAGAGGAGGAGCAGAGCACATGTACATGGACTTTCATATCCTAGTCGACCCCAGGATTTCACTCGAAAAGGGGCATGAGATCAGCCACCAGGTTGAGGAAAGGCTCAAGAAGAGTTTTCCGGGGGTTGTTGACGTAACCGTCCACATAGAGCCGAAACGGTAAATATTACCCTGTATTGTGTTATAGTTCTTATGAGCAGACTCCGGGGGGGCGTCAGGGGGCAGGGAAGCCTTCCGTCTGTAAAGGCTGTACATCCTGGGCAGGTTACGCTGGAGGGAATCTCAAAATCATTCGACGTCGTATCCTCGCAGACGCTTGGCGCATCTGAGGCTAAGATATCCGCAGGGTTGGAGGCGACGCGCAAGAAGTTGGTAGAACAACTTCTGGCAGACGGTTACTCTGAGGCTGTTGATGCCGTGCCCTCAGGCAAGACACTCCTTAGCCTTGGCGTAACCTCTGGCAGGATATCTGACAGGCTGCCGGAGTACTCCCGGGCTGGGACAGACTGGAACGTCTCAGGCTCTCAGCTTCAGGGGCAGCATAGGACGCCAAGGCTGACGTTCGCAAGAAAGAAAGGCGGGAACTTACAGCTTCTAACGCTAAGGATCAAAGGCGGTGGCCAGTCCGGCGTAGACCAGACTACGACATCTCAGCATGGCAGGGAGCATGAGTCATTGTATTCCAACCCGGAAGTGCATGTTCCATTCCACATAAACGGCCGGCTTGTCGGACGGGTTGAGGGGGAGTGGATGAGAACAACGAGGGCTTTCGATGGCAGGTCAATCTGGGGCGGCATGAGCCAAGATTATGCAGTCGATGAGTATGCCCGCACGCTCGCCTTGCATAACCTCGTTATGGGAGTCGATGGAAAGCCTGCGGGGGCTCCGATGCCGCTGAGAATAGACGTTCTAGACGAAGTCAAAGTCCTCAACCGGGGTGTGCAATCAACTCTCAAGATGGAAGACTTCTTGACCAATCCGCGTCTTCTAACCACGAGGGAGCTTTTCCTCTTAGGCTATGAGGCTCTGAGGCAGAAGGAGAGACTAGACGCGAGGGAGCTGAAGTCTGTGTCAGAGTATGTCAGCATTCTTGAGAAGTCCGACCCTTACTTCAAGAGGAGGGATTCACTGAAAGGGAAATATTATGTGACAGAGTATGATAGTGAGACTAGAAACGGCATCGAAGGTTTAGGCTATTTTGGGGAGGGTGTGTCAGAGGATATCGACAGGGTGCGCTTGAAGGCAGGTTCTGCGATGAAGAGGGTGTTGGGGCTTTCAACGCTCCTGATGGCTTCGCGGGAGGATTACAGGATACGGCAGATGCGACGCCAAATCATCGGAGCAAATTCGAAGGAGGGTGTGGATTCTGTCATGAAGCTGGTTTATTCCGCATACGATGAGCAGCTTAAGCTGCCTGATAAGGCGGCCAGTTTCTCAAAATCTGGGATAGAGCATTCCAATCAGTTAACTTCGTACCTGCAGGAAATTCACGCTCTAAACAGGCCGGCAGCTGACAGAATAGTTGACCGATTCACCCATAACCTGTTCAGGGATTTGGGCGTACTCCATGCTTTTGGAGGGCATTTCGGCGGCGTCAGGGATGCGGATGCTGGGGCGCCTGGCGGCGGCTCAGCCCATGAGCGGAACCTTGACCTAATGGGGAACAAAAATGACATAGACGCTGACACGCTGATACCTCATCCTGATATCAGTAACAAATCCTACCGTGAAGGTGAGGTTGAGCGGTTACAGTCCCATGACATCCTCCTGGCATCAGACTGTCTTAGAACGTTCAAGAGCGTGCTGACAGGCTCTGCCGTTGACAAACTCCTGTCTGAGCAGGCGCACATGGGTCTATCTGTAATTGCCTTCAATCACGGGAAGAAAGCGCTTGACTGCTTTGATGATGACCTGGCGAAGAGGGTCTACCAGGATCACTACCGTAAGGCAAGACATTAACCGAGCTTCCCTGCCACAGCGTCTCCCATCTCTGTCGTGGTGTTGTTCCCGCCGAGGTCTTTTGTTTTTACCTTACCCTCTTTGATGACCGACTCTATCGCGGAAACCACCTTGTCTGCTGCCCCCTTCTGTCCGAGCTCTTCGAGCATCATCGCCCCAGCCCAGATGGTGGCGAGCGGGTTGGCTCTGTTCATGCCTTTGTATTTGGGAGCTGAACCATGTATCGGCTCGAACATCGAAATCCCATCAGGGTTTATGTTGCCTCCTGGCGCCAGTCCCAGCCCGCCTTGTATCATCGCCCCCAGGTCTGTTATTATGTCTCCGAACATGTTCGGCGTCACGACGACCTGATACCATTCTGGGTTCTTCACGAACCACATGGTTATGGCATCGACGAAGTTGAACTCATAATCTATCCTAGGATAGTCTTTCGAGACTTCCTCGACAATCTTCCTCCAAAAATTGTACACGTGGCTTAACACGTTGGCCTTGTCGACAGCGGTTACCCTGTTCTTGCCCTGCCTTTTTGCGAGGTCGAAGGCGTATCTGATAACCCTCTCAGAGCCTTTCCTGCTGAGCACGCCAATCTGGTATGCTATCTCGCTTCCGTCGACGTCAATGTCGAGCCCGAATTTCACAGAGTAGAGGCTTCTCAGAACCTCAAGCTCCTGTCTGTTCTTCCCGATTTTTGCCCTGTTGCCTATTCCGACGTAGAAGTCTTCGGTGTTCTCCCTGACGACTGAAAAGTTTATGTCCTGCGGCCTTTTGTCCTTCAGCGGGCACCACACTCCCTCCAGCAGTCGTATGGGCCTGAGGTTTATGTACTGGTCGAAGTGGAACCTCAACGCCAATAGTATGCCTTTTTCGAGAATTCCTGGCTCGCATCTGGGGTCTCCCAGCGCTCCCAGATAGATTGAATCCTGTTTGGAGAGGTCCTTCAGCGTCTCCTCAGTAAGCAATTCGCCTGTCTTGAGGTAATGGTCTGCCCCGATGGGATAATGCTTCCATTCTATGCTGAAGTTGTGCGCATCGGCAGCCCTGTCCAAGACCTTGATGCCTTCTGCTATAACCTCGGGTCCGATCCCGTCCCCGGGTATTACGGCGATTTCGTATCTGCGCATGCAAAATAATCTGACTGGTCGGATAAATACGCGTTCTATGCTAAGCAGACGGTTGGTTGGCTAAAATGCCGTCCCTCATCCTGATTTCAGGGCTGTAGAATTCATGGCAGACGTCATCTGCAAATAATCTGCCGGCATACGATAATCCAATGTCCTCCTGGGTCTCACATAACAGTCCCGCGTTCGTCAGTTTTCGTATCTTATCGCCGAATACGACATTAACCTCTTTTCCGAACATCCTGTGGAATTTTTTCTTATTCACCCTGGTCTTCAGTCCGAAGATCATCCTGTGGTGCATCTGTTCGTTCATGTCGAGTTTCAGCGCCCGCTCCACAGGAGTCTGATCGTTCTCGACGGCATCAAAATACGCTTTCAGGTTCCTGTGATTGTAGTACTGCCACCCGTTGCAGTACCCGTATGCGGATACTCCCATCCCGACGGAGTCTATCATATCCTCCCACTTGTGTATCTGCTGTTGGTATCTGAATCGCCTGTGGGTTGTGAACCAGTCTACGGGGTCCTCTGTGTATCCCAAATCCGCTAGTTTTTCGTTCATCATTATGTGGTATAACAGTAACTCCTCCTCTGTCGGGAATTGTCCCGGCGCGTCGTCGTACAATCTCTTCATCCTAGTGTTGGGCCGCAGGACGAGGCTGTAGACGCTCACAGACGGCGGCTCAAGGTCTTCAACAGCTTCCAAATCTTTTTCGACTCTGCTTTGAGTGGTCTTCGGCAGCCCTCTCATCAGGTCGATGTTGATGTTATCGAACCCCGTCCTCCGGGCCATATAGTATGCCTTGCGGGCCTCTCGAGCGTTATGTCGCCGTCCGATTATTGCAAGACTGGCATCATCAAACGTTTGGACTCCGAGACTTAACCTGTTGACATTGCTGTCAGCCAGCACGCGCAGCTTCTTTTCGGAGAGCGTCTCCGGGCTGGATTCGACCGTTACCTCCACATCTGCCTTGATTCTGAGGTTGTCCAAATAGTATCTGATGAGATCTTCTAATTGTTTTTCACCCAAGTATGTCGGCGTTCCGCCGCCAAAGTACAGGGATTCAACCGTTGCGCTCCCAATCTGTTCGAGCAGCAGGTCAAGCTCTCTTTTGAGCGCATTGATGTATCGTTCAACGATGCTGGTATCCGGATTGCTGAGTGTCGTGTGCCCGCAGTAGGAGCACCTGCCTGTGCAGAAAGGCAGGTGTACGTATACTGTTATTCTCTTCAGCCTTTTGTTTCCTGAATTAGCATATATTCTGTCGTCTCCTATTGCCGGGAGGGCTGTCCATGGAGGGTATGTGACTATTATGCAGCTGGATGCGAACATCTCTCTGGATTTTTTTATCCCTGCGGCATATACTGCGTCGATGTTCAGCTCTTTAAGCTTTTGTTTTGCCCTATGCGTTAATCGCATGGGTTATTCTCCAATAGGAGAGAATAAAATTTTATATAATAGTTTATACTACTATAAACTATGATATGGGTGGAATAATCGAAGAGGATATGACCTACTGGCTCGACCTCACGCACCAGCAGTTAAACGTACTAAAGGCCATCAAAGCGTTAGAACTCAGAGACGAGCAGACAACTCCAAAGAACATCAATCTGGAGTATGACCAGTCTTATGGAGGAATACACTATTCCAACCTTTTCAACCAGCTCAAGCTGCTGCAGGGCAGGGGACTGGTTTTGAAAACGGGCAGGGCGTCGTACGCCCTAAGCATCGGCGGCATGGAGAATACGATATCAGAGCAGAAGAAAAAAATCAATCTGCAGTTGGAAGGCATTGAAGCGTTCAGGGGAAACATCGAGGATTACCTCACCAGGATTTCCACGCGCGAAGACATTCCAACCGCAAGGTACCTGGATCATAAGTCATTCTACAAAAAAATCGTGGAGCTGACGAACAAGTCCAGAATGATGTCCACCAACATCCTCTGGCCTGCAATCAGCCACACGCACACGATATACAGCAAAACCGGCCGGACGGAGTATGTGGAGGCGGTGCGACGCCGCTGTTTCGAGGAGAAGAGCCTAGCATACCGTTACATAACGCCCCTTGACATCGAGTACCCGTATGCTCTGGCAATGAACGTCTACCAGAACCGTGAGATGGCATACAAGGAATGCCTGACGACCATCGACATCATGGAGCAGCAGGCCAGGATGTACGACACACTCGAAATATACTACCTTGACAAGCCATTCGAGCTGGACATGGTGATTCCCGTAATACACGACAAACCCCATGAAGTGCTGATGGTCATACGCGCCCCTCTCATGAGCGGCATTTACATCTACTCCAAGGAAATCGCGCAGGATTTCCAGCAGCTTTTCGAGAAGATGGTGGCAGACTGCAAGCTGGTCAGGGGGAGCTTCGCAACAAAACTGTTCAAAAGTCTGAGGAGGAGGGCCAAGGACAGGTTCGGACCAAAAAATCGCTGACGGTTCATCGGCCGCCAAGCAACTCTTTGGCCCTGTCGGCTCTGATCTTTTTTTCTTTTATCATCTGCTCTGCTATCCTGTCAACGTCCTTGCCTTTGGCTCCAGCGGCTATCGCAACATTTCTGGCGTGGAGTTCCATATGGCCCCGCTGTATGCCTTCCGTTGCCAACGCCCTTAAGGCTGCGAAATTCTGCGCCAATCCCACGGATGCCATGACCTCAGCCAATTCTCTCGCAGTCTTAACCCCTAAAATTTTGACAGCAGCCTGCGCCGATGGATGCGTCTTGGTCGCGCCTCCCACCAGGCCGACAGCTATCGGCAGTTCGATTCTTCCTTTTAGGTTGCCTTCTTCGTCTTCCGCCCAAATTGTCAGGGGCTTGTACTCCCCGCTTCTTGAGGCGTAGGAGTGGGCTCCGGCTTCCACTGCTCTGGTGTCGTTGCAGGTCGCTAACGTGACGGCTGTGATGCCGTTCATAATCCCCTTGTTGTGGGTGACTGCCCTGTAGACGTCCTCCTCTGCGAGAGTCTGCGCCCACACTATCCTGTTGATGTTGTCCTCGCCGAGAGCCTCCTTCGGTATCGTAACCTCAGCTCTCGCGAGCCTCTCCGTCGCATAATTGGATATTATCCTGAGTATCGCCTTCCCCCCTGTCAGCTCTTCCAGCTTTGGGGCGACTGCCTCGCACATGGTGTTGACTGCGTTAGCTCCCATCGCGTCCCGGACGTCAACGTGCAAATGGACGATTATCATCTCGCCCTTGCGGCCCTTCAACTTTCTGACGGTAAGGTCTCTGACTCCGCCGCCGAATTTCAGGAGGATGGGATCCTGGCTGTTGGCTAGTTCGACAATTTCCTCCTTTTTCTCCTCTACTCTCTTGACCGCATCCTTTTGCTTGAATTCGACAACCTGTATCTGGCCTATCATCACAGGCTCGTCTGATGATGCTGTTATCCCGCCGCCTTCTCTCATAATCTTTGCCGCGTTGCTGGCTGCAGCAACAACAGACGGCTCCTCCAACACCATCGGAATCAGATAGTCTCTGCCGTTTATCAGGAAGTTCATCGCGACGCCCATCGGGAGCCTGCTGGTTCCAATGACGTTCTCTATCATCTTCTCCGCAGCCTCCAATGTGAGCCCGCCCTCGTCCAATCTATGGAAGTCCTCATCAGAGAGTCCCGCGTTCTCCTTCAGCCTGTTCTGCCTTTCCTTATAGCCCAGCTTGTAGAAGCCGCTTATCCTCGAGTCCGCCATCTTATACTTTTAGCCTCTATTAGTATATGAATGTTCGAAGAAAAGTTAGAGAAGCTTGAGACCTCCCTGGACGCGTTCGGCAGCGTACTTGTGGCGTTCTCAGGCGGCGTGGATTCGAGCGTCCTGGCAGGACTCTCACATAAGTTGCTTGGGATGAAGGCGGTTGCGGTCACTGTAGACTCATCCACACTCGCAGCCTCGGAGCTTGAGTGCGCAAAAAAGGTTGCGGCTGAGATTGGCATAACGCATCTGATAGCAAAATATGATGAGCTTGCTGATGAGGATTTCGCCTCCAACCCTGAGGACAGGTGCTACTACTGCAAGAGCGGCCTCTTCAGGATTCTGAGGGAGGTTGCGGAGGAGCATGGGATTGACGCCATACTTGAGGGCACGACCGTGGACGAGCTTGAGGGGCACAGGCCGGGCTACAAGGCCGTGAGAGAGCATGGGATTTTCACGCCCTTGGCTGATGCAGGCTTCACCAAGGATGATGTGAGGGCTCTCGCCAGATTGCTTGGCCTGTCAAACTCGGAAAAGCCGTCGACAGCGTGCCTGTCCTCCAGAATACCTGCTGGCACCAGGATAACTGAGGAGAATCTTAGGGCAGTCGAAGCTGCGGAGGATTTTTTAAGAGGTTTGGGCGTCGGCCAGGTGAGGGTGAGGCACATCGGCGATGCTGCCAGGATAGAGGTCCTCGAATCTGACTTCCATAAGGTCATGAAAAACAGAAATCAGATAGCGGAGCGGTTCCAGGCGTTCGGCTTCAGAAACGTTTCGCTCGACCTGAAAGGCTACCGGACTGGAAACCTCAGCGGTCAGCCATCGTAGATTTCGTATTCCTCGTAGTCGTCTATGCCGTAGTCGTCTCCGCGGTAGTCTGACAGCGTGAAGTCGGCTTCGATCTTCCGCTCTATCGCGGCTTTCATGGCCTTGCTAGTACTGTCCTTCTTGTAGATGCACTTCTTTTTTATGCAGTAGTCGCAGAATTCGCAGCAGCGTTTGCGGTCGTCGCAGTTTTTGTAATCCTGGCAGTGTGCGCAACATCTGGGGTATGCCATTGTCGACCGTAAAATTTGAGTTATCTTTCGACTTACTCATATAAAAATGCTCGGGTTTCTAATACTAACATGGCTCTGGTGGAGTGCATAGGATTTTCGGCGAGGCTTTTCGTCGGAATCCTCGCCATTGTGCTGTTGTTCCAGGTTCCTGATGTCCTGCGCAGACTGAAAATGGGCAGGAGCAGGAGGCTGTTCGAATGCGTCAGATGCGGGAACTGCTGCAGGCTGGGTTTCATAGAACTGACTGTTGAGGATATACGGCGCATCGAGGGTGAAGGCCATAGGGACTTCTACGTTCTGACAGAATCTGGCGAGAAGAAGCTGAAAAAATCTAAGGGGAAGTGTGTCTTCCTTGTTGGGGATTCCTGTTCCATCTACGAGTCCCGCCCCGAAGTCTGCAGGAGTTTCCCCTTCTTCGATTCTTATGGTTTTACCTACTGCAGGCTGTGGCGGAGCTGTCCTGCTGTCATCAAGCTGGAGGAGGACGTTAAAAATGAGGGAAGATCTTCCTGAGAAGTTCGTTGATAGTCTGCTCTGGATCAGGGAGGAGCTGTTGGAAATGGACACGCTGGCTGAGCCAGTCCTTGGCATAACAGCATGGGATGATCCAGTCGTCCACCCTTTCGGCAGTAAGCAGTTGCTCGTGTCAGCGGACGGTCCCTATACTAAGAGGCTTGTCATGAAGTCCGCGCTGGTGCACGCCTCAACCGACGTCATCGTCAAGGGCGGGAGGCCGTTGTTCGCCCTTGACTGTCTCATCGGGGAAGAGTCTGACGTGAGGGAGATGATTAGGAGCCTTAAGCGGCAGGCTTTATCGCTGAAGATTCCCCTCCTCGGGGGCAACACATTGTTCGAGGATGCGGAGCCCAGATGCACTCTTGCTGTAATCGGCGACTTGTTATTGGACGAGCCTATCAGAGACGACGGCGCGAGACCTGGAGACGTCATAGCGCTGGTTGGCGAGCCCATATGGGGCGAGCAAGAGGAACGCCTGGAGAAGGCTAAACTGCTGTTCAAGACGTGGTATGCTATCCTGAAAAAAACCAAAATCAACTCCAGCAAGGACGTCACCAAAGGCGGCCTGGTTTCCGTCGTATACGAGATGGAAAGGAAATCAGGCAGGAAATTCAAGCTGGAGGAGAAAATACCCTACAGCATAACCCGAAACCTGGACAACTTTCTCGTCACCCTCCCAGAGCAGGAGCTTCATAGATTGGAGAAAATATGCAGAAAACATGACTGCCCGCACACGACAATAGGGCGAGTTGTCTAAATGCCGCTTTAAAAGCGTCTGTCTTAATATGTTAACCAGAGGTTTGCACAAAAATGGCTGAAATCGAAAGAATACCCACGGGAATACATGGACTGGATGAACTGATCGAAGGAGGAATCCCTGCGGGGAGTTCGCTGTTGGTGGCCGGGGGACCGGGTACAGGGAAGACTATCGCGGTGACGCAGATGGCTTACAATTTTCTGAAGCAGGGCAAGATTGTGGTTCTTATGAGCCTTGAATCTGATACTGAGAAAATTTATGGGCGTGGTGACATGTTCGGTTGGAATCTTAGAGATTACGCGGAAAAACGGCAGCTCATGGTGGCAACACCCCGGGAGGAGATAGTGGACATAAACAACACCGCCGAAGACATCATCAGCATGGGCAAGATGAAGCATGACAAAGGCGTGGTGATCATCCTTGATTCAATCACTAAGTTCCTGGAGATTGGAGTGCGCAAAGAAAAATCCCAAGAGAAGAAGGCTGGCCAGGAAGTAGAGGTCGTGAAATCTATGCGAGACCTCCACAGGCAGGACATCTGGCGGCTGATGCTCAAACTGGAGAAGGCTTTCAAGGGGACAAACACCACCCTAATACTCGTAGGCGAAGCCGAAGACGGTGGACCCAGAATAACAGTAGACGGCGTTGCGGAGTACGAGTGTGATGGAGTAATGATCTTACGCAAAAATGTCGTAGGAGATGCAGTAAATAGGTTCATTGAAGTGGCTAAACTACGGGAAACTAAAATAGAGAGTGGTATGGTACCCTTTGAATTCACAAAAAACGGTATTAAAGTTGGTCAATCTGAAAATACGAACTCATAATGAGCCTAAAAGACCAGATTATCAGATTGTGGATTCAACGAGTGATACTGCCAAAAATAGAGATAATAGACCAGCCCGGATTTCTGATAACGCAGGCATCACGGAAAGGAGCTAGAACGTATCTGAGATTATTGTTCCTTCCAGAACGGTTTTTCATTATTCTAGAAAACAGAGCAATCCAAAAAAATGGAGATGCGGGGAAGAAAGTTCTTTACTCGATTGGAAAGAAATTCGGGTACTTATATGCTAATCTCTCGAACTTCCCAAATCTGAAGAATTCAGCAGAAAAAGAGGTGTTAAATTTTACGGGATTTTTCACAGGACTGCTCGGAGTTACGTATGCAAAAAATGTAAAATACTCTATCAAAAAAGAAGAGAAGAAACTAGTATTCACGGCAGATGAATACCTAGTATGCAGGTCAAATGGTCATGGGTATCTCTGGGCTGCCGGAGGCAGCGCAGGCATATGGTCGTATATGATGGTTGATCCCTCGATAGAAAGCGTGCAGATAAAATGTGTCGGTCGGGGAGACGATAGTTGTGAGATTATAAGCGCGCCTCCAAATATCCTGCGAAGAGAAGAGTTAGAATTTTTCACGGAAACGAATGTGCCTACTATAACCGAAAGTCAAGCATATGAGCGCATGAACAAAATTAGACATGCTGACTATGCGAAAAACTCGCTTAAGAGTCTTATGGATGCGGGATTCTTAGATTACAATCGTGGTGAAATGATGTACAGAAAATTCCGTTACTTCATGTGCGAATCTCATCTCATCTATGTTCTTGAGGATGAGTTTAAAAAATCAAAGGATGGACAAAGAGTACTATTCGATTCAGCTTTTGATTGTGGCTTCGAATTAGCACAGGAAGAAAAAAAGCTTGAGTTTATATCAGATTTCCTTCCTGCACTTGGATGGGGGGACATGGTTGTAACAAAGAGTAACGGAAAATTCAATGTAATATGTAATCATTTCCCTTGGAGTAGATACTCTGAAAACTCCGATCTTGTTATTTTCAGGGGAATATTATCTGGAATGTTATCCTCACTCAAAGGGAAAAGAATTTTTCTAGAGAAAACTACAGCAAGTACTGCAAGCGGATCGCTGGCGTTAATTCTAACCGAAACGGGTAAATTATCATGGACTTGAGGGAGACACTAGAGATTATGCGGTACAGACATGTGATAGTCCTGTTATCTTATGCATTAGGTGCGTTTGCATTAACTTCAGGCGAGTTGTCTTCTATTAGATTGTTAGAAATTCTCTTTGGAGGCTTTTGCCTGTTTGCATCCACATATGGATACAACTATATAACAGATATCGAGGAGGATACTCTGAATAAAAGACCGAATCCATTATCCTTCATAAATAAGAATGTTTATATCCGTATACTCCTGATTTTCGCGGTCTTAGGTTTACTCATCAGCTATGTTATCGGGACTTTCACACTAGTACTAGCTATAATAATATTGATTGTTGGATACTCTTACTCTCATGGACGTATACGGTTCAAAAGATATGGGTGGCTTAAAACGATAATCCTGACTTTCAGTTGGTTTTTGATGTTCATCTATCTGTCGTCAGCTTTTTCCAATATTAGCACTGTTAAAATCTTACTCGTCGCTGTTTTCTTTTCAACATTAAGCCTCTGTGGGATGATCCTAAGGGATATACCTGATATAGAAGGCGACAGGAAGGCAGGGATCCGGACAGTTCCAATACTAATGGGGGTTAAAAATACTGGATTGTTAATGTTGACGATTACCCTATTCCAGTATGCTATGCTATTTTCCCTCCTAGTTATCAAATCAATTCCTCCACTGTATCTAAGTCTTATTGTTGTTCTCCCACTGAGAGGGTATCTATCATATGCCGTGATTAAGGAGGATATTAAACGGGCCTTTCTTCCATCAATCTTATCCTACCCACTAACCGGGGTTATGCTTCTCATCTCAGAGGCGATTATATGACGGAACTAACACCGGTAGAGGCGACTAAAATAAGTCTGCTATCCCTTACACTCATTTTTGGATTCTCACTGTTTGCTACTTTACTTGTCGAAGATGGGATATTAACAATACTGTTGACATTGGCAACACTATCATTGTTATTATGCATAACTCTCGTGTTCATGGCTTTGAGAAAATTCGGCGCCAAAGAAATGGATGTAGGATCCCGGATTTTGAAAAAAGCAAACTACTTTGGATTTATAGGTGTCGGATTCATCGTATTAGTCCTCACAAGAAGACTTTATACGTTTAACACACCATCTGGCATTCTTTTTTTAGTGGTTGCTTTAATTTTTGTGTTTGGGATATTTGTACTCGGCAAAAAAAAGTTTAAGTACTGGTAAACGATGTATTCAAAGAATATCAAAATAATCGGGGCTGGTTTATCAGGTCTTTCGGCGGCAGTAGTCTTGGGGAAGGCAGGATATAACTCTATCGTGTACGAAAAAAACAGTGAGGTAGGTCATAAGTTTGGGCGGAATATATGCGCATTGAGGAATTATCCCGGCGGAGACCCCCTAAAGGAATTCAGGAAGTTGGGATTAACAGTCAACAGTGTCAGCAGGACCGAGCAGGTGGTGAAGATGTCTCCTAGCTTCTCGCGGATTATGGGCAGAAGGAGGTATTATCTTCTGAACACTGGTGGGGCGAAGCTGGCGTTGGAGCAGCAGTTGTATGCTGATGCATTATCTAACGGCGTAAAGTTCTATTTCAACTGGGATAAGCCTGTGAATGCAGACATAAACGCTACTGGAACCCCCGCTGAGAAGGCGAACATATACGGTACAGGGTTCAATTATCTGGATTTGAACGTGGAGAAGGACACGCTCTACCTGTTGTATGATAACAATATAGTGCCGAATGGCTACGCCTATGTGCTCTCCTATGGAAAGCATTCTACGGTGATGGCTGTCACCTTCGACAAGAGAAAATTCTCAAGTTTGGATGAAATCTTCCTCAAAGCTATCCACATGAACCAGTTTCTAAATAAGATAACCAAGGATGCCACGCTGGTCGAGCGCGTAGGCGGCTATGGTTATTACTCAAAAAACCCCTATTCTAAAGCAGCAAATGGAAAACAGCTTCTCGTGGGAGAGGCTGCTGGCTTCCAAGATGCCTCCCGGGGCTTTGGCATCAGGTATGCGATAATAAGCGGGGCTTTGGCTGCGAAAAGCATCATCGAAAAAGAAGACTACGTTTCACTGCTAAAAGAATACTTCAAGGATGAATTTGAGAAGAACCTAGAGAGGAGAAAGATCCATGACACCCTCATCAACGAGGATTATGACAACTCTGTTGGCGCGATGTTCTAGTATGTATTGTATACTATTCACCATAAGTCTGTTTTGGGATTGAACATCATAATGTGTGTCCGTGTAGGCTGGTCTAGAGGCACAGGGTTATAGGCACCATCATCTGATTCTTACTGCGACTCCTCTGTTGAAGTCTAAGGCCTCCTGGGGGGCTAGCGTCAGCGTTCCTGCGCGTATCAGATTGTCATCTCTGTCGACGATCAGCACCTCATCCCCTGCTCTCAGGTTTTTGTCGACCGCTGTGACGAATTTGGCGAAGACGCTCTTACCCTCTTTGATGAAGGGGACTGCGTCGTCCTCTACCACAACGCGTAGGTTGGGGAAGTTGGAGTTATCGTGCAGGCTCTTGAGGAGGCTGCCTTTCGGTATTATGAACCCGTCTTTCGCTCTCACGGCTGCTATCATCTCCTTCCCGTGGTAGGCGTATCTCAGCCTGCCTGAAGTCTTGGAGCGTTTGAGTTTTATCTTTTTGGGCAGTACTGTGTCAGCCTCCGCCCTGAACTGGTATTCGAGTATCGCCTTGAACTTTGAGAGGTCGTCTGCGGTGGAGGATTCCGCCAGCGTTGAGAACGGGTGGAGTTCTAGCAATGCGGCTGGAACTTTTCCGAAAGCCGGCAGTTCAACCAGATCGTCTGAGCTGACGTACTTTAATCTGGCCTTAGCGTTCACGACCTCGGTCCTTTTCCTTGACTCCGGGCCTGTGACGTAGAACGCCCTGTCCTTTGTTATCGGGTCCAGGGTGGAAAGCCACCTGTTGTGTTTGAGCATCGTGTCAAGGCTTTCGAACACTCTGGGATGCGCTCTGACTCTCATAAGGAGCAGCTCCCAGAGGCTGCCCTCCCGTATCGCCTGCTTTATCCTCTTGATTTCAGAGAACGTCACATAAAGGTTGTGCTCTGCTATCGCCTTCACCCGCCTTTCGTCATCAAGCTCCTTCAGTTCGAGGCCGAATTTGTTGCATACCGGGCACAGGCATGAGATGTGCTCCAACTCTGAAAGCCTTCTGGTGCCTTCTGCTGTTATGTACCTATCAGCCTTGGCGTAGAGCGCGTAGGCTGCCGAGTCGAAGAGGTCTACTCCGAGTGCTACTGCGAGGCTGAATATCATGGGATGGCCGAGGCCGAAGGCGTGCACTATCCTGTCCGATGGGATGTTCTTCTTCACTGTTGCGATGATGTCAACCAGTTCGGAAAACCTGTAGGCTTCCATCAGCGGGACTATTCCGCCGACTGCAACCATGTTGAACTTTTTCCCAAGGGCTTTGGCAGCCTTCTCCCTCAGGTCCAAGTATTTGGCGCCCTGCACTCCAGCGTTCACGAGAAAATCGGCATTCAGGGCTTCATCAGCCCGCGCGAGCGTCTTGTTCAGCTGCTCCTCGGCCCTCGGCTTGTAGGAGTCTGGCAGGGAGGGTATGTCAAGGAAGGAGCCGATGTCGCTCCCAATATTGTTCTGGAATTCTATTATCTCATGGTTGGTTGCCTGTATGTTCCCATAGCTCATCAGCTGGAAGCTGCCGGAGTCTGTTGCTATTATGCCTTTGAAGCCGAGCATATTGTGGACTCCCTTCGAAAGCACCTTCTTCTTCAGTTCAGCGTTCTTTAGCATGATGTACGAGTTGGTCATCAGCACTTCTGCGCCGAATTTTTTCCTGAGCTCCTTTGTGCTGATGAGCGGCTTCGTCGGACTGTATACTGGCATTAACGCCGGCGTCTCAGCTGTTCTCCCGTTTACCCTGAGAAGGCCGATGCGTCCTCCCACATCCTTGTTTTTTATCTCAAAATCGAATTCCATTTTTAAACGTAAACTCGTATTTAAATCTACGCTTTTCGATTAAATAACGTGGACCGAAAAATTGAGCAAGAGGCTGATATGAAGGTTGGCGATGTGATGACGAGGGGCGTAATAGGCATCGACATAGAGGAGACTGTGCAGAAGGCTGCCGAGGTGATGGACAGGAACGAGATATCCTCCGTTATAGTGCTCAAGGACGGCGACGCCGTAGGCATCGTCACCGAGAGGGACATCACCAGCAAGGTGGTTGCGAAGTCCAAAGACCCTAGAAAGGTCGCGGTCTCTGAGATAATGACCTCCCCGCTGGTGACAGTGAAACCGGACGAGGATATCGACGATGCGGCACGCCTCATGAGGGACAAAGACATCAGACGGCTTGTCGTAACGTCCAATGACAAAATAATCGGAGTATTATCCGAGTTTGACATAGTCGCAGTCGAGCCAGCGCTCCACCTCCTGATAAGGGAGCGGAGCAAGTGGGAGCTCAGCGAGGCGCACGCCGCCACGCAGGGCATGATATCCGGAATATGCGAAGCATGCGAGAACTACTCTGAGAATCTGCGCAGCGTCGACGGTAGGATGCTTTGCGATGAGTGCATCGAATAATCCATAAAATGATCACTACCGCTGAGGTAATGTCCGAGCGTCCCGTATGTCTGAAGCCTGATGACGTTATCTCGAAGGCGCGCTCCATCATCCGGAAGCACGGCTTCAGGGCGCTGCCTGTCATCGAGGACGGCAAGATCGTCGGGATCATATCCCGGAGAGACGTCCTCAAGGTCACGTCCTCCAGGACCAACGTCCTCGTCGGCGGCCTCATGACGTCGGAGGTATTCTCCGTAGGCCCTGATGATGACATATTCGAAGCTGCCAGACAGATGGTGAAAGCCGGCGTAAGGCAGCTTCCTGTTGTTGACAGGCGGCTTGTCGGCATAGTATCGTCGTTTGACATCCTCAACGCTTTTGTGCAGGCGGATTATCATCCCCTCAGGAGGTCGGTGCGCGACGTCTACAGGAAGAAGTTCCACTTCTGCAATTTCGACGACCGCCTCTCATCCATCTGGGACATGATGGTCGAGGAGAATGTGTCGAGCATGCCCGTTCTTGAGGATAACCGCGTGATAGGCATGATAAGCATGTCTGACATCATGAGGCACGGCCACGCGAGAATATCCGAGGAGTCCGGGAAGCCGAAGCACATCGCAGTCGAGAAGGTGATGAGCACTCCTGCTCTGACGGTCAACGAGGACTACGCCACCAAAGACGTCGCCTCTCTGATGGCAAGGCACAGGTTCCTCTCGATTCCTGTGCTAGGCTCCAAGGGCAAGCTGGTCGGAGTCGTTGACGTTGCGAACATATTGAAAGCATACACTGGTTGACGATGGATTTCAGGCTAGAGTGTGACTTCATACTGACGAAGAATCCCGGAGACCTGGATTTCAAGGCTGTCATCGGCAGGGCCGATGGAATTCTGAAGAAAGGCGACCCCAACGGCGTCGGGGCGAAAGTCACGGACATCAGGGTCTCAGGAGAGAAACTGTCCCTGATCGTGACTTCAGGAAGCTACGTGAGGCCCCATGATGCTGTACTGCGATTAAAGAATTTTTTCGTGAGCGCGCTCGGCAAGGAGCATCATCTCGGCGTTAGAGACATCATCGGGCGAAAGTATGAGATAAGGTTCGAGGTCGACCTGCCCCCTAAGAAGCCTGTTACGGTGCCCTATGCGAAAAAGGTCAGTTTTGAGGGCACGGTCTGTTCGCTCGTCCTCGAGGACCTCTCAGAAGAATTCCTGAGGAAGAACTACGTTGACCGGATTGTGAACCTCGTGAAGGACAAGGTCAAAGAGCAGGGATACGGCGCCAGGGAGGAGCATCACCGGGTGGTCTACGATGGCAAAAAGCAAAAGACATTCTACTCTGAGGACCCCTCGCAGGAGCTTTTGGGGAGGAAGTGGATCAAGCGGACGCCTCACAGGAACCAGTTCGTCTTAGGGCCGCAGATCACGGAATTGTGCGAGGCGATTAAGAGGGCCATCGTCGAAACGGTGTACGAGCCTCTCGGCTTCGTTGGGATGATATTCCCCAAGCTCGTCGACTGGATAACGTGGAAGAAGTCAGGCCACATGAAGGCCTTATACTATGGGGCGTTCAACCCCTACTTTTACGCGACTCCTAAGAGCGCTGACCCAGCCGACTGGGAGGAGATAACCGACCTGATTAAGATAACCGGCGAAATGCCCTATGAGAAGCTGCTGGAGCGGCTTGAGCCTCCGAAGGGCGGTCTCGCGTTCGCCCAGTGCCCTCCATTCTGGACTTACCTTGAGGGCGAGACGGTCTCAGACTCTTCCCTGCCGATCAAGGTGTTCGACTGGAGCGGCCCTACTTACCGGTATGAGAGCGGCGGAGCCCACGGGTTCGAGAGGGTTGACGAGCTGCACAGGGTTGAGACGCTGTGGGTCGGGACCGAGGAGCAGACCGGGAAGCTGACGGATGAGGTTAGGAAAAAATTCAGGCATCTCATGGAGAAGACACTGGAGCTGAACATGAGAGAGGCTTGGGTGACTCCCTGGTTCATGGAACAGAAGGGCCTCTACGAGGTCGATGATAAAATGGTAGTAGGCACCGTCGACTTCGAGGCCGAGCTCCCCTACAGCGGGAAATGGCTTGAGGTTCAGAACTGCTCCAATAACGGGGACTCGTATCCCAAGTCGTTCAACGTGAAAGGCCAGAAGGGGGAACTCTGGTCCGGGTGCGCTGGAGGCAGCTTCGAACGCTACCTTTCAGCCTTTCTGGCGCAGAAGGGTTTTGACCCTGCCGACTGGCCTAAGGGCTTCAAAAAGTATGTTGGAAAAATACCAGATGACGTGAAGTTCCTGTGAGATGGATTCAGAGTTTGAATCTCCTGTTGCGGTGGAGAGGTCTGAGAAGGACAGGCCTAAGGATAAACGGCTTCTTCTGCTTGCAGGAATCGCGATTGTTGTTGTAGTCTATCTGCTGCTGAGCAGCGGCGACGAGGTTGCTGATGGCCCGCTTTACACTTCAACTCTGGTGTTCGATTATGAGCTGGTCGAATCTGCATCCCGGATTCTCAAAATCCCTTACGGCAGCGGCGCCTCCAACGTAAAGTTCACAGAGTCGTACTTTGATTCCGGAGGCTCAAGATTCCAGGTTTTCTTCAACGACAATCCTGACATTTGGCTTAACACAACCCTTGTGAGCATGTCACTCCGGCTGGAGCCTCTCAATGATTCAACCTATCTTGTATCCTATGGTGGCAGCAGGTTCATAGCTTGGCGTTCGGAGAACACTGTCGTTGCCGTGAACGTCTCCGACCCTAATCTGCCTTTCGAAGATGTCAAGAAATTCCTGATTAAACAGTATCCTCCGACTCACGCATATGGTTGATCAGGGGTCGCATTCGCAGACTACGCCGTTCATGACGCAGCTTATGCTGTACGCGGATAGTGCCACCCCATAGAGGCCGCATACTATCACGCCTGCCAGGTAGACGACCAGCAGCCCTATGAGTATGTATTCGAGGCCTTTTTTCGCGTCAGCCCTGTCCTGCGGGGTGTCAGATGTCACCCACTTCAGTCCTTGTATGGATATCATCAGGACTCCCAATGCCGCGGCGACTGTGACGAGGCCCTCATTCAGCGAGTTCAATTCTGCCATGTCAGTGCCGCCTGCGCTGGCGTTCAACGCTAATGGTATCACGAGAAGCAGCCTGCCGTACCTTCTTATAGCCTGAAAGGCCAGTAAAATCCTATACAACCCGTGGCGTGAGGTATTTCGGACCATAATCTTCTTCGAAAGCCATTCTCAGGTATTCTGGAATGTTCCTTATCGTGTCGACTGCTGATATATTATTCACTCTGGTCAAATAAAAGTAGCCCTTTGCACTGACGACGTAACCTCTGGAGTATCCTTGCTCCTCCGGCACGCTCCTGTATCTTATGATCGCATGCTCTCCCTTCTTCAGGTTCGCATATTCGCCGTCGTCTGATACAATCTCGGCAAGCATGTCCTCGCCTCCCGAGCTGGTAGCATCATACGGCACAGCCTCTTCCATCATGTACTTTCTATCAGGTGTCGTGTCAATGTGGACGGAGTTGACCTCGTACGTCCCAGCCGGCGCTATCAGCCTCACCGTTATCTCGTCCGTGTCCAACCCGCTCAGATTGATCGGTATCAGAAGCTGAACCCATCCTTCCCTTCCAACCCCTATCCTCTCCTGCTCCGCCCATTTTGCGCCGTCCCACAGTTGAACGTGCATCATCGACTCCTCAAAGACTTTGTCCTTCCATTTTTCGCCTATTATCGGCGCTGAGAGGATTTTCTCTGACAGTTCGTTGTAGTTCCCTATTGACTGTAATGCTATCCCCCACTTGTCCAATAGTATGGTGCTTTTCATGCTTACCAGGAGTTTAACGTTATCTGCCCTTCTTTTTCCAAAGTTAAGGATGACATAGTCCTTGTAGTTCTCCTTTGCTGTCAGGTCCTTCCCTTCCAGATTGCTGGTCCAGTAGAGATTGTCCTCTCCCTTAACATCTTCGAGGCAGTCATCTCCGCCTTTCGTCTCGCACGATTGCGGGCTGATACTCTCCCCTACCGTGTGCACTCTTCCCCGGACGTCTGGCATTATCCCATAGCCGTCATAGTCTATGACGTCAAGCTTTAACCTGTTGATGTAGGATTCCTCGTCCCGCTCCTCGGTCACCTTCAGGATGTAGGAGCCGTTCACGCTTTTCAGGTTGGTCAGAGCGCCGTAAGTCTCGTATTCCAGCGCCTTCAGCGCAGCATAGGGGAACGACTCATGCTCATAATAGTACCGTTCTCCGTCGTAGGAGTAGACGAACGGGCAGCTTCCCTCCGTGCCTCCGGTTCCCGAGGGCGGAGTGCAATTGCAGGTGTATCCTCTATCAGGCGTCTCGCCCTGGCAGTTTGCCGAAAGTATGAAGACTGCCATCTGGTTGCCTCCGACAAGCAGTATGGTCCCGAATAGTGTGTAGATTATCGACTTTTTTGCGTTGTCCCTGTCTGCGGGATTCTCGGACATAATCCACTTTGCGGCGTGGTAGGCTAGCATGGTCACAGCAGCTCCTACAGCTATCTTCTTGAGGAGGTCGAATATCGGGTTGAAGCCGAATTCGACGCCGTCGCCGATGCAGTTGTCGTTGGTGTCTATGTCCATGGGGTTGGACATGTCTATGCCCCAGTCGAATGACCCGTTTGTGTTGTTGTCTTCGGTGGCGTCAAAAAGCCCGTCTCCGTCGGTGTCGTCGCAGTGGTCTCCGTTCTCGTCGCATGCGTCCCTGTTTGTGTTCCAGTCTCCTCCAGGTTTGTCGCAGTACTGGTTCTCCTGGTTGGAATTTCCGATAGTCACGCAGTTGTCCTCGTTGTCTGCTACCTTGTCGCCGTCCAAGTCTGTCAGGCATGCCTCACCCAGCATTCCAACACCCCATACGCATCCTCCAGCTACCTTGCCGCTGGATGCCTTGCACGGGTTGGCTTCGCAGTCTTCCTTGCAGAGATAGTTCCTGCATTCTATCTCTTTTTTGCATTCCACGCACTGTTTCGGTCCGCATGCGCCGCAGGCTGACCCGTCGCAGCTTTCGTCGTATTCCATCCAGCAGTTGTTGTTCCTGCATATTGCATCATCGGCTCCGTAGGCTACGCATTCGTTGTAGCAGTATCCGTCCTTCCACTGGCAGGGTGTTGCGCCCCCGGCTTTGCATGGGTCGTCGTTGCATACCCAGTCTATGTCATAGTCTGCGCAGTAGACGTCTGGCGAGCATTCTGAACACCTCCAGATAGTCATCAGATAATTCTCCGGGAAGCAGACGCCCACTTCATAACAGTCTGATATCTGGTCTGCGAAAGGGTGGCGGGGAGGCCCTCTCGCATAGCATCGTTGGGCGCTAGATGATGCTGACAGCAATATGAGCGTCGAGATTATGAGCAGAAGTTCCAGCTGGCGGTTCATGTTATAACCTATCTGAATTGGTTCTATAAATCTAAGATTTCCACCAGTCTATTGACTGATGGTGGAAATCATCTGTCAAGAATCTAGCTGATGTAACCCATGCCGCTGGTCTCTGACGCGGCCGAGCCTTGCTCGGGCGCGTGTCGGAGGCAGATGCCTCCGACACACCGGCGGTTCTTGACAACCGCTAGAAGTAGGATGCTGCCCTGCCTTGCACGTTTGTCCTTGGTATGACTTCCCCGTACTTGTCAGCAAACTCCTTCACGACCGTCGCATCGTCGCAGACGATGAAGTATTCGTCGTATTTTTTGAGGACGTTGTGCTTCGTCTTCAGCTCCTCCACAGCCCTTTTAGCTCCCACCCCGGCTATTATTTCGACCGCTATCATCCTCCCATCGGAGGCTTCGAATGTGATGTCCGGCAGCCTCGTGTGGTGTATGAGCACCTGGTCTGTGTACTTTTTTATGTCCTCGTAGATGAGGGTCTGGAGTACGAAGTGTTCGTCCGTCTCCTGGGTCTCGTTGACTATGAGGAAGAGGTCGCTTGAGCCTCCGAGGGTGTTCACTCTGACTTCCTCGTAGTCTCTCTTCTCCAGGAACATTATCTGCTCGTCGGAGAGGAGGGATTTCAACTGAACCTTCTTGCTGAGGTCGAATTCAGTCTTAAGTTCTGTTGATTCGGGGTGGACTATCTCCATCTGCTGTTTCTGCAGCATCTCATCAGGTTTCGTGGTTATCAGCATGTACTCATCCGGGGATGCTTGTATGTATATCGGTATCCTGGTGTTTTCCGCTATCAGCAGCGCCCTTCCCATGGTTGCGATTCCAAGATACTGCTGTTCGGCTTTGTTGAGGTTGAACTGTTCGACGATCTGGTCGACTACCGCGACGTCCTGTTTAAGCAGTATTTTTGTCGCCGTGTTCGTCAGCACTGCCCTCCCAGCCCTCGATGTTAGGACGTCTTCGACGTCCTGGGTTATGATGCACAGTGAGAGGTTGAATTTTCTGCACGTTTTCACTATCTTGAGGACGTATTCCGCCTCCTCCCCTGCGGATAGTACGGTCCAGGCCTCGTCGATGACGAGCATCTTCCTCCTCTTGGTCTTCTTCATCTGCGTGTAAACGTATTCGAGTATGAGGTACATGAGCGTCGGCTTACCGACTTCTGGGGCGTCCCTTATGTCGAAGGATATCATCCTCGCGTTCAAGTCTATCTTGGTGTGCTGGTTCAGGAATCTCATCGGCCCGAAGACGTAGCTTTTCAGCCTGTTCACGATTTCCATCGCAGGCTTGTAGATGACCTCCTTGCTGCTTCTCGTCAACGGGAGCACCTCATTGTAGAGGTCCTCTATGGTTGGCGGCTTGTTGCTCCAGCCTTTTGGGTCCATTGTTATGCCTTTGTCCTCATAAACGTGCTCTATGGCCTCGTCCAGTATGGCGGCCTGCTGCGGCGTCAGCTCTCCCAGTAGGACTCTGAAGAACGCCAACAGGGACAGTTTCTTCTCGTCCAACGGCTGGTCGAGGAGGTCGAACGGGTTTATCACGCTGGTGGAGTCAGGGGCTATCCTTATCACGTTCCCGTCGAAGGTCTCGACCAGGCCAGTGTACTCTCCCTGCGGGTCTATCACGTTTATGTCAAGCCCTTCCATGAGCTCTCGCATCATTATCAGCTTTATCCCGAAGCTTTTCCCCCCTCCTGACGTTCCCAGGACCAGTACGTTGGGGTTGCTGAGGGCGAAGGGGTCCATTATTATGGGTATGCTGTTTATCGTGTTGAATCCTATCAGTATTCCTGAGGCGTGCTGTTCCAGCGAGGTGACAGCGAAGGGGAAGCATGCGGCGGCAGCCGATGATGTGATGTTCCTCGTTATGTGCAGTTCGTCGTTGGCTATGGGCAGCGTCGACTTCAGGGCTGATATCATCCTCAGCGCGGGAATCTTCGGTATTATGAGTATGGAGTTCATGGTGGACATTATCTCCTTGGTGTTCTTCTCAAGGTCCTCGCTGGTGTACGCTTTCGAGTCTATGCAGAGGCTCATGTCGAACATCTTCTCAGTCCCCTCCTGGACGAGGTTGAGCAATGCCATCGTGTCCTGGTGCTGCTGTATGAGCGACTGGGGTATGAGCTTGCCTGCGGATTCAAGGGCGTAGAGGTCTGTCTTCTGCTTTTTTATCTCGTTTTCCAGCATCTTCACCGTCGAGTCCACGGAGTATGGTGTGATGTGTATGCTGAGGTCGAAGTCGAGGTTCAGTTCTATCAGCTTGGTCAGCCATCCGGGGTCGACAAGCCGGGGATAGTTTATCGCGGTGATCACCTGGTGGTATTTGGTTATCTGAATGTCCTTCGGGTGCTGTATGATCATCGGCGGGCTTGTCAGGTATTCTATCAGCTTGTCCTCGTATTCCTTGTATTTCTCTCCCGCGGCTTCCTTGCCCTCCTCCTTTTTCTTTTTGCTCAGGAACGGCAGGTTCATTCTGACGGTTTCGCCTCCGACATCTTTTTCATGGCCGCCGCCCTCTTCTCTTCCATCTGCTTGGGGGATTCCGTCCACATCTTTCTGTACATTGTTATCGGGCTTATGAAGCTCTCGTGTATCTCGAAGGTTTCCGTGAAGTATGAGCTGTAAAAGTTTATCAGCTGGTGGGTGTTCATCCTCTCCGAGATTATTCCCGACAGGCTTAGGTTGGATTGTACGATGTTGCATCTGTTTCTGAGGCTGTCCAGTCGTCCCTTCTCGTCGCCTTTCTTCTCTCCTGGAACGACAATGTAGAAGTGCCTGTCGTTTATCCTGTTCTCCGTTATGTACTTCCTCAGGTAGTCTGAGAAGTGTTCATAGTATGCTAAGGCTATCCTGTCGTCTCTCTTCGTTATCTTCCTTTTCAGGTGTCTGAGGTAGTCTTCCAGGTCGAGGTTGACGGATCTCATCACAATCTGCATGGGGAAGTTCAGGCTGTTCAGGAACTCGAGGAAACCGTATATGACGGAGTCCCTGTCCTGGTCGCTCATGATGCCGAAGTTTATGGGCCTCACTTTCAGGACTCCGAGGGCGTTGCCGTCTTTTAGGAAGACCATGTCCGCTCGTATGCTTTTTATGTTCATCAGCTTTTTCGCGGCGGGGTTCAGCCATGATGTGGTCTTAGGCTGTCTGAAGAAGAAGACGTAGTCCATTATCTTCCTGTCGAGGTCGAACATCGCGAACCCTATGGTTGCGAGCCCGGCGACCGAGATGATCGTCATCTTCACCATCAGCGGCATTTCCGTCCCCAGGTAAACGTAGAGGCTTATTCCGACGCCGATGGTTACGAAGATGGACTGTTTCAGCGTGAACGGCCCTATGACCCGTTCTTCGTATTTTACGTTGGCTGGTATCGCGTACGGCATATTGTATTAATTTATGAGTTCACGTATATATCATATAAATACTGTCGTGTAATCTATCATTGGGGTGGTCTCTTGTGGCTAAATCTTCTGTTGAGCGGATCGGGACTGGAGTCCCAGGGTTGGACCCTCTTATAGGCGGCGGCATCCCCCGCGGTTTTTCCGCGTTGATCACAGGTTATGCTGGCACTGGCAAGACTGTGATGGCTTTGCAGATGCTGACGTGTATGGCGGCTGCAGGGGAGAAGTGTCTTTATCTGACTTTTGAGGAGTCTGTTGAGAAGCTTGTCGCGCAGGCGGAGTCTTTCAGCTGGAACATCGACAAAATTTTCGGGAAGTCTCTCAAGCTCGCCTCTTTGAAGGATTATACCAAGGATCAGGGCTCTTTGATTGAGATGATATCATCTGACGTCCGTGATGGCGTCACCGTCTTGGCTGTGGATTCTCTGTCGATGCTCACCGGCGCCGCGTATCTGCTGAGGAGCAACGCCTCCAAGGATCTTGCCCTGGTAAGCGATGAGCGGGATTTCGTCCTCACTTCTGAGGATGTGAGGCGGGAGCACATAACCTCATTGATCAAGGACGTCTCATCCCTAGGAGTCACCTCAATCTGGATTGCAGAGGCTCACCCTTCCATAGAGAACGTCCTTACCATAACAACTGACGGAGTCTCAGAGTACCAGTGCGATGGCGTCATCTTTTTGGAGAAGCGCCCCGACGGCAGCCGGAGACTGTACATAGAGAAGATGCGCCTGACGAAGACAGAGGACAAACCCTACCACATGTACTTCATCGATGAAGGCATCGGCGTCAACCCAATGGGCGTGCGGCAGGGCTGATGTCCAGCCGACATCTACTGTCCTTACAGCCAGAACCTTCACTATACGGTTCGCATGTGGGGCTGTGTCCGCGCCCGAATCACGCACTTAACCCAGAGCGTTTAGTCTGCTGCGGAATCTAATCCCCCGACTCTCTTCACTCTAAATACTAATCTAGTAGTGATTAGTAGTTATTAGCACCTCCAAAACCGCCAAAAGGCCCTCCCATCCCGGACAGCAAACCACGCCAAAAAACGAGTATCCCATCCTATCCTCCAGAAACCTTATTTATTCCGCCCTTGTTCTTATACTATTGATGCAGAAGCGCAAGTCCAATGCTGGGGGTGTCCGTTCTGATGGCGGTGTTGAGCTTCCTGACATCAAGGAGGATGAGCACAGGCGGAAGTTCCTGGAGTTCTTAGGTGTTAAGTCTGCGGACGGTGGATTTCAGGCTGTTGAGGGGTCTGGGAGACGGCATCATGGTCTTTCGTTGGGTTTGAGGACTGCGGTTGTTGCGGCTGGCCTTACGCTTGCTTTGGCTGTTGGGATACCCAGTCGAGCCAGTGCGGAGTCTGTAAAGTTCAACGATTCTGCGAATTCTAAGATTGAGTGCACCATATTGAGTGTGAATCCTCGTGAGGGTATGATATTCCTTGACGAGAATGGGAAGTCTTTCATCGCTGATACCGGTGACGTCAAGTCTGTTAACGGCGTCTCTATAAAGCAGTTTCAGCATGATTTTTATTCTCCTGATGTGAGGTCAGGCGAGAGCGCTGGCGAGCATTTTGACAGGGGCAGTCATCTGCTCAACTTGTTCAGGCAGTCATACAAGCACGATCTTAATGCGCTTAGGGTTAAGCTGGTGCGGCCTTCTTCTAATCTTAGAGTTGACATTTCAGAGGCTGACGCGAAGTTGCTTGACCGTTCTATGATGGAAACGTGGAAGTCGTTGGATAGGGATCCGTCGAATGTTGATGCGTGGCTTAACAACGCTGAGGCGTTGCATTTCATGGCGATGCATCTGGCATTGACCCACAAAAGGCATGGTGATGCTGGCAGCATATTAGCGGATAAGGGTCTTCCTTGTCTTGATAACGCATTGAAGCTCGATCCTAACAACCGGAAGGTAAAGGAGATTAAGCCGCTGATGGAACAGGATGTCAGGCGCCTGCGGGCTTATCCTCATGACCGGAGTCAGGGAACCAGAGGAACAATTATACTTGAACGGTCTCCGACGAGCAAAGTCGTAGGCCATCTTGCAGCAGCCAAACATATCTCAACAGAGGATGTGGATAGCGGTAAAAGCATCCTCAGTATGCCTGAGGATTTTATAAAGAACAATCTTATTCTTATTTCATCTTTACTTGGTTCAATTGGATTGGGTTTTGGTTTACGAAATATCTATCGTAGACGGCAAATTGAAAGTGTTGAGGATGGGTTAAAGCGGGCGTATCGCTATAAGGCTGCCGCAGTTGGCAATCAAAAACCTTTTTGGCCGCATAGTGACATTAAATGTGAAAGGGATGTTCTCCTTGGTTGGGCTACTAAGGAGTTTAATAAAGCATTTAATAATGTTGAGAAAACAAACGATTTTGCCTTGATAAGCCGTTGTGGGGATATCGCAGAGAAAGAATTAAACGACACCAATCAAGCTAAGCGTTTGTGGTCTCGTGCTGTTGGGGGTTATTCTAAGAAGTCTGATTGGGATGGTGTTGTTGGTGTTGGTGATCGTTTTGAGGATGTAGGTGATAGGGCCACTGCTAAAAAGTTGTGGTCTCGTGCTGCTGGAGAAGGTGAGAAATCTAATCTGTCAGAACATTTGAGGGCAGCCATTGATGCCTATCAAAAACTTGGAAAGCCAGAAAAGGCAGACAATTTATACGAAAGGTATATGAATGCTGTTATAAGAGAGAAAGAAGCAGAATGAAGAATTGAGGAAGAAGATGTGGCCGATTTATCCGATGTGAACGAGTATGAGCGATCGGATGATTGTACGTAGTTTATTTTGATTGTGGGGATATGGGTTTTATTGTTTTGGGGGCATTTATTCTGCCGTTGTTCTTATACTATTGATGCAGAAGCGCAAGTCCCAGGTCGGGGGTGTGGGTTCTAGGGAGGGGCAGTTTGAGGGTATCCCTCCTATCAAGCAGGGTCAGCTTGGGCGGGAGAGCAGGATCCAGCCTGTTGAAGACATTGAATCCCCCATCGAGGAGCTGTCTGCAGGAGCTAGGGAGGAGCAGCATAGGCGGAAGTTTCTGGAGTTCTTGGGCGTTAAGCCTTCGCATTCCCGTTTAAGGGTTCTTTCTGATGAGACCGGCGCTGTTGGAGACGTTAACAGGCTTAAGGCTGAGCAGCTTGCTGGGGAGGCGCGGCAGTTGTCTCTTGAGGGTCGTAGTCTTTCGAAGGCGGGCGCTGATGTGAGTGTGGTAGTCAATAAATATCGGGGGGCGGATGAGCTTTATGGTGATGCTTTGAAGTTGGATTCTAAGGTTCCTAAAATCTGGCATAACCGGGGTGTTAATCTATTACGGTTGTGGGATCATACTGATGAGTCGGATTGTTTAGGCAGGGCGAAAGATTGTTTTGGGGAGGCGTTAAAGTTAGAACCCAACCATCCCAATTCGAATTTCTGTCAGGGTTACACATTCGAACTCTTAGGTGACGAAAAAAAGGCGGTTCGCTGTTATAGTGCCGAAATCGAACGCGACCCAACGCACACCAAAGCCAATGACAGATACAAGAAATTGACCGGCTGCAACTTCGCCGAACCACCTCCGATACCAGATCGTTCGGAAGTCGAACGGTTGAACGAGTTTACTACCCAACGAAGGGGAGATGAATGTCGTAATTGCGGTGATGTTGAGGGTGCTAAGCGTTTGTGGTCTCGTGCTGTTGAGGGTTATTCTGTGAAGTCTGATTGGGAGGGTGTTGTTGGTGTTGGTGATCGTTTTGAGCGTGTTGGTGATGTTGTAGCGGCTAAGCGTTTGTGGTCTGAATCTGCCGAGGCATTTTCTGTGAAGTCTGATTGGGGTGGTGTTGTTGGTGTTGGTGATCGTTTTGAGGATGTAGGTGATAGGGCCACTGCTAAAAAGTTGTGGTCTCGTGCTGTTGGGGGTTATTCTGTGAAGTCTGATTGGGGTGGTGTTGTTGGTGTTGGTGATCGTTTTGAGCGTGTTGGTGATGTTGAGAGTGCTAAAAAGTGGTGGTCTCGTGCTATCAATGTTGCTGTAGTGTATAACAGTCACAATTTTGAGGTTCTAGCTCACACAGGGTCTGTTGCTGCTGATAAATTAGGAGACCAGACGCGAGCTGCTGATCTTTGGGGTAGAGCGGTTGACGTTGCTGAAAAAGGAATTCACAATATAGAGGAATGTGAGAAAGCTGCCACAATCGCAGAAGATAAGCTAAAGGATGAGGAACTAGCGAAGCGACTTCGGGAGCGGGCGGATTACTGGAGGGATAATTGGGATAATTGGGATAATTGGGATAATCATGATTATCATTGGTTTGATTGGGATAATAGTGATCATCATTGGGATAATCGTTCTGATGAGCGTTTTGATCCTTGTGAGGCATAGGTTGTGAAATGGCGTATGGATGTTGAGGCTTGTGAATTTCCAAGTTATTTTGTTTTAACCGTTACTGATAAATGTAACCTATCTTGCGATTACTGTTACATATCCTCCGGAAAAAATTTGATGGGTCATAAAACACTGCAGAAGTCAATCTCAGAAGCGTTCTCAATAGCATTTGATGATGTGACTTTTAAGTGGATTGGGGGCGAACCATTATTAGCTGGTAAAAAATTTTTTGAAACTGCACTAAAACTCGAAAAAAAGTTTTCTGATGGTCGCAATATACAAAACATTGTTGTGACAAATGGCACATTGTTAGACGAGGATTGGTTGGATTTGTTCCAAGAAAACAACTTTAAAATCTATTTGAGCATAGACGGGCCAAAAGAAATTCATGATAGCACACGAAAATATGCGGATGGCAGTGGTTCATTTGATAATACGATGAGGGCGGTTGAACTTATGCGCGAGCGTGAGATGAAATTAAGGGCAGTGTGTGTCCTAAGCAAAATTAATGGTAATGCTGTTCAGGATCTCTATTACTTCTTCAGGGAAAATCAAATCAATTTTAAAATATACCCTCTTGGTTATGGTTGTGGGCAAGAGAAACTGAGATTAACGCCGGCGGACTTGGGAAAATCATTTGTTAGTCTATTCGACTTATGGTACTCTGACAGTTCCCATGAAATCACAATAACAACGTTCAAAAAGATTATAAAAAATATGTTAGCCTCCCCACAGGGAAAGTCGATGTCAATGCATAATTGTCATCGTAAATATTTCAGAATAAGATGGGACGGGGATGTTTTTGCATGTAACCGGCAGATGAAAGATAATGCATTTTGCATAGGCAATATAAACGAACAATCTTATCCTGACATCATAAATTCCAAGAAATTTTTGGCATTTTACAAAGAACAGAGCGAAATGGTGAAATGTTATGATTGCACTTGGCTTCGCGTTTGTCAGGGTGGTTGCATGCGTAATGCGTTTCTGTACCAGGGTTCAATATCCCACCCCGACTATTATTGTGAAGGATACACGAGTCTCTTCGACCATATCGCAAAGAAACTAGGAGTCCAGACATCATCCAATTAAAATGATCCCAAAAAATGCGGGAGTGATAGTTGAGCTAACGCGGAAGTGCAATCTTTCGTGCAAATATTGTTTTTATGAGAAAGGTGACATCACGATAGATCTGGATACATTAAACAAGATACTTGAGGAGGTAATATCATTGGGGAAAAAGAAGGTCACATTCCAATACTTTGGCGGAGAGCCCTTTATCGAGGAGATTCCGTTTTTAGAAGAAGTAATGGACCTAAAAAGAATGTTCAAGGATAAACTCGAGATGAAAATAAAGATTCAGACTAATGGAACATTGATTGATGAACAGACCGTCAAATTCATTAAAGATAATAATATCGGTTTGGGTCTGAGTATTGATGGTCCAAAAGACATCCATGATTCTCAAAGAGTCTATTGTGATGGAGGTGGAACGCATGACGATATAATGAACTCAGTTAAAATTCTTAGAGAGCATAACGTTCGATTCGGATGTATCTGTATTCTAACACGCATAGGTTTGAATAAAATACCCCGGATACTCAACTTCTTTAAGAGCATTAATCTCGGCTTTAGGTTAAATCCTATCCGCCCTTACCCCCCTGATAACTCTCTTGCTATAACCCCCCAAGAGTATGGCATAGCTCTCACAGAGCTGTTCGATTTGTGGTATCCTCAATTCGATAAAATCAGAATAAAAACGCTTATGGAATATTCCTATGCTGTTACCAGTAATAAAACTAGTGGGTGTTGGAGCATAGGAAATTGTCTGGACCGGCTCATACATATTGACGTTTTTGGGAATGTCTACCCTTGCGATACGTTTGCTAATGAGAAGTCAATGCAATTAGGAAATATATCTGATAGGAGTCTAAAAGAAATTCTGGTTGAATCGTATCCAAAATTTGCGAGAAACAGGATAGCAGATTGCCTAGGCTGCAAGTGGAAAGAATTATGTAATGGGGGTTGCACCTATAATGCGTTTAAGGTGCATGGGTCTATCTATACCCGAGATTATTATTGTGCATCCCGGCGGATGGTTTTTGAGCACATTAGTAATCGGTTGGGTATTACGGTGCCCTCTTAGGGTTTTTTGAATATGTCGCTTGTTTGGGGTGTTCTGGTTATTTCTGCTGCTTTGATGGCTTCTTGTTCTTTGAAGTAGCCTTGTTCTTTCATGAGTTTTTTTATGGATTCGTATTGTTTTCCTGTGGGTTTTGTTTTTCCGTAGTCTTCGAGTTCGAATATGTCCCATATGCTTAGGTTGTCGAGGTCGAATACGTCTTCTATGTTGATGTAGAATAGGTCGAACATTTTTTCGAATTTTCTGACCTTTTTCTTCCATTTTTTTTTCTTCTTTTTGTTTTTTTTGCCGTATTTTGTTATCGCCCAGGGCAGTGAGACGTATTTTCCGACTATCGAGTATTGGCTTCTCCATTTGACGTTGTCGAACCACCAGGCTGCCATTATCCTGCTTTGGGTGTCGATGTAGTCCCAGGGTATTCCGACGGTGTAGCGTGAGAAGGGCTGGTAGATTCCGCCGCCCGGGCTTCCTCCTGTCATTCCGAGGGCGCCGAAGGCTTCTGTTGCTCGTGTCTGGTCCAGTCCCTGGTCTTGTATGCTGTCCCATTCTCTTATGCATTTTGCCACCACTTCAGCTGCCTTCTTCTTCTGGGAGTCTGGTATTTCGCCCTCCTCGACTTTTTCCGCTATTATGCCTGCTGCTTTGAGGAGGGTTCCTCCCACGACGGCTTTGACTGTTTCCTTGTCCGGGCCTTCGTCTCCGAATTTCACCCATCCGCCGTCTTTTTTGAGTTTCTTGTAGAGGCTGTCTCCTTTGCGTAGGCTGGACATGCGCTCTAATGTCATCTTCTTCTCTACTTTCTTGCCTTTGTCCTCTGTTATGATGGTGACCTCCTGGTTGGGTTTCAGGCCGTGCTCTTTGACCAAGTTTTCGGCCGATTTCATCGCGTCCGAGACCGTGTACGGTTCGCCGCTCTCCTGTGATGCTTGCGTGAAGTCGCCGAAGGCGTCTATTCTCCTGACTTTCGTCTGCCACACCTGTTCAGGCGCCTTTATCTGCGAGCCTTTTTTTATGAGGCCTATGAGCTCTTTGTCGTCTTCCTTCTCCTTCTGCTTGTCCCTCACTCTGCGCCCTCCTTTTTACTCTTCTGCGTCTCGGTTTTGACGGCTTTTGTTTGCCTTCTCACTTCATTCTCTACCGCTTTCTTGATTGTTTTTTCCACAGCCTTCTTCGATCTTTTCCTGGCTTTCTCCGCGCCCTCCTTCTGTTTGTCCTCCTCTATCGCTCCTTCAACCTCCTTCTTGGCGCGTTCGAAGTCTAAGTCTGCCTTCTGTTTGGCTCTTGCTTTTGTAACCTTTGCGGCTCCTCTCATCCTTTCGAGTTGGGTCTTGTCCGCGGCAATCTCGGTCTCGACGCCGCCTGCTTTGATAGCTTTCAGTCTTTCCTGGAGTTTGCTGTGGTATTCACGCTCCTCCTTGAAGCTTTCCTTTATCGTCTCCGGCAGGGTCTCTCCGGCGCGCTGCAGCCTCGACCTTTCCATCGCTATCATCTCCTGTATGTTGGGGTTCATCCACTCGCCTCCAACCTGTATTTTGCCTGTGCTGGTTTTGCCTTCATCAGACCGTCTTGCTGTTGTTACGGTCCCGCTTCCAGCCGTGACCCCGGTTTTCGCAGCATCAACCTCCTTTGAGACGGTCTCCTCTATCTCCTTGCGGCTGGGAGTCACTCCCCGCTCGGCGATCGTCCCCTGGTCTACTGGTCTTGTCTCCTGCACTCCATCCGGGCTTATCCTGCGTTTCCCGCCTAAGGCGCCGAAGCCTGACACGCCAGCGCTTGTTTCCCCGTAGATTCCGGACGCGCCTTTGATTGCCGCATAGAATCCTGTGCCAGCCGGGCTGCCTCTTGTTAGAACAGATTTTGTGAGGTTCATCGCCTTGCTGCCTCTGCCTTCAAGGACTCCTCCAACTCCCGCAATCCATGGCGTGTTGCTCGCCAGCCCCACTGCAACGACTCCGCCTCCGACTAGGCTCATAAGATGGTTTATCATCAGCGGCGCGAGCCCTACCATCAGGAGGCCTGCTATTGTCATGAAGAACCCGACGAGAGGCCCGACTAGCGCGAAGCCGAGGGTCCCGTCCAATGTCGGGCCTATGCTGTCAATGGACGCTACGGTGAGAACAAGGAAGAGGGCCTGCAGCGGGGGCACCATTATCCACCCCACCGCATGGCGCAGCCATTTTCTGCCGAAGCCTCTCGTGAGGTCGAAGAAGTACAAGAACAGGAGGAGGGGGAATACGAGGGCGAATGTGACCACCATAAAGTATCTGATGCAGGCTACTATCGCTATCGCCGGGATTATTATCAGGTAGGTCAGGATTATGGCCGCCAATGCTGCGAGTGCGCCGCCTGCTGTCGCATTCTGCTTAAGGTCTTCGAAGTTCACCAAGCCTGAACTCTCGTATATGAAGTTAACCAGCCCCCCGGATATGTCCAACATGACCTGGTATATGAGGGGGGACATGCCTATGATTATGATGCCGAGTATCAGCTTCGAGAGCATCGCCTTTGCCCTGGCCCTGCTTCTGGCGTTCGTCGTCTTAGTTATGAAGTATATCGCAGTGAACATGAAGGCTACGATGTACAATGGTATGAGGAGGTCGAAGAAGTAGGGGAAGAACCTGTCGAAGCCGAAGCTTACCTTGCACCCTGCCGCAATCTCGCTCGGCATGCAGTACACTGTCGGGTTTATCGATATCATCCAGACGATGAAGTCGAAGCCCCATTTCACCAACGGAGTGAGTATCACCATGATGGCGTTCATGATGGACTGCATGATGGAGCCTGAGGATTCCTCAGCTTTCACCAATCCTGCCGCTGCTATCATCCCCAGACTAACCAGTTTCTTTTTCATCCTCTTCCGGGTATTTTCTTGAGAGTTCTGTGAGCGCCTGCTCCTCGCCCATAGTCCTGAGCTCGTCTATCCTCCCTTTTGGGATTCTCTGTTTTTGCAGCTCCTCATAGAGTCTAGCGTCATCCTCCATCCACTTTTTCTCTCTGTTGTTCCTTTCCCGCCCGCTGTTGAAGAGCTTTTCATCCACTTGGAATTTGCACTTGTCGCATACTATCCTGTTGTCTTCTGATTTAAGCCTGCCGTGTATTTCGTTTCTGAGTATGTCTTTCGGCGTGTTGGAGACCGGGCATATCCTCTCCTCGAATACCGTATCCCATAAAGGCTCTGGCGTGATCCTCTCCGTGGCGTAGTCGTGTCTGCCGTGTTTGGCAACTATTATCGCATCCATTATCTCCGTCCGGGGATCGTCCCTGTATATCTCGCTTATCTCCTCAGCGCTCCTCTTGAACCTCTCGACTATGCCCTGCTCCCTCCTGCTCAACTCAATCTTATCCTTCTCAGGCATTTTCCCTCTTCTCAAATTTCACATTCTCTGTGAGGTAGTCTAGGGCTTCGTATGCGCCGGCGTATGTCCGCCGTCGTTCCCCCTCTGATAGAGTGGCTTTCGCCAGCTCTTCTATCCTCTCCGCCAGCTCTTTATTCCCGAGGAGTTCAGCCCTCTTCCTGTACATGGCCAGTTCTGCGGCGTCCTTGTTTGTGAGCGTCATGCTGGCCTTTTGCCTTATCAGCTCAGGGTCAGTGTATCCTCTGGTGGCTAACGCTATCGTGTCCTCATAGTTGTCTATCTTAGCCTCTATTGCTTTGCCAATCTGCTGCCTGTGAAAGTCCTCACGTTCACTCGCTTTCGCAGACCTGCCTCCAATCTGGTCGCTGAGGGTTTCGCCGAACAGGTTCCCGATGACTTCACTTTTTACTTTGACTTTGTTCCGCTCGAGTATTTTCCTGAATTCCTCTGTAACTTCCGGGAGGTTCCCTATCAGTTTGTGCTGTCCTAGCATTTCAGCGCGGTCGCCGCCCATCAGCGTCTGCCCTGCCCCCATCTTCCTGCTCTTGCTGAACGGGTTTATCATCCGCATGAATGATCTGGCCTTGCCAGGCCCTATGAAGACGTCGTAGACGTCCTGCTGGTTTTCTATCATCTGCCCCGAGCTAATTGAAGCTCCTGTGAACAGTTTTATGTGCGCTGCCTCGTGGAATATTACGCCTCCTATGCTCTTGCTCAGGTCTTCGGTGCTCGCCTTCTGCAACCACTGCTGCCTGTTGTACAGAACCTGCGCATCACCTTCGCCGATTTCTCTGACATTCCGGTTATAGAGTACCCTGCCCGCCTCCTCCTGTGAGAGTTCCTTCCCAGTCACACTCCTGATACTGTCGATGACCACCTGTCTGTCCTCTGCGCTGTACGTTTGCATGAGGTCCCATCTCCTCTTTGCCTCGAGATCGTTCCATCCTGCTAAGTCTTTAGAGCCTCTGAGGTCTAATACTCTGGCCGACTTCTCCTCGTCAGTCAGCCCAGCCCAGTAGTCTGTCTCCGGGTTGAACACCCTGCTCCCCAGGTTAATCTCTATCGCGTCGCGTCCGTTGGTGGTTGCCGGATTGATATCGTACGGATTGTAATAGAATGCGACTCTCGTGTTAGGGTTCAGCCCATATTCTTCTTTCATGCTGCCGACAACATCAACCTTCTCTTTCATGCTACCGACAACATCAACCAACCGGTTAACCTGCTCCCCGCTGAAACCATACTTCCTCTCCAACGTCTGAATATCATCCACACGCAGATAAGCACCCTTCTCACGATTTTTTCTAAGCGCTTCTGCTCTGCTTTCCGCTCTTACTAGAGCGGCTTCTTCCGTTTCTCCTTCTCTTCGTGTTATCTTTTCATCTGCTATTCCTGCGCCGACGACCATTATGCCTGTGTTGGATATTACGTACTTGTTGGCGTCATCCTCCCCGAGGAAGTATTCGACGCGTCCTGTCTTCTGGTTCTGCACGCTTACTCTCCCAGTCTCCTGCATCTTCACGAAGTCGTCTGCCGTCACATGTTCGACTCTTATTTTACCGCCCTCGTGTTCTACCCTCTGCATCAGCTTGGCATAATCCCCCTGGTTCATGTACATGTTCTGCCCGTCAGCAGACCGCATCATGTGAAAATTATACCTGACAGCGCCAGTACGCTCGTCCAAACCCCACTCATAATGCAACGCAACAGCAGCCTCCTCCTGATCCAACGTCACGAACTCTCGAACAGTCCCAGTATCCCAATTGATGTTCCTCTCTTTGAACTTATCAATTCCCTTCTCTGTTCTAATCTGTTTCTTTTTAATTTTTTCGTCCTTCATATCCCAAACAGTTTTCCCAGCGTCTCCCCCCGATTTTATCTCCTGAATTTTCGGAGCTTCGATTCCAACCCAGTGTTTTCTAGCAATCTTTTCTTCGATGGTTTTCCGGTCTTCTTCATGGACTGATCTCAGAATATCAGCCCTCGTCTTAGGGCTGCCGTATTTGAGAAGCCTCTGCTTGTCGGCAACCCAATGCCTCCTCGCAAGCTTATGATTCAAATACCTGCCCATAGTATCGGTAACGTTCTCAGTCTTAGCTGCATACCTCTCCAAAAACCGGCTATTCTGACGTTTAGCTTGTTCTTCCTCGCTCTGAATGTTCGAGTTGAACTTTTTCATTATTCCCTTAGCTTTATCCCTATCCATCTCTTTCCCGTCCCTATCCTTCGTCCCAGCTCTGACCTGCTGGTTTAGACCGACTGCCAGCCTCAAGGCGTCAGCCTGCTGAGACTTCTTCCCCTTCTCCTGAGCGTCTCTGTCAGCCTCTGTCAGACCATACAGCACATCCTCAGGCCTGAACTCGGTGAGGCGCTCAAAGCCGCCCCACTCCCCTCCGGACTCGTTGTTGAAGACGCCCCCAACCTGCGCGTTAACCTCGCTGCCGACGGCGTCACCAATACCGCCCTCCTTGAGGAGAGCTTCAAATGTATCACGCTCTTGTGCGCCTGGCAACTGGCGCTCTTGTGCGCCTGGCAACTCCTTCTTGTCGAATCCTACCCCCTCAGCGTCGGCGGTGTTCTTAGACGTCTCCTCATCAAAGTATTTGTCCAAACTCGAATCTGAGCCGCTTTCGAGGTATTTGTCCATCAGCTCCGGAGCCCACTGCGCCACCTTCGACTGTATCATCGTGTCATGAATCTCGTCCTTGCCCCAGAACTCATCCCCGCGGGAGGACTTCCGCAACAGCTTGAAAACCCTCTCCTCAGCACTTGCCTTTCTCTTCTCAGCCTTCGCCTCAGCCTCCGCGTCACCAGATTTTTTAGCCATGCGGTGTTCTTTTTTAGCCTGCCTGTACTTGAACATGGACCTGAAGAATTCCTGCTCGACGTTGCTCCTATGCCATATCTGTTTGACGCTCAAACCTGTCATCTTCCGGGCGGCCCAGTAGAACGGCTTCCTCATCGGAAATTTTGCATTATCCCTAACCCACCCACCCCCTCTTCTGGTTGCCCTAGACCACTCTCTCATCCTGTCAGCGCGGGCATCCCACTTGTCAACGCGCATCCTCCTCCTTTCTATATCCTCCGGCGTGTCACCCTTTCCGCCGAGGAGAGAAACGCCGAAGCCGGTCGCGCGAGAAGCCCAGCCTGCGGCGGCAGGGACAAGGCTCAAACCGCCGACTCCAAGCTGTAACGCCAACCCTCCAACTCCCAAACCCACAGTCTCAGGCAGGAACAATGAGACAGTGCCTGCGATAATCGCGCCAGCCTCCCGGATTGGTATGAACGGGGAAGCAGGCATGACAACAGACGCTCCGGTTGCGACCCACCCCCTAGCCTTCGCCCTCCTACCCTGTCTTATGAGGTTCCTACCCTCATCTCTCATCTTGGAAGCCTCATCGACGCTGAGGCTTCTGCTCTGCTCTATCATATCCTCCCCAGCCTTTACCATGTCCTTGGCAGCCTTCCTCAGAGACACTCCCTTACTCCACCTGCCGAACCCCTTCTTATATTCCTTATCACGCCACTCGTCCTTACCTGTACCCCAGAACATCCATGAGAACATCTGAGGCATGAAACCAGACTGCATCAGCGCAACCATAGGCCAGTTCGAGAATGCGCCCTCAGACTCTATCCTGCCACCGCTAGTATGACTCGCGACCAGGGACGAATGCTCGTCAGTTGCGCCGGCCCCATAATTCTTCTGCCTGGCGGGCGGCGTCCTCGGGAATTCTTTCTCCTCCGCTGTCGCGCCAGGGCCTGAAGTCTCCTCATAGGGGAGGGTTCCCCCCTTTCCAGTTCCTTTCCCGGTCTGCTGGCTCCTCTTCAGGGCTTCGCTGACCTTGTCAGAGCTGGGAAGGTCGCCAGCATACTTTGAGCCGACGCCTGCCATAGACTCCCTAACCTGAGTGTACCTGGTCGAGAACCGCCCCTTGTATCCTTCAACGTAGGTTCTGCCCCACCTCTGGAAGCCTTTAATCACGCCGGCAGCGCCTCCGCCAGCCTCCTGCATGCCGTCTGACATGGACTGTATCGGATGGCCTGCGGCGCCCCCCAAACCTGCGAGCGCCTTCCTCCCCACGCCCTTGATGCCAGGCTCCAGCTGCTTGGGCATCATATAACCTGCGGTGGCGCCGGCGCCGACAAGGCCTGAAGGCCCCGCGCCCATCATAATCTGGCCTGCGCCCAGCATGACCGCACCGCCCATCTGCCCCCTCCCAGCCATAGACGTGCCGACCATCGCCATGAAGCCTCCAGCCCACTTCATGATGCCTGCCATGAGCATGCCAGCCAACACCATCCCAGTAAGCCCTGCAGCGACTATGAAACCCCGGAGAAGCTCGCTCGCCTGCTCAGCCGCTGCAATCCCGGTTATGACGAATATCAGAGCCTGAACAACCTGGAGGAATATGAAGAACATGGTCGCCCTTATCATGTTAGAGCCTAAACCCCTCGTAAAGTCGAAAAAGTACAGGAATATGGACACCGGGAAGAGTATCGCGAAGAGGACGATAAAGAACAGCCTCGCCATGACCAAGACAAGGCCGAAGAGGACCACCCACGCGCCAAGCTCGAACGTCCAAGGATTGGCGAAGGCGACAATAATCCCCCTAGCCATGGCCTCCGACGTCTTTGTGGTGGAATTTTCGAACACGGCAGCAGTCATCGACTGGGATATGTCCAAAAGCAGCTGGTATATCACCGGAGCCGATGACGCGAGCAGCATGCTTATGAGCAGCTTGTTGAACTCCGACTTCGCGCGCGCCCTCGACTGAGGCTCAACCGACACGAAGATGATGTAAATGCCTATCAGAAGCAAAAGGAGGGTGTAGAATGGCGCGAGAATCTTCATCATCATCTTCATCAGGTTCTCGACAGCGCAGCCGTACACGAACCCCTGCGTAGGCAGGCCGCCGAAGCATATCTCATCGAAGGGGTAGATTTTCGGGTTATAGATTATCCCATCCTCTATGTAGTTCAGGACCAGCCTGATGAACGGACCGAATATGCTTACGATAAGGTCTACCAGCAGTTTGATTGGGATGTTCAGGAGGAAGCCGAGGAACTTCGCGCCGGCAGGCCATTTTGTGATTGCTATGCCTATCCCAGTGCCTATGAGCGGTATGAAAATCAGCGCAAGCAAGAGTATCGGCAGTGCGGTCGCATTTTGCGCAAGGAGTATCAGCGCGAGGACGGCTGACGCGAGAATAGTCCGGAGTTTTCTCCTCACGTGGAGGCGTTTCATGACATTAGAATATACGAGAAACAGCTAAAAAATTGAAAAAAGAATAAGTTTGCCCTAGACTCTTAGGGCAAAAGAGGCATGCTAGATTATGCCAGGCAGTTGGTTGATACTACCAGACCGACAATCTCGACAGCTAGTAGCACGATTACCAGACCGACTACTGCGTGTATGATGCCTTCTTTGGCTTGCTTTCTGGCTCCTGGGTCGTCAGATGAGCCGATCCACTTTATACCGTTGATAACTATTATCACAATAGCTATTCCGGCGGCCACAAGCTCGAAGAATACTTTCACGTTCTGCAGTATGCCGCAGACGAGTGAAGCAGCTGCTGACGCAGCTGATGTTCCAGGTGCCTGTGCAGCAACTAATCCTGATATCATCATCAGGGCTGCAATTGCCAGCATTTTTTTCATTTTTTTATATCACCTCTATTTTATGGTAGGTCTTAGTAGAACCTATTGTTATCTATGTTACCTTCTCCTTTAAAAATAAAAAATATAAAATTATATTCGCCTAACCTGACAAATTCCCGTACGGGAACCATGGTTTCGACGTAGCCCTGAATATGCTGTCAAACAAGCCTGAAGATTCCTTGATAGCGCCTGTCTCAACATATTCGATAAACTCCCATTCCCTGCTCTTGATGAAGCCAAATGCCAGTTTTATCAGGTCGCTCTGCCTCAGTTTGATGTTCCTCTTCCTGAGGTGCAGGTTCACGGTTTTTATCAGGTCTACCGTATCCATGTCAACCCGCTGGGTGCTGTAACCTTTACCTTCCATCAATACCACCTATAATAATATAAAATTATACAAATATAAATATATAGTTTTTAGGCATTACCCTCCAAAAGGCTAAAAAAGAACAAAATCTCAAATAACCATGAAAAAGCTTTTAAATAAGGAATTATAATAAACTTACACTATGGAAATCCAATTCAGAGACGACATAACCCAAAAAGACTGGGCTTGGTTCGCGGCGCTAATAGTATTCCTGATAATCTGGTGGTGGTTCGTATTCTACAGCGGAGTCATAGTCTGAGACAGCACCATAAACTCTGAATTATTATAAACCAAGTGTAATCCATTCAGATAGTCTGCAACGTCCTCCCTCGAACTGTTCACAAGCCAGCCTGAAAGATTACCCCTCGAGACAATGAGCCGGGCGTTCTCGATAGACACGTTGAACAAGAACCTCGAATTGTCAATGTCATCCCTGTAATAGGCCAGACCTCGTCCGCCATAAGAGGCGGACTGCAAGAGAGTTGCTAACCTGGCGTCAACGTACGGGTCAAGACAGCTCTCCCCAATGACAAAATCCTCAGCGCTCGAATAGTTGTTCACGAACTCACTTACCCCGACAATGTCATCAATGCTTTCGACGTCCAGCCCCTTCCCGAGAAAGAACAGGCTGTAATCCTGCACCAGGAAAAAAGTGAGAGGGTAGAATGCAAGCACAAAGAACACAGCTCTTGGCAGGACTCTGCCTCCGCTAAAAACCACCGCCTTCTGGTAGACCTGCAGTATTAGACAACCAAAGCCAACCGCCAGCAGCGGATGCAACGGGATGAGCATATGGTCCGCCCGGTTTATGAGGAGGAGAAACGCCAGGAGAGGCGAAAATAAGTAATAAAAAATCCAGCGTTCCCGCAGCATGAGAAGGCCGAAAATCCCCACCCAATGGTATCCAATCCCATTCAGGAAGAAGTCATCATCCATAGCCCCGAAAACCTCCCTCCCCCAGTAGGCGTTCAACAGCAGGAGCATAAGATAGGGGGCGGACTTCATGACGAAACCAGCATTCTCGGCGAACGTGAACTCAAAATCTTTTGCGATAATGCTGGAAACCATCCTAACGTACCTGCTGACAGCTGATATAACTCCCGCCCTGAACTTGAACACTAGGAGAGATAAGGCACATACGACCAGAATCTTCGGAACAGACAGGTTGAAACGCTCGAACAGGTAGAAGAAGTCTATAAAAAACTCTTCCCTGAAGGCGTATACCATGGCAACAGAGTAGACTATGAGCGGCGCGACAGAGATGGCAACCAGCCTCTTCGAAAGCAACCCCCTCCTAACTAGGAAAAACATGAAGAATGCAAGTATTATTCCGCCAGTCATGTCAGTGACGGCACACAAACCCGCGAAGGCAGCCGCCAGCCTCAGACGCCCAGTAAGTATACAGTAGACCAGCAGCACAAGAAGCAGGCCTAGAATATTATACGTGAAGCCCATACGCCTCCAATAGACCATCGTCGGAATGACAGCGTAAGAGAGGCCTGCCAGGAAACCCAACTCCCTGCTTCCAAGGCGTCTTCCTATCAGATACACGAAGAGTGCGATGATAATCCCCAGAAAGGCGGAGAACATCCGCAACGTTAACACACTGTAGCCGAAGGCTCTTATCGCGAACGCGAAAACCAGGAAGCCGAAAGGCGGGTGCGGCATGAAATTGTAGGTGATCGCGAACATCTGAAGCCTGCCTTGGGCGAGATTCCAGGCGATGTTAGCGTTCACCCCCTCATCCCAATGCCAGAATGGGATGGTGCTTATGTTATGGAAGCCGAAGATGATGGAAGCCAAAACGATAACAGAAACGTAAACACCGTCCCGCATGTTAGTAAATTGCAGGACGTATTTAAGAAGATTCCGCGCAATAGTACAAATATGGCGTACACTTACGACCTGCGCGCCTTGATGTTGTATTCTACGCTCACGCTCGTCCTAACCTATCCTCTCATAGCCAATCTGGAAAGCAAGCTGGTCGGGGACTATGATGTCTACTCGAACGTCTGGAACCTGTGGTGGATGAAGAAGTCACTTTTGGAGCTAAGAGAGAATCCCTACTTCACGAGATACCTCTTTCATCCGACTGGCGTAAGCCTTGGAATGCACACGCTCGGGCCGTACAACGGCATTTTAGGAATTATACTGCAGGAGCGTTTCAACCTAATCGGCTCGTACAATATTCTCGTGTTATTGTCCTTCCTAATAGCAGCCTACGGCATGTTTCTGCTTGCCTATTATCTAATAGGCGATAAAATCTCCGCATTTGTTGCTGGCATCATCTTCGCGTTCTCGCCTTACCATTATGCAGAGGCTTTAGCAGGTCATCTTAATCTCCTGAGCATCCAGTGGATACCCTTCTACGTATTATACCTCCTGAAGATGAGAGGAGACAGCAACTGGAAGAATGTGGTCCTATCCTCATTTTTCCTGCTGCTGGTCGCCCTATGCTCTTGGCAGTACATGGGGTTCATGCTGTTGACCGCGTTTTTGTTCTCAGCCCACTTTTACAGAGAAGGCGACATAGGGTTCGTCAAGAACACCGTAAAATCAACTTTTTTGTTCGCTATTCTGGTCGCCCCATTTTTTTACCCAACATTAAAAATCATACTCGCTGGTGAGGCCCGCCGTAGTTCTCTCTACGCTATAATATGCTACTCGTCCGACATGTTCTCTTATCTTCTGCCCAGCCAGTTTCATCCTCTGTTCGGGTGGTTTGGGAATGCTGCCCACAGAATGCTCTCGTCTGAGAAGAATGTTGGTTATGTGATGCCAGTCGGCTTTACAGTGCTTTTTCTGTCGCTCTACAATATGAAGGGAAGCGGCATACTCCGCACTAAGATGGAGTCTCTCCACACATTTGCGGGAGCTCTCCCTGGAGGAAATCGCACGCTTTTAGTGTCATCTGTTATGCTCCTCATATCCTGGGTTTTGTTGTTCGGAGACACCCTTGTCAGGGCGCTTTTTGTGGTTCTCTTCATAGTCCTAGCCTACCTATCTTTTTCGCTCTACATACGGAGGTTGATCGGTCTGTGGGGCATGATATTGACGGTGTTCACCATCCTATCCTTTGGGCCTATCCTCTTCATCCTAGGAGAGCCCACAATCTTCCTGCCCTTCATACTCCTCCAGAAACTACCTGTCTTCAGCATATTCAGGGTGCCGGAAAGATTCGCGGTGATGGTGATGTTGTCACTATCGGTTCTCGCAGGACACGGCATAAACCGTATGCTGTCAAAAACCACACACAAAAATTTACTAGGTTTCATAATATCCTCCCTGATACTATTCGAATTTCTTACCGTCCCACTAAATCTGACAACGCCCCCGACAGAGGAGTTCTATCTGACGCTTGCAGACGGTCAGGATTACGCCATCCTGGACGTTCCAATAGCTCCTCAGAGGCTGGCACTTGATGATGGTCGAGTGCTAGAATATGGCATTCCCGAATACATGTACTATCAAACCGTGCATCAGAGGCCGATAGTCGGAGGCTACGTATCCTATCCAAGCCGAACTGCGCTTGGTTTCATGCAGGACAGCCCGGTCTTCGGGCCGCTCAATGACCTGGACCACAAGAATCTCACCGGAGACTGGGTTGAGGCGTTCTTGCCTGCTATGAGAGAATACAACATAGGTTATGTGGTAGTCCACCATGATGTCCTGCTGACAGACTTGTACGAGAACGGCACAGACGAGAAGATTTCAGCGTTTATGCAAAAAGCCTTCCGAAACCAGAGTCCGTATTATTCAAACGAGAGGATTCTAGTCTACAGGACATAAATCACATTTTCTTTTAAGATTACGGTCAAATATTCTCACATGCCTGAAAATTACCGGGAATACTATGGCAGGTTCGCAGGCGACTTGGACGAGCGGGCATACTACGGCAGACTGTACGTGCAAAGATACTGGCAGAGGGAGAAGATATCAAAGGTCGTCGAAGACGCTGGCGTAGGCAAATTGCTGCTGGACCTCGGATCAGGCTCAGGGGTAATCTCGAACCTGCTGTCAGAATCGAACACGGTAATATCCTACGACATCTCGGAGAATTGCATAAGAAATTGCAGGAAAATAAACAAGAACCTGATGGGCGTGGTCGGCGACGCCATCAACCTGCCATTCAAGGAGAAATCCTTCGATGCGGTAGTATGCGTTGAACTGATAGAACACCTGACCAGCCCGCAGAAATGCGTCGCGGAAATCCGGAGAACACTGAACGACAAGGGAAACCTCATACTCACGACTCCCAACTTCCGCAGCATGTGGCCTATGGTCGAATTCCTGTGGGACACCCTCGGGAAGGGCAGAGGCTACCGGAAACAGCACATATCAAAATTCGACAAAAACGGGCTGAAGAAGATTCTCGAGGACAACGGCATGAGGGTGAAGAAGATGAGCACGATACTCCTTGTCACACCCTTCACGGCGGTGCTGTCAGAAAAGCTGACAAAACTCGTCCATCCGGCTGAAGAGCGCCTGCTCAAAATGACTGCATCGGGAATGCTCCTCACAGTGGTCGCGGAAAAAGAAGATGGAAAAGGATAAGGCTTACGTTATAGTACTTTACGCTCTGCTGACCGCTGTCCTAACATACCCCCTGATCCAGAACATAACCGACAGCATCTTCGGGAACTATGACTCGTACTATTTCCTCTGGGACCTCTGGTGGTTCAAGCACTCGATAACAGAGCTTAAAGGCAACCCCTTCTACGCCAGCCACCAGTTCTACCCTACGGGAGTCAGCCTAAGCCTGTCAACGATATCGCACTATAATGCGATGGTCGGCTTCATGCTGCAGAATTTTTTCACACTGGTAGTCACATACAATCTGCTCATCCTGTCAACCTTCATACTGGCAGGCTATGGAACGTACCTGCTGGCGCTTAAGCTGACGGCAGACAAACGGGCGAGTTTTGTCGCAGGCCTGATTTATGCGTTCTCACCCTACCACGTTTCTGAGACCCTGGCAGGCCATCTGAATCTGACCAGCATACAGTGGATTCCATTCTACGTACTATACCTCCTCAAGGCAGGGGAAAGCAGAAAGAGATCAGACGCCATTATGGCATCAATCTTCTTCGTGTTGAACGCACTATGCTCCTGGCAGTACATGGGATTCATGTTAATGTTCACCCTGATATACCTAGTTAACCAGTTGAACAGGCGAACGCTAAAGGTTGTCGGGCAGATTATGGTCATCTCGGCACTGCTTGTGGCCCCGTTCTTCTACCCGACACTGGCTGCCATCTTCTCCAGCGAATATGAGAAGCCGCAACCGCTCAGCGCAGCCTACTATTCCATGGACCTGATCTCGTTTTTCACGCCGAACATGTTCCACCCCCTGCTGAACGGCATCTCCCGGGCATTCTACAGGCTCTCAAAGAGTATATATCTTCTGCCGCCAGCCATCCCACTGGGATACACTATTATGTTCCTGATGGCCTATCACCTAAGAGCCAGCGGCGCATGCGCCCGGATTAAGAACGAGGCAGCATCAACTTATAGGCGGTACTTTCCAAACATCAGCTTCATATACGTCGGCGGGCTTGTCATCCTATCGTATCTCCTGATTTTTGGCGCGAGTGTATTGTACGCGATCGCGTCGCTGCTAGTGCTCCTCCTGACCATCATCACATTCGTAGCCCTGTTAGACCGGCAGGCCAGCCTTTGGACTAAAACGTTCCTCGTTTTTCTCATATTATCCTTTGGCCCGATTCTTCATGTGTTTGGGACTTTAACGATACCGATGCCGTACATGTTTTTCATGCTGATTCCGGGCTTCAGCATATTTCGGGCGCCGACGAGGTTCACCGTAATGCTGATGCTGTCCGGCGCGATAATCTCAGCGTTAGGGCTGAAGAAGATGCTCAACAGGTCATCGAGAAAGAACCTGCTCACGCTTGCGGTATCAGTTCTAATCCTTTTTGAGTTCATGTCCGCATTGCCTGTCACGAAACTGCACGCAAGTCCAGCATATGATGATATAAAAAACGGCCCGGAAGATTTCGCAGTACTGGAGGTTCCCATTGCCCCCAGAATCATCGAACGCGATAACAGCAAAATAGGCCATGGCATACCCCAGTACCTTTACTACCAGACCCTACATCAGAGGCCGATAGTCGGAGGTTATGTATCCTATCCAAGCCGAACGGCGCTTGGTTTCATGCAGGACAGCCTGGTCTTCGGGCCGCTCAACGACCCAGACCACAAGAATTTCACCGGAGAGTGGGTTGAGGCGTTCTTGCCTGCTTTGAGAGAATATAACCTACGGTATGTTGTGGTCCACCATGATGTCCTGCTGACAGACTTGTACGAGAACGGCACAGACGAGAAGGTCTCCAGAATACTCTCAGAAGCATTCAACGGGCAGAAGCCGCTCTACTCTGACAGCGAGGTCACAGCGTACAGGGTTTACTGATACCGGATTCTGCAGACACCAACCTCAGAACCCCTGAAGGTTAGGTTCTCGACGTTAACCGTCTGCACAAGGGTGACCTGGTCTCTGATGTCAACGCCATAATATCCTCTGTAGTCGTCGAACAGCGTGACTTCATAGTCCACGAGGTGCGTGACATTGCTCTCCCTCAAATACTCAAAGACGTTCCCATTCCTTATGCTCAAATAGGCTTCGTTGTTTATGGCGCCGTCCAGGCTGACAACGCTCAGGTTCGAATAGTAGCCGATTATGCCTGAACTGACACTCCCGATTACGGCATCCGGGCCGAGGTTTATGCCAGCCCACCTCCCGGCGAGATAATACTCCAGCTGCCACGGCCAGAAGCCCTGCTGCCAGAATGTGAGGCCGTAGGCTGCAAAACAGGATAAGACGATTGCGGTTGCGAGCAGGGCCAACACTTTTCTGTCTTTCAGGCTGTCGAAGAAGATGCCTGCCATGATGGATGATGCCGCCGAAGCGGGAGCCAGATACCAGAGCCTCCCGTACCATCTGATACCATAGTGGACGATGGTTAGCAGTAAAAGACCGAGCAGGAGCAGTGAGACTGGCATCAGGCCAGCCAACGCCTTGCGTCTCGCCTCTTTACTCCCTAAAAGAGCGTAGGCTGCGAGCAGCGCCAGCGGAATCAGGCCGAGACCCCACATGTCCAACATCAGCAGGTTGTAGAAGAGCGCGTTCACGAAATTCCTAACCGAGTGGGAGATTACCAGAGCAGACGTTGAACCCTGCGCTGAGATGAAATTCTGGTGCACTATGTACGGCACCGACAGGGCGCTCGACTGGAAGAGCGTCCCAAACGTGAGATAATCCCATACCATCCATGGTGCAACAGTCGCGCCTGCGGCGAGGAGGACATACGCAACCCCAATGTTCCTCCGTACGAGGAAGTAAAGAACGTAAACTGCAAGCAAGGTTATGCTGTCCGTCCTGGCCAACACCATGAGGCCTCCCACAATGCCCAACAGGAAAAATTCCCCCCGCCTAGTGGAGTCCTTCACCCTGAGGAAAACGTAAAACGAGAGCGCGTAGAAGAGGACGCTCACCGAAGTCTCCAAACCGTTCGTCGAATTCATAATCGCGACCGGGTTGAAGAGGTAAGCAGCCGCCGAGAAGAGTGACGCACGCCGGCTTGCAGTCAGCAGCATTACGATCATGAAGATTATGCAAGCTGTGATGACATCAAGCAATGCGCCCAGCGTGAGGGTCAGGTGAATTGGAAGTCAGCATTTCCCTCCATGAGAAAATAAAACGGCGTTATCATCAGCGCCCATAACGGGTGGAACCCGTTCGTCATATGCTGGCCGTTGAAGGTAACACCATTCCCGGAGGCGATGTTCCTAGCAATCCCGAAATAGTAGAAGGCGTCGTCTGGGAGATTCTTCTGCAGTAGCACTGTGATGTCGGTCCAGGCGACGATAAGCCTTAAGAGCAGACCGAGTGTGATGAAAAAAGTAGCAGCCTCTCGCACTTCATTGTAATACTTTTTTAATCTGACGTTATAATACAATACCATGCGGACGCCTGACCTGACGCCGAAGGAGATGGTGCTTGAGCTGGACTACGCCAACAGGCTTCTGGGCGTGCAGCTTAAAACAGGGGATGCTAAAAAGCTCCTGGAGCGGATGAGATACGACGTCAAAGGCGCGGGCAAGAAGCTGACGGTGAGCGTCCCAGCCTACAGGACTGACGTCCTACATCCGATGGACCTGGTGGAGGACATCGCAATAGCATACGGTTACCAGAACTTCAAGCCCGAGGTTTTCAAAAAATTCACCCTCCCCAAGAAAGACCCCCTTGAGGAGTATTCTTCGAAGGTCAGGGAGCTGATGCTCGGCTACGGGTTCCAGGAGGTTATGACCTTGATAATGACCGACAGGGATAAGATGTTCAGGAGGATGCTCCTGAAGGACGGGAATGTCGTGGAAACCCTGAACCCGGTCTCAGAGGAGCACAGCGTGTGCAGGACCTGGCTGGCGCCCTCCCTTTTGACTGTGTTGGAGAAGAACAGGAACATGGAATACCCGCAGAAAATCTTTGAAGTAGGCGACTGCGTCACGCCGAAGGGGGATACCAACAGGAGATTGTGCGTTGCAGACGCCCACTCGACCGCCAACTTCTCAGGCATAAAGGCGATATTCGCAGGCCTCATGCAGGCTCTCAGCATCAAGGAAGAAGTCCGGCAGCTGGAGCATGGCAGCTTCATACTTGGGAGATGCGCAGGCAACAGCATTGGATTCTTCGGCGAGCTGCACCCGCAGGTTATAGAGAATTTCGGGCTTGAGGTTCCGGCAGCAGCCCTTGAAATCGATTTGGACAGAGCGCACGACCTAAGCTAGCATCGTCTTGTTCTAAAATGGACTCGCAAAAACAGTTCAAACTTAAGAAGCTCATACGGGAGCTGAAGGAGAAGAGGGGAAGGCACACGGAGCTGATAACAGTATACGTGCCGCAGGGTTACAGCATGATAAACATCCTCAAGCAGCTGCAGGATGAGCAGGGCACGGCTTCCAACATAAAGTCGAGGACGACCAAGAAGAACGTCACCGATGCGCTGGAGAAGACCATACAGAATCTGAAGCTCTACAACCGCACGCCGCCCAACGGCTTGGCAGTCTTCTGCGGCAACGTCTCAGAGCGGGAGGGCCAGCAGGATCTAAGAATTTGGGCTGTCGAGCCGCCGGAGCCCATATCAACGAGACTCTACAGGTGCGAGCAGGAGTTCCTGCTGGGCCCGCTTGAGGCGCTCGTAACACCGTCAGACTCTTACGGGCTGATAGCGATAGACAACAAGACTGCGACGATAGCGACGCTGAAAGGCTCCAACTATACCATCCATAAGAAGCTCACATCAGGATACCACGGCAAGCACAGGGCCGGCGGCCAGTCCCAGAGGAGGTTCGAGCGTGTCATCAGAGAACAGTCGCACGAGTTCAAGGTCCGGGTCGGGGAACAGGTCAATAGCATATTCCTGCCAATCATAAAAGACGTGAGGGGGATTGTCATAGGGGGGCCTGCCATCACCAAGGACGATTTCGTTGCTGGAGACTACATCCACCACGAGCTGAAGAAAAAGATAATAGCTGTGAAGGACACAACCTACACTGACGAGTCAGGCATACGGGAGCTGATAGACAAGGCACAGGACGACCTCAGCAGCGTTGAGATGGTGAGGCAGAAGACATTATTCCAGAGGTTCATGCGCGACCTGGTTGGGGGAGGGAACGTCGCCTACGGGCCTGACGTGGAAAAGAGCCTCAAAGCTGGGGCAGTGGAAACCCTGCTGTTGAGCGAGAAGCTCTCTGAGGGCGAGATAGACAAGTACTATGATATGGCAACCCAGACCGGGGCGTTGGTTGAGATAGTATCAGACGAGTTCGAGGAAGGATACCAGCTCTGGAACACTTTCAAGGGGAAGGCTGCGCTCCTAAGGTACAAGGTTCAGGCGTAGAAAATCCAGAGCGTATGTACTATTAACACAAGGACGGAGAAAATCCAGAAGTATGCGAGAACTGTCACAACGACTAACGTGTTCTTAAGGTATCTTCCGAGCGGCAGGAACGCAGGCCATGCTGTCGCAAGGAATCGGGGTATGGAGGCTGCTGCGACTCCGACAAAGGACGAGTAGAACAGTGTCAAAGTGAGTGCGTAAAGCGCCAGTCTCGGCCTTATCCTGTAACACATAATCCCCAGCACCATGAAGAGGATGAAATAGAATGTGGGGTCCTTCAACACAGAGCCTGCCGTCAGCTTCACATAGCCTAAGAACGCGAGCGGATACTCCAATTGGGTGTCCCAGTAGGTTTTCTGTATGGCCGAATAGGAAGACTGCGTTGTTGACTGCAGGGCCAGGAAAAAGACTATGACAGCAACCGCAGGCGCGTTCAGTCTGATTAATCCCTTAAAATCAAGGCCGCGCTCCCTCACCAGCAGGAAGCTCAATATCGGGTACAGTACCAGCCCGGAATATCTTGTGAGCGAGGCGGCCGCCAGCAGTGAGCCGGCGTTCAAGTATTTCTTCCTCTCGAAAAAATACCATCCTAGTATGGTAAACGTCAGGAACATCGGCTCGGTATAGGCAACAGTCCCGTAGACGAACACGGTCGGGAACAGCATGAAAAAAAATGAGGCATAGACGCTCTCCCGTTCCGTCAAATACAGCCTCGCCGTGAAGTAGAAAGCCATGACGGAGGCTATCGAAAAAAAATTTGAAATAAGCACTGCTGCAAGCAGTCTGTCAGAGACCAGAAACGAGACGATTCTGATCAGCATAGGGTAACCTGGGGAGAAGGCGTATAGCATCTCGCTGTCATAGCCGCGCTCGCTTATCCTGAGATAATGCTCAGAATCCCAGTGGCAGCATAATGCGCTTAAGGGGAGATTGTCCTCGTAGCCTGTCCGCGAGTACCTGTTCCCGAACTTGTCCAGGAACTCCGGGTTACGGTCGATGTAGTCAACAGCGTAGGGTATCAGAACGTAGAGGGACATTATTGCGACGATTTTCGCAGACAAGAGTATGACAATGAGACCGGCGAGACTCTTCGCATAGTCGGTCATAGTCTGTCAATCTTCTTGAGCCTGGTGTTCACTTCAATAAGCTCGCGCATGTTCTTCGCCGTTATCCTCCTGAACTCTTCCTCATCCATCTCGTCGTTGACGTATTTTTCCTCAGCATTCCGCAGGCTCTTCCAGAGCCTGTTGCGGCTATACTCCAGTTCGGTGCTCTCATCATCCAGTCCCGGTCCATCCTCCTTGACGTCAGCCGGCTCACGTCCCACAATATCCAAGTTAGCGTCCCTATTGCGGTCGTCATAGAATGTTTCCTCAGACTCCTTCTCCCCGAGTTTCTTCTCCCTTTCCTCCAATTCCTTCTTCTTCCTGATCTTCAACTCCTCTTCCCTATCCCTCAGTTCCCTCTCCCTTTTTATCAGCTTATCATGTGGCGTGAGCTCGCCTTCCGGCGCCGGCTTCTCTGCCAATGGTGGCGGAGCCCTGACCGGCCGCATCCTTTCAAACTCTTTTGAAGCCTTCCTCTCCCCCTCCCTCTTCTCCAGCAGGCGGACTATGGCGTAGACTACTATGAAAACCAAAACTGTGATGCCGATGAGAACATAGGGGCTGAGGACCAGCGACGTCAGGTTGTTATACGTCTCCTCATTGACTTCGAACAGAACAGGAATCTCGAACATGGCGTTAACATATTATTCTGGCATTTATAATAAGAATTTCAATTCCTATTATGAAATGCGGGGCTGGTTTTCTGATATTACTCCTCCTCTCAAATTTCGCCTATGCCATAACCGAAGAGTCCTGCTACATGGAGGAACAGAACCTTCGGAAGGCGGTGCATACTGTTGTCGAGGGATGCGACAACATAGGCGTGTTCTCTATAGGCGGCCTCTACAATGGCCGCTGGGAGAAGCTGACCTACCTCTATCCTAAGCCCTGGCCTGGCACGTTCCTAACCCTAAACGTGAATGAAAAATATTATTCAACGTCAAAGTATCCGAAAAACGCCCAGCCGATGGACGAATACGTCATCCAAAAGCCCCTGAACCTGAACGGCGTAATCAGGACAGGATGGCGGCTGCCTGAAGGCCTTGTTGTGGAGCAGATACTGGAGACCGTTGACAACGGAACCTCCATCCTAGTAAAACTGAAAAACGACAATGCTAACTCAATCCCAGTAGGCGTCAGAATACACATAGACACGATGCTCGGCTACAACGATGGCGTTCCAATCTACATACCCGGAGACGGCCTCATGACAGCTGAACGGGACTACTCCGGAACTAAATTGAATTTCAGGTATTGGAAAGCCTATAACCAGCAGGACAACCCATCCATCGTAGCAACAGGCACAGTAGACCCTGACTTGGGATTGAACTATCCCGGCAGGATTGTCGTTGCAGACTGGAAGCAGAGCAAGGACACAGCATGGGATTACACTGTTAACACATCAAGGTCGATACTCGGAGACAGCGCGGTCATACTATATTACTATAATATAACGCTGCAGCCCGGCGAGAACTATACTGTGAAGACGAACTACGGCAACGAGGCTCCTGTCCTGCCGCCGGAAAAAGGCGCATTCGGCTTGGCAGAGGTCCTAGCTGACAACGTCTACGGATACTACTGCGGAGAGCAGACTGCTAAACTGACGGTTGACGTCATCGCAACCAAAGAAGGGAATTCGGGCAGTGTGAATCTGACAGTCTCAGGCCCTGACGGAATCCTATACTCAGGCGTTCAGGCGACAGGACAGTTGGAGCCTGACAGAATCAGGACGCTGGAATTTAACGCCGTTATCCCGAACAAGACCGCATCCTACGATGTAAGCGCCGTACTCTCAGCCTCAAACGGCACTACCATGGATTCCATAAGCAAAAAATCCATGTTAAGGGTCGAACTCAAACGCTGCCTTCCGCCGGTGCCTAGGACGAAACTGTATCTGACGGCAACGGCAGTCTTGCTCCTTCTTCTGCTGGCAGCCATCCTACTGTTGCCCAAGCTGAAGGGCAGCGTCGAATTCTCGAAAACGGTCGACGAGGGCGGCAAAGTATCTGTCACCCTCAGGAACGGAACCCGAAGGCAGATAACGGACATCACAGTAGAGGATAAGATCCCGATACAGGCTGAAGTCCATACTATAACCCTTGGAGTCATACGGCGTGAGAACTACCTAGTATGGACTCTAAAACAGCTGAACCCGTCCGAAGACGCTACCATGGAATATATGATAAAGGGCGCTCACGTGCTTCCGCCTGCCAGGGCCAGGTGGAATAATGGCGAAGCAACGTCAAAATAAGGGTAGCGAAACCTTTTTATAATCGAATGTCTAATAACTTAGGGCGGGTTTTGTGGGTTTTGTGATGTCTTATCATATCAGTCCTTAAATCCCTAACCGGGTTTAACATACCGGTAAAGGTATTTTTAAAGGATTGCGTTCAATAAGTTACATTAATTTATATTCAAAAAGAAGCGAGGTTGTCACAAATGGAACTAACGAATAAGAGGTTAATGTCCACCGTTTTTACGGTGGCTATTGTGGTATTATTATATCTGTCTGGGCCTAGTTCTGCAATAACGGTTGCGTTGAACAGCATCTCAAACATATATGCTGGTCAGCGCGCGAGCATTTCGGCCAACGTGTCGATAAACGATTACGAGTTTATTATGACCACGGGCGCCGTGAACCTGACCCTTTCGAACTCGTCAGGGCTTATAACCTATTGTGCGCTCCCCATAAACGGGACTAACACCAACCTCGCAGTAACATGTTCCGACAACCAAACAGCAACAGTTAGTTCCTCAACAACCTCAGCATTTGCATACGGTTACGGATACGGTTACACATCAGGTTACGGGTACGCTCCAGTTCAAGGATATCAAAGCACCTACGCCTACACTTACGGCTACGGTTACAACAACAGCGGCGTATGGGCTGCCACGAACCTGGCGTACACAATTTCGATGCCGATTCCAGTCTCATACGGTGCTGGCACGTTCACAGCCAACGTCAGCGTGATGGCTGGCTCAACGACTGTGAGCACAAGCGGGCAGACGTTCACTGTGACAGCGCAGACGAGCCTCCCCAGCAGGGGCGTCGCTGGTGCGAGAATCGATGAAGTCTACCTGAACCCATCAGGAAACGATACCGCCGCTCTAACTTGTAATGGCGAGTGGGTTGAGATATACAACAACGGAACCTCAACAGCGAACCTCACAGGATGGATAGTAAGCAACGCTGAAGGCCAGAACATCACAATTGGCTCAACGACGGTTGCGAGCGATTCAAGCGTCGCAGCAACAGCCGGCGGATACACGGTAGTCTGCTACAACGCGTCAATGGCATACCTGGATTGGCTCGACAACAGCGAGGATTCCGTGCTATTGTACAACTCAAGCGGCACACTGTGGGACATAATCAGCTACAGCGCATCAACCTTCGCTGGCACACCGCTGGTGACCACAAACGAGTCAGCAGCAGTCGCCGCTCCGCCGCTGTTCAGCGTGCAGGCTAGCGGGTACTGGTTCGTGCAGAACGTGTCAGTCATACTTGCAGCAAACGGCACAGTATCAGCAACCAACACGTCCTCAAGGGGCACGGTAAACCCGGGCTGGACGAACACGCAGACGATAACCATGGCACAGGGTTGGAACCTAATCAGCCTGCCGGTGACGCCGTCCAACACGAGCATAAACGAGTCGCTGACCAGCGTCTACGGGAACTACATACTAGTGTACGGGTATAATGCGTCTGTGTCTCCTGGTTGGATATCTTATAATCCATATGCGTTGAGTCCAGGAGCAAACAGTCTTAACTTTACATCAAATACCCAGGGTTACTGGATTAAGGTCAACGAGACGACCAACTCGACGAACCTGACCAATACAGGAACGCTGGCAACATCGACAGCGATTGGCTTGGTGAGTGGCTGGAACCTGATTGGATACCCGACACTGGCAACAGCAACAGTCAATGCAACGTTAAACAGTATTGCTGGACAGTACATACTAGTGTACGGGTATAACGTGTCTGCGTCTCCTGCTTGGGTATCTTATAATCCATATGCGTTGAGTCCGGGAGCAAACAGTCTCAACTATTCCACACCAGGATACGGTTACTGGATAAAGGTGAACGCTACAACAGCAACACTTACGGTAACTGGAAGTACAAGTTGAGGTTTAGAAAATTAAAATCATAAAAGGAGGTTATGTTGAAAATGATAGGAAACTCTAGGAAAGTAGGTATGTTTATATTTTTAGCCTTGTTCATGATAGGCTATGCGGCTTCGGTGCCTTGTGGTATGCCCTATAGTATCCAAGGATACGCCTTGATAGGCGGGTCAGTTGCGCCAGCAGGGATTACAGTAAACGTTACCGGAGGTACAAGCGGTCACAGTCAAACTATGACAACCGATGCTAGCGGTATCTATAGCGGTAATTTACTAGTAAATGATACCGATGAGTGTACCGCACGTGGATTCTACAACTCAGAGAGTTTAACCTTCCGTGTAAGCGGTTCAACTGCTAACACAACATCCGGTTGTCCATCTGTCTTCGCAGCCGGTGGGGGAGGTGGAGCGACACAATGTAACCTCTCAATCGGTGCCTCCTGTACAGACGGAATATTGAACGGCGACGAGGTTCTGGCAGACTGTGGCGGAAGTTGCGGTTCCTGCCTGTCAGCAGTTGCTGTTTCAATAAGTGCTGACACAGCCGAGAACGCGACGAACGCTACCGGGACATTGACGATATCATCCGGGGCTTCAGCATCAGGCGGAACCCCGCCGTTGAATGTGACGGTTACGAAGGGTAACCTGGTCGGAACGACGAACTCGTCTGACGTCATAAGTGCATCCAATGTAATCCTAAATGTGAGCAATTTCCTGCTGACCAAGGGGACGTCCCGTGTGATACTTGTCACTGTGCTGGTTCCGTCGAACTCGACTGACACCTACACCGGGCAGATCAACATCTCGACGAACTCTTCGAGCGTGAATGCGACCTCAACTGTTACGGTTACTGTCTCTTCTGGCCTTCTGGTCAGGAGGTCCAACAAGTATATGGTAGTCGCGATTACAGGGCCTGACGGAGGAGCGCAGCTCTGTGTCAAGCAGCCTGTAATGGTTGTCGTGACCGATGAGAGGAGAGGCACGGCAGTTGACAGAGCAGACGTTGATGTGTTCCTGAACAACGACAAGGTCTTCAACGTGGAATCCGATGCAAAGGGTCAGGCCAAGTTCACGCCAGCCAACGTCGGAGACTACCTGCTGCAGATTGATGCTTCAGCATACAGGCGGTACGAGAAGACCGTGACTGTCGGAGCATGCGGAGCTGTCGAGGAGACCACATCCACAGTTGAAGTGACTACGACAGTAAAGGCTCCTGAGACGACCGTTGAGGTAACCTCAACTGTGAAGGAGGCTACTACGATCGCACAGGTAACGACGAGCGTCAAACCAGTCACAACCGTACCTGTTGCTCCAGTGGCTAAGAAGGGCACAAGCAGCCTACTGATAATAGTTGTTGTCGTCATAGTAATAGTTGTGGCGGCAGTTGCTATGAGCAAGAAGAAAGGCGGCGGACAAGTAGTTAAGGAAGCTCCGAAGAAGTAGGGAGTTGACGTAACTACTCAGGACGAATAGTGGGGGGCTAAACGCCCCCTAACTCCATATTTTCAGGAGGGATAAAGAAGATGAAAAAAACCAACATATGTTTAGTCGCAGGAATTCTTTTATTGGCGTCTTATGTGTCAGCGCAGACTCTGATTTCGACAGCGCTTTCCAGCATAAACGGTCAGTACATACTAGTGTATGCGTATAATGCGTCTGCGTCTCCTGCTTGGGTATCTTATAATCCGTATGCGTTGAGTCCAGGATCTAACAGCCTAAATTACACTTCAGTGCAATGGGGTTACTGGGTTAAGGTGAACGCGTCATCAGCGACATTGAACGTTACTGGAACCCAACCATCTTCGACAGCGATAGGTCTGGTTAGCGGATGGAATCTAATAGGTTATCCTAAGACAACTACGCAACTGTTGTCAACAACTTTAAGCGGTATTAACGGTCAGTATATCCTAGTGTACGGGTATAATGCGTCTGCGTCTCCTGCTTGGGTATCCTATAATCCATATGCGTTGAGTCCAGGATCTAACAGCTTAAACTACTCTATAGCAGGATATGGTTACTGGGTTAAGGTGAACGCGTCGAGCGCGACACTTACGGTAACATAAGGCGGCCCGGGATTTATAGGTCCCGGCTATTCTTTTATTCTATAACCCTTATCTTATCCACTATGGTTACGTTCTGGCGTAAAAACCTGTTTGTTTCCGTGTCATTTCTGATACTGTTAGGTTTCGTTTCACCGCAGTTCATCCCCCAGTTCATCCCGCACGCGTTTGAGGGTTACGTTTACGTTGACAACAAGCCTGCTGCTAAGGACACCAACATCACAGTCAAGGTAACCGGCACGGACGAGATTGTCGGGCAGGGCCCAGTGATTGAGGATAATGGCTATTTTTTTATCCTTGTCGTGTTCGAGAACGATGTTAACGGCAGCACGGTGGACGGCGCTAAGAACGGAGACCTGCTGACATGGTATGTCGATGGGACGGTTGCCAGCATCCCCGAACCTGGCAAGGTGAAAGCCCACTCCGGGGAGTTCACTAAGGACTTCAATGTTGTGTTGCTGTCCAACGAAACAATCAAGGATGAGATGCCGACATCGACTGTAGGCCTTCCCCCAGCTGGCGGAGAAAAAGCGTCGATTGCGCCGCAGTTTCTAATACTCGTAGGCATAATAATAGGCATCATGCTGTCATATATAATAAGCTCGAGGAAAAGATGAAAAAACTGCTGTATTTCAGCCTGTTCCTAGCTGCCATCAGCTCCGCCATAGCGTTCCCTCCAATTCCAGCATACTATGAGGGTCACGCATACCTGGACGGCAAACTCGTCGGTAAGGATATCGAAATAAAGGCAGTTTCCGCCTCTGGAGACGAGTTCAAGACAACGACATTTGAGGGTGGCTACTACCAGCTTACGGTTATCCTTGACGATCCAGAATCTGAGAGAGATGAGGGAGCGTCTTTCAATGAGCCTCTAAGCTGGTATGTGACTAGTAGAATGACATCGAATCCTGCAGAACGTAGTGATGTCGCAATCTCGGGTGAAATACAGTCTGACTTCGACCTTTCTGCTGGGGGCTCGGCTCCGAAGCCGACATGCGCTGATGGCATCAGGAACCAGGGGGAGGGCGGTGTTGACTGCGGCGGCCCGTGCGACCCGTGCCCAGGCTCCAAGGTGACGACAACAGTAAAGGCTTCTCAATCCACCATACAGCGGGAGACGACGACAACGTCAAAGTCTATTGTCGACAAACTGCTTGGGGGGGACAAGGCGGATGAATCTGCGAAATCCAACACGACGTCCACGCTGTCGACGGTCGGCGGTGCTGGCACATGCGCTGACGGCATCAGGAACCAGGGCGAGACCGGCGTTGACTGCGGCGGCCCATGCAAGGCATGCGGCGGCGGAATGCCCTCATGGCTTTACGGCTTAATCATCGTAGGGGTTCTAGTTGTCATAGGGGTGGTGCTCCTCGCAGCCTTCTTCTACCTCATAAAAGGGAAAGGCCTGAGAGGGTTGTGATTCTCCATCTCCTGGGAAAAAGACTTTTTAACGTACATTCCAAATTTTAGACTATGGCCGACGTAAAAGACCTTATAGAACGCGTTGCAAAGGAAAGCGGCAGTGATATGGGCGAAATCGAGAAGCGGATGAACCAGCGGAAGGAGAAAACACACGGCCTCCTCTCAGACTACGGTGCAGTATACGCTGTTGCGAAGGAGTTGGGGATAGACTTGAACCAGGACAAGATAGAATTGACGGAAATAGCCGGATTAAAGCCGCAGAAATCGGTCAACATAGCTGGAAAAGTCAAGGTAGTTTACTCTCCAAGAGAGTTCAAGAGGAAGGATAAGACGGTCGGTAAATTCGCAAGCTTGATCCTCCTGGACAATACGGGCGAGGTCCGGCTTGTGCTCTGGGATCAGAACACGGAAATCACGAAGAGGGCGCACATTGGCGACACCTTACTCATCAGAAACGGCTATTCTAAAGATAACAACGGGGTTCTGGAAGTCCATGCGAGCTCTCTGACCAACGTGGCAGTTAACCCCAGCATGGAATTGAATCTGCCTGAGGTCGAGGAAAGCCTTGTCAAGATTGCGGACGTGAAGCTTGAGAATCAGGCCATAAACCTCATCTGCAGGATTGTCTCCTATTATCCTGGGCAGGAGTTCGAGAGAAACGACGGGACCAAGGGAGCTAGGGCGTCTTTCATAGGCGAGGATGAGACTGGCAGAATCAGGGTTGTGCTCTGGGACAGGTCTGCAGGCTTTCCGCTCCAGAACGGCGAGTATGTGAAGATAGAGAACGGCTACGCTCGGCAGGGCTTGAACAACGATGTCGAAGTTCACATTGGATCGCGAAGCAGGATTATAGAGACTAATAAGGAGTTGAATCTCCCGCCTCTGAAGACGAAGGTCGTCCAGCCGAAGATAGCTGAGATAAAGCTCGACATGAGCTCAATAAACGTCATCGGGAGGGTGGTGACAGTCTACCCCCCCAGAGAGTATTCGAAGGGCACAGTAGCCTCGCTCATCATCGGAGACGAGACCAGCATAATACGGACAGTATTATGGGATGATAAGGCACATGATGCTGGCAAAATACGGGTGGGCGACGCGGTCAAGCTGGAGAACGTTTACTCGAAAGCCAACCTGAACCTGGAACCGGAGTTGCACGTCGGAAAATACGGCAAGATATTAGTGGACAATAAGATAGATGTTCCAGCGCTCTCCGTTGTGGAGGAGATTTCCACGAAAACGAGGAAGATAGCCGACTTGGACGTAAACGACAAGCGGGTGAGGGTTACCGGTACGATAGTCGATTTGGACACCGAGAAACCGCTCATATTCATGACCTGCCCCGGCTGCGGCAAGAAGGTCCAGAATCTTAGCACATCATGGTTCTGTGAGATGTGCGGTGACGTTGACCCGAACCTGAACATGGTGGCGTCAATCACAGTCGAAGATGAGACTGGTACCGTCAGGGCGGTGCTGTTCGGCGACAACTCGGAGAAGCTTCTGAACCTGACGGTGGACGATGCTATGAACATCATAGGGGAGCGCCAGGACGAGACGGCACCGTTGAAAGGCGCAAAGAAGAACCTGCTCGAGAGGCAGGTGTCGCTCGTCGGCAGGGTCAAATATAACGAGTTCTCAGACCAGCTCGAGCTTATAGTTGACGAAGTTCACTGAGGTTTCTGTCTCCCGCAAGGCCAGTTCTGCGACGCCTTCTGGTATAATACACTGCGGCGGCTGCAAGCGGTATGAGTGCGAGAATCCATGCTTTTCTGCCAATGCCTGTGGATTTTACCTCTGGCATGGTGGTAGTCGCAGCCAAGGTTGATGTTGTTGATAAACTTGTTGTTGTGGACGTGCTCGTCGTGGAGTATTGTGGTGATTCTGAAATTTCTCCTCCAATTTCTACAATCGCTTCCATCATCCGCTCAAGGGTTCGGTCTGTTATCGAGAATGTCTGCCTGTACCTTGTCGGAATACTACTTCCGAGTTTTGGAATGTGGTATGTGAACCTGCAGACTGTCTGCTCCTCCCAGCTGTCATTTGCATCAGTTGCAAAAGTCTTATTGATCCGCCAGTCCATGTCCGATGCAAGCTCATCCTCGCATTTGTTGTCGCTTTCCACTGTCAGGCCCCTCGTCGGAAAGAACGTCTCAGAATGGTAGGCTGAGCCGATGCAGAAGTTTCTCACCATCTCGCATACTGTGGAAGAGTTCAGAGCCCTGTTAAACCATTCCTGCGAGGTTGCGTTCGCAGCCGAGTATGTGCGGTTCCCGCACAGGTATTTCGCGTGAGGTTGGACGTTTATTGGGCAGGTTGAAAAATCCTTAAGGTTTTCGGAGTCGTTTTTAACCCCAACGAGGTAACTGTCAATATCCTGCAAGCATTCGATTGCGGTCTCGCCGTCCCATAATCTGGCTGCCGTCTGAGCGCATAGGCGACTGTATGTGGCAGGGTTCCAGGCAGATGCCTGATTCACTACAATGGCTGCGAACACCAGCACATAAACCCAGACCCGCATATTATACCTTTGGAGGCTCCTTAAAAAGGCTTAAAGTATCGCCAAAGTGATGTCCCTCAACGCAGGTCCGATGCCTATCGCCAGTATCACCAGCTTGAGAAATCGCCTGCTCAGGACGTCGTCTCTCACGTCCTTGTCAATGTAGTATAACGCAGGTATGAGGACTGCGAGTTTGAGAGGGAACATTATGAACGCCGTCCCCAGCCGCTCTATGAGGAAGCTGGGCAGCACGTGCTTTTCGCTGAAACCGAGGTAATCGACGCCGACGAATGTTGCGCTGGCGTCAAGCAGGTGGGCGAGCACGACATAATAGTTTTTCTCGAACATGAGAAATCTGAGCCAATTTTTGGCAAACAGGATGGTGAGAGCTGCGAACATGGAGAAGAATAGCAGGATCAGGGCAAGAGCCTCGAAGTTTTCTATGTTAGGCACCATGAGAGCCAGATTATAGCCTGCTAGCAGGATGCCGACGCCTGAGAACATCAGATGATACCTCTCCTTCGCAAGAAGCCTGCTTAGTGCGAATGTCAGCGCCGTAACGGAGAACATCGTTACATAGATTCCCGGAGCAACGAACATGTAATTCTGCGGGTACGGCCCCAACCCCGAGTAGATTCCAAGATGCTGGTCGACGAGTTCTCTGGTTGTGCCGCCGTAGAACAGGTAAGGTATTAGAGAATAGACGAACCGCCTGTCAAAGCTGACGCCTATCCTCCTGAGGAACGGGATTGTCCCGAAAACAGCCAGCCCGAGAATCAGGCCATATGCGAGAGTATTCACAATATTGTATCCGTCAACTAGAAAATACCTGTAAACGAACGATGAAATTAGGTCAGCAGGCATTTTTATACCCTAAATTCCTAGTATAGTACTTACAATCCATGTTGCCCGGATTATAGATATAGGAGATACCTTTTAAATCAGGGCACGAACTGCACCTGTATCTCTGTTTTAGAACATGTCAAAATCAAACAAACCACGTCGTGGTTCAATGGCGTACAGCCCGAGGAAGAGGGCTAAAAGGGAGAGGCCTAGAATACACTCCTGGCAGAACTTCGGAGACTCAAAGGTTCTGGGTTTCGCAGGATACAAGGCAGGCATGACCCACCTGATGGTGTTGGACAACCGGAAGAAGAGCCCCACATCAGGCTTGGAAATATCCCTCCCAGCGACTGTCTTGGACGTGCCGCCGATGAAGGTCGAAGGCATTAGGATATACAGCAAAGGGTACACAGGATTGGAAAGCATAGCTGACATAAAATCCGATACGAAGAAGAAGGACCCTCTTAAGTTAATAGACGAACTGAAGGAGAAAGGCCGCATAGCTGATGTGAGGCTTCTGATGTCAACTCAGCCTGTCAAGGCTGCAATACCCAAAAAGAAGCCTGACGTCATGGAGATGGCGCTCAGTGGCTCCGTTGACGAGAAAATAGCATACGCCAAGCAAAGCATTGGCAAGGAGATCAAGGCAGGCGACGTGCTTAAGGAAAGCCAGTACGTTGACGTCACAGCAGTGACAAAAGGTAAGGGATTCCAGGGCGTGATAAAAAGGTGGGGCGTTAGGAGGTCAGTGAGAAAGGCTGACGGCGGTAGGAGGCATATGGGAACCGGAGGAACGTGGACTCCCTCCCACAAGCTCAGGATGGAACCTCTTGCAGGCCAGGTCGGATACCACACGAGGACAGAATACAACAAAACAGTTGTGAAGATAGGCTCCGATGGTGCTGAAGTGAACCCAAAAGGCGGGTTCCTGAGGTACGGTAACCTGAAGAGCGACTATCTCATAGTCTCAGGGTCGGTGCCTGGGCCTACGAAGAGGATAATAAGAATAACCATGCCCCGAAGGCCGATCAGGGAGAACGCGTTCGAAATATTATCAATAAATACCGACTCAAAACAGGGATTATAATATGGCTGATGTTTACTCTATTGACGGCAAAAAAGCAGGCAAAATCGATCTACCCGGGGTATTCTCGACAGAATACCGGCCTGACCTCATACAAAGGGGCGCCGTAGCGTTGCAATCATCCCGAAGGCAGCCGTACGGCGTTTCGCCTGACGCCGGCCTGCAGACCACGGCAGAATATTACGGAAGGAGAAAAGGCGCTTATAGGATGACCATAAACAAGGGCATGTCAAGGCTGCCGAGGGAGAAGACCGGCGGCGGAGGCCTTGGTAAGGTCAGGAGGGTGCCGCAGTCCGTTGGCGGAAGGCGTTCGCACCCGCCGAGGGGCAAAGACTACACGAAGAAAATCAACTCCAAGGAGTATACGAAGGCATTGGAATCTGCGATAGCATCCACAAAGAATAATCTAATCATCGTCGAAGACAAGCTAGAGGGAATGTCCAAGACTAAGGAGATAATCGGGTTCCTGAGCTCACTGAAAGTCGAGCCTAAGAACCTCCTGCTGGTCGTCGGCAGGGACGGCGGAATCCTGAAGGCAGCTTCAAATGTTGAGGGAGTCCAGTGCGTGCTGGTCGATGAACTTGATGTCGAACAACTAACGCCAGCTGCCGGCATTCCAAGACGCACGATATGGACTAAATCGGCAATCGAGGTTTTGAGCAAGAATGGATCTTGAGAAGGTGATAATCTACCCTCTGATGGGAGAGAAGGCGACCATGCTGAGGGAGAAGGAGAACAAACTCACATTCATAGTCGATAAGAAGTCAACAAAAAAGGATGTGAAGGAAGCAATTGAGAAGAAATACAAGGTAGAGGTGTTATCGACGCAGATCATAAACGGGCCTGACGGCAAGAAGAAAGCGCACGTCAAGCTGTCAGACAAGAGTTCTGCAGAGGAGATAGCCTCGCACTTCGGAATATTATAAAATGGGATGCAGACTTCCAAATCAGAGGAGGGGGCACGGAAGCCCGAAGTACCGGAGCCTGAAGAACAGGGCGAAAGGCGATATGAGGTATCCTAGTCGGGAAAGAACAGCAAACGGCCAGGTCATAGCATTAGAGCATGATGCTTTGCACTATTCTCCGGTCGTGAAGATAATGTGGGATGACTTCTCAAACTCGTACATGATAGCCGCTGAAGGAATAAAAGTCGGCGACTGGATAACAGTCGGCGATGAAATCAAGGCATCCAGGGGAAGCGCAACATCAATCGGGAGCATGCCTGAGGGGACTGAAGTCTACAATGTCGAGCTGCATCCTGGCGACGGCGGCCAGTTCGTCAGGTCGTCCGGGACTTTCGCGAGCATAGTATCCCACGACAGGAAAACAGGCTTAACCTATGTCAAATTGCCCTCTAAGAAGATAGTCCCGATAAAAAGCAGATGCTATGCCACAGTCGGGAGGGCCGCCGGAGGCGGCCGCAAGGAGAAGGCTTACGTTCACGCCGGTCAGGTATACCATGCCAAGAGGGCCAAACACAAGGTTTACCCAAAGGTCGGTGGAACGTCAATGAACGCAGCAGACCACCCGCACGGTGGAGGTAGGCACCCGCACGTGGGCAGGCCGACAACCATATCCAGGAACACTCCGCCAGGGAGAAAAGTAGGTCATATCGCTGCCAGAAGGACAGGAAAGAGGAAACGCTAGAATGGCTAAGAAGGAATTCAATTACCGGGGTTACAATCTTAATGCGCTGCAGTCCATGTCAATGGACGAGCTGGTTAAGGTGCTGCCGTCCAGAGTTAGGAGGACTCTCAAGCGGGGGCTTGACGACAGGGAGAAGAAGCTGCTTCTGGACGTTAAAGAGCAGAGGAAGCTTCTCAGCGAGAACAAGAATCCAAAACCTATTAGAACCCACTGCAGGAGCATACCTGTGCTGCCTGAGATGGTGGGGTTGAAGATTGCAATCTATAATGGGAAGGAGTTCGTAGCAGTCGACATCACGCCAGAAATGATAGGGCAGTTCCTGGGAGAGTTCGCTATGTCACGTAAGCCGGTAAGGCACGGCGCGCCAGGCGTCGGAGCGACGAGATCCTCATTATTCGTGCCTATCAGATAAGATGGAGATAAAATACGCGTTCAAACCGAAGAACAAGAGCAAGAGCGTCGTGGCAGCAGGGAGAGACCTGAACATGTCATTCAAGGATGCTGTGAACGTTTGCACAGCCGTCAAGGGGCTGAAGCTTGCGGACGCCATGGCGCTGATGGAGAATGTGAAGGTTAAGAAGACCCCAATTCCCAGCGTGAAATACAAGTTGGGCGTCGGGCACAGGAAGGGCGACGTTCCGAAGTCAGGGAAATATCCTGTAAAGGTTGCGGGAGAGATGCTGAAGCTGTTGAACAACCTACAGGCTAACGCAGAGTACAAGGCGTTGGACGTTGAAAAGATAAAGATAAAGCATGCGCTGGCTCTGAGGGGCTTCTCAAGGGCTAAGAGGAAGCCGAAGGGCAGGTGGAAGACCTGGAACACAGAGTACACACACATGCAGATCATGGGCGAGGAGTCTTAAGATGGCGATGGAGAAGCATTTCATACAGGAGGGAGTGATAAGGTCTGAGATAGAGAGTTTCCTGAGGAGCGAGCTTAACCGGGCAGGCTACAGCGGCATAAAAATACAGAAGACGCCGCTGACGACAAGGGTCATACTGTACGTGGAGAAGCCGCCGCTTGTCATCGGAAAACACGGCAAGAGGATAAACCGGCTCACTACAGTGCTGACAGAGAAATACGGCATAGAGAGCCCGTCAATAGACGTTCAGAGGATAGAGAGGCCGACTCTCGACCCGAACATAGTAGCGCGGAGGATAGCAGTCGCCCTTGAGCGGGGCATGAACCGCAGGAGAGTCGTCTACAAGGCAGTAAGGGCTGTCATGGGCTCAGGAGCCAGAGGCGTGGAGATCATACTGGCCGGCAAAATCGTGGGCAAGGGAGGCAGATCCCGTGCAGAAAAATACTCAGAAGGTTACATGAAAAAGGCAGGCGACTGCGCTAAGCTGGTGAGCAGGGGCGCCACGCAGGCTTACCTGAAGGCTGGCGTCATCGGCGTTTCCGTCAAAATAGTCCCGCCAGGCACAGTGTTCCCCGATCAGATATATGTTATCGAAAAGAAAGAGGCTGCCGAAGTTCCTAAAGAGGGCGAGGCCAAAAAGCCAGAGGAGAAGGCTAAAGTAAAGAAGAAGACAAAGGAAAGAACAGGGAAGAAAACGACCAAGGAGAAGCCGGCAAAAAAGGAGGATGAGACGACCGGGGCGCAGGAAAGCGAAGACAAAAAGAAGGACATGACGTCCGAGGAGAAGCCGCTCCCAGGGCTTTCAGAGGAGAAACCTGCCGGCGTTATTTAAATAAAACACTTCATTAGTAATACTAAAATGTCAGTGCTAAAGTCCAACGAGATAGCGGACATGGGCGATGCTGAAAGAGGCAAGCACCTAGCGGAGCTTAGAGGAGAGCTTATGAAGATTCGGGGAGGCCTTGCGTCAGGCGGCATACCGGAGGGCGTCGGGAAGACGAGGGAAATCCGGAGGACAATAGCGAGAATATTAACTATCCAAAGGCAGGAGGGAAAAAGCGGAAAGAAATGAACACATGTCCGAAGTGTGGACTGCCAGTGGAACTGTGCGTTTGCGAGGAGATGGTTCGAAAGGACCAGAAGATACGCGTGCGCACTGACAAGCGGAGATACGGCAAGCTAGTGACAGTGGTTGAGGGCTTTGAAGACATGGACTTGGACAGGATTGCCAAGGAGCTGAAGACGAAATTGGCTTGCGGCGGAACGATAAAGGAGGGCAAAGTGGTATTACAAGGCGATCATCTCTCACGGTTGAAGGAAGTTTTGGTTGGAATGGGCTTCTCAGCAGCCATGATAGACTAGCGCCGCCTGCTACTATGATAACTCCTTACAACATATTGCATCATGAATTCATCGGTTTGGACGCTCGGGTAGTGGGCTCGGGAGACAGCGGCCGCGTCGGCCTGGCAGGGCAGGTGACGGACGAGACCAAGAGCACGGTAACCCTCAGCGGTGAGTCGAAAATCCCGAAAGAGGGCACCAAATTCCAGCTCCAACTGCCTGATAAGGCGGTGGTGGAAGTCGAAGGGCGGCTTCTGCTGGGAAGGCCTGAAGAGAGGATAAAGAAGAGGATAAGGATAAGATTTTAAAATGGCAGAAAAGAAAGGGAACAAGAAGGAGGCCGACTGCGGCGACGTGAACTGCCCCAAACATGGCACTCTGCCGACCAGAGGGCTTTTGCTTGAGGGAGTGGTAGTGTCTGACAAGATGAACAAGACTGTCATCGTACAGAGGGACTACTACGTCAAGGTAAGAAAGTATGAGCGTTACAAGAAATCGAGATCCAGGCTCTCAGCGCACAACCCGCCGTGCATAAACGCGAAAGCAGGCGATAAGGTGCGGATTGCGGAGTGCAGGAAGCTGAGCAAAACCGTTAACTTCGTAGTAACCGACAAATTAGACTAAAATGGCAAAACCACTTGGAGGAGGGTCGAAGAATCTGCCGCTTGGCAAGGCGGTGACTGCGAGAATCACGAAGGGACTGTCAACAGGGTCTAGGATGGTATGCGCTGACAACACCGGAGCCAAGGAGCTGGAGATAATAGCGGTGAGGGCTTACAGGGGCGTAAGGCGCAGATATCCAAAGGCAGGAGTTGGCGACTTGGTTATAACCTCGGTGAAGAAGGGCAAACCAGAGCTCAGAAACCAGATTGTCAAGGCTGTGATAATCCGGCAGAGTAAAGCCTACAGGCGATACAACGGCACCAGAATACGGTTCGAGGACAACGCCGCTGTCCTGATCGGAGACGACGGCCTTCCGAGGGGTACTGAGATAAAGGGGCCAGTAGCCCGCGAAGCGACCGATAAGTGGAACAAGCTGGGCACCATATCAACAATCGTCATCTAAGATGAAACATCCAACTTCGAGCAAACCTAGACGGCAGAGGAAGTGGCTTAGCAGCGCCCCCAACCACAAGGCGCGCAAGATGACTTCCGCCTCGCTGGCAGATGATCTTAGGGGAAAGTACGGCAGGCGCTCCCTCCCCATACGGAAAGGCGACGATGTCGAAATAATGCGGGGAGCGTTCAAGGGGGTCAAGGGCGAAGTACTTTCCGTGGACCCGAAGACGAGGAGGATAACCGTTGAGGGCGTTAACATAAAGAAGTCTGACGGAGCGGACGTGCCAAGGCCACTAGCTGCATCAAACGTTCTAATAACACATCTTAATTTGGATGACAAGGAACGGGGAGAAACCCTTGAGAGAGGAGGAAAATGAGTCACGCTAAGAGGATAGCAACAGGTTATGGAAAGGAGCATAAGTGGATATCCCGGTCTAAACCCGGGCCTCATCAGATTGAGGATTCAATACCCCTGATTGTTATGGTGAGGGATGTCCTCGGCTACGCTGACAAGGCTCGCGAGGCAAAGAAGATAATATCTGACGGCGTCATCTCGGTCGACAAGAAGGTCAGAAAAGACCCGAAGCATGGTGTTGGCCTCATGGACGTCATCGAAGTTGCAGGGATTGACGAGCAGTATGTTGTGATGCCTTCTGCAAAAGGGCTTGAGCTTAAAAAGATCGGGAAGTCTGACACCAAGCAGAAACTGTGCAAGATAGTCTCAAAAAACAAGCTAAGCAACGGCAAAATCCAACTGACATTGCACGATGGAACAACCCTGCTGGTTGACTCGGACGATTATAAGGTCAACGCCAGCGTCGTCCTGGAATTGCCTTCCAAGAAAATAAAGAGCAGGTTTGAGCTGAAGAAGGGCAACACTGCCATCGTCCTGAAAGGCAAGCACAGCGGCGAGCGCGGGAAGATTACCGAAGTCCTTCCAGGCATCGGGAACAGGGACTCCCTTACACGAATTGGCGAGATTCAGACTCTGACAGACTATGTGTTCGTTATCGGAGAGGACAAGCCAGTGATATAATATGGAATACGCGAATGTGATGCAAAAGCCGGTCATAGAAAAGGTTGTGGTGAACATCTGCGTCGGAGAGTCTGGAGAGAAGCTCATGAAGGCTGAGAAGCTGCTTGAAAAGATCACCGGGATGAAGCCAGTCCGGACCGTGTCAACCCACAAGATACCTGCATGGGGCCTTAGGAAGGGTGAGGCGATAGGCTGCAAGGTGACTCTGAGAGGCGCTAAGGCTGATGAGGTTTTGAAGAACCTGCTCTTCGCGAAGGATGATAAGGTGAGCGAATCCTCGTTCGACGCTCACGGGAACATGTCATTTGGCATAAGAGAGTACATCGACATCAAAGGCATGAAGTACGACCCGGAGATTGGGATATTCGGCTTGGACGTTTGCGTAACAATAAAGCGTCCAGGTTTCAGGGTGACCCGAAGAAAGAAAAAGAAGTCGAGAATCCCAAAATCAAGTTACATTACAAGAGAAGAGGCAATTAGCCTCATGAAGGAAAAATTCGGTGTTGAAATTGAATAAAAAAGATACCAAGTCTGATTCAAGGAGCCTACAATGCGTGGTCTGCGGGACCAACAAGGGGGTAATCCACAAGTACGGGCTTCACATATGCAGAAGATGCTTCAGGGAGACTGCTGTGAGCATCGGATTCAAAAAATTCAGCTAAAATGGACGTCAAGCTATTCGGGAGATGGGATTACACTGTGGAAGTGAAGGGCGCGTGGGCTAAGCCGTACATTGCATTGGAACCTGTCTACGTTCCCCACAGTGCGGGAAGGAAAACGGGGAAACAGTTCAGTAAGTCGAAGATGAACATCGTGGAGCGCCTCGCCAACAGGATGATGCGGTCGGGGCAGGGGACAAAAAAGGTCGCAGGCCGCTACATAAGGGGCCTTGGCAACACAGGCAAAAAACAACATGCTTTGAGGATAGTAAAGCAGGCCTTTGAAATAATCGAGAAGAGGACCAAACAGAACCCAATCCAGGTTTTCGTGAACGCCGTTCTCAACGCAGGACCCCGAGAGGAGACTACCACCATCATATACGGCGGCATAAGATACCACAAGGCCATAGACGTCTCAGCCCAGAGGCGCATAGACTTCGCGATAAAGTACATATCCTTGGGGGCTTTCGCAACGGCCTTCAACTCCAAGAAGAGGATAGAGGAATGCCTGGCGGATGAGCTGATATGGGCTGCCAACTCCGACAACAAAAGCTATGCGATACAACGGAAGGAGGAGACCGAGAGGATAGCTCAGTCTGCAAGATAACAAGATGGGAAGATACGAGGTAATGCTGGAGAAGATTAAGAAGCTCGTCAACAAGCCTGACCAGATTCGGAACATGGGCATCGTCGCCCACATAGACCACGGCAAGACCACGTTAAGCGACAATCTGTTATCCAATGCTGGCATGATATCCAAGGAGGGGGCTGGAAAGCAGCTGGCCTTGGACTTCCACGAGGACGAGCAGGCCAGAGGCATCACAATAAACGCGGCGAACGTTTCAATGGTCCACGAGTACGACGGCAAAGAATACCTGATCAACATGATAGACACTCCAGGTCACGTAGACTTCGGGGGGGATGTGACAAGGGCTATGCGGGCTGTTGACGGCGTCATAGTGGTCGTGTGCGCTGTTGAAGGAGTCATGCCGCAGACTAAGACAGTCATACAACAGGCCCTGAAGGAGAAGGTCAGGCCCACCGTATTCATCAACAAGGTGGACCGTCTTATCAACGAGCTGAAGCTGACGCCCGAGGAGCTTCAGAAGAGATTCATGAAGATCATAACAGAGATCAACAAGATCATAAAGATGAAGCAGCCCGAGGGCGTCGACTGGACCGTAAACGTCGAGAAGGGGAGCGTGGCATTCGGGTCAGCATACCACAACTGGGCCATCAACGTGCCTTACATGAAAAAATCGGGCATAACGTTCAAGGACATCATAGAAAGCTGCACTACTGAGAAGCAGAAGGAGATGGCTGACAAGGCGCCGGCGCATCAGATAATGCTTGACATAGCGATAAAGCACCTCCCCAACCCATTACAGGCGCAGAAGATAAGGATACCCCAGATATGGCACGGTGACCTTGAATCCGACATAGGCAAGTCCATGCTGGGCTGCGATCCGAACGGAAAGCTTGCGGTCATGATAACGAACATACAGGTCTTCGACAAGCGTGAGGGTGAGGTCGCCACAGGAAGGCTTTTCTCAGGCACCATAAAACAAGGCCAGGACGTTTACCTTATCGGCATGAAATCAGCTGAGAGGATACAGCAGGTCAGCGTGTACATGGGAGCCAGCAGGATAAACACCGACGAAGTCCCAGCAGGTAACATAGTCGGGATAACCGGCCTGAAGAAGGCATTCGCTGGGGAGACGGTCTCCACAGACGACATGATACCTTTCGAGGCCATAAAACACACTTCAGAGCCTGTCGTAACGATGGCGGTCGAGGCCAAGCACATGCGAGACCTGCCGAAGGTCATTGAAGTCCTGAGACAGACTGCCAAGGAGGATCCTACGCTAAAGGCCGAAATAAACGAGGAAACCGGCGAGCACCTGCTATCCGGCATGGGCGAGCTGCATCTGGAGGTCATCCTAAACAGGATCAAGGCAGGCGGCCTGGAGATTGAGACATCGCCCCCGATTGTCGTCTACAGGGAGACAATAATGGACAAGGCAGGCCCGATAGAAGGCAAGTCCCCTAACAAGCACAACAAGTTCCTTGTATCAATAGAGCCTATTGAGCCTGCCGTTCTGAAGGCCATACTAGAGGGAGACCTAAAAGAGGGCCGCAGAAAGGCTAGAAGCAAGGACCTAAGAGCTCAACTCATCGATCTGGACATGGACGGCGAAGAGGCCAAGAGGATAATAGACATATACCACGGCAACATCATGGTTGACATGACCCGGGGAACACAGCATCTTGACGAGGTCATGGAACTGCTTTTTGACGGCTTTGAGAGCATCATGAACAAGGGGCCGCAGGCTGAAGAGCCTGTCATGGGAGTGAAAGTCAAGCTGATGGACGTAACACTCCACGAGGATGCTATCCACAGAGGCCCAGCCCAAGTGTATCCTGCCATCAAAAGGCCCATATATGCATGTTTCCTGAAGGCTAAACCCTCAATACTGGAGCCTGTCCAGAACATCTGGGTTGACGTTCCACAGGACTACCTCGGAGGCGTGACAAGGGAGCTTCAGAGGAGGAGAGGCATAATAGGGGATATGGCCCAGAAGGACGAGCTTATGACAATAGAGGGCAAAATGCCTGTCGGAGAGTCGTTCGGCTTCGCTGGCGACATCAGAAGCGCCACAGAAGGGCACGCCCTATGGTCCACTGAGAACGCAGGCTTCGAGAAGCTGCCAACAGAGCTCCAATACAAGATAATAGAGCAGATCAGGTCCAGGAAGGGCTTGAAGAAGGAACTGCCGAGAGCCGAAGAATACATAGACTAACCATTTTTATAGTAAAAAAGGGAATATTTAAGACTTACAATAACTAGGAGGAGATGATTATGGCTGAAAAACCGCACTTAAATTTGGTGTTTATCGGTCACGTAGACCACGGAAAGTCTACGCTGGTCGGTAGGCTACTGTACGAGCTAGGAGAGGTATCAGAGCAGAAGATAAAGTCTCTGAGAGAAGAAGCCGACAAGATCGGTAAGGGAACGTTTGAGTTCGCGTGGGTAATGGACTCCCTGAAAGAGGAGAGGGAGCGGGGTGTTACCATAGACGTAGCTCACAAGAAGTTCAAAACCCAGAAGAACTACTTTACCATCATCGACGCCCCAGGACACAGGGACTTCGTCAAGAACATGATAACCGGAACAAGCCAGGCCGACGCGGCAGTGCTTGTTGTCGCCGCGAAGGATGGCATACAGCCCCAGACAAAGGAGCACGCCTTCCTGGCCAAGACTCTCGGAATCAACCAACTTGTCATAGCCATCAACAAGATGGACGCGGTCAACTACGACGAGAAAAGATACAATGAGGTAAAACAGGAGCTGTCAAAGCTTCTATCCTCGATCGGCTACAAGGTTGACAAGATTCCAATGATACCCATATCAGCTTATGTTGGCCAGAACATAACAAAGAAGTCTGACAAGATGACCTGGTACAAAGGCGACTTCCTTCTTGCTGAAATGGACAAGCTTGTGGCTCCTCCGAAGCCGACAGAGAAGCCTCTGAGACTGCCAATACAGGACGCATACACGATAACCGGTGTCGGAACAGTGCCAGTCGGCAGAGTCGAGACCGGAATCCTAAAACCAGGCCAATCTGTGATATTCATGCCCAGCGGAGTTACAGGTGAGATAAAGACCATAGAGATGCACCACGAGCAGATCCCGCAGGCAGAGCCAGGGGACAACGTAGGATTCAATGTCAGAGGAGTCGGCAAAAACGACGTCAAGAGAGGAGACGTCCTAGGGCCTAAGGACAACCCCCCAACTGTTGCGGAAGAGTTCACAGCCCAGATAGTGGTACTGCAGCACCCGAGTGCCATAGCAGTCGGCTACACGCCGGTATTCCACATACACACCGCGCAGGTGGCCTGCCAGTTCACAGAACTGATCAAGAAGATAGACCCGAAGACCGGCGCGACCAAGCAGGAGAAGCCTGAGTTCCTCAAGACAGGAGACGTGGCTGTCGTAAGGCTAAAGCCCACGAAGCCGATTGTCGTCGAATCTGCTAAAGACTTCCCGCAGCTCGGACGCTTCGCTGTCAGGGACATGGGCCAAACCGTTGCAGCCGGCATGGTATTAGAGGTCAAAAAGAAAGGCTAAGGTTGCATGGAAAAGGCGAGGATTATACTAATAGGCAAAGATGTGGGGCAGATTGAAGACGTCTGCGACCAGATAGTAACGGTCACAAAGAAGACCGGCGTCAACTTTTCCGGGCCGGTTCCCCTCCCAACAAGGAGGATGAAGATAACCACCCGGAAAGGGCCATCTGGCGAGGGAACCGCCACATGGGAGCGCTGGGAGATGCGCGTTCACAAGAGGATAATAGACCTTGACGCGGACGAGCGCTCCCTCGGACAGATAATGCGCATCCAAGTCCCAGACGGCGTCCACATCGAAATAGAGCTGACCAAATAACCCCCTCCAAAACATTCTTTGTATAACCCGCCATTTCTCCAGACCAAGAGCACGATAAGACTTATATTCAGAGACCTCCATATCTATAAAACCGATTGATTACTAGCTCCCGTAGTGTAGTCCAATCCAACCCTTTACTGCCTTCGGCAGCAAAGCGTTGACGGAAAAGAAAAACACATACTCCCCCAATTAATATAACTATAAACCAAATCACACGCTCCCGTAGTGTAGTCCGGTCAATCATTCCAGCCTTTCGAGGAGCCCCTTTCTTTTAGAAAAAGAAAGGTGCTTCACCCCCAAAGAAAATTTGGAGGTGTTGGAGTCCGTTAGATTCCGATGAAGTTAGCTGGTGACCCGGGTTCGAATCCCGGCGGGAGCAAGCCTTTTTCTTTCTTCCCGAAGAAAGAAAAACCTTTGGGAAAAAGAAAGAAGGGATGCGGCTGCTCCTCAAGTGATACTATCCTGTTTTCTTTTTGTGTTCTCAATATACTGTTGTATGAAAATCCTGAAGTCCGATCTCAGGCACGGTTTTGTGAAAGCGAGGTCTGAGAATTTGGACGATTTGTGGTATCTGAGCCATGTTATCATGCCAGGCGACCTTGTGACGTCGGTATCCTACAGGAGGATAAAGGACAAGGAGGATATCGGGAGGAGCAGCGGGGGGGAGCGCAGGCCCGTCAGGCTGAAGATCCGAGTCGAGAAGACGGAGTTCAAGTCTGAGACTGGCAGTTTCAGGATTTCTGGGATAATAACCGAAGGCCCTGAGGATTTGGTCTCGGTAGGATCCCATCACACGTTCACGGTCGAGCACGGGACCGTCCTTGATATTGTAAAAGAGAGGTGGTCTGAGGTCGACTTCAGCCGCCTGAAAGAGGCTGAGCGGTCGACCTTCCGGCCTAAGCTCCTGGTTGCTGTGATAGACGAGGGTGAGGCCAGCATCGGGCTGGTGAGGGAATCACAGATCAAATACTATGAGATAACGAAGACCATAGGGGGCAAATACGACACCGCGCAGAGGAAATCCCGGAAGGATGAATTCTACAGCGAAGTGGGCGGTCTGCTGGAACAGCTCATACAGTCGGATTCGATAGCCAAGACCATAGTCGCCGGCCCAGGCTTCGAGAAGGAGAATTTTCTCAACTATCTGCGGGAACACTCCCCGGCAATCAGCGGCAACTGCATCCTAGAGCACACCGGTTCATCAGGGAGGAACGGCGTAATCGAGGTCTTGAAGAGGGATGAAACCCGAAAAGTTATCGAAGAGTCAGCATCTGTGAAGGACATACAGCTGGTTGAAAAGCTTCTGGAAAACATAGGCAAAGATTCCGGTTTGGGCGCATACGGCCTCGGCGATGTCGAGTCTGCGATAAATCTGGGGGCTGTGGAGGCGCTGCTGGTAACCGATAACGAATTTGTCAGGGACAGGGAGCGCCTTGATGCTAACATGCAGAATGTGAAAGCATCTAGGGGGCTGGTCCATATTGTAAACAGCGAATCCGAGGCTGGCAGGCAGCTGAATTCTCTGGGCGGGGTTGGCGCAATCTTGAGGTTCAGGGTTCAGTAGAACCATTCAAGCGTGGCGTGGCGCTTTTTCATGTAACTCTCACCCTTGCCAAGCTCGCTCATCAGCCTTGCGATAACTCCGTCGAAGAATATCATGACAGTGTCCTCGAAGAGCGTTCCCAGGGGAGTTAGAGAGGAGAAATGACCTTTGAGCTGGCTTTCAGTGTAGTCTTTCTCTATGTCTATCTTCGTCCTGCCCTTTATCTTAACAACATGGTCTGACAGCTGCCCTAAGTCTGCATTAGGATATGATGTTATTGTAAGCGCCTTGGCGCCGATGTCCTTCGCGATTTTCGTGACGTTGACGACGTTGGTGGTCTTACCCGAGCCTGAGACTGCGATGAGAAGGTCTTTTTTTGTTATTGCCGGCGATGTTGTCTCACCGACAACGTATGCTGTGAGCCCGAGCTGGACCAGCCTCATTGCGAAGGCTTTCGCAACAAGCCCTGACCTGCCAGCGCCTACTAAGAATATCTTCTTGGCCTTCTGTATCTCCTCCACCATGAGGTCGACTTCTCCGTCGTCTATCTCCTTCACGGCGTCGTTTATGTGTTCCGCGATTTTGAGCATCGCCGTCTTGACCGGCATAATATAGTATCTACAGTCCCTAGTAAAAAAAGAGGCATAAATACACTGTCATATGATAACATATGATATTATAATGAACTCGTCAGAACCCTGAGTCTACCTTAGCCCCAGGCGAGAATTGAACTCGCGACCTTTGCCTTTTTGGAACCAATGGCTTTTCTTTCCGCCAGCGCAAACGAGACTTTTGTCTCGTTGCGCACGAAGACACTTAAGTCTTCGCCGCGCTTTCTTTTCGGGAAAAGAAAGGGCTGTACCAAGGCAACGCTCTGCCGACTGAGCTACTGAGGCTTATTGATTTTAAATACTAGGGAGGGATGTTTTATATCTTTGTTGCGATGTTGCCGAAGAAGAACCCGAATAGGCTTAATAGCATGCCGAGGACCATGACCTTCTGGCTTAATGGTGCGTACATTGTGAGGGCGGCGACGAATATGACATCAGCAAGGCCGATTATTATGCCATATATGCTCTCGTTTATTGTCTGATACGAGTGCACAAGCGGCACGAGGCTCAATACGACGGCAGTCAGCCCGAAGATGATGGTTATGCGCTTCGCATTCGATATGCCTAATACAATAGGCAATGTTCTGGAGTAAGCTCGCCTGTCCCCCTCGAAATCCTCTATGTCTTTTACTATCTCCCTTGCGAAGGTCATCAGAAAGGCGCAGGCGAACAGTACAGTCGCAAGGTGGATGCTGCCGGTATTCCCATTGATGTCTGATGATACTGAAACAGCGCCGAAGAGGAATATGGACGCAACAAGATAGCTTATGCTCAGGTTTGAGATGAGCAGCAGCCTTTTCGAGAATTTGGCGTACAATATCAGAATCAGAGTGTTAGTTATGGCTATGATCAAAGCGTATCTGTTTATCGACTTCGCAAGACCCAATCCCACAAGAAACAGCGTGGCTGAAAGCATGAGAGAGTCGCTTCTTGATATCATGCCCGATGGGATGGGCCTGTCAGGCCGGTTCGTTTTATCAATCTCATAGTCGAAGAAGTCATTTAGGGTGTTTCCCCCACCGACTATGAGGAAGGCGGCCAGACCTGCCATCATGACGTCAGAATTCATGGGGATTACTTCAACAGTGTCGACTAGCGTGGCTCCGACCAGCACGCCGAAGAATGTTATGAGCGCGTTCCTGAGCCTGATTATCCTGGCCAGCACGCGAACGCTCCTAATCAGCCTAGCTTTGCCTGTCTCTTTCATATTCAGTAAAATCTGTACCCGTATCCTCCCCCTCCCGTACCCTCTGCCTGTATCCTCTTCCCGAAATAGTAACCTGCGAGCATCCCGCCGAGGTGCGCGTTGTGCGCTATGGAACCGACAGGGTAGAGCATCTCGGGCACTGCTATTATGGTGTAGATTATGGCCCAAACCCAGAGCGGCATCGGTATGAAAAAGTTGTAGAGTATCGTCATATTAGGCCTTAATACTACGAGGGCCCCCATAATCGCGAAGACCGCTCCCGATGCGCCGACAGCGAAAACCGTCGGACTCGGAAGCCCGAAAAAGATCGAGGTGAACACGTAAGCTATGCTCGCGAAGACCCCGCCCCATAAGTAGATCTTCAGGAACCGTTCCTCTCCGACAAGCTGTTCCAGATATATCCCAAAGAAGAACAATGCTATCATGTTGAATGCGATATGCCCCAGGCCGGCGTGCAAGAACATGTTGGTCACTATCGTCCAAGGTTTGACGAACACCGTGGCAGGCTGGAGTGCGAAGTTCATGAAAACCCATTTCTGGTTTATAAGCGTGATTATGAACGCGAGGGCGTTAGCTAGTATCAAAACCTCAATAGCGCCCTTGTTAGAACCCAGTATCCTCATCCTAATTGTATTCGGCGTTTATCTTAACGTAGCCTGGCGTTAGATCGCAGCCCCATGCGGTAGCCTCAGATCTACCGGATTTCAGGTCTGCGATGACGTGAATCTTCTTCGACTTAAGGATTCTGGCCAATCTTCTTATATCCTGCGGTCTTCCGGATTTTACGGCGTAGGCTCTGCCCCTGTCAGACGCGAAAACAATGTCAAGCTTCCTGAAGTCCACCTCTATGGTGCCGCCGAGCTTGTTTGCTATCCTCCCCCAGTTCGGATTCTCACCGTAGAATGCGGTCTTAACGAGGTTTGATGAGACGACAGCCTTTGCAGCCTTTCCGGCCGTTTTAACATCCTTAGCTCCCCTGATTGTGACTTCCAAGACCTTTGAGGCGCCCTCCGCGTCTTCGAGCATCAGCTTGACGAACTGCCTGAGAACATGAGTCAGGAGAAGCTTAAAGTCTTTGGGAGAGCATTTCTTAGAAGAATCTGTCAGCAGCATGACAGAATCGTTCGTGCTCATATCGTCCAGCACGATCATGTTGAATGTTGAGTCAACAGCCTCAGAAAGGGCCTTCTTCAGATATCCCCTGGGGAGGTCGGCGTTTGAGGTGAGAAAGCACAGCATCGTCCCCATGTTAGGCGCTATCATCCCAGAGCCCTTGCATATGCCTCCTATGATAATGCCCTTATGCGAGTATGCGAAGACTTTAGGCTTCGTGTCGGTTGTCATTATGGCCTTCGCAGCTTCAAGCGATTTTTTCCCGGAACATCCTAAGCCCTCCGAAGCCTTCTCTATCAGCGGCCTGAGGCCTTTCGTGTTCAATCTCCTGCCGATGATGCCTGTCGAGGAGACTGCGACGTTCTCCTTTCCCACTACAAGGTACTTTGAAGCATATGATGCCAGCGTGTCGGCATCTTTTACGTCCGTGGAAGTGCAGCAGTTCGCATTACCGGAGTTCACGACGACCGCCATTATGCCGTTCCTAAGCTTCCTCCGAGTGTAGACCACAGAACCTGATTTTATCCTATTCCTCGTGAAGACGCCGACAGCATTGCAGGCTTTTCCGGCAGTAATCAGGGCTACACCCTGCTTCCCAGACCTCACTCCAGAGGCCTTGAAGCCGTTGAAGCATATGCCAGTTCTAAGAGCCTTGAATTCCATGGTTTAACTTATTTAAGCATGTAAGAAGAAAAGTATTACTTCCCCCGAAAATGCAGGACAAGTGTGCCGTTTTTGGCATAAAGTCAGACACCAGCGTATTCAACCATGTCTACTATGGGCTGTACTCGATGCAACATCGGGGCCAGGAGTCGGCCGGCATCGCAGTTGATAACGATGGCATACGGGTCCATAAAGGCATGGGGCTCGTTTCAGAGGTCTTCAGGAACATCCTCCTGGAGGGGAACGTAGGGATAGGCCACGTCAGATACTCCACAGAGGGCGGCTCTAAGATAGAGAACGCCCAACCCCTGTACATAAGCTACTCTGGGGGCTCTTTCGCGTTAGCTCACAACGGCCAGATTCTCAACCACGCCGAGCTTAAAAAAAAACTTGAAGACAAGGGCAACATATTCACAACGTCTTCCGATACTGAGGTCATAGCCCAGATTATAGTCCAGGAGCATCTCAATACAGGCGACTTCGTTGAGGGCATCAAGATGGCCATGAAGGAGCTCATAGGCTCCTACTCTCTTGTCATCCTCTACGATGGAAAGCTGATAGCTGTAAGGGACCCGCACGGAATCCGCCCCCTCGTGTACGGACGGCTTGGAGAAGGCCATGTATTCGCGTCTGAAAGCTGCGCGTTGGACGTCGTAGGCGCCAAACTCGAGAGGGACGTCAAGCCTGCTGAAATAATCGTGGTCGATGACACCGTGAAATCGTATCACGGAAACAGAGAGAACACCTCCCACTGCATGTTCGAATACGTATACTTCTCAAGGCCGGATTCCATAATCAATGACGTCTCAGTCTATAACGTTAGGAAGAATCTCGGCAAGACGCTGGCAAAAGAGAGCAGCGTGAAGGCTGACATAGTCACCCCCGTCCCAGACTCAGGCATAACCGCGGCCATAGGGTACTCTGAAGCGTCAGGGATAAGCTACTCCGAGGCTCTCATAAAGAACAGGTACATTGGGAGGACGTTCATACTGCCTGAGCAGAACCAGAGGGACGTCAGCGTGAAGGTCAAACTTAACCCGATCGCTAGCGAAATCAACGGGAAAAAACTGGTTCTCGTAGACGACTCCATCGTAAGAGGCACCACACAGAAGAGACTCATACGGCTTTTAAAAAGCACAGGGGCGAAGGAGGTTCATGTCAGGATATCCTGCCCGCCGGTAAAGCACACATGCCCCTACGGGATTGACATGCAAACATCAGAGGAGTTCATAGCCTCCAAGAAGACGGTAGAGCAGATTAGCAAGGAGATAGGTGCGGACTCGCTCTCGTACATAAGCCTCCACGGGCTTGTAACGTCCATCGGCCTACCGGCTGATAAGCTCTGCCTCGCATGTCTCACAGGCAACTATCCTGTAAAGGAAAAACAGACGAAACTCGTTGGGTGATGGAATACATTATCGTGGGAGTAGACCCTGGGACGACCACGGGGATCGCGATACTGGATTTGAACGGAAGACTGATCAGACTCCACAGTTCAAAAGACATGGGAGTCAGCGAGACCATAGATTACATCATACAATTCGGGCGCGCGTCTCTCATAGCGTCTGACGTCAACCCTCTCCCGCATTTCGTCGAAAAAATCTCATCAAAGCTCGGCTGCCAGGTCTACCGTCCTGAGCATCCTCTGACAGTCTCAGAGAAGCTAGAGCTCACTAGAGCGTATCAGGTAGAAAACTCACACCAACGCGACGCTCTCGCAGCCTCCATAAGCGCATACAACAACTACAAGAACAAATTTCAGAAGATAGAGTCGCTTGACCTAGGCCAGGACGTCAAACATAACGTGATTGCAGGCCTCGCCATCAAGTATAAAAGCGGCCAGCCAGAAAAAAACAGCAAGCCTAAAAAGAAGAGAAACCACTCTGCGCACGTCAGCGTTGACGGCATATTGCGGCTGAAATCCCAACTGGAAGAGCTTCAGAATGAAGCCAGAGAAAAGGATAAGAGGATAGAAAAACTGTCTGAAAGCCTGAAACTGGAGCGCTCGAAATACCGCAGGGAGATGCTGAAGGAGAGCGAGATAGGCAGATTGAACGATATTGCATCGACTCTGAGGATGAAACTCAGGGAGAGGGAAGCTGATCTGCGGCTGATGCAGCAATTCAGAAGCATATGGCACGATCTGACAGGGAAAAAAATAAAGCCGGTCGGACTCTACCCAGCACACTTCGAGGGCATGACCTATGCTAAAGGCATGGCAAAGCTTGATGACACACTGCCGGAAGGCATAACCCTAGTCTTCACTGACAACATAAACCTGGCGAAGAAGCTCAACCCTAAGGGCGTCGCCACACTCCCGCCCTCAATACTAAAGGAGTTCCAAAACTGCTACTACGTCAATCTGAACGAACTCCATGCATCTGAGAGGCAGAAGAGAGTATCCTTAGGCCAGATTGTGAGAAACTACCGGAGTGAGAGGCCCCTAGGATAAGGACAGCGGAGTATCCTGCTTGTACCTGAAGCCACCCCTCAACGCGATCTCCGCCTTCGCCAGCTCCCTCCCAAGGTACATGCCATGGCCCAAGTCAGATATAAGCCCCTTCTCCACAACCCTCTCACAGATTCTCATGGCATTGTCCCCCACAATCTTGTCCCTCAGCTTTCGATCGTAAGAGTAGAATTCAACAACCAGCCTACCTCTTTCATGGTCAACGTGTATGACGAAAAACCCGCTGCCATCCAAGCCAGCACGCCTATCAAACTCCCCCCCATCCACTTTCTCAGATTCCATCATACACCAGACATCAACTTCGAAAGAGGATGCCCCCCGTCAAGGCAGAAACCCCTGCCCATCAGAGACTCGCCCACCACAGCCTCCGTCAAGGCCATAACAGGGTAAATTTTTTTAGCGTTCTCTATCGGCCCGAACATCAGAAAATCAGCGCCCAAGACCCTGGAAACAGCATGCAAAGAGGCGTCCAAACATCCCCCATCCTTGCCTATCAATCTGCCCTTCAAACCTGAGACGACATTATGCACTCCATTCCCAGTCGGCAGCCCGAACCTCGACTTCAAAACTGTTATAGCATGACATGAGACGCCAGCACCATCCCCCAAAGGGGTAACGCCGGTGTCAATAAGAACCTTCCTCACGCCCGACCTCCTCGCAATGTCCAGAAGACCTGAATCAAGAAGCTTGGAACCATTCTCAAGAATATCGACCTTGCCCTTCAAGGACCTGTCAACCGGGTTGAAAGCCAAAACAACCGCGGCATTCAACTTCGACGCGCTTAGAAACTCGATCTCAGGCTCCTTAATACCGGCATTAATCGAATTATAGACCACCCTGTCAACAACCCCAACCTCCTCAGCGAACTCAACACCCCTCATCCTGACCTCAGCATCAGTGGAATCCACCATAAAAGGCATATCAGTCCTAGAGCAGACGAAATCAATCCTCTCCACCATATCATCCCCGCTCTCAGCGAAAACATCCAACATAGACTCAATACCATACTCCAAACCAACCGCCTCAAAATCCTCAATCAACAAGCCAGCAAGCCGCCTGTCAAACCTGGAAAAACCACCATCCAAGAAAACCCCCTCACGCCTGTAAAAGACGGTAGCAACCATCTTACAGGGATTAACCATCTGACCCCCAAACCTCAAACCCCCAACGTTGAAAACCTCCTGCCCGGGAAAAACAAACATTTTTAAAACCCCCCGCTTTATATATATCCTACCCCCACTAAAAAGAACCCTTTTCATCCATAAAAAAGAAAGCGGAAACCAAAGGTTTCCGATTGCCGCGAACCAAAGGTTCGCAGCAAAAAGTGTTTCATCTCCAAAAGAAAGAATCCAAACACTAAGCGTCTGTAGTCTAGTCTGGTAGGACCTCAGCCTTCCACGGAACCTTTTCTTTCTTAAGAAGAAAGAAAACGTTCACGAAAAGAAAGAACAAAAACGTGAACAGGTTCTGAAGTTAGCTGATGACCCGGGTTCGAATCCCGGCGGGCGCAAACCCTTTTCTTTCTTCAAAAAAGAAAGAAAAGCGTTTACGGAAAAGAAAGAAAACGCGTAGTTGTCCAAAAAGAAAAAAAACATAGACAGCCCCGTAGGGTAGTGGCCAATCCTGCCCGGCTTTGGCGGAGCCCCTTTCTTTTTTAAAAAGAAAGGTGCTTCACCCCCAAAGAAAAACGAATTTTCGCCAAAGGCGAAAATTCGAGGGGGTATCAGAACCGTTAGGCTCTGATGAAGAAACCGGGCGACGGAGGTTCGAATCCTCCCGGGGCTAAAAATTATTTTTTCAGTTGGCAGTCTAACGTTTTTTTCAGAAAATAATCCGGCGCGTCAGGGATTCGAACCTGTAATTCGAGTCCCGCCTTCGGCAAGGTTTTCTTTTTTTGGAGTTTGAGTGGGGTTTAGTGATCTTTTTAGTTTTATCTCTTTTTTTCAATTTTTAAAACGCTCTATTCCACCGGTCTCGGACCGGTGGTTTGGCCGGTGGAACACAGTCGAGTTCAGCTCGGGTGTGTGTCCGACCGATGGTCGGCCACATAGGCGTGTACGAACCACCGGTTCATCTCATAAGATGCCATCGGTCTCTGACCGGTGGTTCTTCACATCTTTGGTATAGAATCCTGAGGGTTTGATTATTTGAATATCTGGGTGATCTCGTTTTTTGTTAGATTCCTGTATTCTCCCGGTTTTAGTGTTCCAAGTTTGAGGTTTCCGATTGAGACCCTCTTTAGGGTTTTTACGTTATAGCCTAACGCCTTCATCATCCTCCGGATTATCCTGTTTTTTCCTTCATGTATTGTGATGTCCAGGGTATTTTCCGCTAGGATGTTTGATTTTGCAGGTGCTGTTTTTCCATCCTCAAGTGTAATGCCGCGTTCAATTTTTCTTTTCACATCCTGCTTCACAGGTTTATCAAGCACTACGACATACCTCTTTTTCACTTCATATCTGGGGTGCATGACACTATTTGCAAAATCGCCATCGTTTGTCAGAAGAAGTATTCCCGAGGTGTCACGGTCAAGTCTGCCTATGGGAAAAACCCTCTCCTTTATCCTGAGATAGTCCATTACCGTCTTGAACCTAGGATCTCTCACGGCTGTAACACAACCAGTAGGCTTATGAAACATCAAATAAACCCTATCCTCTCCCTTAACAACTTTACCACCAACAGTTATGACATCAGTCTCCGAAGCTTTACCTCCAACAGTTACTGTTTCTCCATTGACCTTCACCCACCCAGCCCGTATCAGTTCCTCAGCCTGCCGTCTAGAACAATAACCAAGGTTAGAGAGTAGTTTTTGCACTCTGTGCACCGCAGTACTTGTATTCTTACCTTCGACCATGTTTCAACTAGAGTATAAGCAAACGCTATTGAAATAGAGCATCCCTTGCCCAAACACTGATTAATAAGTTGGAGAATAACCTTAAAGCATGCTTATTCTGAAAATTTTTCTGAAACGAAGCGACATCCTATCCAAGGGGAAATCCCGCATTCGGCATTGACCGGGGATACTGCACTCTCGTTCCCATTCCAACCCCGGCGCTCTACCCCGATAAGAGTTTAGAGTTAATTTTAGGGGTAGTCCTCCTCCCAAGTTCTCAGACACTTCTGCTTTGGTTCACATCATGTGGGGTATTTTAAGTTTTAATAGAATAAACTAGTAGGGATTCGGACTTTTTTGGGGTTTAATCCTCCCGGGGCTAAATTTTTCCCCCCAGAAAAAGAAAGAAAACAATATCCCCTCTCTTTTTCCCGAGGGTTTTTCTTTTCGGGAAAAAAGAAAGGCTCTTCGCAATCTTCCCAGGGCTAACTGAGCATACGATGAATAAGACGATTATTCTATTTATTGTGGTGTTCTCCGTCTATTTTGTCTCTCTTTTTTTCCAATATATGGGTTTTGATCGGATGGAATATCCGTACATAACCTTCGGAGACAACTATTTCGCGTTAACGCAGAGCCTTGTCGATACCGGCGATTTAAACCTCAACGAGTACCTCACATACCCTGTTGGCTCCTGGCAGAGGTGCTGCCTTAGCATGGGCTCAGACGGCAATGCATATAGTCGATTCTCCCCTGGTTTTTCTTATGCTATGGCGCCCTTCTATGTACTCTCAGGGCTGCGGGGGATTCCCTTGGCTAGTGTTCTATTCTCGACTTTAACGGTTCTTTACCTCTTCCTCCTCTGCCGTCTTTTCGTTGACGAGAAGACAGCACTAATCACGTCACTGGTTTTCGCATTCTGCACGTCCATATACACATACTCTCAGGTATCGCTCTCCGAATCGCTTCTAGGTCTGCTATTGATAGCGTCCGTCTACTATATGGCTGACTTCAGGAAAGCGGGTCGGACAGAGTCTATGGTGTTGTCCGGCTATTTTTTCGGCTTTCTTGTGTTCACAAAAATCTCTCTCTCCGTTCTGGCCGTTATCTACCTCTTAGGACTGAGGTCCAGCGCAAAAAATTTGTCATACTTCGCTGTTGGAGCCTCAGTATTCTTAGCCATCCTCTTTTCATATGATGCCCTCCTCTTCGGAAGCCCGCTGCAGACCGGCTATTCCAGCGTTATGTTTGACTCTGAGAGCGGACTGCAAGGGCCGCAGGATACGAGAGCCCTGTTCTCTTTTGATGTCAGCTTCGTTAGGCATGTTGCCCTTATCCTAGTGGCCTTGATAGTGACTCAACCGGTTATCTTGTTTTCGTTTTATGGTCTATTGAAGAACCGAAACGCCTTGGAGATTATTATGATATCCTGGATATCCTTACTTCTTGTTCTATTCTACAGTTTCTGGCATAACCCCTTCGGGACTGTCTCTTGGTCGCCTAGATATCACTATCCGTTGATTCCGCTCCTCTCGCTGCCGTTTTCGATGGTTTTTGACGACTCACTAAAAAGCAGAAGATACCTCCTATTGCTGGTAACCACCATCTCGCTGATGCTCACCGTATTGAGTTTGAACTTTGCTTCGTGGGGCTATTTCAGCCTGCTTTCAGAATCGCTTTTTTAGCTGGCGTGTGGTTCTTCGAGTTTGACGCCTATTATCTTGGAGATGCCTTTTGCCATTGAGACTCCGACGACCGAGCCTGCGTATTTTATCATCGAGTTGTTGTGGGTCACCAGGACGAACTGGGCTTCGGAGTCCCTCAGCAGCTCGCCGAGTTTCATGGAGTTGGCCTTGTCCAGTGCGGCGTCAAGCTCGTCCACGATGTAAAAGTAGGCTGGCTTGTACTGCTGGAGCGCCAGCAGGAAGGCTGAGGTTGTTATGACTTTCTCTCCTCCTGACATGGCGTCCAAGCTCATTATCTTTTTGCCTCCTGGGGAGGCGCTTATTATCAGCCCGCTCTCGCTTATGTTGTTCGGGTTGTCCAGTATCAGAGTGCCCTCCCCCCCAGAGAGCTTTCTGAATGTCTTCTCGAAGCTCTCTTTGACCGTGTTGAACGTGTCCATGAAGACCTTGTGCTTTTTCTTCTCAACGCCTTCCATGAAGTCAAAGATCGACTGTCTCTCGGTTTTGAGCGTTTCCAGCCGCTTCTGGATGTCCTCGAATTCTTTTACAATTGTGTCATAGGTTTCGATGGCTTTCATGTTGATAGGCCCGAACTCGTCCAGCTTCTTCTGCAGTTTGATGATGCTGCCCTCTATCTCAGTCACCTTCTTGTCCACTACGGCGCTCCCCTCGTACTTTTTGAACTCCTGCCGCTTAACCTCCAATTCGGTCTCAACTTTGGTCTTCTCCACGAGGACGGAGGATATCTTGTCGTTTAAGCCGTACATCTCATGCTCTATCCCGCCTATGTTCGACCCTAAGTCAGTTATCTTGTTGTCCAGGTCGTTCCTCCTGTTCATCAGAGTCCTTATCCTGTCGACTATTGACGCTCCCTCACCCTCTAATTTTGAAATCTCCTCCTTAAGTTTCGCCAGCTTGTTTTTCGCCTCATCCAGGTCCCTGCTGATGCTGCTCTTCTCGTTCTTCAGGCTTTTATCCTCCTCCAGCAGCTGCATGGCCTGCTCTTTTATGGTGTTCGTCTGCTCTTCCAGCCGGCTGCTTTCGACAGCAAGCTGCGTCTGCTCGTCCTTGAGCTGGTCAACCTGGCTCCTGCCAGGCCTCCTCTTCTCCAATAGACTCTGGAGTTCCGTTTTTTTGGATGTGAATTCAGCTCTGAAGGATGCGGCCCTCTTACTATTCTCGCTCAGCTCCTTCTCAGCCTTTATGATCCCGTTTGAAATCATTTTGAGGTCGCTCCCAAGCTTGTTCTCCTTCTCGGAGAGTGATTTGAGGTCTGATCTAAGCCTTTCGCAGACTATCCTGATCTCGCTTATCTCCTCTGCCGTTTTTCCGATGGTGTCTTCGAGGCTCTCATGCTCAAGCCTCTCCTGTTTTATTTTCTCTTCTGCCGACTTCGCCTCGTCTTCCAGCCGCTTAACCTCATTCTCCAGGTCATCGAGGTTTGAGAACGTCATCAGGTACTCCTTCTTCATGAAGCCGCCGCTGACTGCGCCGCTCTTCTCGAAAAGCTCGCCTTCGACTGTGACCATCCTGTGCTTTCCGATTCCGATGGCTCTGGCGGAGTCAATATTTTTCACTATTATGGTGTCGCCGAACACGTAGTCCAGCACTTTGTCGAATTTTTTGTCAACTTGGACGAAGTCCCTGGCGAGGCCTATGGCCTTGTCAGGCACTTTCCCGCTCACGCTGACGTCTATCTTGTCGAGAGGCAGGAATGTGGACCTCCCTATCCTCTTCTTTTTCAGGTATTCTATGCACTTTTTAGCGGTTTCGACGTCTCTGACCACGATATAACTCATCCTGTAGCCTGAGGCGATTACCAGAGCCTCCTCATGCTCTTTTGATTTTATCCTCCCGAGCTGTGAGAGGGGGCCGTATATCCCAGGTATCACGTCCTTGAGCTTCATTATCGCCTTCTCAGCCACTCTGAGCCCGCCTCCGGATTCCTCCAGCACCTTAAGGTCTGTCCTCTTCTCAGTGTGTTGACTCTGCTTCAGCCTGAACTCTTCCTCAAGCTGGTTTATGGTCTCGTCGACTTTTTTGATGTTGTGTTTTAACGTCTCTAGTCCCTCGGTTTTTTTGCTCAGGGTGCCTGTGCTGTCAGACAGCTGGTCTGAGACTTCACCTATCTTTTCCGTAACCGCTTTGAGCTCGGACGCCGCGCTTTCCTTCTCCTTCTTCATCTCCCTCAGCTCAGAACCCACCCTCTCATTCAAACTATCAAGGCTTCTGATTTCTGACTCCCTTCCGAACACGAGGTTCTTTATGCTGTCAATCTGCTCCTCAAACTCGGACTGGCCTGTCTCGCTTATCCTCTTCTCAATGAGCTTCTCAACTTTTTCCAGTGACTTTTTGGCTTCAGCGAGCTTTGACTGCCTCTTCTGGAGCTCGCGGTTGAGTTCGCCCTGCTTGTTGACCAATTCGGCCGCCCTTGCCTCTACGCTCTCCCCTCTCCCGTTGAGGGATGATGTCCTCTCCTCATACCTGACTATCTCAGAGTTGAGTTCGTTAACCCTCGCCCTGCTGGAGTCCTCCTCCAGTTCGATTATGCTTTTGTTGCATTCTTTCAGCTTCTGTCGCGTCTCCTCTATGTCCTTCCTTATCGCTTCTATGCTTTCTGACTTCTGTTTCTTCTCGTTCTCCAGCTCCTTTATCCTATCGTCAAGAGTGCTGAACCTCTTCCCAAGCCGGATTATGTCGTGATTGAGCAGGCTGGCCTCGTTCTGCCGTATCTCATCCCGTATGTCCTTGTAGGCGAGTGCGTCGTCTCTCTCCTTTTTCAGGCGGAGCATGTAACCCTGCTTCTCGCCGAGAACTATTTCAGTGTCGGATATCCTGTCCTCCACCTTCTCAAGCTCGCCCAAAGCCTTCTCCTTCTTCTTGTCGTATTCTGCGATGCCGCAGAGCTCGTCTATTATCTGCCGCCTCTCCTGAGGCTGCATCTTGATGACCCTGGTGACGTCGTCCTGGAGTATGATGTTGTACTCGTTGTCTCCTAGTATGTCCACAACCCTCTGCCTGGACGCCCTTGAGCCGTCGACTTTGTAGATTGACCTGCCGTCAACGTCTATCATCCTGGAAATCCTGTGCGTTGTCTCTTTATCGGACAATTCGATGCTCACAACGGCCGTTTTCGCCGGCTTTTCGTGTTTGCCGCCGTTGAAAATCAGCTCCTGCAGGTTGTTGGCCCTCAAGCCTCTTGATTTACCAAGAACGAAGCATATGGCCTCGGTGAGGTTGCTCTTGCCGCTGCCGTTCGGACCCACTATGGCTGTGAAGTTGTCTGGGAATTCTATGACAGTTTTGTCTCTGAACGACTTGAAGCCTTTAAGCTCTAGTTTGTCCAAATGCATCCTAAACCTCTGCCTAATTTATTATAACTGGGGGTATAAATCCTTATACTGCCATGATAGAGCTTGCCTATGATGTTGGGGAGTATCGCAGGGTTCTGAGCAGGGCGGTCGCAGACGGCGACACAGTCCTGGAGATTGGGCCGCATGTCGGGAGGAGCACTCTCCCATACCTCAGGCGAGCTGGGAGGGTTATCGTCGTTGACAAGGCCTCGCAGTCACGTGACACCTTCAAAGTTTTGCAAAAGAAAAACGAAAATCTATACTTCGTCAATGGCGATGTGAGAAGCTTCACCACGATAAAAAAAACGCTGAAGATAATAGGCTCCTGCGACGTGCTCGCGGTTGACATGGGCGGCGGCAGATACCCTGACACCGTATTCAAGGTGTGGGCAACCTGGTCAGGGATTTTCAGGCCAAGGGATTCAATAATCCGAAGCAGAGGCCTCATAGAGTTTGTAAGGCGGGCAAAGGCAGAGGACAGTAGCCTGCCCGGAGAATATGAGGAGAGCGGGTGGCTGTCCTACTACGGGCGCAAGACGCCTTATGCCCTGAAAAAACAGCTGGATGAGTTTAGATTCTACGTCAACATCAACCAACCTTTAGGATAGCTGACCTCAACTGTTCCGTATCCTTATGTACTCCTCAATCTCGTCCCAGCTTATGGCGCAGCCTGAGAATTTTAGCGCATAGAGCATGGCATCCAAGACATTATAGTCTCTAGTGTTGAAATCGTCCAGCAGGTTCATCTCATATGCTCTGAAGGCTATCTCAGCCGACCGTATTATCGGCGTGTCACCCACAAGCCTTGAGAGCTCAGAGAGCCTTTTGTTGTCCATCCTAATGCTTTCTCCCGTCCTGTGATTGAGCAGGCCCCTCAGAGAGTCCGGATCCTCTATCAGAAGCCGAGTGGTCCTCTCATCTATCAGCAGCGCGTCGGCGTTTAATTTGCACATCAGCGCCAGCGCGGCGGCCTCGCCTTTGTGGACGATTCTGATATTTTTGCCTTTCGCAGAATATATCGAGTTGGACAGGTCAAGTATCCTGTCTGTAAGATTATGGTCCTCATCGACTATGTGAATCGTGCCCTCAGCGAACAGTTTTTTTATCCTGAGCGCCTCAAGGGCGAATTTCTTGGTCTTGACAGGCCTTGTGAAAATCTCGTCATAGACTGCTGGGGTGATGGCAATATCGGCCTCCATAAGGCTGAGGACGTTTGACATGCAGTTCATAGCCAGCGATATTATCGAACTGGCGTCAGACACTATCATATCAACATAATGAGAAACAACATATATAAGCGTCCTCTCCCATCTTTAACGGATGAGGCCACCTGCGCTGTTATCCGCATTTTCAATCCTGTTGCTGATGTCAACAGCTCTGGCTCAGGAGACTGCAGAGGAAGAGCAGGGTTTCTTCAGCAAAATAATATCCTCCATAAAGTCCTTCTTTTCGAGGTTGTTCGGCTCTTCCGAAGAGCCTGCCGGCGACGGCGTCGTATGCGAGAAACCCTACATCAGGGTTGGAATAGACTGCTGCCTTGATGCGAACGATAATAGCATATGTGACTCCGACGAGGAGACGACAACGTCATCGGTTGTAACAACCTCCGTAAGCACGACAGTATCCTCCACGTCCACGGTAACAACCTCAACGACGGCGCCGACAACGTCAATCGCATGCAACCTGAACTCGGACTGCGGGAACGTCACAGTTAGAAGAATATGCAACTTCGGCGACGTCTACGAGCAAACACTCAGCCCAGTCTGCAGAAACCCCGGCAAACCGAACGCCCAATGCACCATAAGATCATCAAAACTTGAATACCCCCTCCACGAGTGCACAGGCTACTGCAAAGACGGCGAATGCACCTGGACATAACAACCCATATACTACAACACCGACTCATTAAAGCAGACAGGAGGCTTCTGTTAACGGGTGTGGACTCCAGCACATGGTTGACTTGTGGTTATCATTTTTTTATGTGGAATACGGGATTTCCGGGGGTTCAAATCCCTCTCCCCCCGCCAGTTGGAAAATGTCTTTGTTGGCTCGCCCTCTGCGAGGGCTCGCCAGCCGATTTTAAGTGCAAATTGGAATTTTTTATCTTTCAAAATGAAGTTCGAGCCGATATTTTTTCAGGTTCTTTGGCAGTTTTTCAATCCGAAAGGGTCGCTTCTGCGGGCGGAAGGGGGGTTTGGGGGGAATTCCGCCAGCCCTACAAATTTTGGGCAAAATCTGTTCGAATTTTTTCGAACGCACTCCAACTAAGGTGTTTATTATCCTGGTGCAAAGGCAGAGCATTTATATACATATAACATACATATACTATACATATATTTTGGAGGTATGCGAGATGGAGAATGTTAGAGTGAATGTGTTGCTTCCGGAAAAACTCCTGCAGGAATCTAAGAATCTTGTGGAGAAGGGTTATTTCAGCAATTTCAGCGAAATCGTTAGAGAGAGCCTTCGAAGGGAGATAATAAACTACAAGATTGGCTTAGGAGAGATGACAGAGAAAGACAAGCAACTGATGGAATGGGTACGACAGGAGGAAACTATAGGCAACATACTATCTGAAAAAGACATGGCAAAACATGGCCTCAAACTTTGAACTCCTATACACCCGCTTTTTTGAAAAACAGTGGCTAGAATATGACGAGAAAACAAAACATCTCATTGAAGACAAACTCCGACTCATCAAACAAAATCCATTTAGATACGACACTATTGAAGGATACAAAAGGGTTCTGAAAGTAAAATTATCGATTGAAGGAAAATACCAAAGACTGCTTTACGCACTACACACACCCAAGACCAACCAAATACTCATCCTCGGCGTTTTCGAAAGAGAAAAAGACTACAAAGACTTCGAAAGAAAATTCAGCCAACTAAAGAAATAGTTTGAAAGACACCCACACACAACGCAACGTCAGGCCATTTCTTTTGTTCTGGTGCAACGTCTGGTTGTTCTGGTGCGCCATACGAACTCAAGCGGGTTTCAGGCCTCCTGAATGCTATCTGTGGCGGCTTGATTCCAAGTAAAATTCTATTCTTAGGCTTCAAGCCTTGTTGGTTGCGGTTTCGGATATTTTAAAGAATGTTCCTTATAATATGAAAGCCGAAAAAAGTGAAAATATACACAGTGTATCAACAGC
>JAZDNF010000004.1:0-41191 GCA_043800255.1 Candidatus Altarchaeota archaeon | reverse complement strand
GATGGAAAAGCTACCCCGGGGATAACTGAGTGGTAGCGGGTAAGAGTACACATCGACCCCGCTGCTTGCTACTTCGCTGTCGACTCACTGCATCCTGGCTGTGCAGAAGCAGCCAAGGGTGGGGTTGTTCGCCCATTAAAGTGGTACGTGAGTTGGGTTTAGAACGTCGCGAGACAGTTTGGCGGCATCTACTGGAAGTGCTGTCAACCTGAGGGGAAGGATCATCTAGTACGAGAGGAACGATGGACCGCAGCCTCTAGTGTACCGGTTGTCCGACAGGGCATCGCCGGGTAGCCACGCTGTTGTTGATAAAGGCTGAAAGCATCTAAGCCTGAAACAACTCCCAAAAAGAGGTTGACTTTAGGCTCCACCTAAAAGAGTGGCTTGATAGGCAGGGGATGTAAGCACCAAGCCTTCGGGCGAGGTGTTAAGTCCACCTGTACTAATCGCCTAACCACCCTATGCACTCCTGGCGACAAGCCATCCACGTAATAGAACTTCGCTAGACTTCTTTCAGACCTAAATCCTCAGAGTATCTTCTCATAGAAGGCATGTTTGTCACGGCACATCCCTGGGGGCTGTGCGCTATGCATGACGAATTACACGTTCTGTTCGGATCTAGCACGCATCTTTTGACCATCATATAATATAATTGGATTTCAACGCTTTTAAACCTGTAGTGTATTATCTATTCTCGGGTAGTGGCCGATGGGCTGCCCGTGAACTCGCGTTCGCGGAGGAAGTTCCGTCCACCACATCATGGCACACTTGGAGGCGAGAGTCTCCGGCGGTGTTGCAGAGACGAGATCCAAATGGGGTGTTAGACTATGAGGGTTTTGCTGAGGAGCCCCGTCTGGTGTTTGAAACGATCACCGCCTGCCAGTGGTGCAACTACTAAAACTGTAGGCTTAGAAGAATGCCCAAAGAGCCAACAGCGGCGACGCCGCTAAAAAGGCTCACATAAGACGGACTACAGGCCACAACCCACAACCTTTAACAAATGTTTATCAGGTGTATTGCAGTCGCTGTGCGCATGCACTTTAGTGCCTTGTGACTCCGACACGGACTTTCTAAACGGTCAGGGGTATGCTTATGAGGTTCCAGCCTATCACTAGGGGTATGGATTGTGTTTCGGTTCCTTGGGCTATGGTGTACTCGCTCAGGTGTTCGACGTTCGCCCACACGTAGTCCTCTCCTCTGTTGACTCCGGTGGCTCTGACCCAGTCCATGGTGTTGGAGTTGAGCATCTGCCATTCGTCTTCCGTCTCGTTGTACCACCAGATGCCTAGTTCGTCCTCTGTGAGGTTGGCGGGCAGTTCGTCTTCTGTGTAGTACATCCTCAATGATATCATGTTCAGGCTGTCCTCCAATTCGGAGCTTGACTCTATGGAGATGTACTTGCCCAATCCTGGCACGGAAAGCGAGGCATTGTGGGTGTTGTTGTAGTATGATGAGATTATCACATTGACGTTTGAGATGTTCTCGGTGACGTTTATGTCAATCCTCACCCTGGACGCGTTTGACGTTATGTTGACAGTTTGGTTGACTGTGATGTTCAACGGCACCAGCAGAGTCTCATTCGACGTCGTGTTCACTATGAACGTGTAATTGTTCGCGGCGTATGCGCTGTAACCCAACTCGTCAGCGCATCGGACGTTCCAAATATAAGTTCCGTTGGACAACCCGGTCAGGACGAACCCGTTTCGGGAGTTGACAAAGATGCTCGTGTCAGCCTGCGTCAGCTGCCATGGGCCGGCGGTGTTCGCGTACAGGTCGCACTCTGTTATCAGTGAGGCGTCCGCTGGCGTGTAGCTTATGAAAACCGTGCCGTCAAGGTCGACAGAGTTGTTCTCAGGCTGGACCAGCGTCACTGTTGGAGGACTTGTGTCGTTCAGTCTGGCCTCGTTTGACGTTCCCGGAGTCGGCACGTCAAAGTTGGTCCATTCGCTGCCTCCGTCTGTCATCCTCCCTATGGAAACGCTCCTCTGGCTGTAGTAGTAGGTGTAACTGTCGACCAACTGGCCGTCAGTGTACAGTAGCCTGACGGTGTCGCCCATATCCCCCAGAACGATTCCTGTGCTGCTGTTGTAGAAAAGAAGGAACCCGTTGGCAGTTATGATAGTGCCGTTAGGAACCGTGTACGGGCTTGAGCCGCCGTCTGCCGCATCGTCGAGCCGCCATCCGCTGAGGTTCACGGAAAAGTTCTCGATATTGTAGAGCTCTATCCACTCTGGATTATTGCCCCGGGGATACGGCAGAAACTCGTTTATTACTATTTGGGGAATTGTGGTCGTAGTTGATGTGGAAGTGGTTGTTGAGCCCAGGGTTGTCGTTGTGGATGTCGTGGTTGTTGTGGTCGCCTGCACTCCGCACGCATATGTGCATCCTGTCGTTCCGGTGTCGTTCCAGCCGTCAGGAATGTCGCACCAGTTATTGTCGCCGGAGCTTACGATCCAGTCTGTAGAGTAAAGGTCCGCATTCGTATTGTTGCAGAAAGTGTTTGAATTTATCGTTGAATTCGAGCCATAAGAGTGAATTCCGCGGTAATTCAAATTCGCAGTATTGTTCGTCAGGATTGTATTCGAAGAGTTGTACAGCCATATGCCGTAGGACCACACATCCGTGTTCGAGTTCGCAGTATTGGAACTTATGCTATCTGAAGATGAGTGGTCTATAACAATTCCGCTAGCATTATTTGCGCTCGCGTTGTTCTCTACTACTGTATTGTTTGAGCTTGAGCCGATATAGATTCCATATTGGCTGTTTGAAGTCGCTATATTGTATCTCAGCAGATTATTTGATGAATAATATACTGAGACTCCATGCCATAGGTTTGCATACATCAGGTTATCTGTCAGATTGTTGCCGTTTGATGAATAAAGCATGTAAATTCCATTAGCGCTATTTGAAGCTAATGCGTTGCCGCTCAGGGTGTTGTTTGAGGATTGGTTAGATAAAATGATTCCATAGGTATTTGACTCTGCAGTGTTACCGAGCAAGCTATTGTTACTTGAGTTCCAGAGGGCAATCCCGTAATAGAAATCGGTTATTACGCAGTTCTGTATTCTATTGTTGTTCTTTCCGTCTAGATAAACTCCGGCAAAAACATCAGTGGAATCGACCCCGTCGATATCATAATCCTGGCAGTCGAAAGTCTTGTTTGTGAAATTTGCAGGACTGTACACGCAACTACCATTGTAGTTCGCTATACTTGAAGTCAGTTTTACGACATTACAGGAAGCATTGTTCAATTTTGCTGTACAGTCACTGCAACTTGAACAGTTGCACTCGATAAGAATTGTGGTCGTTGTAGTACTCGTGGTGGATGTAGTTGATACCGTTGACGTGCTTGTCGTCGAAGTTGTTGTCGTGCTGGTAGTTGTCGTAGACCCAAATGCGTAAACCCTGGTGTCATAGGAACTGACATACAAAACACCGTTAGAAACTGCAGGGGAGGATACTACAAGACCGCCGGTTGTGTAGCTCCATATCAGTGTCCCACTGGACGCATTCAGGGCGTAGACTATCCAACCATTTGAGCCCACATAGACAACACCGTTTGAAACTGCTGGGGATGAGATATCACAACTCCCAGTCGTATAGTTCCATGCATGCGCCCCAGTAGAAGCGTTCAATGCATAGAAGTTGTTATCGCATGCACCTAGGTACACCATATCATTGTAGATTGCAGGGGATGACAATGGCCCACTACCGCCCCCCGTCGTGTAATTCCATACATGTGCCCCAGTAGACGCATTCAAGGCGTAAACCCTGTTGTCAGTTGAACCAACATATACCTTTCCATTAGAGATGGCAGGAGATGAGAACACATTCCCCCCTGTCGTGTAATTCCATATGTGCGCCCCAGTAGACGCATTCAGAGCATAGGTCTTGTTGTCATCCGAACCGATGTATAATATGCCATTGGAACCTGCGGGGGATGATGATATAGTATTGCCAGTTGTGTAATTCCACACATGTGCTCCAGTAAACGCATTCAGTGCATAGGTCTTATTATCCTGAGAACCAATGTACACGATACCGCTTGAAACAGTAGGAGAGGAGCGTACCTGTCCGCCAGTCGTGTAGTTCCATGCATGTGCCCCAGTAGACGCGTTCAAGGCGTAGATCTTGCTATCATCTGAGCCGATGTATACAACACCATCAGAAACTGCAGGGGATGAGTAGGATATCGCTCCACCAACCGTGTAATTCCATACCTGTGTTCCCGTAGACGCATTCAAGGCGTAAACCCTGTTGTCACCTGCACCGACGTATACTACTCCATTCAAAACTGCAGTAGATGAGGATGTGAGACCAGCGTTAGTGTAATTCCAAAGCGTTGTATTCTGCAACGGCCCAGAACTTGTTGTGTAACCCGTATGTTCCGAATCATGGCGGAACATCGGCCAGTCGTGTACCGGACACGCGTATGTGCATCCTGTCGTTCCGATGTCGTTCCATGTACCGGAAACATTGCAGGTGTTGTCGTCGCCAGAACTTGAGAGCCAGTCATTTGATTGGAAGTCCGAAGTTGTGCTCGCACAGACGGTATTGCGGGTTATGTTATTTGTCGAAGAGCCGTAGGAATAGATTCCGTATTTGTTTAAATTTACAGTATTGCTTGACAAGGTATTGTTCGAGGAAGAAGACGAATAAATCCCGTACTGGCTATTCGAACTTACAGTGTTTCCCGACAGGGTGACGTTATTCGAAGAACCCATGTAAATCCCCCATTTGTTCGAATTTACAATATTGTTCAATATGGTGTTACTTGGGGCAGAGTATAACTCAATCCCAAAATTGGTGTTCGAACTTACAGTGTTTCCCGACAGGGTGACGTTCGAGGATAGGTCCAGAAAAATACCGTAATCATTGTTCGAATTCACCGTGTTGTTCAGCAGTGTGTTATTGTTTGCGGAATATACTGTAATTCCGTATCTGTTAGAATTTACAGTGTTTCCCGACAGGGTGTTATTTCTTGAAGAAGAAGCCAGGAACATCCCATACCCAGTATTTGAATTTGCAATATTGTTCGATATGATGTTGCTTAAAGAGTAGGATGATATGACGATTCCTTGATTGGTGTTCGAATTTGCAGTGTTGTTTGTTACGATGTTATCTGAGGATGTGGCCAAGCCAATTCCATAATTGTCATTCGAGCTTACGATGTTATCAGTCAGCAGAGTGTTGTTTGAGGATGCCAGCTGAATTCCGAAATAAAAGTCAGTGATTACACAGTTTCTTATTGTGTTGCTTGATTTTCCAGAAAGGTAGATTCCACTATCGTATACATAATCATCCCCGTCAATCGCATGCCCCTGGCAGTCGAAGGTCTTGTTTGCGAAGCCTGTCGGGTTGTTTATGCAACTCCCAGCGTAGTTTGTTATGTCCGCCGTTAGTTTCACGACAGAACAGGAACTGTTGCTTAACTGGGTCTCACAGCCATCACAGGTCGAGCAGTTGCACTCGACAGCTGATGCAGAGGTTACAGCTAAAAGTATGGCAAAAACAGCGCCCAATAATGAGATGAAACCAAAGTTTCTTTTCATAGAGCTGAACTGCTATTAGAATCTATAAATGTAGAGTATAAATAGCTATCAATCGCGGACTGACAGTGTCTGATTGTGTTTTTATCTTATGGAACATATTGTTAACCTTCTTCTAAGATGAGTGGCTTGTTCGGGGTTATACTGAGGGAGGACTGCTCTGGGAAGCTTTTTCTGGGTACTGACTATCAGTCGCATTTGGGCACGCAGTACGGTGGGATGGCGGTATTGAACGGTAGGGGGAGGTTCCATAAGAGGATCCATGACATCCAGCAGACGCAGTTCAAGTCGAAATTTTACGGCGACTACAAGAGCATGCCAGGGAAGGCGGGCATAGGGGTTATAAGCGACAGCAACCCGCAGCCGCTTATTCTGGAGTCGAAGTTCGGGACGTTCGCGCTCTGCACGAACGGGCTGGTGGAGAACAAAGACGAGCTTGCGCAGAAGCTTATCGAAGGCGGGGAGACTTTCGCGGAATTCTCGGAAGACGGCGTTAACACGACAGAGCTGGTAGCGGCTTTGATAAACAAGGGGAGCTCGATAGTTGACGGCATACGGAGGATGTTCGATGAGATAAAAGGCTCGACATCACTGCTCCTCCTGAACAAGGACGGCATATACGCCGCCAGGGACAGATTCGGCAGATTCCCGCTGGTTGTGGCTGAAGGCAAAGACGGCTGGGCGGTCGCCTCAGAGTCGTGCGCGTTCCCCAACCTCGGGTTCAGCACAAAAAAATTCATCGGCCCGGGGGAGATAGCGCTGATAAAGGATAACGGTATGGAGACGATAGCCGGCAGGGACAAGAAGCAGAAGATATGCTCTTTTTTGTGGATTTACACAGGATTTCCGGCCTCAAGCTACGAGGGCATAAACGCGGAAATCGTGAGGGAGAGATGCGGGAAGGCGCTCGCCAAAGACGATGACATCAAAGCTGACATGGCGTCGGGGATACCTGACAGCGGCACTGGTCACGCCATCGGCTATGCTATTGGTTCTGGGCTGCCCTTCAGGAGGTCGATGACAAAGTATACCCAGGGTTATGGGAGAAGCTACACTCCCCCCTCGCAGGAAACCAGGGACCAGATAGCTTTGATGAAGCTGATACCTAACAAGGACATCATAGAGGGGAAGAGCATCGTAATATGCGAGGATTCGATAGTGCGGGGCACGCAGCTGAAGAACTACACGATAAAGAAGCTATTCGACAACGGCGCGAGGGAGGTTCACATCAGAGTGGCATGCCCACCGCTCATGTACCCCTGCATTTTCAACCTGTCAACAAGGACGCTGGAAGAGCTCGCAGCCAGAAAGGCGATAAAGGCGCTGGAAGGCGACAACTCGAAGCATGTGGAAGAGTACCAGGACCAGAAGTCTGAAAGACACAGGAAGATGGTGGAATGGATCAGAAAAGACCTTGACGCCACGACCCTCAAGTACCAGCAGCTCGACGACATGATAGATGCGATAGGCCTGCCCAAGGAGAGATTATGCCTCTACTGTTGGACCGGAAAAGACGACTAGCATAATCAGCACGCTAATGACCAGTAGTGTATCACATTTCAGGAGACGGCTTTTATAGTGGCTTTTCCTATACTTTAGTCAAAATGGTTGTGGTGATGAAGTTCGGGGGGACGTCTGTCGGAGACGGGAAGAGGATATTCGATGCAGCTAACATCGTAAAAAGGCAGCGCGGCAGCAAGGTGGTCGTGTTGTCTGCCATGGGCGGAGTGACCGACAAGCTCATAAACATCGCGAAAGAGGTTGTTGACCTGCCGACGAGCGTTGTCGAGCGCGAGGTTGACATATTCTACAGGGACATTCTCATACAGCACAGGAGCGCCATAGAGGAGGCCATACAAGACAGGAGGGTACACGGCGAAGTTCTGCAGGAGCTGATACGCCTGTTAGACCAGCTCAAGGTCGCACTTCTTGGAGTAGGTTACCTCGAGGACCTGACGCCGAAGTCTCTCGATTATATAATGTCGTTCGGCGAGCGGCTGTCGGTTCTGATAATGACCGGCTGCCTGAAGTCGATTGATATCAAAGCTGAGGCCCTGACAGGATACGAGGCTGGTCTGATAACGGACTCGAACTTCGGCTGCGCGAGGCCTCTGCACAAGATTTCGAAGAAGACCATGAACGGCAAGCTCAAGCCGATGCTCTCCAGGGGAGTGACGCCGGTCGTGACAGGGTTTGTCGCAGGAAACCAGAGCGCCAAGATAACGACCCTGGGACGTGGGGGCAGCGACTTCACAGCCTCTTTGGTAGGCAACTACATAAACGCCGACGAGGTTCAGATCTGGACCGACGTCGACGGCATACTGACCACAGACCCAAAAGCTGTGAAAAACGCCAAGCTGATAAAGGAGCTGTCCTATGTTGAGGCCATGGACCTAGCGTACTATGGTGCGAAGGTCATACACTCCAAGATGATAGAGCCTGCCATGGTGGCTGACATACCTGTGGTGGTTAAGAACACGTTCAACCCCCGGTATCAGGGAACACGGATTGTGAGACAGCAAAAGGCCGTGAAGGGTGTTATAAAGGCCATAGCGATATCGAAGAACGTTGCCATAATAAACCTGCAGGGGGTAGGCATGGCTGAGACGCCTGGAATAGCTGGGAAGGTCTTTTCACTCTTAGGAGAAGGGAACATAAACATTCTCATGATATCCGGCTCTTCGGAGTCGAACCTCTCGTTCGTCGTCTCCCAGAAGGATGTGACAAGGAGCATTGAAATCCTTAAAGACAACTTCCAAGGCAATGGCATCAGGAACATCGGTCTCATGGGGGATGTCTGCATCATAACGGTCGTCGGAGCAGGCATGCAGGGCACGAAGGGAGTGGCTTCAAAGGTCTTTGAAAGCGTCGCAAAGGCTAACGTGAACATAATAATGATAGCCCAGGGCTCATCAGAGGTTAACATAGCCTTCATCGTCAATGAGAAAGACGCCAAGAAGGCTTTGAATGCTTTGCACAGAAGGTTTATAAGATGACGAAGGCCGTGCTCTCGAGCAGGGTGCAGGAGTCTCTTGAAAGGAGGGAGTACGATTACGTCGACTGCGCCGGCATTCAAAGCTCATTCGACATCATAGCGAAGTCAGACGATAGCATACTGCTTGTTAAGATACTCTACAACGTCGAAGGGCTTACGAGGGAGGCCGCGGCTGAGCTGAAGCGTGTTTCAGAAGCCATCTCCGCGAAGCCTGTTGTGATAGGCTTCAAGATAAAAAGCTCAGAACTGCAGGATGATGTGGTCTACGAGCGTTATGGTATCCCAGTCATCAATCACAGAACATTCGATAAGATTCTGGACGACATACAGCCGCCAGTCTATTCAATAAGGGGTAACTACTGCATCAAAATCAACCCTGAGAGGCTGTCCCATTTGAGGCGTCAGCGCAGGATGACCCAGCAGAATCTGGCGGACAGCCTAGGAGTCTCAAAGCAGAGCGTCTACAGGTATGAGTCAACAGGGCACGTTTCACTTGACATTGCTGAGAGGCTGGAGCAGGTTTTCTCGGACGACAGGCTGCTCCTTAAGGGCGACATTTTCGAGAATGCGGAGGAGAGCGAAGAGGCCGCTTACCCTCGGGGGTACACTACCGAGCTCACGAAGAAGGTTGACACCTATCTGAGGAGGATAGGTTTCAAGACATCCATAACAAACGCCCCCTTCGACATTATTGCCAAGGAGCGGAAGATGATATTTTCGGCGATAAGCAACGACAGAAATGGCATACGCAAGAAAATGACGGTTTTGAACAGCGTTTCTGACATAATGGGAGGGTATCCTCTTTGCATCTCAGAGAGGAGGGTTAAGATTGAGACTACTATCCTGAACCCTGCTGATTTTGAGGGTATCAGAACGCCAAGACAGCTTTTCCGCATACTTGTTGAGTGATTCCAGCGGAAAGACAAAAGCTTTTTATATACATCTAAACCAATATATTATTCCTTTTTTTAGAGGTGATGTGAAGATGGTTCCAGGCAGGAGACGCCCAAGAGGGCGCGGATGGCCATTCGGTTTCGGATTTTTCGACGAGTTCATGCCAGACTTCGACGAGGAATTCAGGCAGATGGAGGAGAACATGGCGAAAATATTCGAAGACGCCATGAAACGCTCCAATCAGGCTGGAGAAGGCAGACCGTACGTTTACGGATTCTCCATGCGGGTTGGGCTTGACGGCAAACCGCACATCGAAGAGTTCGGGAACGTCCCGGGCGTGAGCATAGGCGGTCCGGAGGCTATCACAGCGGGCAGGGAGCCGCTCACAGACGTAATCGAGAAAGAGGATGCTGTTGACATAATCGCAGAGTTGCCTGGTATAGAAAAGAAGGACATAAATCTGGAGGCAAGCGAGAAGAGCCTGACGATAGACGTGAACACGCCAGACAGGAGATATCACAAGGAACTTGAACTGCCATGTGAAGTCAAACCTGACGTCACGAAGGCCACGTTCAAGAACGGAGTCTTAGAGGTTAAGCTTCCGAGAGTGAAGAAGAAGGCGATGACAGGGGGATTTAACGTAAAAATCGAGTGATAGGGTGATGTGATGCGCAGGAGGATGCCTTACTTTTTCGACGATCTTAGAAGATTGCTGGGGGAGGGTTTCGGGATTGACGTAGAGCCAAGATCATATACGCCATTCAGAACCTTCGACCACGGCCGACTGGAGTCATACCTCGACGTGATAGACGCCGGCAGTGAGATAATATTAACAGCTGAATTGCCTGGTGTGAACAAGGAGGATATCAGGATAAACGCTACAGAAGAGGGGGTAGAGATAACAGTCAGGTCAGAAGAGATCAGGACCGGTGGGGATGACTTCCACAGGCGAATGAGAACCAGATACGAAAACTTCTATGCGAGCGAGAGGATGCCCCATCCGATAAATGCGGACAAGATTAAGGCCACATACAAGAACGGGGTTCTTGAGGTGAGAGCCCCAAAAAAAGAATCAAAAGATAGGAGGAAAATAAAAGTAGAATAATAAGGTGATATGATATGGCACAAGGACAACAGATTTTCGTATTGCCCGAAGGGGCGTTTAGGACAACAGGAAGAGACGCGCAGAGAAACAACATAATGGCAGCAAAGGCAGTTGCAGAAACTGTCAGGACCACGTTAGGTCCCAGGGGCATGGACAAGATGCTCGTTGACGATTTAGGCGACATCGTGATAACGAACGACGGAGCGACCATCGTCGAGGAGATGAATGTAGAGCACCCTGCAGCCAAGATGGTCGTCGAGGTCGCCAAGACCCAGGATGACGAAGTCGGAGATGGCACCACAACTGCCGTAGTGCTAACAGGAGAACTGCTATCGCAGGCTGAGAACCTCTTAGACCTGGGGATCCACAGCACAGTGATTGCCAGAGGATACAGGATGGCTGCCAACAAATCCCAGGAGATACTCAATGAGATAGGAACCAAGGTCACCTTGAACGACACAAAGCTCCTGAAGGAGATAGCCGTAACTGCGATGACAGGGAAAGGCGCAGAGTCAGCGAAGGATAAACTCTCTGAGATGTCAATGCAGGCGATAAGACAGGTTGCTGAGGTTGATGGGAACAAGATCACAGTAGACCTTGACAACGTGAAGGTTGAGAAGAAGGAGGGAGGCTCCAGCACCGACTCAGAGCTCATAGAGGGCCTGATAATAGACAAAGAGAGAGTACACTCCGCGATGCCGAAGAAGGTAGAGAACGCCAAGATTGCTCTGCTCGACGCGGCACTTGAGGTTAAGGACACGGAAACCGACGCTGAAATCAGCATAACCTCACCGGACCAGCTTGAAGCCTTCGTCGCGCAGGAGGAGAAGATGCTGAAGGACATGGTCGACGATGTAGTAAAGACCGGAGCAAACGTACTGTTCTGCCAGAAGGGCATCGACGACCTCGCACAGCACTATCTGTCAAAGGCAGGCATTCTCGCAGTCAGAAGGGTGAAGAAGTCTGACATGGAAAAACTCGCCAAAGCCACAGGCGCCAATGTGGTGACAAACAGGAAAGACCTGAGCAAAGACGACCTAGGCAAGGCGAAGACCGTCGAAGAGGTCAAAATCTCGGGTGACGAGATGATATTCGTCAGAGGCTGCAAGAACCCGAAAGCGGTCAGCTTCCTCATCAGAGGCGGGACTGAGCACGTCGTCGACGAGATCGAGAGGGCTGTGAACGACGCTTTAGGAGGCGTGGCAGCAGCGGTTGAGGTCGGGAGCATCGTAGCCGGAGGCGGGGCTGTTGAGATAGAACTCTCAAGACGCCTCAAGGAATACGCTGAAAGCGTCGGCGGGAGAGAGCAGCTCGCCATAAACGCATTCGCCGAGACGCTTGAGATCATCCCAAGAACCCTTGCGGAGAGCGCAGGCATGGACGCCATAGACACTCTCGTGAAACTCAGGTCAAAGCATGAGAAGGGCGAGAAAAATGCTGGAGTCGACGTGCTGAACTCATCGATAGCTGACATGTGGAAGAAGGGCGTCGTAGAGCCTCTGAAGATAAAAACACAGGCTGTCAAAAGCAGCTCAGAGGCGGCTGAGATGATACTCAGGATAGACGACGTCATCGCCGGCTCCAAGAAGGGAGGCGGAGGCCCGCCTATGCCCCCAGGAGGAATGGGAGGCATGGGCGACATGGACATGTGAGGACCTAAACCTCACATTCTTTTTTTACCACCTAGCTCCGAATTTTTTTATGCATTCTGACGCTAGGCGGCTTCCCATTTCAGCCGACTCTCTTAGGTTCTTCCCTTTCAGCATCCCGGAAAGGAATCCTGCGGCGTAGGCGTCGCCTGCGCCGGTAGTGTCCACAACCTTCGATTTCTCAACGCCAACGTTAACAGTTTCACCTTTAGAACTTATGAAACTCCCCTTGTCTCCCAAAGTCACTACTACGGTCTGAACGCCGGTATCGTGCAGCATGCTTGCCCCCTCCGCTATGCCTGCACTGGTAAGGCTCTCATGCTCTGACCGGTTCAGGAACAGTATCGAACACTTCTCAAGCAGGGGAAACAGCGCCTTTAGGCCCTTCCTAGCATAAAGGTCGCCTGGAGTGAAGCTTATCGTCGGCTTTTCAATCTTATCCAGCAGCCGGCACTGCTCTCTGAACTGCTTTTCCCCAACATATGAGCTCAGGTGAACAATCTTCGCGCTGTTACAGTATTCAACATCCGCTTCAGAGAATTCTACCATGTTGTTGACGCCGGGGTGAGGGTACATTGTCCTCTCGCCTTCCGAATCGACAAAACAGATTATCAGGCCTGACCTGCCGACCATGGTCCTCACATGGCTCACGTCAACGTCATAGTCCCCGAAGTCCTTCAGGATTACCCTCCCTTCCACGTCGTTCCCTACAAGGCCTACAAACCCTGTCCTGTGGCCTAGGCGGCCTAATGCCGCGATGGTGTTCGCAGACGACCCTCCTGGGCTCTCGTGTATTGCAAGGATTGGCTGGTGTGTTCCGGATTCTGCTAGCCTGTTAACAGAGTATATCCTGTCAAAGTTCAGGGCGCCGACTCCTATGACTTCCATTCTAACCAAGTTTGGCAGCAGACCCTCTGACCTTCTGCCTGAATTTCATGTGAACCTTTGCTATCTCCTTCATATCCTCTTTGCCTGCTCCCTCAAGCCAGTGAAAGCACGCTTGGTCATTATTTTTTGAGCTGAGAACAGACTCCCTTGCCCTGTCCTTCCCTCCAAGCCTGAAGGCTTCTGCAATCTCCAGAATCGATTCGAGTGTTATGCTGGCAACGCCGACGCTTCCGTAGGGGAGGGCGTATTCGTTGCCGTTGAACACTATGGAGAGGCCTCCGGCCTCCCTCACCATCCTCAGCATCTTATAGTCTGTTATGCTGTCGCCGACGGCAATAACCTCGTCCACGTAGGAGGTTGATTTTTTCACGATATCTGCGACAGCGTTCGCCTTGTTCTCGCCCCCGCAGACTGCTATGCCGTCAAGCATGTGCCCTATCCTGCTGCCTGCGAGCTCCTTGTTGTAGAAGCTGTCCAGCGAATCCCTGATCTCAGAGCCCTCCTTCAGTTTCAGCATGCTCTGCTCGAATTCGCCTATAAGAGTGAGCTCATCCTCTTCGAGGTATTTCCTGCACTCGTCAAGCCTGATTCTGGTGCAGTAAACGCTGCCGGCATCCAAGCCCAGCCTTGCGCCTATGCTCTCAGCGTGCTGGGCGTAGCTTGTCGAGATTATGTAAACCTCCCAGCCTCCCTTGACGAGCTGGCCGACGGTCTTCTCCGCGCCATCGACAAGCTTGGCCCTGTCTGAGACCTTTCGTACATCGGCGTCTCCAACGCCGTGATACAGGAGGAACGGTATTATGAGCTTGAGCGTGTCGCCAGGCTCGTAGTTTGAGCGCCTCTCCAGAGTCAGAATGTCATCATACTTGGATATTATCTCAAAAATCCGCCTGCCGTTCTCGAAAAGCCCCATAATCTCGAACGCATTGTCCTGCGGCGACAGCGGCCCCTCCAGGTCAAAGCAGATCGCGCTCATCCCAGAACCTTCACTCTGCGGCCTACAATCTTAAGCCGGTTCTCGGCAAAGAGCTTGACAGCCTCGGGGTATACCTTATGCTCCTCCTGGAGTATCCTCGCCGCCAGCGTGTCGACTGTGTCATCATCCTTCACTTGAACCGCCTTCTGCAGTATTATCGGGCCGTGATCAACGTCTTCGTCGACAAAATGCACCGTGCAGCCTGAAACTTTCACGCCATATTCCAGGGCGTCCTTCTGGCCGTGCACTCCCGGGAACGAGGGGAGAAGCGCGGGGTGTATGTTCATTATCCGGCCATAGTAGGTTTCAACGAACCCCTTCCCAACAATCCGCATATAACCTGCCAGCGCTATGAGGTCCACGTTGTATTTTTTCAGAACCTCCATTATTTCCCTGTCGAATTCCTCCCTGCCCTTCCCCTTAGGATCTAAGAACTTAGCATCGATGCTGTGCTTTTTCGCCCTCTCCAGCGAGTACGCGTCCTTCTTGTCAGAGATTACGACAACAACTTTTCCGGGAATGTACCCCCTCTCGCAGTTGTCTATCAGAGACTGCAGGTTGCTCCCCCGCCCTGAAACGAGAACCCCTATCCTGATCACAGAAACCACCTGGGATACTATTACTGTTTTTTAATAAAAAATCAAATTACTGAGTGATGTTTCTTATCTTCCTCGTTGCTGGCTTCTGCCTTATCGCCTCAAGCATCGTGGACTTGAGGACTGGTGAGGTGCCTGACACGCTGAGCGTCGGCTTCAGCGCCGCCATCTTATTGATTGCTGCAGGCTATTCTATGATAGCCTGGAACGCCGATGCAGTTCTTACCACAATAGGGGCGGGAGCGGCTTACTTCCTGTTGGGGTATATTGCCTTCAGATTGGGGCAGTGGGGTGGAGGAGATGTTAAGATTCTCGCCGGCATAGGCTGCACGTTAGGCCTCCTAGATTCCACAGGATTCACATGGCCCAACTCGACATACTTCCCCTACACTGTCACCTACATCGTGAACATGGCCGCTGTCGCAACACCGTATGTCATACTCTACGGTCTGGCTCTTGGATTTGGAAGGCCTGATGTCAACCGCCAGTTCCTGCAGAAGCTGAGGGAGAAGACGACTATCGCAGTCTTCCTCTTTACACTCTCGCCTCTGATACTCTCCATCTACCTGGGATACTATACGCTGACTCTGGTCTACTCCACAATCCCCGTGTTCTTCATCTTCAGCCTGTATCTGAAGAGCGTCGAGAAGGTTGCGCTCCAGAAGAGGGTAAAGGTTAAAGACCTGAGGGAGGGGGACATGCTGGCAGAGGACATTATTGTGAACGGGGAGGTGAAGGTGAAGGGCAAGATGATAGAGGGGATTACAGCGCAGGATCTTGAGCTTCTCAGACTGCTGAGAAAGCAGGGCAAGGTACCGGATGAAGTCCTGATAAGATGGGGCATACGTTTCGTGCCAATATTCCTCACAGCATTCCTTGTCACACTCTACTTCGGGAACTTCCTGGAGCTCCTCTTTTCCGTTTTGGTCTTATAGGAGAGACATAGATAGCTTATATTCCAGAGCGCTTGAGAATATCTGCAAGAGGGACAGCTCTCAGAGAACGCTGTGACAGGGCTGCTCAGGCTTAAATCTTAACGACGACAACCTTGTCCCTTGAAACGATATTGTCCGTCAGTATAGTCTTTCTACCGACCTTTATGCCGGAGAGCTCGGCCTTTACTATGAGAACCTTCGTGACCTTGCCAATATGCTTTCCGTCCGAGGTGTAAACTTCAAGGCCTGAGAGGGAGTTTATGATGTCCTTTATGGACTTTATCTCCGACACGAACATGCTCTCAGTGAACCGCACCCACAGGTAGAAGATGAGTATCCCAAACATCACCCAAGACAGGAAATTGCCGAGACCGAAGTCCTCTTTGATGCTGAAGTTCGCACCAGCGGTTATGATGAATTTTAGGAGTATCACGAAGACCAGGAGTATGAAATAGCGCCTGACTTGGAGGTACTTCTTCGAGACAATTTCGTCCGCTATCTTCCCCATAATCGCGATAACAACGGCCAGCAGGACGATATCGAGAGCGGACGTATTGACCACGAATATCGACAGAGAGTCGAGGGTTGAGCCCATGTCCGAAAAGTCGAACGGATTCCTCGCCAAATCGCTGTATCCGAAACCCAAGCCTATCGCAAGAGTGACTATGGATATGAAATAGGTTACGGTGCTGATGCGCTCAACTGAGAGGGATTTTATGAAATCGTCAATCCTCTGGAAGAGGTACTCCTCATAGCCCATGCCCTTCAGCAGCAAGTATAACCCGGTTATGCCTACAATGTAGTATACCGCCTGGAACCCGTAGATTGAGAGCAGCAGTAGTGCCACTCCAGGAACGCCGAACAGCAGGCGCGCAACATTAGGATCCTCTGAAACTTCTTTTACGAAGTTTGTGACCGTGAAATAGGCCTTCTCAAGCTCCTTGCTCTGCCGGACGACGATGGTCTTCACCGCGGATATCTTCACCCGCGACTGGACGATAGGCATTATCTGCTCGGTTTCCTCTCCATCGGATACGAGTATGACAGAATCAGGCTTCAGGTTCCCGAGTATTGAATCAAGCTGCGCTGACAGTTTCGTGTCTGAGACTTCGCCCACATTCATATCCCCTGTGAGGGTCACAACCTCGCATTCCATCTCCCTTGCGACCTTAACAGCCCCGAACATCGCATTAATGTCAGTGTCTTCCGGGTCTACCAACGCCATGTCTTTGGCAACGTTTATGTTCTCCTTCTCTCCGATGATAGGGCCTTTCACCTTGAGCTTGCGGCCTATGTCATCGTCTCTGTCAATGCACAACACCAAAAGTTTGTTGTTTTTCACTGCCATACAATTAAAATTAATGGAATAATGCTTATTAATCCGAAAGTATGCACCCTAATGAGCCGGACGGTAGGCCGTAGGGTTCTATCAGAAAATAAAAATCGAACGCTTCAGTCCTTTACAACCACGACCTTCGACACCGCATTAACAGCGTCGTAGGGTATTATCAGGTTGCCATCCTTGTCTTTTGGATAGGATATCCTGGACAATGTGCTCTCTATCGGCTCCACGATTATGGATATGAAATCGCCGGTATTCTCATCGACGACGACATCGTCCAATCTGCCCAGTTCCTCGCCGGATACGGTTATAACCGGTTTTCCGCCTAACTGCCTTGCGATAATGTAGGTTACCATTTTAGATTATCTATTATTGTGAATTCTCCTTTAAAAACCACTTAACTCAGGGGCAGGCTCAGGAGATTCCAGCCGGCTGCCAGCGTAAGCTGCATCAGATTGACGTTTGAGGTGCCTGGCGTAGCAGGCATCGTGGAATTTGACTGTATCCACGCCCCCCCCCCGCCGTCTGACGACCTCATCATCGACTGGCCTCTGGTTGTCGCGCTTGACCAGGTGTGGGTATCTACTATAGAGCCTGTGCTGTTCCTCAGGGTCACAGTATCAGCTAGGTCGATCAGCCCGAGGCTGGTCTGCGAGTAATTGTAGAGTTTGAAGCCTCCCACTGAGATGTTCTCAGCCAGGAGATTATAGAAGCCTGTGTTATTGTAGAGCCGCCATCCGCTGAGGTTGACTGCGACGTTCCCAGCATTGTATATTTCAATCCACTCCTGCTCTCCCGGGTTCGGATAGGCCATTATCTCGTTCAATGTTATGTTAACCACGGATATTATTGTTGTCGTCGTGGTTGTGGCCGCTCCGCTGTAGGTCACGCTCTCGCTCTTCGTCTTCGACACCGTAACAGCCCCCGACGAGCTTGAGGCGCTCACGTTGAAGCTGCATTCTCCTGCGCCCATCACCACCCTCCAGGAGGTTGATTTCACGGTGTTGTCTGATACTGTTCCCAGCGCCTTGGCGGCCGTTTCCCCGGCTGCGAGAGCGCAGTCGTTCACCGTTAATGTTAATGTGATGGCCGCTGTTCCGCCGGACGTTACCGACGAGCTTACTGTGAACTCGTCGCCGTAGGTTGCGTTGTCAGGGACATTCAACACCATGTTCTTGACTGTTAACACGTTCACGACCATGGAGGAGGGGTAATTGTCTGTGACAGAGCCTATCCTAACATAGTTGAACCCGTGCAATCCGGAGGTTATCGGCTTGATGTTGCCGAATGTCGCGGTCGTCGTCGCTCCCGCCCCGACCGAGCTGCCGAAGCCCAGACCAGTATAACTTGTTGATTCAGCCCATATGCCGTCAAGAACCAAGGACACGTCCGACAGGTTTGAGGAGGAGCTTCCAGTGTTCTTTATCGTGGCCTGACAGTTCAACGTCCCGCTGCTCTCAACCACAATCGTGCCAGACTGCGAATTACACGAAAAAGACTGCACAGTGAAAGCAGCCGACACCAAACCAGTCAACAGCACCAGCACTAAGCCCGCTATCCCCGCCCTCCAGGCCATATTAGTCACTTTGAGTTTCATTTTTATTAAATCATAGGTCCAGGATTGTTTGGTGTTGACATCCCGTTAAACCAATCACTTGAAGTATCAGTATCTATTAAGTAATACCTATGGATTGAATAACCTTCCGCTGCACTTATATTCCATCCTGTAACGTAATTTTCCCACGCAACAAAGTCTATGACACTGCCGGATGTATTATAGAGATAAACGTAATCCCCTGTGTTAGCTAAACTCAGTGTTAAGTTACTCGCATTTGGATAAAAACCAAACAAATTGTAGAATCCTGTGTCATTTCTCGCAAATGTCAGATAACTCTCACCGGGGAATGACGACGCTATAACTAGGGTATAATTGCCATCGTTGTCACCAAGTTTCCAATTGGTAATATTTATTTCTGATGTCGTTGGGTTGTATAACTCTATAAACTCCTCATTAGAATCAGTCCCATTTGTATCATAAAACACTTCAGATATCAGGACATTAACAGTACTTATCGTCGTTGTTGTCGTGCTTGTCGTGCTGGTTGAGGTTGTTGAAGTTGTGGACGTTGTTGATATGTTCCCGCAGGTTACATTTACTGTGATGTTGTAGTAGCCTCCCCAGTTGGTGTACTGGTTTACCATAGCATAATAGGTTCCAGCTGATGAGTAGTTAGAGCAGCTCTCCTGGTTTGAACTGGTGTAGGGCCTGCAGTCATAATCGCTGGTTGTCGGGCATGAGCCATTCCAGAGCGTATGCAGGTCGAAATCTGCGTTATAGTCGTCTGTCATCGTCCATGTTATCGTGCATGTGTCGTTTGTCGTCACACTGTACCACTGTTGTGAGCCGCACATGAACGTGTCTGTCTCCTCGCTGGAGATGCTGTCAGCAGTTCCGCAGGAGCTGTAGTTGCTGCTGTCACAGGCTACCGCTATTGTGGTAGTCGTTGTACCTAACGTCGATGACGTGTAAGTGCTTGCTGGATAACACCAGCTAATAGAACTGTCCCACACGCATCCTGCTGAACTGTTTGTGCAGTTGGTTGAATCGTAACAGTTGTTGCAGTTGGTTGCGCAGTCCGTGCCTAGTGTGCTTGTGGTATAGTATATGCTCGTGGTCGTCATTGCGGTTCCGCTGGTTGAGAAGTATCCTGAGAGTGAGCCTGCTTCGGCTGTGTCCACGGTCTGCATGTACACGTATACGTTGTATGAGCCGTAGCCCCACTGGCCTACGGACCAGTTGTCTTCTGGGGGGTAGAGTCTGAACATGCTGGGGCCGTAGACGTTGCTGCCTTCCATCGGCTCTGAGGATGACGTGTTCAGCAGAGTCCAGTTGGCCTGCTGCTGCGGGTCATACGTCCAGGAGCTGTAATTGTATGATGTGTAGGTTATGTTGGTTATTGACACGTTTATGGGGGTGTACCAGTCCGGCTCGTAAACGTACAGGGAAAAGTCTACCGCACTGTCAGGCGCTGCGGAGTACGTGCTCGGTGACGCAGAACCTACAAACGACCTGGAGTCGAAGTACAGCCAGGCTGTTTGGGTTGCGGATGGGCTGTTGGGGTCGGCGAAGATGACGTTCAGGTTGTGGTACTCCGGAGACCATCCGCCGGCAGGGGCTGCGATTGTTAGGTTGCCTGTGCCGTTAATGTACGTCGGACTGAATGAGTAATCAATCTGCTGGCATGAGTAGGCGGGAGTGTACACGCAGTTTGACCAGTTCATCTCATAAACCTGGGTGACGTTCGCAGCCTTCGGCGTAACATAGTCCAAATCTGTTATCTGAGCGGTTGCGGTCACATTCTGCGTTCTCCTGTACGTCCATGCGCTCTGGCTCAGGTAGACGTTGAATGCCCTGCTGTCGAAGCTTATCCACTGGTCTCTTGTTGTGGTCGGGTCGCTTGGGTCTGCGAACACCAACGTCAGGCTGTGCCACTGTGAGCTCCAGCCTTCGGCTGGGGCGATTATGCTGACATTCGCCGTCCCGTTTATCAGCTGCGGCGTGTAATTGTACTCTGTCGTCGGGCAAGGCCACGTCCAGCAGTTAGACCAGTCCGTCTCATACACCCTGCTCAGGTTCGCGGTGACCGGGTTTCCGGTGAGCGGGTCTGACACGTTAACGCTGACTGTGACATTCTCCGATGACCCGTAAGTCCACCTATCCTGTGTTGCAGACACCGTGAACGGGACGATGTTGAAGTATAGCCACGTCTCCCCGCTGGAGTTGGTCGCATTGTCCCGGACCCTCACGACAAGGTTATGGTATCCTGAACTCCACGCGCCGTTGTTCGGCGTTATCGTCAGAGACGCTCCGGAGCCGTTCTGTGTGAAATACGCTGGCGTGTAATTTGTTATCGCTGTTCCCACGCCTCCCATCGGGCCCCAGTCCATGTCCGTTATGCTGTCGATGACGTATGTGCCAGGCAGCTGCGTGTACCAGTCCAACGGGTCTAGTATGGAGAGGGTCGCTGTGACGTTGGATGACCTGCCAACCTCGTAGGATGTCGTGTAAGCGTTCACGACAAACGGCCTGGATTCGAACCAGATCCATGCTGTCGCAGTCGCTCCGGTGCTGTCATTCAACACGATTTCGCCGTTGTACCAGCCTGCAGGCCAGCCGCCTCCTGTGTTGTTGACCTGAACCAGGGCGGAACCTCCGATACTTGCAGGCGAAACCGACAGGTCATCAGGGTACGTGTACTCAGTCGGAAGCCCTGATGAGCTCCACATCATGAGGCTGAGCGATTTTATGCTCGTGTTTATAGGCTCGCCTCCGAAGGTGTCGCTGGACGATGACACGTTAAAGTAGACCGGCCCAGTCCCTCTGGTAGAGTACGCGTAGCTGCCGCTCGAATTGACGAACTGGGCGCTGGCATAGAAGGATATCACGTTAAAGTAGCCGAAGCCGGTGTCCGTCCCGTTCACATCCAACACAACATTGTAGTATCCGGTAGGCCAGACCCCGCCTGCTGGGGTGATGTTTATCAGATAGTCTGATGCATTGAAGGAGCCACCATAGTAGGCGCTCCATGAGTCAGCTGACTTTGAGACAGTTATGGAGTTGGCGGTATAGTTGCTTGAATCCAGCACGTTCGGCGGCCATGATGTGAAGTCCTCTATCTTCTTCACCGAAACCGTTACCGGCCCGTTTGTCAGATCCTCTCCAGACAGCCACGAGCCTGCGTTGTGTATGTTCACGAACAAGTTTACAGTATCGCTTGCGGCGAACGATTGAGTCCACTGATAGCTGTTATTCGCGTCAACCGGCGACGCCCACGCATCCCAGAGCCTGATGTCAAACCAAGCCTCACCGTAGTCTGTGTCAAGCACCGTGCCATTGGCGTCAGTCCTCTCGGCCTTCAAGACAAGCGTGTAGGAGCCTGACCCCCAGTTCCCAGTCGGAGCGTTCAACGTGAAATTGCCCTGACCGTTTGTGATCTGCTTGTTGCTTGGGAGCGTTCCAGTGTAATTGTAGTTTATCGGAGGCCAAATCCACTCTCCCATGCCCCCATTGAACAGCACCTTCAAGACTGAGACTCTGCCGTTCAAGCCGCCTGTGCTGCCGTTGCTGCCGCCATAGTACCAGTTCCACCACTGGGTATTGGCTGCGTCGTACATCTGCACCGTGAATGTTATGTTGGCGGTCGGCTTGTTCATCCACGAAGTCGACCATGCGTAAATGTAGAAGCTCCTGACCTCGAAGCCAGAGTGCCCTAGGCCTGTTGTGACGTTGTCAGGCCCAGTTACCTGGAACACTACATGGTATCTTCCGCCGCTCCAGTTAGCTTGGCTTCCGCTTGAATTTATTGGGTATATGCTGCATGTTGAACTGCCTGTGGAGCTTGTCTGAGTGCACGACCAGTTCACCTCAGACAACGGCAGTTCCTCGAACGTCTGATCGTTTATGATCTTAGAAACGTTTACTGTAGCTCCTGAGACTGCAGTGGAACTCGCACCACTCCCTGCCATGCTGCTATGCTGCGCCGGCCCGGCGGCCGCAACAGAGTTTGGCATCTTCTTCACATTCTCTGTTGAAGACGCTATCTGCCTTGAGGGTGCCACTTCTGGAACAGGGTAGCCTCCGGTGCCGCCAGCTCCCATGCCGTAGCCCGATTCAAAAGCCATCATGGCAGAGCCGTACTGGTGTTGGGCTTTCATCACGGTAACGTCAAAATAGACTTTGTCGCCGACCGCGAACTGGTACCTGCCCCAGCTCTCATCCTCGCCCTTCGGATAAGCCCATATGGTGTAGGGGTCTACTATGAATTTGGTGTTTGCGACAGCAGTCTGCCCCGCCTGTATCGCGTCTGCGATGCTTATGACCTGTGACCCTCCTGCAGACTGGCTGCTGACCTCGATTTTGACGGTGTACATGCCGCCTGTGTTGGGGTTGTCCAGTTTCAGCATCGCAGCGGATATGTTCTTCCTCCACTCCTTTGTGCCGTTAACGTCGCCGCTCCAGTTGCCCTGATAGGAATAACTGACTAAATCGCCGTCTTCATCCCTGACTTCGGTGACGGTCAGGTTGGTTATGTTCAACGTGCTGCTCTGGTTTCTGAGAGTGACCTGGATGTGAACGTACTCGCTTCCGTCGAACAGTTCCTTCAATTCTCCCTCGCTGTTCACAGGCGTCGCCGACGCCACGGCATTTATCGCATACAGTGTCACCTCAGTGGACTGTGTCGTGCCGGCGTGAGTCACCTGAACCCGCAATGTGTAGGCTCCGACTGAGGAAGGCATCGCGAATGTGAAATTGTAGGTGCTGTTTGCCGTGATATTGTATGAGCCTACCGCATCTCCTGAACTGCTCAAGGTTATGTTAAAGTTCGTATTATTCAACGTTGTTATGGAACCTCCTGTCGTCAGGTTCTTCACAGTTATCTTAAACCATGCCGTAGAACCGGGGAATGCTGAGAGGCTGTACTCAAAGCCTGATATCTTCTCAAGCGTGATGCTCCAGGACTGCACTGAAAAGAACACTGTCTGCGACACGTTCGATGCGCCGTCCGTCACGGTGACTGATGCCATGTAAGAGCCTGCCGTGAAGTTGCCGTCGATTGTGAAGTTGTGCCAACCGGTCTGCGTGGTCCTGTCCCACGCGTCCGTCTGGTTCTCGTAAATTGCTTTAACCTGCGTCCCGTTCGGGTAGCTGATGCTGCCGCTGAAGGTGTAATTCACGCTGGAATCCACAGTCCCGTTGAACGACACCTTCACCCGTATCCGGGCATTATCACCAGGAGAGTAGACCGCCTTCAGACTGTCGCCTGTGTCGTCTCTGGTACTTAATGTGACATCGAGCGATATCACGCTTACCGTTGTAGAGCCTAGGAAATTGTTAGCCTCTATCAGATAAGTCCCAACAGCCGATGGAACGGCCAGTGTCGTGTCGCAGGACCCTGTAGAACCTGTCGTGCAGTTGAAACCTGATATTACCGTCTCATTTGCGTATCTGATTGTCCCGTTTATTGAGACGTCAGCAACGCCAACCTCTGTCCCAGCGACCGATCTCACCGCACTCGCAGTCAGACTGATCGTTGATTCGCCAATGTAGTAGGTCGCCTTGTCAGGATAGATATTGATTGTGTCAACAGCATGCTCTGACACTACGACGGTGAGTTCTCCCTCCCACAGCGTTTCACTGTCGTTGTAACCTGCCTTGATCTGGTAGGTGCCGCTGACAGACGGCGCTGTGAGAGTGCCAGTGAATGTTCCACTTCCTGAGGAAACCAAAGTCGATGCCAACAGCACATCACCCGTGCTGTTCTCCAGTGTCACATTCACCGTCGCATTAGCCAGCGAAACGGAGGAGGCATTGGTAACGTTGGTTATCGTCCCCGAGAATGATATGGTCTCATTGACGCCGTAGTTCGGATTGGCGCTCAGAGAGATTGTGACAGTGGCAGAAGCCTGCTGTGCTAGGAAAATGAGAACCAGCAGTGCTATAATCTTCCTCATTGTCCCCATAGTTACCCCTAGGTTACCTATGATACTTAAGCATATAAAAGAAGGTTTTTAAACCGTGAGCATGATCCCGGAAGAAGTTTCAGAGGAGCTGGAGTACCAGCATTACAAGGTTGTTGGAAGGCACTCTGCGGTTAAAATATGCCATTGGACTAGGAAGAGCATACGGGATGAGGGTCACTGTTATAAACAGCAGTTTTATGGGATACAGTCGCACAGGTGCCTGCAGATGACTCCCTCAGTGTTGTGGTGCACCAACCAGTGCGTCTACTGCTGGCGGACAACAGACTTCACGCTGAAGAAAGAGTTGGAGGAGTTTGACGAGCCACAGTATATCATAGAAGAGGCGGTCAGACAACAACGCAGATTGTTGTCAGGCTTCGGCGGGATTCCAGAACAGATTAACAAAAAAAAGTTCGAGGAAGCTCAGAAACCCAATCAGGCTGCCATCAGCCTCGCGGGCGAGCCGACGGTCTACCCTAGACTGAGCGACCTGCTTGGGGAATTCCACAAGCGGAGCTACACCACCTATCTTGTGACCAACGGCACATTGCCTGAGAGATTGGAAGCGCTTGACACTCTCCCAACGCAGTTGTACGTCTCCCTTGACGCCCCAACCGAGGGAATCTATAAGAACGTGGACAGGCCGATGCTATCTGACGCCTGGGAGAGGGTGAACAGGACGCTGGAGCTGTTTCCAAGCCTGGAGACGAGAAAAGTCGTGCGGCTGACTCTTGTCAAGGGCCTTAACATGACGGAACCTGAGGCGTACTCTAAGCTCATCCTCAAGGCCGAACCAGATTATGTCGAGGTGAAAGCGTACATGTTCGTCGGAGGCAGCAGGCAGCGGCTGGCTCTGGAGAATATGCCATCGCACGCCGAGATAGAGGAGTTCGCTGAAAAAATCTCGGACAACACAGGCTACGGCGTTAAAGACCGCAAAGAGGACAGCAGGGTCATGCTATTGACAAAATAGTATTAGACAGTCTCTCTATCATTAATCTCCCACTTAGCTCTCCTCAGGGCGCCGGTGAACTCATTCTCGAACCTCATAACTTCCCTTCGGGGGAGAGTGGACGCTGGTCGTTGGATTACGTCCCTAACGCCGAAAAAGTTTACGACAGTGGGATCTGAGATGTCTTTTAAAACCCGGGACTCTGCCCATAATTTCTCCAGAAATTCCTGACCCTTAGATGCTGGCACCTGATGTGACATAAGGACAACATAGGGATCCGGCTTCCTAAACTTACTGAAAGCAGACAGCAGGTAGTGGGGAGTAAAGTTCCTCGGGCTGCCTGCAGGCTTCAGTACGGTATTGAGGAAGATTATGTCAAACTCTTCTTTTTTCAAGATGAGGCCTGCGTCCACTGGATCGCACTCGCACACTATGGAACCGCCCTCAGTCTGCACGCACCGTTCACATATCTTGTGGACTTCCGGATTATCGTCCACAACGAGTATGCGAGGTTTTTCAGAACCGGTCTCAGGTTTCGGGCTGATCAATTCCGGAAACACTTTCAGGACTTCGGGATCGATCGGCTCCCGCTCCCTGAACTTTTGCATATTATATTACCGCAGTATGAGATTTAATAGCATGAAGCTTGTTGCGAAGGGCGCTGAGGCGAACCTCTATCTGGATGATGGGAAACTCGTCAAAGAGAGGGTCGCGAAGAAGTACAGGATCGATGAGCTTGACAGGCGCCTTAGGAAGTCCAGAACCAAGAGGGAGGCTAAGAACCTCGAGAGGCTGAAGAAGGCAGGCTTAAGCGTTCCTGAGGTTTACAAGGTCGACGAGAAGAAAACGACCATCATCATGGAGTACATCAACGGCAGAACACTGAAGCAGGCGATAGAGGAGTTGGATGATGATAGGATTGGAAAGCTCGGGAAGCAGATTGGCAGGATAGTTGCAAAAGTGCACGATGACAACATGATCCACAACGACCTCACAACCTCGAACATGATATTGAAAGGCGATGAAATCTACCTGATTGACATGGGATTAGGATTCCACAGCACCAGAGTCGAGGACAAGGCCATGGACCTCGTGGTCTTCAAGAAGAGCCTCCTAGCCACGCATCCCGGAAAGTTCGACACCGTTTGGAATAGCATGGCAGACGGCTACGGCAAAAAGAAGGAAATCTTCAAGAGGGTTGAGCAGATAGAGAAGAGAGTCAGATACGCGTGAGGATAATGGATGCGCCGGAAAATGGGTTATAAATCCTCCGCCCAATGTTTAAGTGATGGCGTGCCCGCAGGATATTCTGGATTTGGTGGGAAGGTTTGAGAGGAACAGGAACTCTTACACAAGCCAGACCTATAATGAAACGCAACTGCGGCAGGAATTCATCAACCCGTTTTTCGAAGCCCTCGGCTGGGACGTCAGAAACATTCAAAGCAAGGCTGAAGCCTGCAAGGACGTCATACACGAGGACGCCCTCAAAATAGGACAGAGCACCAAAGCCCCGGACTACTCCTTCAGGATTGGCGGGCAGAGGAAGTTCTTTGTTGAAACCAAGAAACCTGCCGTGAACATCAAGGCTGATGTCAGCCCAGCCTATCAGATTAGGAGATACTCGTGGAGTGCGAAACTGCCTCTCGCTGTTTTGACAGATTTTGAAGAGTTTGCAGTCTACGACTGCCGCCAGAAACCTTTGCCAACGGATTCTGCGAGTGTTGGGAGGATAGTATACCAGCTTTACGGCCTCTCGGCTGAGGAAATCAAGATTGTGGAGGGGGCATCTGGATGATTCATTTTTCCGTTGCTCGCGGGGGTTTTAATGCCTCAGAAGGCGTATTTTGGTTTGATGGACGAGTTTATGGCAGGGGATGTTTTACAGTATAAACAGAGGGCTCTGTTAGCCGTGATTGATGAACTTTCGGTTAGAGGCAAGTCTTCGAGGCTGATGATTGAGAAGAACCTGTTCCTGCTCAAGAAGGAGGAGGCTCTTGACGAGGATATGAAATTCTACAACTTCTTCCCTTACAGATACGGCCCGTTCTCGAACATGAGCTACTTTGACTTGAATGGGCTACGTTTGAAGGGCTATCTTAGCGAAGATGAGAAGAATCCTGAAATCACCGAAAATGCAAGAGGCGTTATAGTCTCGTTGAATCCAAATGTCCGGCAGAAGATAGCCAAAACCGCGGAAAGATTCAACTCGGACAATGAGATAAAGAGCTATGTGTATGACAAGTACCCGGAATATACCGTCAAAAGCGAGAGCTCCAGAATAAAAAGAACGCCTAGTCCTCCGGGTATATTCACGATCGGCTATGAGGGCAGAGACATAGACGCATTCCTCGACATACTCATAAAAAATAACATAACGGTATTGGTTGACGTCCGGAGGAATCCGTTCAGCATGAGCCTCAGCTTCACCCAAAAGAAACTCAGCGAATACCTCCAGCGAGTAGAAATCGCCTACAAGCATATCCCAGAACTTGGAATACACGGCGAATTAAGGAAAAACCTAAAAACCCAGGACGATTACAGAAAACTGTTCGAAGATTACGGGGGAACCCTAAAGGAGAGGAAAAAAGAACTTGAGGAAATAGTATCCCTTGGTAGAAAAAACAGGATAGCGTTGATGTGCTTTGAACACGACAGAAACATGTGCCACCGGGGCATAATATCTGATTACTTGGAGCAAATCACTAGTCCGATCAAGCACCTATGACCACCAAGGAAAAGATTCTTGTACTAGTGAGGGCTACGCCAGAGGAGAGTACCAGATACGGCCATAAAGTATGCGTTGCAGGGATAACCGAAAAAGGCGAGTGGAGAAGACTCTACCCCTTCAAATTCGTTTACGGGGAAAAACGGATAGACTTCAAGAAAAAAGATATTATCGAAGTTGAATTGGGCGAACCTGACAACGACAAACGAACGGAAAGCAGGAAAGTATTCGGTTATAAGAACCTGAATTCCCCACTAGACGATACTAACACCCTAAAGAGGATACTACCTCTTTTATCATCAATTGAGAAACTAGAGGCTAAAAAAGCAAGCCTAGGTGTTATAAAACCAATTCTAAGCGATATAGACGTCAAGGTCAATGACACGAAAATCTACGATGACCAAGCCTATTTTTCCCTTACAGGGAACTTCATGGAAAAACGGGAGAAAGTCAAGATGCCCATAGAGTTGAGATACCATTTCAAATGCGAGAATGAGCCGAGCTGCAAAGGGCACAAAATAATCCTTATTGACTGGGAACTGAACGAGCTGGCCAGAAACGTGCTGAAAAAGGAAAACGAGGATGGGATAGCCCAACAAAAGATCAAGGAAAGATTTTACGACTTCATGTTGGAGCGGGACGTATACTTCATCCTCGGAACACACTTCAAATTCGGAACATGGATGATAATCGGACTCTTCTACCCGCCAAAAGAATTACTCTACCAGAAGAGTCTGACTAAATGGGAATAGATGAGACGATTTTATCATGCGCTTCCTCGAGTGAGTTCACGAAAAAATATTTTTTTCTGATATCCTCTGAGTACGTGACAGGGTTGTCCCGCCTCGCCATAACAATGCCCAGTTTACCCATGTCCAGGAAATCGGACTCATTGAGGGGGTCGTCGGTTATGACAACATCAGGCGTGATCCCGCGGCGGATGAGCATCTCGCTCTTCCTGTTTGTTACGAACTTCAGCTCAAACAGGAACCTGTTTTCAGCGACAGAATCTATATCAAGTGACTTCGCAATCTCTTCAACGATGCTCACATCGCTGTTGCTGACAATGTAGACGTCTGCAAAATTTTTGACTTTTTTGACGAACTTTCGAGACTCCTCAGGGATTCTCGCAGACATACGCTCAAGCGCCTCCAAGATTTCGTCCCTGGGATAACCCTTAAGGATGTTGTATCGTGCGGCATGAACATCTAATGTGGTTGCCTTACCCCGCTTGTAATCGCGAAGGACCTCCATTATGGCCTTCTTCTCGCCCTCTCTGAGGTTCAACTCCGCTTGGAGGACGCCCATAGAACCGGGAACCATCAGAACATCATCCTGGTCTACTGCGACGATCATGGCATTTATATAGGCAATTTTTCTTATTATACATAGATGAGAAGAGCTTCAGACAGTAAGGTTGGGTTTTCTCGCATCACCATCAGCATAGGCTCTATCATAATTGGGGGCTGAACCTCCACAACAACACACTTTTCATCTCACGGGACAAAAAATCCTTGAGGATACTCTATAAGATGAAAAATATACGGGTTTTGGACACAACGCTGAGGGATGGGGAGCAGACTCCAGGCGTCACGCTGACGCCGAAAGAGAAGCTTGAGATAGCGAAAGCCTTGGACGAGCTCGGAGTTGATTACCTGGAGGCAGGCTCTGCCATAACATCAGAGGGGGAGCGTGAGAGCATAAAGCTCATAGCAAAGCAGGGTCTGAAGGCTGAGGTTGCAAGCTATACCAGACTGCTTCAGAAGGACATAGACCTCGCCCTAGGATGCGACGTCGACTGCGTGTTCCTTGTCGCCCCAACATCAGACTTGCACATAAAGTATAAGCTGAAAAGCAGTAGGGAGAAAGTGTTGGACGCCGTCGGAGAGTTGATAACTTACAGCAAAGACCACGGGCTAAGAGTAGACCTATGCACGGAGGACGGTTCAAGAACAAGCCCGGAATTCCTGAAAAAAGTTCTCAAAGCGTCAGTAGAGAATAAGGCCGACAGGTTCACGATGGCTGACACCGTAGGAGTGCTGACCCCCGAGAGGACTCAGACACTCTTCAAGCTTCTCACCAAAGGCGCTAAAATACCTGTGGGAGTGCACTGCCACGACGATCTGGGGATGGCAACCGCGAACACCGTCGCAGCAGTAAGGTATGGGGCAACAGTCGTCGACGTCACAGTCAACGGGCTTGGCGAGAGGGCTGGCAACGCCTCCCTCGAGGAGGTTGTGATGGCACTGCAGATGTGCTACGGCTACAAGACCAGGATAAAGACGAGAAGGATACGGGACATATCAGACCTCGTCGAGAGGCTGACCGGCGTGCCTGTGCCGCCGAACAAGGCAATAGTAGGGGAGAACGCGTTCACCCATGAGGCCGGAATCCACGTCGACGGCATATTGAAGAAGCCTGAAACCTACGAGCTCATAAAGCCGGAGCTTGTGGGAGCTAGGAGGCGGTTCGTCCTCGGAAAACATGTTGGCATGAAATCCGTCAAAGCCATGCTCAAGGAGCTTAAGATAAATGCTGATGACAGCCAGCTTGAGCAGATATTCAAGCAGATCAAGTACCTGGGAGACAAGGGCAAGAAAGTAACCTCGGTAGACCTTGAAAGCATCGCGAACACGGTCTTAGGGATAGAGAAGGAGGCTAAACTCCAGCTCGTGGAGCTTGTCGCAGTAGCAGGCAACAAGTTCACGCCAACAGCGTCAGTCAAAGTGAGGATAAACGGCGACGAGAAGGTGGTATCAGGAGTCGGGACCGGGCCGGTGGACGCGGCAATAAACGCGATAAAAACAGCCTGCAAGGACGTCCCATTCGAACTCACAGAATACCACGTCGACGCAGTCTCAGGCGGAAGCGACGCCCTGGTGAGGATAGAAGTCAAACTGAAAAGCAAGGACAAGATAGTCACAGCCCAAGGCACCGGAGCAGACATAATATTGGCAAGCGTTGATGCAATGATAAACGGCATCAACCTCATCATGAGCCTTTAAGCCGAATACTAAGTTTTTTATTTTAACCTGTTTAAGTATTAACCTCACTGGAATATTTTCTCGGGTGATCTGATGGATAAGATTAAGGTTGGGATAAACGGTTACGGGACTATTGGGAAACGTGTTGCTGATGCTGTGAATTTGCAGGACGATATGGTCGTTTCAGGCGTTACGAAGACCAAGCCTGACTGGATCGCTAAACTGGCTGTCAAAAAGGGCTTTAGGATCTACGGGGCCATACCTGAGGCTGTTGAGAACTTCAAGAAGGAGAAGGTTCCGATGCAGGGCACCATAGAAGACCTGGTGAAGGCGTCGGACCTCATAGTAGACTGCTCTCCTGGGAAGAAGTCCGGGGAGAAGAACAAGGAGGATTACTACAAGAAGGCCAAAATCAAGGCCATATTCCAGGGCGGCGAGAAAGCGCACATCGCAGACGTGTCGTTTTCTGCGCTGCGCAATTACGACCAAGCGATTAATAAAGACTACGTCAGGGTGGTCTCCTGCAATACAACAGGATTGTGCAGGACTCTCGGAGCTGTGAAAGACAGCTTCGGAATAAAGAAGGCCAGAGTCATTCTCATAAGGAGGGGGCCTGACCCAGGCAACACCAAAAGCGGTCCTGTGAACGCGATAGTCCCCAATCCAGTGACAGTGCCGTCCCATCACGGCCCAGACGTCGTCACAGTAATGCCTGACCTCAATATCGTAACCGTCGGGTTCGTTGTTCCCACAACGCTGATGCACCTGCAGACGCTGATGGTGGAGCTTAAGAAGGACGCGAAATCTGAGGATGTTATCAAGACTTTTGAAAAGACTCGGAGGGTAAGGCTTGTCAGCGCTGATGAGGGTTTAACGTCGACAGCCCAGATAATGGAGCTGGCAAGAGACTTGTATGGGCCGAGGAGCGACATGATGGAAATCTGCGTCTGGAGGGAGTCTGTGAACGTTAAAGGGGGCGAATTGTATTACACGCAGGCAATCCACCAGGAGTCTGATGTCGTTCCTGAGAACATTGATGCGATAAGGGCGATGTTCAACCTGATGCCTGCAGAGAAGTCTATTGAGAAGACTGACAGGGCTTTGGGCATACCTGAGCCAATGATTACCTAATCAGTAATAATCTTTCAGGGTTATTACTATTTTGGTAAGAATATATGCCGCCCGCAACCAAAACTATTAATAACCCCATGTAAAATATATTCCATGCAAGACAAACTGTGGTCATACCCTGAGATAAAGTTCATAAAAGTCCACTCTAGAGAATACTCCAACGAGGAGTTAGCCCAGCACCTCAACGAAAAATTCCACAACAACCACCCTGTCAGAACGGCAATCGACGTGATAAAACAGAGGAACAAGAAGAACATCTTCGACTACTGACCGCTGCACCACCCCAGCCTGCAACCGAACATCGGCTGCTCTTTTTTACTCTCATAGGTAATTCCATAATATGAAAACGGCTGACTGCGTCTTCGAAGTCTCCCAGGAGGTGTGCAACAAAGTAGGAGGCATATACCAGGTGTTGAAGTCGAAAGCCTACTACATGAGCAGAGAGTACGGCGAAAAGTACCACACCCTAGGACCCTACAACGCAGAAAGCGCGAAAATAGAGTTCGAAGAGCAGGAACCGCCAGAAGAGGTCAAAAAAGCGTTCAGCCGGCTGGAGAGAAAAGGCATCAGATGCAGATGGGGCATCTGGCTCATAGGAGGCCGGCCTAAGACGATACTGCTGGAGCCGACCGCCTTGAAAAGCCAGGTCAACGAGATAAAGAAAAACCTGTGGGAAAAATACCAGGTCGACTCGATACGCTCAGACCAGATGTTCAACGACTCCGTCGTCTGGTCAACGTCGGCGGGAATGTTCCTCGAGGAGCTAATGAAGGAGGAAAAATTCAAGAAACTGAAATGCGTCGCACACTTTCACGAATGGCTCGCCGGAGGAGCGCTGCTATACCTGAAGAAGAACAAGGTGAGGATAGGCACCGTCTTCACGACACACGCCACAACACTCGGCAGAACCATAGTATCAAGCAACGAAGACCTCTACAGGATGATAGAGGAGGGCAAAGACGGCGAAGAGAACCTGAGAAGAGCCGGCAGATTCGACATCTCAGCGAAGCACACAACAGAGCTCGCATGCGCCAGAGAATGTGATGTACTGACTACGGTGAGCAAAGTGACAGCGCGCGAGGTCAGGTTCATCCTCGGCAGGGAGCCGGACATACTGACCCTCAACGGCATAGACTTCGAGAAATACCCTGGCCTCGAAGACCTCACCATACTGAGGAGGAAGAACAGGATGCAGATGAGGGACTTCCTGATAGCCTACTTCTCTAGATACTATGAGATGGACTTCTACAACATCAGGAGCATGTTCATATCGGGCAGGTACGAGTTCCACAACAAAGGCATCGACCTCTTCATCGAAGCCCTCGGAAAACTAAACGAGAAGATGAAGAAGGACCAGACAGACAAGACCGTCATCGTCTTCTTCTGGATTCCGAAGGAAACCAGGGGGGAGGACTTCCAGGTGCTGAAGAACAAGGCACTCTATGAGGAACTGCACGACCACGTTGCAGAATACCTCCCGGAAGTCGAGGATATGATGATAGGACACCTCGTGAAGGGGGAGATACCTAAGGACTTGATATCAGACGAGTTCATGCAGACCTGTAAGAAACTCGCAGCACACTTCACAGAAAAGAGAGGGCAGAGTCCGCCGCTCTGCGCCTACCAGCTGGCAACGCCGGAGGACGACGACCAGATAATAAGGGCCTTCAAGCAGAACCAGCTGCTGAACAGGAAGGAGGACAAAGTGAAGGTCATATTCTACCCATCCTATCTGTCACCAGCTGACAGGCTCATCTCATTGGACTACAACGAGGCAACGATAACATGCGACGTCGGAGTCTTCCCCTCATACTATGAGCCGTGGGGTTACACGCCGCTGGAGACCATAGCGCAGGGGAGCCTCGCGATAACGACAGACTGCGCAGGCTTCGGCAAGTTCATAGAAGGCAGGGGAAGAGGAGTCCACGTCCTGAAGATTGAAGGACGCAGGTGGGAGGATATTGTCGAAGACCTGGCCAAGAAACTGTACGAGATAGCGAACCTGACAAAAAACGAGCTGTCTGAGAGGCGCATCAACGCAAAAATGCTCTCAACCCACGCAGACTGGGGCGACTTCGTCAAAAACTACATAGTAGCACATGACCTAGCAGTGGAAAAGGCTTTCAGGTCAAGGTAGCGCAGGCTTCCGTCCCATCACATCCTCAAAGTAGGCTCTCAGAGGCTCTGCGACGCTCAACGCATAGAAGGGGCATCCCCCGCCAACGAACTTTTTGGCGCCAGCATAGTATTCGCTGACAGAGCCGATGCCATCCTCCCAGATGACCAGAGAGAAGAAGTCGTCCAGCATCTTCTTGAATGCTGTCCTACTGCTGTCGCCCATGAAACGCAAGTAAGCCCTGACGTAGGGGCCGAAAAGCCACGGGAAGACAGCCCCATCGTAAGGGTTCCTGAAGCCTTCAGAATCGTATTTCGGACTCTGCTGCTCCAGGCTCCTAAGGCCGTAAGACGTCAAAAGGGCAATCTCAGCCTGGTCAAGAATCCTCACCGCGTACTCGCTCTTCAGAGGACAGTATTCCATAGAAAGCATAAGAATCTGGTTCGGCCTGAAGTCATCGCAGCCTACTGAATCCAGAAGATAATGGTCTCTCCAGTATTTCTCAAGGAAGTTCTCTTCGAAACGCTCCAGAAGACCGTCCAACCTCAGGTCAGGCATCTCGTACCCGAACCGCCCGCTCAAATACTCGACAGTCTTGAGCGCGTTATACCAGAGGCCCTGCAACTCTACCGGGGATTTCCTGACACCAGTCCAACTGTCAGCCTCCGCGGCAAGCATACCATCCCGCTCAAGATTCGCAAAGTTCAGCATGATGTCTTTGACAGTCCACCAGTAGGTGTGGAGGAACGCCTTACCCTCCTCAAAGCCAGCGTACCTGACGTACTCTCTGAGCCTGTCAACACACCAGAGGGAACTGTCGAGATTACCGTAAACAGGGTCTCCGCCGACAAATTCTGACGGCACACGGCCAGCCTTCACATTGTTCAGCAGGCACTCCAAGAGGCTTCGCGCATCACCCAGCCTGCCGTTAATCAGCATAAGACCTGGCATCGAGATGAGAGCGTCCCTGGATCTGAAACCATAATGGGGGTAGCCTGCCACCACCGCCCTCTTATGCCTGAAATCAACGACAAAAGAATCGGCCATCGATAACAGGCACATCATGGGAGACCCCATCAGCACATTCCTGCAGGAGCCTGCGAGGTTCTTGAAACCCACATCGAGAATCCGTTTCATGACAGGCCCCGCAGCACCCTCAGTAGGATAGCCTACGGCAGAGAAGTTTACAGTCCGCTGGCTCCTGGAGCCAACCTTAACTGTGAATGAGCCTGCCTCAAGACAGCTCTCGGAAGATTTCTCCGCCCTGTAAAAGACATTCTCTCTGATCTTAGGAGCCTCAGGAGAGTAGCCCCCGCAATCACAGTAAAGGAATAGATAATCTTCCGCCGTCCTGAACGCGACCCCGCTTCCGCCGACAGGGATGACACTATAACTGAAATTCCCACCGGTCGAGAGACTGGAATGCAATCTAGAATTCAGCAGAGGCCTCACGCTAAAGGTTACATCAGAATCTCCATCATTCCCAACATCATAGGAGACTAGGACAGCATTCTCCTCAGACAGCATGCTAACCCTCTTGTAAACCGTTACAGGTCCAGAATCATAACCGAAACAGACAGCAGTAGGATGCAACTCGAAGCTCTTGAGGAGCTTGAAACCCTCACCAGATGAGCCTCCAGCATCCACGCATGACAGCCTCAGAACGCCTTCAGACGTTTCCAAAGCCTCCTCGAAACCGTGCAACAGAAGCCTCCTCACAAGCCCCCCATATGATGGAACAAGAAGCCCATGATATCTCCTAACGTTCAAACCCAACACAGTAGAGGAGGAATAACCGCCCATACTGTTCGTCAGAAGCCACTCCCTGCCAGCGCAAACATCAACTCCCGCCTCAGGAACATCACAGCTCACAAGAGTGGGAGAAGCAACCCTCGGCTTGTCAATATTACGTATCGGCTTAGCCTTCTCAGCAGCCAACTTAGCCCTCTGAGCGTACTTCTCCGACAACATCGTAAAAACCAACACACGGTGCCCATCAGCAGCTACCCTTGTCTTCACTCGGTCAGCCTACTTCGCTTTCATCATCTGGACAATAAAACTATGGGAAAGACATCTTTTATACGGCAACATCATAAATATAAAGCACCAAAAAAACACAACACAGCGGGGTTAACTGCCAGCGGCTGGAAATCCAGCCGGCAGATTGTGCCATCTTCGTGGCCTTCCGGCCACTCGATGACACGTATAATCCGCTGTGCACAAAACCTAATAGCGGGGTTGAGCAGCCAGGAGTGCTCGTCGGGCTCATACACTCGTCCGCTTCGCGGACTCGCTCTGCCTTCACGGGCAGCGCTTGAGTTAAGAAACCCGAAGGTCGGTGGTTCAAATCCACCCCCCGCTACTTTTTCTTTTCTTCCTGCTCGCCCTATAGTATTTTATGCACAAGGAGGAGGTCAGATTTCAGCAGGGCGTGCTTGAGCAGTTTAGGCTTCCGAAGGGTGTAGGAGAGTTGACATCTGATGCGCTGTTGAAGAAGGCGGGCGAGCAGATGAAAGCCCTCGGTCTGGGTAGCATAGTTGAGGGGGGGCATCCTGAACTGCGGGAGGTTAGTATAACCAGAGATTACCTTGAGAAAAAGGTGAAAGTCCCAGTCTACAGTGTCGAAGATTTAGACAAGTATTTAGACGGCTTTTCTGATGCTGACAAACTGCATACGAGCACCAGCAGGGAATCGGTCAAAATCGGAGAACGCGCTGTGATAAAATCATCCCACCTGAACAAGGGAGCCGACGAGGTCATCGCAGAATGCGGGAAGACGATGGACCAATACACGCAGGGACTCCCTGTCGTCCCCCAGGCGGCAGTAATTCACGACCAGAAGAGCAACCTGTTTTATGTCGTAGAGCCGAGAGGGATTCCTTTCACTGAGAGAGTAAAAGACGCGGCCAGGGGTTACAACGAAAACGGGGATATGACTCCGTTGGATGACTGCCTGCGTGCGGTCGGCAGGCTCGTGAAGAGGTGCAAAGAGTCAGAAACCTATTGGAGCGGGACTTTTGGGAAGGATGAGGAAGCGCTAATATTGTTCGACTCGGAAAAGGGCTCTGATGCCATAATCACAGATGACAAATCATTCTACAGCCGACCGATGTTAGGATGGGTGGAGAGTGTGATTAGATACGCATCAAAGACCGTAACGCCGCAAGAGGAAAAACAAAAAGCGCTCTTGGAGAGATTCAAAAAGATAATCGAGGACGAATCAGGAGTTGAATTAAAAACAAGGGGACGGTAGCCCCGCGGTTTAGAGACTTGTTAGGAATCCGAGTATGAGTCCTGCTGCTAGCGGGGGGAGGGCGGGTAGTGCGACAGTCTCTTTTTTGAGGATGTAGGCGAACATTAGTGTCAGGCCTAGGAGGCCTCCCAGTGCTGTTGAGGCTGCCTCTGATAGTGAGTAGTCCCGGAGGACTGAGACTGTGAATGCCAGCGGGATTGCGAGGTCGCCTGTGCCGAGGCCGAGCTTTCTGTCGCCGACTGGGATGAGGAACATGAACGGGAACCTGCCCTTCGACTTGTCGGCTAATGTGACCATGTGTTTGGTGCCGAAAACCGCAATAAGGTCGTAGGCTGAAAGCACCAGGAGGAATATTAGGGCCGGCTTGAAGGCTAATGATGCTCCAATCAATGCTCCGATGCCTGAGATGGTGAACAGCAATGTCGTGTTGACGACTGAGATGTTGTTCTTCCAGGCTGCTGCTGAGACGACGAGGAGCAGCGCCAGCAGTATGCCGGCATCCCCGAATAGCACGCCGGCTGACAGTGCGGTTCCCATCAGCATCGCAGCGTACATCATGAACCGTATGATAAAAGAGAGGCCGTATTTGAGGAGGATGAGGAGTACGCCGGTCATTATGAGAACATAACCGAAGAGCTTGAATGAAGATCCTATGCTCTCAGGGTTGTCTGTGATGGGCTTTATGACTGAAGCCTCGCCCTTAGCCATCTCCAGTATCAGGGCCCTGCCGACGTAGAGGCCGACAGACTGAATGAAGAGGTAGACCAGCACGACAAGCAGCAGAGGCTTCAGGTGTTTCATCGTCTACTCTTCGGTGAGCTTGTATTTGCCGTGCCTGGGCTCGTAGATGTCGCCTTTCTTCTTCAGCTCGTCAATCAGCTTCTCTATCTCGAATTTGTCGATTTTGGAGTCCAAAGCTTTCCCGATTATCTCGTCCCTGTTGGCCGTGCCGTCGTCGCTGGCCTTGATAAGCTCCCTTATTATAGATTCTATGGTCCTGATACGGTCTCTGGTGGATTTGGGATGGTCTGTGACGACCCGGTCTATGTCGAAAAGGCCGGTGGCCTGATCGTATGCTATCTCCTTGAGGACGAACTCGGTCAGGTTTATCGCCCTCTCGACGTCTTCAACGGTGACCGTGTCGTCTAACCGCATCTTGGAAGAGCTTTCCGCCATCCTGACGATGGCCTCAAGCTGCCTTGGCGTTGCCGCGGCCGCGCCTCCGCTGCTCCTCGCCCTGATGCTAACATAGTATTCTTTAATCTTCTCCGCGCTGTCGTCCGTCAGTATCGGGTGGGAGTTCACCCGCGCGTATGCTATGTACTTCCTGAAAAAGTCGGCCGCTATTGGAGGCTCTATCTCCTTCAGCTCTTTCTCTGTTCTGTGCATCTTGAGCATCTGGGTGGCGATCTGCCGGTCGGTCTCGCTGTCGAGTATGTCCCTTATCGGGAATATCAGGTCGAACCTGCTTATCAATGTTGGGGGGATGTCGAACTGTTCCGCAATCGGCTTGTAATTGTCGAATCTGCTGTATTTCGGGTTCGAGGCTGCGAGAACGGAAGTGTTGGCTTTGAATTTTGCCACAATCCCGGCCTTTGCAACGGATATTGTCTGCTGCTCCATAGCCTCGTGCATGGCGCTCCTGTCGCCTGGATCCATCTTGTCGAACTCGTCTATCGCCGCTATCCCGCCGCCTGCCAGTACGAGAGCGCCAGCCTTCAGAGTCCATGAGCCTTCGGCGAACTCGTCCTTCTCCGCTGTGGCGGTAAGGCCTGCCCCGGTTGTGCCCTTACCTGTGACGTATATGCTCTTCGGCGCAATCTGATCAACATATTGGAGCATCCTCGATTTAGCGACGCCCGGGTCTCCGACCAGCAGCAGGTGTATGTCAGCTCTGACTGAAGTCCCGTCCGGGAGTTTTTTCCCGTGTCTACCGCCGAAAAGCTGCAAGGCTATGGCCTCCTTAACCTCATGGTAGCCGTATATTGAAGGAGCTATGGAGTTTACAATCTTGTCATACAGTTTCGGGTCCTTGGACAGCTTCATTATCTCCTTCTTCTCCTCGTCAGATATCTGTATGTCCTCGAACTCTGACTCAATCTTTTCGATGTAATTGGACTCTAGGTACTTGAAGTATACTGAGCCCTTCTTCTGCGGAGGCCGCAGCCGCAATATCCCAGTCACCGTAATCGTGTCGCCTGCTGTCACAACGTCCGTTAGATCGTCTTCGGTCCACACTTCTATGCGCCTGGCCTGCTCCCCCCCGCGAAGCATCTCCAATGGCTCCTGTATCTCAAGCCGCTGGATGTCAATGTAGGTTGAATTATCAGCGTCGAAGCGGAACTCCCTTCTCCCGCAGTTCTTGCACTTTATCGGCTCCCTGAGCAGGCTGTCAGGCTGCGGCTCAATGTTGTGTTCGCCGCATTTGATGCAGATGAACCTCCCCTCCTGAACCTTCGGGAGGACATCGCCTATCTTGTTTACTATGCCATCAACTGAAACGAGCCGCCTGATGTAGTCTGTCGTGAGGTTCCTCACCATCACACTGTAGTCTTTCTCCTTCGGAAGGTTTGAGAAGCGGACGTGGAATTTAGGCTCCTCCAGGGTTGTGAAGATGGGGTTCTCCTTGAGCAGGTCCTCAAAGAGTAGTATGGTGTCGTCCGGTTTTTTTATCAGCTCCTCCGCCAGCTCCTTGTCGTAGCGTTCAAGCTCCTGCCAGTCAATAATCAGGCTCTTCTTCTCAGGGTAGAACTCGCCAATCTGCTTGATGTCTTTAGACTTCTTCTTCAGAAAACCTTCAACCTTCTCCTTCAACCCAAACCACCCGCAGAACAAATACGGATTTAAGTATGGGGAATAAGGTATAAATACCTGCCGACTAAACGTCGGTTTCTGTTAATAAGAATAGCAGCGGTCAGTATTCTGTATCTTGGCATTCCATACCGATCTTTTTTAGGAATCCTCTCGGCGTTGAATATTCCGCCAGTTTCAGGAAATCTCTGTCGTATGCAACCAGGTCAGACAGCTGTTCTGCTTTGACAGTCGCATAATGCTCCAAGTCCTTTTCCTTGACACCGCCCCTCAGCCGGTCAACGAAAGGTTTTATTTTGTCTGGCGGTACTATCTCATAATTTTCTCTGATGATGGCTTCGATGAGAAACGCGTATTGTCTTCCGCGCCTCCTCCTGAAGTACTCCCTGACTTCCTGGATGACCTTATCGTTAACCACACCCTGAAGTTTCTCCAAGTGTATTAGATCCAGAATCCTCGCCGAGTTGGAATCCCTGAGCTCTAAACCGTAGATTAGAACGGAGCTATCTACGAACAGTCGCATGCTTAGCCCTCTCGATCTCCTTCGCAATGTCACTGCGCTTGGGCGAGTCTCTGCTCAGATCGGTTCTGATGCTCTCCAGAATATTTTTGCTCTTCAGCGCTCCAGTATTCATGCCAAAGTAGAGCAGCGCCATCCTGACCGCCTCGCTCTTGGTTTTCGCCATCCGGGAACTAAGCATATGGTCTATTATCCTCTCATACACCCCATCAAAACTCAACGTAAGAGTTGTCATAGTAATATGATAGC
>JAZDNF010000014.1:0-36739 GCA_043800255.1 Candidatus Altarchaeota archaeon | reverse complement strand
CAGAATTTCATCCTCACCGCGATGCAGGAGAGGAAGTTTCCCATAATAGGGAGGAACCCGCAGTCGGCCGGCGCCTCAGTCAAAGTCGAGGACGTGCCCTGCGACTTCATATTCGTAGGAGCATGCAACATACGAGACGTTCAGGATCTGCTCTCTCCATTGAGGTCAAGAATACTGGGCAACGGATACGAAATCCTGCTGGAGACTTTCATAGCCGACACAGACGAGAACCAGAACCTGATGGCGCGGTTCATCGCTCAAGAGATAATCAAGGACGGAAAGATACCTCACGCCACGAGGGAGGCTGTGGAGCTCATAGTAGAGGAGGCCAGGAAGAGGGCCAAGGTCATAGACGACGCACGTGGGTCGCTCACCCTCAGGCTTAGGGACTTGGGGGGCGTTGTCAGGATGGGCGGCGATTTCGCGATACTTGAGAAGTCAGAATACATAGAGGCTAAGCACATAAAGGAGAGCATAGAAGAGTCTAAGCCGATAGAGTACCAGCTGCACGAGCGCTACGGCAGCGTGTGGAAGGGCATGGAAAAGGACGCGGTCATAAGCCCCGAGTACGGGAAATCTGGAACATCATACCTGTAAGATGCTAACCTACGAGGACATTGTCAGAATATACCGGAGCGAGAAGAACTCCCCGACACTGCAGAAGATTCCCGAGACCTTCTACGCGGACGTTAAGGAGCTCGTCTCAAAGGTCGAGGAGTCGCATGGCAAATACCTTGCAACGCTTATTGATGACATCTACGAGCGGAGGAAGAACAAGGTAGTCATGCACTCCCTCCGCACAGAGGACTACGCTGCGACTCCGTCGAACATAATCCCCCTCGAGAAAGACTTCTACGACCGCGTTGTCGGAGTCCTGAAGTCCCACAGGAAGTCCATAATAGAGCAGAAAGTGGTCGAAGAGGAGGCTGAGGAGCCTCCACCCGTTTCGGAGAAACTGATGGTGAAGATACTGAAGGCAGTCCCCTCCATAGTCGGCCCTGACATGAATGACTACGGTCCGTTCACCAAGGATGTCGTTGTTCAGCTGCCGGCAGAAAACGCGAGGATACTCATCGAGAGAGGATACGCTGAAAGACTCTAGCCTTTTTATACTAAACTGCCCTATTCTTAAGATACATTCAAGATGAAAGTCCCACAGACTTTGAGAACGCATTGTCCGCACTGCAACAAGCACACTGAACACCAGGTCAGGGTTGCAAAAAAGGGAAAGGAGCGGACGATGACAAGGGGCAGGCGTAAGTACACCGAAGTCAAGAGAGGATACGGTGGCTCTCCGCGTACTCCGAAAAAGCCGGTTTACAAGGTGGGGAAGAGGGTTGTCCTGCTCCTCAAGTGCAAGGTATGCGGCAAGTCCCATCAGAAGCACTACAAAGCCAGGACAAAGAAGACTACCGAGGTAAAGAGCTAAAATGGGAGACACTAAGAGCAGATTCCTGAGGGTAACATGCAACGACTGCGGGAACGAGCAGGTGATATTCGGCTGCGCGTCAACCGTCGTCAAATGCCTGGTATGCGAGAGGGTTCTGGCCGAGCCCAGAGGTGGCAAGGCCGTCGTAAAGACCCCGATACTGGAAGTCCTCGACAAGGACTTGTAGTCCAGGCTACTTTTGAAACGCACCATTCCACCAGTCTCGCGGGGAACCGCGCAGCGGTTACCGCGCACAAGAAACCAAAGGTTTCTTAGTGCTGACTGGTGATTCTTCACATGAAAGGTTTCGAGTTTCTGGAGCGCACAGGAGACCTGAAGTTCAGGGCCTATGGCAAAAGCATCGGAGAGTGTTTTTCCAACGCCGCTAACGCGATGTTCACCGCGATGTTCGGAGACTATAACGTCGAGAGGGTCGGTCGAAGGGAGGTCCGCCTGGAGGCGAAGGACAATGAAACATTACTGCATGACTGGCTTTCCGAGCTCCTGTACCTGCTCTACGCCGAAAACCTGGTGTCCGGGAACTTCTCCGTCAGAGTCGAGGGGAACAGGCTGACAGCATCTTTCGACTGCGAGAAGCTTACAGGAAAGTTCAGGTTCAACTCCGAGGTGAAGGCCGTAACATATCACGAACTTTTAATAAAAGAAGAAAACGGGAACTGGATAGCCCAAGTAGTCTGCGACACCTAACATGATTCTTTGATCCACTGTTTGCCTTTCTTCACCAGTTCGTCCAGTTTTTTCTGCGTCTTCGCTTCTGCCGTTATCCTGACATAGTCTTCCGTCCCTGAGGGCCTGATGAGAATCCACCCGTCGTCTTCTTGTATTCGGATTCCATCGATGTCGGAGTAGTCCAGTCCTTTCAAATTTTTCTCCAGGTTGCCCATGATCTTCTGCTTGTCAGCCTGCCTGCAGGGGATCTTCACCCTCTCCATCGGATAGGTCGGGATTTCCTCGACCAGTTTGTAGAATACGCCCTCTGCGGCAAGTTTCAAAGCCTTGCCGACGGTCGCTATGCCATCGGGGAATATGTGAACGTCCGGGAAGATGTAAGTCCCGCTGGGTTCGCCCCCGAAGCCTGCTCCGTACTTGCGTATGCCGTCAGCGACTGCGACGTCGCCTACTGGGACCCTGTAGACTTTGTCGCAGAATTCCTCGATCCGCATGGAAGCGTCAACTGTTGTCACAACCTTCTTGCTCTGTGAGGCCAGCACTGTCAGGAAGGTGTCCCACTCTATCAGATTCCCGTTGCCGTCTATCGCGCACGTCCTGTCAGCGTCGCCGTCGTGGGCGAACGCGATGTCAACGCCCTCTTTTTTTACTATGCTGCAGGTGTCCTCCAGGTTCTCCTTCGTAGGCTCCAGCGGATGGGGGAATCTGCCGTCCCTGTTGTCGTTTATCACCTTCACCTTGCATCCCATCTCCTCCAGGAGCAATGGGGTTACTGTAGAGCCAGACCCTCCGGAGCAGTCTAACATGACTTTGACGTCCTCCGCGGTTCCAACCCTTCTGAGTATGAGCTTGATGTGCTCCCTGATGTACTCCCCCCTTCGAACCTCCCCAGGTTTGCCTTCGGCGAACTTTTTCCCTATGAATACGCTCTCAAGCTCTTCCTCCTGGTTTTTGGAGAAAGCCCCATTTTTGTCCCAGAACTTGAAGCCGTTGTACTCAGGAGGATTGTGGGATGCTGTTATCATGACCCCTGCGCCGTGCTCTGAGGTTCCGACTCCCACGGTTGGCGTTGGGACGACTCCCAGTTCCAAGACATTCTTGCCTGCTGACAGCAGCCCGGAGATGAATGATGATTCCAGCAGCGGGCCTGATTTTCTGGTGTCCCGTCCGACGACAACATTCTCCGACTTTGCGTATGCGCCTAACGCCCTCCCCAGGTTGACCGCGAACTCAGGCGGCAGTTCCGAAATCTTGCGCCTGATTCCTGATGTGCCGAAGAGGCCTGTCATTTTATGTTCAAAGACATTATCCTGGCCAGCAGAGCCTCCAACTGTATCCTCTCGTTGGCGCCTTCGACGAGCGTGAAGTTAGACTCTCCGACGAGGTCTATGATTTTGACCTTGATTTTGTCGTCAACTTTGAGGTTCATGGCCTCGCGGTTCATCTGCAGCAGTATGTCCTCCCCTGAGAGGCCGTGTGAGAGCATCAGCTTGTCCAGCAGGTTCCTGGCGTCCAAGAACTTCCCTGCGAGAGCCAGGTTCATCAGGTCCTTTATGTCGTCAGGCCTCGCCTGGGTGGCTGTCTTGTAGACGTTCTCCTCGCTGACTGCGCCGTATGTTGCGCAGGACTGCAGCAGGTTTATGGCGCGCCTCATGTCGCCCTCTGCGACATAGATTATGGATCCTATGCCGCCGTCAGTGTACTCCACATTCTCTTTTTTGAGTATGTCCCTCAGGTAGTCTGATACCGACTCCTTCGTAAGCCTCTTGAACCTGAATATCGCGCACCTGCTCTGTATGGGTTCGATAATCTTTGAGGAATAGTTGCAGCTTAGTATGAACCTGCACGTTTTGGTGTAGGATTCCATGGTCCTGCGCAGGGCGTTCTGCGCTTCAGGCGTGAGCGAGTCGGACTCGTCCATGAATATTATCTTGAAGTCCCCACCTATCGGCCTAGTCCTCGCGAAATCCTTTATCTTGGTTCTGACGACGTCGATGCCCCTCTCATCGGAGGCGTTCAGCTCCAGCCAATCGTGGGAGATGTCCCCAAAAAGCTCTGACGCTATGCACATGGCTGCGGTAGTCTTGCCCACTCCCGCAGGCCCTGCGAAGCAGAGGTGGGGCATGGACTTGGCCTTCACGTAGGCCTTAAGCCGCTCTACTATGGCATCCTGGCCGACTATGTCATCAAGTTTCTTAGGCCTGTACTTCTCAGTCCACGGCAGTTCCATAGGTAATAAAGATGGGATAGAACGCTTAAAACTTGGAAAACGGTATAAATAGTGAACATTATAAACCAACGCGATTAAATATTAAGTCTTCTTAAAATGGAACCTGTTGGAGAATACAACCCTAAGGAGCTGGAGGAGAGAGTCCTGAGCTGCTGGAAGAGAGAGAGGGTGCCTGAGAAGACCCTGGAGAGGAGAACGGGCAGGCTTTTCTCCTTCCTTGAGGGCCCGCCGACAGCGAATGCTCCGCCTGCTCTCCATCATGTAGAAGTCAGAGTCTTCAAGGACCTGGTCAACAGGTACAATTACATGCGGGGATGCTCTGTGCCGAGAAAGGCCGGCTGGGACTGTCACGGCCTCCCTGTTGAAGTCCAGATTGAGAAGAAGCTGAAATTGAACTCCAAGAAGGAGATTATGGAGTACGGCGTCGACAGGTTCGTTGAAGAGTGCAGGAACAGCGTCTTCAGCCACATACAAGAGTGGGACCTCCTGACGGAGAGGATGGCATACTGGGTCGACCTCAAGGAGCCTTACATAACCATGGACAACGACTACATTGAGTCAGTATGGTGGTCTCTGAAGGAGATACACCAGAAGAATCTGCTATATGAGGGCCACAAGGTCGTCCCCTACTGTCCGAGATGCGGCACGCCCCTGAGCAGCCACGAGGTGGCATTAGGCTACAAGGAGGTGGAGGAGGAGACTGTCATAGTCGCCTTCAGGGCCAAGGAGAAGGATTACAGTTTCCTCGCATGGACTACGACGCCGTGGACTCTGCTATCGAACCTAGCGTTGGCTGTGAACCCCTCAGTGAAGTATGCGGTCATCCTATACCGGGGAGAAAAGTACGTCCTCGCCAGGGAGCTGGCTGAGAAGAAGTTCCCTGAGGCTGAGATTCTGGAGGAGATGCCTGGAAAGGAGCTTGAGGGCTTAGAGTACCATCCGCTCTTCAACCACTTTGTGAACAAACTGGACAAGCCTGCGTGGAGGATAATAGTCGGAGACTTCGTCACCATAGAGGAGGGCACAGGCATAGTCCACATCGCGCCGGCGTTCGGCGAGGACGACTACAATGCGGGGAAGGACAATGACCTGCCTCTGGTCAACCCGATAGACGAGAGCGGGAAATTCACAAAAGATATCCCGGAACTTGAAGGCCTCTTCGCGAAGGACGCTGATGAGAAGATCATAAGGATACTGGATGAGATGGGCTACCTGGTTGCGAAATACCCTTACAAGCACGATTATCCCTTCTGCTGGAGATGCCAGACGCCGCTCCTCTACTATGCGATGGAGTCCTGGTTCATCGGCATGGAACTGATGAGGGACAAGCTGCTGAAGAACAACCAGACGATAAACTGGTACCCTGAGCACATGAAAGCAGGCAGGTTCGGGAACTGGCTTGAGAACATCAAAGACTGGTCGCTCTCGAGGAACAGGTTCTGGGGCACGCCGCTGCCAATCTGGAAGTGCAACTGCAGCAAGGTTAAGGTGGTGGGCTCGAGGAAGGAGCTCATCGAGAGCGCCGTAGGAAAAGTTGAGGAGGACTCAGACCTTCACAGGCCCTATGTCGACAAAATAAAGCTCAAATGCGAATGCGGGGGGGAGATGTCCAGGGTGGATTATGTGATAGACTGCTGGTACGATTCCGGGGCAGCGACCTTCGCGCAGTTCCATTATCCTTTCGAGAACAAAAAGCTCTTTGAAAGCTCGTTCCCCTACGATTTCATAAGCGAGGCCACAGACCAGACGAGAGGATGGTTTTATACGCTGCTGGCTCTTTCAACCATATTGTTCGACAAGCCGGCCTACAAGAACTGCGTTGTCGGCGGCCTACTATTGGACGACAAGGGCGAGAAGATGAGCAAAAGCAACAACAACATCGTAGACCCGTGGGAGCTTTTCAACACCGCCGGGGCTGATGCGGTGAGGATTCACATGTGCCAGACCGCTCCATGGAACGTGAAACGGTTCGGGGTCGAGAGCCTCAATGAGTCGGTCATCCCGATGCTGAGGACACTGTGGAACTGCTACAGTTTCATGGTCAGGTACATGGTTTTGGACGAATTTGACGCGACGAAGAAATACGGGAAACCTGACTACAGCGTAGAGGACAGGTGGATACTGTCGTCTGCCAACAGCCTGGTGTTGAAGCTGGAAGCGTCAATGGAGTCCAACAATTATCACATTATGGTGAAGGACATCTCGGATTTCATAGTAGAGGACCTGTCGAGATGGTACATCAAGCTGATAAGGGACAGGCTATGGCTTGAGGACATGGGCAGGATGCACCCCAAAAAGCTGTCAGCGTATCTGACGCTGCTGGAGGTCACAAGAAAGCTTTCCGTTGCCATGGCTCCTCTCGCGCCGTTCATGGCAGAGGAGATATTCCAAAAGTTCAACCCAGGCGAGAGCGTCCACCTGCAGGGCTGGCCCGAGGCCGGGAAAACAGAGCCAGAGCTTGAGCTGCAGATGAGGATTGTCAGGAAGATGTTCGAGGCAGGCAGCAGCCTCAGGCAGGAGGCTGGCATAAAACTGAGGCATCCTTTGCGGAGTGTCACCGTGTCAGGTGACGAGAACGTCAGGGAGGCTGTGAGAAGCTTCGAGGATGTGATAAAAAAACAGCTCAACTGCAAATCAGTCGACTACGCTGACAGCATAGCAGGCGTAGAATACGAGGTCGTCCCCAATTTCAAGGAGCTCGGCCCGGCATTCGGGAAGGACACGCCAAAGGTCGTCAAACTCTTCAAGGAGAACGCCGGCAGGCTCAGGGAGGCATTCGAGAAGAAGACGCCCCTAAGCTTAGGTGCATACACAATAAAGCCTGAGATGATACTGGAAGTGAGGATAAACTCCCCTGAAGGCATGAGATGCTCGGCATTCAACGTTGAGAATTGTAACGGCCTTGTGAGCATAGACGCAAAAAGGGATGAGAGCCTCATGGACGAGGCTCTAGCGAGAGACATCATCAGAAACGTCCAGGAGCTCAGGAAAAAAAGGAATCTGGAGGAGCTTGACAGGATCAATGTGCTGATCTCCAAAGGGAAGAGCGTTGACAGGGTATTGAAAGCCCACGCAGAGTACATAAAAAACGAGGTCAGGGCCGACAAAATAGGGCCAGCTGACAGAATCGAAGGCTTAACCTTCGATTTCGAGGGCGAAAAGGTCACCGTGGCGATAAAATAGGCCGACCGATAGTTTTTATTCTAACAATTCAAAGTATTTTACTCTCTGGAGGATATGACATGAAAGGCTCGCATGGGATGCGTAGGAGGACCAGAAACCTGAAGAAGGGCTTGAAGAGCCGTCGGAGGGTGAGCATAAGAAAGTACATGCAGAAGTTCAAGGAGGGCGACAAGGCCTCCATAGTCCTGGATTCATCGTACAGTTCCATGCCTTATCCGAAATTCCAGGGCAAGACCGGCATGATTGTCGGCTCCCAGGGGAGAGCATACTACCTTGAAATCAGGGACGGCGGAAGCAGGAAGAGGATTCTCGTCACACCAGAGCATCTGAAGAAGCTGGAGGCATAAGAATGAAAGTAATCAGTGAGGAACCTGTTGCACTTGCACAAGTGAAGAGCATACTCGAGGACAAGAAGAAGGAATACAAGGCCGAGGAGAAGGAGCCTCTCTACGAGCAGAAGAGGGCGTTGGACCATGCCAAGGCGACGTCGAAGCTCAACGTCAGAGATTCAGAGTCCCTGAAGAAAAAACTGCTGGAATTAGGCCTTAATCTCACTCCTGAGAGGGCTGTGAAGATCGTTGACATAATGCCTGAGGACGTGGATGATGTGAGGGCCATCTTCTCAAAGGAGCGTTTCAGGCACGAGGAGTCTGAAATCAAAAAGATTATAGACCTCGTCAACCAATATAAGTAAGCAATGGGGTGGTTACTGTGAACAAGGACGAATACGTTTACATCTTAGATTATCTCCTGAAGGGCAAATCCGAGGTGCCCCTGCACAAACGGAAACCCCTGGCGCAGGCTATCGGCGAGAGCTTCTTCTCCCTTCTGGAGCTGACTCCAAAGGACGGTCAGACTTTCGAGGTCGGAGAGCGGGTCTACATAGGGGAGGGCACACGTGACAAGGTCGACCACATAGAGAGGCGCATAAAATATGATTGGCTGACGCCTACAGCCAAGTCAGAGATTCCGGACGTCCTGAACAAGATAGTGCTGGCGAGGGAGGCGGATTTCATAAAATTCTACAACACTGCCAGCATAATAAGCACAAGGCAGCACAAGCTCGAGATTCTTCCGAGGATAGGGAAGAGGCACAGGACCGACATACTGGCGGAGAGGGATATCAAGCCGTTCGAGAGCTTCGCTGATATGGCAGAAAGAGTAAAAAGCATGCCCGACCCTGTCAAAGTCCTAGTTGACAAGATAAAGGAGGAGCTTAAGGGCGAAAGCAAGTACTACCTGTTCGTCACTTTAAAGGATATACGGGATGGCTAGCATAAAAGTCGACAACGATAAGTGCATAACCTGCGGTGCGTGCGTGAACGCGTGCCCGGTGAACCTCTACTCTCTGGTTGATGACAAGCTCAAGGTGACCGGCGACAAGGACAGCTGTGTGCTGTGCATGGCGTGCGAGGCCGGATGCCCTGTAGGGGCGATAAAAGTAACACAATGAGGTGAACCCGATGGAAGACGAAAGCTCGGTTTATGATGAGGGACCAGTTGAGTACGCAGGCAAAGGCAGAGACGACAACGTAGTCTTTATCGGCAAGAAGGGTATAATGAGCTACGTTCTTGCCGTCGTCACGCAGTTCAACAACGGCGAGAGCGAGGTCGTGATAAAGGCGAGGGGTAAGGCGATAAGCAGGGCCGTTGACACCGCGGAGGTTGTCAGACAGAGATTCATCCCAGGTATTGTGCCCACTAAGATAGAAATCTCCACGGAGGAGATTCAGGGCGATGAGGGGCTTATCAAGGTTTCGGCCATAGAGATAACCCTCTCCAAGTCTTGAATAAAAGATGTCGTTGCCAATATGCGAGGTTTGTGCGAAAACAGGCCTGCTCTGCAGAATGTGCGAGAAGAATCTTCAGGAGGGAAAGATATCAGAGATAGACGTTGAGCTTTCCAAGATACTGTTTGAGATGGATTTCGAGGACATAGGGTTCGAGCGTTCGATCGAGACTGAGAGTTCAATCATAGTCCTCGTCTCAAACGAGAAGGTCGGCAAGCTCATCGGCAGGGACGGGACTAACATAAAGAACATCTCGAAGAGGCTGGGCAAGCCTGTCAGGATAATAGGCACCGGCAACTTTGATGAGATGGTCGTCAGCCTCGCGGCTCCGGCGAAGGTCGTGGAGATAAACAGGGTGTTGCGGTCAGACGGAACGACGCTGCGGCGGATAAGGCTGAGAGAGGCTGACAAAAGCAGGCTGAGGATGGGATATGACGACCTTAAGAGGGTCATAACCTCCCTATCAGAGCATCCTGTTGACATCGTATTCAACTAATATGAGATCCCACTACTCGAACGAACTGGAATCGCTTGAAGACGGCTCAGACGTCATCCTCGCAGGTTGGGTGCACGAGGTAAGAGACCTCGGCAGGCTGAAATTCATACTCCTGAGGGACCGCGGCGGCCTTGTCCAAGTGATTGCCAAGAAGGGCGTGACAGGCGAGAGCGTCCTAAATTCTATAGACTCCTACAGCAAGGAGTCCGTAGTCCAGGTCAAAGGGACCGTGAAGAGGAACAAGCAGGCTCCGGGCGGCATCGAGATATTTCCCTCAGAGGTAAATCTCATCGCCTCTTCCGCGTCGCCTCTTCCGTTGGACGTTACAGGCAAGGTTCCAGCTGATTTGGACACCAGGCTTAACAGCAGGTTCATGGACGTCCGCAGGCCGGGGGTTGGGGCAATATTCAAGATCAGGTCTAAGGTTCAGGAGGCGTTCAGGGAGTTCTTCATAGGGAGAGGATTCATCGAGATAAACCCGCCGAGCATAATCGCCGCGGCCTCCGAGGGCGGGACGGACCTGTTTGCAATAACCTACTTCGAGAAGGAGGCTTTTCTGGCTCAGTCTCCCCAGCTTTACAAGCAGATGCTGATGGGTTCAGGCTTTGACAAGGTTATGATAACGATGCCCGTCTTCAGGGCCGAGCTTCATAACACCACCAAACATCTGAATGAAGTCTATCAGATGGACATCGAGAAGGCTTACATCAAGGATGAGGAGGATGTTCTTGAGGAGCTTGAGGGAGTCACCCATCACATCTTCTCCAAGGTCTCGGAAGAATGCGGCAGGGAATTGGAAGCCCTCGGCAGAGACCTTAAAGTGCCTGAGCTTCCCTTCCAGAGGATAACATACGACGAAGTCCTGAGCCTGCTTGACAAGAAGGGTTTGAAGCTGAAGTGGGGCAGCGACCTCACAACCGAGGCTGAGAAGCTGATATGCTCGGAGTTCAAGGACCCATTCTTCATAACACACTGGCCTACGGAGATAAGGGCATTCTATTCCCGGCCGTTGGACGGCAACCCCAAAATCTGCGGAGCGTTCGACATGCTTTATTCTGGCTTAGAGCTCGCCTCCGGAGCCCAGCGCATACACGATGTCGACCAGCTTGTGCAGGCGATAAAGTCAAGAGGCCTGAACCCTGATAACTTCGAATTCTACCTGAGAGCATTCAGGTACGGTATGCCGCCTCACGGAGGGTGGAGCATCGGCGCTGAGAGGATAACCGAGACCTTAACCGGCGTTGACAACATCAGAGAGTGCGTCCTCTTCCCACGGGACAGGACACGGCTGACTCCCTAGGCGTAGTAGTATTCTCCCCTGCTTCTCTGTTCCCTGTCTTTCACGGATTCCTGCTTGTTGGCTCTCGGCCTTCCTGATTCAGGGTCTCTTCTGAATGTCACGTCCATCTGCTTCAGGAACGCGTTCATCCCCCTCTTCAAATTGGTGGGCTTGCCTGCGTGGCCTTCGACTCCGGGCGTTCCTGCGAAGACCATCATCTCCTCGGACAGGTAGTCTACCAGCAGGATGTCGTGGTCTATGACCATCACAGAGGTGTCATTATCGTATGCGAACTTCTTCAGGAGCTTCGAAAGGGAGAGGCGTTCTTCGATGTCAAGGTAGGCTGACGGCTCATCTAAAAGGTAGACATGCGCGTCCCTTGATAGGCAGTCTGCTATCGCGACTCTCTGCAGTTCGCCCCCGCTCAGCTGCGACAGCGTCCTGTCCATCAGGTTGTGAAGCCTGAATGTTTCCACAAGCTCGTTTTTTATCTTCAGGGTTGCGACAGGCTCATCAGACGTTCTGATGTACTGCGGCTTGTAGGATATTCTGACGTTTAGCTTAAGCTCTTCGCCATCGGGTTTCAGCTCTCCTGCCAGTATCTTCGCAAATGTCGTCTTGCCTGTCGCGTTCGGCCCGAGTATGCCCAGGATGTTTGGCTTGTATACTGCGCCAGCCTCCACCTTAAGCGTGAACCTGTCAAATTTTTTCCCAATCTCAGGATACTCCACCAGCGTCTCCCTCCGTACGGTGTCCTTCGGCGGCTTGACGTCGAATTTTATCTCCTTCCTGAAGCGCATGTTCTCGCTCTTCAGGAAGCCTCCCAAGTACTCGTTTATGCCGACCCTGACGCCTTTGATGTTCGATATTATCCCGTATGCTCCGCTGGTTCCGAAGGTGACGTGCACGTAGTCTGACAGGTAGTCTAATACGATGAGGTCGTGTTCGACCACCATGATGTATCTGTCGTTGAGGCTTCTTATGAGCCTCGCCACGTTCAACCTTTCTCTCACATCAAGGTAGCTTGAAGGCTCGTCCAACAGGTAGATGTCAGCGTCCCTTGATAGGCACGCTGTGATGGCAACCCTCTGCAGTTCGCCCCCGCTCAATTCTGTTATGTCCTTCTGGAGGGATGATCCTATCTCCAGCCTGCTGACGATATCCTTATAGCATCCTCTCTCATCAGCCTTCTCCAGCAGCTCTTTAACTTTGCCAGGATAGTGCCTTGGTATGGCGTCAACATACTGTGGCTTGTAGACTGCTTTTATCCTCTTCTCCGACAGGGCTTCTACGTGATTCTGTATCTCGTTGCCTCTGAACCTCTCCATGATGTCAGACCAGTCGGCTTCCGCTCCCAGGTTGGGTTTCAATTCTCCTGAGAGTATCTTCAACGCCGTTGTCTTCCCTATGCCGTTCGCCCCCACCAGGCCGACGACGCCCTTCTTCGGCACCGGCAGATTATACAGTCGGAACCCGTTGACTCCGAACTGGTGGACCGGGTCTCCCAGCTCTTCAGGGAGGTTGATTATGGTGATGGCTTCGAAGGGGCATTTTTTCACGCAGATGCCGCATCCGGTGCACATGTCCTCCGAAATGACCGGCTTCTTCGTCTCATCATCGACTACGATAGCCTCTCCCCCAGTTTTCACTATAGGGCACATCCTAATGCAAAGGTAATTACAGTCCTTGGGCTTGCACCTGTCCTTGTCCAGTATCGCAATTCTCATCTTATCATCCTCTTGAGAAGCTCTGTTAGGTTCTCTTTTGTCGCCTCTCGGGGGTTGCATTTCATCGACCCTGAGAAGCTTTTGTCGATGATTTTTGGGATGTCGTCGGGTTTGACTCCGACCTCGCTGAGTTTTGGAACTCCTAAGGATTCACATAATTGCGCAGTCTCTCTTATTAAATCCGAGGCGGACTTTAACCCTACCGTCTTTGCCAGCCTCTCATACTTCTTCCCGGAAGCGTCCATGTTGAATCTTATAATGTGGGGTAGCAGAATCGCGCATGCGATGCCGTGTTCCACTCCAAAATCAAAAGTGAGGGGGTAGGAGATGCCGTGGCAGGCACCGCACCCGCAGTTGCTGAATGCTAGACCGGCTAGCATACTGCCGAGTGACATGTTAGCCCTTGCAGTGACGTTACTTCCCTCATTGTAAGCCTCCAATATATTATCCCACACGATTTGGGCAGACGCCAGTGAGAATGCTTCCGTGATTGGGGAGGCTTTTTTTGAAACGTAAGATTCGAAAGCGTGTGTCAGGGCGTCCAACCCTGAAGCAGCAGTAACCTTAGGCGGCATAGTGACCGTTAGCATCGGGTCTACTAGGGCGACGTCAGGGTATATGAGATCACTCCTGAAACTTTCTTTGTTTTTGATTTTTTTGTCTGTGAGGACTGAGATTCCAGTGACCTCGGAGCCGGTGCCCGATGTGGTGGGGACTGCAATAAAAGGCAAGCCCTTCTTTTCCACTTTCCTGCCTGTCAGACAGCCTGAAGCTGAGCCGCCGTTGACAGCTAACAAGGCAATGACTTTGCCAGCGTCTAAAACCGAGCCGCCTCCTAATCCGATAATCATGTTGCAGTCCGAAGCCTCTTTGGTTGCGGAATCGACAGTCTCCACCGAGGGATTGGATTCGACACCGTCGAAGACTGAAACATCATAGTCTCCAAGCAGGGATACTATCCTATCAGTCACTCTCAGCTTTTTCATCGCCGACCCGCCTGTGACCAGTAGAATCTTCCCGGGTTCGAATGGTCTCACAATCCCGTCGAGCTGGGACAGGCTGTCGCATCCGAACACCATCCTCGTTGGCATATGATATGAGCATTCCATCACCCACCCTCCACTATCCTAAGAGTGAGCTTCTCAGTGCCGTCTAATACCATGTCCGCTTTGTTCAGGTTCTGTCCGAAGGTGTTGGGGCTTTTCACTGCTATGACTTTCATCCCAGCGGCTTTCGCGGCTTCGACGCCGATTTCAGCATCCTCCACGACCACGCACTCGCTCGGCCTGACTCCTATCCTCTTGGCTGCTACTAGAAAAGGCTCCGGGTTCGGCTTGCCTTTAACGCAGCAGTCGCCTGTGACGATAGCGTCGAACTTGCTGGTAAGTTTCACTTCATCGAGTGTCGCATAGACTCTCCCTTCGGGGCTGGAGGAGACGACAGCAAGCTTGTAGCCTGCCTCTTTTAGGGAGGCCAGCAGCTTTCCTATGCCGGGCAGCGGCTTCAACCTCCCCCTTATCATCTTCTTGAATAGCTCGTTCTTCTTATCCACGAGTTTCTGGGGGTCGATGTCAAGGCCTCTGGCTTCTATGGCTGCCTTATAGTTCTCAAAGGTTCTCCTGCCGAAGACTTTCTTCCTTTCCTCGTCTGTCTGCGATATGCCAACCTCTTTAAGAACCCTGTCAGAGGCTTCTCTCGAGATGACCTCAGTATCAACCAGCACCCCATCCAGGTCGAACAATACTGCTCTCATTTTCAGAAAATCATGTCATAAACTTTTCTGATAGCCTCTCCTTTTCCAATTTGGCCGTGTCCTGGGTAGATGATGCCAACGCCTCTGCTGTCATGCAGTTCAACGAGCTTCTCAACGGACTCTTTTAACTGCTTGAAGCTCCCCCCAGGGAAGTCGGTCCTGCCGACGCCGTCCTTGAAGAGTGTGTCGCCGGTGAACAGCGACTTCGTTTCAGGCTCGTAAAGGCACATGCTCCCCGGCGTGTGCCCCGGCGTGTGAACTACCTCCAATATCATCTTCCCCAGGCGTATTCTTTCGCCGTCCTCAAGCTTCCTGCTCACCTTGATGGGCTTTAAGCAGGTTCCAAAGAGGCTGGACAGTATCCTGCCCTCATCAGCCTTCTCCACAGCTTCAGCATCCAGATAGTGCATCATAACCTCGCTTTCCCCCAGATTTTGGAGGAATCCGACATGGTCAAAGTGGCAGTGCGTATTTATAAATACATAATGCATAATATGTATTTCATTGATTTTCTCCAGGACCTTGGAAGGATTCATGCCCGCGTCTATTATGGCGCAGTCACCGTCTCCGACTATGTAAGAGTTTGAGGACGAGGAATCCGACAGGACTGAAAGAATCATGTAACTTATATAGACAAGAATATTAAATCATAACTCAGCCCTTGTGGTTTAGTCGGGTTAAAAAAACCCTAGACGAGAAATCTCACGTGCCGAGGCGAACTCGACCTAAGAGGTCGCCAGCCTCGCCATTTCATGCCGAGGTGGCAGAGCACGGATTAATGCGCGGGCCTTGAGTTTTCACGTTAAAAAGACAAGTGAGCCCGTGTTCCTTCGGGGACACTTGAGTTCAAATCTCAACCTCGGCGTAAAATAGTATACTCTGGTTGGGTGCTATAGGATAAGATGGATAAGACGGAGAAGAAACCTAAGAAGGTGAGGGAGGAAAAGCCGAAAGAGGCGGCCGCAAGCCCTGAACAGTTTGATGCTGATTTCAAGCATAGGGTCAGGGTTTCTGGCGTGGTCTTGGAAGGTAACCAGTCTGTCACAACGGCCATAACTAAGATAAAGGGCATCGGCCTGCAGATGGCTAAAAAGGTGTCCTCCATATTAAACTTTGAGAAGGGGAGGAAGCTTGGCACATTGTCTGACAAGGAAATCGAAAAAATCGAGGAGACTCTGAGCAACCTCAGCAAGCACGTGCCGCCGCATATGATGAACAGGCGCTCGAATATTGAGACAGGAGAGAATCTTCATCTCATAGGCCCTGAACTTGACATGGCCCAGCGAGGAGACATCGACAGGCACAAGAAGATGAGATCCTACAAGGGGATGAGGCACTCATTCGGCCTGCCAGTCAGAGGCCAGCGCACAAGGTCGACATTCAGACATGGCCCAGCCGTCGGAGTATCAAGGAAGAAGCAGCTTGCGGCGGCGGCAGCTGCTAAGGCCGAAAAGAAGGAATGATAGACTATGGGAGATCCTAGAAAACAACGGAGGAAGTATTCTGCGCCAACCCACCCGTGGAAGGCTGAGCGGATAATATCCGAGAATGAGCTGTCGAAAAAATACGGGCTCAGCAACAAGAGGGAGGTCTGGCGGGCGAAATCCACCATAGCCAGATTCAGGCAGCAGGCTAGGCTGCTTCTAGGCTCGGCAAAGGAGGAGTCGAAGAAGGAGGCCGAGAAACTGATAAAGAAGCTGAACAGGATGGGGGTTACGACTTCAAACTCATTGGAGGATATCCTGACCTTGACTGTTGAAGACCTGCTGGAGAGAAGGCTTCAGACTCTCGTGTTCAAAAAAGGCCTGGCCAACACGCCTAAGCAGGCTAGGCAGTTGATCGTCCACAAGAAAGTGGTTGTCGGCGATAACATAGTAAATGTCCCAAGCTACAAGGTCTCAAAAGACGAGGAGGAAAGCGTGAGACTGGTTGAGGGCTTCGTCATCGCATCTGCGAAAAAGAAGCAGGCTGAGAAGCCCGATGCTACTGGAACGGGAATCAAAGTTGAAGCAGAGAAACCCAAAGAAGTGAAGCAGGCCGGAGAGGAAGCCGTGAAAGAAGAGGCGAAGAGAGGAAATGAAGAAGGAGAAGACAGAAAAGACTAAGGAGGGGAAGGCCAAGGAGAAGAAGGCCCCTAAGAAAGAGAAAAAGGCAAAGGCAGCTAAGGAGAAGCCTGAAGCGAAAGAGTCTGAACAAGAGGACAAGAAGGGTAAGCTAGAGGCTGCTGAAGCGAAGACAGAGGACGTGAAATCCAAAGACGCGCAGAAGCCTAAGCCCGAGAGGCATGAGCGGGAGTTCAGGGGACTCTGGGGCAAACTCCACATATACTCGTCTAAGAACAACACAATACTGCATGTCACGGACATGACCGGCGCTGAGACAGTCAGCATAAGGTCCGGCGGCCAGATTGTGAAATCAGACCGTGAGGAATCATCACCTTACGCTGCGATGCAGGCAGCGTCGCAGATAGCGGAAGACCTAAAAGACAAAGGCATCATAGGAATCGACATCCTGGTAAGGGCTCCAGGCGGCCATCAGGGCCCAAGATACCCTGGAAAAGGCGCTCAAGCAGCCATCAGAGCCATATCCAGGAGCGGCCTGAAAATCGGGCGCATTGACGATGTAACCCCGATGCCCCACGATGGATGCAGGGCGAAGGGAGGCAAGAGAGGTAGGAGAGTATGATGAAGATAACAAACGTGAAGGCAAAGGACAACCGCATGAGCTTTACGATAGGTGGCATAAATTCCCAGTACGCAAATGCCATCCGGAGGAGTATCATATCCGCCGTGCCGATAATTGCGATAGAAAAGGTTGACATCTACAACAACTCCTCAATAATGAACGATGAGACACTTGCTCACAGATTGGGTCTCGTCCCATTGACAACAGATTTGAAGACGTACAATCTGCCGGCAGAATGCACCTGCGAGGGCAAGGGCTGCGGCAAGTGTACTGTAATCCTGACATTGGATGTCAAAGGCCCTAAGACGGTCTACAGTGCGGACCTTAAGTCGGAAGACCCTAAGGTGAAGCCGGTATACGATGAAATGCAGCTTGTGAAATTAGCGCCAAGCCAGGAGATAAAGCTTGAGGCTCACGCCAGACTCGGCAAAGGCTTCGAACACATAAAATGGCAGGGCGGTCTCGCAGCATACGATGAAACAGCCAAGGGAACATACGATTTCATCGTAGAATCATACGGTCAGCTGTCTCTCAAAGAACTTGTGAGGGCGGCATTCGAATCATTCGAAAAAAACTTGGAAGAACTTGAGAAGGCAATAAAATGACGGCGGGGAATTGAACCCTCAGCGTCCGCCTAAATCACGTGCGGGGGTGCCCGAGCTGGTCAAAGGGGCACGGTTGAGGGCCGTGTGGCGTAGGCCTACGCGAGTTCAAACCTCGTCCCCCGCAACCCTTTCTTTTAAAAAAAGAAAGCGTTGACGGAAAGAAAATAACCCTACAATGGTCAGAACAGTAGAGTACGAGAACCCGGTACGGGTGAAGCTTGTTCAGGATTTGAGGAAGCTTGCGAAAGAGGAGGAGGCTCTGATATGGAATGCCGTAGCCGACAGGCTGTCGAAGAGCAGGAGAAACCGTCCTGAAGTTAACCTATACAGGATAGACAAGCATACGAAGGAGGGCGATACCATCGTCGTCCCAGGCAATGTGCTGGGGAACAGTAGGCTCAGCCATACCGTTAATGTGGCAGCCTTCAACTTCTCGAATGCCGCTAAGAAGAGCATAGAAGCCGCGGGAGGGAAGGTTCTGACCTTGAAAGAGCTGATGGAAAAAAACAGCAAAGGTTCTGGGGTGAAAATCATAGGATAAAATGATAATAGATGCTGACGGTCAGGTTCTGGGGAGGATGTCCTCTTATGCTGCGAAGAAGGCGTTGCTCGGCGAGAATGTCATAGTGGTGAACGCCGAGAAGGCTGTTGTCGTCGGCAGGAGGGATGAAATCCTCCATCAGTATGCGAGCAGGCTTGAACGCAAGAGCAAGAGCGCGGTAACCAAGGGGCCCTACCACCAGAAGAGGCCTGACAGGTTCGTGCGCAAGACCATACGCGGCATGTTGCCGTGGAACAAGTCAAGAGGCATCGAAGCATACAAGAAGGTCATGGTATACATTGGAACGCCGATGGAAGTGATAAAAGAAAAGCACAGCGTCGACATCAAAAAGGAGAAGCCTGTAAAAATCGGCGCGAATGTCAGAGAAGACGCTAATTTTTTAACCGTGGGTGAGATATGTAAGTTCATCGGAGGGTCCTGGTGATGGCTAACAAGATCGTTCAAAGCGCAGGCAAGCGGAAAACTGCCCTGGCGAGGGCGACAATATCCGAAGGCAAGGGCGTAGTCAGGGTAAACTCCATCCTGCTTGACAGCTACAGCACAGAATTCGCCAGGATGAAGATACAGGAGGCGATGATGATAGCATCAGACCACGTTGACCTGGGCAAGATTAACATCGAGATCACATCCCGAGGTGGCGGGCAGCTTGGGCAGGCTGATGCGATAGCCTCAGCGATAGCCCGCGGCTTGGTTGAGTGGTCAGGCGGCGACTCGCTGCTGCAGAAGTATCATGATTTCAACAGGACGTTGATAGCGGGGGACTCCAGGCAGACTGAGGTTCACAAGCCCAGCCAGAGCAGCAAGGGTCCCCGCCATAAGAGGCAGAAATCATACAGGTGATTGACTATGATAATACCTATACGATGTTTCAGCTGCGGCAAGCCGGTAGCGCAGTCATGGGAGGACTACCAGAAGAGGGTCAAGGCCGGGGAGAAGCCCAAAAAGGTTCTGGACGATCTGGGCTTCGACAGATACTGCTGCAGGAGGATGTTCATATCGCATTCGGATCTCATAGATGAGATAATGAGGTTTAAGAAGTTTTAAAATGGAGGAATACACGCGTTTCGAGAAGGCAAGGCTTATCGGTGCGAGGGCATTGCAGATCAAGATGGGCGCTCCCATCCTCGTTAAACTGCCTAAAGAAAAGATGAACGCCCTTGAGATAGCTAAGCTGGAGTTCGAGAAGGATGTCCTGCCTATCACAGTTAAGAGGTAAATGATGGCTGAAGAAGAGAACACAGAGGACGTGAAGGATTCTTCGAATCTGCTGGTTTCAATAGACGACTACCTGTCGAACGGAGTCCACGTTGGCTTGAAGTACAAGACAGCGGACATGAGGCCTTTCATCTACAAGATACGTCCCGACAAGCTCTGCGTGTTCGACATACAGAAGATAGACGAGCGGATAAGGATAGCGGCGAAGTTCATAGCATCATACGCTCCTGGGGACGTTCTAGTCGTCTCCAACAGGGTCTACGGGAGAAAGCCTATCGAGATGTTCTACAAGTATACTGGCTGCAGGTCATTCATAGACCGTTTTGTGTCAGGAACGCTCACAAACCCTAACATAAAATCCTATATGGAGCCTAAGATTCTGATTGTCACAGACCCGACGGCAGACCAGCAGGCTGTGAAGGAGGCGTCGGACGTCGGCATTTCAATAATTGGAATATGCGATTCAAACACGCGACTCAAGAAGATCGACTACTGCATACCCTCAAACAACAAGGGCAAGAACGCTCTCGCGCTCATCTACTGGATACTTGCCAGGGAAGTCCTGAAGGAGAGGGGCGTTAAGGAGGCCTTCGAGGGCAGGCTTGAGGAGTTCATCTCAGAAGCTGAGCCGCAGCCTTACATGCTCGAGCTTCAGGAAATGCAGCGGCAGAGAAGGTCTAAGATGCGGAGGAGGGGCGGCGGCAGGAGAAGGTCCTAAGCTTTGCTGACGCTGCCAGTCCATACTATAAGAATCTTACAGCCATCATCTGACTTAACCCAGTGCTTCTGGCCTTGGTAGTTCTCTATGAAGTCTCCCTGCTTGTGGACTCCGTTCTGGTCTTCGAACGAGCCTTCCAGCACGTAAACCCATTCGAAGCCGTCGTGCACGTGCGGGACGTCAATCAGCCCTGCTTCCAATCTTAGGATATCGAACCGTATCCCCAGTTCAGGATTGTTTGCAAGTTTTCTGGCATCTATGCCTTTGCGTATCCTCTCCCAGCCTGTCATAGGCTAGTGCGGCCCTCTGAACTTCCTGCCAGGATAGGCTGCTCTGCTGCCGAGTTCCTCCTCGATCCTCAAAAGCTGGTTGTACTTTGCGAGCCTCTCGCTTCTCGCAGGCGCTCCAGTCTTTAGCTGGCCGCAGTCCAGGCCTACGGAGAGGTCGGCTATGAACGAGTCCTCCGTTTCGCCGCTCCTGTGCGAGACTGTGACGCTCCAGCCTTTCTTGAACGTCATGTTGGCGGCATTTATGGACTCGGTCACAGACCCTATCTGGTTGACCTTAAGGAGCAGAGCGTTGACTGCGTTCAACTTGATGGCCTTCTCTATCCTCCTCACGTTCGTAACCAGCAGGTCATCTCCTGTGATCTGGACCTTCCCCCCTATCTCTTTCACGAGCAGGGCCCAGCCGTCCCAGTCATCCTCTGCCATGCCGTCCTCTATAGAGACTATAGGATAGGTCTCTGACAGCTCCCTGTAGAAGTCCACAATCTCATCGCTCTTGTAAGCCTTCTCCCCTATCCTGTAGACTCCCTCCTTCCCGTAGTAGAACTCAGACGAAGCAGGGTCCAAGGCGATTGCCATCTCCTTAGCATAGCCAGCCTCTTCAGCCGCCTTCAACATGAAATCCAGCCTCTCATATGGCGTGTCGAACGGCGGGACGAAGCCTCCCTCGTCGCCCAAGTGTGTTGCAGAGGGTCCGAACTTCTCCTTCAGCATCTTCCTGAGAGTGTGATAAACTTCGGCGCCCATCCTGATGCCCTCCTTGAATGATTTCGCGCCCACTGGCATGAACATGTTCTCCTGTATGTCGTTCTCCTTGCCGGCGTGCCTTCCGCCGTTTATGACGTTCAACTGCGGCACGGGAAGGGTTACTCCCTTCTTCCCGGCGAGCTTTGCCATGTACTTGTACAGCGGCGTCTCCGTTGTCATGGCCCCGGCCTTGCACACTGCCATGCTGACTGACAGTATGGCGTTGGCCCCCAGCTTCTCCTTCTTGTCTGTGCCGTCGAGGTCTAGCATGATCTTGTCGACTGCCTCCTGCTGTGTGCAGTCCATGCCGACAACCTTCGGGGCTATGATTTTGTTGACGTTTGTGACGGCCTTTGTCACGCCCTTGCCGAGATACCTTTTCTTGTCCCCATCCCTCAGCTCAAGGGCTTCATGCACTCCGGTTGACGCTCCTGAGGGCACCATGGCCCTTACCCTGTTACCGTCGGCTTCAATATCAACTTCGACAGTCGGGTTACCTCTTGAATCCAGAACTTCCCTAGCTTTTACAGATCTTATCTTGCTCATTTGATTCACCAGAAAATTTAAAGCAAATATGGTATTTGAAGGTAAAAAGCAGGTTTTTATCCTTCCTGCGCCTGCCGCTCCCTTATTATCCCCATAATCTGTTTCGCCCCTTCCAAACCTCTTTTCTTCTCATCAGGCTCTGAGGGATTCCATATCACATGATCTGCAACCCGCACGCCCGCATTATAGTTGTCCCGTATTATCCTCTTCCTCTGCTCCACAACATCGGGGCTTCTTTCCAGAGTGCCGTCCTGCTTGCACCTGTTCACGTACCTGTCTACGATAACGTCAACAGGCTTCCTACCCTTCTCCTCAGGAGGCGATACGAACATTGTCGTAACGTCTGGCACAAGATCCTTAAGCTCCTCAGCCTCCTGGGGCGTTCCCCCTCCGACCACGAGCACGATCTTTTTTCCCTCAGAAAGCTTCTCATACAGTTTTTCAGCGTCGAACCAGTAGTAATGGTTGTTGTACTTGTAGGACAGGAGGCCTTTCTTCCTGGCGTCGGCCAGCTTGTCTGTGTCCTCTTCTATCTTGGTTGGGTGGAAGTTGTAGGAAATTCCCTCAAATTCATTTTTCCAATAGGTCTTTAATCCCTCTTTAGTGTCCTCTACTTCGAACACTAGTTTATCCTCTCGCCTACCAATCTCCCATTTCCCATTATCTATCTTTTTAATAGGCGACTCCTTAGGAAGATGAGGTGCTTCTTTTCCTCTGTTCTCGCGTTTGCTGTTATAGTCATTTACCTTTTCATTGATTATGCGAATGAATTCCCGAGGTGCAGTTCCATCAGCCAAATATCCTCTGTCGTCTTCCTCAAGTTTGAAAAGCTCCTTTTTTCTGAGCGCTCTGGTCGTGTCCTTCACGAAGCCTTCGATGCCGTCCTCCTTTAGGACGTGCTCTCTGACAGTGTCCTTCCCAGAGCCTGGGGAGCCGAAGACGATGTACATGTTCCTGGTCAGATGCTTGTCCTGTATCTTTTTAACCCAACGGTTGTCTCCGACCTGGAAGTCCATGTCCAGCTTCTCAGCCCTGTAGTTTGCGAGCTCCATCTGAGTTGGAAGCTCAATATCACGGCCTTTCATCCTCTCAGCATTGGCGCGGATATCATCCTCAGAGTACCTCTTTCGGATAACGCTTCTCTCTTTGGCCATCTTCTGTGGGAATAATATACGCTCTCATGGAATAAATATCCTACTTTTTAACCTGTACTACGGTATATTAACAGCCTCACATAGGGTCAATCTGGTTCGAGTGTGGTGTATTCCAAACTGTGAGACCGGACGTTAGTGTGAGGCTACATCCCACTAAACCGAGAATTCATTTTCAGTTACCTTAGTTACGCCGTCTGCTTTGACCGTTCTCACGATTCTGCCTTTCCTCTTGGCTTCGAGCCGTATTCTCGCAGGGTCTTTGACGCCTGCGGGAGCAGCAAGCTCTTTGATAATGTAAATGTGCGATGCTGAAGCCTCCCTGAAGTCGCCAGCATGGTCGAAGAAAATCTCGCCCTTGATGTCTGCAAGCGCTCCGATGTCAAAGGTCGCAGTGCAAAAGCCTGTGTCAGGGCCAGAGCCTGGCTTCGGAAGCTTTGTCTTTGTTTTGATTTTACAGCCCTTTGACGTCAGGTTCAGCAGGAAGTAGGCTCCGGGAATCCTATCATAGGCTTCTCTGAGGGCTTCGGCTTTAATCGTGCCGGAAACCTCGGCAGTGTATACGCCTTTCTTGTTCGACGTCCTTCCGACTTCGAAGGCGTCGATTTTTCCCTTAAGATCCTCTTTCGCGATTATCGTACCGTTTACGTTCAGATCATCGCTGCAGTTCTTTGCCGCAACCCACTCCAGCAGCGTCACATAATCTACAGTCGCGCTCAACTTTACGTCCTTAGAAACCTTAACATCAACGGACGGCCCCTTGAACTCTCCCTTCCCATATTTCGTGAATCTCTGGTGAATCCATTCGTCAGAGCGGCCCTCGAGGATGGATTTTATCAGGTTCATCTTATGAGGCAAACCGCTGGATGATGCCTTCACCTTCCATCCGTGTGGGAGCGAGGCTCAGACCAGAGTTCTTGTCTGCGCAGCTCATGCCAAGGCTGCGGCCCAAGCACAACCTGAATTGGAGCTTCGTTATGTGCTCCAGGCATCTCCGTGACTTTCCAAGTCCGTGGTATATCCTGACATTTATCTCATCTCCCTGGGAGATGCTATCCATCGGCCTGTAGTCTAGGACGCAAGTGTCAGACGGTTCGAGCGAGAGAACGCTGTCGTCTTTCGCCAGCAGCGTGTACGATTTTCTAAGCGTCTCGACTTTTCCAGGAATCATCGGGAGGTCGATGGCGTAGTCTATCCTCTCGTCCGGGGAGACCTTCCAAGAGCATGCGACCCTCCTCTCGACCCTCCGGAGGGAGGTTCTCAAAAAAAGCTGCCTGTCCTGCTGGTTTTTCACGACAAGCTGTATTCTCCCAGTGGCGTTGTTGTAGTAGACTCCTCTCACCTCGAGAGGGTCCTTCCTCCTGATTATGAGATAGTATGGGACTACTAGTGTCGCAATGAGCGCGTAAGGCTGCCAGCCTGAAACGTAAGTCTCCGGGTCAGCACCAGCCGTCAGCGAGGCTAGCATGACCACAGAAAACAATGCTGTTCCTAAGGATTTACCGTTCATTTTTAAGTTTATCACAAATATTACCCATTAGTGCTTAAAAATTATTGTGGAATTTCAGATTCAGATTCTTGGGCTGGTTTTCCTCCTCGGCAGCCTCACGGTTGCAGCGCTCAGCGACATCAGGAGAATGTCGGCCCAGAGGGATTTCGCCGAAGTGTGGGCTGCTTATACCCTAGTTGTGCTGCTTTACGATGCAGTCACCTACTCAGGGGAAATGATGGTTATCGTAAAATGGCTTATGATAGTCGCCTTCTTTGTCATCGTCACGAAGTTTCTCGGCAACCGTGTCAGCCTGTCGATTATGGATTTGGCTGCTGTTGCCGCAGTATCCTCAATGCTGAGCCCGCAGCTGATTCTAGCCTACTATGTAATCCTGCTGTTTTCAAAGGAGCTGCTGAATCCCCTGCTGAGAAAGTTTGGCGACGGCGGCGCCGTGCCTTTCCTGCCTGTGGTGTGGCTGTCGACCGTAGGAATCGCTATACTAGCCTACTCAACGTGACTTCTTTTGAGGTCGATGTCGCCCTGCATCAGCGACAGGAAAGCCCTGACAGACCTTTCAACGTCCTTTGACTGGGTTATGTACCTTCCGACGACGATGATGTCCGCGCCGTGCTTTATCGCATCCAATGCGTTGTTAGGCTCGATCCCTCCTGCGACAGAAATCAGAATCTTCTTCTCCTTGAAGGACGTCTTGATCTTCTTTATCATTTCCCATTCGTGCTCCTTGCTACCTTCCTCGTCGATGCCTCTGTGCAGTTCGACGATGTCAGGAAGCTCCTTCAGGGACTTCAGGAGTTTGATGGGGTCTTTGACGTTTATGGTGTCGACTATGGAGTATATGCCCATCCGCTTGGCCTCGTATATGAATTTGTCTATGACCTCTGTCGGAGCCTGTCCTGCGACGGCAACCGCATCCGCAGTCTCGTCGAATGCTATGTCGACTTCGACGTTCCCTACGTCCATGGTCTTGAGGTCGGCGATGACGAACATGTTCGGCATGAGCTCTCTCATCTGGCTTATGATCTTGACGCCCTCCTGCTTTATCAGGGGCGTGCCCGCCTCTATTATTATGTTGTCGCTTTCTGGTATCTCATTCAGGACTTTCATCGCATGCTGTGCGTTTGGATTGTCTATTGCAATCTGAAGGTACGGCGGCCTCCACAGCCTCGGAACCTTGAAGCCCATTATCGGATGCGTCGCCCTGTCCTTGTCGAACAGTATCTTATCCCACGTTGGGTAATCAGTAAGCGCCCTGGAAAGCGCCAGCTTCGTGGCGCCGTAGTTGTACTGGTATATGCGCCTGAAATTGGTTGCCTTCGGGTGGACGAACACGCTTGCCACTATGACCCACTCGTCTATCTTGTCCTTTGGTATGGTTCCCTCCTCAACAGCATCTGCAACCGCTTTGGCTACTGCAGCCTGCGCCGGCCCGAAGATTTTGCCAGCATCGTCAAGGTCCTTTACTGTGACCTTTGGGACGATGAGCGTGTACGGTTTGGCAGGCAGGTTAGGCCTTATGACGCCCAGGATCGGAGTGTGACCCTTCGACAGTTCCGCTATTCCGTTGGCAAACGCCTGTCCGACGCAGCCTTCCTTGTCGCCTATCATGAGGTCGATGTGCGCAACCTCATTGCCTTTTCCTATCAATGCCTCACCTATCTTGAACATTTTCTCTCAATTATTCCTTTTATCCTTATTTATCCTTTCTGAGGGCCTCTATGCCTGGAAGCTTCTCCCCCGCCAGAAGGTCCATGCAGGCTCCTCCCCCGCTTGAGATGTGGTCTATCTTGTCGCCGACATCGAGCTGCCGCGCCGCAGCCACAGTGTGACCGCCGCCTATCACTGAAAAGGCTTTTGAGTCTGCGATGGCCCTTATTATGCTCTCAGTCCCGAATGCGAAGTTCTTGTCCTCGAAAACGCCTAACGCTCCGTTTGCGAAGACCGTGCCGGAGCTGTTTATGATGTCAACGTACTTTTTCACAGTCTCCTTGCCTATGTCAGATATCCTATAATTCTGCGGCAGGTCTCCGACCGGGATTTCAACCCGCTCGTTGTTCCTGTCGAGTGCGACGTCGACCGGGGTTACGATCTTCTCGCCATATTTGTTGAGTATCTCCTTCGCGACGTCAATCTGATCCGACATCTTCTTACCCCTGATGAATTCGATGCTAGGCTCGCCCAGCCTGTAGCCTTTGGCAGCCAGGAAGATGTTACCAACGACTCCGCCTGTCAGGATTCTGCAGTCATTATGCTCTAACGCCTGCCTCGCGACCTTTATGCTGTCATCCGCCTTAGTACCTCCGAGTATGAACGTGACCGGCTTCTTCGGTTTCTTCAGGGTCCCAAGTATCGTGCTGACCTCTTTCTCCATCAGCCTCCCGGCGACTGCAGGCATTACCATGGGAAATCCTACGACAGACGGCTGCGACCTGTGAGCGACCGCGAAGGCGTCGTTGACGAAGACGTCAAATAGCGGAGCAAGCTTTTTAACGAATATCGTCTTAGCCTGGACGTCTGCAGGCCTCTTCAGAACCTCCTCAGAGTAGAACCTCGTGTTCTCGAGCATAATAATCTCGCCAGGCTTCAAAGCATTGACGGCGTCGTTGGCCCCTTTCCCGAAGATGGAGTCGACGTATTTAACATCGTGCCCTATCACCTCAGAAAGCTTTTTCGCGTGATTCTCCAACGTGACGAAGTCGTCATCGCCCGGCCTGCCCTGGTGCGCCAGTATCGCAATCTTCGCCTTCTTCTTCAGGAGTTCGAGTATGGTATCCCTATGGGATATGAAACGTCGGTCGTCAAGAAAATCTTTCGTGTCAGGATCAAGCGGAGAATTAAGGTCAAGGCGCAGCAGAACTTTTTTCCCCTTGAAGTCAAAATCGTCTAAGGTTCGTATGCTGTCAAACATCATATCACCCAAACTGGAGGTTATTTATTATCTGCGCTAATAAATAAAAATCAAGACTATTATGGCCACCATTTCAGAGAAGATTCTGGCGGAGAAGGCAGGAAAAAAGTCAGTAACCCCTGGCGACATCGTGGAAGCCAGCGTTGACTATGTCATGGTAAACGATGTTACCGGGCTCCCGGCCTTCAAGGCCTTCGAGCAGTTCAAGACAAAGCCGAGAAAGGATACAGTAGTCCTCATACCGGACCACTATGTGCCGAACAAGGACGTAGCCTCAGCAGAGCAGGCGAAGGCTATGAAAACTTTTGCCGAAAGGTACAAGGTCAGGAACTATTTTGAGGTCGGCAGGGGCGGCGTATGCCACCAGCTCATGATAGAGGAGGGTTTCGCAGCCCCAGGGAGGCTTATCGTGGGAGCCGACAGCCACACGTGCACCTACGGCGCGTTAGGGTGCTTTGCAACCGGCATCGGCTCGACCGAGGCTGCCGCTGTCATGGCGTTGGGAAAATTATGGTTCAAGGTTCCCGAGACCCAGAAGTTCATCCTCAACGGGAAGCCTAAGAAATGGGTCATGGGAAAGGACATAATACTGCACATCATAGGCGACATCGGAGTCTCAGGATCCTTGTACAAGGCCATGGAATATCATGGCGATGCGATAAGGCATCTGAGCCTCCCTGACAGAATAACGATAGCGAACATGGCGATCGAGGCCGGCGGGAAGGCTGGCATCTTCCCCGCAGACAAGAAGGTCGACGCCTATCTCAAAGGGAGAGTCAGGGGTAAATACGAGAAGGTCGGAGCTGACAAGGATGCTGTCTACTGTGAGACTTTCGAATATGACCTCAACAAGATTCCCTGCACGGTAGCCCAGCCTTTCCTGCCTGAGAACACTATCCCAGCCAAGGACCTGAACGTCAGAATAGACCAGGCTTACCTGGGAAGCTGCACGAACGGAAGGATAGAAGACCTGAGAATTGCAGCCAAAATAATCAAGGGCAAGACGATTCATCCCCGGGTGAGGATGATCGTGGTCCCAGCCTCTAAGAGAATATACGAGCAGGCCATGCGCGAAGGGCTGTTGGACGTTTTCATGAAAGCTGACGCATACGTCTCCGGACCCACATGCGGAGCCTGCCTCGGAGGCTACATGGGCGTCCTCGCCGAAGGCGAAGTGTGCGTGTCAAGCACCAACAGAAACTTCATAGGCAGGATGGGACACAAGAACTCGAAAGTGTACTTGGCCAATCCCGCAGTCGTTGCGGCAAGCGCACTAAAAGGAAAAATCACAGACCCGAACAGACTCTAAAGCTTACGGTACGTCTCAGCCACTGCTATAAACCCGACAGTTATCTCAAGTATGGTTGTTACCATCTCGCCGATCATACTGGCTATCGGTATCCCTCCCAAACCCGGTATTGTCCCCAGTGGGATGGAAATTGAGAGAATAATGCCTGAGATGGTCTTAGAAGATGCTAGGACACCTAGCAAAAGGCCGACAATCATCTCCTCTCTTCTGTTCCCATGGACGCAGGGTATTATCGTATAAAAATACACTCCCAGAAGTCCATAGAAAACATATAAGCCAATCAGATGAGGGATAAGTTGCATGGACTGGCTGTGAAGAATCAAGCGTGTCGCAATACCTGCGACAATTCCGGCAAAGGCGGAAACCAATACCCTCTGAACCTGTTTTCTTTCCATTCTCAATTAACCAATAATATCCTATATATAAAAGTCTATTCTTTTATTCTTCAGGCTATTATATACCATGAAATCCAGGATAATGGGCAGGGTATGGCGTTTTGGGGACAATGTTGACACTGACCAGATCATACCTGCAGAATACCTTGTTTCCGCTGATAACAGGTTTCTGGCTGCTCACGCTTTCGAGAAGGTGAGGCCCGAGTTCACTAAAACTGTTAAGAAAGGCGATATCATAGTCAGCGGCAAAAATTTCGGATGCGGGAGCAGCAGGGAGCACGCTCCCAAGGCATTGCTTGGTCTTGGCATATCCTGTGTCATCGCAGAATCCTTTGCCAGGATATTCTACCGAAACTCTATAAACTTGGGCCTCCCGCTGGTTGAGTGCAAGGTATCCTCCAGGGAGGGCGACACCGTTGAAGTCGACTTCAAGAACGGAGTAATCCACGACGTATCCAACAGAAAAGATTATGGGTTCAAGCCTATGCCCGATTTTCTGGCGAAGCTTATGGATGACGGCGGCCTGATACCCTACGTTAAAAGCCAGCTCAGGAAGTAAGAAATTGGAGATTCTAGAGACTATTCAATCGAGGAGGAGTGTTAGGGCATTCGAGGACAGGGAGGTCAACGACTCTCTGGCTGCTAAGATACTGGAGGCTGGACGGTGGGCTCCATCAGGCTTGAACAACCAGCCGTGGAGGTTCCTGATGCTGAAAGACCCTACGAGGAGGGAGGCAGTCTCAAAGTGCACGAAATACGGGGGCATCATACTGGCTGCTCCATTGTGCATAGCAGTCTACTTTGACGCGGATTCAGGATATGACAGGACAAAGGATGTCCAGGCTGTTGGAGCCTGTATCCAGAACATGCTCCTTGAGGCACACTCTTTAGGCTTAGGGGCAGTATGGCTTGGCGAAATCCTGAACAGGAAGGAGAAGGTCAACGAGATGCTGGGAGTCGGCAGCACTCTTGAGCTGATGGCTGTCTTAGCCATCGGCTTTCCGAAGGAGAAGCCGAAGCCGAGTTCCAGACTAAAATTGGAGCAACTGATGATTGAGGATGCAGGTAAGTGACATAAACATTGGGAAACGGTTCGTCGAAGCCTTCAGCTCTGAGGGCATATCGCAGCTTTACCCCCCTCAGGAGGATGCCGTACGCCATGGGCTGCTGGAGGGGAAGAGCATAGTCTTGTGCACTCCAACGGCGTCTGGGAAGACGTTCACAGCAGAGCTTGGCATGGTCAAGGCATTGGAAAGCGGGAAGCGTGTGGTCTATATCGTCCCCCTGCGTGCGCTTGCCTTTGAAAAATACAGGGACTTCAAAAAATACGATGGCATGGGATTCAAGGTGCGGCTGGAGGTTGGGGACCTGGATTCGAGGAAATACAAAGGCCTGCTTGATTTTGACATACTCGTTGCAACAGCCGAAAAATGCGATTCAATCCTGCGGGTCAAACCGGAGTGGTTCTCCAATGTCTCGCTGCTTGTTATGGACGAGATTCATATGATCTCATCCGACCGAGGCCCAGTGTATGAGATAATGATAGCAAAGCTGAGGCGGATGTTCCCCACACTGCAGATATTGGGGCTTTCGGCAACGATTGGGAACGCATCCGAGCTGGCTGAATGGCTTAATGCAGAACTAGTCCAATCGAGCTGGCGTCCAGTCCCCCTTGACGAGAAGGTGCTTGTCTCCAGCGGCTTCGAAGGGCTTAAGGACAATGTAAAAGAAAACCTGGCGGAGGGCGGTCAGGTGATGGTGTTCGTGAACTCCAGAAAGAGCGCTGAATCTGTCGCAGAAAAGCTGGGAGCAGGCCTGAAGCTGCAGTTGGACTCAGAAGCCCTCCAGAGGCTTTCAGACGATATAGTCTCCTCGATAGGCAGTCCCACCCAGCAGTGCAGGCGCCTTTCTGACTGCGTTAAAATGGGGGTCGCATTCCATCATGCCGGCCTGGTAAACAATCAGAGAATCCTCGTTGAGGATGCTTTCAAGGCCGGGTTGATAAGGGTTATCGTCGCAACTCCGACCCTTGCCGCGGGCGTGAACCTCCCGTCGAGGACCGTGATACTGAGGGACGTCAAAAGGTACAGCGTAGACGGTCTGCATTATATCCCCGTTCTCGAGTACAAGCAGCAGGCTGGAAGGGCCGGCCGCCCGAAGTTCGACTCATTTGGGAACGCACTCACCCTGGCCAAGAACGAATCTGAGAGTGAGTTCATAGTGGAGCATTACGTGAACGGAGTGCCTGAGGACATCCACTCCCAGTTGGGGGTTGAGCCGACGCTCAGATTCCACACGCTGGCTTCCGTGGCGTCGGCATACACGAGAACATTCGAGGCCCTGCTGGAGTTTTTCTCCTCAACATTCTTCGGCCATCAGTTCGGGTTCGACAGGGAGTTCGAGGAGACGGTGCAGAAGATAATAGACGACCTGATAGGTTGGGGCCTTATCCTAAGGAACGGCCGCTTTCTCATTCCGACAGAGCTTGGGGCAAGGGTCTCCGAGCTTTACATAGACCCTCTCACAGCTTACAACTATGTGAGGATGCTGGAGGAGTCGGAAGCGAGGTCCAAGTTCGACGCAATCTCGCTGTTGGAGATACTCTCCGATGCAGCTGAGATGCCCCATCTAAGGGTGAAATCGTCGGAAGAATCCGCCCTGTGGAGCGAAGCGTACAGCCTAGAGGATAAGATGCTCAGGGATCTGGGAGGCTTCGACCTGGACTGGACTTTCTTGAACAGGTTCAAAACCGCAAGAATGTTCGAGGACTGGGTTGACGAGAAGTCCGAAGACCTCCTGCTCGAAAAGTACAACGTCGCCCCGGGGCAGCTGTACCAGAGGGTTCAGATAATAGACTGGCTGTGCTATTCTGCGGGGGAGGTGGCGAGGATAAGAAAGCTGAGGAAATCTGTCGTGGAGCTCAAGAAGCTCGGCCTCAGGGTGAGATACGGCATACGGAAGGAGCTGATACCTCTTGTCAGCATCAGAGGCATCGGCAGGGCGAGGGCCCGCAGGCTCTATGACAGGGGCATAAGGACGCCTGACGACATAAAGAAGGCTGACAGAAGATTATTGGACGAGATACTCGGCAAGAAGGTCTCTGAGAGCATACTGGAGGAGCTGTGATGAACAGGAAAACGTGGGGGTGGATTCAGGTATTCATATCCTCTGTAATCTTTTACATGGTATTCTACGTGCAGATGGTCAAAGTGTCGCACGAGCTTAACAGGCTGTTCATCGAAGGGCACTATGTCGTCAAATGGCTTATAGGGGACAGCATCGCAACCGCCGTGGGGATAGTGCTCATGATAATCGGCATGCGGAACCTACGATGAGCTCATCGTCTTAATCCTTTCGACCATCTGGCAGGTCTTACAGACTTTTTCAGCTGCAGGTTCGCCGCATTTTTCACAGAGGCCTGGCCCAACCTTGAAGTCGTACTGCATTCTAGTCAGCCCAATCAGTTCATCGGTTGTCCTCAGAAGCTGGAACTTGCTTCCCGGATGCTTTTCTTCGATGTTGTTGAGCGCGTCCCTCACGGTCTTCCTGAAAGCGTCATAAGAGTAAGGGCATTCCGAGAATTCAGCGCCAAGGCCGTTAACAAGAGCGTAGACTGCACTCTCCTTCTCAGGCGTTTCTCTCAGAGGCTTAATCCTCTGGACGAACTTGTTGTTCTTAATGACTCCCACCGAGGAGCCCATCCTCGCTATCCTCCTAATGTCCCCCCTTATGATGTTCATCAACGTGGTCTGTATCTCGTCGTCGAGGTTGTGGCCTGTCGCCATCCTGTCGCATCCTAACGCCCTCGCCTTGTCGTTCAGGATTCTCCTCCTTATGACGCCGCAGTAACTGCAGGCAGGCACGTTCCTGTCTTTTTTTGCTATCTGGTCCATGGTGAGGCCGTACTCGTCCTTCACGGAGAAGATGTGATATCCCACATCCTCAGCCTCGCAGACCCTCTTCGCAGCCTTAATAGCCGCTCCCCTGTATCCTCTGATGCCCTCGTCAACTATTATGGCAGCAAGGCTGGATTTTGGCATCCTGGACGTCAGCTTTTTCAGCATGTGTAAAGTGACTGTAGAATCCTTCCCCCCTGATAATCCGACAGCAACCTTGTCAGTTGGCTCCAGCAGCCTGCCCTTCCTTATTGTCCTCCTGACTCTCCTCTCAAAGAGCTCGTTAAAGCAGCTTTTGCACAGGGTCTGCCTGTTATATCTCAACTCTATTATCGGCTTGCCTTTACCGCACTTTGTGCACTTATAGGTCATAGGCTTTCTCGATCTTCTGCAGGCTTCTTATGGTGTAGGACACGCTCTCATCGATTATCGCTCTGGTGTAGTCGTCGAACAGCTCGCTCGGCAGCCTGTTGTTGAGGAACATGTGCCTGCTCTTCACCCTGCCCACAAGCTTTATGTCCCTGAAGTATTTAAGCCATATCTGGATGTTCCGCTCGGTAAGGCCCCCCGGCGCCTTCCGTTTCCCCCTCATATCCTCTACCATGGACTTTATCTCGGAGGTAGTAAGGCTTCTGCCCTCCGATTTCGCGATGAACAGGGCCTCCAGCATGTCTGTCGCGGTCTCCGAGCTTATCCCAACGGACTCCAGGAAAATCTCGATCAGCTTCCTCGGGCTGTCCTCCTGCAGCCTTGTGTCATCATACCATCTGAGCCTGATGTCTGATACGGGTTTCATATTTATCTATTGTCAGGGATAATTAATACCGTGAGCGACAAACCAATACTCGAGAAGACATTCAACGAGAACCTCGACATAGACGGCAGGCTGAAAGAGGGGGCAGTGCTTGGACGGCTTTTCCTGGAGGTTCAGGGCAATGACAGAGAGGCATCTGAGACGGCCCTCAAGAACATGATATTCAACAGGATGGGTTCTGAGCCGAACATGGACCTGCTGGAGGTCAAAATGTACGAGCTCCAGGAGGACAAGGCAAAGAAGTTCTACTCCGGCGTTGTCGAGGTCAGGCTCCTGGCAAGGGATTTCAGGTGGTTTCTGAACATAGTTATGCGGTACGGCCCGTCTGCGATAGAGCTGATAGAGCCCGAAGGGGTAACACTGAACATGGATGAGATGCAGTCGATTCTCGCCGACGCCAGCGAAATAAGCCAGAGCCTTTCCACGAGGATTCTGTCGATGCTTAAAGAGGACGAACGGGCTAAAGCATACAAGCGGCTCCTAGACGGCTGATATTTTATAGAATCATCAATTATATAACATGAGATACCCCGGCTTTCAAGTATTCTTGGCTTTTTTGGCACTCTCATCCTACTGTGAGGCGGCGGTAATATCCAACTACAACGCACAGGTCGATAATAGCGGTCACGTTAGCATAGAGGAGAAGATTATCGTACCGGGCTATGCCAAAGAGGACACGGTTGCCATACCCTCAGACGTTGAAAATGTCAGGGTTGTTGACCCGACAAATTCTGTCAGCTACGAGATCGAGCCCTCAGACGGCTTTAATCTGCTGAAACTGTACTTTTCATCATTCCAAGACAGGAACCGGGAGCTGACCTTAAGCTATGAGAGTTCCTACATCACTGGGAAGAGCAAGGACGTTTGGACTCTGAGATTCTCCATTCCGACGACTCCCAGCAGGACGATTGTAAAGATAGGCTTGCCTACGAATTCGACCATCATAGAGTGGGAGCCTAAGGTGCCTTTCAGCCCTGAGGTCAACGGAATCTACGTTTACCCTGAAACAGACCACTTTAACTTCACCTTGAACTATACGTTCAGCGGCGAGGGGATGTCCCTCCGACCGGACAGCAGTTTTATCCCAGTAGCGGTTTTCGTTCTTTTCATAGTATCCGTCCTGATCCTAATCATAAGGAGGAGCCTGTCTAGGAAGACTACGGCTGCCGACTCAAAGCCCCAGGAAAAGGCTGTCGAAACGAAAGCAGACGAGCCAAAGCCTGCTGAGCCGGCGCAGAAGACCGAAGAAGCCGGACGCCGGAAGGTCAAGGATTCTGTCATAAACATGCTTGACGGGGAGAACGAGCTCAGGATTGTCAGAATCCTGGAGGAGGCTGAGGATGAGATAACCCAGGCTTCAATCTATAATACAACGCATATACCAAAGGCTTCCTTGTCTGATATTATGAAGCGTCTTGAGAGGCGGAATATCGTGGAACGGAGGAAACAGGGCAGGCGGAATTGGATTAAATTGAAAGAATGGGTTTTCTCATGAATATACGTCCTATCGAACCTTTTTTAGAAAAAAGAAGGTCTATCGAACCTTATTTGACTAAACTAAGGGAAACTGCCATTCTGTTCGACTGTAGTTATATATACACTGATACTTAATACATAGATGCCGTTCAGGGTATATCCTGAACCATTTATAACAATAAACAAAGGAGGTAAAAAGATATGAAAAGTCTGAGAGGAATCGGCACGATTGCTACAGGCGCTATTATGCTGGGCGCAGCATTGTCTGGAGCTGTTAGTGCTGGTTTGGACACGAGTGGTCTTACTAAGGACTTCTTCTACGATGCGGACTATAATCCGATGGTCCAGATTGTGGTGGGAGAGAAGGGTATGGCCACTGATGCTGTTGCGGCTGGTAATATCGCTGCAACTGTTGGAAATTTGGCGTATGCCACGAAGTCTACGGAAGTAGGCGTTTCAGGAGAGGCTGCAGGTCAGGTGACCATAGGCGTCTCTGCATTAGGAGCCACAGGAAAATTCAAGCAGAATGCTGCTTCCCTGGGCACACTGAGCACCGCCTTCTACGATGACAACATAGGATTGACATTCCACACTGATGCCCCAAGGTATCAGCCAGGGGAATTCATATCCTACAGCCTGGCATGTGACACACAGCAGAGAGCTGAATCAGGAATACTGCAGGAAGCCACGTACAACAACGTGCACTGCCTATTCTGTGCCACCCTCTGTCTGACGTCTCTGGAGAACCCCTCACACGATTTCGAGGAGTCAATCTTCGTAGACTACAGCAACATGACCTGGTACGAGTACGGACTCTACAGGGATGACGCAGAGAGCCTAGTGCTCAAACTCCAAAAGAAGACAGTCGATTACATCGTTGATACTGATGATGTTCCGATGTCTTTGATTGGTGATGATGCTGCTTCTGCTGTTGATTTCGAGTGGAGGGGCAAGTTCATCCTGTTTGGTGAGGAGTACTATGTTAAGGACATTAAGAGCAATGATGAGATTTACCTGGCTAAGGGTAAGGTCTTGGATGACATATCCAGTGAAGGTTATACGAGCGAGTATCTTGGGTATAAGTTCAAGATTGACCATCTGATTTACAGTGCGGAGTTCCAGGTTGCCGGAATATTGCTTGATATTGAGAAGCCTGACGGGACTGTTGTGCAGGCCCAGGTTTCGAAGATGGCGAACGGTATTGTGGATGATATTGAGATTGCTGGTATCTACGCTGAGGAAGCAGATCAGGTAGCGACAGCGTCTTTGATAGTCTATGATACGACATCAAACGTCAAGTTAGAGCACGGCAAAGACCTAGAATACGGTGGAGAAGTC
>JAZDNF010000015.1:0-42076 GCA_043800255.1 Candidatus Altarchaeota archaeon | reverse complement strand
GCCAACGTCATAAAATGGGCATACTAAACAACCTACTCCTAGAATACAACAAAAAACTCAAACCAACCAAAACACTAGGCACACCCACACACATACAAATCGAAACCACAAACAAATGCAACCTAAAATGCACAACATGCGGACGGCAGGTGCCAGATATCAGGGACAACCTGAAACCAAAGAACATGACAGTCGAAGAGTTCAAGATGATTATAGACCAATTCCAGAACTTATCCTCCGTCGGCCTCTACAGCCTAGGAGAGCCGCTGAGCAACCCTGAGATTTTCGACATAATCCGCCTGCTCAAGGGAAGAGATGTTTTCGCGTATCTTTCCACAAATGGGATGCTATTAGACACTAATCTGGGAAAAAGATTGGTAGACTCAGGACTCAGCAGGATACAATTCTCGATTGACGCGGCAGATAAAGGCCTGTTTGAGGAGTTAAGGCCCGGAAGCGACTTTCAGAGGGTATGCAAGAACATCCGAAGTTTCGTTGAAACAAATGATGGGGAGGCATCAAAGTCACTGCAAACTGAGGCAATCACCACAGTCACCAAGAGGAATATAGGCGAAATCCCGAAAATCATGAGACTATGCAGTGAACTAGGGGTAAAAAACATTTTACTGCTTTTCCCGTTCCTTATGCCGACAGAGAGGCTGAAACCGCTGAAGATTTCCAGGGGAGAGTGGAAAAGCATTCAAGAGCACGAGAAGACCGCCGAAGAATATGGCATTACAGTAGACTATCATCCCAGGAGGAATCCAACAGTTTCGCAGGTACCGTGCGATTGGCCGTGGACTTCAACGCATATAACGGTTGAAGGATACGTAACCCCCTGCTGTTATGCCGACAATCCCAAGATCATTAACATGGGAAATATTTTCGAAGATAAGTTCAGTAGCATATGGAACAACAAGATTTACCAAGAGTTCAGAGACAAAGTGAGGGGAAGAGCCTACGAAGGTTGCAAGCACTGTCCCAATATGATACTTTCAGGAGGAGGATATGATGCTGAGGGGTAAGGTGGCGCTGGTCACCGGAGCTACGAGAGGGATAGGCAAAGCCACAGCAGTGACGCTCGCCAGAGAGGGTAGCAATGTCGTCGTAAATTACATAAGAGGTGCCAAGGTAGAAGGAGGGGAAGTTGTCAAACAGATAAGAGATTTTGGTGGTGACGCACTGCTTCTGAAAGCTGACGTATCAAAATATAAGCAAGTTGGGGATATGGTCGAGAATGCGCTGAATCATTACGGCCGCATTGATATACTCGTGAACAACGCAGGCATAGTGAAAAACAAGATGATATGGAACTTGACACCTGAGATGTGGGATGACGTTGTTAATGTAAACCTGACCGGAACGTTCAACTGCTGTAAACACGTTGTGCCGCAGATGATCGAGAGAAAAACTGGACGGATAACCAATATTGCCGCAACCTCGGCCCAGTTCGGGAACATCGGTCAGGCAAATTATATCGCAGCAAAAGCAGGCATCATAGGACTTACAAAAGCCTTGGCAAGGGAGCTGGCGCCCAAGGGGATAAACGTGAACGCCGTCTCACCAGGGTATATTGACACGGACATACATGAGGGGGTTCCCAGGAAAGCGCTGGAAGACCTCGTCGATTACATGATACCCCTGAATAGGCCTGGCACGCCGCAAGAAGTGGCCAACACAGTCCTGTTCCTGGCATCTGACATGTCCAAGTACATAACTGGACAGGTCATAAACGTCAACGGCGGACTGTACATGTGACTATCTAAACTTCAGTTTAATGTGCTTGATCTTCCTGCCGACTCTCTTTTTCAAAACATCTGCCGGTTTTTCAGAAAGTGCGACATTGATGATCTCTATAGAACGATCGGCCAAATCCTGTGTGAATACCAAGGGAGGATATAATCGTATGACATTCTGAAAGCAGTTAACGAGAAGCCCTAGATGATAGCAGAACCTGGCTAAGCCGAACGTCTGAGCGTCGCTAAAAGGCTTCTTAGTCTTCCTGTCATGGACCAATTCTAACCCAATCATAGAACCCTTACCTCTGACATCCCCGATGATGCCGTGCTGCTCCTTCAACTCGTTCAACCTTTTGAACATGTACGATCCAACAGTCTTGGAATTTTCAACAAGACCCTCGTCCTCTATTATTTGGATATTCTTCAGACCGACTGCGCTGCAGACAGGATGGCCTGAAGCGGTTGTCCCATGAAGCAGCTTAAGTTCAGGGTCTCCAGTGAACCTGGAGAAAACATCCGAAGTTGCGATGCAAGCGCCAAGCGGCAGGTATCCGCTGCTTATGCCCTTGCCCAACGCCATAATGTCAGGCTCCAGACTCCAGTGCTCTGCCGCGAACATACTGCCGGTTCTCCCGAAGCCGGTCATCACCTCATCAAGGATGAGTAGGATACCGTACTTTTTCACAGTCTCTGATACAATTCTGAAATACTCATCCGGGGGGACGATGATACCGCCCACATTGAGGATGGGTTCCAAAATGAAACCTGCAACAGTCTCCGGGCCCTCTGAGTTTATAGCAGATTCCAACTGCAATGCACATTCAACATCGCAGCCAGGATACTCTTTACCGAATGGACATCTGTAGCAGTAAGGCGGTTGGATGTTAACAAAGCCGGGAACCAGCGGGCCATATACCCCATAGCCTGGTTTCATGCCGGTCGCGCTCATCGAGCCGAAGAACGACCCATGATAGGAACGCTCCAGCGAGATAAACTTGTGCCTATTTCGGTCTTGTATTTCAGGACTCTGTCTGAAATATTGGCGTGCGATTTTCAAGGCAGCCTCGACAGACTCCGAACCTGAGTGGGTGAGGAGAACCTTTTCCAATTTTCCGGGGGCTAGGTCAGACAGCTTATTCGCAAATTCAAGAGCAGGATAGTTCGGCATGCTATAAATCGGGAAAAAAGGCAGTCTCCTCATCTGCTCAGACGCCGCTTGAACAAGCTCTTCCCTGCCGTATCCCAGCAGCATAGCGCCGAACGACTCTCCGCAATCTATGTACTCTGAACCTGAATCATCCCGAACAAAGCAGCCCCTGCCTTCTACCATAAGGCCGAAATCCCTGCCCAATGACTCCGTGAAGTAATCCATGTCCGCAAATGGATTCCACAGAGCATACGGATCACCATGTCGATAGGTTTTGGGTTTAGATCCCATCGTAGATTCAAATCCTAAACTGGACGATATTATAATACCGGTTGAGATAGATAAATATCGGTAGGGCCTAGGATTCAACTTTTCTAAAACCACTTCAGAAGATGGGGGAAGACATAATATTGCGGTTTTACAGAGAGGGGGATGAAACTCAGATACTTGACCTTTTCAGACTAGTTTTCAACAAGTCCAAAACGATTCAAGAATGGAGATGGGAGTTTCTGGACGGGCCATATGGGCCGGCTTACATCCTCATCGCAGAAGACAATGGGAGGATTGTGGGGGTGAATATTGGAATCCTGAACTACTTCAAAATCTTTGAAAAAGAATCAATAGCATTCTTGACGGTTGATGTTATGGTGCATCCAGAATACCGCAGCCGGAGGATTTATAGCAGATTATACGATTGGGGGGAAGAGCTCGCCCGAAAGCGGTCGGAAAATGGCCAGTTGATATTCACATACGGATTCATCGAAGAAACAGAAAGATATTGGCATAAGAAACTTTCAAAGAATTTCTTGTTCCCACTCCAGAAGTACGTTAAGCCCTTGGATAATGAAAGCCTGCTGGATGAGGTAACCGGGCGCAAGATAATAAGAACCCTGCTTCATCCACTCAGCTCAATGATTCTCAGACTAGTCTCGAATAAAGAAAGAGTCAGGACTGAGAGCAGTTCGGAGTTTGTAGAGATTAGGGAGGTTACAGACGACTTTTCAGAACTGTTTGATGAGGTCTCGAAGGACTATAACATACTCCTGATAAGAAAAAAAGAATACCTCAACTGGAGGTATCTGAGAAAACCAGGTAAGGACTATGGGGTATTCAGCCTAAAGAAAGACGGATGTTTGGAAGGCTATATCGTCCTGAAAACCCAAGGAAGAACGGGTTTCATTGTTGATATTCTCGTAGGAAAAGAAGGCGATAACATGATGTTACTCCTCCTGGAGGCTGAGGAGTACTTCAGGAAGAACAATGTCGGCAGGATGGTCTGCTACAGCTCGGACAAGCAGATTCAGAGAATCTTAAAAAGAAACAAGTTCCTTCGCAGATCAAATCTGATAGTCTCAATTAACCCCATCGGCGGTTTTCCGGTTGAAAGAATAAGGGAACCTGACAGATGGCACCTGACGCTAGGAGATACGGACATCATATGAAAACATCCGTCATAAGAAGGGTCGGGAAGAATACGATATCGCTTGCGGCCATGGCAGTCCTCACGAACTTGTTCATCGCAGCATTTACGCTGTTTGCGATTAGAATGTGGGGGCCTGAGAAATTCGGAGGATATTCGCTTGTGTTGGCATTCAGCGCATTCTTCATGAATTTCGCAACTCTTGGCCTCGACTCCATCATAAGGAGGGACATACCCAGGGACAGAGGACTGTCTGACAGCTACATGGGAAACATATTCTCGATAATAGTCATACTTTCAGTGCTGAGTATAGGCATCGTCTGGAGTTTAGTCGAACTGCTTGATTATCCAGATGCTCTGAGCAGACTCATCCGCCTGTACTCGCTTACGATAGTATTCAATTCGCTGCTGACAGTTCTGCTAACTTTGATAAATGCTTATGAGAGGATGGAAGTTACCGCAGCTATCACAGTATTCTCAACTCTTCTTTTTTCTATTGGCGGATTTTGGCTGATATCACAAGGCCATGGCGTAGATACAGTTCTTTACCTGGGGGTTACAGTCAGCTTTCTCACACTCCTTTTCACTTATCTCGTCGTAAAGAGGTATTTCACAAAATTTCACATCCAGATTGACGTAGGATTCTGCAAGGACCTCATCAGGATGGGCCTCCCGTATGGAATCTTCACAATATTTTTTATAGTGCACACCAGGATAGACGTATTCTTCCTGTCAAAACTGGGGGACGTTGAAGCAGTTGGATTGTACGTTCCTCCCATAAAAGTCATAACATTTTTTGGCCTGCTTTTGATGAGTTTCAAATCGTCAGTATTCCCTGTTATGTCACAGTTATACAAGACATCTCGAGAAAGATTCGTAGTGACAGTCGAGCAGATAGTACGGATGTTTATGCTACTCACACTGCCCCTGACAATCATCCTCACAGTCTATTCCAAGGGGATAGTGTTGTTACTTTTCGGGCCAGAGTATGGCGGATCAAGCGATGTATTGATCATAGGTGCTTGGGCATTCCTGTTATGGGGGATTGCAGACATCATCTACATAGCCCCCCTCAATTCGAACAAGATGATGAAGTTCCTGCCTTATGAGCTCTTTTACATCACGTTAAACGCCGGGTTGAACCTTATGTTAATTCCGAAATTCGGGATAGTGGGCGCTGCTTTTGGAACGTTTGTTGTAATGGCAATATCGCTGTTAACCGACATTATATTGATAAGACAGTATCTTAGCATGAGATTCAAGTTGGTTAGACTCATGTACCGACCACTCCTGGCAGGAATCACTATGTCAGTCCCCTGCATCTTACTAGAACACAGTACTTTCTCGGCTTTAATGTCGCTATTCGCGTACGTCTTAACTCTTGTATTTACAAAAGAGATAGGAAGAGGAGACATCAATACGATTTTTGAACTCGTAGGCGTCAAGACAGTAAGTTCCAAAAATGAAGGATAGGATACTCGTACTTTCGCCACACCCGGATGATGACGTGATAGGGTGCGGCGGAACGATTTATAAACATTCAGCAGAAAACGATCACGTAAAAGTGGTGTATTTGACAGACGGCCGGGAATGCAACCCTAGTCTTACAGACGAAGAAAAGGGGATAATAGCATTAAAAAGGAAATCCGAGGCTAAGAAGGCAACCAACATACTAAAAGTTGATGATCTGGTGTTCTTAGATTTCCCGGATACAAAATTGGGGTTCTACACTGGCGAAGCGGCCTCACGGCTTAAGTCGATAATAGAGGATTATCAACCGGACATTATCTATCTGCCGTGGTTAGGTGACGACCACGTGGATCATAAAGCAACAAATAGTATTCTTGCTCGAACTCTTGAGAGGTCCAATCAGGACTATGTTATCAGAGGTTACGAGATTTGGACGTCGCTTACCCCGAATAAGAGCGTCGACATCACCGAAATCATAGACTTAAAAAAGAAGGCTTTAGACCAATTTGAAACTCAGAATAGGATACTCAATCTTAAGAAGATGACCATATCACGGAATAAGTCCAGAGGGGCGGGGAGCAAAAACTATGCAGAAGCATTCATTAGCAAGAATTCTAAAGAGTATTTAGACGGAGTTAGAGTGGGTATTTGATAGAAACTGCTACATTGACTTCATGAGAATATTGGTATATGATCATCTTCTGGATGTCGGGGGCGGGGCGGCAAAATACGGACTGTGGTTTGCTAATATCCTCAAACATGGCAACAGTATTGACATAGTCTCAGACGTTTCAGTTGAAAAAGAACTGTTTGGAAAAAGATTTGGTATGTATGTTGAAGGATTGCACTTCAGAGAACTCCAAAGCCATGTTATGCAAGAAAAAATCCCATTTTTAAAGATATTGAGAGCGTCGAAAGACTTTGCTAGTCTCCTGGACTTGGAGAGTATCGGTTTCTTCGGGAATTCTATAAAGCGCATTAGGCATGAGGTCAACTCCGTACGGCATAAACCATTGGATTCTATTGTCGAAACCATGTCAGGAGAGTATGACCTTTTTATCGCCCACGTTCATAGTCACACCCATAATCACGTAAAACCTAATGCAGAGAAGAGCATCATGGTCTGCCATTCAGTCAACCAGATAATGCAACCAGGTAAGAGAGAATTTCATGCAGGCAACTATGATACGGTCATCAGCAACAGCAGATACACTAAAGAGATTCTGATTAACGTCTGGGGTATCGATTCGGAGGTAGTCTACCCTCCTGTTGAAGTCATGCGAATGGAAGGTTTGAAGGAGGATGCAATTAGCAATGTGGGAATATTTGGAACGCAAAGAAATCAGAGAGAGTATGTAAGAGTATTCAATCAGCTAAGAGATAATGCCAGCGGTTGGAAGATGATTCTTGCAGGCGTCGCCAGGGAACAAGAATACTTCAAGAAGGTGAATGGAACTACCGTGAATCCGGGCGTTGAAGTGCGCCCTAATCCAAGCTTCGAGGAACTGTGCAAGGTGTTGAGCACGTCAAAAATCTATTGGAATCTCGCTGGTCTAAGGGGAGGATATGACGAGGTAGAGCATTTTGGGATGGCAATGGCTGAGGCGATGAAATGCGGTTGCGTGCCGATAGCTATAAACAGGGGAGGGCCTGCCGAGATTATTACGGACGGCGTGGACGGGTTTCTGGTAGATGATTTGGAGGGAGTTAAGTCGAGAACTCTGGAACTGATCAGGGATGAGAATTTGAGGGAGAGAATGGGAGAGAATGCGGCTAAAAGGGCTGCCGACTTCTCACTGGAAAAATTCGAGAAGAGAGTTAAGGATGTTGTTAGCAGCCTAGAGGTGTAAAACTGACACTGACTTATGTAGTCCTGACGTGGAACAGAAAGGAGGACCTAAGAGATAACCTGCGTTCCGTGCAGAAACAGACAGTACAACCGAATGAGATAATCGTCGTCGATAATAACTCAACGAATGGGACTATTGAGATGCTCGAAGAGGAGTTCCCTAGCGCGAAGCTGGTAAGGCTTCCTAAAAATTTGGGCATTGCCGGTTGGAACGAGGGCATGAAAATTGCCAAGGGAGATTTTCTGGTACTCTCAGATAGTGATACCGTCTTTCCAAAAGACGTTTTCGAAAAGATTGTCAGAGAATTTGAGGCAGAGCCAGACCTTGGAATAGTGACAGCCAGCGTCCTGAAATACGACACCAAAAAGCCCGACTCGTGGGTGCATGACGTGAGAGAGGAGGATTACGGTGATAAGACGTTTTACACCAACTCCTTCCACGGCTGCGGCGTGGGAATCAGGAAAAAGGCGGCGGAAGAGGCAGGATACTTCTCATCAAAGTACTTCATCTACCACAACGAGTTCGAACTGGCTGCGAAAATAATCAACAAAGGCTACAGAATAAGATACTGCCCAAAGATGTTAGTATACCACAAGGAGAGCCAGATATCAAGGAACAAGAGGAGAAACGTATACTACATCTGCAGGAACTGGTTCTGGTACGTCTGGACATACTATCCAATGCGGCTTATTCCTAAACATACAGTGAACCACATCATTTATACAGTAATCATATGCCTGAAGTATCTAACGCCCCTCACGATTCTGAAGGTTGCAGTAGACTGTTTTACAGCAATCCCACGAATTATGAAGGAGAGAAACCCCATAAAGGATGAAAAAATCGTTAGAGGGAAGTACTGGCTGACGTTCAAGAAGATGAGAATGAATCTGGGGTTAACATGAGAGTGAGAGAATTTCCAGAGTACGTGAACCTCGAGGTCACGAACGACTGCAATCTCAAGTGTCTGATGTGCCTCTGGCATGGCCCGGACTCGGACCATAAACGTCCGATAGGTTACATGCGAGAAGGACTCTGGATGAGGGTAATAGACGAGCTTGCGCTCGCAAAGGACGAAATCATTTTGATTGCCAGCGGGGCTGGGGAGCCGCTAATGCACCCAGAATACCTGAGAATATTAGATTATGCTAAAAACAAAGGCAACGAAAAGCTGAGAATCAGGTTCGTGACAAACGGCCTACTATTGGATGACGCAACCTCCAGGACGATTCTCGAACTCGGTCTGGATGAGATGGTAGTAAGCTTGGACGGCTTCGACAGGGACTCCTACAACAGGATAAGGAGATGTGGAGACTACGACAGAGTCAGCCGAAACATCGACAAACTCCTGAGGCTGAAGTCAGAACTGGGATATAAGAAGCCGAACATTGGGATTAACGTTGTGGCGCTACCGGAAGCCGTAAATAACAGGAAGAGGATATTCGGCGACTGGATTGACAGAGTAGACCATATAAAATTCTGCGACTACACGCTGCCGGACAACAAAGTTTTGGGAGTTGAAAGGAAGAGTCAAAAAAGAAGGCCATGCCACCTCCTCTATCAGAACATGGGGATCTCCTGGGAGGGGTGGGCAGGCTGCTGCCATGACTTCAGAGGCCTGATGCCGCTGGGAAACGTGAACCAAGATTCAATACGCGAGATATGGTCTGGAAAGGATTACCCGAATGTCAGGAGACTGCACGAGGCCGGCAGGTTCGATGAGCTCCCAGCCTGCAGGGACTGCAGCAAGTGGATGTCAGGAAGATTGGACTATAGAGTAGACTTGAAAAACAGGCTTAAAGTCGTCAGATCCCCGGCCGACAGCACAACATATAAGCGTTTGAGAATAGGCGACATCCTAAGCCCAAGAATATTCTCAAGAGCCGGCAGAGTGATAGGCACGTTGGGAAGGTAGGATAAGATGAAACTGTCAGCCATCATAGTCAACAAGGGCGGAGAGAGGTTCATAAAAGAATGCCTCGACTCCATCTACAAAAATACGAGAACTGACTTTGAGACTGTTGTAATAGACAACAGCAGCCAGCATACGCTGAAAGAGACTGTGAGGGATTATGAAAGGGTTAAGTTGATTGAAAACGAGCATAACCTGGGCTTGGCAAGGTCGCTGAATCAGGGCATCCGGCTGACAACGTCAGAGTACGTCCTGGTTCTGAACCCAGACACAAGAATAATCGGGAACTCCGTGGACCGGATGGTGGAGTTCATGGACGATAATGGAAAATGCGGCGTGTGCGGCCCAAAGCAGACAAGTCCCGAAGGCAGGCTCCAATACTCTGCGAGGACGTTTTATACGGTTCCGATTATTCTATTGAGGAGGACCCCACTCAGTAGACTATTCCCAAACTCCAGAACAGTCAGAAAGCATCTGATGATGGACTACGATCATAACAGCGTATTTGAGGCGGACTGGCTGCAGGGCAGCTGTCTGATGATAAGAAGGAATGCCCTGGAGGAGGTTGGACTGTTTGACGAACAGTTTTTCCTATACTTTGAGGACGTCGACCTCTGCAGGCGGATGAAAGACGCCGGATGGAAGGTCACGTTCTACGGCGAGGCTGAGATAGCCCACCACCACAGGAGAGGAAGCGCCACACCATTCAGCAGATTGTGGTTCTACCACTTAAAGAGCATGCTGTGTTACTCCAGAAAGCACGGACTTCAGAGCAGATAACGAAGCGTCCTTGACGCCAGAATTGCCAGCGTTCTAAGGATTATCGAAACGTCCAACGACAATGATGCATTTTCCCGGTAATCCATGTCAAGCTTCGTCCAGACGTCTAGTGTCTTATCGTGGGGGACGACATACCAGCTTGAGGTGAGCCCGGGTTTCATGGAAAGCCGCTTCCGGTTGTAATCACTATAGCATGAGACGTCCTCAGGAATGTGAGGCCTGGGGCCGACCAATGACATGCTCCCGCCAAGGACGTTGAAGATCTGAGGCAGCTCGTCAAGGTAAGAATACCTCAGAAAACGGCCGAATGAGGTTACACGCGGGTCAAGCTTATCCTTCCTAAATGGGGAGTCATGCTCCGTAGGTGGGTAAATGTCGGAAAAACTTTCTTCAGCACCTCTGCGCATGGTCCTGAGCTTGTAGATTCTGAACGGTCTGCCGCCCAGCCCGATTCTCTCCTGGGCGAAGATGACAGGCCAGCCGCTTGTGATAAGGACGACAAAAGAGAGCGCCAGCAGGAGCGGGACCGTGAAAGGCAACAGCAGAAGGCTGACTGAAAAGTCGAAAAGCCTCTTGACCCAAGAATTGACGTACATGTTATTTAATCCTTATAAAACAGAATATATTAGGCCATGGTAAAGCACCTCATATCGGTTAAGGACTTCGGCAAGAAGGAAGTGGGAGAGCTCATAGTAGAGTGCAAAAAACTGAAGGAAAACCAAAAAAAGTATTCTGACAGCCTCAAGAACAAAACAATCCTGATGCTGTTCGAGAAGCCGTCAACCAGGACGAGAGTCAGCTTCGAAGCCGGCATCACAAGACTGGGAGGGCATGCCATATACTTCGACCCTAAAGTATCACAGATATCGCGGGGAGAGACGCTGGAGGACACCGCAAAGACCCTCTCAAGGTACATAGACTGCCTCGTCGCCAGAGTCTACAAGCACGAGAGCCTGCTGATGTTCGCAAAGTATGCTAAGGTACCAATAGTCAACGGCCTCTCAGACAAAGAGCACCCCTGCCAGGCACTGGGAGACGCGTTCACCATGAAAGAGAAGAACAAGCTGGGCGGGAGGATAGTCTACGTCGGAGACGGCAACAATGTCGCGAACTCGCTGGCGCTCCTGGCCGATACGCTGAATCTTGACTTTACGGTATCATGCCCGAAAGGATACGAACCCCAGCTCGGAAAACCGAGGATAGAATACGACCCCAAGAAGGCCGTCAGCGGGGCTGATGTCATTTACACGGACGTTTGGGTGAGCATGGGAGACGAGAAGGAGGAGGAGAAGAGGATAAAGGACCTCGAAAAGTACCAGATCAACAGCGAACTGCTGTCCAACGCCAGAAAGGACTGCATCGTGATGCACTGCCTACCAGCCCACCGCGGGCAGGAGATAACGGACGATGTGATGGACAGCAGGAATTCCGTAGTATTCGACCAGGCTGAGAACAGGATGCACATGCAGAATGCGATACTCCTGAAGCTCTTAGGTCAGAAGTAATCGTTCAACGATTTCGTGGTAATCTTCTCCGATTTTATAGCCTTTATTGCCTGGACTGCGGCCCTCGCCCCAGTCAGAGTCGTGATGTAAGGCACAGAGAATGAGACTGCATTCATCCTGATCTGCCTCCCATCCTCCCTGGCAACCTTCTCCCGGCTTTGGGTGTTTATTATGAGAGCTATCTTCCTTGCCATTATTTCATCCAGTATGTTGGGGGAGCCTTCGCTGACCTTAGGCACTCTCTCACATTGTATCCCAGAGCCGACGAGCTTATTATAGGTCCCGGACGTTGAGACTATCTGAAACCCTAAGTTGGAGATGTCTTTCGCGATTTTTACGATAGCATCCTTGTCAACATCGGCAACCGAGATGAACACTCTTCCTGTGACAGGAAGCTCCATCTCTGCCCCGCTCATCGCCTTGTAGAAGGCCACTCCGAAAGTCTTGTCGATGCCCATTGTTTCCCCGGTGGAGTGCATCTCAGGCCCCAACAGTGGGTCAACCCTGAGCTTGTCGAACGGCAGGAGAACCTCCTTGATGGCAACATGCTTTATCTTCTTGTACTGCTCGAAATCATGTATAATGTCCTTGAGTTTCCTGCCCAGCATCACCTTGGCAGCCACCTTTGCAAGCTGTACGCCCGTGGCCTTGGAGACGAAGGGAACAGTCCTTGACGCACGAGGGTTGGCTTCCAGCACATATACTTTCCCGTCCTTGACGGCGTATTGCATGTTGATAAGGCCCTTCACCTTGAACTCCTTCGCCATCGCGAGAGTGCAGTCCACTATCTTGCCAATAACTTCGGCTGACAGGGTTTGAGGGGGTATTGCGCAGGCCGAGTCTCCGCTGTGGATGCCAGCAGCCTCGATGTGCTCCATTATACCGCCGATGTAGGTGTCAACGCCGTCCGAGACCGCGTCAACGTCAACTTCAACAGCATCCTCCAGGAACTTGTCCAAAAGTATCTGCTGCTTCGGGGATGCTGCCATGGCATCGTCCACGAACTCGCGAAGCTCGTCCTCGCTGTAGACTATCTTCATCGACTGCCCGCCCAGGACGTAACTGGGCCTGAGGAGGAGAGGATATCCTATGTTCCTCGCCCGCTCTATCGCCTCCTGGAAGGTGTAGGCGGTGTCCCATTTCGGGGAGTCTATGCCGAGCTTTTCCAGCGCCTTGCCAAAGCGGCCCCTGTCCTCTGTCCGGTCTATGTTGTCGGTCGATGTGCCCAATATTTGAACGCCGTTTTCAGCCAGTTCGCTGGATATGTTGATTGCAGTCTGGCCTCCGAACTGGACGATGACGCCCGCCAGACCCTTCTCCTCCTTTTGGACTATGTTCAGAACGTCTTCCACGGTTATCGGCTCAAAGTATAGTTTGTCTGACGTGTCGAAGTCGGTCGACACGGTCTCAGGGTTGTTGTTTATTATTATCGTTTCAAAACCCTCCTCCCTCGCTGACGACACGGCATGGACTGTGCAGTAGTCGAATTCTATGCCCTGCCCGATTCTTATCGGCCCGGAACCGAGTATGATAACCTTCTTTTTTGTTGAGGGATTGGCCTCGCATTCGATGCCATAAGTTGAGTAATAGTAAGGAGTCTTAGCCTCGAACTCTGCAGCGCAGGTATCAACCAGCTTGAAGACAGGCTTTATTCTCTCCTTCTGCCTTGCCTTCCTTATCTCAGCCTCCTGCAAGCCTCTTAGGAATGCTATCTGCCGGTCAGAGAAGCCGATCCTCTTGGCATCAAGCAGGAGGTTCCCGGACAGGGCTTCACTCCTTAGCCTGGCTTCCATCCGCAGTATGTTCATAATCTTCTCCAGGAAGAACCTATCCACCTGCGTCAGGCTGTGAACCTCCTCGACAGAGAAGCCGTTCTTGAGGGCGTCATATATGTGGAATATCCTGAGGTCGGTCGGGTTTTTGAGGAGCGCCATAAGCGTCATCCTGTCTGTGATCTCCTTCCTGTTGTCGCATATCCCGCTCCTGCCGATGTCCAATGACCGGATGGCCTTCTGCAGCGCCTCCTCGAAGTTCCTGCCTATCGCCATCACCTCGCCTGTGGAACGCATCTCAGTCCCTATTACCCTGCCCAGGCCCTTGAACTTGTCGAAAGGCCACCGCGGGATTTTCACGACAATATAGTCCAACGCAGGCTCGAATGATGCTGGAGTCGTCTTGGTCACCTCATTCCGTATCTGGTCGAGGCTGTAGCCTACCGCAATCTTGGCAGCGACCCTCGCGATCGGATACCCTGTCGCCTTCGAAGCCAGCGCCGACGACCTTGAAAGCCGGGGGTTGACTTCTATCACCTTGTAGTCTTCGCTGTTCGGGTCTAATGCGAACTGTATGTTGCAGCCCCCCTCAATCCTCAACGCCCTTATGATTTTGATAGACGCATCCCTCAGCATCTGGTACTCATGGTCCGTAAGAGTCTGGCTCGGGGCGGCGACGATGCTCTCCCCGGTGTGGATTCCCATAGGGTCGAAGTTCTCCATGTTGCAGATGGTTATGCAATTGTCCTTCGAGTCCCTCATGACCTCGTATTCTATCTCCTTCCACCCTCCGACGTACTCTTCTATGAGGACTTCATGGTTGAAGCTTTTGGACAGGCCTCTCTTGGTTACGTCGATGAACTGCTGCTCGTTGTAGGCTATGCCCCCGCCTGTGCCGCCTAAGGTGTAACCTGGCCTGATTATTACAGGATATCCCATCTTGCTGACGATTGCGAGTGCGTCGTCAAGGCTTTTCACTGACTTCGAGTTTGGGATGGGCTGCTTGATGCGCCTCATAAGTTCGGCGAATTCCTCCCTGCCTTCACCCTCCTTTATCGCGTCTATTTTCGTGCCTATGACCTTGACATCGTACTTTTTGAGTATGCCGGCATCGTGCAGCTGGGTCGCCAGGTTCAATCCAGTCTGCCCGCCCATTGTGGGCAGTATCGCGTCCGGTCTTTCCTTGTCTATTATCCGCTCAAGAGACTCCACGTTGAGAGGCTCTAGGTAGACGATGTCAGAAACGTCGAAGTCGGTCTGGATGGTGGCAGGGTTGCTGTTCACCAGAACCGTCTTAATCCCCTCCTCCCTCAGCGATAGGCACGCCTGGCTGCCGGAGTAGTCGAACTCCGCAGCCTGACCTATCCTTATCGGGCCTGAGCCAATCACGAGAACCTTCTTCAGACAGGTCATTTAATCATCCTCATGAACTCATCAAAGAGGTAGTAGTTGTCCCATGGCCCGCTGCTGGCCTCAGGATGGTACTGGACTCCAAGGACGGGGAGGGTCTTGTGCCTCAGGCCTTCTACAGTGTTGTCGTTCAGGTTGATGTGCGACACGCGCAATCCTGTGCCCTCTATGCTGCCGGCGTCGACTGCGAAACCGTGATTCTGGCTCGTGATGTATACGCTTCCCGTATCAAGATCCTTGACAGGCTGGTTCATCCCCCTATGGCCGAACTTCAGCTTGAATGTTTTCCCGCCGAACGCCAGCGCTATCATCTGTATCCCAAGGCATATTCCAAACAGCGGTAGATTCTTGTCGGCAAGCGCTCTCACGGTCTTTATGACATAGTCCGCTCTCTCAGGGTCTCCCGGGCCGTTCGACAGAACAACACCGGCAGGTTTCAGCTTGAGAATGTCATCAGATGACATTGTCGCCGGAACGCGGACGACCTGCAGGCCCCGCTCCAACAGCTTCCGGATTATGCTCCTCTTCGCCCCGCAATCTATGAGGACAACCCTCTTGCCTTTGCCCTCTTCAACAACGTCCCTGCAGGTTACCTTCTTTATGAGATCGTACTCTGAGATGCTCTTCAGCTTCTCTGCCTTTCTGACAAGGGAGGGCTTCTCGCTGTCCCTCACAGGCCACTTGAGTATGCCCTCTATCACACCGTACGTCCTAATCTTCCTCGTGAGGAACCTCGTGTCTACGCCGTAGAGGCCGGGAACGCCGTAATCCTTCAGGAACTCGTTGACAGTCTTTTTCTGCTTGTAGTGGCTGGGCTTCTCACAGTACTCGCCTACGATATATCCTTCGACCTGAACCCGGTCAGACTCGAAGTCCTCATCGTTTATGCCATAGTTGCCTATCAAAGGATATGTCGGCATCAGAATCTGGTACCTGTAGGATGGGTCGGTCAGCGATTCCTGGTAGCCGGCCATGGAAGTGTTAAAGACTACCTCGCCCTTAACCTCACCTTCGGCCCCGAACCCGGTACCCTCGACGATTGTTCCGTCTTTTAGTACTAGAACACCCTTCACCATCAAACCTTCTTATATATTACCAGCAGTGAATAAAAAGGGGGGCGGACGTAAAGCTTTTCATAGGGTAGAACATAATATACTTTCCAATGGATTTTTTCAAAGCCCTGAGCGAGAGGCACTCCATCAGAGCCTACAAGGACAGGGAAGTCGAAGACGACAAGCTGGACAGGATACTTGAAGCCATACGAAGCGCGCCAACCGCAGGCAACCTCCAAGCGTATGAGATAGTCCTCGTAAAAAGCAAAGCAGGGAGGGACAGGCTGGCGGAGGCAGCCCACGGTCAGACGTTCATATCAGAAGCACCAGTAGATCTAGTCTTCCTCGCCAACCCCGGGAAATCTGCAGGCAGGTACGGAAAACGCGGCGAAAGATTATACTCGATACAGGACGCCACCATAGCTGTCACCATCGCCCACCTGGCGGCTACGGCCCTCGGCTTGGGAAGCGCCTGGGTCGGAGCGTTCGACGACAGCGAAGTCAGGAAGGCTGTGGACGCCCCCGCAGATCTAATGCCAGTGGCCATACTTCCAATCGGGTATCCTGACGAGGAGCCTCACAGTACGCCCAGGAGAAATCTCAAGGATATCGTAAGAGCGGAGAGTTTCAGATGACTGAGGAAGACTTCAACTCGCTCGTGAAGCTGATGGAGCACATGCGCTCGCCGGAAGGCTGCGCATGGGACCGGGAGCAGAACCTCGACTCCTTCAAAAAGCACCTTGCCGAGGAGGCTGAGGAGGCGGTCCAGGCGCTAGAGAACAAGGACTTCGAAAACCTGAAAGAAGAGTTAGGGGACATCCTCTGGAACATACTCTTCATCTCGCAGATCGCAAAAGAGGAGGGGATGTTCGACGTATACGATGTCATGCGCGAACTCAGGGAGAAGATAATCAGACGCCATCCGCACGTGTTCGGGAAGGAGAAGGCGCAGACGGCGGACGAGGTCATGGTACATTACAGGAAAGCCAAGGAGGCTGAAAAATCAGGCAAATTTAATAAGCGTGGGGGAGATTAGTAAAACATGAAAGGAAAGCTGTGGGGGGGAAGGTTCAAGAAGGACCTGGACAGGAAGGCTTTAGAGTACACTGAATCGGTCAAGGTTGACAGCATCATGATACTTGAGGACATCTGGGGGTCGCAGGCGCATGCGATAATGCTGGCCAAACAGGGCATAATCGACGGCAGAAGCCTGAAGAAGATAGTGAAGGCGCTGGAGAAGGTCAGAAGAAACTTCAAAGGAGGCAGGTTCAAGCTCAAGAGGGAACTGGAAGACGTGCACATGAACGTCGAATCATACCTCATAGAGGAGGAGGGTGCTGAAGTCGGCGGCAAGCTTCACACGGCAAGGTCGAGAAACGACCAGGTTCTGGTAGACACGAGGCTTGTGACGCGGAAGAAGCTCCTGCAGGTGACAAAAAAGGCGATAGAGCTTGAGGAAACGCTGATCAGGATGGCGGAAAAGCACTCGGAGACTGTGATGCCAGGGTACACGCACGGGCAGCATGCGCAGCCGATAACGCTGGGCTTCTGGGCGGCATCATATGCGAGCGCACTGGATCGGGACCTCGCGAGGATGGAGGACGCGTTCGGGCGCGTTAACCTGAACCCGCTTGGGGCCTGCGCGCTCGCCGGGACATCATATCCAATAGACAGGAAAGTTACCACAAAGCTCCTAGGATTTGGCGGGATTGCGGAGAACGCACTGGACGCCGTCGGCTCAAGAGACTTCATACTCGAAGTCATGTCATGCCTTGCGATACTGATGTCAACGCTCTCGAAGCTGGCTGAGGACATAATACTCTGGAGCACGCAGGAGTTCAGCCTCATCGAACTGGATGACAGTTACACGACTGGGAGCTCGATTATGCCGCAGAAGAAGAATCCGGACGTGGCTGAACTTCTTAGAGGCAGAACGTCAAAAGTCTACGGAGTCCTGCTCAGCCTGCTCACGACCATGAAGGGCCTGCCATCAGGCTACAGCAGGGACCTGCAGGAGGACAAGCCGCTGCTGTTCGAATCGTTCAGGACTGTGGACTCATCCATCGAAGTCATGAACGGCATGCTCTCAACGGTAAAAGTGAACAGGAAGGCGATGGCAAAGTCGGCGGGGGAGGGCTTTTCCACCGCAACAGAGCTGGCAGATTATCTGGTGTTAAAGGAGGGCATAGCCTTCAGGGACTCGCACAGGATTGTCGGCTCAATCGTCAAGAGCCTTTCAACCAAGAGGAAGAGCTTCGAGGACACTGATACGGTCAGCAGACTACTGAAAGAGCATGGGATAAGCATCGACGCTAAGGTTCTCAATAAGGTTCTGAGTCCGGAGTATGCCGTAAATTCGCACAGGAGTCTGGGCGGCACATCTCCTCCGCAGGTTAGGAGGACGGCCTCATCGCTTCTGAAAAAGCTTGCCGGGCACAGGAGCTTCGCAGTCAGGCAGACGTCCAACATCGTGGACGCGAGGAAGAAAACCGAGGAGATAATCAGGAAAGTCTCCATGGGGGCTGACATCAGAAGGATCAGGATATGAGAGAGTTCACCCAGAAGCTGTTGGACGGGCAAAACCTGACACCAGACGAGGCTGCTGAGGCGATGCACACTATCATGTCAGGCAACGCCTCCGACGTCCAGATAGCAGGCTTTCTTATAGCTTTGAGGTGCAAGGGCGAGACCCCGGATGAGATAGCATCGATGGTGAAGGTGATGCGCGAGTTTGCCGAGAGTATACATCCCAAAGTCAGGGGAACGCTGGTTGACACCTGCGGCACAGGCGGCGACCTGCTGAAAACATTCAACGTTTCAACGGCTTCCATGTTCGTCGTCGCCGGCGCAGGAGTTCCTGTCGCAAAGCACGGCAACAGGTCGGTCAGCAGCCAATGCGGCAGCGCCGACGTGCTTGAGGAATTGGGAGTCAAAGTCGACCTTGAGCCGAAGAAGGTCGAAAAGTGCATCGAGAAGGTCGGCGTCGGTTTCATGTTCGCGCCAGTATTTCATAAGGCGATGAAGTACGTCATGCCGGCCAGAAAACAATTGGGCGTGAGGACCATCTTTAACGTTCTGGGGCCGCTGACTAATCCTGCTAATGCGAAGGGGCAGGTTGTCGGCGTGTTCGATGAGAAGCTGACTGAGAAGTTGGCTAACGTGCTGAATCTTGTCGGCCTCGACAGGGCATACGTCGTCCATGGGATTGACGGCTTGGATGAGTTCTCAACCTTGGGAAAGACGAGGGTGGCGGAGCTGAGGGACGGCGAAATCAAAACCTACTACCTAACTCCAGAAAAAGTCGGCCTCAAGAAAGCCAAACACTCAGACCTGGCAGGAGGCGACAGGAAGGCCAACGCGCTCATACTGAAAAACATACTAGAAGGAACCGAGAAGGGCCCGAAGAGGGACATAGTCCTCCTCAATTCAGCAGCAGGCATCGTCGTAGGCCAGAAGGCGGACACAATCAAAGAGGGAATAGAAACCGCCAAAGAATCAATCGACACCGGAAAAGCAAAAAAGAAACTCGACGAACTGATAGCATACACTCAAAGAAAATAATCCCTATTTTATCTCAGGATTGACTCTTATCTGCTCTAAATAAATCATCTGAGGATTATTTTTCTCGGAGATAATTTTACCCGACATGAATGAGATAAGTGCTATTGTATCCCCATCCTTAATCACTTCGTTCAGAGCACGAAGTCCGTCCTCATAGGTTCCATTAGGGTTAAGCACGCCAATCACCCGTTCTCCCTCGAAATATGGACTAGCAAGCTTAAAGTTAAGCGTTGACCGCTCGATGCCCGCGACATCTGCAGAGAAAAGGCCGCCTGCAACCTTATCTCCCCTTGTCGTCTCAAATTTTATGCTGCCAGGCACAATCGTACCCATCAAGTCTATTATAAGTCCATCCTCGGTATAGTGCCCTGTAGCCGATTTTGGACCGCACGCCTCTAGGACTGCAGGCAATGTTGCAGCAGCACCGACGATAGCAGCTTTCTTTCCGAGATTCTTAACAAAATCGCGCCGCGTCATGCCCTCCTCGGGCTTTTCCTTCTCCTTTACTGCCATTGTATTAATTAATACACAACACGACTATAAAAACATTGTTCAGCTTCTATGAGAACATTTTTATTCGCATAATATCATACTATATCAGGTGGTTTTGGATGGGTTTTATAGGCGCTTTCATCTCGTTCGTGTTCGCGACCATACCGTTCTGGATTTTCGGGCTGGTGATACTGTCGATGTTCTTCAAGGTAATAAGCGAATACGAGAGGGGCGTCCTCTTCACCCTGGGGAGATACGCCGGCCTCAGGAAGCCAGGCCTCAACTTCATAATACCGTTCGTGCAACGGCTTGCCATAATAGACAAGCGTATAACGACTGTTGAGATCCCCAAACAGGAGGTCATGACAAAAGACAACGTCCCAGTCATGATAAACGCTGTCATCTACTTCAAGGTGAGCGACCCTGACAAGGCAGTGTTGAACGTGGAAGACTTCTACTATGCGGTGTCAAAGTACGGGCAGACATCGCTCAGGAACGTCGCAGGAGAAGCAACACTTGACCAGCTGCTCTCAGAACGGCAGGAGATAGCAGAAAAACTCAGGAACATAGTGGACGTCGCCACAGACCCCTGGGGCCTGAAGGTGGATGCAATAGAACTCCAGGACATCGAGCTCCCCCTCGAGATGAAACGCGTCATGGCCAAGCAGGCGGAAGCAGAGAGGGAGAAACGGGCAGTCATCATAAAAGCTGAAGGAGAGGTCGCAGCCTCAAAGAACATCGCGAAAGCAGCTGAAAAGCTTTCCAGCACCAAAGGAGCGCTCCACCTCAGGACACTGGAATCGTTGAATGACATATCCTCAGACCAGAGTAACAAGATTGTCTTCGTAGTCCCACTCGAAGTCCTCAGGGGGCTGGAGGAGGTGGACTGAGATGATCATAAGGATAGTAGACCAGTATGAGAGAGGCGTCCTCTTCGGCTTCGGAAAATACCTGGGATTGTGGGAGCCTGGAATGCACATGTTCATACCCCTCTACAACAGGCTTGTCAAAGTGGACATGAGAATCAAGACAGTCGACATCCCCAAACAGGAGGTCATGACAAAAGACAACGTCCCAGTGAACATAAACGCGGTCATCTACTTCAGGGTCCAGGACCCGAAGAAAGCCATACTCAACGTCGTGGACTACGTCTACGCTGTCTCAAAGTATGGGCAGACATCACTAAGGAACGTCGCGGGGGAGGCAACCTTAGACCAGCTGCTCTCAGAGAGGCAGGAGATAGCTGAAAGACTCAGGGAAATAGTAGACGTCGCCACAGACCCCTGGGGGATAGACGTGACTGCGATAGAACTGCAGGACATCGAACTCCCAGATACCATGAAGAGGGTGATGGCAAGGCAGGCGGAAGCGGAGAGGGAGAAACGGGCAGTCATCATAAAGGCTGAAGGAGAGGTTGAGGCCTCAGATAACCTCGTGAAGGCAGCCAAGACGCTGTACGCAGCCCCAGGCGCATTGCATTTGAGGACGCTGCACACGATAAACGACCTATCCTCAGACAAATCCGAGACAGTAGTGTATGCAATCCCTGTCGAGATACTCCGTGTGATAGAAAGATACGGAGACATCCTGGAAGAGAAGATAAAAAAAGGAAAAGGATAACAACCTAGGATAACATAGTTAAGTGATATGGAATCAAAGGCTTATTTGACGTTGGCAATCATGATAATAGCTCTAACGTCGACAGCAGCGGCGGAGAAGATGGCGGTCTTCTCAGCCAAGGGGATAGCGTTTTTGGACGCAGTATCGTTGCTGCTTGAATTGTTCGCCTTCATCCTGCTAGTAAAACTGTGGAGCTTTTTGGGCGAGACGGGACTGGGGCCCTCGCTTAAGATAGTCGCAATAGCCATGTCATTCTACGTTTTGGCCAACTTCCTGTATGTTTCCAGCACGTACAGTTTCATGAACGTGGCGGACATGTATCATCTGATATCCACGATAGGCGACGTTTTCCTCGTCGTAGGATTGTACAACATGCTCTCCCTGAAGAGCAAACCGCACGTGGAGTTCTTCTCAAGGCTGCAGGACCTGTTCAGATAGGCACGCTAGACTCTCTTATCAGGAGGTTTTGTTTCTATTTTAAAACTGATATTGAATAAGTATATCAAAGATGACAGACCTTGTGCTTTCAGTGGGAGAGAACCTGCTGATAATATTCAACATAATCCTCTCAGCTCTCATAGGACTTCTGATGGGATTCGAGAGGAAGAGAAGGGGCAAGACGGCAGGCATCAGAACCTTCTCACTGATATGTTTAGGCGCCTGCGTGTTCACCATGCTATCCCTCTCCGCCTTCAAAACAGACGACACCGCCAGGATAGCAGCTCAGATAGTGACAGGCATAGGCTTCCTGGGAGCGGGGGTCATATGGAGGGGAGGCGAAGGTGAATACACGATTCATGGGATAACGACAGCTGCGGACATGTGGGTTTCGGCTGCGATAGGCATGGCCATAGGAACCGAACAGTATGTTATGGCAGTCGCTACAACCGTAGTGGTGATGATAATCCTGAACATTCACACTAAAACTGAGGTTATGACTAAAAAATAAGATTGTAGTGGTTGGAGGAGCCCAACCACATCTAAGCCCTATAGCTTTTTTATTCCCAGTTTCTCGACTTTAGCCTTCTTGACTCTTGCCGGCAGCCAGCTCGGCCTGTTCGCCGGGGCGGCGACCTCCTCAACAGAGCCTGTGAACAGATGAATCTTCTTTCTGCCGCGTTCCCTCAGTTGGATGTCAGTGAAACCGCGTGTGGCAGCCTTAAGCGCGGCCTGCCTGGGCTGTTTGCCAGTAAAAACATGCTCAGTGTCTTGACCGTTTTCCTGCAGAACAAAGTGCCTTACTTCTTTAGCCATTTTACAACATCACCTCAACGTTTGATAGAATAAACGCTAATTTATTGAAAAAGAGCGTATAAAAGCGCATAATAGGGCCGCTTCGCCTATTTTTTGCCGAGTATCCTCAAAGCCAGGAGGCCTGCATTCTCGCCGCTGTCTATGCCGACGCACGCTACCGGAACGCCCCTAGGCATCTGGGCTATCGAGAGCAGGGCGTCGACGCCGCCGAGCTTGGCTGACACTGGAACCCCTATGACAGGCTTGTCAGTCATTGCTGCCACAGCTCCTGGGAGTGCGGCGGAAAGCCCGGCAATGCAGACGAATAACTTCGCCTTCGATTTCTTGACTATGCCGTCCAGCCTTTCAGGCTCTCTGTGGAAGGAACAGTATTCCACGCCATAATCTACCCTGCCCTTGAGAACCGACTCGACCTTTTCGACAATATTCTGGTCAGACTTCGAGCCCGCTATTATCTGAACGTCCATGTCAATTATTTTGTAATAGATAATATAAGGCTTTTTAGTTATAAGGGAGATTATTGTAACATGAAAGTCGCTGTCATAGGCATGGGGAAGATGGGGAAGGCCATAGTGAGGAGGGTCGCGCAAGAGAGTATGAACCTTGTTGCAGCGGTCGACGCGCCCAAAAGCCCACTCGCCGGCAAGGATGCAGGCCTAGTGTCAGGAGCGGAATCGCTTGGAACCGTAATCTCGGGCTCTGACAGGTTAGCTGAGACCTTAAAGCAGTCAAAACCTGACGTCGTCATCGATTTCAGCTCAGCTGATGGCTGCCTCGCTAACACAAAAGTTGTCGCGAAAGCTGGCATAAACATGGTCATAGGAACCACCGGATTCAAACCAGAGCAGGAGAGGGAACTGCTGGATGCCATTAAAAAAGGCGGCATAGGGGCTGTCTTAAGCCCTAACATGTCAGTCGGGGTTAACATATTCTGGGAGCTCGCAAAGGAAGCAGCTAGGAGGCTGAAAGGCTATGATATCGAAATCATCGAAGCCCACCACAGGTTCAAGAAGGACGCACCTTCTGGAACGGCCCTTAAGACCGCGCAGCTGATTGCAGAAGAGCAGGGAAAGAACCCGGATGACGTGATAGTGTACGGGCGGAAGGGATTGTCCCCCAGGAGGGAGGGCGAGATTGCGATACATGCTATCAGGGCTGGCGATATCGTCGGAGAGCATACTGTAATCTTCAGCACCCTTGGCGAGAGGGTGGAGTTAACCCACCGGGCACACTCCAGAGACGCCTTCGTTGAGGGAGTCATCAGGTCTGCCAGGTTCGTTCAGAAGAAGAAGGGCGTTTACAGTATGAAAGACGTCCTAGATTAGTATTAACACTGTTTTAACACTGTTTTTACCCTTTCCTTATAACATGGGACTGACAATAACATATCGGGTGAGGGTGGAAAATGGCTGAAACAACCTCGATTATGTTGGCCGCAGCAGCCACATTGTTGGCTTTAGGTTACCGTTCGCTTAAAGCCAAGAAGAAGATGGGGCTGATATACCCTGATATGCCCTATGATCGCTATCACATAGTTCGATAGCTAATACCAACCCCACTTTCGTTTAGGGCATGTCGGAGTAGTCTGACCCCACGAGACCACCCTCAACCCTCCCAACAGGACGTTGGGGTCAGCCCTCCTCGCCGCCCTGCTGACAAGCTCCATAGGGTTATCGGAGACCGACCTTACAGCCTCATCCTTCGGCAGGCCCAGAAGCACTGCAAAGGATACCATATCCTTCGGCGACCTAGCCTCAAATTCGCCTCTAGCGCCTGAGGATAGCACTACCGGCATCCCATACTTTCTGGCAAGGATCAGGTTCCCGTGCAGCGCATTCAATATGGACGACCTCCTGACGCCGTAAGCCTCCAATACAACAGACAGGTTTATCTCGAACGCGATTTCCCGCTCAGCCGCCAGCTTCGCCATCGCACTGTCAAGCTTCAGGCTGCCTGACGCATGCAGTATCATGTCAACCTCCCAGCACTCGCACGCTTCTCTAAGAGCCTTGTCATTATCAGGTTTGGCGTAAACCAAATCAAACGAGTCTAACGCGGTTCTGGCATTCTTCTGAAAGTCGCCTCCAATGCAGGCTGCCGTTAGAAGCCCTTTAGCTTCTGGTCTCCTCTGGCCATGCTTGCAGTCAACGCAGAGGACTCCGCCGTCCCAGCCCAGCATCTGAAGGTATTTGGATGCTCCCGCACCCTCAAGGTGCAGGTCATAGTATCCGCGCACTTTGCCTAAACCAGCCATTCTCTAATCATCTCGATTGCCTTCTCACGGTCTGCGGGAAAGCATTTCGCCTTTATTTTCACATGTATTGCGTCCTCATCCTCCAGCTTGAACCTTCTCTCCGCTGCGGAGGCCTTGCTCAACCGTATGTAAAAGTTGCAGCTGCCGTCAACCCTCTGGTCGAGCGTCTGCCTTAACTGGTTTAAGTCTTCAGCATCTAATGTCTCCCTTAACATTTTTAAAAATTCCGACATCATTGACTCCTTATCCATGAGAGAGGTGAGAACCGTCAGAGGCTCCTTGAAAACGCCGCCATCCAGCTCCGCCTCAAGCTGCTGGACTTCTATCCTGGCATCCTCCGGAAGAATCTTCAGAAGGGACTTCCGCGTATCCTCAACCTCGGCAGATGGGGAGAACGCCCTGACCCTTATGTTGTGGGCTTTCATCATTTGATTTCAGCGCCTGCCTTGGACTGCCTGTCGGTCGTGAGGATGTTGACCTTGTCGTCGTCCACGGCTGCCAGTAGCATCCCCTCCGACATGATGCCCCTCAGCTTCACAGGCTTCAGGTTGGCAACCACTATGATGTTCTTGCCCTTCAGCTTGCTCTTGTCGTAGTCCTTCCTTATGCCGGCGACAATCTGCCGCTCGCCAAGGTCTCCGAGGTCGACCTTGAGCACTACGAGCTTTTCGGCGCTCGGATGGTCTTCGACCTCCTTCACCACCCCAACCCTGAGGTCCATCTTCTCGAAGTCCGAAAATTCTATCATCTTCTTGCCCTCCTTCTTCTTTGGTTTAGTGTGCAGGTACGCTTCCCTGAACGCTTTGATCTGGTCGTCCTCTATCTTCTTGAAGAGGACGTCAACTTCGCCTATCCTGTGGCCTCCCAGCTTCTCGTCCATTCTGCCGGCATCCTCCCATCTCTGCTCCGAAACTTTGCCTGGGAGGTTGAGCATCTTCCACACCTTCTCTGCTGAAGAGGGCAGGAACGGGTACATGACGATGGCGAGGCTTCTTATCAGGTTGGCGCAGAGGAACAGTGTGGTGTCGTTCTCATTCTTCCACGGCTCCTTGCCCTGGAAGTAGACATTCGCCGCCGCAGCCCGGGATATCATCCGCTCTAATCCCATCTTAAACGCAAATTTATCGAGAGCCTCTGCTCCTATGAATTCCGACAACTGATTTATATCCTGCATCAGCTCCTCATCACGCTCATCATACTTGCCTGCTGGTTTGGGTATTATCCCGTTTTTCTTCTGCTTTATGAACGTGAGAGTCCGGTTTATGAAGTTCCCGAATGTCCCGATCAATTCGACGTTGACCTTGTGCTGGAACTCTTCCAAGTGGAAGTCAGAGTCATGCGCTTCAGGCGCTATCGAAAGCAGGTAATAGCGGACTGCGTCTGGGTTGAACTCTTTGGCGATGTCGTGCAACCATATCACCCAGTTCCTGCTAGTTGAGACCTTCCGGCCTTCCAAATTGAGGAACTCGTTCGAGGCGACCTGCCAGGGCAAAGCGTAACTGCCCTCAGCCATGAGCGTCGCAGGCCATATAATCGTATGGAAGGGTATGTTGTCCTTGCCTATGAAGTGGACTATCTTCGACGGCTTAGTCCAGTAGTCTCTCCAAAGTTCCCCCTTCCTGTTGCGCTCAGCCCACTCTTTTGTTGATGAGATGTAACCTATGGGAGCGTCAAACCAGACGTAGAGGACCTTGCCCTCCCTGCCTTCTATCAGGTTGCCGTCCAGGTCCTTTTCAGGCAGGGGAATCCCCCAGCTCAGGTCCCTGGTTATGGCCCTGTCCTGCAGGCCCTCATTAATCCATCCCAGGGCGAAGTTCCTCGCGTTCGCAGGCCAGTGCTTGCACTCTTGGGTTATCCACTTCTTCAGTCTTTCGCTGAAATCGCCCAGCTTGAAGAACCAGTGGGTTGTCTCTCTGACTTCAGGAGGGTTGCCGCATATGCTACAGTACGCCTCCTTCAGCTCATGCGGTTCCAGTTGTTTGCCGCAGGCCTCGCAGACGTCGCCCCTCTGGTCGGGGCTGCCGCAGTTGGGGCAGACTCCCTTCACGTATCTGTCAGGCAGAAAGCGCTTGCAGTTCGGACAATACGGCCGCTCAACCGTCTTCTTGACGACATGACCGTTCTTTAACGCCTTGAGGAAGAAGTCCTGGCTGATTTTGTAATGTATGGGCCTCGCTGTCCCGCTGAAGTTGTCGAATTCGACGCCGATGCTCTTGAAGGCTTCAGCCTGTATCTTATGGTATTTGTCGACAACCTCCTTCGGCGTCACGCCCTCCTGCTCTGCTGTGACCGTGATGGGAGTCCCATGCTCGTCCGTGCCGCATATGTACAGTATGTCCCTCCCGGCCATCCTGTTGTACCTCGTGTAGACGTCGGCTGGGATGTAGCATCCTATGGCATGTCCCACGTGGACTGGACCGTTAGCATACGGCAGAGCAGCGGTTACAAGTATCCTCTCCTTAGGCATGTAAAACTATAGTCGATAGGGTTATAAGTATTTCTCCAGTTTCGAGGCTATCTTGTCCTTTGGTATGAACCCTACTATCCTGTCAGCAAGTTCTCCGTCTTTGAATATCAGCAGGGTGGGGATGCTCATCACGCCATATTTGGAGGGTATCTTCTTGTTCTCGTCAATATTCAGCTTGCCAAAGGCGACCTTTCCTGCGTAAGCCTCAGACAGCTCATCTATCACAGGAGCGATGCTCCTGCAGGGCCCGCACCATTCAGCCCACAAGTCCACCAGGACTACATCGTGGTCTTCCACGAACTTCTGGAATCCCTGATCGTCTAAGAGGCTCACGGTCATATTATCCTGTCACCTCTTTTAGTATGTCGAACGCATTCTCAAGCTTCTCCCTGCTGGCGCTCCCGTAACTTATCCTGATGCAACCGTTGCCTTTCGAGCCGAAGGGGCTGCCAGGTATGACGCCAAGTCCCTTCTCAAGGAGTTTCTCAGCGAGCTTCATGTCATCCTCCCCCTTGAAGTAGGGGAACAGGTAGAATGCCCCTGAGGGTTTCACGCACAATGCGTTGATTTTTTCCATCATCTTCATGCAGTAGTCTCTCCTCTTCTTGAACTCCTCGGCCATCTTTCTGGCGGCATCATTAGCCTCCTTGGTGAATGCTGCGAGTGAGCCGTACTGTGCGAACGACGTGGGACAAGACAGCGACTGCTCCTGCACCAGAGCCATCCGGTCGATGATCTCCTTGTCCTTGCAGGCTGCATAGCCTATCCGCCAGCCGGTCATCGAATACGTCTTAGAGAATGCGTTCACCGTTATTGTCTTCTCGTACCTGCTGCCTGGGCTGTAATGCCTGCCCTCATACTGGAACAGCTCGTAGGGTTCGTCCGATATCAGCCACATGTCCTTTCTCTCGCATATGTCCACTATCCGGTCGATTATCTTCTGGGGGTATGCTGCGCCGGTGGGGTTGTTAGGGGAATTCAGCAGAGTGAACTTCGCCTTGGAGTTCTCCAATTCCGCTAGAAAATCATCGTCAGGTATGAAACCGTTCTCAGGCTTCAGCGGCAGCCAGTGTATGTCGCCCTCAGCTAAGTATATCATGCTCTCATAGGAGACCCATGACGGGTCTGGAAGGGCGAACACGTCGCCTTTGTCTATGACAGCCAGTATGGCCTGGAACAGTATCGACTTCGCGCCCCCGCCCACGAGAATGCGGTCCTTGTCCAAGCCAACTATCTTGTTCTCCTTTTCAAGCTTGAGCGCTATCTTCTCCCTGAGCTCTGGTATGCCCCTCGTAGGAGTATAGTGCACCTTGTCCTCGTCCAAAGCCTTCTTCGCAGCCTCCTTTATGACAGTCGGTGTCGAAAAATCAGGCCGGCCTATCGTCAGGTTAATGATTCCCGGCTTTTTCGCCAGCGCCGAGTACTTGAACGTCGCCGACGGCGTAACCTTCAACATCCTCCTCGCGAATTCCATTCTGCTCTTGTTTTATTAGGAGCCACTAAGCGAGCCGAAAACTATGTGGCTGACCTCGGGTCAGACAGCACGAAATTGCTCCGCAATTTCGGCTCCAGCGATTGTAATACAATCGCTTGGACACACCCGACCAAAGGTCGGCTGTGGCGCATGTGGCTCATGTTTTGATAAACCTTTTATTAAAAGGTTTTGGGCCTGCCCGGATTCGAACCGGGGATCTCCCGCATTTTGAAGCCTCATCATCCCAAGATTTTCTTTGGGGGTGCAGCACCTTTCTTTTTTAAAAGAAAGGGGCTCCGTCAAGCGGACGTCATAACCGGGCTAGACTACAGGCCCGCCGGTGGGAAGAATATTGGTAGTGATCCTTTATATCTTTCCAGACGGTCGTCTGCGGCGTCAGTTCCTTCTCTTCTTGCTGCGCCCGTAGCCGCAGGAGGCACAGATTTTATGTCTTCTGTGGAGGGAGAATTTCCCGCATCTGGGACATCTTTTGTGGGTTTTTACTTTTCCCCGCTTTCCCATTGATGGTGTTCCCTTTGCCATTTTGTCGGAGGATTAGGTTTTATTGCCGTCTAGGATACGAACAGTATCATGTCGCCTCTCAGAAACAGGCTCCTGAATTTCCTATCTATTTCGTTCTCCTTTATGACGGCGTCTTCCAGGACGAGGTTGATGTGTATGTCAAAGGATTTAAGTTTTCCGGTTATTTCCATGCCATTTTTCAGGCGCACCATAACCTCAGTGTCCAGAAGACTTCCCAAGCTGTCAAGTGGTTTCATAACAATCACCAAAAAAGTATGTTACTAATGTGTTTGAACTCTTTAAATACGTTATGTTGTTAAGAAGTTACACTCAGATGGAACTGAAGTCAGAATTCAAACTAAGGTTGAATCGTGTCAGGAGTCGGTTGAACGAGTTGGGACTGGATTTTTTTTTAGTCTCAACTCCGAAGAACGTCTACTATCTCACTGGCAAAGACACGGGGAGCGTCCTAATCGGCGACGGTGGAGCGACCTTGTGGGTGAGGGACATATACTATGAGCTCTACAGCAGATTCTACGAGATGAACCTGCCGTTCAGAGTCAGGAAAGCTGGCAGGGATGAGCTTGTCAAACACGTCAGGTCTCTGGACTGCAAGGAGGTCGGCATTGAGGATATGAGCGTTCTGAGAAGCAGGCGCCTGTCCAGGAAGTTCAAGAGGAAGCTTATGGCAGTGGACATCATGAGGGAGTGCAGGGCGGTTAAGACAGACTATGAGATCAGATGCATAAGGAAGTCGTCTCAGATTGCCGTAGAAGGCATGGCGGATGCGGCCAGGAGGATTAGGAGGGGCGTGAGCGAGCGCGAGGCTGCGGCGTCTGTCGAGTACAAGATGAGGTTGTTGGGCTCTGAGAGCGCCCCCTTCGACGAGGGCATGATACTGGCCTACGGCAAGAACGCTGCCGACATCCATATTAGGCCGACAGGCCGGAAGATAGGTGACGGCCTTGTTGTGGTGGATTTGGGCGCGAAGTGGAGGAACTACTATTCTGACATGACGAGGACTGTGAAGGTTGGCAGGTGCACTAGAATGCAACTGAGGCTTCTGGAGTTCGTGAGCAACCTCGAGGACGAGGCCATAGACTATCTGGAGCCAGGTCTTACAGGCGGGGAAGCGCATGAATTCGTGCAGACTAGGATAGAGAGGGAAGGCTACAGATTCCATCACGCGAGCGGCCATGGTATTGGGCTTGACGTACACGAGGCGCCTGACATGGGCCCCGAATCCTCGGAAACGCTCAAAGAGGGCATGGTGCTTACGATAGAGCCAGGCATCTACCTGCCAGGCAGGATGGGCGTGAGGTTTGAGGACACTGTCCTCTTGAAGAAGGATAATGCTGTCAGGCTGACGGCGTGATAAGGATGGCAAGGCACTCGATAAAGCAGGAGAAGAGGAAACAGAAGGACATAGCAAGGGAGAGGATTGGCATATTGTTCGAGCGCGCGGAAGAAGCTTCCAAGAGTAGCATGAGTTTGGCCAACAGGTATCTTATGAAGGCTAGGGATATCAGCATGAAACACAACGAGCCGATAAGCCGGAGCCTGAAGAGGATGATGTGCAAGGGCTGCTACGGCTTCCTGAAGCCGGGCGTCACCTCAAGGACGAGGATACACTCCAAGGAGAGGAGAGTCGTTGTGGAATGCCTGAGCTGCGGTAAGAGAATGTATTATCCGATAAAAAAATGAAAGAGCATAAGGAGTTGCAGATTGGGAAGTCTGGTTTGAGTGAGGGCGTTCTGACCGAGATCGGGTTCATGCTGAAAAAGCACAAGAGCGTCAGGATAAGGATACTGAAATCGGCGAGAACGGAGGATAGGAAGGACATCTTCGAAAAACTGAAGAGCCAGACCGGCGCCTCATCAGGCGAGATGAGAGGCTACATCATCGTTCTGCGAAGATAGGCTATTTTAATACTGTATCACATAGTAATCCGAAGATGATCGAAATAAGAAAAGTCGTGTTGGACGTGCTGAAACCCCACGACCCGGACATCGTATCGTTCGCAAAGAACATCTCGACCATACCGGGAATTGACGGCGTCAACATCAGCGTCTACGAGATGGACAAGAAGGTGGAGAACGTGAAGGTTACAATAGAGGGCAACTTCACCGACATGGACAAGATAAAAAAGATGATATCCAGTTCTAGCGGGACTATACATAGCATAGACGAGGTCGTTGTCGGCAAGAAGATGGTCGAAGAGGAGGAGACCCTCCACGACCGGCGCAGAGATGACGTCTGACATGAAGGCGAAGGTTGACCTGTACCTGAAGAAGGCAGGCCCGCGCCTTGAGAAGCTCGAAATCACAGGCGATGCGACAGTCAACGTTAAAGACTTCGCAGACGATTTCGTGAAGGCCGTCTCATGCTACTACGATGACGCTAAACACTTCTATGAGAAGGGAGAGTACGCCAACGCCCTGGCCGCATTGGAGTATGCTGAAGGATGGTTCGACGCGGGGCGGAAGCTGGGAATATTCAGAAGCGGCTAGGCTTCACTGCACCGTATTGTGATATCGCAGGCAAGTATATATCACTCTCCTATCAAATACTTACGGCTATGAAACAGTCCAGGCTCACAGAGCACGGCTTTGAAAAGCCCAGGGACAGAATCCGAAGGGAGAGTACCCCCATGAAGTCCCTGTGCGTCTCATGCGGCAAGGATAAGATGCTCTTATGGGTCGTGGACGGCAGACGAGTTTGCAGCGAATGCAAGGAGTACCTAACCTGCAGGAGAAAGCAGTCTTGAGACCTCCGCCAGGGCCTCTGAAGGCTTGACGACCCGGACATCAAGCCGCAACCCATCTCTTGCGAACTTCATGATCCATGAGCTATCAATGCCTTTCGCACTGAAAGGATAGACGAATAATACCTTGTCGAAGCCTCCCCTGTGGACTTTAACGCAGTTGTAAAGCAGCCTCTGGTGTATCCACTTGTACGTGCTCTCGAACTCGACAGCCAGTAGCTTGCCTTCTGAGCCCAAGATCGCGAGATCTATCCTAGTCCCGTCGTCCGTACTGTACTCCTGGACTGCTGTGAGGCCTTTAGACTCGGCAAACGCAGAAATCTCCTTTTTTATCTCCGCGACTTTCATAGTTATAGATTAGAGCAGTGGTAATAATGTCAGATGTCTCAAAGACTTCAAGGTATTTCGCGCAGACTGTGACCATTGTCACAGCCTCTTCTAAGGGCAAGGAGAACGCCATGCCTGCGACATGGTGCAGTCCGGTCTCGTTCAACCCAACCTTGATTCTCGTGAACATCTCACCAGGCAGGTTCACCCATGACATGATAGTATCGAGCGGGGAATTCGGCCTCAACCTGCTGGCCGAGGACCAGATGCAGATATCTAAGACGCTGGGGAGCCTGTCAGGCAGGGATACGGACAAGTTCTCAGCGTTCAAAATCGAGACATTCGCAGGCGAGAGGATAAAAGCCCAGCTGATAAAGGGCTGCGTCGCGAACATGGAATGCAAGCTGGAGCACAATTTCACTGCCGGAGACCATTCCATCCTCGTCGGCAGGGTTTTGAAACTGCATAGCATTGAATCGAAAAAACCGCTGATACTCCACGGGCACAAATATTATAGGATAGGGGACATCATCGACGTCTTCTGACAACATCGTTAACAGCAAGATGGAAGATTACACAAAGGAGATAAAAAAATCGCTTGACGAGTACAGCAAACTCGATAAGAAGAGGGCAAAGGGCAGGGTAACGGAGAAAGAGTTCTCCGTGAAAAGCCAGAGCATAACGGACAACATAACCCGGCTTCTGCTGCTCAGGAGGGAGGAGCTGAACAGGGAACGCGAGGGGCTTGTCTTTTCCCTGTCAGACCTCGAGGAAAAGCACGCTTCAAAGCTTGTGGACGACGAGGAGTACAGCGAAAGCCAGAGGGGACTTCAGGAGAGGATGTTCGACCTTGAGGCGCGCCTTAAAAAGATAGACGACGCATCAAAGGACCTTAAACTCCTCCTGCCTGAGGGGCAGGCCCCGAAGGTGACCAGAGTCAGCATGATTGTGATATTCATTATCATCCTCGCCATATCCTTTTATTTCTCAGTACTAAGGCTGCCGACGCAGGAGCAGTACACTGTCACAGCAGCAGGCTTCAGCGTATTGGAGCCGGTCAAGACAAAATGCGCTCTCCAGGAGGACTACTTTGAGTGCGTTTTCACGAAGCCTGCCTCACCCATCGAAGTCTATGGCGTCTGGATTTCAAACCCAGACACCCTAGCATCCTGCAGCGGGAGCAAGAGAGTGAACGGGAGGCTTGTGGAGGGACAGCCCATCCTTCTGGAAGAACAGGCTAGGAACTTCACGATATCAGCCAACGGATGCTCGAACCTGGGTTATCAGGGAGGCGAAAGGCGCCTCAGCGTAAGAGTGTATTACAACCAGGCCAGCAACGGCAAAAAGACGGAGCAGATATCAAAAGGAGAGATTTTTATTAGGCAGAATTAATTACTTACTGAGAGAATGAACACCAAAGACTGCCTGCCGATTTTAATCCTGCTTTTAGCGTCTACCGCAGCTTCATGGGGGCCTAAAACCCACGAATACTTCTGCCAGCAGGCTGTTGCGAACGTCTGGGGTGTTGACACATTTAGGGACTGCTTTGAGAGGGTCTCAAGGTATGATCTCTGCAATGCGGCGTCAGAATACTACTATGGGACCTGCGTGTCAGACCCTGTTCAGCCGTGGCTGATGCCGGACCTGCTTTTCAAGGACTACGGCCTGCAGGAGGACTACTCGACCTGCCCGATACAGAAAATCTCTGACAGGAGCTGGATATGTGGCAACAGTTCCGAGAATTACGCCTCCAAGGCAGGCGACTTCTGGCTTGAGCAGGCGGTGAACTCGTTGGACATCTGCCAGAGGGTGCAGCGCTTCTGCATCGCGAGCAACTATTATGCTAAGGCATTATTCCCGCTCCATCAGACCAAATATGAGACTGAGAAGTGCAGAAGCGAGCTGAAGGAGAAGGTTGACTCATTCATAGGGAATAACAGCGCCAACTGGAGCGTGAGCCAGATCTGCGCCTTCAGCGGCGTCGAGCAGAAGGCTGGCCGCGCCCTGAGCGTTTCATCCCATTACACGTTCATAGTGTCAGACGATGAGGTAGGATACGTGCTGGACAACCTCTCCCAAAAAGCCAGCAGCATATCAACGAAACCGTATGTTACCACGACCGTAATGCCGTTGAAGCCTATGGCAGAGCTCGTCGTCGTGAACATCACAGACGAGAACGCGCTTGGCGGAGAACTTGAGGGCATAACGGAGAGCCTGAACGAAAGCGTTCAGGATGTGATAGGCATCATAGGGAAGGTGAACGAGACAATCGTCAAGGGCTCCGGAGACCAGACCAGGGATTACAGGCTGATAAAGTTGTTCTTCCAGGTCATCATAGTCGCCGGCCTGCTTTCGATAGGCTATGCAATATTCACAAAGAGGGTTCTGACATACCCGTTGAGCATGGGCAATCTCATGAAGATGCCTGGGATGGACGAAGACTCCGTGAAAAAGCTGAACAGCGCGGGAATCGTGCGCATCCAGGAGTTCATGAAACAGGAGCCCAAGATGATTTCGAAAGCGGCTGGAATACCTGTCAAAAAGATTGCGGAATGGCGGGAAAGCTTCATAAAAGCTGTTGACGACTATTTTAGTATAGACTCCACGCTAGGGCCAGACGACCTGACAGAGCATCAGCTCAAGGTGTTGAGGAGGATGAAGATGGAGATAAACCGCGCCATGCGAAAGTACAGAAGCCAGGAAGAGCTGGGCGAGAGGGATAAGAAAGGCCTGCAGAAGATTATGGGACCGCTCAACGATGAGGAACGCGGTGAGGTTCAAAGGATCATTGACGGCGTTGTTGACATAAGAGACGACAAACCGTACAGGATACTGGTGACTTCATCGAAGACGGGGATGAAGCGGCTGGGGGGCATAGACTGGCAGAAGGAGATAAAGGGTGGCGGCTAGGCATTCCCTCTCGACTCGCCGAGCGTGACGCCTGATGCTATCAGGTGGGCTACGCGCAGCGGCTCGGGGATGTTGCTCCTCGTCGAAGACAGCCTGACTATTTTCCCGGCATCCTCTAGGGATATGCCCTTAGTCTGAACGTACACGAACTTGCCGGGCCGTGTCTCAACCCTCATGGGAGTGCCAGCCTTTCTGATATAATCCATCCTCTTCCTCTTGTTCGGAAGATTGTTCAAGGCAGACTCTATCTCCCCGAAATCAGGGCTTTTCCGCACGACAACTATGACAGGCAGGCCCGTCTTCCTGTTAAGCTCTTCTATGTCAAGGAGGTTGAAGCCTCCGAAGCCCAGGCCGTCCAACATTATGACCCTTAAATCCTTGAACTTGCATTTTGAGACCATCTCGGACAATTTTTTTGTCGAATTCAGCCCGTCGACCCTCACCTTCGTAGTAAGGATGCCGTCGAGCACTGTTCCCCCGCGGAACACGGTGCCGACTATTATGACATCCCTGTCTGTTCGTGAGAACGGGCCGTCATCAACGCCCAGAATCCTGACCTCGTCCTTTATCCTGTAGAATCTAGCCTCCGCCATGTTCCCCTGCAGCATCTTTTGAGTATGTAATATCATCGCAGGACGTTTTAAAATCCGGTTTATTAAGTTCTGGTTTAAAGTTTATAGTATGCAGCCGGTTGGGATGATAGTCTCCTCCCATGGGAGGGAGGTTGAGGTACTCGTCACAGACGAGGGCGTCGAACTGGGGAGCATACTGAAGATCGGTGATTTTTACGGCATAGTCGCTGAAATGTACTACCAGGAGGATGAGAACATAGGCTCAAAGCACCGTCTGATCGCCAAAACCCAGGTCTTCGGCAGACTGGAGGGGGGAAAGCTGAGGAAGGTTAAGAAGCCTGTCAGACCCTACACTAAGGTGGAGGCAGCCGGCAGGGAGGAGCTGGAGGCGATACTCTCGACGAAAGACAGGATAAGCATCGGAGCAGTCCTCGGCACTGATGCGAGAGCGTACATGAATGCGTCAGAGTATGACAGGCATATCGCGATACTTGCCAGCACAGGCAGCGGAAAATCATATGCCGCAGCCAACCTGATCAAGGAGTTCGCCAGGCTGGGTCTTCCAGCCATAGTGGTGGACACGCACGGCGAATACCAGAAGCTGTTCGCCGCAGTCACGAAGGGGACTGACATAAAGGTAGAGCTCTACACCGTGAAACACAAGAGGCAGGGCTGCCAGCAGCTTAAGATACCTGTCTCGAACCTGAATGCAAACGATTACAGGCACTTCACGAGCTTGAACGACAACCAGGTCGGAGCTCTCGAGGTCATACTCAGCAGGATATTCTCCCAGAGGAAGCCGGATGATGAGGATTACTCGCTGCAGGACATAATCGCAGAATGCGACAGGATGATAGACGCCATAGTCAAGGGCAAAAGCTCAGACATCCACGAGGAGACTGCGAAGGCGTTGAGGAGGAGGATAAGCGGCCTCGACATGGTCTTCAGGGACGTGTTCGACGTTTACGGGACTGACATAAACAAGCTGGTCGCGCCGGGGCAGATTACGATAGTTGACGCGAGCCTCGCCTCGCAGGCGATAAAGCAGTCTGTGATATCCTACCTGTCGAAGAAGCTGCTGCAGGGTAGGGTGAACAAGGAGAACAACCTCGGCGGGGACGTCATAGACCATAGGCTGCTTTTTGTGATAGAGGAGGCTCACAATTACGCAGGCAGCAACCTCGCGCACTCCTGCAAGCACCAGCTTCAGAGGGTAGCCTCCGAGGGGAGGAAGTTCGGCATAGGACTCCTGATAATAAGCCAGAAGCCGAGCAAGATAGACGAGGAGATACTCTCGCAGTGCAACACAGGCGTGTACATGCACATCACAAACCCGAAGGACAAGGACCACATCAGGAGAACCTTCGAATGCATTAACGACACCATAATAAGCGACCTCGACAGCCTGGACGTCGGAGAGTGCATAATCGCGGGAGCGGTGCTCGACATCCCCTTCCTCCTGTGCAATGTGGATCACATCAAAATAGAGAAGGACAGCGCCTCAAAATTCAGTTTCGAGAGAAAACAGAAGCCCAAATTGGGAGGATTCGACTACGCCTGAACCCCAATGTGAAGAACCACCGGTCAGAGACCGGTGGCATCTTATGAGATGAACCGGTGGTTCTTATACGCCTATTCCACCGGCCAAACCACCGGTCAGAGACCGGTGGAATAGAGCGTTTTAACCTAGAGTAGCATAAGTTAACATGGAATTGCACCCCCATGAGATAAAAGTCCTGAAGGCTCTGCAGAAGGAGGCAACGCCTCTTGAGATTTCCGAGAAAACCGGTCTGCCTGTAGACGCAGTACAGAGGGCTGCATCCTGGCTGAAGACGAAGGAGCTTCTGGACATCAAGGAACAAACGTGGGAGGAGATAACGCTGGGGGACGAGGGGAAAAAGTACCTCAAAGAAGGGCTGCCTGAGAGGCAGATAATAGATGCTGTCAAGGAGAGGGCCAGCCTCTCTAACGTCAGGAAGAGGCTTGACGGCGGTCTTGTGGGGATAGGGCTCGGCTGGCTGAGGAAGAAAGGCCTCGCTGAGATAACAGCAGACGAGATCAGGATAAAGAGCCGGGAGAAAACATCCGATGAGGAGCTCCTGGAAAGGCTTGGGAAATCACTGCTTAAGTCGACAGAGCTTGATGGGACGCAGAAGAAGGCGCTTGAGATGCTCAAGCAGAGGAAGAACGTCATCAAGGTTGCCGAAAAGAAGAGCATAGTGCTGAAGCCTGCGGAGAAGGGCGTCAAACTTTCATCGACGCTGGAGGTTGACGACAGCGTCTCCCAGCTGACGCCTGAGATGCTCGTGACAGGCAGGTGGAAGGACCTGAACTTCAGAAAATACGACGTCAACGTTTACGTGAAGCCGAACGTGCCTGCCAAAAAGCACCCCCTGCAGCAGGCCATCGAGGACATCAGGGACATCTTCATAGAGCTCGGCTTTTCTGAGATAAAGGGCCCCTACGTTGAATCCGCGTTCTGGAACTTCGACGCCCTCTTCACAGCCCAGGACCATCCCGTGAGGGACATGCACGACACGTTCTATCTGAAGACTCCGAAGAGCGTTCCCATCCCAGGCTTCGAGAAGCTCAAGGACCGGGTGAGGAAGACGCACGAGGACGGGTGGACGACAGGCTCCGAAGGCTGGAAGTACAAGTGGTCTGAGGAGGTGACAAAAAAGGCTGTCCTGAGGACTCACACAACAGTCGTAACCGCAAGATACCTCAGCACCCTCAAGAGAGAGGACCTGCCTCAGAAGGTCTTCTCCATCGGGAGGGTCTTCAGGAACGAGGCAATAGACTACAAGCACCTGCCCGAATTCTACCAGGTTGAGGGCATCATAGTCGACGAGGACGCCACGTTCAGGAACCTCCTCGGCATACTGGAAGAATTCTACACTAGGATGGGCTTCAAAGTCAGGTTCAGGCCGGCGTATTTCCCGTACACGGAAATGAGCGTCGAGCCTGAAATCTACTTCGAGGAGAAGAAGGAGTGGATAGAACTCGGGGGAGCGGGAATGTTCAGGCCGGAAGTGGTTAAACCGTTGATGGGCTTCGAATGCCCTGTCCTCGCCTGGGGCCTGGGCGTTGACCGGGTAGTAGCACTGAGATTGGGTTTGAACGACATCAGGGAGCTCTACTCGAGCAGCATGGACTGGCTCAGGAACAGCAGGATAAGATGATTCCGAGGATAATGTCAGGAATCGCGGACCACGTCAAAAAGGTAGCCTCAACGCTCGACGCCAAGGATTTGGAGCTTTTTGTTGACGAACTCATCAAAGCCGAGAGGATATTCCTGTTCGGGGCGGGGCGGTCGGGATTGGTCGCGAAGGCCTTCGCGATGAGGCTTTCCCAGCTGGGGTTGAGGGTCTACGTCGTGGGCGAGACCATAACTCCGGGAATGAGAAAGGACGGCGACCTGTTCGTATTAGTCTCCGGTTCAGGCGAGACTAAATCGGTCGTAAGCGCTGCGAAGGTGGCGCATAATATCGGGACCAGGATAGCATCGATAACCTCTTACAGGGAGTCCAGCCTTGGGCAGCTCTCAGACCATGTTGTCGTCGTCAAGGGCAAGACCAGGGTTGACATCGAAAAAGACCATCTGAAGCATCAGATTGAGGGGATCCATTCCTCTCTCACGCCCATGGGGACGCTGTTCGAGGACACTGTGCTGGTACTGTTGGACGGCGTCATCGGCGACCTCATGAACAGGACAAAAAAGGCGGAGCATGAGATGAGGGGGAGGCACGCTAACGTATGATGAAACTCACATGCGGGATAGATGAGGCCGGGCGGGGCCCGATAATAGGGCCGATGGTGATGGCGTGCGTGGTCGTGGACGACATGGGCCTGAAAACGCTGAAGGATGCGGGAGTGAGGGACTCTAAGAAGCTGTCGGCAGACCGTCGGACTGTGCTGGAGAAGATAGTGAAAGAGAAGGCAGTGGAGTGGAGTCTCGCGGTCATCCCGCCGTCTGAAATAGACCTGAAGAGGAAGAGGGTTTCCCTCAATAGCATCGAAGCGTTGAAAACCGCTGAACTCATAACATCGTTGAAGAACATGCCGGAGACAATATTCATCGACGCCGCCGACTCAATAGCAGAGGACTATGGCATGCGGATAGTGTCATGCATCAACGACGCCTGGCCTGAGTTCAGGATTCCGACGATAGTCTCAGAGCACAAGGCTGATGACAGGTACGTTGAAGTCGGGGCTGCGTCCATACTCGCGAAAGTCGAGAGGGACAGGATAGTGGAGGGGCTCAGGAGGGAATACGGAGACTTCGGCTCAGGATATCCTTCAGACGAGAAGACAGCCTCATTTGTCAGGGACATGGTCAGAAACGGCGAAATGCATCATTTCATCAGGAGAAGCTGGAACACCCTTGACAAGGCTAAACAGTCGAGGTTGGATGATTTCTTCCAGTCCTGAAGTTCATATTTATTATACGGTTCTCAATAGGATTTGTCATGGAAAAGGCGCAGACTGGGATTGAAGGCTTGGACATCCTGCTGGAGGGCGGGCTTAAGAGGAACGGGAATTATGTCGTCATAGGAGAGTACGGCACAGGGAAGACGAACTTCGGGCTTGAATTCCTGTATAATGGGGCCGTGAAATACGACGAGCCGGGCGTCTTCATCGCCGTCGAGGAGAAGAAGGACAAAATCCTCGAGAATGCGAAAGCGTTCGGATGGGATCTTGCGAAGCTGGAAAAGCAGGACAAGATTAGGCTTGTCTCGTACCTTCAGCCTGTGATAGACGGGATAAACTTTGAGATATCGGAGGATCTTACTAGAGGCCCGCTTGAGAAGCCTCTCGAGTATCTGACGGTGCAAGCATTGCTATCAGAGATAAAACTGAAGTGCACTGAGATAAACGCTAAACGGGTTGTGATAGACTCCATAACCGCGTTGAACATGCTCATGCCTGAGGAGGTTAAGGCGAGGATGAACCTCCTGTACCTTCTTTATCAGCTGGGGAATCTCGACATCACATCAGTCATCACAGTGGAGAAGAGCAAAGTCCAGTGGGGGGATATCATGTTCCTCGCTGACGGCGTCATAGAGTTGGATTACATAATAGACTCCGGCATCGCCTTCAGAGGCTTGACTGTGAAGAAGATGAGAGGCGCATCGCACAAGGAGGGCTCATACATTTACAAGATAACCGGCAAAGGCCTTAAGATAATGCAGGAAGTCCAGTCGCACACCTCACGCAGATAAGATGGGAGGATTAAAACTTTTCAGGAGGATTCTGCTGCTCCCGCTCAGACTGATTATGCTGCCACTCAGACTCCTGTTCAGGCTTTTCAGACGCGGCGGACGCAAACTCAAGAGAAGACTGTAAAGTCAAACTGAATCACAGTTATCTTTTCTTCAGCAGTCGGATGAAAGAGAGATGGCCTCTTTCGTCCGTTTAACCAGTTCATCGAGTGTTTTAGCCTGAGTGTGACAGCCGGGAAGCCCGATAACCTCCGAAATCAGGTAACCGTCCTCCCCTTCCTCAATCACGATATTAAACTCTTTGCCCATGTTAAATAATACTCAAAGAGCTTATATAAAAAGACAACCCCAAACGAGAATCAAAAACCCGCCGAGCGAATAGCACAGAACGCATCGGCTTAAACGAATTCCGCTGACGGCGGAATTGGGATGAGCGACTGCAGGGCACGTCGTTCAGCCGCATGTTAAGTCCTCTGACAGGGGAGGGTGAAATTATTGTGTTTTTAAGTTGTGTGTATAATTTTTATTGTAATGAACATTCATGTTTCGAATAAAGTGGCTTTAGAGTTGAAGAATGCGTCTA
>JAZDNF010000016.1:0-29312 GCA_043800255.1 Candidatus Altarchaeota archaeon | reverse complement strand
TATTATCCTGAAAGCGTTTGAACTCTCTTGAACGCTTGAAACGGCAGATGCGGGCTTATTTCAACTGATTTAAGCCTCAAATACCAAAATATATATCCAAGTGAAATTCAGCCGAAAACGGGTTGAATGGATAATTTTATCAGATGCGGGGGTTCCCGAGCTGGCCAAAGGGGCAGGACTTAAGCAACCTTTTTCTTTCTTCCTAAGAAAGAAAAACGTTGATGAAAAAGAAAGAAGGTTTGAGAAATCCTGTGGCGCAGGCCTCCAAGGGTTCGAATCCCTTCCCCCGCAAACTTTACTAAAGTTTAATCAAATGTGCTCTCTTCGCCAAGGCTCGATAGCACTGAACAAAGATGACTGGAGCGATGTGGCAGACCCGCAGTAATTGCGCGCAGGAAGTGAAGCTTCCTACTGAGTCGGCCTTCGAGTCTCGACTCCACACTAAATTTTTCTAAAAATTATCAAATTTTGCCATGACTGAGAAGGGAACTATCCCGGAATAGGTTTGAGTGAAACCCTCTTACTTGGTTCTTGAACCCTTGATGTTTTTAGGTTGGGGTAGTGCTGCTTTATTGGCTTTTTCAATGATTTCCCTCAATTTCGGGTCAAACTGATCTGCCCCCATCTGCACTTCAAAGGGGGTAATCTCCCTTCCGAGGACTGCCACTGCAGCAAGACGGAGTTCGTCCAAGGAGACCATCAGAAAAGGCTCCTGCAGTTGAAAACCCACTATGACTTCTGGGTCGTCAGACTCCCACCAGTGGTTATCTCCATATTTTTTCTTAACGTCTTCCACAGCTTTTCTAGCTTTTGGATCTTTAGGTTCAAGCCTCTCTTTTCTCTGCTTTCTTATGCTTTCATCCGTTTTTGTAACAAAGTCTGCCCACATCTTGTTTGCAGCCTTTTTTGCGTCATCTTGTTCCTGATATTCTCGTTTTCGTTTTTTCCCTTCTCGTTCTTGTTGTTTATTATACATTCGTTGACTTTCTTCTAGCACCTTCTGCGCTTCATCGTAGTAACTACCTTTCTTGCCCGAGCCCTTCTGCTTTTGCATTTTTTTAACCCTCTACCAAACGTTGTCCAATTTAATATACTCTGTTTCTTTCTAAAAATGCGATGCAACTCTATTTTTAAGCACTATCTTTTAACTTTATATCATGAGGGTTGTTTTTTTGCTGTTTTTGCTGGTTTCAGCCTCTTTTGTCTCGTCTCAGGCGAGCGCGCCGCTGGAGCTGGTATGGAGCCAGCATCTTGTCAGCGGCGCTAACGGTATAACTCTGTTGGATTTTGACAGGGACGGGCGAGAGGAGATATACACTGTCAGTTTGGACCCCTCCCGGAGCCTTATCACAGCCTACGACCTGAATGGCACACTCCTCTGGGACACTGTCGTGGAAAAGCCTAATGTTTACTTATATCCTAGCGAGGAGATAGTTCTTGTCGAAGTCGGCGACCTCGACGATGACGGCGACTTTGACATACTCGCCGGCTCCCAGATAAGGTCGGGGAGCGCGAACATGCACTTCCTCTACAGGATAGAGCGGGAGCGCGAGAGAGGGCTGAACAAACTGTACAACAGGGTGAAGTGGACTTTCGAGGACAGCCGCTTGCCTACTTCAGTCAGAATAAGAGTCCTGAACGATACGAAGACTATCGTATTCTCGTCGAACGACTTCAACATCTACCACCTTGATGCAAACGGAAACCTCTTAAGCTCCATGAACCTTGGAGTTAGCGTGTGGGACATCTGGTGCGGGAATCTTGACTCGGACTTCGACCATGAGATTGTCGCAGGGACTTTCACGGGAATCTCGCTCTTGGATAATGGAGGCGTCAACTGGACATATTCGTCTGGGGAGAGGATGCAGAGCGTGTTAGCTGATGACCTGCTCTATGACAACAGGTCTGAGATACTCGCTGCCTCAAAGACAACACTCTATCTTCTGAACCTGGCAGGCGAGAAGATATGGTCAACGAGTATCAACGACCTGACATCTAACCTACTCGCAACAGACTTGGAAGGCGACGGCAGAAAGGAGATTCTGGTAGGCTCAGGGAACGTTCTTTTCCTGTTCGACAATACCGGCACCATAAAATGGAGGTATACTGTTGAGAACAAGATACTGCACTTGTTGGTTGCCGACATCAACGGTGACAGCAGAGTTGACATATTAATAGGCACTAACAGGGGTTTGGACGTCTACAGGCTTGATCAACGGTATCTGATGCGGGAGAGCGCGGAATTATACTATAATCTCGCCCTTGAAAAACACGGGTCAGGAGATTACGTTGGCTCGGTAGTTTCCCTTAAAGAGTCCATAGAACTCTATACGAGCCTAAACGACACTGATATGATAAGCTTGTTGGAGCAGACTCTGGAAGATTATGAAGACGACCTGGAGAATAACAACCTCTTCCAGGCTGCCGGCGAAAACCTGATGAAGGCCAGAGCATACGTCAGCGTCAACGATTTTGAGAACGCGACCAAACACCTGACAGAGGCTGCGAGGATTTATGAGAAACTTGGAGACGCCAGCGGCCTGACGGCGGTCGAAGCGCTGAACAACTCTCTAAACATAAAGCCCCTGGCAGAGGAATACTCTCGCAAGGCTCATGCGGCTTATCTTGCCAACAGTTTCAAAGAAGCTCTCGACTACGCTGAAAAGGCCAAGGAAATCTATTTGGAGTTGAATGATACTGTCGGCCTAATGACAGTTGAACCTATAATCCGGCTCTCAGGGGAAATGAAAAATCAGACTGTGGAGACAAGCTCGCCTGTGCCAACCACATTGAGAGAAAGCCGAAGCGAGGAGAAAGGATATTCTGTCATCTGGCTGTTTGCGGCTGTTGCACTTATCCTACTAATCTTGGTTGCCCGCAGGCGCCTAAAGAACAAAGGAAGAGGAAACGTAGGCCTCGATAAAGGCAGACAGCACCAGAAGGGGTAAGATGAACCTGAGAAATACCTGGGCTGCCTGAGTTACTGATGTCTTAACCTCTTCCACCCTATCCTTTGCGGAGAAGAGGGCGAATCCTATCCTCAACCCGAAAGCTGCCGAGACGAAAATCGCCAGAAGCTCTGGCATCCCATGGAATACGACGCCCAATATGGTGGTCTTCGCTGGAATGCTTTCCTCAACAGCCAGCCTCAGTATGAGCCCAGCCATGAACCCGTTCACGAACAGTACGAGCAGAGGCACGACAACAGTGATGCCAAGAAATAGCATGATGAGCGACGCCTTCATGTTCCTCAAGAGAATGTTAACAGCCGTCCTGAAGCTCGACCCTTCCACGATAATGCCCTCAAAGATGCTGGGCAGCAGCTCCTTCACGCGATCCTCAACATAGGGCAGCAGCATGAAACCCCCAGTCAACCCGGCTGAAAAAACAAGGGCGCAGTAACCTATCAGTTTTGAATTCTGTCTAAGGTGTTGTAATATTCTGCCCGCCATTCTAGCTTGAGAACATGCTCCCGCAGTTCGCGCATTTAGCCTCCGGTTCCAGGCTTGAGGTCCCGCACTCCCGGCATATTCTGTAAGTTCTGACGTCAGATCCTGAGAGCCCGCTGAACGGCTGATATACCCTGCCATCTGTTCTGAACAGGCGTTTCGCTGAGGTGAAAACGGAGCCAACATAGGCTCCGACGCCTGTTAACAATATCCCGAAGAGGTTGTAGACTACTACTATCCAGACCATCAGGCCTGAGAATATCCTCCCCAACCCGATCGTGTCAAAGACACCCCACCGCGCTGACATGAACAGTATTGTGACAAATCCGATAGCTCCTGAAATGACTCCGAGCTTGAAGCTGTTATTAGGCGTTGCCCTCCCCAACCTACCTGCAATGAATCCCGCGGATAACGGCCCCACTATCGGTATCCAATTCAGGCCCAGATAAAGCAGCGAACCTAGTATGAGAGCTGCCAGGTAGAATATCATTGTCTACTTGAATTTCGGAACGCTGTTCAGCATCAGCTTTATTGTGTTGTTGACGTCTCTGATGTCAAAGACTGCGCTCGGGCTGTGTATGTACCTGACTGGGACGCTGACAGAGCCTGATGGGATTCCCTCCCTCGTCAGATATATTATCGCAGCGTCGGTCATGCCACCCTCGAGCACGTCTATCTGGTACGGGATTTTCCCCTTTTTTGCCGTACTCAGGAGAATCTCCTTCACCTTCGGATGGGTTACCACTCCCCTCCCGCCAGCCTCTGTTATGGTTATGGCCGGGCCTTTCCCGATCTTGAGGTTTGATTCGGTCTCTTTTATGCTTGGGGTGCCGCCTGCTATGGTAGTGTCCAAGGCTATGGCATAGTCCGGAGCCAGCCTGTACGCTGAAACCCTGGCGCCCTTGAGCCCGACCTCCTCCTGGGCGGTTCCCACAGCGTACACTGTCGCATCCAAGCTCTTTGGGAGTTTTTTCATAATCTCTACCATGATATAGCAGCCAAGCCTGTCGTCAATCGCCTTCCCATAGTATATGTTCTTGTTAAGCTGCCCGAAGTTAGGGTAGAATATCACCGGGTCTCCGACTGAGACGAGCTTTGCAGCCTCCTTCTCAGAGTCTGCTCCGATGTCGATGAACAGTTCATCGTGTTTTATCAGCTTCTTCCTCTCCTCGTCCTTCTGCAGGTGCGGCGGTTTAGAACCTATTATGCCAACGACTTCGCCCTTCTTCCCACTAACCACGACCCTCTGGTTTATGAGTATCCTGTCGTCTATGCCCCCTATTTTTATGAAACTGAGGAACCCTTCCTTGCTGATGTGCTTTACCATGAGCCCTATCTCATCCATGTGGGCTGTTAGCATGATTTTTGTCTTACCCTCGCCCTTCCTAGCTATGATGTTCCCGAAGCTGTCTGCTATAACCTCCTCAGAGGCCTTAGACAGCTCCCGCTTCATGATGTTTGTGACTTCAGATTCGAAGCCTGATATTCCGGATGCATTGCATAGTTTCGAAAGTAGTTCCATTGTGATACTACTTATTGTCAGAGTGCAATATAAATCGAGATTTCCACCAGTCTGTGACTGGTGGATGGAAATCATCTGTCAAGAACCTATCCGGTGTAATCCATGCCGCCGGTCTCTGACCGGCGGTTCTTGACACCCTATTTTACGCCTAAATGGTCTATGACTGTTTCGACGTCCTTATCCCCTCTCCCCGAGAGGTTCACTATCACAGTATCCTTCTTCCTGAACCTGCGTTTATTCTTTATTAAGTATGCCAGGGCGTGCGCTGATTCCAGAGCCGGGAGTATGCCCTCCAGCCTGCAGAGTCTGCCGTATGCCTGCACAGCCTCCCTGTCCGTGACCGTTGACACTGTTATCCTCCCCTCTTTCGCGAGGTGAGCGAGCTCCGGCCCCACCCCAGGATAATCAAGGCCTGCTGCTATGCTGTGCGAAACCCTTATCTGGCCGTACCTGTCCTGCAATATTTTGGTGAGCATGCCGTGGAAGACACCGTCCGTTCCCGCGCAGAGGGACGCGCCGTGCTCCAGCGTTCCCAGTCCCTTACCCCCGGCTTCGACAGCGTAGAGTCTGACACTCTTATCCTTCATGAAGCCTGAGAATATTCCGATGGCGTTGCTGCCGCCGCCCACGCAGGCGACAACAGCATCTGGAAGCCGGCCCTCCTTCTCCATCATCTGCCTTCTCGCCTCCCTGCCTATGACACTCTGGAATCTTCTCACCATCATAGGATAGGGGTGCATGCCTGCGGCGGTGCCGAACAGATAATATGTTGTCCTGACGTTCGTGACCCAGTCCCTTATGGCCTCGTTTATGGCATCCTTCAGCGTCTTCGAACCTGAGTTGACAGGTATGACCTTAGCTCCCAACAACTTCATCCTGTGAACGTTCAACCTCTGTCTGACAATGTCATCGCTTCCCATGTAGACTTCGACCTTCAGGCCGAGCATCGCCCCAGCGATTGCTGTCGCAACACCATGCTGTCCTGCCCCGGTCTCGGCTATTATCCGCTTCTTGCCCATCCTCTTCGCCAGCAGAGCCTGGCCTAACGTATTATTCAGCTTGTGCGCGCCACCATGCACCAAATCCTCCCTCTTCAGGTAAACCTTGAACCCCACATGGTCTGAAAAATTCCTCGCATGATACAGCGGAGTAGGCCTGCCAGCATAATCCCTCAGATAGTAGCCGACTTCGCTCCAATATCCCCTGTCATTGAACGCCCTCCGAACCTCACACTCAAGCTCCTCCAGAGCGCACATCAGAGTCTCAGGAGCGAACTGCCCCCCATAGATGCCATACTTACCCCTCGGTTTCATACTGGATTAATCACTTAAATTCCAGACAAAAAAACAAAATATCCCAAACTTTCTGAGCAAAACTCGGACTTTATGAGCAAACGGGACTTTAGGAGCAAAGCCGCGAAAAGCGGAAGCTTTTTATACTAGTTTGGTGGTATATTTATAAGCTTTTCGCTTTTTAGCATGGGGTGCTTTGTTTTGCCGGGTTATAAGTTGATAAGACGCGTTGGGGATATGTCTTTGTTTTCTGTTGAGGGTGGGGAGGTTCCTGAGATTGGGAGTAGGCTCTCTTTTGAGGGGTATGGTGGCAGGGTGCTGGATATTATAGGTAACGTTAATAGGCCGTATGTTGTGGCCCGAATGTTGAAAAAAGGGGAGGTTAGAGGTAAAAATGCTTAAAAAATCGAGAAAAACATCTACGTCAAAAGGGGCTGTGAAAAAAACTTCAAATGCCGGGTCTGTCGACGATCCCCGGAAGGCTTCTGTTAGCAGTAAAGCCTACGACTCAGATGATGAGAGCATGGGCTCAGGTTTAAATGAGTTTGATAGCGGAGCTAAAAGCAGTGCCTCTAAATTTGAGAATATGAAGCCTGTCAAATGCCCTGATTGCGGGGGCAATAACCTTGTGACAGACTACAAGCACGGCGAGGTCGTCTGCAAGACCTGCGGAACGGTAATCGAGGACGGGATGTTCGACTTCGGGCCTGAGTGGAGGGCGTTCGACGAGGAGCAGAAGAGCAAGAGAGCCAGGACAGGCGGCCCGGTGAAATTCGCTAAACTTAACAAAGGTTTGACGACGGAGATAGACCGGTACGACAGGGACATAAGGGGCGGGGCAATCCAGCCTGAGCGGAAAGCCCAGCTTTACAGGCTGAGAAAATGGCAGAGGCGGAGCAGGATGTCCGATTCAGTTCAGAGGAACCTTTCCATAGCGTTGCCTGAGCTTGACAGGATGTGCGCCTACCTTAACATACCGAACAACATCAAGGAAGAGTGCGCGATGTGGTACAGGAAGGCCGTCAGCAAGGGCCTTGTGAGAGGCAGGTCTATTGAAAGCGTCGTCGCCGCAATAATCTACCTAATATCGAGAAAACATCAGCTTCCTAAAACGCTTGAGGAGCTTGCTGAGGCCTCTGGAGTCAAGAAGAAGGATATCGGCAGAAGCTACAGGTTCGCGTGCAGGCGGCTTGACCTGAAGATGCCTGTCGCAACTCCCATGGACTACGTGCCCCGGTTCGCGTCAGAGCTGGGCCTGTCAGGTGAGACTGAGGCCAAGGCTATTGAAATACTGGAGAAGGCCAGGGAGAAGGGCGTCACCTCCGGGAGAGGCCCGACAGGCGTTGCCGCTGCAGCCATATACCTTGCGGGGAAGCTGACAAACGACAAGCAGACGCAGAAGGGCATAGCAGGCAGGCTTGCCGGCGTCACCGAAGTGACCATCAGAAACAGGTATGAGGAAATCGCGAGAGAGTTGAACCTGGACGTTTAACCTCTCCTCTTTATTTTTCCTCTTTATTACTAACTATGAACTCAGACTACGCTCTCTATAATCTGGCTGGGTTGAAGAAGGCCAGCTCGCCGGAGTTCTTCCTGAAGTCGTCAGAATTGGGGCAGAGGATGGGCGTTTCGCAGCAGACCGCCTCCCGCTATCTTAAGGAACTTGAGGAGGAGGGGCTGATTGATAGAATAGTTCGGGGCAGGGGGCAGCAGGTTCGGCTGACCGAGAGCGGCCTATCGCGCCTCAAAGCCATGCACTCCCAACTATCTGCACTGCTGCAGCATAAGCCGCCGGTGATCTATGGAAAGGCCGTCAGCGGGATAGGCGAGGGAGCCTACTATGTTAGGCAGTACGCGGACAGGATAGAGAAGACGTTAGGCATTAAACCCTACCTTGGCACTCTCAACCTAAAATATGAGGGCGAGCTGCCTCATATGGGGCACTATGTGACCGCTAAAATAGATGGTTTTCAGAGCGGGAGCCGAAGCCTTGGCGCGCTCAGCGCCTGCCCGGTCCGGCTTTCCTACGGCCGCCTGAAGGCAGACTGCTATATCATACTGCCTGAGAGAACCCACCACACTGGAATCATCGAAATATTGAGTGAAGAGAACCTGAGGCAGAAGTTCAAGATAAAAGACGGCGTTACTGTGACTGTCGAGCTAATCGGTTAAAGCCTTTTCCACCACATCCCCATTTGGAGTCTCCTCTGAGAATATCTGCGCTGAGAACTTATAAACTCTGATGCCTTTAAGCAGCCAGCAGTCCGGCGTCAGCCCTGCTTTAACGCAGGTCTGGGAGAGAAAGGTCTCAGCGTCCCATCCCTGTTCGACAGCAACCTGCGGGAGGAGTAAGCCTCTGAGCATGCCGTCGTCTATTATGAGGCCGTCGCGGCCTACCTTAACAGCTTTAACATATCCCACGGGCTTTTCTACTACAATAAGTTCTGGGAGAGTCAGCACCGACACTTCAATCACTATGCTGTTGAGCTCATTCTCCTCCAGGTTTTTGAATCTCGGATCGCCGAATGCGGCAGAGTGCGCGGATTCCCTGACAGCATCTCCCAGCTTCAGCACAGGTTCCGGGTATCCTATGCAGCCTCTGAGCTGGTTGTCAGGATACTTGTGGAGTGTGACGAAGACGCCCCTCTTCTCTGAGAAAATCTTCCTCAGGTTTTCAGGAATTCCCGGCTTTTTCCCCTTGAAACGGGAGGCTATCACCTCCCTGGAATACCGTACGAGCGATGCTCCCTCCTCAAGGTTGAGGGTCATTTTATGGTTTCGAGAACTTTCTTCAAAATTTCAGAATTGTCAGGCAGTTTAGCCTTGTTCTCATCGATTTCAGGCTCCATGAATATTACGTCCTGCTCTTTGAGTTTCTCGATGTTTGAGACGACAATCGGGTTATAGTACATTGATATATGCATCGCAGGCACTATTACGATCGGTATGCCGGCTCCCAGCGCGCTTGCAGCCAACGTCGTTACCGGCGTGTCATCGATGCCTGCTGAAATCTTGGATATCGTGTTCGAGGTCGCCGGGCATATCAGCAGGAGGGAGGCTTCCCCCCCGACGCCGCACAATCTGACATGTTCCACGTCTCCTGTCAGCTCGGTAATGACCCTGTTTCCGGAAGCCCAATGGAGTGCGTCAGGGCCTACCATCCTTTTAGCGGACTCGGACATCACTACCTCGACTTCTATGTGGTTTCTCCTGAACTCTCTGACCAATTCCACAGTCCTTACTGCGGCAACCGACCCGCACACTCCGAGCGCGATTTTAACCATCTTATTTCCCAAATCCAATACTTAATCGATGAACAGGTATAAAAAGGGTGCTGATTTCGAGAGGGAGGTTGTCGCAGAATTCTGGAATCGAGGTTGGGGTGCAATAAGGTCTGCAGGCAGCGGCACAGTCTCCCACCCTGTCCCCGACGTAATAGCGGCGAGGGACGGGAAAATCCTGGCAATCGAATGTAAGACGACAAGGAATGATAGGCTGAGCCTGAAAGAGGCGATGCTGAACCTCAGGGAGTTCAGCCAGAGGGCTGGGTGCAGGGCATATCTGGGGATAAAATTCTACAGGGAGAAGCCGAGGTTCTATGAGCTTGAGGGTCTGCTGAAAAAAAGGAATTATACTGTGAATTCTAAGGACGGTTTCCTGACGTTTGACAGCTTAGTCGGGGAACAGGAACGTCTCCTCTAGGCTGGGATACCTGCATGTGGGGCACACTCTCTCATCGTGCTCGACGCATACGTTGCACAAGTAGATGTCGTATGGTTTCAGGCTGTAATGTGTTTTGCTTCCGCATTCAGGGCACTCCTTTTTCTCCTCTAAACAGTTTTCGCACAATATCGTCATGCAGTCAGCGCATTCTTTGTAGGCTTTCGGGAAGTCTCTCTTGGGCAGGTCTTTCTCGTAGGAGCAGACTATGTCCTTGCTGAAGCACTGCTCGCATGACACCCTGATCATTGGAGTCTTGACCTTCTTGTTTATCTCGAATTTCTTCCCGAGCTTTCTGACGTCAACGAGATTGTACATTGTATACTATATCCGTAGACGAATTAAAAAATCACATCCTCTCAGGAGCACTAATCCCGAGCAGTCCAAGCCCAACACCGAGGGTGTTCTTTGCCTTCGCGACCAGCAGCAGCCTCCTGGCCCTAACGTCCTCACTAGCGTCCAGCACAGGGCATTTGATGTAAAACCTGCCGTAATCTGCGGTCAGCTTTATCATATAAGAGGCGAGGATGTCAGGCCTCAACTCGGAGGCGGCCTTCTTAACCGTTCCATGGAAGTCGGACAGCGTCCTAACCAGGGCCTTCTCCTCGTTGTTTTCCAGCTCAAAGGATACTGCAGCTGGCTTAATCTTTTCGACCTTAATGCCTGACTTCTCGAGAATCCTGCAGCTTCTGGCGTGGGCATACTGTATATACGGGCCTGTTTCTCCCTCAAATGACAGCGCATCCTTCCATATGAAAGTTATCGGCTTGTTAGGCGACGTCTTTATGATGTGGAACTTAACGGCGCCGGCCCCTATCATCTCTGCGACGTCGTCTCCTGCTATCCCCCTCTTCTTAACCTCATTCTCCGCCTTCTCAACAGCCTCATCCAACAGCTCGTCGACTGACGCTATCTGGCCTCTCCTGGTTGAGAGCTTGCTGCCTTCGAAGCTCACGAAACTGTAGTGGACTGCGTCCAGCCTCGTTTGGAGTTCGAATATCCTGACCAGGATGGTCTTAAGCTCCTGGAACTGCATCTTATGGTCCTCGCCCAACACGTTGATGAGATGCGCCCCAAGTTCAGCCTTCTTAAGGTGGTAAGCGAGGTCCCTGCTCAAGTAGACTGTAGTGCCGTCAGCCCTCTCAAGAACTGTGAAGCCTGTCTTACGCTCCAGCCCATAGTTGCTAAGGTCGAGCCCTCCTCCAACTTCAGAGGAAGTCCAGAGCCTGTTCTTCTTCAGCTTCTGCAGTATCGTCCGCACGCTTCCATCCAGCAGGCAGTCGCTTTCGAAGTCAAAATAGTCGAATTTCACATTCAGCCTGTCGAAGGTCTCCTTCTGGCCGTTCAGGCATTTCTGGGCCGCCTTCTTAATCTTGTTAAGTGAATTTTTGTCTCCGTTTTCCGCCTGGTATATAATCTCCTGAACCAGCTTTTGGAATTCCACCTCCTCCTCGAATTTTTTGTTCGCAGTCACATAACTGAAGAAAACAATGAAATCCTCCTTTCTGCTGTAGTGTTCGTACTTTCTGACAAGCTGGCTGTCAGGCTCCAGCTTACCCTCCAACCCCAAGGCTATTATCGCTATCTGCTTCCCGACGTCGTTGACGAAGTAGTGTGTTTCGACATCATATCCGCAGAAGTCGAGTATCCTCTTCAGCGAGTCCCCTATTATCGTGTTCCTGAGGCGGCCCACGTGGATCGGCCCGGACGGGTTCACTGAAGTGTGCTCCAGCACTATCCTCTCCCCTGCAGGCGGCATTTTTTCCACCAGCGTAGTCTTCAGCAGTTCCTTGGCAAGGAGGGCATAGTCCAGATGAAAGTTTATGTAACCGCCGTCAGCCTCAACCTTCTTTATAGCCCCCGACGGCCTAATCTTGTCTGCCAGCTCTCTTGCAATATCTGCAGGATTCTTCTTCAGCTTGGAAGCCAGTTTGAAGGCTATGCTGCACCCGTAGTCTGCCACGGGCGACTCCACTATGTCATCCGGCTGGATGTCCTCGCCCGACGCCCTGCCCACCAGCTCCCGGATTGTTGTCTTAACGCCCTCAATCATCGTCAAATAGTCTGCTATTGTTGTTAGAATATTTATAGCACACAATTAAAGATATTATCGCAATGGGAATCCTGGACAGGGCCACCTCCTCCGTAGCTTTGAAACTGGCTGAGAATAGCTACGCCGGCAAAAACTACAGAAAGGCCGTAGCAAACTACCTTAAAGTCCTGAAGTCTAAAGCAGATGATCAGACTACTGACGTTGCTGAACTGCTGGTAAAGGTGGCCGAATGTTACTCCAAAATCGAAGTTCTTCTTGAGGATGAGAAGTTCCACAACCTTAACAGCGCCAGTGAATATTACATCCGGGCGGGGGACATGTTCGACAAATTGGGGATAAAACACAAGGCTGCGCTGGCATACGGGTCTGCAGGCCAGTGTTTCGAGACGTTAGGCAACTTTGACAGTGCCGCGAAATACGACGAGAAAGCAGCCCTCATGTATGCTGAGCTAGGGCAGACGTTCGAAGCAAGCCATGCGCTGCAGGAGGCGGCGCAATACTACGAGAAGATTAAGGACTGTAAGAAGGCCGGCAAACTGTACGAGATGGCTGGCGCCCTGAACATAAAATTAAAGGACTATCCCAAGGCAAGCGACAATCTTGTAAGCGCAGGCAACTGCTATCAGCTTGACGGCGACAACGACAAAGCACTGGAGTCTTATAAGCTTGCGGGTGGTCTTGCTGAAAAGTCGAATGACTACCTGAAGTTCGCGGAATGCGATGAGAAGGTGGCATCCTCTTACGAGAACAAGAAAGATTATGAGAATGCCATTGACTATTACCTTAAGGCGGCTGAACTCTACCGGAAGGAGAGCAATCTGGGCAGCGCGATTAAAAACTATACCCGCGTTGGCAAATGCTACAAGCAGACAAACAAGCTGAAGGAGGCTATAACCTACTTCTCCATTGCCGAGAAACTTGCCTCAGAGACAAAAGACCAGGCAAGCCAGGCGTCCGCCCTCATGGATCTGGGAGGTTGTCATGAGACTCTGGGCGACATTGAAACTGCCATCAAATACTTCAATGACGCTGCTACTCTGGCAGATGCTGCCAGAAAGTCGTTCGAGTCCGTTGAGGCGAGGAAGAAGATAGTCGACTTAAGCCTAAGTCTTGCCGAAAGCGACAAGGTCAGCGGCAGACTGGAGTCTGTCGGCTCTAAATACCTGGCAGCTGCCGAAAGCTATGAAAAGCTCAAGGATAATGAGAAGGCGGCAGACCTATACTTCATCATGGGCGAATCCGAGAAAAAAGGGGGCAATGCTGAGAAGGCGGTTGAGGCCTTCCAGAAGGCTGCTAAATTGTACGTTAACGCCGGAAAACTTGAAAGGGCGACTGACGCCTATTTGCAGGCTGGGGACTACTCCCATGCTGCCCAGTATTTCGAGAAGACTGGGGACGACTTCTCGAAAAAGAAGGATTACTTTAACGCAGCCAACAGCTATAAGCTAGCCTCATGGTGTTACGGCTACATGAACCAGGAAAGCGCGGAAAGAAACCACTGCAACAAGATGATATGGCAGCAGACAGAGTTCCTGGACTCTGAGGAGCTGAAGGCTGACAGGGATGATGAGAAAATCGCGCGGGCCTATTCGGACATCGGTGAGGGATACCTGAGGACCGAGCTGCCCAAGAAGGCCGCTGACAATCTCAAGAAGGCTGTTGACCTCTACAGGCATCTGGGAGATGAGCTGAAAGCAAATCTGGCGGACATACAGCTTAACCTTGCGAATGCCAAGCTCATGCTCATGGAGGCGGAGTACGCCAAGTCATCCGAGATGTTGAACAACGTGGTCTCCCGAACCTCAGGTATTGACAAAACGGAGCTTGATTTTTTCTACAAGAGACACATTGACGCGCTAAAGACAGAGGCTGAGAAACTTCTGGGCCACATCGCCTCGAAACCGGAGATCATACTGTCAGTCAATCAGCCTTCATCCGCAGAGAAAGACGAGATTGTCAAACTGAACGGGATCATAACCAACAAGGGGGGTCAGGACGTTAAGAAGATAGTTTTCAGGTCGAATGTTCCCATAGAATTCGAGACTGTGTCAGAGGCAGATAGGATAGACATTCTGAAAAAGAACGAGTCAAAGACGCTTCTCTTCAAGATCACCCCCAAAGAGATTGGCGTCTACGACTTCCGGCCTCTTGAAGTGCTGTACCACGATCAGGATGACAAGCAGTACATGAAGTCGTCGAACATGATAACCATGAGCGTGAAAGAGAGCACGAAAGGTGTCAGGGAGAAGGACCAGGAGGCCCGCAGGACCAAGATGGAGGAGGCTGTGCTCAAGCTGTCGGACGCGTTTCCAGACTCTGAGAGCCCGATAGTTCTTCTAACGTACAATCCTGTCGAACATTCGAAGGTGATAATAGCCGCTTTGAAGGTTCTGAAGGCGATGAAACAGTTCGGCGGGGTGTACCTGACGTTCAACAAACCCTATTCAAGCCTGAAGGATGCCATGGGAGAGAATGGGATAACCGCTGATGACCTCTACTTCATAGACTGCATCTCAACGATGGCGGGGAAGACTACAGACGGCGGGGAAAATGTCGTTTTCATCGAAAACCCGGCGTCTCTTGAGGAGATAAGCATGCACGTTGACAGGATGCTGTCCAAGGTCAAATCCGGCAGGAAGTTCCTGATGTTCGACTCGCTTTCAAGCCTGCTCATCTACAACGAATCCAAGCCTGTTGAGGAGATGGCTCATTTCATCATAAACAAGCTCAGGATAGACAAGATTTCTGCTCTGATACTGGCAACCAGCGACGACTCCAACAAACCCGTTGTTAAAACGGTGCTGTCGTCATGCGACAGGGGCGTCGAATTATGACCGATTTTATAGTCTAATTGGAAATAAATAAGCGATGGCCCTCGAGAAGGACAAGGACGTGTTCCAGCAGTTCAGCAGGATAATAAACGAAGTCCACAAGGTCATAATCGGCAATGATGACATCATAGAGGGCGTACTCATCTCATTGTTCTGCGGCGGTCACATACTGCTTGAGAGCGTTCCAGGTATGGGAAAGACTGTCCTTGCCAATACCATTGCGAAGACGATAGACTGCGACTTCAAGAGGGTGCAGTGCACTAACGACCTGACGCCGACCGAGCTTCTGGGGGAGAGCATATACGACGAGGAGGAGGCCAAGTACCTGCTCCGGAAAGGTCCGGTCTTCACTAATCTCCTGCTGATAGACGAGATCAACAGGGCTCCCCCGCTGACGCAGTCGGCGTTGCTGGAGGTGATGGAGGAGAAAACTGCCACCTTCAGAGGGGTATCCTACAAGCTGCCTCAACCATTTATCGTCATCGCGACCCAGAACCCTGTCGAGCAGGTTGGAACCAATCCCCTCCCGGAGGCCCAGAAGGACCGTTTCCTGTTAAAACTCGATCTGGAGTACCTGAGCAAGGAGGATGAGCTTTCAATCCTGAAGTCGAAATCCCATCATGAGGAGGTTCAGAAGGTTTTCACGCCTGCGGAGGCGTTGATAATAAAGGATGAGATAGCTGCGAATGTGACAATATCCGAGACACTTCTGGATTATGTCACGAAGATTGTAAGAGCAACAAGAGAGCGCAGGGAGGTGTGGACCGGCGCCAGCCCGAGGGCTGAGATAGCGTTCATGAACACAGGAAAAGCAAGGGCATTCCTCCACGGCAGAGACCACGTTACCGTCGAGGACATACAGTACCTGGCATACCCCATACTTAGGCACAGAATCATATTAGACCCTAACGTAAGAGATTACGGCACAACAACAGACGAGGTTATCGAGAAAGTGCTGTCCCAGATAGAGGCACCCTGACATGAAAGAGAAGATACTGATCCTGTTTTTGGCGTTTCTCCTGCTTTCTCCCGCAGTTAATGCTTCCACAGAGGACAAACTCGATGCTAGGGTGAGGCTGCCGTTTACGGTTGGCGTTGGCGCTGCCACGATCGCGGATTTCGATTCAGACGGATTCCAGGACATCATCGTAGCTGACAAAAACAACACCCTGTCCTTTTTTGACTCTGATGGAAAGCTAAGATTGAACGTTTCCATAGGGAATGTGAACGACACCGGAACAGTCAAAGTTCTCAGAATGCTGGACGTGGACGCTGACGGAGAGCTCGAACTAGTTCTTGGGACATTGGGCAAGCGGGAGCTTGTAGAGCATCCCTGGAATGAGTACAACAAATCAGACCAGACTATCGTCAGATATGGTCGGGTTCTCTTCAAGACCCTCAGAAACATGGGCCGGGTCATAGTCTATGAGCATGATCTTACCCTAAAGTGGACTTTCGATTATGAGACGAGCGTCCAGGATATCGACCCAATAGACATAGATTCCGATGAAAATTTGGAGCTCATATTAGGGACTGGCGATTTCAGCAGGGATGAGTGGTGGGTTCACGGCCCGGATTATGCTAATGACAGGGAGAACTGGACTCTGCTGGAGTATTTCACGCGAAACGGGAGCGTCGTCCTGTTGGACGATGATGGCAGCATACGCTGGATCTACAACCTGACCGAGAAAGAGGTTATAGAGGAGGACGTACCTGACGTGTACACTTTCAACCTTGTGCCCATAATAAACCCGAACGGGGAGACTGCCAAGAATGCGAAGGTGAGGGTCGTGCACTCCGCAGACCTGTTCGACTCTGGCGAGAAGCTGATACTCGCAGGATCAGACAACGGCTACATTTATGTGTTGAGCCAGAACAGGACGGTTAACTGGACTTACTATGTTGGGAGTGACGTCTACCTTCTGCATGCAGCCAACCTCGAGGGCACCCCGAAGCTTGAGGTTATAGCAGGCGCAGGCGATAATACCCTCTACGTGCTGGACTCAAACGGGAAGCTTATCTGGAAGTACCGGTTCTCGGGCGAGCCGAAGTCTATCGAAGTCTCGGATGTTGACAACGACGGCAGCGTTGAAATCCTCGTCGGCAACCGCGACAACTACATGTACGTATTCTACGGCAACGGGAATCTGAAGTGGAAGCAGTATCTGGGCCACCCCGTCTATGATATCACTCTGGGTGACGTTGACAACGACTCCTTTGTTGACATGCTTCTGGCATCAGACTATAATGTCACACTGTATGAGATGCGCGAGTCCTACGTGAAGAAGGAGGAGGCTGAATACTACTACCGGATTGCGCAGGAGCAGTATGATGCCGGCGATTACACGTTGGCGATAATCTACCTCGACAGGGCGAGGGAACTTTATTCTGAAATACGAGACCCGTCCGGATTCCCGAAAATCGACCTCCTCCTGGATTTGATAAGATCCGGCGTCGAGTCTGACAAGAAGAGGATAGCTGACTTCAACTACGACAAGGCGTTGGACTTTTATGGCATAAACAAGTACAATGAGTCGATAACGTACATCCGAGCTGCCAGGGAGATATATCAGGGCATAAACGACACTGTTGGCGTCCAGAAGGCTGATCGGCTTCTGACGCAGATCAGGACTGAGATGAGGGGCACCAGAAAGTTCGAGGCTGACGGCTTATATAGCAGCGCCCTTAACCTGTACAACTTCAGGAACTATTCTGGTTCGACGACCGTTGTTGGAGAGGCTAAACTAATCTACAAGGAGATTGGCGATAGTGATGGGATAGGGAAATCTGATAAGCTGCTGGGCGATGTCGCTGTAGCGTACTTCGACTCCGCGAAAAGGTATGAGATTTCAATAGACTATGACAATGCTTTAGCCTCTGCCGGGCAGGCGAAGCTTATATACGCGGATCTGGGCAATCAGACCGCGGTTTCAGAGGTCGAAGCCTTTATGAGTGGTGTGGAGGCTAAGAAGGCGGAGCGTACTTCGGAGGCTTCTGACATGTTGAGCAAGTTTTTACCGGTTGTTCTAGCCGTTCTGATACTCGTTCTTCTAATTTCGATATTCCGGAAGAGCAAGGGCAGAGGCCCTTCACCCAAGGAGCCGCCGATAAGCGACGTCGAATTGGAGGAGCTTTCAGCCGGCGTTGAGTTCTGATCACAATTGGAGAAGCAGCCGAGCGTTTCAAAGAATGCTGTCAAATCAGCGTCACTATGATGTCTGCTATCCTAACGCCTGCCTTTCATGAATATATACCTTTTTACCTAATAAAAATACGACACTATGGCTCAGAAGAGGGACTGGAAAACAATCTGTATAGTGGCTTTAGTCTTTTTGTTCTCACTCTTCATCATTCGTAATTACATCTTGACTGTTGCCGATTATCCTACAGACTTGTTAGACAACCACGTTCCTTCGATTCCATATGCTGGCTCTTGGAAGCAGTCCTATGTACTTAAAAGTGGTTGGTATATACCTATGTTTAACGATTCTAACTGGAAGACAATAAACCTACCCTTCAAGCAAAAGGATGGCAGGACATCATTTTTTCGTTCCCGTCTTGTGGTACCGTCAAATTCCTCATTGAGGATTGAAATCGACGGATGTTTTAATGAAATGTACGTTGATGGAGTTGGCGTACTTGTTGAAGAAAATTGCAATGATCTTGTTATTACTGGTCTCAAACCTGGTGAGATGTTGCTGGCATTCACTGTTATACCCCGGAGTAATACTATCCAACTTAATGTTGGCTTCATACATGAGCCATAAAAAATATGATCTATTCTTCAGGGAACATTACCCTTCTGATAGTTATCTCTGTCATAGGAGTTATAACATCTATTTCTGACATACGGCATGGCAAAATAAGAAACAAGCATCTGGCACCTATGTTGCTCGTCGGTCTGCTATTAAACTATATACTCAGTATAGACTCGCACGCTTTTTTTGTTTACTCTATAAACGTTATTATGTCCTCTCTCGTTGGATTTTCATTGTGGGAGCTTAGGTTATGGTCTGCGGGTGATGGCAAACTTTTTATAGTCTACTCAGCTCTATTGCCTTTGGCATCCTACAAGGTTGGCTTCGTGTCGCTTTTTCCGTCATTCACGCTGTTATTCAACACCTTCCTGCTCGGCCTGTTTTTCATGCTTTATAAATTTTTTATCGAGACGTCTTACAGTCAAAAGGAGCTTGCAGTCAGGAATGCATTAAATTTCAAGGCATTTCTGACAGCGTTGCTGTTTTTGCTGGGTCTAATGTGGTTTTCCAGGATTTTGTTCGAGTTTTCTGGCTTAGAAGGCAACATCCTACTGTCTTTGTTCTTCACATACTTATTACTATCTGTTTTTTCACGCATGCAGAGCCTTAATTTGACTCATCTGTCCGCAGCTTTTGTGATAGCCCGCATTATCCTCGCCAATGAGGGTATCCGCTCATTAGCGGTAGACGCACTCCTCCTATCCCCTATAATACTGGCTATGCAGGTTATCTACTCCGTAAGCTTTATTGTATCTACCAGAAGAGTCCGCATTAGTGACCTCAAGCTGGGGATGATTCCTGCCAAGAATAAAGAGAGTGAGGTTTATCTGCTAGAGCCTGGCATAGGTGGGTTGTCTGAAGATGATATACGAAGGCTTAGACGACTTTCCGATGATAATAAGCTGTCTTTTGACAGCATATTAGTGCACGTTAGCCTTCCTTTCGCTCCCCTAATTTTTGCAGGAGCTTTGCTTACTCACCTGATGAGAGGTAATGTAGTCTACTACCTGCTATCCTTTTTTAATCTGATTTAATAGGCGTATTCATCAAATAATAATTGTTTTTTTTTGAGGTTGCTGATGTCTGCAAAATCTAAATCAAGGAAAAACCTTTCAGGTGTTGCTAATATACGTTTTGATCCTGCGTCAGGTTCCGTTTTGGTGGATGTTAACCCTCTGATATACCCGTTAGATGTCATCTATTCTGCAGCGTACGTCTTTACGGATCGCGTTTGGGTTGTTTTGGACGGTGATCCAAAAAAGAAGGTTGTTGTCAGTATGAGGTCGAAGACTGGTCGTAGTGTTGAGTCTTTGGGGCGAGAGTTTGCAAACGAGTTACTACATTTTGCACTATACAAGTCGCGGGGGAAGGATAACAAGGCTATCAGGGATGCTATCCTAATTCGGGTTCTCCAGACCAATTTTGTCGCATCAAACCGGAAGAAAGTTGGGAAGGTCAGGGTGAAATCTGGTGAAGCGCATAACACTCCCTAAAGAGGGCAATACCATTGATTTAAGATTTAACAAGCAATTCTATAGTCCTGAGGCTGTTTCAAACGCAATCAAGGCGTATTCACACATATGTGAATCTACCTTAACCTCTGAGACGGGTCGGAGTATTACCATCGCCCTAAAGCCCAGACAATCGGATTTTGATCTGACCGTTCTGGCTAGTGAGTTTTCCAACTATGTTCTATGTTCAATGCGGGTAAAAGGTGAATTTAAACCCTAATATGGAGTCGGAAAGAATTAAATTGTCGCTTACTGGCGTCGATTATATTGCGAACAAATATTCTGCCAAAAGGTATGGCGGAAACAGGTTTCTAATCGTAACAGATCATGGAGCGTGGGCTGCGCTCTCCCAGCAGAACTATGATCTCCTCAGGACAGGGAGGGTCTCCGAAAATCCGATACTATTCAATGTTTTGGAAAGTCGGGGCATTATCCTAACCGCGGAGAATATGGGCGTTATAGCAAATTCCTACTTCCGGAATTATTCTCATCTGTATTCTGGCACAAGCCTTCATATAGTTTCACCATCCCTTAGGTGCAATCACGCGTGCAGTTACTGTTTTGCTTGTGCTAAGCCTGTGGGGGAGAGGGGATACGACATGGACGAGGATGTCGCGAAGGCGACTGTTGATTTCATATTTCAGACCCCTGCAGAGAGCGTTACAATAGAGATATCTGGAGGCGAGCCCCTAATGAACTTTCCAATCGTCGAATACATTGTCGACTATTCCAAACGCCTTAACAGGACATCCAGGAAGAAAATACGTTATGTACTTGTAACAAACCTAACTCTCATGGATTATGACATACTCAAGTTCGTAACAGATAATGAGATTATAATATCGACCTCGCTTGACGGTCCCCGGGAAGTGCATGACCGGAACAGGAAGTATCTGAGCGGCGCTGGCAGCTACTCTGACGTCGTCTACTGGCTTGATACTATCCGAAAGGATAATATGTATGGGCAGGTGGGCGCTCTCCCTGTTGTGACGAAGCATTCGCTTCCCTACTGGAGGGAGATTGTTGACGAGTATTTATCCCACGGCCTTCCTACGATAAGGCTGAAATACCTGACAATGGTCGGAGTTGCATCCAACGTGTGGCACAAGATAGGGTATTCTCCTGCAGATTATCTATCCTTCTGGAAGGATTCGTTGGACTATATTTTGGGCTTGAACAGGGATGGTGTCGAGTTCAATGAGGGTTTGACACAGGTTTTCCTCAAGAAAATTATTGAGGGTCGGAATCCAAACTACTGTGACCTTGAGATGCCATGCGGTGCTGGGATATCCCAGCTTGCGTACTCTCATGATGGCAGCATCCACACGTGCGATGAGGGCAGGTCTTTTGACATTTTCCGGCTTGGAAGTGTCCTTAATGACACATATGGTGGAATCTTATCCTCTCAGACTGTTCTGGATTTGGTGGATATCTCCTCAGGCCTATCTTTGCTTTGCTCTGACTGCATATGGATGCCCTACTGTGGTGTCTGCCCTGTTTGGGCGTTTTCCGAGAGTCAGACTCCGACTCCAAGAATTCCTGTGGATTTCAGGTGTAAAGTTCATTCTGCCATACTGGACACTCTCTTCAAAAAGCTCCTCTGCTCAGAGGAAGATAACAGAATACTGCGTAATTGGGTGGCCTCAGCCAGGCCTTTTTAACCGTTTTTCCTGTTTTATATACTAAATCAAATATCCTAAGTAGGTGTTTATGATGGGTCTTCTGGAGTCGAAACTGCCTTCAATAAGGAAGGACGTATCATCCTTTCTTACTGAGGAGGAGGGGAAGATTACTAGGGAGTCGTTGTCTGTTCTTGGCAGCGTAGTCGGCGCTGTTTCGTTAGGCTATCTGATGTTGAGCATTTCTGACGTTAAATCGCAATTCCCTATGCATACGAATCAGATTGTGATTGGCTATGATGATGTCACCGGAACTGTTACTGGACAGCATACGAATACTTTTGTAACTCATACTTCAGCTTGATGGTTATACTAGCTGGCAGTAGGTACTCTGATTACGTGGTGCTTTTCTCACTTGCTGTCGCCGTTCTCCTGTTGAAATATCCTATCCTAAGTCTTCCGTACTACTGGGACGAGTTCCATCTTATTGAGGGTTCCCTTTGGATGATTGAGAACCATCTGAGTTTCAATCTTCCAGATTACCTGGATTTTGGCCATCCTCCACTCCTATATGAACTGTTTGCAATCTCTTATGCAGTGCTTGGAGAGTCTCTTCTCCTATCTCGTCTGCTGATATTAGTGTTCTCTCTTCTTGGCTTATACTACACCTACCTCCTTGGCTCTTACGTGTCTGACAGGGTTGTGGGCTTTCTTGCCGCTATCCTGCTCTTCTTCTCCCCCATGTACTATTCCGTCAGCGGCGAGGCTCTTTTTGACATACCGTTGACAGCGCTCTCTGTTATGGTGCTCTACTATGGAATACGCCAGAGACCGATACCATATCTGTTAACCGCCTTTTCAGCGGTTTTGATTAAAGAGGCCGGCATTTTGCCAGTATTAGCAGTACTATCCTATGTGATCTCCACAGGCATCAGTGAGGCTTCACGCATCAAGAAATTCCTACCCCTCTATTCTCTGCCTGCCTTCATCTGGGTTGCTTGGCTTCTCCATCACCAGTTGATTGCGGGCTGGATTATGAAGCCCTCTCAGGTCGGCTTTCTCCCTCTTAGTAGTGCATACTCCCAGTTTTTGCTTATATCTGGTCACTTTTTTCTGTCGGATTTCCGTTTTATTCTAACATTCGCCATTATTCTTATCCTAGTTCTGAGAAGAGGCGAGTTTAGGCATTTCAGGTATGTTCCCCTGCTCATCATGGTGCTGTCAACTGTCTTCGGATTTTCGTTAATCAGAGGTTTTTTAATCAGATACGTCCTCATAGCATACCCCTCCTATTTTTTGCTTGGTGTCTTATCCCTTAAGTCATTACTGCGAAGACCGGAGTTTTACATATCTTTTGTTTTCTTATTAGTGCTCCTATCTATTGGTAATTGGACTGGTGATCGTACCGATTCCTGCGGCTGCGTTCTCGAGTCTAACATGGAATATGCTGATGCTGTCCGAACCAACCTCTACGCAATAAAGTACCTCTCAAAGAATTACCCTAATGCAACTGTTCTCTCATCATGGCCTTTGGATCATGCATTGATGTTGCCTTCTGTGCATTATATCGAACAACCCTTAACCATTGCAGGTGATGCCTGTGTTAACGGCGATCTGACCAATGCTAACATATTCGTCTATTCTTCGCAGTCTGCCTGCCACGGAAACCTTATGAAGATATTGACCGAGAGCGCCGGCAACCTCACCCTCATAAAAGGCTTCGAAATCAACAACAAAATCACGGAAATATACCTCATAAATTAGCAGGCCCTTGGAATTTAATTGGATAGTACTATACTCTAGTTATGGGCAAGTTGAAAGTCTGTATGGTTCTACCTGTCTACAATGAGGTAGAGATTCTTGAGAATAGTGTCCGTACCGTCCACGATTTTCTCATGAATCAGTCGGCTTGGGATTGGACCATCATACTAGCAGACAACGCTTCCACAGACAGGACACTGGAGCTAGCCATAAATCTTTCCAACACTTTGAAAGGAATTAAATTATTACATCTTGACCAAAAGGGGAGGGGGGGAGCTCTCAGGGCGTCTTGGGGTGAGTGTGATGCCGATGTATTCTGTTATTCTGACATTGATTTGTCGGTCGATATTAAATATCTTCCAAAACTTGTTGAAAATATCGTTAGTGGTTCTGACATTGTTGTTGGTTCGCGGCATAAGAGGGGGGCTAGCGTAAGTAGGTCGTTTCGCAGGGAGTTTTTCTCTCGGGGTTACAACCTACTCCTCAAAGTCTTCTTTGGAGTTGGCTTTTCAGATGCCCAATGTGGTTTTAAGGCGATAAACCGGAGAGTGTTGAAAGACATTGTACCTGCCGTCAAAGATAACGCTTTTTTCTTTGATTCCGAACTCCTAATCTTGGCGGAGCGTAAGGGCTATAAGATAACCGAACTCCCGGTTAAGTGGGTTGAGGGCGAACACACGAAGGTTAGCGTAATCCAACTTATTCGCGATTATGTCAAAAACATATTGAGATTATACTCTGAATTTCATAATAGGAAATGAGCGTTTATGATATTCTAAAGCTTGCGGCAGTACTTGCTCGTAATAGATTTTATTGGTTCAATCTAGCCGACCCTGTACTTTACAAGCTTGATGTTGCTGTCACCTACCGCTGTAACTCAAGATGCATATATTGCAATAGTTGGAAGACCAATGGGGTTCAATCAGAATTGGACCTAAGTGATTACCGGAAAATTTTCGATAATTTAGGTCTCTCCTGGTTGCATCTTACTGGTGGTGAGCCTTTTCTGCGTGATGATTTTTCGGACATTGTCATAAGTGCCTACAATTCTATGGAAAATCTGCTTCTCATTGATACATCAACTAATGGCATCCTGACCGATAAAATCCTGGCCGCCGTCCGCAGGATTCTTGAAAATGTGAACACTAGATTCGAAATAGGTGTTAGCTTAGACGGCAAACGCGGGGTTCATGATAGTATTCGCGGCCTAAGAGGGGCCTTTGACAATGCCATTAGGACTTACTCCAGCTTGTCAGAACTCTCGGAAGGGTATTCAAATTTCAATGTTCACATAAACTATGTCATCTCCCCTGCAAATCTTGGTGAACTTTCAACTTTCATAGATGAGATGAGAGCGTATGGCATAATGCCGGAGGACATCTCTGTGGAGGTTGCCAGAGCGAGCGAATTCTTCAAGAATCCTAATGATGATCTGGTCATGGATTATAATAAAGTTATGACCGAGATTGATTGCTTCCTAAGTCAGTATGGTGGGGGCTTGAAAAGCTTTTTCAACCCCCGGCACATCGTTCGCCGACTATACATAAAGTATATGAGAGATTATCTGAAAACTGGGCGCAGAATCCCCTGCGCGGCTGGCGTAGGCTCTCTTTTCATCAACCCCTACGGTCTTGTCTTCCCCTGCAGTGCGATGCAAGAGCCTGTCGGTAACCTAAGAGAGCGAAACCTGAGTGAAATCCTAAATTCGAATAACATGAAAAAATGGAGGAAGGAATACAAAAACTGCAAACTCTGCTGGTCCGGCTGCGAGGGTGTTACATCGATATTAGGGGACATTCCTCAGTCATTCCTTAAACTGCTAGTTCCACTCTAATATGTGCTATACTATCCGCTCGTAGACCAATATATCCTGCTCTGCCGTCTCCATTAGAATCTCATTCGGGTAGTCTGTCTCAAAAGTTTTCACTGCTCTGAAGTTCTCATAGATGATGGAGAGGAGATCATCCGCTTGATAATCTGGGATGACGACATAGTTTATCTCACTTCCAACCTCTGAGATATTCTTGAATTCTGAGTAGTACACTGGTATGTTCTTCTGTATGTACATGTATCCTCCTGAGTTTGGTGGGTGATAGTATGAGAAGACCCCCACAGCGTTCTCCTGCCTTCCGATCCATCTCATAGCTTCCGCTTCATTGTAGTGCGCCCTGTATGGCAGATATTGTAGCATGAACATATTGCTTGAGAATACTGCTATGATGCTGAATACTAAAATAGCCTTGCAGGCCTTGGAGTTCTCCACTCTCTTGTAAATCCAGAAAAACCCAAATGCAGCTAGTATGTAAAGGAGAGGAACTATCGGAAAAAGTAGTCTATCCTCCTTGTGTGGCATAAACGATAGAACCAACAGGACAAAAGCAATAGTCGAAGCTAATAGTGTCTTCGACTCGGTCTTGAGCGTTAATACTACGAACAAGATGAGCGGAAGCGCGATTATCGTTGGGATTATCCCCATATACTGATAAAGCGGCGATGTGCCGTGCCCCGGATAAAGGCTTTCATGTAACGCATAAACTCCCGAGATTCCCCCGCTTTCAATAATCAATCTCGCGTACTCCAAGATTTGTGTGCGAAAGAAATACTCGATAACGGAATGGAACCATTCGCCATAGGTCAGGTAGTCCACGAAACCTTGCACCAGAAACAGCATCAGCCAACCAACGGCAAAAGACTTCAAGGCATGCCTTCGTTTAACCGTTAGGAAAGCGAGAAGCGGGATGATGAATATTGCATACTTCATGTGCAGCATTGTCGCAGCTCCTATCAAGAGTCCAGACCGCAGCTCTTTCTCTTCCAGAATCAAGTAAAAGGAAAATAATATGAATGTTGAAGCTAATGCTTCTGTCATAACTCTTAAAGTCCAGGCGGTTATGAACCACGAGAAACCTACGAAAAAAGCGGCCAACAAGCCGACATTCTCGTCGTATAGTCTCCTACCCAATAAATAAGTGATATAAACCAGAAACGTTGAAGCCACCACGTTAAGGAGCCGGGCTGCGGTTATTATCATGTCCGGACTGATTACTCCGAGGATCTTCGATAACGCGAAGGGTACGGCGACTATTAGCGGATATGCATACGACCTGAAACCGAGCAGATAGTCGATTCTCCCGCCCGTCAACTGGTTTGCCATGCTCAGGTACTCGTGTTCATCACCCCGTGCAATACCCCTTGTATGGAAAGCCAGAATAACTCTCAATAACAACGAGAAGACTATAATAAGCTGGAGTTTCCCCTTATTGTCCATAAACGTCACTTAAAGCGTTGTTTTCAAATAAATATCTAACGCGGGTGGCTTTATGTTCAATAGAAAGGAATTAAAGCTTTTCTTAACGTTCTTCCTCATTTACAGTTACTTTATCCATTGGGGTGGTTGGAATGAGTACTCCCGGTTAGATTCTATCCGAGCAATAGTTGATGAGCATAGGTTTGAGATTGACAGTTTCTACAACAATACGGGCGATAGAGCCTACTACGGCGGACATTATTACTCTGACAAAGAGCCGGGAATGTCGTTCATCGGGGTTCCACTATATTATGGTCTGAAAGTCCTCCATAATCATCTTCTGCCAGCAAAATTAAAGGAAAAATACCCTGAAATCGATTATATTGTGAGGGAGTATAGCTCAACCTTTGAGAAAAAGAGTCCTGGGATGCTGGTTCTATCGTCAATGGTGCTCTTAACTATATTTACATCATCGCTATCTGGCGCATTAACCGTAGTGCTCATTTACAAAATCTCAAAATTTTTCACGAAAAGAGAAGAATTCCAGACACTCATCGCCCTGTCTTATGGACTGAGTTCAACGCCATTCCATAATTCGCTAGTCTTCCTTGGACATTCGACGGGCATTTTCCTAGCTCTTCTATCTGTATACTTAATATGTCAGCCACGCAAGAACAACGTAGTGCGTGATATTCTACTCTCTGGTATGGTAGGAGGCTTTTCAATCGTTGTTGAAATCCCGAGCCTATTCCTGCTCATTTTCGGAACCATTATCCTCCTTAAACAGGGCAACTGGAATAACCTACTGTATTTTTTTGTGGGGCTAATAATCGGCCTGTCTCCTCTGTTCATATACAATTATGCAATCTTCGATGAACCCTTTACCCTGCCCAGATTCCATATTGACCCTCAAATATGGCCTAACCTGCAAGAGAACAAGGGTGTTGAGCGCATAGGATTCTCTGAGCACCTAAAGGTAATGGTCTACCTGACAGTTATGCCCTACAGGGGGCTTTTCATCTACAACCCTGTCCTTATCCTCTCCTTGTTAGGCCTGCCCCTTATGTTCACAAGGTCAAAACTCGAGTCCGCATCAATCGCCTTGATTTCGCTGTCTTTTGTTACCCTAATCTCCTCCTGGTGGATGTGGTGGGGTGGCTCGTCATTCGGGCCCAGGCACCTAGCTCCAATCATACCCCTGCTTATACTGCCTTTAACGTATGTTCTGGAGAAATACGGGAAGACAATCGTTGTCGTATTCCTCATACTATCTTCCTTTATCACACTAGTGGGCCTCCACGGCTATGAGACAATAATCCAAGCAGATCATAGGCAACTCAAACCAGAATATGCGCAAAGATTTAGCAACTTTCAGATACTTGCCAATCCCCTGTTAGACTACTATTGGCCCTCGTTTGTAAAATATGGCCCCCGAAGCAGACTCTTTGAGAACATTATCGAGGGGCATTTCCCTCTTGACATACGACGTGTCCCGTACTCCTACACAGAATACTATGCAGAGAACATGCGAAAGGAGATGCTTTATCTGTTCGCCACACCGTCGTATGGCATGGTACTTCTGAGGCTATCTTTCCTCAGCATCCTTCCTCTTGCCTTGGCCCTAAGTGCGATTTGGATGAAAAATATAAATACCTTTTTTCTCAGCAGGGGATTGAAAAAATATCATCTGGTTTTCATCCTGATTTTGCTCTCTATTTTCGCGTATGTTAGAGTTTACACGTCTGAGCCTTTTTTTGGAGATAATTGGTATCCTCATGAAGAATATGATGGTGTGTCTTATCGGTGGTTGTCTGATGGTGGTGTTGTTTCCGTTTATAGTGGTGATGGTGGTTTGGTGTTTTTGAATTTGTCTTTGGATAGTTTTTATCGTAATCGCACTCTTGATTTGTTTTTGAATGGCGGGTTTGTTGGTGAATACTTTGTTAGTGTGAATGGTAGTCTTGTTTGGTCGTTGGTTAATCTGTCTTCTGGTGTTAATGTTTTGAGGTTTCATAGTGTTGAGGGTTGTGATGTTCCTTTGGAGTTGGGTGTGTGGAATGACAGCCGGTGTTTGAGTTTTAATGTTAGGGGTGTTGGGGTGGTGTCTTTGGATGATTTGTTGTCTGGGGGTGGGGTGTTGTTCTCTGAGGGTTGGTATCGTTCATATACCTATGGGAATGTTACTTACCGGTGGATGGGTGAGGATGGCACAATTTCGTTGTTCAGCCGTAATGGTGGCCCCGTCTTTTTGAATATCTCATTGGAGAGCTTCTATGTTAATCGTACTTTGGAGTTATTCTTGAACGGTGTTTTTGTGGACGAGTATGTTGTCAGCCCAAATGTTAGTGTCGTGTGGAGTCCCTTGTTGAATCTATCCTTTAGAGGGAATGTTTTAAGATTACATAGCAGTGAGGGTTGTGATGTTCCTTCTGTTTTGGGTGTGTGGAATGACAGTCGATGTTTGAGTTTCAGCGTGCGTGGTGTTGATGTATTGTATGTTCGGGATTTGGAGCCTGTCTTCCGGAGTGGTTGGTTTCCTGTGGAGGTTG